>CAWDCP010000009.1:0-166382 GCA_963800815.1 uncultured Solirubrobacteraceae bacterium
ACCACGTCGTATTCGCCCTTGACCTGGGCCAGGGCCTTCTTGAGCGTCAGCTCCCGGCCCATCTTCCCGCCAAGCACGAGCTCGGCCTCGGCCAAGCCGAGGTTGGCCGGGATGATCCCGCCGTGGATCGCCTCGGCGGGCTCGGCGCGGCCGGTCAGCACGTCCCCGATCGTCGGGAACGCATCGGGATCGACGTCGAGGTAGTCCGAGAGATTGCCCTGCGGGTCGAGGTCGACGGCCAGAACCGTCAACCCGAGACGGCGGAAGACGTCCGTCAGCGTGCGAACCGCCGTCGTCTTACCGGTGCCGCCTTTCTGGGAGAGGACCGCGATTGTGGTCGCCATCGACGAGCCGCACTATAGGCGAGCGCGGCCCGGTCCCGACCGCTCAGCCCGTGAGCGCGCTGGTCTCGCCGTTGGGCCGGTGCGCGTCGCGCATCCCGGACACAACCGGGACCTCGACGAAATGCAGGTGGTGGCGGCCGATCACGACCTCGTCGCCGTCGGCCAGGGTGCTCCACTCGACACGCTCGCCGTTGACGAACACGCCGTTGAGGCTGCGGTCATCGAGGACGCGGAGCCCGTCCGGCTGGCGCACGATCAGCGCGTGGCGCCGCGATACGGTCGGGTCGTCGAAGCGAATGTCAGCCGCGAGGCTGCGCCCGATCCGCGTCCATTCGCGCCGCAGCCCGAAGGCGACCACACCCTCGTTGGCCTCGCGGTAGGCGAGGTACTGACCGGGCTCGTCGAGGCCGTGGCGCAGCTCATCGAGCCAACTCTGATCCTCGAGCTCCGGAACCATTTCCACCATCGCGGTCTGCGAGGTCGTGAACAGCGATGCTCTGACGAATTCTCGGCCGCCGCAATTGGGGCATTCGGGCAGCTCGTCAGCCACGTCGAGTGACACTGGGTAATCGCAGTCAGTGCAGCGGAAAGTCCCGGTGCCCGCAACGTTGCCCGACATCCACGCCTTCATGGGCCATCTCCTAATTAACGGCGGCGCCTTCCGAAGCCCGGCCGATCCACGCACAATGATAGCTGTCTCGTCAACGCGTACCCAACGCAATTCGAACCAAAACCAGCGGGATCAGAAGGAAGACAATGGTCGGGCGCGAACCAGAGCACGATGCGAGATTCGATTCGCGACATGCCGGCGCTGGAACTGGCGATGCTCAAGCGGAGCGTCGGGGCGATCGCCGCAGGCTGCGAGCGCTGTGACCGCTGCCACCGGACTCCGCTGGTCGGAGAGCGCGTCTACGTCTACGACGCGGGCCGGATGCTGTGCGAGCTGTGCCGCGCAGCGCGCCGCGAGCCGCCCACGGCCTCACGCCTCGTTCACGGCCCCGAGTTCGGGCACGCGGTACGCATCCGGATCACCGATCAGCGCGCTGCGTAGACCATTTATCGGCCCATCGTGGGCGATCCCGACGCCACCCTCCACAGGCGGCCCGTAGACTCCCGGCGGTATGGATCCAGTCACCGTCTCGACCACGATCTCCAAGCCCCGGGAGCAGGTCTTCGACTATCTCGCGGACATCGCCAATCACGCGGAATTCACCGACCACTACCTGGTCGATTGGCACCTCCTGCGCGAGAACACGATCGGCACGGGTGCAGGCGCGCGGTTCCGCATCAAGGCTCCGCTGAGCCGGTTCGCCTGGGCGGATATGACCTTTGCCGAGATCCGGCCGCCGTTCCGCATCGTCGAGAGGGGCCGCGGCGGCAAGTTCAACCGGATCCGGATCGTCGGGACCTACACGCTGACGCCGGCTCCCGGGGACTCGACCAAGGTCGAGTACACGATCGAGACCGAGACGGCGATGCTCTCGGATCGGGTGCTCGAGGCGCTCGGCTCCCGGGCCTGGAACAAGCGTCAGGCGGCCAAGGCGATGCGGCGCCTGCGCTCGATCCTGGAAGAGGGCCGGGAGCGCGGCTCTCGGGCCTCGATCGCGTCCCAGTGACCGGCCGCTGCGGATCGTCTCGCCGGGCGTTCGGGATAGACTTCCGCGCGCCGTGAGAGCCCGTCCCCTGTTGATATTGGCTGCGAGCCTGGTGCTGGCGCTGGGTCTGGCGGCCTGCGGAAACAAGCAGGCCCACCCCCACTTCGCCGACAACGAGGGCTTCTACGTCGACGCCGGCGGGATCACCTACCAGGTGCAGCTCTCACGCGAGCTCAACCAGTACAACGTCGAGGACATGGCGTACCTCAAGGGCCTGGCGCCCGGCACCCCGCCGCTGCGTCCCGACGAGGAGTGGTTCGCCGTCTTCCTGGCCGCCCGCAACCAGACGCAGTCGCCGCTGACCACGGCCCACAACTTCGACATGGTCGACACCCAGGGCAACCGCTACAACGCGATCCCGCTCGACCCCGCCCTGAACGAGTACGTGTGGGAGCCGACGCTGCTGAAGCCGAACGGGACCCAGCCGGTGCCCGACAGCGTGGCCTACTTCGGACCTACGCAGGGCGGGCTGCTGCTGTTCCGGATCAACGTCTCCGCGTACTCCAACCGACCCCTGATCCTCGAGATCCGCGGGCCGGTCGGGCAGGTCTGGGCGAGGGTCTCGATCGACCTTTGAGCCCTCGGGACCGGTGGCAGCAGGACCAGCCACCGGATCGCGGCCCCTCGGCTCCGCCTGATCTCCGCTTTGACCCGGTGGCCACCGGTATCGCGGTGTTCACCGCCGTCGCGGTCCCGATCGTCGTGGTCGGCTACACGCGCTCGGCCGGTCCCGACGACGTGATCATCGTGCTGGGCGTGCTGATCGGGCTCGTGGCCGGGATCCTCGCCGGCGTGTGGCTCAAACGCCGGGACGGCCGAGTCGTCACGGGCCGGAGGCTGTAAGCGGCCGGGTCACGGCCCGCGGGGGAACCCGGGTGCCGGTCAGCCGCCGTGCAGCGCGGCGGCGAGGACGTCGTGGACCGCCGGCGCGGCGGTCGCCCCGCCGGCGCCCTGCTCGGGGAACAGCGCCCCGACGACGATCCTCGGGTGCCCGACCGGCGCGTAGCCGACGAACCAGGCGTCGGTGTTCGCGGGCGAGCCGGCGTTCGGGCCGGCGTCCGGGCCCTGCGTGTTGCGCAGCTCCGCGGTCCCGGTCTTGCCCGCCACGGTCACGCCTGGGATCTGGGCCGAGGTCCCCGTGCCATAGGCGACCACGGCGATCATCAACTCCTGCACGAGGTGGGCGATGTGCCGGCTGGTGACGCGGATGAAGCGGGGCGCCTGGTGCAGCTGGAGCGTCGGGATCGGGCGCTCGCCCGCCATCGCGATCGTGGCCGCCACGTCGGTCATCTGCAGCGCCGTCGTCTGAACCGTGCCCTGCCCGATCGCCGAGGAGCCGACCGCGAGGGCGTCCCCGATCGTGCTCGCCGACGGGATCACGCTCTCCGCGGCGCCGGGGATCGACGTCGGCTGGTTGAACCCGAACCGCTCGGCGACGTTGACCAGCCGGGCGGCGCCGAGCTTGGCGCCGAGCGGAGCGAACACCGAGTTGCACGAGTTGGCGAACGCCTGCACGAACGTGCCGCCGCAGAGCTCGCCGCCGGCGTTGGAGATCGTCACGCCCTCGACCGGGGCGCCACTCTCCACCGGGAAGGTGTCGCTCAGCTTCACGATGCCCGCCTCCAGCGCCCCGGTGGCGGTGATGATCTTGAAGGTCGAGCCGGGGGGCTGCAGGGCCGAGAAGGCGACCCCGACCAGCCCCAGCACCTCGCCGGTGCGGGGGTCCATCGCCGCCATGCCGGCATAGCGGCCGGCGATCGCGGTGATCATGGCCCGCTCGATCGCCGGATCGATCGTCGTCGTGACCGGCACACCCGACTCCGGAGTGCTGCGCGCCAGCGCCCGCGTACCCGCGTACAGCGTGCCGCCCGGCGTCCCCGCGAGCTGCTGCTGGAAGACCCGCTCCAGTCCGGTGATCCCGACCTGTGCGTTGGGCGGGTACCCCGCGGCGGCGTATCTGGCCGCCTGATCGGCCGGGATCGGACCGAGGCTTCCGGTGATCTCGGACGCAACGTCGGGGATGGGCGAGGTGCGGTTCGGGCCCTGGGCCAGAGCGATCCCGTTGCGGGCCAGCAGCTCGGCCCGGGGGGCGAGCGCGACCTGGCGGGTGAGGTGCGCTCCCGGCAGCAGGCCGGGGAACAGCAGCCGATCGGAGAATCCCACCCGGGCATCCGAGCCTGACCCCACCAGCGGCACCTCGAGCGTCGCCCGCCACGTGCCGAACTCGTGCGTGCGTACGCGGACCGAGACCGGGACCAGGTCGCCCTGGCGGCTGCCCACATGCAGCGGCACGACCGCGGTCAGGGTCGCGGTGGCGGCGGCGGCCTCGTACGCGGCCCGGAATCCGGACTCGGACAGCGCGCGCCTGGAGGTGGGATCGAGCAGGTTGTACATCTGCGCGTAGTCGCCGCGGGCCCAGTCGCCGACGTAGTTCGTGACCAGGCGGCGCTCGGCCCGGCCGGGCCCCGTCGCGGTCACGATCCCGGCCGCGAAGGCCAGCACGGCGACGCCGGCCAGCGGCACCGTGCGAGTCAGCAGACGCCGGCGCCTCGGGATCGGACGCGCGGACGGACGCCTCAGCGTCGACGCGTATTCAGCCCCTTGAGACACCTGCACCATTCACCCCATGAGACATCTGCAACGGAATGTAGAAGATGGCGTCGGCCGGTAGCGTGATCGTGCTCGGATGGGCAGGCCCTACAGTCTGCGGTTGTGACCACAATCGATTGGCTGATCGTCGCGTTCACGGCTCTGCTCGCCATCTACGGCTACCTGCAGGGGTTCATCGTCGGCGTGCTGTCGCTGGCCGGTTTCGCGCTCGGTGCGATCATCGGCACGCGGATTGCGCCGCTGATCCTCCCCGGCGGCGACCGCTCCCAGTACGCGCCGGTGTTCGGGCTGATCGGGGCTCTGCTGGTGGGTGGAGTGTTCGCGAGCGGTCTCGAGGGGCTCGGCATGCGGGCGCGGGCGGCGCTGCGGATACCCGGCCTGAAGGCGCTCGACGGGCTGCTCGGCGCCGCCCTGACGGCGTGCGTGGGGCTCGGGATCGCGTGGATCGTCGGCGCGGTGGCGCTTCAATCCGCGGGATCGCAACCGTTGCGCGAGGACATCCAGCGCTCGGCGATTCTGGGCGAGCTCAACCAGCTGCTGCCGCCGTCGGGCCCGATCCTCAACGCGCTCGCGCGCTTTGACCCGATCCCGTCGGTCCGCGGCCCTGCCGCCGACGTCCCGCTGCCGACGCGCGGGATCCTCGCCTCGCCCAGGGTCCGCGCCGCCCGCCGCAGCGTCGTGCGGGTGCTCGGCAGTGCGTGCGGACTCGGCATCGAGGGCAGCGGGTGGATCATCGCCCCGGGGCTCGTGGTCACGAACGCCCACGTGGTGGCCGGCGAGAGCGACACGGTCGTACAGGACGGGGGTCACTCCCCGAGCCTGACGGCGGTGCCGGTGTCCTTCAACACGCGCGACGACATCGCACTGCTGCGCGTTCCCGGCCTGTCGGAGCCCGCGCTGCCGGTCGCGTCAGCCCCGGGCGTCGGCACGGCGGCGGCGATCCTCGGCTATCCCGAGGACGGCCCCTTCGACGCCGAACCCGGGCGGATCGGGCAGACGCTCGATGTGCGGACCCAGGACGCCTACGGCCAGGGATCGATCGTGCGCAGCATCACGCCGATGCGCGGGCTCGTGCGGCCCGGCAACTCGGGCGGCCCGATGGTCGACGCCGCCGGCCAGGTCGTGGCGACCGTGTTCGCCGCCGTCACGGGTGGTGCCGCGAGCGCGCAGGGGCCGGGTGGATTCGCCGTCCCCAACGCGCTCGTGCTGTCCGCGCTGGCCCAGGCCCGTGGCCGTACCGGGCCGATCAGCACCGGGGCCTGCGCGGGCTGACGGCGAAGGTGGCGCGCGACGGGTCTGGCGCGCGACGGGTGTGGCGCGACGGGTGTGGCGCGACGGGTGGGGCGCGCGACGGGTGGCGCGACGGGTGGCGCGACGGGTGGGCGCGACGGGTGTGGCCGAATGCGCGTCCCCGAGCCGGCAAACCTGAACGAGGTTGCCACGGGCGCTACGCTCCGCAACCGCGCCATGAAGACACTCGTCATCGCAGAGAAGCCGTCGGTGGGCCGCGACCTGGTGCGCGTGCTGCCCGGCACGTTCACCAAGGGCGAGGGCTACCTAGAGGGCCCCGAACACGTGGTCACATGGGCCGTTGGACACCTGGTGCAGCTGGCCGAGCCCGACGAATACGACGATCGCTTCAAGAAATGGCGGATGGCCGATCTGCCGATCGTTCCTGAGCATTTCAAGCTCGTCGTCCGCGACGAGCGCTCCAAGAAGCAGATGAACGTGGTCAAGCGCCAGCTGGCCCGCGACGACGTCGAAACGGTGGTCAACGCCTGCGACGCCGGGCGCGAGGGCGAGCTGATCTTCGCCTACCTGTACGAGAAGGCCGGCTCCAGGAAGCCGGTCAAGCGCCTGTGGCTCAACTCGATGACCCAGAAAGCGATCAAGGAGGCGTTCGAGGGCCTGCGCCCGAGCGCCGAGTTCGCCACCCTCGAGGAAGCGGCCCGCTCGCGCTCGGAGGCCGACTGGATCGTCGGCATGAACGCGACGCGCGCCGCCACGATCCGGTTGCGCAGCTCGTTCGACGGCGCCGTGTCGCTGGGGCGGGTGCAGACGCCGACACTGGCCATCCTCGCCCAGCGCGAGCAGGAGATTCGCGACTTCAAGCCCGAGCCGTACTGGATCGTGGACGCCCAGTTCGCCGCCCTCCCCGAGTCGCCCCGGCGCGCCTACGAGGGCCGCTTCCACGCCGGCGCCAACCCCCGCATCGAGACCGCCGAGGAGGCCGCGGCGATCGTCGCCGCCTGCGAGCGCCAGACCGGCACGATCACGAAGCTGGAGAAGCGCGAGACGAAAGAGCGCCCGCCGCTCCTGTACGACCTGACCTCGCTCCAGAGCCATGCCAGCAGCCTGTTCGGGTTCACCGCCCGCCGGACCCTGGGCGCGGCCCAGCGGCTGTACGAGGAGTACAAGGCGCTGACCTATCCGCGGACCAACTCGCGCTATCTGACCAGCGACATGGTCCCGGAGATCAAGCCGATCGCCGAGCTCGTGGGCACGCAGCGGGAGTACACCGCGGCGTCGCGATACGTGACCGGGCTGGACGTGCTCCCGCTCGGGCGGGTGGTCAACGACGCCAAGGTCACCGACCACCACGCGATCATCCCCACCAACGCGGAGCGCCACCCGGTGGACAGGATGGACGAGGACGACCGCAAGGTGTACGACCTCGTCGTGCGGCGATTCCTCGCCGCCTTCCATCCCGAGGCGGTCTCGGAGAACACGCGGGTGGAGACGACCGTGGCCGAGAACGTGTTCCGCACGCGGGGCAAGGTCCTGCTGGTTCCCGGCTGGCGCGGCGTCTACGGCGAGATCGCCGAGGGCGAGGGCGCCGGCCGCGACGAGGACGAGGGTCGCGAGCAGCAGCTGCCCAAGCTCGAGCGGGGCGAGGAGGCGAAGGTCGAGCAGGTCGCCTCCGAGGCCAAGGAGACCAAGCCGCCCCACCGCTTCAACGACGGCTCGCTGCTGCGGGCGATGGAGACCGCCGGCAAGCTCGTCGACGAGGAGGAGCTCCGCGAGGCGATGAAGGAGTCGGGGATCGGCACTCCGGCGACGCGGGCGGCGATCATCGAGCGCCTGCTCCAGGTCGGCTACATCGAGCGGGACGGACGCGCCCTGGTCGTGACCGAGAAGGGCCTGAACGTGATCCGCCTGCTCGGCGAGCACGCGCTGACCTCGCCCGGCCTCACGGGCGCCTGGGAGCACCGCCTCGCCAACATCGAGACCGGCCAGGACTCACGTAAGGCGTTCATGGGAGACATCGTCAAGTTCGCCGAGGAGACGGTCGGGGAGCTCGACGCGAAGCTCAAGGACGTGCGCATCCCGCGGGCCAACCTCGGTCCGTGCCCGGTCTGCAGCCACGACATCATCGAGAACCGCAAGGGCTACTCCTGCTGGTCGCGCGACGATCCGGGCTGCGGGTTCGTGATCTGGAAGTCCAAGGCCGGCAAGCAGCTCCCGATCCCCGTCGCCCGCGAGTTGATCAAGACCGGGCGCACGGTGAAGCCCATCACCGGCTTCAAGGGCCGCTCGGGTAAGAGCTTCCGCGCACGGCTGGCGTTGCAGCAGTCCGAGGACGGCAAGTGGCGCGTCGAGTTCGACGAGCCGTGGGCCCGGGAGGGCGCCAAGCCGCCCGAGGCCGAGGCGGAGGCGGAGGCGGGCGCCGCGGCTGAGGGCACGGCTGAGACGGCGGCGGCGAACGGGGTGGCGGCGTCGGGGGCGGAGCAGCCGGAGGCGGCGTAGCGGTCCGGGCGATCTGCTGTTGCGGAGGGGTGGGCACATTCCGGCCGCCCCTTGGCCGTTATCTGCCCACCCTCATCGCAGGGGCTCCGAGCTCACACAGCCAAAGCCGCTACCCGCCCTCCCCGTCCCAATACCCGACGCCCGAGCTGCGCCGGATGATGATCTCGTCGGAGGCGTTGCCGGGCCAGATCCCGATCTTGTCGGAGTCGGGGTAGACCGCCACCGAGGGCTCGCGGCCGTCGGAGAACATGATCATGCGGGCGGTGTCGGTGCCCTTGTTGGTCACCTTGTGTGCGCCGTCGGGGCCGGCCGGGAAGCAGACGGCGTCGCCGGGCTCGGCGACCTCCTCGCCTCCGGGGTGGCGGATCGTCGGCCGGCCCGCGAGCACCACGAGCCACTCCTCGACGTACTCGTAGTGGTAGGGGCAGATGCTCTGGCCGGGCTCGAGCTCGAACAGCTTCAGGGCCAGTTCCCGTGCGCCGAGCTCGTTCGACACGCGCGCGTACAGGCCGCCGTAGCCCGGCGGCTCGTCGTCGCGCACCATCGGACCGTTGAAGAGATTGAAGCGCTCCATTCACCCGAGTGTGCCCGGAGCACCGGACGCAATCGCGGGGGTGGTTCACCCCGGCCATGGCGTCGGGGCCGCGCGCGACCATGTCGGCGATGCTCACGCTCGTGCTCGGACCGGCCAACTCCGCCAAGGCGGGCGAGGTTCTCGGTGCCTACGGGTCCGCGACCCGCCGCGGAGCGGTGCTCGTCGTCCCGACCCGGGCCGACGTCGAGCACTACGCCCGGGAGCTCGCGGCCGCGGGCGCGGTCCTCGGCGGCGCCGTGCACACCTTCACGGGCCTCGTGGGCGAGATCGCGGCGGGCGCCGGCTACGTCGCGCAGCGGCTCTCGGCGCTGCAGCGTGAGCGCGTCGTGCGCCGGGTGCTCGACGGCACCCGGCTGGCGCTGCTGGGCCCCTCAGCGGATTCGCCGGGCTTCGCCGCTGCGGCCGTGCGGCTGCTGTCCGAGCTCGAGCGCTCACTGATCACGCCGCCGCGATTCGCACAGGCGATGCGGGCGTGGGCGGGCGAGGATCCCGCACGCCGGCTGTATGCCGACGACGTCGGGTCGATCTACCTCGACTACGCCCGCGAGCTCGAGCGCCTCGGGCGCGTCGACGCGGACCTCTACGCATGGCGGGCACTCGACGCGCTGCGCGCGGCGCCGGCGAGCTGGGGCACCAGGCCCGTCTTCTTCTATGGCTTCGACGATCTGACGCCGGTGCAGCGCGACGCCGTCGAGACGCTGGCGCGCACCGTTGACGTGACCGTGTCATTGACCTACGAGGTTGGCCACGAGGCGCTGCGCGCTCGGGCCGAGGCCGTGGAGCAGCTGCGGCCCCTGGCCACAAGGGTGCTGGAGCTACCCGCCGCCGACGACCACTACGAGCCCGGTGCCCGCGCCGTGCTCTACCAGCTCGAGCGGCGCCTGTTCGAGCCGCCGGGCTCCGGGGAGCGGCCGATCGAGCCCGGCTCGGTCGTGCGCCTGCTGGAGGCCGGCGGCGAGCGGGCCGAGGCCGAGCTCGTCGCCTCTGAGGTGCTCGCCCTGCTGCGGGCCGGCGTGCCGGGCGATGAGATCGCGGTCATCTACCGATCGCCCTCGCGCTCGGTGGCGCTCGTCGAGAACGTGTTCGGCAGCGCCGGGATCCCGGTCTCGTTCGAGCACCAGATGCGGTTCTCGCACACGACGCTCGGCCGCGCCGTGCTGGCGCTCGCGCGCTGCGCGCTGCTCGACGGGGCGCGGGCCGATGACCTGCTCGAGTACCTGCGCTCGCCGGGACTGCTCGAGCGCGCCGAGCTGGTCGACGCGCTCGAGCGCGATGTCCGGCGCGAGGGTCTGCGCACTGCATCCGAGGCTCGCGCGCGGCTGGGCTGGCGCCTGGGCGAGATCGACGCTCTGCGGGACGCCGCGGAGCCGGCCGCCGAGCTCGCGCGGCAGGCCCGGCGGCTGTTCGCCTCGCCGCACCGCCTGCGCGCGCCGATGCTCGGCGCCGACGAGGAGCTCGACGCGCGGGCGCTGAGCGTCCTGGACCGAGCCGTCGCCGGTGTCGCCGAGCTCGGGGAGGAGCTGCGGGGGCGTGAGCTGCTCGAGGCGGTCGCGGAGCTGCTCGTGCCCGCCGGTCCGGCGCCGCGTCCGGGCGCGGTGCTTCTGGCCGAGCCGCTGGCGATCCGGGCCCGACGCTTCCGCGCGATCTTCGTGTGCGGACTGCAGGAGGGCGAGTTCCCGCTCCCGGCCGTGCCGGACCCGTTCCTGTCCGACGAGCGCCGGCGCGAGCTCGCGGCCGCATCCGGACTCGTGCTGAGGCGCAGCGAGGACGCGCTGGAACGCGAGCGATATCTCTTCTATGCCTGCACCTCGAGGGCCACCGAGCGGGTCTACCTGAGCTACCGGAGCTCGGACGAGGAGGGCAACCTCGCGCTGCGCTCACCGTTCATCGACGACATCGAGGAGCTGATGTCTGACGGCTGGTCCGAGCGGCGGACCCGGCGCCTGCTGGCCGACGTCGTGTGGGCGCCGGAGCTGGCGCCGACCGCGCGGGAGCGCGCTCGCGCGCTGGCCGCGGCCACCGGTTCCGAGCGCGCCACGGCGCAACCGCCCCGCACCCTCGGCCCGCGCGCGCTCGCGCATGTGCGCCACCGCGAGGTCGTCTCGCCCGGGGCGCTCGAGTCCTACGCCGACTGTCCGGTCAAGTGGATGGTCGAGAAGGAGCTGCAGCCCGATCGCTTCGGCCCCGAGCCGGAGCCGATGGCCCGGGGCAGCTACATGCACAACGCGCTCGAGCAGGTGCTGAGCCGACTCGGCGCTCCGGTCACGCCCGAGTCGCTGCCGCGGGCGCTCCGGCTCCTCGCCGAGGTGCTCGCCGAGCTGCCCCCAGAGGTCGCCGGGGGTCGATCGGAAGCCGTGAGGCGGGCGGTGCTGCAGGCGATCGAAGCCGACCTGCGCCACTACCTCGAGTTCGAGGCCGAGAGCGGGCAGGCATGGGAACCGGTCCGGCTGGAGCAGCGGTTCGGATTCGCCGACGATGAGGAATCGCTGCCTCCCCTCGAGCTCGGCCAGGGCGAGGGGCGGGTACGCGTGCGCGGCATGATCGACCGCGTCGATGTCGACCCCGCGGGGACGCGGGCGATCGTGCGCGACTACAAGAGCGGCTCCCCGAGCACGCGGCATCCCGGGGCACGTTGGCGCCAGGACCGTCAGCTGCAGGTGGCGATCTACATGCTCGTCGTGCGTGAGCTGCTCGGGCTGACCCCGGCGGGCGGTCTCTACCAGCCGCTCAGCGGAGACCGCCTGCGCCCGCGCGGGATCTTCCTCGAGGATGCGGTGCCCACGGCCGGGCTGTTCTCAACCGACGCCCGGGATCGAGCGGCCCTCGACGCCGAGCTCGAGGACGCCGCCGCCCGGGCCGTCGCGCTGGCCGAGCGCCTGCGCGCGGGCCACCTGACCCCGTGCCCGGAGACATGCTCACGGGACGGGTGCCTGCACCCGGGCATCTGCCGGGTCGGATGATCGCGTTCACCCCCGAGCAGCTCGCGGTGATCGAACGCCGCCGCGGAGACCTGATCGTCGACGCCAACGCCGGCAGCGGCAAGACCTCGGTGCTGGTCGAACGATTCGTGCGCGCCGTGCTCGAGGACCAGGTCGAGGTCACGGCGATGCTGGCGATCACGTTCACGGAGAAGGCCGCGGCCGAGCTCCGCGAGCGCATCCGGCTGAGGTTGCGGGCGCTCGGCGCCGACGACGCCGCTCACGCCACCGAGGGCGCGTTCATCTCCACGATCCACGGGTTCTGCGCGCGAGTGCTCCGGGCCAATGCGCTCACGGCCGGGATCGACCCCGCCTTCAGCGTGATCGACGAGGCCGAGGCGACCCGGCTGGCGGATGCCGCGTTCGAGGCCGCGCTCGAGGAGCTCGCCACCCATGTCACCGGCGGTCTTGACCTGATCGCCAGCTACGGGCCGGCTCCGCTGCGCCTGGCGATCGGGTCGATCTACGACGAGCTGCGCTCGCGTGGCCAGTCGGCCCCGGCGCTGCCCGCGCTCGGCCCCTCGCCCGACCTGGGGCCGGCGCGGCTGGCCCTGCGGGGCGCCGCCGCGATCACGGCCGCCGAGCTCGGCGGCGCCGAGCCGACGCCGAAGGTCGTCGAGGCCCTGACGCGGATCCAGAGCGGCGCGGCGCTGATCGAGGCCCCGGATCCGTGGCCCGCCGCGCTGAGTGGCCTGGCTCTTCCCGGCGGCAACGGGGCAGCGCTGCGGACGCCCGCCTGCCTGGCCTACACCGACGCGCTGGAGCGATTCCGGGCCGCGTGCGAGCACGTGCACGCGGCGGGCGTGCTCGGTCTGCTCGATCGGCTGCTCGCCGCCTACGGCACCCGCTACGCCGCGCTCAAGCGCGAGCGCTCGCAGCTCGACTTCGAGGACCTCGAGCTGATGACCCGCGACGCGCTCGCCTCCGACCGGGAGCTGCGGGATCGCTACGCCGCCCGGTTCGAGCAGATCATGGTCGACGAGCTCCAGGACACGAACCCGGTGCAGCTCGAGCTGATCGAGTCGATTGCGCGCGCGAACCTGTTCACGGTCGGCGACGCGCTCCAATCGATCTACGGCTTCCGCCATGCCGACGTGGCGCTGTTCGAACGCCGGCGGGAGCAGCTCGCGGCCAGCGGGGCACACGCCACCCTGACGATCAACTTCCGCTCCCGTCGCGAGATCCTCGACGCGCTCAACCCCGCCTTCGCGGAGGTGTTCGGCGACCGCTTCACGCCATTGCGGGCCGGGCGCACGGACCCGCCCGCCGATGACCCCAGGGTCGAACTGCTGATCGCCGAGAAGGGTGCGGAGTGGGCACAGCAGGACGGGCTCGCGGCGCCGTGGCGGCTGGCCGAGGCGCGGGCGCTGGCGACCCGGGTGCAGGAGCTGATCGACGCCGGCGCCTCGGCGGGCGACGTCGTCGTCCTCACGCGCGCGACGACGGACCTGCGGGCCTACGAGCGGGCGCTCGAGGAGCTCGGGGTTCCGACCTACGTGATCGGCGGTCGCGGCTACTGGTCCCATCCCCAGGTCGTCGACCTGGTCGCGTATCTGCGCGCGCTGGCCAACCCGCGGGACGAGGAGGCGACCTACACGGTGCTGGCCTCGCCGCTGGTCGGGCTCTCGCCGGACGGACTCGTGCTCGTCGCCGCCGCCGCGCGCGAGATGGCCCGCGACCCGTGGTGGGTGATCCGCGAGCCGCCCGCGGGCGGGGCGCTCGGCGATCTCGCGCAGGACGACGGCGAGCGGCTGGCGCGGTTCGCGATCTGGTTCGCCGGCGAGCGCGCCGCGATGGCGCGACTGGGGATCGAGGAGCTGGTTGAGCGCGTGCTCGAACTGACCGGGTATGACCTGGCCATCCTGCGGCTGCCCGGCGGCGAGCGTCGGCTGGCCAACGTCCGCAAGCTGATGCGGCTCGGGCGCGAGCACGAGGCGGCCCGCGGCCGCGACCTGCGCGGGTTTCTGGAGCTGGCCGGGGCTCGCGCGGACTCGAGTGGGGCGGTGTTCGGAGGCGGCGCGCCGCGGGAGAGCGAGGCACCGGTCGAGGGCGAGGCCCTCGACGCGGTCAGGCTGATGACGATCCACCGGGCCAAGGGGCTCGAGTTCCCAATCGTCTGCGTGGCCGACCTCGGCCGTGGTCCGCGCTGGAGCTCGGAGCTGCTCCGGATCGGTCGTGATGGCCAGATCGGCCTACGGCTGAGTCGCCCCGGCAGCGGCAAGGCCGAACCGGCGCTGGCGTACAAGGAGCTGGGCGACGCCCGGACGGAGCAGGAGGCGGCCGAGGAGCGGCGGCTGTTCTACGTCGCGATGACCCGGGCCCAGGAGCGCCTGGTGCTGAGCGGCGCTGCCGGTCTCGGCGGCTGGGAGCGCGCGGCGGGCCCGATCGCCTGGATCGCCCCCGCGCTCGTACCCGACATCGCCGCCCGCCTCGAGCAGGGCCGGCTCGCGGACGTGGTCCAGCGGGACTGGGAGGGGTCGGTGGCCAGCGTCGCCTACGCGATGCTGCAGCCGGACGAGCCGGTGGCCGAGGACGACGCGCTCGCCGCGGCCCGCGAGCACGGGACGCCGGCCGGCCAGGCGCCGGGGCGCGAGGGCGCCGACCGGCCGGGGGGCGCCGGTCGGGGTCGCCGCGGGGGCGCCGACCGGCCTGGGGAGGATGGCCCGATCGCCGTTGCGGCCACCGCCGGCACGGTGGCCCCGATCGCGAAGCTCAGCTACTCGAGCCTGGGCGAGTACGCGCGCTGCGGCTACCGGTTCTATCTCGAGCGGGTGCTCGGCCTGCCTCGGCTTCCCGCCCGTGGGCCTCTCCCGGGGGCGGCGGCACTCGGGTCGCCGGGAGCGCCGGCGGACCGGCTCGCGGGCCGCCTGGGTGCTGCCGAGCGCGGCGTGCTCGCGCATGCGCTGCTCGAGCGCCTGGACTTCCGGCGTCCGGTCCGTCCCGAGCCCGGGTACGTGGTCGCACTTGCGCGCGCCGCGGGACTGCCGGAGCCGCTTGAGGCGGAGACCGAGGAGGTGGCGGGCCTCGTCGAGGGCTTCGGCGCCAGCGAGCTGTGCGCACGGCTTGCGGCGGCGAACGACGTGCGCCGTGAGGAGCGCTTCGCCTTCCTGCTCGACCCGGGCGGCGCGCTCGTGAACGGATTCCTCGACGTCCTCGCCCGCGAGGGGCTCGGGGGGGCGCAGCTGCTCGTCGTCGACTACAAGAGCGATCGCCTCGAGGGCGCCGAGCCGGCCGCGGTCGCGGAGCGCGTCTACGCCACCCAGCGGCTGGTCTACGCACTGGCGGCGCTGCGCTCCGGCGCCCGTCGCGTCGAGGTGGCGCACGTGTTCCTCGAGCGCCCCGAGGCCCCTGTGCTCGCGGGCTACGGCAGCGATGAGGCGCCGTCGCTGGAGGCGGCGCTGTCCGGGCTCGCGCGCGGCGTGCTGGCCCGCGAGTTCCGGGTCACCGACGCGCCGCACCGAGCGCTGTGCGACGGTTGCCCGGGCGAGGACGGGCTCTGCTCGTGGCCGCCGGCGATGACGCGGCGCGAGACCCCGGACCAGCTGTTCTGAACGCACGGGTCCGAGGAGTTCGAGCACGAACTCCGGTGAGCTCGGCGGCCGGTCGGGAACCGCGCGGCTCCGCCCGAACCCGACTCTCAGCCGCGCTTGAACTCGACGTCGATCTGCTCGTGCTCGGAGCGCTCCTCGACCTTGGCCAGGGCGGCCAGCGTGCGCTGGTCGGCGGGCTCGCTCGGCGCCCCGATCAGGCTGCGCGGCCACAGGCGCCGGGCCAGCACGACGTTGATCTCGGCCGCGTACAGGGTCATCTGGGCGCCGAGGTGGAGCCAGATCAGCAGCGCGAGGACGATCCCGAACTGGGCATACGTGCTGCTCGTGTGCCGGAGCACGTGCCCGATGTAATAGCCCCCGACGATCTGCAGGATCTCCCACAGCAGGCCGGCCACGATCACCCCGGGACGCAGGGCGCGGGTGGGGATGTCGTCCGCGGTCATGAGGCGGAAGGCGGCGAAGAACAGGGCGAAGTTGAGCAGCAGCGAGACCCCGATCCCGGCGACCTTGGCCAGCGGGCCGCCGAGACCGCCGGTGACCAGACCTGAGGCCAGCGTCGCAAGCAGGAACAACAGGCCGAGCGTGATCAGCAGCGCGAGTCCCCGCAGTCGCGACTGCAGGAAGTTGGGCCGGTGCTTGAACGGCACCGCCCAGATGCGGTCGAACGCGGCCTGCGCGGCCTGGGTCACGCCGAGGCCGGCGAGCAACGAGGTGACGAGGCCGATCACGAGCGCGACCGCGCGACCGTGGAGCGCGTGGAGCTTGATCTGATCGCCGATGATCGGGAATTGGCCCAGCACCGACTGCTCGACCGATTTCTGCGCACTCGGGTTGCCCTGGAGCACGAACCCGAGCACGGTCGTGAACACGAGCAGCAGCGGGAACAGCGAGAAGAACGTGTAGTAGGCCACGAGCGCGGCGAGGTTGCTGCCCTGGTCGTCGCCGAACTTCTTCACCACCGCCAGCGGGACGGCGAGCCAGCGATGGCGCTGTTGGGTGCGGTCGAAGGCGCGTACGGGCGCGAGCGCGTCCACGGTCACAGCCCCCGGCTCTCGGTCACGTGCCGCGCGAGGTCGACGACGCGGCCGTTGCTGGCGCGGGCCCGCGTGCGCATCATCTCGAACGCGGCCCGCTCATCGATCCCGTGGCGCTCCATCAGGATCCCCTTCGCCCGCTCGATGATCGCCCGGCGCTCGATCGCGCTCTCGAGCCGGTCGACCTCCTCACTCAGCTGCTGCACCTCGGCGTAGCGGCGGACGGCCACCTCGATCGCGCTCTGGATCGACTCCGCGCTGAGCGGCCGCACGGCGGCGAAGATACCCCGTTCGGCGGCGCGGGCGACAAACTCGGCATCGTCGCCCTCCAGCGCCACGATCACCGGCCCGGATGCGCACTCCGAGATCTCCTCGATCAGGTCGAGGGCGTGCTCATCGTCTTCGTGCAGGGCGACGATCGCCACGTCGGGATCGCTGTGGCCGACCACCGTGGCCACCTGATCGACCCGGACCGCGTACGGCGTGACATCGTGGCCGAGGCGTGTGAGCGCCGCCGCGAGGTCGTCGAGACGGTTGGGATCCTCGTCGGCGGCCAGGACGCAGAGCGGCTGGGCAGTGGCGGTGCGCGTGGGCATCGGCTGCCCACTAGTTACCCCCGTGGCGGGGACGGCAAGCGCGGGCGCAACCGGCGCGGGCGCAACCGGATCGGGCGCAACCGTATCTGCGGCCTGGCCCTGGGTCTCAGCTCCAGTCCTCCGCGCCCTCCACCGCCAGCAGCGTGCGCTTGCGCTCGAGTCCGCCGGTGTAGCCGCCCAGCGCGCCGCCGGTCCGCACGACCCGATGGCACGGCACGACGATGGGAAGCGGATTGGTGCCCAGGGCATTGCCGGTGGCGCGGGAGCCACGGGGACTGCCGGCGGCGGCCGCCACGCGCCCGTACGTGGACACGGTGCCGAACGGGATCCGGGCCGTGGCCTCGAGCACGCGCCGGCCGAATCCGCGGGTGAGCTGCCAGTCGATGGCCAGCTCGAACTGGTGCCGGCGCCCGGCGAAGTACTGCTCGAGCTCGCGCCGGGGCTCGTCGAGCCGCCGCGGCGAGGCGATCACCCGAGGCGAGACACGCAGCGCAAGCTGCCGGAGTGGCTCCTCGACGCCGTCGTCGAGATAGGCGATGCGCACGAGCCCGCGCGGGGTGCCGGCGAGCAGGATCGTCCCGACGGGCGAATCGAGCGTGGCGTAGGCGACGTCGAGCAGGACCGCCGCCGCCGCCGCGTCGTCCAGGCTGGGCAGCGGGGCGGCGGGAATCCGGTGGGCGGCGTCGCGCAGGATGAGCTCGAGGTCTTCGTTCATGGTTGGTACCCCTTCCGGAGGCGGGTCAGTCCTTCGTGGACGTTGCGTCGCGCGGCCTCCTCGCTCGTGTCCATGACGGCGGCGATGTCCGGGTAGCCGGCATCGAGGACATAGCGCAGGGCCACGGCGGTGCGCTGCTTGGGCGGGAGCGCCCGCAGCCGGCCCCAGATCGCCGCGTCGGGATCGAGCACCGCGTGATCGTGATGCCCGGGCCTGTCCGCGCCGGCGCCGGCGTCGGCAAGCTCCGTGACGTCGGGCACCGGGACCGCCCGGCGGCCGCCGGCGCGGACGTGATCGATCGCCTTGCGGTGCGCGACGGTGAGGACCCAGGCCTTCAGGTTGGCGGCGTTGCGCAAACGCGGATAGGCGCGCAGCGCCGAGATCCAGGTCTCCTGGTAGCAATCATCGGCGTCGACGCGACCGACGCAGGCGACGAGAAAGCGATGCACGTCGCGTCCGTGGTCGTCGATCAGGGCCTGAAAGGGGGGAAGGTCCACTGAGGATGAAACGCGCGCGGGTCTCACGGCGTGAGATGTTGACGCGCTAGCCTTCGGCCTCACCATGGACGAGCGATCACTCGGCACTCAGGGCCTCGTTGTCTCCGCTCAGGGGCTCGGCTGCATGGGCATGTCCGAGTTCTACGGCGCCACGGACGAGTCCGAGGCCGTCGCCACCATCCACCGGGCGCTCGACCTGGGGATCACGCTGCTCGACACGGCCGACATGTACGGCCCGTTCACGAACGAGCAGCTCGTCGGCCAGGCGATCGCCGGCCGGCGTGATGAGGTCGTGCTGGCGACGAAGTTCGGCATCGTGCGCGATCCGGACGATCCCACCAAGCGCGGCTTCAACGGTCGCCCGGAGTACGTGCGCAGCTCCTGCGAGGGCTCGCTGCGCCGACTGGCGGTCGACCACATCGACCTCTACTACCAGCATCGCGTCGACACCGAGGTCCCGATCGAGGAGACCGTCGGCGCGATGGCCGAGCTCGTCGACGAGGGCAAGGTGCGCTATCTCGGACTGTCGGAGGCCTCGGCGGCGACGATCCGCCGCGCCAACGACGTGCACCCGATCGCCGCCGTGCAGAGCGAGTACTCGCTGTGGAGCCGCGACATCGAGAACGAGGTGCTGCCCGCCCTGCGCGAGCTCCGGATCGGTCTCGTCGCCTACAGCCCGCTCGGCCGCGGGTTCCTGACCGGCCGGTACACGAAGGCCGAGGATTTCGGCGAGGGCGATTTCCGTCAGTATCAGCCGCGCTTCCAGGGCGAGAACCTCGCCCGGAACCTCCAGCTCATCGAGCGCGTGCGCGAGCTGGCCGCAGAGCACGACTGCACTCCGGGTCAGCTGGCCCTGGCGTGGGTCATGCATCGCGGCAACGACGTGGTCCCGATTCCGGGCACCAAGCGGCGTGCCTACCTCGAGGAGAACATCGCCGCCTCCGAGATCACGCTCGACGCGGATGATCTGCAGCGGATCGAGGAGGCGACGCCCGCCAGCGCGGTCGCCGGCGACCGCTACGCGGACATGTCGTTCATCGAGCGCTAGTGGGCTAGCGACGCGCGTCGCGCGCTCCGGCGACGAGCCGATCGCGCAGCAGCACGAAGCCCATCGCGGCCGAGAGCACCGACAGCAGCTGTCCCACCTCGCCGCCGGTCTCGCGCGGTTCGTCGAGCACCAGCAGCAGCGCGCCGAGCGTCTCGCCGACGACGGCCACCGGCACGGCCAGCACGTGCATGTCGTCGGGGGCGCCGAAGGCCGCGGCGCTGGGGGGCGCGAGCATCGCCGGGCGCCCCTCGCGCAGGACCTCGGCGACGTCCTCGTGCGCGGTGACCGTGACCATCCGTGGACCCAGCAGCCCCCGGCTGGAGCTGCCGAGCGCCAACTCGCCGGCCATGTAGACCGCGACGCCGACATCGATCGGCGGCAGCCGCCGCACGAGCGTATCGGCGGTGGCCTGAAGCAGCGCCGGCCCGCTCTCCTGCCGGAACAGCTCGGCGAGCTCGCTCACGGAGCTCAGCCACCGGCTGTGCTGCTCGAACTGCCGGTCGAGGTGCGCGCGCTCCTCGTGCAACCGGGCGATGGCCTGCCGGCTCGCGCGCTCATCGGCGTGCTCGAGTTCGACCACCGCCACCAGCGGGGACCGGCCGGGCTCGGCGGGAAGCCGGTACAACTGCGCGCGCACCGGCTCGGGGCGGGAGCGGGACCACGAGGGATGACTGGTCTCTCGCGTGCGGGCGGAGGTGGTGAACAGGGCGAGGGCCGAACGCTCGAGCTCGCTATCGGGGACCCACGGGGCCGAGCGCGCGAGCTCGTCACCGGGCTGCGGGGCGCCGTCGATCGACGCCAGTGCCGGGTTGACGTAGTCGACGCGGACCGGCGCGGGCCCCGAGAGCAGCATCAAGGGCGATGGCAGCTGCTCCGCGCTCGCCGCGAGCGCCGCGGCTGAGACCTCGGGCTGTGGCGCCGAGGCCCGGGCCTCGGCGATCGCGCGGGGGAGCGGGACGCCCTGCTCGGACGCGCGCCGGACGGCGACCACGGTATCGGCGTCGGCGAGCTGGTAGCGCCGCGGACCGGCGCCGATGCGCTGCGGGCGCGGAAAGTCATAGCGGCGCTCCCACGTCCGCAGGCGCTCGCGTGAAACGCCGGTGAGAGCGGCGAAGCGCGTAGCACTGAGAGTCTGACCACCCCTGACCATCCTCCAAGTGTGACACTACGACGACGGAGATGGCTCTGTCCGTGGCTGACCACCTTGCCGTCGCCGGCGGGGTCGGCAGTATCGGGCCCGTCCGGCGTTCCCTGCCAGTGGAGGACGATTGAGCTCCACGCTGCAATCCGCGGTTTCATTGACTTCCGAGCCCTTACTCGAAGAGGACGAGCTCCTACGGCGCTATCACGTCGAGGGGGACATCGAGGCGCGCCGAATCCTGATCGAGCGGATGATGCCGCTGGTCCGCACGCTGGCTCTCCGCTACGTGAATCGGGGCGAGTCGCTGGACGATCTGATCCAGGTCGGCTGCGTGGGCCTGATCAAGGCCGTGGACCGCTTCGACGTCTCGCGGGAGCTGCGCTTCTCGACCTTCGCCGTGCCGACGATCCTGGGCGAGATCAAGCGTCACTTCCGCGATCGGGCCTGGTCGATCCGGGTCTCGCGGGGCATCCAGGAGTTGAACTCCCGGGTCGCTCGCGAGGCTGACCGGCTGTCGGGCATCCTCGGCCGCTCGCCGACGATCGACGAGCTCGCCGAGGCAACCCAGACCTCGGTCGAGCAGGTACTCGAGGCGCTCCAGGGCGCCCAGGCGTACAACACGGTGCCGCTGGAGGAACCCATCGGCGACGACGGCGAGACGACCGAGCGCTTCGGCGCCGAGGATCCCGGGTTCGCCGTCGCCGAGCAGCGGGTGGAGCTCGCGCGTGGCCTGGAGACGCTGCCCGAGCGCGAGCGCAGCATCATCCTGCTGCGGTTCTTCGAGGGGCTGACTCAGCGCGAGATCGCCGACCGCATCGGGGTCTCGCAGATGCACGTCTCGCGCCTGCTGCGACGCTCGGTGGAGCGCATGCGCTTACAACTCGAGGCCTGAACGCCGGCAAGACCGCGCTCAGGGCTTGATCGCTCACCCGCCCGGGTATACAAACACGACATGGCTCGTGCGATTTGGACCGGCGCGATCAGCTTTGGGCTGGTCAACGTCCCGGTCAAGCTCTACAGCGCCACCTCGCCCAAGACGGTGCGCTTCCACCAGCTGTCGGGGAAGACCGGCGCGCGAATCCGCCAGAAGCGCGTCGATCCCTCCACCGGGGACGAGGTCGCCTTCGAGGACATCGTCAAGGGTTACGAGATCACGCCGGAGCGCTACGTGCTGATCACGCCCGACGAGCTCGACGCACTCGACCCCAAGGCGACCAAGACTATTGACATCGAGGATTTCGTCGACCTGTCGGAGATCGACCCGATCTACTTCGACCACTCCTACTATCTGGCGCCGACCGCCGGCGGCGCCAAGCCCTACCGGCTGTTGCTCGATGCGATGCGCGAGTCGGGCAAGGTCGGGATCGGGCGGGTGGTGCTGCGGTCAAAGCAGCAGCTGGCCGCGCTGCGCCCCACCGGCGACGTGCTGACGCTCTCGACGATGCTGTTCGGCGACGAGGTGCTGAAGCCCGACCGGCTCGACGAGCTCGACGCCGTGAGCGAGGCGGAGGCCAGCGAGCGGGAGTTGTCGATGGCCCGTCAGCTGATCGATTCGCTCTCGAGCGACTTCGAGCCCTCCAAGTACCGTGACGAGTACCGCGACCGGGTGCTCGACCTGATCGAGCGCAAGGCGGCGGGCGAGGAGATCGCCGTCGCACCCGAGGCCGAGGAGCCCGACGCCGCGCCCGACCTGATGGCCGCGCTCGAGGCCAGCCTGGCCGCCGTACGCAGCGACGAGGACGACAAGCCCGCGCCGAAGCCGCGCAAGCGCTCGACCGCATCCAAGAACGGCGACGGCAAGGCTCCGGCGAAGGCGGCGTCGAAGCCGCGCGCCGCCAAGGCCAAGAAGTAACCCGCCCGCCGGGCGGTGTGCGCGCGCGTGGTTTGCCGGGCCACGGGGCCCATCGGTGGCGGTCCGCGGCGGCCACGTGGCCAACAGCACGATCGCGTTGCGCTGATACGATTTCCGCCCGCCTCGCAGTGTTCCACCGTCCCCGAGCACTACATCTATGCACCGTCTCGTCCCACCCGGGGCCACTGGCCTCTACGACCCCAACAACGAGCACGATGCGTGCGGCATCGCCCTGGTCGCGAAACTGTGGGGCGAGGCCAGCCATGCCGTGGTCGAGAAGGCGCTCGATGCGCTCGGAAACCTCGAGCACCGCGGAGCCGAGGGCGCAGATCCGAACACGGGTGACGGCGCCGGGATCCTGATCCAGATCCCCGACGCGTTCATCCGGGCCGTGGCCGGCGTGGAGCTGCCGCCGCCCGGCCGCTACGGCGTCGGGATGTGCTACCTGCCCACCGATCCGGAACGGCGTGCCGAGCTCGAGCAACTGGTCGAGGAGACCGTTGCCGCCGAGGGCCAGACGGTGATCCGCTGGCGTGACGTCCCGGTCGACGAGCGCTACGTCGGCGACACGGCCCGCCTGTCGGCGCCGGTGATCAGGCAGGTACTGGTCGGCGCCTCGGCGGAGGTCGCCGACCAGGACGCGTTCGAGCGCAAGCTGTACGTGATCCGGCGCGTGCTCGAGCGCGAGGGTGGACGCGAGATCGCGCTGCCGAGCTTCTCCTCGCGCACGCTGGTCTACAAGGGCATGCTGACCGCGCCGCAGCTGCCGCGGTTCTTCACCGATCTGCGCGATCCGCGCGTGGCGACCCGGCTGGCACTGGTCCATTCGCGCTTCTCGACCAACACCTTCCCGAGCTGGGAGCTGGCCCACCCGTTCCGGATGATCGCCCACAACGGCGAGGTCAACACCCTGCGCGGAAACATCAACTGGATGCGCGCGCGTGAGTCGCAGCTCGCCTCGGAGCTGTTCGGCGACGACCTGCACAAGGTGATCCCCGTGGTCCGCGACGGCGGCTCGGACTCGGCGACCTTCGACAACGTGCTCGAGCTGCTCGTGCTCGGGGGGCGCACGATCCCGCACGCGGTGATGATGATGGTCCCCGAGGCCTACCGCACGCGCAAGGACCTCGATCCCGACGTCCAGGGCTTCTACGACTTCCACTCTTGTCTGATCGAGCCATGGGACGGTCCGGCTGCGGTCGTGTTCACCGACGGCCGCGTGGCCGGCGCCGTGCTCGACCGCAACGGGCTGCGCCCCGGGCGCTGGATCCAGGACACCGAGGGCTACGTCGTGCTCGCCTCGGAGACGGGCGTGATGACCGTCGCGCCCGAGCACATCCAGCGCAAAGGCCGGCTCGCCCCCGGAAAGGTGTTCCTGGTCGATCTCGAGGAGGGACGGATCGTCGAGGACGAGGAGGTCAAGCGCCGGGTCGCCCGCCGCAAGCCCTACGCCGAGTGGTACGAGCGCGCGGTCGTGCACATCGACGACCTGCCCGAGCGCCAGCCGCGAACACCCAGGATCGAGCCGCTGCGCTCCAAGCAGCTCGCATTCGGGTACTCACAGGAGGACCTGCGGATGATCATCGCGCCGATGGCCACCAAGGGTGAGGAGCCGGTGGCCAGCATGGGCAACGACGCCGCCCTGGCCGTGCTCTCCGACCGCCAGCCGCCGCTGTTCTCTTACTTCAAGCAGCTGTTCGCACAGGTCACCAACCCGCCGATCGATCCGATTCGCGAGTCGGTGGTGATGAGCCTGCAGGCCGGCGTCGGCGCCGAGCACAACCTGCTCGCCGAATCCCCCGACCAGGCCCACCAGCTGGTCATGGACCAGCCGATCCTGCGCAACCACCAGCTCGAGAAGCTGCGGCAGGTGTCCCACGACGTGTTCGACGCGGCCACGATCGACATCACGTGGCCGATCGAACAGGGCCCTGACGGGATGGCGGCGCGCCTCGACGCCGTCTGCGAAGAGGCCGCCAACCATGTCGAGCACGGCGCCAACATCCTGATCCTGTCGGACCGAAACCTCGGTCCCGAGCGCGTCGCGATGCCGTCGCTGCTGGCCGTCGCCGCCGTCCATCATCATCTCGTCCGGCGCGGGACGCGGCTACGGACCGGGCTCGTGATCGAGTCCGGCGAGCCGCGCGACATCCATCACATGGCGACGCTGATCGGCTACGGCGCCGCCGCGATCAACCCATACCTGATGTTCGAGTCGCTCGAGGAGCTGGCCGACCGCTCGCTGCTGCCGGAGGACCTCGATCGCGAAGAGGCGGAGAAGCGGATCGTCAAGGCGATCGGCAAGGGCCTTCTGAAGACGATCTCCAAGATGGGGATCTCAACCATCCAGTCCTACTGCGGCGCCCAGATCTTCGAGGCCGTCGGCCTCGAGCCCGACCTGATCGCCCAGCACTTCACCGGCACCGCCTCGCGCATCGGCGGGATCGGCATGGACGTGCTCTCGACCGAGGCGATGGAGCGCCACTTCCGCGCCTACCCGCGCGTCGACCGTGAGGTGTTGCCGGTCGGCGGGGTGCTCCAGTGGCGCCGCGACGGTGAAACCCACATCTGGAACCCCGACACGATCGCCAAGCTCCAGCACTCCGTCCGCGGCCAGAACGGAGACTCGGCCCAGACCTACGCCGAGTTCTCGCGCATGGTCAACGAGGACTCGGTGCGCAAGGCGGCACTGCGCGGGCTGATGAGGCTGCGCACGGCGAGGGAGCCGCTGCCGTTGGACCAGATCGAGTCGGCCACCGAGATCGTCAAGCGCTTCACCACCGGCGCGATGAGCCTCGGAGCCCTCTCCCGCGAGGCGCACGAGACGCTGGCGATTGCGATGAACCGCCTCGGCGCCAAGTCCAACACCGGTGAGGGCGGGGAGGACCCGAGCCGTTACACCCCCGACGACAACGGCGATCTGCGGCGCTCGGCGATCAAGCAGGTGGCCTCGGGCCGCTTCGGCGTCACGATCCACTATCTCGTCAACGCCGACCAGCTGCAGATCAAGATGGCGCAGGGGGCGAAGCCCGGCGAGGGCGGACAGCTCCCCGGGCACAAGGTCGACGACTACATCGCGATGATCCGGAGCTCGACTCCGGGCGTCGGCCTGATCTCCCCGCCGCCGCATCACGACATCTACTCGATCGAGGACCTCAAGCAGCTGATCTACGACCTGCGCTGCGCCAACCCGACCGCATCGGTGTCGGTCAAGCTCGTGTCCGAGGTCGGGGTCGGCACGGTCGCGTCTGGTGTGGCCAAGGCGAACGCCGACCACGTGACGATCTCCGGGCACGACGGCGGAACCGGGGCCTCGCCGCAGTCCTCGGTCCAGTCCGCCGGCGTCCCGTGGGAGATCGGTCTGGCCGAGACGCAGCAGACGCTGCTGCTCAACGACCTGCGCTCGCGGATCACAGTCGAGGTCGACGGGCAGATGAAGACCGGGCGCGACGTCGTGATCGGAGCGCTGCTCGGCGCCGACGAATTCGGCTTCTCGACCGCGCCGTTGATCGCGATGGGCTGCATCATGATGCGGGTCTGCCACCTGAACACCTGCCCGGTCGGTGTGGCGACGCAGGATCCGGAGCTGCGCAAGCGCTTCCGCGGCACGCCCGATCACGTCGTCAACTACCTGATGTTCATCGCCGAGGAGGTCCGCGGGATCATGGCCTCGCTGGGCGTGCGCCGCTTCGAGGACATGATCGGCCGCACCGACCTGATCGAGATGGACGCGGCGATCGACCACTGGAAGGCGCGCGGCGTCGATCTGACGATGATCCTGACGGCGCCCGACGTGCCCGCCGGCGCGCCGCGTCACCGCACCCGTCCGCAGGTCCCGGTGCTCGACGACGCGCTCGATTGGGAGCTGGTCCGCAAGTGCGCCCCCGCGCTCGAGCGCGGCGAGCCGGTCAAGCTCGGCCCCGTCCCCGTGCGCAACGTCAACCGCGCCGTCGGCGGGATCCTGTCGGGCGAGATCGCCCGGCGGCGGGGCATCTTGGGGTTGCCGGAGAACACGATCGAGATCTCGTTCTCGGGCTCGGCCGGCCAGAGCTTCGGCGCCTGGCTTGCGCCCGGCGTCACCCTGTTGCTGCGCGGTGAGACGAATGACTACACGGGCAAGGGGCTCTCCGGCGGCACCGTCACCGTGCGGCCGCCCGAGTCGGCGTTGTTCCGCGCCGAGGAGAACATGATCGTCGGCAACACCGTGCTCTACGGGGCCACCGCCGGACGCGCGTTCTTCCGCGGCCTCGCCGGCGAGCGCTTCGCCGTGCGCAACTCGGGCGTGCACGCGGTGGTCGAGGGCGTGGGTGACCACGGCTGCGAGTACATGACCGGCGGCCGCGTGGTGGTGCTCGGGCCGACGGGCCGCAACTTCGCCGCCGGCATGAGCGGCGGGGTGGCCTACGTGTACGACGTGGACCGCCGCTTCGCCAGTCGCTGCAACACCGAGCTCGTCGACCTCGACCCGCTCACCGACGAGGACGCCCACGAGCTGCGGATGCTGATCAAGGAGCACGCCCAGCGCACCGGCTCGATCGTGGCGCGCAACGTGCTGGCCTCGTGGGAGGTCGCGCGCCAGCGCTTCGTCAAGGTGATGCCGCGCGACTACAAGCGCGTGCTCGCCGAGGCGGCCGAGCGCGACACCGCCGTCGGCGTCTGAGGACATCTCATCGCTGACGGCTGCGGTCGCCGGCGAGCCGGAGCAGCACCGTGACCCAGGTCCGGAACGGGCGCCACGGCTCGGCCAGCTCGGTCAGGCCCTCCAGTGTCAGCGGCGCCGGGGAGTCCGTAGAGGTCGGCGGCATGCGCCAGCACCTTCCAAGGCGCATCACGCCGTCGTAGCGCAGCGTCCGATCCGAGTTGGGCCCGAACCCGAACTCCGCGGCGGCCTGCAGCGAGAACGGTCCTCGCGGGGTGATCTGGAGCATCTCGGCCATGGCCGTCCGGCCGGAGCCTCAGTGCGCCGTCAGCAGCACGTTCGTCAGACCCTCGATCGTTTCGATCCCGTAACCCATCGAGGGGTCACCGTCGGTCATCACGGCCATCGCGAAGGAGTGATCGGGGCGCTCGAGGCGTGCCACCTGGTGCACGAGTTGGCCGAGCGCCGTGCCGCGCCATCCGCCCTTGAAGAAGACGGCGTAGCGGTGCCCGCGGGCCACCGCCGGAATGCCCCAGCTCTCATAGCCGACGATGGTCGACAGGAGGTTGCGCGCGTAGCCGCGGAACTCGCGCGGGATCAGCGAGTCCATCTCGAAGAAGAACCTGGCCTGGTCGGCGGCGCTGATCTGCGCGTTGGCCCAGATGCCGACGATCGAGAAGTCGGTCATGCCGGCCGCGTTGGCCAGCGCGTACAGGCGGCCGTTGCCGACGATCGACCACGTCGCGGTGGCGGCGGAGTTGTCGGACTGATTGATCATCGGGTACAGGAACGAGTTGCTGTACCCGTCGATGTAGTGCTGTCCCTGGGCATCGAGCTTGCGTAGGTAGGCGACCAGCAGCATCGCCTTCACGACGCTGGCCGACACGAACGTCCAGTGGACGTGCACCCCGGACAGCCGGCCCTCGCTGTCGACGACGGCGAACGCGGTGCGGCCGGCCCTCCCGGCCAGATAGGCGGCGGCCGCGGTGATCGACCGCGGTGACGGGAATCCGGACGGCAGCGATCCGCCGCCCGAATAGCCGCGCCCGCTGCAGCCTGGCGGGTCGCCGGCGTCGAGCACGGCCCCGTCCCCGGGCGCATGGAAGCAGGCGCGGAAGCGGAAGTGACCGGCGGCCAGGGCGACCGTCTCGCTGATCACGGTGACGCCCGGGCGCGCGTCGCGCGTGCGGGTGGTCGGGGCGCCGGCGAAGCGTCCGTGGAAGCCCTCGGCGAAGGACCAGTGGACCGGGGCCCGACCCCAGTGCAGGTCGCCTGGATGGGCGACGGTGATCGTCACCGCCGCGCGTCCGAGCGGGAGCGCCTTGACGGTCGTCCTGACCGGGTAGGCAACGCCGACCTGGACCATCGCCCCCGTCGGCGAACCGGCGAGCGTGACGCGGTAGCGCGTGTTGCGGTCGGGCGTGACCGTGAAGGCGAACGAGCCGTCGGCCGCGGCGAGCATCGATCCGATCTCGGTGGCCACGGGATACGGATAGGCGCTGCGGAACAGGAGCACGAGGCGGCGCCCGAGCGGGTCCACCACGCGGCCCTTCAGCTGCACCGAGTGCCCGGCCTGTACATGCCACGGCGACGCGGCGAGCAGGACGGCCGGGCCGAGGACCGGGTTCGGCGCTGCGGCGGCGGCGGTCGAGGCCGCAAGCAGTGCGGCCATCGCGGCGACCACTGCCCACCTTGCCCGCCTTGCCGGCCCTCGCCGCATCACGCGCACGCACGCACTCTATGCCCGTTCCGGGATGGACGCGATGCCCGTATCAGGACCAACGCGGCCGCGCTGGTACATTTCGCGGTCCGCCTCGCTGTCTCCGCAGCCCCATGAACCTCTCGCACGACACGCGAATCGCCGTACCCGCACATGGGTGAGCTCGGCGCATTCCTCAAGATCCATCGGGTCGGCTTCGACAAGCGCGACCCGCAGCAGCGCGTGCACGACTACAAGCAGTACTTCGGGCTGCAGCCCGAGGAGGAGCTGCGCCGGCAGGGCGCCCGGTGTATGGACTGCGGCGTGCCGTTCTGCCACGAGGGATGCCCGCTCGGCAACCTGATCCCGGACTGGAACGATCTCGTCTACCGCGACAAGTGGCGCGAGGCGATCGATCAGCTCCACGCGACCAACAACTTTCCCGAGTTCACCGGTCGGATCTGCCCCGCGCCATGCGAGTCGGCCTGCGTGCTGGCCATCAACGACGACCCGGTGACGATCGAGCAGATCGAGCTGGCCATCGTGGAGCGGGCATTCGCGGAGGGCTGGATCGTGCCCGAGGTCCCGGATCGACGCACGGACAAGACGGTCGCGGTGGTCGGGGCCGGCCCGGCCGGGCTGGCCGTCGCCGCCGAGCTCAACCGCTGCGGCCACCGGGTGACCGTGTACGAGCGCGACGAGGGACCCGGCGGGCTGATGCGCTTCGGCGTCCCCGATGCCAAGCTCGAGAAGTCGGTCATCGACCGCCGCGTGGCGATCCTCGAACAGGAGGGGATCGAGTTCGTCTACAACACGGCGGTCGGCGTGGACGTTCCGAGCGAGCGGCTGCGCGCCGACTACGACGCGATCGTGATCACGATCGGTTCACGGGTCTCGCGTGACATCGAAGCACCCGGGCGCGATCTGGCCGGTATCCATCTGGCCATGGACTACCTCTATCAGCGCAATCGCTGGGTGGCCGCCCAGGAGGGACGCCCGTCACGGCTGCCGGCGCCGGGCACCGAGATCTCGGCCGCCGCCAAACGCGTCATCGTGATCGGCGGTGGCGACACGGGCATGGACTGCATCTCGAACTCGCACCGCGAGGGTGCGACGGACGTGCGCGTGCTGGACGTCTACGAGGCCCTGACCGGAAGCGGTACCGACCCGCGGCATCCCTGGCCGCTCCCGCCCAAGCGCACGCCCACCACGTATGCGCTCGAGGAGGGGGGTGAGCGCCGCTGGGGCACCGAGGTGACCGGCTTCGGCGGCAAGGATGGTGCCGTCAGCCACGTCTACGCCCGCCAGGTGACGGGCACCTCCTCGCGCGATCTGACCCCGGTGCCCGGCAGCGAGTTCGTGCTCGAGGCGGATCTGGTGCTGATCGCGATCGGCTTCGAGCACCCCGAGCACGATGGGCTGGTGGGACACCTCGGGCTCGAGCTCGACCGACGCGGCAACATCCGCACGCAACAGACCTACCGCACGTCGACCGGCGGCGTCTACGCGGCGGGCGACGCCCGGATCGGACAGTCGCTGATCGTGACCGCGATCGCCGAGGGACGCAAGTGCGCCCGGATCGTCAACAAGGATCTGGGCGGTAGCCCGATGGATGCCGACCGCGAGATGCTGGCCGTGGGCGCCTGGAGCGGCGAGGCCGACCGGACGCTTCGCCACGAGGCGGAAGCCGCAGGCACGGTCAGGCCGGGCGAGGAGTTCTTCAGCGGACCGGGGACGCGCGGGCCCGACGCCCGTCGCTGAGCCGAGGACCGGAGTCCGCTTTTTCGTCAAATCGCCGCAGCTTTTCCCCTGCAGGTTGTTGAGGCTGGTAGTTTTCACCTCACAGTGGGTACCTCGCGATAGAGAGGGCACGTGGCGAGGAGCAGACTTTAGGTTTGCGCTTAACTTGGGACGGGGAAACTCGCCCCTGTCGGTCAGGGAACTGCGCCCCCACTTCCCTGACTCTCCGGGGGGCCCAGATGGATCTGGGCCCCCCGGGCTTTTTTCATGAGCCCCGGGTCTGCTGACGAGCCGCATCGGCCCGGTCCGCGGTCCGGGTATGCGAACTTGTGTCGATGACGGCGCCCGTCCCCCTGAACTACGGCCTGTACCCGACCGTCGGCGTGCTCCACGTCCAGCATCAGGCGTCGATCGGCAGCACCGTCAGCGGGTTCTTGGATTCGGCAGGGCAGTTCTTCTCACACCTCACGAACCTGAGCTGGACCTCGCTGCTGCTCGGCCTGGCGCTGTACACGCTGTACCTGACTCTCCGCTCGCGCGCGCTCTACAACGCGGTGCAGATCGCCTATCCGCACGAGACCGTCCGCTGGCGCGACATCTGGGGCGCCTACATGGCCGGCTATGCGGTCAACAACGTCTTTCCGCTCGGCGGCGGGAACATCGTGCAGCTGTTTCTGGTCCGCGTCTCGATCCCGTCGGGCAGCTACCCCACCATCGCGGCCGCCCTCTCGACCGGCGTCGTGTTCGACTGGGGGATGGGGCTGCTGGTGATGTGCTTCGCCTTCACCCAGGGCGTGTTCCCCAAGCCGCCGGACTTCTCGAAGCTGCCCGCGTTCGACATCAGCTTCTTCGCCTCGCACCCGCGCTTCGCGCTGCTCGTGCTCACCCTCCTGGGGATCGGCTTCATGATCGCCTTCGCGCTGCTCTCCGCGCGGGTGCGCGCCTTCTGGCAGCGCGTCCGCCAAGGGCTCACCGTGCTCCGTGATCGCCGGCTCTGGGCACGGAAGATGGCCACCTGGCAGTTCGCCAGCTGGATCGCCCGGTTCGCGGCCTACTGGGCGATGCTCGACGCCTTCCACATCGGCGGCTCGGTCACCAACGCGCTGCTCGTCCTCGCGGTGCAGGTCGTCGCCTCGGTGTTTCCGTTCACGCCCGGCGGCGCCGGCGTGCAGCAGGCGCTGTTGGTCTCCATCTTCGCCACCAAGGCCGGCTCGGCGACCGTGGCCGCGTTCTCGGTCGGCCAGCAGATCGCGACCGCGATCCTCACCTCGGCGCTCGGGTTCGCGGCACTGGTGCTGATCTTCCGCTTCAAGAGCTTCCGCGAGGTGATCGAGCGGGGACGCGAGCACCGCCGCAGCGAGGCCGCTCGGGCGCAGCAGGACGAGGCGCGGACCGACGTGGCCGTCGTGCGCTAACGGCTGACGCCGCGTCAGCCGATCAGGAGGATGCGACGAGCGCCCCAGAGCCGATGCTCTGTGCAGGTCTCTTCCCTTGATTCGGAGAACCAGTGCCCACGATCCGAGCGACCACCCCGTCCAGCGTCCAGCCCTCGGGCAGCAACGGCGCCGGCATGCCCACCTCGTCCGGGCCGGCTCGCTCGGGGCTGGTGCTGTCGGCGCTGATCCTCGTCGCGGCGGTGGCAAACCTGAACCTGGCGGTGGCCAACGTGGCGCTGCCGGACATCGGGAAGGCGTTCACCGCCGGCCAGTCTGCGCTCGACCTCGTCGCCGTCGGGTACTCACTCGGCCTCGCGGCATCCGTGCTCTACCTGGGCGCGGTCGGCGACCGCTACGGGCGCAGGACGATGCTGATCGTCGGGACGACGCTGGCCATCCCGGCCTCGCTGCTGGCGTCGTTGGCGCCGACGATCGGTGTCCTCTTCGCGGCCCGCCTGCTCGGCGGCCTGGCTGCCGGGATGGCCTACCCGACCACCCTCGCGCTGATCACCGCGCTGTGGGCGGGGCCGGCCCGCACCAGGTCGATCGCGCTGTGGTCGGGCCTGGGCGGCTCGATCTCCGCGCTCGGCCCGCTGCTGGCCGGACTGCTGCTGACGAAGTTCCAGTGGGGCTCGGTCTTCCTGCTCTCACTGCCGCTCGCGCTGGTGGCTCTGCTGATGGCCTGGTGGTTCGTGCCCGCGCACGTCAACGAGTCGAGCGATCCCGTCGACCACCTCGGCGGCATCCTGTCCGTGGTGCTGGTGGCGGCATTCGTGCTGGCGATCAACTTCGCCCCGACACCCGGTCGTGGGACCCTGGCCGCCGGGCTCGGCATCATCGCCGTGGCCGCGCTGATCGGGTTCGTGCTCCGCCAGCGCCGGGCGGGGAATCCGCTCTACGACCTCAAGGTGGCGGGCCGGCGGGTCTTCTGGGTCGCGGCCTGCGCCGGCGTGATCGTGTTCGGGTCGTTGATGGCGGCGATGTTCATCGGCCAGCAGTTCCTCCAGAACGTGCTCGGCTACTCGACGCTCGCCGCCGGCGCCTCGATCATCCCGGGCGCCGTCTTCATGGTGCTCACGGCGCCCCTGTCGGCGAAGCTCGTGGAGGCGCGCGGCGCCCGGGTGACCCTGCTCGTGGGATACCTGTTCTGCCTGCTCGGGTTCGTGACGATGCTCGCGCTGTGGACGCAGAGCACGTCCTATTGGGAGGTCGGGCTGGCGTACGCACTGGTGGGAGCGGGCGTCGGCTTCGCGGGCACGCCGGCCTCCCACTCGCTGACCGGATCGGTGCCCGTCAAGCGCGCGGGCATGGCGTCGGGGACCGCCGATCTGCAGCGTGACCTCGGCGGCGCGATCATGCAGTCGATCCTCGGCGCGCTGCTGACGGCCGGCTACGCGGCGGCGGTGGCGGCGACGATCGCGGCATCGCCGCACAGCGCTCAGGTGACGAGCACGGTGCAGAACGAGCTGACGAAGTCCTTCTCCAGCGCCGAGGCCGTGGCGTCGCAGTATCCCCAGTACGCCAAGCAGATCGTCGCGGGCGCCAAGACGGCTTTCCTGCAGGGCGCCAATTGGGCCTACGGCGCCGGGCTCATCGCGATCGTGCTCGGCGCCGCGCTGGTGTTCTTCATGTTCCCCAAGCACGACGGCGAGCGCCGGCTACTGCGCCAGTACCGCGCCGAGGACGCATCGGCGACCCCCGCCGACGCGGCCCGCTGACCCCGCCGCCGGCGGCGTCTCCTTACCCCATCCGGCCCGAGCCGACGAGCTGGGCCGCGCGCATGCGCAGCAGTTCGACCAACTCGGCGCCGCGATGGAACGGGTCGGCGATCGGTGCGCCGCCGTCGAGCGGCAGCGCGGCCCGCAGGCGACCGTCGACCTCGGCCACGAGCGCGGTGCCCCGCGGCGGCTCGGCCGAGTCGAGCTCGGCCAGGCGGTGCAGCCGGGTCCGGTCGGCGGCCACCGCGTAGCGGAGCGTCACACGGGTGATCGGCGTGTCGCCTCCGTCGGGCCTGCCGTGCCCACCGGCACGCAGCAGCTCCCGCTGGCGCTCTCGGGCGGCCAGGTAGGTCAGATGGCTGGAAAACACACGAGCCTCCTTCGTCGTCGTAACCGACTAAATGACTATAGCCAGTTACATAACCAGTCAAGTAAGATGGGTGGTGATGACCAAGAAGACGGCCCCCGGCGAGCTCGAGCTGGTGCGCGAATTCGTCAACACCCACGACATCGAGGACGGCACCGAGGAGCTCGGCAGTCCCGGCGACCTCGGCGCCTGGTTGCAGACCCGAGGGCTGGCCCCGGCTGAGGTGCGGGCCACGCGGGCCGATCTGACCGAGGCGATCGAGCTGCGCGAGGCGCTGCGGGCGCTCCTACTGGCTCACAACGGGACGCCGGCGCCCGCCGCGGCGGGCGCGGCTGTCGACGCGGCGGCGGCGCGTGCTCGCCTCAGATTGCGCTTCGGCGGGGACGGCAGCGCATGGCTCGAGCCCGAGGCCCGCGGCGTCGCCGGCGCACTCGGGCGGTTGCTGGTGATCATCCACGCCGCGATCGCCGGCGGCACCTGGGAACGGCTGAAGGCCTGCCGCGAGCACGCCTGCGAGTTCGCCTTCTACGATCACACCAAGAATCGTTCCGGCGCCTGGTGCAACATGGAGGTCTGCGGCAACCGGGCGAAGGCACGGGCGTATCGTCACCGTCGCGACGCCTCGGCTGCCGGCGAAGCCGAGGCGTGAGACGATGCACTGAGATGCCGACCTTCTGCCGCCACAACCGCCTCGTCCAGAATTGCCCCATCTGCTCGCGTGAGCAGTCCGTCGAGTTGCGGGCCGTGGTGTCGTCGAGCGCGCCGAGCTCGAGTCGGCCGCGGCAGCCGGCGGCCATGAAGCCCACCGCGAACCACGGCCGCAGCACCGGCGTGCGCGTCAGCCGGCTCGCCCGGGGCGCCGACGACGGCTACCACTCACGGTTGGTGCCGGGCCTGAAGTCGAGCGCGGACGCCGAGCGGCTGGCGGAAGAGCTGGCCTTCGCCGCCACGCGGCTGCGGCTCCTGAGCGAGGACCCGCCCGGGTGCTACGCCGAGGTCGCGGGCGACGGGGACCTCGAGGAGCGCACCTGGCTGGCCTTCCTGATCGCCTATCTGGGCCCGCTGGACGCCGAGGACCCATTCGCCGGCGTGCGCACCGCGCGGACCTCGTGGGCCTCGGGAGAGCCGCCACAGCTCGACGCCGCCGAGCCGGGGCCGCGGACGGCCGTCGACCCCACTCAGGGGACGCGCACGATCGACGCCTATCGCGCCTGGGCAGGACGGGCGGGCTCGCAGGCGGCCGCTTTCACCGGCGAGGCCGCGTGGACCGCCGAGCGCCGGTTCGCACGGGCCTACGAGCGGCTCGGGCTGCCGGGCCTGACCCGCGAGGCCCGCTTCGACCTGCTGGTCACGCTCGGGCGCCTGGGCGTCTACGAGCTGCGCGCCGGCGCGCTGCAGTTCGGCGGGACCAACGAGGCCACCATCGCGGCCAAGCGTGCGCTGGGGATCGGAGACTCATTGCTGCTCGAGCGCCGTGCCGCGGAGCTCGCCGAGGCGTGCGGGCTACCGCTCGAGGCGCTCGATCTGGGCCTTCACAACTGGGGCGTCGGCCACCGCGCCACCGGAGGCCTCGGTCCCCGCGTGGAGCCCGACGCCGGCGCGCTCGAGTCAGCGCTCGCCGCGCTCGGTCTCGGAGACTGAGCGCGACGCCCGGCCGGCCGGCCGCGGGCCGATGGTGCCGTCCGACCGACGGCCTACCTTCTCGTCGACCGCAACCATCGAGCCGGAGCTCTCATGTCTCTCTGCTTCATCGAACCGCAGAACGCAATCCGGGTCATCGCCGACTCGGTCGGTCGTGAGGCACGTCGCCAGATTCTCGGCGAGGTGGTTCGCGCCTGGGTCGACGAGATCCCCGACTCCGAGCTCGAGTCCCATTACGCGAAAGCGGTCGCAGACCTCGACGAGCACGACCTCTCGCTGCTCGCCGCCTGGCACGCGTCGCTGGAGGTTGGGCATCCGGTTCCCAACAAGGAGTTCCTCGTCAACGTGTTCCCATCGCTGGGCGACAACCGCCGAGAGGCGCTGAAGATCGCCGCCGGGTTCCGCGGCGAGGAGGCGTTCGAGGCCGGAGTCGGTGAGGAGCAGGCGTTCGACACCGTGCTGCCCTGGCTGTCCGAGAAGCGCTGCGTACAGCTCGCGAGCGAGTGCCTGGAGCTGTACTGCTGGGATCGGCTGGGCATGGAGAATTAGGCCAGGCGCGCCGGCTACGAGCCCGCGAGCGCGGCCTCGATCTCCTCGATCGCCTGCTCGGTGGAGCGGAACCACACCGCCCGCATGCCGAGCGCGCGCGCGCCCTCGCAGTTGACCTCGATGTCATCGACCAGGAGCGCGGTCTCGGCACTGACGCCGAGCCGTTCGAGCGTGAGCTGGTAAATCTCCGGATCGGGCTTGCGCACGCCGACGAACGCGGAGTCAACGACCACTTCGAAGATCTCGTCGACCGGGAGCATGGCCCGCCACAGCGGCTCCCACTCACGGACGTTGTTGGTGCAGATCGCCATCCGGTGGCCGCGCCGGCGCAGCGAGCGCATGTACTCGATCACTCGGTCGTTGGGGTCAAGGTGGTCGAAGTACGCCTCCCCGAAGCCGTGCAGCTCCACCTCGCGACCCAGCCGCTCGGTCAGCTCAGTGCCGAGCGCGGACAGGAAGTCCGCCTCGGTGAGGCGACCCGTCTCAAGTTCGAACAGCGGATGCGCGCCGGTGCGCTGCGCGAGCGCCGCCATCGCCGAACCGAGCGACTCGACCGAGATCCCGGATGAGTCCTGGAAGGCCCGGAAGGCGTCGACCAGGGGGGACGTGAGCACGCCGCCGAAGTCGCTCAGGACCGCGTCGATCCGGCCCATGCTCAGCTCCGCGACGCGTTCGCCGGCGGCTCGGCGAGCTCGTAGAGGCCCGTGCCCTCGCCGCCCGCCATGCGCCACCGGAACGGGATCAGCGTCCGGCGCGCGCCATCGTCGTCGCGAACGGCGGCGAGGGCTGCGGCCTCGCCTGCCCCGCGGCGCGGGTACTCGTTCTCCTCCTCGCCGATCCACAGCTCCACGCCCGCCTTGATCGGCAGTTCATTGGCGTCGTACGTGGTCGAGAGCCGCGGGTCGTTGACCCGTGTCGCGACGCCGCCCTCGAACAGGAAGGCGGCCAGCGCATCGTCCTCGTGCCCGCGGGTCTTCCGCGGCCGGGCGGCGATCACGACCACTGACGCGGTCGGCGCGACCCACGCGGCCAGCTCGCGGACCGAGCCGAGCCGCGACCAGTCCGGCTCCGATCGCCGGCCGCGCCGGCCGAGGACCTCGAACTCATGGGCTTTGCCGTCGAAGCTGACCGCGCCGCGGACGAGGCAGGGCTGGTCGATCGCGACCAGCCCGGTGGTGCCGAGCTCGAGCTCCACGGCATCGCCCGCCGGTGCGAACTGCACCTCGACGCCCTCTGCGCTCAGCGTCCAGTCCCCATCGGCATCAGGCGCGCTGATCTCGGCATCGATGTGTTCCGGCACCGCCGCTCGCCCGAGGACGCTCGCCGCGCCCGGCCCGCCGTCGGCGCAGGCGCGGGCGGCGACCCAGACACCGGCGTCGACATCGCCGAATGCCACCGTCCGATACTCGCGCCCACCTGCGCTCATGGCTGCAATCCCGGCGGTCGGACGTCGGTCGCCGTCGAGTCCACGTCATCGGGCCGCCGGCCGCGCGTGGAGAATCGGACCACCCCGATCATCAACCGGCTCTCGATCGCGCGTAGCGCGATCCATCGCGTCAGGCCTCGGGTCGGCGGGAACAGCAGCAGGACCCCGAGTGCGTCGGTGATGAATCCGGGCACGATCAGGAGGCAGCCACCGATCAGCACGAGCGTGCCGTCGAGCACCTCCTTTGTCGGCGTCCGGCGCTCGGCAACGGCCGTCGACAGGCGCCGCCAGGCCGAGCGGCTCTGCGAGCGCAGCGCCCAGATCCCGAGCGGCACCGCCGCGATCAGCAGCAGGAACGCATCGAGCAGGCCGATCGCCTCGGCGACCTTGATGAACACGACCAGCTCGGCCACCGGCCAGAGCACGAGCAGAACGAGGGACAGGAAGACCATCACTGACAAGGCTACTCAGTGCGGCCGGTGTCCCGGCCCGGCGGGTTTGGTGCGTTCAGGCCGGCGCGGGCGCGGCGCCGTCGAACCTGACGCCCGGCAGGCGGTGCAGCCCGACCAGCTCGATCAGCGTGCCGATCTGCGGCTGAGCGCCCTGCAACCGGATGGCGCACCCCTGAGCCCGCAGCCGGCGGGCAAGCATGGCCAGGTCGAGCATCAGCGAGGGGTCCGCGAACGAGAGCTCGGACAGATCGACGACGACGTCGCCCTGGGCGCGGATCGCGCGGGTGAGCGCCGGCCGGCGACACCCCTGCGTGCTCCGGTCCTCATCTCCGCGGCAGCGGAGCGTGGGCGGCTGTGCATCGAACTCGACCATGGTCCCAAACCTACAGAAAGCACGTCATCTCTCGCAACCAAGGTCGCGATGTCTAGACTCACGAGCATGCCTTCAGTCGATGAAGTAACCGATGCTCTGCGCGATGTGATCGATCCGGAGCTCGGGCTCGACTTCGTCGAGCTCGGCTTGATCTACGACGTCAAGGTCGACGGCGGCACCGTCGACGTCACGTTCACGCTCACCAGTCCCGGCTGTCCGATCGGACCTCAGGTGTCCGAGCAGATCGACGAGTTCGTGCGGGAACTCGACGGTGTGGAGGATGTCCGCAGCACGATGACGTTCTCCCCTCCGTGGTCGCCTGAGCGGATGAGCGAAGACGCCAAGTTCGCGCTCGGCTTCTGAGCCTGGCGCCCGCCGCTTTCACCCGCGTCGTGAGTTGGAAACTCGGACGCACTAAAACCAGGAGGCCGGAATGGCTAACACACGCGTGGGGCTCACCACGGGCAAGGAGTTCTTGGTCGACGGGTCCGCCGCCGAGGTCAGGTCGACGATCGATCGCGCCGGCGGGCGGTGGGTGACGCTCGTCGTGGGCGACGAGCGCATCGAGCTCGTCTCCGGTACGGTCGCGTATTTGATCGAGCAGCGCCCGGCCTGACGCTGCCCCGCCCGATGCCGTGATGGGGCACCGGGCGGGCCCGATCCATCGGGCCCGCCCGGCTGGGTCCGCCCGCCAGCGTGCCGCTCAGGGGGCGACGGCTCCACCGGCCGAGACTTGGGCGGATCGGTGGGGACCAGGTGACGCCGAGGTCCCCCGCCAGAGGTCAGAACCCCCGAGCGGGCCTCAGGTTGGCGACTTGCGCAACAAAGTCCGCCGGCGGCCGTTCCGCGACCGGGTGAGCCACGCTGCGGAACGTCAGGCCGGCTCGCCGCGGTGCAGCTCGCGGTCAAGGTCGATGGCCCGGATCTCATGCTCCCCCGGCAGCTTTGCCAGCACGGCGGCCACGATCTGCTCGACGTCGCTCTCCTCGTGCCCGAGGTCGTCATACAGGGACTTCAGCGCTGTGTGCACGATCTTCAGCTGCGCCGCCGTCAACTCGAGGTGGAAGGCGATCTCGTTCGGCCCGATCAGGTCATCAGACATTGTGAACGCGAGCCTAGCGGAATACCGGAGCTGCGAGCGGGTCCATTCGACCCCGCCCACCCGGGCTCCGTCCGCCTATGCTGGCGGCGTGTTCCGACGTCGCGCGCCGATCGCGCTGATCGCTGGCATCCTGGGATTCGCGGCATCGAGCGCCACCGCGTTCGCAGCCCCGGCCGGTGTCGCCGGGCTGGGCGGTGTCTCGGGGCCGACGCTGACCGGCAACGTGCTCGTGCTGCTCGATCGCTCGGTGGAGTGCGGCCGTCGGCACCTTCAGGGCCGTGCTGGCTCGCGCCGGTGCCCGCCTGGCCGGGAGATCGGTGCCGGAGATCGGCCTGATCACCGTGCGCCCGCCGGCCGGCGTGCCGCCGGTGGCGCTGGCCCGCGTGCTGCGACTGCTGCCCGGGGTGGCCTCGGTCGGGCTCGAGCGCCGCTACGTGCCGCGCGCGATCCCTGACGACCCGGCCCTCACGGCCACCGATTCCGTCACCGGGGTCGTGCAGTGGTACTTGGCGCGAGAGGGCTTCTACCGCGCCTGGTCGATCACCCACGGCGCCCGAGCACTCGTCGGCGTGATCGACACCGGGATCGATGCCACGCACCCCGACCTCGCCTCCAAGCTCGCTGTCCCGCCGATCGACCAACAGGATCCCTCGGACGACAGCGGTCCCGCCGGCACCGACCAGGTGGGCCACGGGACGCACGTCGCGTCGCTGGCCTGCGCGGCGACGAACAACCACCTGGGTATGGCCGGCGCCGGCTACGACTGCCGGCTGGTGATCGAGAAGACCGACTTCTCGGACTCGAGCATCGCCGGCTCGATCGTCGACGCCACCAAGCGCGGCGTCCAGGCGATCAACATGAGTTTCGGCCCCTCGATGGCGACCACCGACGCGGCGCCGGCGGCCGAGGTGCGTGCGCTCGACTATGCCGCCGCCCACAAGGTCGTCCTCGTAGCGGCCGCGGCCGACTACCCCGGCAGCGAGGAGGGCGACCCGGCCAACGTGGTCCAGCCCGCGGGCACCGGCCCGAACATCAACGCCGGGATCGGGCTCGACGTCACGGCAGCTGACTTCGGTGGCGCCCGGGCCAGCTTCGCGGGGTTCGGGTCGGAGATCTCGCTGGCGGCGTATGGGACGGTGGAGGCCAGCGCCGTTGCGGGGGCCGGAGTCGGTCCCGAGCCCGGGCTCTTCGGTGCCTTCCCCGGCACGCTCACCCAGTTGGAACAGTCACCCTCGCCGTGCTACTGCCGTACCGCGTTCGGCGGCGAGGACCGCTACGCCTACCTCCGGGGCACCTCGATGGCCGCCCCACAGGTCGCGGCCACGGCGGCGATGATGCGGGTCCTCAATCCCTACGCGTCGCTGCACGACGTGCTGCGGCTGCTCAAGCAGACCGCGACGCGGACTGGAGGCTGGTCGTCCGAGCTGGGGTGGGGCATCCTCAACGCCGGCGCTGCGCTCGACGCGATCAGGCGCCTCGACCGCCTCGCGCCCGTCTCGCGCCTGCGGGTCCCGGCGCGGACCCGCAGTCTGACCTTCACCCTCAGCTGGTCAGGCCACGATCAGACGCGGCCCGGGCTGATCGCCTCCGGGATCGACCACTACGACATCTACGTGGTCACGCCCGGCGCCCGCCCGCGGCTGCTGGCGCGCACCCGCCGCCACTCGCTCCGGTTCACGGGTCGGCGGGGCCGGAGCTACGGCTTCTCCTCGGTGGCCGTCGATCGGGCCGGGAACCGGGAGGCGCATCCGGCGCGGGTGACGACGGCGGTGGAGTAGAGGGAGGGTCGGCAGGGCCGCCGTGATCGGCCGCACCTCCCGGGCACGGTCAGCACTCTGCAGCCCTACCCCTCCGGCAACCTCCGCGCCGGCCGGTCCCCGCGCGCCCGCTTGGCCCGCATGTCCGCAGCGGGTCCGTGTTTGGACCGCGCGCTGGACGACGGGATGATCTTGGCGGGCTGGTGACCGTTCTCGGGGTCCTCACGCGCGTCCCCGTCCCCATTCGAGTCCGAGCCGCTCAGATCGAGCTCGGCCTCCAGGGCATCCCGATCGGCGTCCTGCCGCCCCGAGCCCGAGCGGCCGCGAGCGGCCTTGCTCCGCGCGGCCTCGAGCAGCTCGTCGAGCGTGTCGCGGATCCCGTCGGCGATCACCTCGATGTCGGGCAGGGCGTCGTAGTCGCCGAGCAGTCCGTAGTCGATGCCGCCGTCGTAGGACATGATCGCGATCGCCAGTGCGTGGTTGGCGGGCAGGAAGGCGATCGGGAAGAGGTCCTCGAGCTTGCGCCCGAGCACGTAGAGCGGCAGCTGGGGACCGGGGATGTTGGTCACCAGCAGGTTGAACAGCCGGGTGGAGAAGTTCAGGCGCGAGGCCTGGGCGAGCACGGTCGGGGGGGCAAGGTTGTTGACGGCCGTGAGCGTGGCCGCGCCGACCGCCTGCTTTGACTCCTTGAGGCCGTCCATCGCCTGCCGGACGAAGCGCAGCCGCGCGACGGGATCCTTGATGTAGACCGGTAGCGGACCGCGCATCACCGTGAGCTTGTTGCCGAGCGAGGAGCCGTCGTCCTTGGCCCGCACCGAGACGGGGACGAGGGCGCGCATCTCCAGGCCCTCGGTCCGGACTCCGCGAGAGCGCAGCCACCGCGCGAGCGCGCCGGAGACGACGGTGAGCACGACGTCGTTGACGGTCCCGCCGAGATGGTCCTTGACCTCCTTGTACTCGGCCAGCTCCTGTCGCACCACCGAGTACCGGCGATGGGGCCCGATCTCGACGTTGAGCGGCGTCTCGGGCGCCGGGTTGAGCCCGGCCCAGACGATCTCGCCGATCCCCTCTGCGGCATCGCGAATCACGCCGAACGACGAGGCCGGCCGGGTGGCCGCCGACAGCGCTCGGGCGAGCATCTCCGCCGAGGTGGTGACCACCCCGCGCAGGCCGGCGAGGACCAGATCCGCCGCTGACGGTTCGTGACGCGGCTTCCACGGCTCGAGGTCGGCGGCCTGAGGAGCCGGCTCGGGGCTGAGGTCGAACAGGACGGTTGCGAGATCGACGCCGGAGACGCCGTCGACGAGCGAGTGATGCGTCTTGAAGATGAGCGCGAAGCGGTCGTCCTCGAGGCCCTCGACGAGCCAGCTCTCCCACAGCGGCTTGGAGCGGTCGAGTTGCTGCGATGCGACTCGAGCCGTGAGCTGGAACAACTGGTCCTCGGTGCCGGGCGAGGGCAGCGCGGCGTGGCGCACGTGGTACTCGATGTTGAAGCTCTCATCGTCGATCCACAGGGGGCGGCCGGTCTCCAGCGGCGGGGTGGCGAGCTTCTGGCGGTAGCGCGGGACGAGATGCAGGCGACCGCGCACGTGATCGAGGTAGTCGGTGAAGTCGGGCGGGGGCCCTGCGAACAGGAGCACGGCACCGATGTGCATGTGCGACGCCGGCCCTTCCTGATGCAGGAAAGACGCGTCGATGGAAGTCAGCCGATCGAGGTGCTGCTGAGGCATCGAAAAAAACCCTCGGGACGCATGCAGGACGTTGGCGCCAAGCCTACCGTGTGCCGCGATAGGCTCCACCCCAGGACGTATGGCCTGGGACTTCTCCACCGACGCTGACTTCCAGCGCAAGCTCGATTGGATGAGCGCGTTCGTGCGCGAGGAGATCTGGCCGCTCGAGACGATCGTGCCCGAGCTCGGATGGGACGGCTTGGAGCGGGCCATGCGACCGCTCCAGGCCGAGGTCAAGGCGCAGGGTCTGTGGGCGGCTCATCTCGACCCCGAGCTCGGCGGTCAGGGCTACGGGCAGGTCAAGCTCGGGCTCATGCACGAGATCCTGGGCTCGTGCCCGATTGCGCCGCTCGCGTTCGGCAACGCGGCGCCGGACTCCGGCAACTCGGAGATCCTCGCGCTCGCCGGCACGCCTGAGCAGAAGGACCGTTACCTGCATCCGCTGCTGGCCGGCGATCTGAAATCCGCCTTCAGCATGACCGAGCCCGACACCGCCGGATCGGACCCGACGCTGCTGCAGACCGCGGCGGTGCGCGACGGCGACGAATGGGTGATCACCGGCCGCAAGTGGTTCTCCTCCAACGGCTCGATCGCGGACTTCCTGATCGTGATGGCGGTGACCGACCCGGACGCGCGCCGTCACCAGCGGGCCTCGATGTTCGTGCTCGACGCCGACACCCCGGGTGTGCGGATCCTCCGCGACGTCCCGACCATGGAGCACCCGTGGGACAGCTACGGCGCCTACGGCAACCACGCCGAGATCGCCTACGAGGATGTGCGGATCCCCGCCGATGCGCTGCTCGGCGCCCGCGGTGCCGGGTTCCTGATCGCCCAGCAACGCCTGTACCCGGGGCGCATCCACCACTGCATGCGCTGGCTGGGGGTGGCCCGGCGCGCGTTCGACATGCTCTGCGAGCGCTCGCTCTACCGCTACGCTCACGGCTCGACGCTGGCCGAGAAGCAGACGGTTCAGAATTGGATCGCCGACTCCACCGCGCAGATGCAGGCCGCGCGGCTGATGACGCTGCACGCGGCGTGGAAGATGGACACCGAGGGTGTCGCCGCCGCTCGCACGGACATCGCGCTGATCAAGTTCTTCGGCGCTCAGGTGCTGCACGACGTCGTCGACCGCGCCCTGCAGGCCCACGGCTCGCTCGGGTACTCGACCGATCTCCCGCTGGAGGCGATGTACCGCTACGCGCGGGCGGCCCGGATCTACGACGGCCCCGACGAGGTCCATCGCGCGTCCGTGGCCCGTCAGGTCCTGCGCGGCTACGACCCGCCGGCCGACAACGTGCCCCGCGAGCACGTACCGACCCGCCGCGAGGCGGCCCGCGAGCGGTTCGCGGAGCTGCTCGACGCTGTGACGGCCAACGACTAGGCTCGTCCGCGTTGTCGGTCCGGGTGCTCGTGATCGCCCTCCTGATTCAGCTGGTCCTGGGGCTCGCGTTCGTATTGCTGGCGATCAACGGCTTCAGCTGGCTGTTCGGTGGTGCGGCGCACACGGCCGCGCGCCAGACGCAGACCACCGTGACCCGCGGCTCGGGGCGGTGACGCCCGGGGGCGTGCGGGGAACGGATGGAGCCGCGGCTTCGCTGCGCCTACACTGTCGGCCGTGACTGCGATACCCGAGAAACTGCTGCTCGCCGCCCCACGCGGCTACTGCGCCGGCGTCGATCGCGCCGTCCAGACCGTGGAGCGTGCGCTGGAGCTGTACGGCGCCCCCGTGTACGTGCGCAAGGAGATCGTCCACAACAAGCACGTGGTCGAACAGCTGCGCGCCCGCGGTGCCGTGTTCGTCGAATCCGAGACGGAGGTCCCCGAGGGGGCGACCGTCGTGTTCTCGGCTCACGGGGTTGCGCCCAGCGTGCACGCGAACGCCGAGCACCAGGGCCTGCACACGATCGACGCCACCTGTCCGCTCGTGACCAAGGTCCATGTCGAGGCCAAGAAGTTCGCCGCCGAGGGCTACACGATCGTCCTGATCGGGCATGCCGGGCACGAGGAGGTCGAGGGGACGATGGGCGAGGCGCCCCATCACATCGTGCTGATCGAGAACGAGGCCGACGCCGACGCGCTCGAGGTCGACGATCCCGAGAAGGTCGCCTACATCTCGCAGACGACCCTGTCGGTCGACGAGACGCGCACGCTCATCAACCGGCTCCGTGAGCGCTTCCCGGCCATCGTCGGTCCTCGCACCGACGACATCTGCTACGCCACCACCAACCGCCAGGCGGCGGTCAAGCAGCTCGCCCGCGAGTGCGACCTCGTGCTCGTGATCGGCTCACGTAACTCCTCGAATTCCAACCGCCTGGTCGAGGTCGCGCGCGAGCACGGAGCCGCGTCGTACCTGATCGACAACGAGACTCAGGTACTGGAGGAATGGCTCGCGGACAAGCGCGTGGTCGGGATCACCTCCGGCGCGAGCGCGCCCGACGAGCTGGTGCAGCGGCTGGTCCAGTTCTTCCGCGCCCGCGGTACCGACGACGTCCAGGAGCTCGAGGTGGTCAAGGAGGACGTGCGCTTCATGCTCCCCAAGGCCATCCGCCAGGCGATGGCCACCGCCGCGGCGCCCTCCTGACCGGTTCCTGGAAGCAGCCTGCGCACCCTCGTCATCTCCGACCTGCATCTCGGCGCGCACACGGGCCGGGATCTGCTGCGCAGCGCCGAGCTGCGCGGACCGCTGCTCGAGGCGCTCGGCGACGCTGACCGGCTGGTCCTGCTCGGCGACGCGATCGAGCTTCGGCATGGACCCGTCCGCGATGCGCTGGCCATCGCCAAGCCCGCCTTCCAGGAGATCGGCGCTGCGCTCGGGGCGGGCTGCGAGGTGGTGATCGTCCCCGGCAACCATGACCACCACCTGGCCGAGCCCTGGCTCGAGCGGCGCACGCGCACCGGGCCACCGCCACCGCTCGGGCTCGAGTCGGAGGTCGACTGGCGCGCCGGGGAGACGCTGGCCACCGTCGCGCGCTGGCTCGCCCCCGCGAGCGTGCGAGCCGCCTATCCCGGCGTCTGGCTGCGCGAGGACGTCTACGCGATGCACGGCCACTACTGCGACCGCCACACCACCGTGCCGATGCTCGAGCGCCTGGGCGCGGGGGTGATGGCCAAGATCGTCCACGAGCCGCCGGGCGGCCCGCGGCGGGCCGAGAACTACGAGGCGACGCTGGCTCCGGTGTACGCCTGGATTCACGCCGTGGCTCAGAGCGGCGGCCCCGACCTGGGCGAGAGCTCGCACGGAGCCTCGGCGCAGGCCTGGGGAGCGCTCGCGGGCGGCGGCGGTCGCCGCTCGCTGCGCCGTCGGGCCGCGGTGGCCGGGTTCCCCGCGCTGATCGCGACCCTCAACCGGGCCGGGCTCGGGCCGCTGAGCGCGAACCTGTCGCCGCCGAACCTGCGCCGGGCCGCGCTGCGGGCAACCGGCGAGGTCGTGTCCCGCCTGGGGGTCGGTGCGGCGCATGTGATCTTCGGCCACACGCATCGCGCCGGGCCATTGCCGCGCGATCACGCCGCCGAGTGGCGGGCGGCCTCGGGCGCGCAGCTGACGAACACGGGCTGTTGGGTGCACGAACCGCAGTTCCTCGGCGATCCGCCGCAGGACAGTCCGTACTGGCCGGGCTACGCGGCATGGCTCGAGGACGAGCGAAGCCCGCGCCTCCGCTCGCTGCTCGACGCGACCGCGCCGTTCGTCGCGCTCAGCGCGCCGGCGCCCCGGGGGTGAAGCAGACGGCGTGGCAGCGAACGGACCCGGGCAGCTCGAGCGCCAGCACCCCCACGGTGTGGCGATCGTGCGCCACGAGCTCGTACGCGCCCGGATGGGTGACCTCGATCCGGCGCCCGTTGGCGACGACCACGCCGCTGCCCTCGAGCACGGCCCAGACCGCCCCGGCCTCGTAGGGTCCCGAGTACGGTCCCGCGACATCGGGTGACTGGGGCGAGAGCAACACGTCGGGCTCGTCATCGGGGCGCTGCGCTCGGACCGGCTCGCGACGGGAGCCGAGCAGCTCCTGGATGGCCAGTTCCGTCTCCGCGTAGGCGCCCTCGCCGTAGTGGTACTCGAACAGCCTGCCCTGTTGGTTGAACAGGTAGCGGGCGGGCCAGCCGAGGTTCCCGTACAGGCTCCAGATCTCGAGCTCGGCGTCGACCACGACCGGATAGGTGATGCCGAGACGGGTCACTGCGGCCCGGACGGCCTCCGGATCGGCGGAGGGCTCGAAGCCCGAGGCGTGCACCCCGATCACGCGCAGGCCCGCCGGCGCGTAGCGCTCGTGCCAGGCGCGCATGTAGGGCAGTGTGCGGATCGAGTTCACCCGGCAGAAATCCCAGAACTCGATCAGCACGGGCGCCCCGAGCAGTTGATCGGTGCGCTGCGGCTCGCTGTTGATCCAGGTCAGCCGGCCCGGGAACGGCGGTGCCGCGATGCTCTCCACGGGAGGTTTCACGCCGCCGATCGTAGACGTCTGCCACCCGTCGCCACTGCGGCGGCTGATCGCTCGGTGCGCGCAGCTCTTCGCCTCAGGGCTGGACCAGTCCGCGCCGGATCGCGTAGCGAACCAGCTCCACCCGGTCGCGCATCCCGAGCTTACGCAGCACGTTCGCACGGTGGGACTCGATCGTCTTCTCCGACAGGTGCAGGATCTCGGCGATCTGGGCGTTCGTGTGGGCCTCGGCGATGAGCTTGACGACCTCCTCCTCACGCGGGGTGAGCGGGACGGCCGGACCCTCCGCGCCGTCGGCCATCCATTGACGGATGATCGAGCGCTCGGCCGCGTTGGTCAGGAACGCCTCGCCCCGGCCGACCGCGTGCACCGCTCCGACCAGGTCCTGGTCGGCCTCGCGCTTGAGCACGTACCCGGACGCGCCGGCCTTGAGCGCTTCGAACAGGTAGCGCTCGTCGTCGTGCATCGAGAGGATGAGGACGCGCGAGTCGGGCAGGTGGGACCTGATCGCCCGGGCGGCCTGAAGGCCGCTCATGCGGGGCATCCCGACGTCGAGGATGCTCAGGTTGGGCCGCGCGGCAAGGGCCTGCTCGACCGCCTCGACTCCGTCGGCGGCTTCGGCGACGACGTCGAGACCGGGCTGGCGCTCGAGCAGAAGCCGGATGCCGGCTCGGACGATCCCGTGGTCGTCGGCGATCAGGATGCGCATCTGCTCACGGAATCGTCAATTCGACGCGAGTACCGCTACCGGGACTGGACCAGATCGACAACCGTCCGCCGGCGAGCAGCGCCCGCTCGCGCATTCCGCTCAACCCCAGACCGCCGGCGCGGGCGGTCACGAAGCCGCAGCCGTCGTCGCTGATTCGCAGCACGGTGCGCCCGACGAACGACAGCTCGACATTGACGCTTCGGGCCTGCGCGTGCTGGGCGATGTTGGAGAGGCTCTCCTGGGTCACGCGGTAGATCGCCAGCTGCTGCTCGGGGGTCAGCTTCGGCACCGTCCCGCGGGTGCTGAAGGTGGCTTGGATCGATGCCTGGTCGCCGAAGTCCCGCACCTGGCTGTGGAGTGCGGGCAGCAGGCCGTGATCGTCGAGCAGGGCCGGCCGCAGCTGCCGGGCAAGCGTGAGCAGCTCCTCCATCGCCTGACTCGAAAGTCGCTTGGTCTCGGTCAGCTCGTGGCGCAGGTCGGGAGGAGCCTGCTCGATCGAGGCCTGGAGCCTCAGCGAGACAGCGGTCAGCGCCTGGTTGACCTCGTCGTGCAGGTCGCGGGCGATCCGGCGCCGCTCACGCTCCTGGGCCCGGATCGCGGCCCGGCCGGCCTCGCGGCGCTCGGTCTCCAGGCGGCCGATCATCCGGCGGAAGGCGGCGTTCAGCCGCTGCACCTCGGCGCTCTCCGAGCGGGCGGGGCCGGCGTCGTCGGCGGGCGCGGCGAGGTCGACCTCCTCCATCGAGGAGATCATCCGGTCCAGCGGCTCGAAGCGCCGCCGCAGCAGCAACCAGTTCCCCAGCAGCGTCGCCAGGATGGCCAGACCGAGGATGAGCACCTCGCGACCCTGGACCAGGCGCGCCAGGTGCGCGTCCACGGCGATCGTGGCGACCAGCACCGTGCCCGCCACGAGCAGGAGGTTCACGGCGAGGACCTGAGCGAGCAGGGAACGAGACTTGATCTGGCCGAGCATTGTGTGCGGAGCCCGACAAATGGGGTCCAGACCCGATATCGGCCGATCGCCTCGGGGCCGATAATCCTCGTGCGAACCTCTCCACAGAAGTCCCGAACGACAGCGCGGGCATGGGGTAGGGACGACAGCGATTGGGCCTGGTGCAGCGGGGCGCTCCTCGGGAGCGGAGCGCCCCGCGCCCGCACCGAGCGGTCTCGGCCACGAACAGGACGGCGGGCCTCAGCCCGCCGTTCGCGTTTCACCGCCGCACGATGCCGCAAACGGGCGGCGGAGTGTCATCGTCCGTCCGACCGGCGGTCCTTCCCGCGTGGCCTCGGCCAGCCGCTATACTGACTGAAGTATTGAATCCAGAGTGCCTTTGAGGAGTTTTCAGCGATGAGTCCGTCCGGAGCGGAAGTCCTCCGCGAGATCAAGAGCAGAATCGACGAGGTCGATCCGGCTGCTGTGCGCGAGCAGATCGGCAACGGCGCCGTGATCGTGGACGTCCGCGAGCCCGAGGAGTTCGCCGCTGGGCACATCCCCGGCGCCAAGCATGTGCCGAAGAGCTATCTCGAGACGCGGATCGAGGGTGCGATCCCGGATCGCTCCGCCCACGTGATCCTCTACTGCGCGTCGGGAAATCGCTCGGCCTGGGCCGCCCGGACGCTGCTCGATGACCTCGGCTACGAGAACGTCGAGTCGATGACGGGCGGGATCACGCTGTGGAAGGACCGGGGCTACGACGTCGAGGTGCCGCGAACGCTCACCGCCGAACAGCGCGAGCGCTACTCGCGCCACCTGCTGCTTCCCGAGGTGGGGATCGAGGGCCAGCAGCGACTGCTGGACGCCCGGGTCCTGCTGCTCGGCGCCGGCGGACTTGGCTCCCCGACCGCCCTCTACCTCGCCGCGGCCGGCGTCGGCACGCTGGGCATCGTCGACAACGACGAGGTCGACCTCTCGAACCTCCAGCGCCAGGTGATCCATTCCACCGAGCGGATCGGCGTATCCAAGGTCGACTCGGCCGAGCAGTCGATCACGGCGCTCAACCCGGACGTCAAGGTCGAGAAGTACCCCGTCCGGCTCGGGGCCGAGAACATCATGGACATCCTGCCCGGGTACGACATCGTCGTCGACGGCCTCGACAACTTCCCCACGCGCTACCTGCTCAACGACGCCAGTGTCCGCCTGCGGATTCCCGTCGTCTCGGCTGCGATCCTGGGGTTCGAGGGCCAGTTGTCGGTGTTCAAGCCCTATGACGGCCCCTGTTACCGCTGCCTCTTCCCGGTCCCGCCACCCGCCGAGCTGGCCCCGTCCTGTGGCGCCAACGGCGTGCTGGGCGTGCTTCCGGGCACGATGGGCCTGCTCCAGGCCACCGAGGTGATCAAGCTGATCCTCGACGAGGGCGAGCCGCTGATCGGACGGCTGTTGATGTACGACGCGCTCGCCGCGCGGGTGACAGAGGTCCGCGTGCGCCGCGACCCTGACTGCCCCATCTGCTCCCGGGACCCCGACTCGATCACCGACGACGAGCTGGGCGTGTTCCCCGACTACGAAGCGTTCTGCGCCGGAGCCCACTAGGGTTCCCGCCATGGTGATCGTTCGCATCCCGCCCGTGCTCCGCCCGTCGGTCGGCGGTGAGAAGGAACTGAGCGCCGAGGGCTCCTCCGTGGGGGAGATCCTGCGATCCGTGGCCGAGAGCCATCCCGACACCCAATCGCAGCTGTTCGCCGCCGACGGCGGCCTGAACCGCTACGTGAACGTCTACCTGAACGACGAGGACGTGCGCGTCCTCGAGGGCCTCGACACGGCGGTCGGCGCCGGCGACACGCTGGTCATTCTGCCGGCCATGGCCGGCGGCTCGCGCTAGCCGGCAGCCGGCGCGCGAGGCGCCGCGCCGACGGCCGCGCTGCGCTCGGGAAGACCTCCGGGCCCGCAGGCGTCCTACAGACTGACGCCCACCGAACGAAGGGATACCGATGGCCCGCAGACTCAGGCTCGACCGCACCTCCTCGACCGGCCGGATCCGGCCCCGCACGACCGTGCTGATCGTCGCGGCGCTCGCCGGGGCGGCGCTGGCGGCGCTCGCCGGGATGGCGCTGGCCAAGACCAAGCCCACGCTGTCCACCGCCCACAACGCCTCCCTCGGCAGGACGATCCTCGTCGACGGCCGCGGCCTCACCGTGTACACGCTGTCGGGCGAGACCACCCATCATCTGCTGTGCACGAGGGCCGACGGCTGCTTCCAATTCTGGCCCCCGGAGACGGTCAAGTCCGCGAAGGCCAAGCTCAGTCTGCCGGCGGGCGTCAAGGGCAAGCTGACCTTGCTGCATCGCAACGGGTTCCTCCAGCTCGTGCTCAGCGGACACCCGCTGTACCGGTTCTCTCCCGACGGCGCGGTCAAGGGCCACGCCTTCGGCGAGGGAATCGTCAGCTTCGGCGGGACCTGGCACCTGGTCAAGGAGTCGGCGGCGAAGAAGCAGACGGTTACGACGACGACAACCACCACCACCTCCACCAATCCGTACGGATATTGAGGCTGGGCCGGGTGGCCAAACGCACCGGCGGCCGTCGCTATACTTCGTGAAGCGATGGCCGTCGAGCGCGTGCAGAACAGGCCCTGCGGGGGTCGATACGGGGACATCGTCCAGTCGATCGGGCACACGCCGCTGATCGAGCTGAAGCGCCTGAGCCCCAAGCCGGGCGTACGCATCTGGGCCAAGCTCGAGTCACGCAATCCGACCGGCTCGGTCAAGGATCGCGTCGCTCGGTCGCTGATCGAGGACGCCGAGGAGAAGGGGCTGATCCGCCCCGGCCAGACGATCCTCGAGCCCACCTCCGGCAACACGGGGATCTCGCTGGCGATGATCTGCAGCCACAAGGGCTATCGGCTCAAGGTCGTGATGCCCGACAACGTCACCCCGGAGCGGACCCAGCTGCTGCACATGTATGGAGCGGAGATCGTCTACTCCGAGGGCTCCAAGGGCTCCAACGGCGCGGTGCATCTGGCGCTGCAGATGGCCGAGAGCGATGCCTCGTATTACATGCCCTACCAGTACGGAAACCAGGCCAACCCACTCGCGCACTACAACGGCACCGCGCTCGAGATCCTCGAGGAGCTCGATGAGATCTCAGCCTTCGTCGCCGGCCTGGGCACCGGCGGGACGCTGATGGGCAACGGTCGCCGGCTCAAGGAGGAGCTGGGCGATCAGATCAAGATCGTCGCCGCGGAGCCGATGCAGGGGGAGCCGGTTCAGGGGCTGCGGTCGCTCGAGGATGGGTTCATCCCGCCGATCATCGATCTGTCGGTGCTCGACCGCAAGATCTTCGTCACCAACCGCGACGCGATCATCTGGACGCGCAAGCTGCTCGACGAGGAGGGTGTGTTCGCCGGTGTCTCGTCCGGCGCGATCGCCCGTGTCGCGGTCCGGATCGCCGGCGAGCTCGACGAGGGCAACGTCGTCTTCCTGGTCGCTGACGACGGCTGGAAGTACCTCTCGTCGGGCATCTACACGCGCCCGGTCGAGGAGATCGAGAACCTGGACTCCACCGTCTGGTGGTAGCCGCCCGCGGCACCGCGAGCCGGTAGCGTGCAGGGCGATAGGCAGGTCGGTCCTTGGGGCCGCGGCGCGGCATGGCAAGCGACGAGACACTGAACCACGAGCACCGATCGCGTCGCGCGCTGCTGCGGACGGCTGCGGTGGCCGCGGCGGGCGGCTCGGCGCTGGCGCTGGCGGCGTGCGGCTCGAGCACCAAGGGGCCGCACAAGAAGAAGCGGACACCGTCGAACCCGGTGCAGGCGCGGACCGACATCGCGCTGCTGAACGATGCGCTCGACGTCGAGCACACCGCGATTGCGGCCTACATCGCCGGGATCCCGCTGCTCACGGGCCACAATCGCGATGCCGCCAAGCAGTTCCTGACCCAGGACTACGGACACGCTGCCGAGCTGTCGCTGATGGTCCGCCAGGCCGGAGGCACGGCGCACGACCCGAGCCCGAGCTACGCCCTCGGCAATCCTCAGTCCGAGAGCGATGTGCTGGCGTTGCTCCAGCGGATCGAGAGCCGGCAGATCTCGACCTACCTCCAGGTGCTCCCCCACCTCCAGCCGGGGGTGTTTCGCTCGATCGTCGGCGCGATCCTCGCCAACGAGGCTCAGCACGTCTCGGTGCTCAGGGCGGCGCGAGGCATGTCCGCGGTTCCGGCCGCGCTCGTCACCGGTAGGGAGTGACGGTTCCCTGTGCCCTCACCACACGCCCACGGCCTCACCCGCCGCCAGCTCCTGAGGACGGGGATCGCCACCGGCGCGGCGTCGACGCTCCCCGCGGTCGCGGTCCTGGCCGACCCGGCGGCGGCAGCAGCGACGACAACGGCCAAGATGCCGACGCAGGCGCAGGCCCTCGCGGCGGCGCTACGGGTGGAGCAGCTCGCGGTGTTCGCCTACCAGCACGCGATCGCGAATCCTCAGCTCCGGTCCGAGGCCAGCAGCGTGGCCACCGCGTTCCTGGTCCAGGAGCAGGCTCACCTCGCCGCGCTGGTCGCCGAGGCGGCGGGTGCGGGCGTGGCGCCCGTGCCCCCGCCCGTCGACGTCGCCGCTGCCGACAAGGAGCTGGCCACACTGCACGTGGACGGCCTGAGCAGCGTCCATTCCGAGAAGGATCTGCTGAAGCTGCTGATCGCCGTCGAGGAGCTCTCCGAGGGCACCTACTACGTCGCCCTCGGGGCGATGGACAGCCCCGCACTGCTCACCACAGCCGCGGAGATCTGGGCCAACGAGGCCCAGCACGCGACCGCGCTGCGGACGCTGCTGTACCCGGATGACATCAAGAAGACGGTCCCCAGCGGCTTCGCCGAGGGACGGCATTGAAAGGCACTCGCCCCAGCTCACACGTACGGTAGGCTCGGAATCCACGATGAGGTTCTCCCGCGCGCTCTACGACGAGATGATCGCCCACGCGCGGGCCGAGGCCCCGAACGAGTGCTGCGGGATGGTGGCCTCGCGCGACGGCGAGGCGATGACCGTGTACCCCGCGGAGAACGCCGCCGCGAGCCCGCTGCGCTACGAGATCGACGGGGCCGAGCAGTACCGGATCCAGATGGCGATCGACGAGGCGGATCTCGACCTCGGGGCGATTTACCACTCCCACACCCGCAGCGCGCCCTATCCGTCGCAGACGGACATCAACCTCGCCTTCTATCCCGACGCCCTGTACGTGATCGTGGGCCTGGCCGACGGCGACGCCGACGTGCGCGCGTTCACGATCCGAGACGGTCAGGTCGCGGAGGCCGAGCTGGTCGTGGAGTGATGAGCACCGGGCTCGTGTGCCCAAGCTGCTCGGAGACCTATCCGCCCGAGGAGCGGTTCTGTCCGGCGTGCCGCATGCCGCTCGTGTACGGCGGTGCGGACGCCGAGACCGAGTTGGGTCCGGTCGGCGATCGTCACCTGCGGGCACGCAAGATCAAGCCGCAACTGGCCGAGGGCGAGCTGGTCCGCGTCGCCGGGGCTCGCCACCAGGCCGAGGCCGAGTTCATCCAGGGCATGCTGCTCGAGGAGGGCGTCCCCAGCCTGCTGCGGCGCAGCGCCGGCTTCGACGTGCCCGACTTCCTCGCCGCCGGCCCCCGCGATGTGCTCGTGCCCCAGTCCGGGGCCGTGACAGCCCGTGAGGTCCTGCTCGAGGCCGAGCTTGTCGGGCCCGGGCCGATGCCCCAACGCGTGGTGGCGCCGAGCCGCCTGCTGGCCGGAATGCTCGCGGCATTGGCGATCGGCGCACTGCTGGTCTGGCTGACGACGATCGCACTGCATTAGGCGCCGCGCCCGGGGGGGCAGGCGGCACCACTACGCTCCTAGACCGCGCCGGCGAGGCGGGCCAGGTGCGAGCGCCAGGCGCCCTCGGTGTGCACGAGCGGGCGGCCACCGAAGGCCTTCGACAGCGCGGCCCGTGGCCCCTGGGGATGGATCCGGCAGGCGAACTGGGCGGCGGCCAGCTCGCCCTCCTCGCGCACCAGCAGGTCGATGACCGTGCCGCCCAGCAGGGGCGCATCGCGGATGCCCGGTGGGAAGCTCGGGCGGCCGCCTTCCCGCAGGCGCCGGGCGATGGCCGGCCGCGCGTACTCGGTCTGCCCTGAGAACCACCGCGCCGCGCCCTCGAACAGCCACGCCCAGCGCAGCTCCAGCCGGACCCGTCCGGGGGTCATCGACGACGGCAGGGCGTGGGTGTTCTCGGCGATCACGCGCCGCGCGTAGAGCGCGGACGCGGTGCGCTCGAGCATCTCGCGGGAGCCGGTCACGTTCGATGCACGCCGCGCCAGCGCCTCCGGTGAGAGCACATGCAGCTCGCCGGCACCGGCCCAGCCGGCGATGTAGCGACGCGCGGCTGGAGCCGTCGTTACCCACGCCAGCGGGAGCAGCGGGTTGGTCAGCGACAGCGAGACGACCCCGCGGTGGAGCACCACCGTGAGGTCGCCGACCGTCCGCGGGAACACCCGGCCGAGCCGCTCGCGCGTGCGCTCCAGGGAATCCAGCACCCTGGCGGCATCGTCCGCCTGCTCGGATTCGTGCCGAGCGCGGAACGACGGCGAGACTGACTCGACCCAGGCCATTCTCGATCGTCGGGCGCTCCAGGAGCGCCCGACGCCTCAGACCAGGACGGGCTGCCGGTCGGAGGCGATCGACGCGATCTCCTCCGAAGCACGCTCGAACTCGTCGTCGGAGAGCACCGGGGTGCCCTCGAACGGAAGCTCGCGCGCCAGCTCGAGCCAGGAGCGGCAGCCGCCGTACTCGTCGCGTACCTTCACGGTCACCGGTCGCGGGATCCGATAGGTGCGCAACAGGATCACGTGCAGCGGATGCCGGCGCTTCCAGGCCAGCCGCTTCTCGGCGTAGTCGGGCGTCCAGACGTAGAAGGGCGACAGCGCGTCGACGGCGCGTCGATCCGTGATCGTGAAGTGGGCGGCAACCTCGGCCCAGGCCCGGATTCGGACGCGGTCGGGTTGCGAGATCTCACCATCGCGAAGCAGAGCCTGCGGCGGCGGTTCGCCGTCGCTCCAGACGCCCTCTTCGAGCGCCCGGGCCAGCTCCGGCTGATGGGATTCACGCACCAGATCGGCGCGCTGATGGTCAAACGTGGGGTAGAGGAAGAACCGCTCGTAATCGAGCTTGAAGTGTTTCTCGGGCTCGCGAATACCGCCCTTACGAAGGGTCAGGAGCTGCTCGCCTTCGGCGAGCGCCCGCACGGTCACGGCCCATTCTTTGAAAGCAATCGGCATTTATCAGGGGGAGGGACGAAGGGGTTGACAGGCCCGTGCGCGCAGCGACTGCAACGTCCGCAGCGGGGAACGTGATTCTACGCGACGATTCGGAAATCCCCAAATGTCCCTGCTAATAAACACTGTTCTTGGTGTGAGGGCGACCTAATTGAGCCGGATTCCGGCCGTTGCCTCCAAGACCTCGATCAAAGCGGCGAAATCGGCCTCCCCAAGGCCTCGCCCCATCGCCGCGCTCAGGATCTCGCGGGTCATCGCGGCGAACTCGAAGGGCGCGCCGGTCGCCTCACCCTCTTCGAGGCAGAGCCGCACGTCTTTGAGCATGTGGGCCAATTTGAACAGGGTGGTGTAGTCGTGCTCGCGCATCGGCCCGGCCTTCAGCTCGAGCATCGTCGAGCCCCCTGATCCCGCGGCCATGACCTGCGTCAGAGCATCGAGATCGACCTCGGCCCGGGCCGCGACGAGCATCGCCTGCCCGATCACGGCGGCGTTCGTGGCCGCCACCGCGTTGTTGATCACCTTGATCATCTGGCCGTTGCCGAGCGGCCCGGCGTAGACGATCAGCTTTCCCATCGCGGCCAGCGCGGGCTGGGCGCGCTGGAAGTCGGTCGGCTCACCGCCGGCCATGATCGTGAGCGTGCCGTCCTCGGCCCTCGGCGAGGAGCCTGTCACCGGCGCGTCGAGCAGCGCCAGGCCCCGCTCGGCCAGCCGCGCGGCGATGGTCCGCGCCATCGATGGCCCGATGGTCGAGCAGTCGACGCACAGGGTGCCCCGGACGGCCCCCGCGGCGGCGCCGTCAGGGCCGAGCAGGACGTGCTCGACCTGGGGACCGTCGACGACCATCGTGAACACGATCTCGGCGCCGGCCGCGGCCTCGGCCGGCGTGCGGGCGAACCGGGCGCCGTGCTCTGAGCTGAAGGTCTCGGCCTTCTCGGGCGAGCGGTTCCAGACCGTCAGCTCGAAACCGGCCCGGGCCAGGTTGGCGGCCATGCGCGAGCCCATGATCCCCAGGCCGAGAAATGCCAGGCGCTCACTCACCCGTCAACCATCCCCTCTCTCGCGGACCCGCCAATCATCGCGCAGGTGGCGTGCGCTCGTCGGGCGGCCCGTGGCCACCACCCCCCGGGGTCTCGATCCGCAGCCGCTGGCCGGGCTTCAGGTCGCCGGTCACCTTGGACGGGAGCGGCTCGCCGTCGAGCAGGTTGGCGCCGGTGGCGCCCGGTTCGCCCTCCTGCGCACCCGGCGGCGCGTGGCGCCGGCGCTCGGTCATCAGCGAGTACCGCAGGGGCGCCAGCGCCTCGAGCTCGCGGATCACGCCGTCACCTCCGCGGAAGCGCCCGTCGCCACCCGAGCCTCGCCGCAGTGAGTATTCCGTGACCCGGAGCGGGAACTCGAGCTCGAGCGCCTCGATCGGGGTGTTGAGGGTGTTGCTCATCGCGACGTGGACCCCGCTCGGAGCGTCGGAGTCCGGGCAGGCTCCCTGACCGCCGCCGATCGTCTCGTAGTAGACGACGTCCTCGCTGCCCAGAGTGAGGTTGTTCATCGTGCCCTGGCCGAGCGCCCGCCCGAACGCCCTCAGCACCACGTCGGCGACGCGCGAGGACGTCTCGACGTTCCCGCCCACCACCGCCGCGGGAGCGCGGGCGTTGAGCAGGCAGCCCTCCGGTGCGCGCACCTCGATCGGCCGGTACGCGCCCGCGCTCGGCGGGATGTCCGGGTCGGTCAGCACGCGGATCGCGAAATAGCAGGCCGACCGCGTCACCGCCAGCGGGCAGTTGAGGTTGCCGTCGTGCTGCTCCGATGTCCCGGTGAAGTCGAGCCGCAGACGGTCGCCCACGACCGTCGCCGCGAGCACGATCTCCAGCTCGCCCTCGCGCGGCTCGAGCACGTCGCGGGCGCAGCGAGTGCCGTCGGGGAGCTCCTCGAGGCAGGCCCGGGTGCGTCGCTCGGCGTAGTCGAGCACCTCCGCGAATGCGCTCCGGAGCGTCGTCGCCCCGACCCGCTCGTGCAGCTCGGTCAGGCGCCGGGCGCCCGCGCGGTTGGCGGCCAGCTGGGCACGCAGATCGGCGCGGCGCTGGTCAGGCTGGCGCATCAGCGCGCTCAGCTCGGCGATCGCCGCCTCGTCGAGGACACGGGGCGGGATCACGACGCCCTCATCGGCGAGCGTATGGCTGTCGGCCGGCATCGAGCCCGGGGTCGGGCCGCCGACATCGGCGTGGTGGGCGCGGTTGGCGGCGAAGGCGATCAGCACGCCGCCCGCGAACACCGGCGTGATCACGGTGATGTCGGGCAGGTGGGTGCCGCCGGCGAAGGGATCGTTGAGGATCCACGAGCGTTCGGGAGCGTGTTCCCGGTCGAGCACCGCGGCGACGGCGGCCGGCATCGATCCGAGGTGCACCGGTATGTGCTCGGCCTGCATCACCATCTCCCCGCCGGGGGCGAACAGCGCGGTGGAGGCGTCGCGTCGCTCCTTGATGTTGGCCGAGTGCGCCGAGCGGATCAGCACCGCGCCCATCTCCTCGCAGATGGCGTGCATGGCACCGATCAGCACCTGGAGCTCGACCGGGTCCATCACGCCGCCCGCTCGAGCAGGATCGTCCCGGTCGCGTCGACCGCGCCCGACCATGACTCCGGGACCAGCAGCGTGGCCTCGGCCAGCTCGACCACGGCGGGCCCGGAGATCTGCGATCCGGGCGGCGGGGCGCCCCGCAGCACGTCGAGCTCACGCGCGGACCCGGCGAGGGTGGCCGCGCGCCGCGCGTGCTCGGTCGTGGTCTGCATCGCGGCGCTCAGCTCGAGCTCCGCGCCCGCCACCGTCGCTGTCACGCGGACGGTGACCAGCTCGAGCTCCTGCTCGGAGTCGCTGTAGCCGTAGCGCTCGCGATGCTCCTGTTCGAACGCGCCGCGCAGCTCGTCGACGGCCGGCGCGGCCCCGGCGCCGATCGCCAGCTCGAACGCCTGTCCGCGGTAGCGCAGCTCGTAGGTGGCGCGGAGCTCGGCGGCAGGCTCGCCGAGGGCATCGCGAGCGACGTCGCCCAGCTCGGCCACCACGGCCGCGACGGCCGTCGCGGTCAGGTCCGAACCGGCCAGGAACACGCTGCGCTGAACGTCGCGCCGGCGCGGGGAGGTGACCAGGCCGAGCGCCGCCAGCACGCCGGAGGCGCGGGGACAGACGATCCGCGTGATCCCGAGCTGATCGGCGATCGCGGCGGCGTGCAGCGGGCCTGCGCCGCCGAAGGCCAGCAGCGCGAAGCGCCGCGGATCGATCCCGCGCTGCACCGTCACCACCCTGAGCGCCCGGACCATCTCCGCGTTGGCGACCCGGATGATCCCCTCCGCGCAGGCCACCGGCTCGAGTCCGAGCTCCCCCGCGAGCTCGGCGATCGCCCGCTCCGCGCAGCCGCGGTCGAGCGTCACGCCGCCCGCCAACGGCGCATCGGCGGCGAGGTAGCCGAGCACAAGGTTCGCGTCGGTGACCGTGGGCTCGGTCCCCCCTCGGCCGTAGCCGGCGGGACCCGGGTCGGCTCCGGCCGAGCGCGGCCCGACGCGGAGGGCTCCGCCGGGATCGCGCCACGCGATCGAGCCGCCACCGGCGCCGACCGTGTGCACCCCGAGCATCGGCAGGGCCAGCGGCCGTCCCGCGATCTCGCCCGCGCTCTGCTCGCGCACGTCGCCGCCGTCGACCACGCAGACATCGCACGACGTCCCGCCCATATCGAGGCAGAGGACGTCCGGGACCCCGGCAGTCGCGGCGACGAACGCTGCGCCGGCCGCTCCGCCGGCGGGTCCGGACAGCACCGTCCAGGACGCGTGCTCGGCGGCGGAGGCCGCGTCGATCAGGCCGCCGTTGGACTGCATGATCGACGGCGCGGGCAGCCCGGCCTCCTCGGCCCGATCGAGCAGCCGCCGCAGATAGTGCCCGAGCAGGGGCGAGAGCGCGGCATCGACCTCGGTCGTGGCCGCCCGCTCATACTCGCGAAAGGTCCCGACCACCTCGTGCGAGAGCGACACGTGCAGCCCGGGCGCCTCTGCCTCGAGCGCCCGCCGCAGCGCGAGCTCGTGCCCGGGGTGGCGGTAGGAGTGCAGCAACGTGACCGCGACCGACTCGACCCCGGCCCCGGCGACTCTCCGTGCCAGCGCTCGCCACTCGTCCTCGGCCGGCTCGCGCAGCGGCCCCTCCGGGGTGGTCCGCTCAGGCGCTCCGAAGCGCAGCTCGGGGCCCACCAGCGGGGCCGGCCGCGCCGCGCACAGTCGGTACAACTCGGACCGGTTCTGGCGCCCGAGCTCGACGATGTCGGTGAATCCGGCGGTGAGCACGTGCGCCGTCCGGACGCCCCGCCCCTCGAGCAGGGCGTTCGTCGCCACCGTCATGCCGTGTGAGAAGGCACCCACGTCCCTGGCCTCGGCGCCGGCGCGCTCGAGCGCAGCCGTCACCGCCGCCAGGACGCCGATCGACTGGTCCGCGGGCGTGCTCGGCGCCTTTGCCGTCACGACGCGCCCGTCGACGGCCAACACCGCATCGGTGAAGGTACCGCCCACGTCGACGCCCAAGAGCACGCGGGGACGTTAACCGAGGACGCCCGAGTGGACCTCAGCTCAGAGGCGGTCGGCCAGAATCGTCAGCGGCACTCAGGCGGCGAGCGGCTCCAGTTGCTCGGTCTCGGCCAGGTGCTGGTGCGACGGGCAGTAGCCGTTGCGAGGCAGCGGCATGCGCTGGCACGGCGAGCCCTTGCGCGTGGTGGCGCGGCACTGCAGCGGATTCCCGTAGACGTCGAAGCCGTTCTGCGGCTGACGGCGGAGAAACTCGTCTGCGCACTCCAGATAGCGCTCGATCACCCGCAGTACCCGCGGCTGCGCGCTGATCGGAAAGTACGGCCGGATATCGCAGAACAGCGTGCGGGCCGGTCGCGCGAAGTAATGGCGGTCGGTCGCCAGGCGCTCGATCGCCGATTCACACGCGCGCAGGACACGCTCGTGGTTTGTCAATGCCCCGAAACCATGCGGATCCTCAGTGATCTCGCCAGCCAGCTCTCGATAGATGGCTCGACTGAATCGGTACATGCGGAATCACAACTCCTTTCGGCTCCCTGCCCAGGAGCCGTTCCCTCGTGACAGCGCCACTATTGCGCCGACTTGTGAAGTAACGAACGTTCCGCATATTGAGTACATATTAAGCCGCTCCGACAGGCATTTCGGGCCGGAGCGGCACCGAGACTCGCTGCTGCGATCGGCGATCGGCGGCCGGCCGCCGGGGCCCGGGAGCCCGATCGAGCTGGGTTCAGACCCAGGTTTCGAAGGCGGGGTCCGACCCGGCGCGGACGGTGACATGCATGCGGTCAAGCCCCGGATCGGTGGCCGGGAAGTCCGTCCGCTGGTGCGCGCCGCGGCTCTCGGTCCGCTTCAGCGCCGCGGCGCCGACGAGGCGGACGAGCGGGTGCGGGTCGGCCACGAGCTCGAGCAGCCCCTCGCGGTTGCGCTCGATCCCCGCGTGCCGCCATAGGGCGGTGCGGCTCTCGGGCGTGAGCGGAGGCGGTGGCCCCGTCGCCCCGCTCGCCTGCGGGTCGCGCTCCAGAACAGCGGCGTCCGGCGGCGGCTCCGACAGCGCGGCCCTGGCTGCGCGAGCGCCGAACACGAAGCATTCGGTGAGCGAGTTGGAGGCGAGGCGGTTGGCACCGTGGAGCCCGGTGCACGAGGTCTCGCCCACGGCGTACAGGCCCGGCAGCGTGGAGCGGCCGTGGAGGTCGGTGGCGATCCCGCCCATCATGTAGTGGGCCGCCGGCGCCACCGGGACCAGCTCGCGCTCTGGATCGATGCCGGCGCGCCGCAGCGCCGTGACCACGTTCGGGAACAGCGCCGGATCGACGTCGCGCATGTCCAGGTCGACGGACGCGGCGCCGGTGAGCGCCATCTGCCGCTGCACGGCGCGCGCCACCTCGTCGCGCGGCGCCAGCTCGTCGACGAATCGCTCTCCGCTGGCGTCGAGCAGGTGCGCGCCCTCGCCCCGGATCGCCTCGGTGACCAGGAAGCCGTCAGCGCCGTTGGGCGCCCGTACCGCCGTCGGATGGAACTGCACGAGCTCGAGGTCGGCCAGGGCCGCGCCGGCCCTGAGGGCCAGCAGCAAGCCGCCGCCGGTCGCGCCGGCCGGATTGGTCGTCCGCTCCCACAGCGCAGCGGCGCCGCCGGTGGCGAGCACCACCGCCGCGCTGGCGAGCACGCAGCCGTCGAGGAGGCGGAGGCCCACGCACCGGCCCTCGGGGGCGAGCACGGCGGTTGCCCGCCGTCCCTCCAGGACGACGATCCGTGGGTCCTCGGCCACCAGCGCCGAGAGCTCGCGGATCAGCCGCCGGCCGGTCGCCGCGCCACCGGCATGGACGATCCGGCGGGCCGAGTGACCGCCCTCGAGCCCCAGCGCGAGGCGGCCGTCCCGGTCGGCGTCGAAGCGCACGCCGAGACGGCCGAGGTCCTCGACCGCCAGCGGGGCTTCATCGCAGAGCACGCGCGCGGCGGATTCGCGCACGGCGCCGCGCCCGGCCCGGACCGTGTCGGCCATGTGGAGGTCGGGACTGTCGTCCTCGGACAGGGCCGCCGCCAGCCCTCCCTGAGCCCAGTAGCTCGAGGACCCGGCCAGCGGGGTGGCGGAGACCAGCGTGACGCGAGCCCCGTGTCGAGCCGCGTACAGGGCCGTGTACATACCGGCGGCGCCGGCGCCGACGACGGCAACCTGTGATTCCGCGTCTTCCAAGGACAGATACGGTACGCGAGATGGCACAGGCACCCGTGTTCCTCGAGCATCCGTCGTCGCTGCACCACGACACGGGCGCTCACCCGGAGCAACCCGCGCGCATCACGGCGATCTCCCGTGAGCTCGAGCAGCGCGACTGGCTCGGCTTCGAGCGCGTCACGTCGCCAAGCGTCGCCCGCGAGACGCTGACCGCCGTGCACCCGGAGGGCTACGTGGCGGCGATCGAGCGCCTGGCCGAACGGGGCGGCGCCCAGCTCGATCCGGACACCGTCGTCAGCGCGGGCTCGTTCGACGCAGCGCTGCACTCCGCCGGCGGTGCCGTCGGCCTCGTCGACCTCCTGCTCGATCGCTCGGCGCCCTCGGGCTTCAGCGTCCACCGGCCGCCCGGGCATCATGCCGAGCGGGCCGAGGCGATGGGCTTCTGTCTGTTCAACAACATCGCCGTCGCCGCGCGGCATGCCGTCGCGGGCCGCGGGCTCGAGCGCGTGCTCGTCCTCGATTGGGACGTCCACCACGGAAACGGCACCAACGACATCTTCCACGCCAGCCGCGAGGTTCTGTTCGTCTCCATCCACCAGTCGCCCCTGTACCCGGGCACGGGTCCGGCGTCGGACGTGGGCGAGGGCGAGGGCACCGGATATACGGTCAACCTGCCGGTGCCCGCCGGCGCCGGCGACGAGATCTACCGCTCGCTCGTCGATCATGTCGTCGTGCCGCTCGCCCACGCCTACGAGCCCCAGCTGCTGCTGATCTCGGCCGGGTTCGACGCGCACCGCGATGACCCGCTCGCCGACTGTCGTGTCACCGAGGCGGGGTTCTCCGCGATGACGGCGTCGCTGCGCCGCGCCGGCGAGCGCCTCGATGCTCCGGTGGGCGCGGTCCTCGAGGGCGGCTACTCGCTGGACGCGCTCGCGCAGTCGGTGGCCGCAACGATGGCCACGCTGGCCGCTCCGGTCCCGCGCGAGCATCCCGGTGATACCGGCGTGGCCTCGCTCGCGCACGACGCCGCGCGGCGGCTGTCGCAGTGGTGGCCGTCGCTCGCCTCGCTCTGATCGACCCGCAGCACGACCCTCCGGCGGGCGCCGACGTTGCGGGATTCCCGTGGTCGCGCGGCGGCACGCCACGGATGACTCTCACGCGCCGGCGGGTGATGCTCGCGCCATGGCCCGCACCTGGCTCGTGGAGCACCGTGCTCGCGTCACGCTCGCGATCGCGCTCGCGTCGCTGGTCCTCGGGGGCGTGCTCCACCTCGCCGGGGCGGAATCGGCGGGCAACGACGTGTGGGCCGCGGCAGTGGCCGTGCTGTCCGCCGAGCTCGCGCTCGAGGTCGGCCGCACGATCGTGGTCGAGCACCACATGGGCGTGGACACGATCGCGCTGGTGGCGATGCTGGGGTCGCTGGCACTTGGGCAGGAGCTCGCCGGCATCGTCGTCGGCGTGATGTTCTCAGGCGGCTCGGCGCTCGAGGACATCGCCTCGACGCGCGCCCGGCGCGAGCTGACCGCGCTCGTGCAGCGCGCCCCGAAGATCGCCCACCTGTGCCGCGAGGACCGGATCGAGGAGGTGCCGGCCGACCGGCGGCCGAGAGCGCCTACGCCGCGCTGGTGCGGCTCGTCCGCCAGGCGCAGACCGATCGGGCCCCGTTCGTGCGCATGGCCGACCGCTACGCGGGCTTCTTCCTGCCCGCGACGCTGCTGCTGGCCGGCGCGGCCTGGGCCCTCAGCGGCGACGCCGTGCGGGCGCTGGCCGTCGTCGTGGTGGCCACTCCGTGCCCGCTGATCCTGGCCGCGCCGATCGTGCTCGTGTCCGGACTCTCGCGCGCCGCGCGGTTCGGAGTGATCGTCAAGGGCACCGGGGCGATCGAGACCCTCGGGCAGGCCAGGACGGTGCTGTTCGACAAGACCGGCACACTCACCGCCGGCACGCCGGAGGTGCGCGACATCTTCACCCGCGAGGGTGTGGCGGAGAGCGAGCTGCTGCGGCTCGCCGCCTCGGTCGACCGCATGTCGGCCCACATCCTCGGCGCGGCGCTCGTGCGTTCGGCGGCCGACGAGGGCCTCGCCCTCTCGGCCGCGGCGCAGGTGCGCGAGGAGCCGGGCCAGGGATCAGCGGAGAGGTCTCGGGGCGCTCCGTCGTTGTCGGCAGCCGGACCTTCCGGCGCGGCGCCGGGGTGCCGGCGGATGAGGTCGCCTCCGCCGGGCTGATGAGCGGACGGGGCTCGGGCGAGGCGCACGCGATGGTGGCCCTCGACGGTCACCTCGCCGGCCTGATCGTGCTCGCCGATGAGTTGCGACCCGACGCCGACCGGATCGTCGAACGTCTGAAACAGGAGGGCGTGCGGCACGTGGCGATGGTGTCCGGCGACCGCCGGTCGGTGGCCGAGCGGATCGGCCACGAGCTCGGCGTCGACCGCGTGTACGCGGATCTCTCGCCGGAGGACAAGCTCGACGTCGTCCGCAGTGTCCGGGCCGACCCCGAGCTCGGCCCGGTGGTCATGGTCGGGGACGGGATCAACGACGCCCCCGCGCTGGCCCTCGCCGACATCGACATCGCGATGGGTGCAGCCGGAGCAACCGTGTCCTCGGAGACCGTAGACGCCGTGATCACCGTCGACCGCGACGATCGTGTCGCAGACGCCATCCACATCGGCCGTCGCTCGTTGTCGATCGCCCGCCAGAGTGTGCTGGCCGGCATGGGCCTGAGCATCGCCGCGATGTTCGTGGCCGCCGCGGGCTACCTGCCCCCGGTCGCCGGTGCGCTGTTCCAGGAGGTGATCGACCTGGCGGTGATCGTGAACGCGCTGCGGGCGCTTCGCGGCTGGGCGGGCCGGCTGGGGCGCCTCGGTAGGCTGTCGCGACCAGCTGCTTCGAACGTGGGAGGAACTGTGGCCAAGGTGCTCTATACCGCGGAGGCGACCGTCACCGGAGGACGCGCAGACGGGCACGGACGGACAAGCGACGGCGTGCTGGACGTGCACCTTCGCGTACCCAAGGAACTGGGCGGCGATGGAGCCGGGACTAACCCCGAGCAGCTGTTCGCCGTCGGCTTCGCGTCCTGCTTCGAGAGCGCACTCGCGGTGATCGCGCGGCGTGAGAAGGTGGAGCTCGGCGACGTGTCGGTCGACAGTCACGTGAGCCTCCTGCCCACCGAGCAGCGTGGATTCGCGCTTGCCGTCGAGCTCCATGTGACCATGCCCGGGCTCGACGATCCCGGTCAGGCGAAGAGCATCGTCAGCGCTGCCCACGCGGTGTGTCCGTACTCCAACGCCACGCGCGGCAACATCGACGTCGCCCTGACGGCCAACGGCGAGGCCGTGGACTGAGCGCGCGGCGGCGGCGTGCGAAGCCGATCACTCTTGCCGTGGCCGCGACGCGACCATGGGCCGCGCCCCAGCGACGCGGTTCACACCAGTGACCCCCACGCGGCGACCACGCGACGGGCCATCTCGTCGGCCGAGAACGGCTCGGCGCGGCCCCGGCCCTCGATCCGCGGGTCGGCCTCGGCGAGGTGCGGCGCGAGGGCCGCGCGCCAGCGATCGGCGTCGAACGGGCCGCACAGCGCGCCGGCGACTCCCGTGAGCACCTCGGGCGCGATTCCCACCGGCGTGGCGAGCACCGGGACGTTGCAGGCGAGGGCCTCGAGCACGGCCAGTCCGAAGCCCTCACGCTCCGATGGGACGAGGACGGCGTTGGCGGCGTTGACCCACAGCGGCACGTCATCCGGCTCCACCGCCCCGAGCGTCAGCAGCGGGACCTCACCGGCCACCGCGAGCGCACGGTCGTGGCGCTTCTCCGGGCGGGCGGGATCGGCTCCGAAGAGCAGGTATGGGCCCTCGGGCCGCAAGCCGAGCGCCTCGCGCGCCTCGGTCCGCGCCATCGGCCGGAACCGGTCGAGCGCCACGCCGCACGGGAGCACCGCCGTCTGACCGCGGACCGCATGGCGGGGCAGCAGCCGCGCCAGCGGTTCGGACACGACGGCCACCAGATCCATGAGCGGGAGCGCCGCGGCGGTGATCGCGCGCGAGCGCGGGTGCGCGAGCTCGGTGCCGTGCAGCGTCACCGCGTGGACCCGCGCACGCGCTGCGAGCGCCGGCCACGCCGTCAGCCCGAAATGGGCGTGCACGACGTCGAATCGCTCGCGGCCGTAGCGGCGGCGCAATGCCACCGCCGCGGCGCCGTAGGCCGCGGGGCGGCCGGGCGCGAACGAGAACAGCTCCAGGTCGATCCCGTCGATCCGGCGCAGCGCCCGCACCTGGTCGCGCACGAAGCTCCCGAGCGCCGGGCGCTCCGGGCTCGGGTACATGTTCGTCACCACCAGCGCTCGCATCCGCCGGCGAGCGTACCCGCCGGCCGCGGTCAAGACCGCCCGCTCTGACACCATCAGGATCGTGTCCGCGCTCGCCGAGCAGCCCGTCGCCGTGTTCGATTCGGGAGTGGGCGGCCTGACCGTGCTGCACGAGCTGCTCGTCTCGCTCCCCACCGAGGACTACGTGTATCTCGGTGACACCGCACGCTTTCCGTACGGAGATCGCACGCTCGATCAGCTCCAGGCCTTCTCGCTCGAGATCACCGAGCATCTGCTCGAGAGCGACGTCAAGCTCCTCGTCGTCGCCTGCAACGCGGTCAGCTCGGCCGCGCTCGGCGTGATCGAGGCTCACCTGAATGCGGTCGGCGCCGAGATCGACGTGATCGGGGTCGTGTCCGCCTCGACCCAGCTCGCCGTGGCGGGTAGCCGGACGGGGCGGATCGGCCTGCTGGCGACGCCCGCCACGGTGGCCAGCGGGGCCTACGAGCGTGCTGTGCGCTCAGCGGACCCGCATGTCCATCTCGAGAGCGTGTCCTGTCCGGACCTGGCGCCGATCATCCAGAGCGGATCCCCGTTCGACGACGGCGTCGTCGAGACGGTCCGCGGCTACTGCGCGCCGTTGCGCGCCGCGCAGGTCGACACGGTGATCCTCGGTTGCACGCATTATCCGCTCGTCGCCCCGCTGCTGCAGCGCATGCTCGGCCGCGGCGTCGAGCTGATGACCTCGGGCACCGGCGTGGCTCGCGGCGTGGAGCGGGCGCTGGCCGCGCGCGGGCTGCTCAACCCACGCGAGCACGAGGGTGACTACCGCTTCCGCTGCACCGGCGACGTGGAGTCCTTCCGCGCGCTCGCGACACGGTTCCTGCAGATGCCGCTGGGCGAGGTCAATCACGTCGACCTGGCTAAGGTGACGCCATGACCGAGGCCGCCACGAATCGGGCGCGCAGCTACGGACGCTCACCCAGCGGCCTGCGGCCGGCGTCGATCGAGGCCGGCTTCGTGCGCACCGCGACCGGCTCGGCACTGATCTCGATGGGCGAGACGCGCGTGATCTGCACCGCCTCGGTGCAGGAGAGCGTGCCGCGCTGGATGATGGGCAAGGGCCGCGGCTGGGTCACGGCCGAGTACGGGATGCTCCCCGCCTCGACCGGGGAGCGCAAGCAGCGGGACGTGACCAAGGGACGCGCCGACGGGCGCTCGGTCGAGATCCAGCGCCTGATCGGCCGCTCGCTGCGTGGCGTGGTCGACTTCGCCGCGCTCGGCGAGCGCACGGTCTACATCGACTGCGACGTGCTCCAGGCCGACGGGGGAACGCGCTGCGCCTCGATCACGGGCGGGATGGTCGCGCTCCGCCTGGCCTGTGCGCGGCTGATCTCGGACGGCCTGCTCGATCGTTCCCCGCTGACGGGAACGGTGGCCGCGATCTCGTGCGGGATCGTCGACGGCGCGCCGCTGCTCGACCTCGATTACCCCGAGGATTCGGCGGCGGAGGTCGATGCCAACGTCGTCATGACCGGGGACGGCGGGCTCGTGGAGGTGCAGGCCACGGCCGAGCGGACGCCGCTCTCGCGCGCGCACCTGGACGAGCTGCTCGCGCTGGCGGCCGGCGGGATCGAAGCGCTGCGCGTTCTGCAGGACCACACGGTGGCGACGGCGACGGGCGCGTAGTTCACGATGGGGAAGGCCTCGCTCGTGCTGGCGACCCGAAACGCCCACAAGCTGCGGGAGTTCCGGCGCCTGCTCGCTGCGGCGGACATCGAGCTCGAACCGCTGGCCGACGACGTCGAGCTGCCGACCGAGGAGGCGAGCTCGTTCGCGGGCAACGCGCTGGTCAAGGCGCGGGTGGCGGCGAACGCGACCGGTCTCCCGGCGATCGCCGATGACTCCGGGATCGAGGCGACGGCCCTCGCCGGCGCCCCGGGGATCTTCTCCGCCCGCTATGCCGGAGCAGACGCCAGCGACGAGGAGAATCTGGCCAAGCTGCTGCGCGAGGCGCCGGCCGGGAGCGCGGTCAAGTACGTGTGCGCGCTGGCCTATGTCGATCCCGCGACCGGTGAGGAGCGCCTCTTCTACGGTGAGTGCAGCGGCCGGCTCGCGTCACAGCCGCAGGGGAGCGGTGGTTTCGGGTACGACCCGGCCTTTCTCCCCGACGAGGATCCGGAGCGCACGATGGCCGAGCTGTCGGATCTCGAGAAGGACGCGATCAGCCATCGCGGCCACGCCGCCCGGGCGCTCTCGGGATGGCTGCGACCGTAGGCGACGCGGGGCGCTCGGACGCTCCCGAGACCAAGCAGCGCGCTGCGCTGCTATCGGTCGTCTCCAACTCGGCCCTGATTCTGCTCAAGCTGTTCGCCGGGATCGTCACCGGTTCGGTCGCGATCCTGACCGAGGCCGTGCATTCGAGCGTGGACCTGATCGCCTCGCTGGTGGCGCTCGTCTCGGTGCGCAAGGCCGGGGAGCCGGCGGACGAGGGTCACCGCTACGGCCACGAGAAGATCGAGAACCTGTCGGCCGCGATCGAGGGCATCCTGATCCTGCTCGGCTCGGCGGTGATCGTGTTCGAGGCGATTCGGCGCCTGCTCGGCCACGGTCAGGTGCACGCGATCGGTTTCGGGATCGCCGTCATCGGGATCTCGATGGTCGTCAACCTGATCGTCTCCACGATCATCGCTCGCAAGGGACGGGAGACCGAGTCGCCCGCACTCGAGGGGGACGCGGCCCATCTGCGCACCGACGCCTGGACCTCCGCCGGCGTGCTCGTGGGGCTGGTGCTCGTGCAGATCACCGGGGCGCAGTGGCTTGATCCGGCAGTTGCCCTGATCGTCGCCGGCGCGATCGTGTTCGAGGGCGCGAGCCTCGTCGGACGGGCCTCGCAGGTGCTCGTGGACCAAGCGTTGCCCGAGGACGAGGTGGCCGCGATCCGCGACGCGATCGAGGCGTTCGGCCCGCGTGGCGTCGTCGGCTACCACGAGCTGCGCACGCGGCGAGCGGGCTCGCGACGCTATGTCGACCTGCACGTCCAGTTCCGCTCCGGCACCTCGCTGGAGGATGCTCACCGCACCGCGCACGAGCTGCAGGACCTGATCGCCTCTCGCCTGCGCGGCGCCGACGTGCTGATCCATCTCGAGCCCGAGGACCGGGTTCGGCCGGGAGAGGTGCTCGACTCGGTTCCCGATCGCCGCCGGAGGGCGCGGCTAGGTGAGGTTGATCGCCGCTGAGGCGGCCACCGCGAAGGTGACTCCGGCGTAGCCGTAGTAGCCCTGGATGGCGAGGATCACCACCGCGACGAGGCAGGCGAAGACGGTGGCGAGCCAGCCGATGCGAGCGAGGTCCATCCGGGCCTATTCTGGCGGGGAGGCCGTCAGATCGATCTGGGTGTGGATCATCAAGCTGCGATCTTCGCAAATTGCGGGTTTTTGCCAACCACGTCCGTCGACGCCGTCCGCGGTGTGGCAAGAATGATGGTCAGCGTGGCGGCGGCGCCCCGATTGTCCGCTGCCCCTGTTAGCTTCGAGAATTCCTACCACCTCGAAGGAGGTTGCAAATGACGAAATCTGAGTTCGTCGACCAGGTTGCAGATCGCGCCGGGTTGAGCAAGAAGGATGCCGCAGACGCCGTGGACGCCGTCCTGGAGACGATCGAGGGCGCCCTCAAGCGTGGCAGCGAGGTTGTCTTCTCCGGCTTCGGCAAGTTCAGCGTCGCCGACCGCGGCGCTCGTGAAGGTCGGAACCCGGCCACCGGGGAGAAGATCCAGATCGCGGCATCGCGCGTGCCGAAGTTCACCGCCGGCGCAGCGCTGAAGAAGGCGGTCAAGTAGTCCGACGGCTCGCCGATCGGTCCCCGGCTTCACGCATCGCGTCCGTGACGGTCGGGGACACCCCCGGCGACGCCGGAGGCCCGACCCGCGCTGCGGGCACGGTCGCCGGCGACGCCGGAGGCCGAGCGGGTGCTGCTCGGCCGGTCGCCGAGAGCTTCGGTGACCGCCTCGCCGGCTGCGTCGCGTCCCGCCGATCGCAGGTCGTGCTCGGCCTCGACCCGGACCCTGAGCGACTGTGGCCGCAGGCGATCGAGGCCGCCGGCGGAGTCGGTGCCACGCCCGCCGCGAGCGCGGCGACGGCGGTCGCGGTCCACTGCGGCATGGTGATCGAGGCGGCGGGAGAGCACTGCGTCGCCGTCAAGCTGCAGCTCGCGTGCTTCGAGCGGCTCGGTGCTCCGGGCTGGGCCGCGCTGGAGGACGTCGCGGCGGCCGCGCGGGGGCGCGGGCTGCTCGTGATCGCCGACGCCAAGCGCGGCGACATCGATGTCTCCGCCGCCGCCTACGGCCAGGCGTTCCTCGGTGAGACACCGACCCCATTCGGGCCCGTGCCCGGCCTCGGCGCCGACGCGCTCACCGTCAACCCGTTGCTCGGCCGCGACTCGCTCGCCCCGCTGGTCGGCGCGGCGCGGGCCTCCGGCGGGGGCCTGTTCGTGCTCGTGCGGACCTCGAATCCGGGCGCGGCCGACGTCCAGGAGCAGGAGCTGGCGGCCGGTGGCTCGGTCAGCACCCGGCTGGCGGCCATCGTGGCGGAACTCGGTGCCGACGGGATCGGCGCCTCCGGGCTGGCCGACGTCGGCGCCGTCGTCGGCGCCACCGCGCCGGCGCGCCTCGAGATGTTGCGCGAGGCGATGCCCCACGCCGTCTTCCTGCTGCCCGGCGTCGGCGCCCAGGGCGGTCGTGTCGAGGACCTCGCGGCGGCCTTCGCACCGGGACCGGCCGCGGGCCTGATCGCGGTCTCGCGGTCGGTGGTCAGTGCGCACGAGCGCACCGGTGGCCGGCCGGCGAGCGCCGCCGCCGCCGAGGCGGCGCGGCTGCGCGAGCTCGCGTGGGACCTGGCCGCCTGAGCAGGATCGCCCAGGATGAAATGTTTCACGGTGAGGGAATACGGGGGGGCGCGAGTATGATCGTCAGGCGATGGCCACTCGCAGTCGCGCTCGTTACCTGGCGCCGGTGGCGCTGATCGCGACCATCGCGGGCGTGTTCCTGATCGTTCGCCACGACACGGTCACGCACGCCGCCGCGACGCAATCCCATCAGGCCGAGGCTCACCGTCCCGCTGCGGGCGTCCTGCGGCGCTTCGCCGCGGCCAAGGTCTATGTCGTGCAACCCGGGGACATCCTGTCGCGGATTGCGGCCAAGACCGGAGTTCCGCTGACCACGATCGAGTCGCTCAATCCGACGCTCGACCCCAACAGCCTGCAAGCGGGGCAGCGGCTCAGGCTCAGACAGTGAACCGCCGCACAGGTCTGTCGCGCCTGCTCGCGGCGGGCATCTGCGCGCTCGCGCTGCTGATCGTCGCACCGGCGGCGCTCGCCCTCGCGCCTCCGCCGGCGCTCAGCGCCCGCGCGGCGATCCTGGTCGAGCAGAGCACCGGCCAGATCCTGTTCCGGCGCGACGCCTTCCACGAGCTGCCGATCGCCAGCACCACCAAGCTGATGACGGCGCTCCTGGTGATCGAGCACACCCGGCACCTGAGCACCATGTTCACCGAGCCCGCGTACTACCCGGCCGCGGTCGACTCGCAGATCGGGCTGAGCCCGGGGGAGCGGATGAGCGTCCACGACCTGCTGCTGGCGCTGCTCCTGCCGAGCGCGGACGACGCGGCCGAGGACCTGGCCTACAACGTCGGGCACGGGTCCGTGGGCCACTTCATCGGGATGATGAACGTGCGCGCCCGCGAGCTGGGGCTCACGCACACGCACTACACGACGCCGATCGGGCTGGACACGCCCGGCAACTACTCCGACGCCGCCGACCTCGTCACGCTCGCGAGCTTCCTGCTCATCCATCACCCCTTCTTCGCCCACGCGGTGGCGCAGCCCGCGGCCCTGCTGCGGACCGGGAACTACAGGCGCTACGTCACCAATCGCAACACGCTGGTCGGGCGTGTGCCCTGGATCAACGGGGTCAAGACCGGCCATACCGGAGCGGCGGGTTACGTGCTCGTCGGATCCGGCACGCAGGGTGGCGTGACGATGCTGAGCGCCGTGCTCGGAACGCCGAGCGAGGCGGCGCGCAACGGGGACACACTGGCCGTGCTCAACTACGGCTTCGCCAACTTCCGGATCGCCCGCCCCGTGCGCGCCGGCGCCGTGCTGGCCCGGCCGACGGTCAAGGACCGGCCCGGGGCTCACGCGGTCCTCATCGCCGCCGCCTCGTTCGTCCGCGTGCTACCGCGCAGCGATCACGTCAGCCTGCGGGTCGAGGCCCCCGCGCAATTGGCCGGCCCGCTTCGGCGCCACGTCCGCGTGGGTACGGTGACGGTCCTGGCCAACGGCCGCCCGATCGCCCGCGTGGCGCTGCTGCTGGCCACGGCGCTGCCGGCGGTGAGTCCGCTGACGATTGCGGCTCGTTTCATCGCGCGACCGTTTACGCTCTTGGCGCTCGTGCTGCTGCTCGGAGGGCTGGCTGCGCTCACGGTCAGGCATCGCTGGCGGCACACGGGCACGCGAGCAGAATCGCACCGGGAGGTAGTGGAGTGATCATCACCGTCACGCTCAACGCAGCGCTCGACAAGACGCTCGAGGTGCCCAACTTCACGCCCGGGCGCCGCCATCGCACGGTGGAGCAAACCACGATGCCGGGGGGCAAGGGCGTGAACATCGCGCGGGCGATCAAGCGGCTCGGACAGCCGGTGATCGCGACCGGACTCGCCGGCGGCGCCACCGGCACCCGCATCGTCGAGGCGCTCACCGACGAGTCGATCCTCAACGACTTCGTCCGCATCCGGGAGGAGTCGCGGACCAACACCGCCGTCCTCGACCCGACGACCGGACTGCACACCGAGATCAACGAACGGGGGCCCTCGGTGTCCGCCCAGGAGCTCGAGCTGTTCCGCGACAAGCTCCTCTATCTGGCCAAGGGGGCGAGCATCTGCGTGTTCGCCGGCAGCCTGCCCCGCGGGATCGCACCCGAGGTCTATGGGCGGCTGATCCGCGACGTGCGCAAACTCGGGGTGCTGACGATGATCGACACCGACGGCGAGCCGCTGCGCCTGGCGGTCAAGGGCGAGCCGGCCGTCGTCTCGCCCAACGAGCTCGAGGCCGAAGAGCTCGTCGGGCACGAGTTCAACGACGCCGAGGACCGGGCGCAGGCCGTCGTCGAGATGACCCGGCTCGGTGCCCGCGAGGCGATCATGACCGTGGCCGACGGGTGCTACGCGCGGATCCTCGACGACGCCGGGATCGCCGCGCTCCACCGCGTTCGGGTGGAGGAGCAGGAGGCGCGCTCCGCCATCGGCTCCGGGGATGCGTTCCTGGCCGGCTACGTCGCCGCCCGCTACACCGGCCGAGCCGCCGTCGACTGCCTGCGCTACGGCGTGGCCTGCGGCGCCGAGTCGACCCAGCACTTCGGCGCCGGGATCGTCGATCCGGGCAAGGTCGAGAAGCTCCTCGCCGAGGTCGAGTCAGAGCAGCTCCACATCGGCGCGCACATCTCCTGAGCAGGCCCGAAGCTGCCAAAGAGCGGCTTTCGGGGGGCGTGACGCCCCGGAGCGGCGAACGTCCGCTGCTACCATCATCTGCCCGATGGTTGCCGCCATTCGCTCTCCTGACAGCCCTCTGATCGCGCGTCTCTCAGCAGGCCGCGAGACGCCGAACCCGTCCGGGTCGCGTCCTACGATGGCGCCATGGAAATAGAGATCGGACGCGGCAAGAAGGCCCGCCGCGCGTACGGATTCGACGACATCGCGATCGTTCCCTCCCGGCGGACCCGGGACCCCGACGACGTCGACATCTCCTGGACGCTGGGCCCGTATCGCTTCGATCTGCCGTTGCTGGCCGCCGCTCTCGACGGCGTCGTCTCGCCCGAGACGGCCGGCCTGATGGGCAGGCTCGGCGGCCTCGCCGTGCTCAACCTCGAGGGGATCTTCTGTCGCTACGAGGACGCCGAGGCCCAGCTCGAGCGGATCGCCACCTTCTCCCGTGAGATCGCCACTCGCGAGATGCAGGACATCTACCGTGAGCCGGTCAAGCCGGAGCTGATCGCCCAGCGGATCAAGGAGATCAAGGACCAGGGCGTGGTCGCGGCCGCGTCGCTGACGCCCCAGCGGGTGCGCACCCACTACGAGGTTGCGCTCGAGGCCGGGCTCGACATCCTGGTCATCCAGGGGACCGTCGTGTCGGCTGAACACGTCTCGCGCGACGAGAGCCGGCCACCGCTGAACCTCAAGGAGTTCATCCGCGAGCTGGCCCCGACCCCGGTCGTGGTCGGCGGGTGTGCCTCCTACCACACGGGCTTGCACCTGATGCGCACGGGCGCCGCAGCGGTCCTCGTCGGCGTCGGCCCGGGCGCGATCTGCACGACCCGTGGGGTGCTCGGGATCGGCGTGCCCCAGGCGACCGCGATCGCCGACGTCGCCGCCGCCCGCTCGCAGCACATGCTCGAGACCGGCGACTACGTCAAGGTGATCGCCGACGGCGGGATGCGCAACGGCGGGGACATCGCCAAGGCGGTGGCCTGCGGCGCCGACGCCGTGATGCTCGGGTCCGCGCTGGCGCGAGCCTACGAGGCGCCCGGGCGCGGCTACAACTGGGGCATGGCGACGTTCCATCCCACGTTGCCGCGCGGCACCCGCGTCGCCACGACGCCGAACGGTACGCTCGAGGAGATCGTCAAGGGCCCGGCGCGCGAGAACGACGGCACGTTCAATCTGATGGGCGGCCTTCGCACCTCGATGGCGACCTGTGGCTACCGGGACATCGCCGAGTTCAACCGGGCCGAGCTGATGGTCGCGCCCTCGCTCCAGACCGAGGGCAAGCACCTGCAGCGCGAGCAGGGGGTCGGGATGGGTGCCAGCGGCAAGGCCGCGACGGTCGGTGTCGCCGACTAATACGAGCGGCCTCGCCGCCGAGGCCGATCACAGCACCCCGGCCATCACCGCGGCTGCGACCGATCAGGTCGTGGTGCTCGACTATGGCGGGCAGTACTCGCAGCTGATCGCCCGCCGCGTGCGCGAGTGCGGGGTGTTCTCCGAGCTGCTTCCGCACCATGTCGGAGCGGCGGAGGTGGCCAAGCGGCGCCCCCGCGGCGTGATTCTGTCCGGCGGCCCCGCCTCGGTCTACGCCGAGGGCGCGCCACGGCTGGAGCGCGAGCTGCTCGACCTCGGCGTTCCCGTGCTCGGGATCTGTTACGGGATGCAGCTGCTGGCGCTGGAGCTCGGCGGTCGCGTGGAGGGAGCGGAGATCGGCGAGTTCGGCCGTTCGCAGCTGACCCTGTCGGAGCCGGGACGGCTGCTGGCCGGCACCCCGCCTGAGCAGACCTGCTGGATGTCGCACCGAGACACGGTGTTCTCGGCACCGCCGGGATTCACCGCGCTGGCGTCCTCGACCGCATCGCCGGTGGCGGCGTTCGAATCGGTGCAGCGCGGCGTGTACGGGATCCAGTTCCACCCCGAGGTCGTCCACACCCCCTACGGCCAGCATGTGCTGAGCACCTTCCTGGCCGACGTCTGCGGGTGCGACCGCTCGTGGAGCGCCCGCTCGGTGATCGACGAACAGGTCGAGCGAATCCGCGCCCAGGTCGGAGACGGCACCGCGATCTGCGGCCTCTCCGGCGGCGTCGACTCGAGCGTGGCGGCCCTGCTCGTGCACAAGGCGATCGGGGACCGGCTCACCTGCGTCTTCGTCGATCACGGGCTGATGCGCAAGAACGAGGGCGAGCAGGTGATCGCCGCCTTCCGCGACCACTTCCACGTCCCGCTCGTCGCCGTCGACGCCGAGGACCGGTTCCTGGCCCGGTTGCGGGGCGTCACCGACCCCGAGGAGAAGCGCAAGCGGATCGGAGCGGAGTTCATCCGCGTGTTCGAGGAGGAGGCCGGCCGCCTCGAGGATGTCAAGTTCCTGGTCCAGGGGACGCTCTACTCCGACGTGATCGAGTCCGGGGGCGGCACCGGCACCGCGACGATCAAGTCCCACCACAATGTCGGCGGCCTGCCCGAAGACCTGGAGTTCGAGCTCGTCGAGCCGCTGCGGGCGCTGTTCAAGGACGAGGTGCGCGCGGTCGGCGCCGAGCTCGGCCTGCCCGAGCGCCTGGTCTGGCGCCAGCCCTTCCCGGGTCCCGGCCTGGCCATCAGGATCGTCGGCGGGGAGGCGACCCGGGAGCGGCTGGACGTCCTGCGCGAGGCCGACGCGATCCTCCAGGACGAGATCCGCAAGGCCGGGCTCTATCGCGACCTGTGGCAGTCCTTCTGCGTGCTGCCGGACATCCGCACGGTCGGGGTCCAGGGTGACTCCCGCACCTACGGCAACGTGATCGTGATCCGCGCCGTGACCAGCGACGACGCGATGACCGCGGATTGGGCGCGGCTGCCCTACGACCTGCTTGAGCAGATCGCCTCGCGGATGATCAACGAGATCCGCCCCGTCGGCCGCGTGGTGCTCGACATCACCAGCAAGCCGCCGGGCACGATCGAGTGGGAGTAGGCGAGCGTTAGGCTGCGCCGACACGCCCGAGGATCGGCCCGACATGTCGGCTGCGCTCCGTGGGCAGGGCGCCCCGGGCGAACCAGTGCACCTCGTCGAGCTCGCCGCGATTGATCCTGATCGCCGGGTCCCGGAGGTCGGCGTGGAAGCAGTGCAGCGTGTCGTGGCGGTGGTTCATCCGTACCAGCATCTCGCCGATCGAGACCCAGTCCGCGACGTCGATCCCGAGCTCCTCGCGCATCTCCCGGCGCGCGGCATGCGCCGGCGGCTCGCCGCGCCTCACCGCGCCGCCCGGGATGTCCCAGTGCCGGCGGCCATACGTGTGGCGGACGAGCAGGACGTGGTCGCCGTCGGTCAACACGCATTTGACGCCGCTCTTGCGGGGTCGGGTCAGGAACCACCACACCTGCAGCACGCGGTAGGCGGTCCGGTAGGCGAGGCGCCGGACGGCGACGGGAAGCTCCACGAGCGCAGAGTAATGGCTCCGATTGCGCCAGCGGGATTCCGCCCGCGGCCCGGGGCGGATTCCGCGCGCGTCCGAGATTCCCTATCATTGCCGTTCAGCCGCGCGGCCGCCGCGCGGCTTGTGCATGCCATGAAGACCTACGTCGCCACATCTGTTGATCGAGAGCGCAATTGGCTGCTCGTCGACGCCTCCGGGCAGACGCTCGGCCGGCTCGCCACGCAGATCGCCGACGTGCTCCGCGGAAAGCGCAAGCCGACGTACACCCCGCACGTCGACACGGGCGACTTCGTGATCGTGATCAACGCCGAGAAGATCGCCGTGACCGGCAACAAGCGCGCCGACAAGCGCTATTACCGTCACTCCGGCTATCCGGGCGGTCTCAAGTCGCGCACCCTCGCCGAGATGCTCGAGCGCCGGCCGGAAGAGGTCATTCGGCTCGCGGTCAAGGGGATGCTTCCCCGCAACCGGCTCTCGCGCCGGCAGATCACCAAGCTGAAGGTGTACGCCGGTCCTGAACATCCGCATGCTGCCCAACAGCCGCAACCGATGGAGATTGAGCAGTGACCGACGCCGAGCACCCCGAGGACGAGCAGGCCCGCGACCAGGAGCGGCCGGCAGCCGCCGAGCCGCCGGAGAGTGAGCCCGCGTCCGCGGAGCCCGTCGCTGAGGAGCCGGCCGGAGAGCCTGCTCCCGCCGAGCCTGCCGCGGCGCCCCCCGCTCCGGCGGAGCCCGTCGCTGCCGCCGCGCACCCCGCGGCCCCCGAGTCTCCCGCGGCCTCTGAGCCGCCCGCTGCATCTGAGCCGCCCGCTGCATCTGAGCCGCCCGCTGCCTCGGCCGCGACGCCCGCCCCCAGCGAGCCGGTCGCCGAGGAGATCGAGGAGGAGGAGATCGAGGTCGCTCCGCGCGTGAAGCCCGAGATCCCGGGCGCTGACCTGATCCCCGACATCGTGCCGGAGGGCGAGGGATTCCTCGACGCCGAGGCCCAAGCCGCCGCCGAAGCCGAGGCCGAGGCTGCCGCCGCCCGCGAGCGCGACGAGCCCGAGGACGAGTCCAAGCCGATCGCCGACGCGGCGATCGACCTCGCCGCCGGCGCGCGGTACACCGCCACGGGCAAGCGCAAGACCGCAGTGGCCCGCGTGATCCTGAAGCCCGGCAGCGGCACCTACGTGATCAACGGGAAGACGCTCGAGGACTTCTTCCCTCGCGACACGCTCCAGCGCGTGATCCGGCAGCCGCTCGAGACCGTCGGTTACGAAGCGCGGATGGATGTCGTGGCGGCGATGCACGGTGGCGGGGTCTCCGCCCAGGCCGGCGCGCTGCGCCACGGGATCTCCCGAGCCCTGATCGTCGCCGATCCCAACCTCCGCGGCGAGCTCAAGCGGCGCGGCTTCCTGACCCGTGACCCGCGCGTCAAGGAACGCAAGAAGGCCGGGCTGAAGAAGGCCCGTAAGCGGCCGCAGTTCTCGAAGCGCTAGCACTCTCGTCGCCGATGGCACGCCAGCTCTTTGGCACGGACGGTGTCCGCGGCCTGGCGGGTGAGTTCCTGTCGGCCGAGCTTGCGCTGGCGCTCTCACGCGCCGCTGTCGCCCGGTCGGCGATCGAGCGCCCGCAGGTCCTGATCGTCCGCGACACCCGTGAATCGGGCGAGATGCTCGAGGCCGCGATCGCCGCCGGGGTGACCGCCGCCGGCGGCGACGCGCTGATCGCGGGGGTGCTGCCCACCCCGGCGGCGCCGCTGCTGCTGGGGCGCCACGGGCTCGACATCGCCGCGGTCATCTCCGCCTCGCACAACCCCTATCAGGACAACGGGATCAAGCTGTTCGCCGCCGACGGCTTCAAGCTCGACGACGAAGCCGAGCATGCGATCGAGGCCGAGCTTGACAGGCCCTTCGTCAATCCGCCTCGGATCGGCCGCGTGCGCCGGCTTCACGGGGCGCTCGAGGACTACCTGCGCGAACTGCACGTCCGCTACCAGGGGCTCGACCTGAGCGGCCGCCGCATCCTGCTCGATTGCGCCAACGGCGCGACCTACCGCGCCGCGCCCGAGATCTTCCGGCGGCTCGGAGCCGAGGTCGAGGTGATGGCCGACGAGCCCGACGGGCGCAACATCAACGACGGGTGCGGCTCGACCCATCTCGGGCCCCTCACGCAGCGCATCGTCGAGGGAGGACACGACGTGGGGTTCGCGTTCGACGGCGACGGGGACCGGCTGCTGGCGGTCGACAGCTCAGGGACGGTGGTCGACGGCGACGAGCTGATCGCGCTGGCGACGCTGCATCTGCGGGCCGAGAACCGGCTGCCCGGCAACGGCGTCGCCGTGACCGTCATGACGAACTTCGGCTTCCACACCGCGATGGCCGAGGCCGGCGTGGCGGTGGCGACCACGGCCGTCGGCGACCGCTATGTGCTCGACGAGCTGCGCCGCCGCAACTGGGCCCTCGGAGGCGAGCAGTCCGGTCACATCATCGACCTCGGGTTCGGCCCCTCGGGCGACGGGATCTCGAGCGCGCTGCTGACGCTCGAGGCGCTCGGCAGCCGTGACCTCAGCGAGCGCGACGCGATGGCCAAGCTGCCGCAGCGGCTGGTCAACATCCGCGCCGTCGATCGCGGGGCGCTCACGGCCGCGATGGACGCCGCCGCAGTGCGCGGGGCGATCGAGGTCGAGGAGGAGGCCCTCGACGGCCGCGGCCGCGTCCTCGTGCGCGCCTCCGGCACCGAGCCGCTGATCCGCGTGATGGTGGAGGCGCCCAGCGCAGAGGAGACCGACGCGGTCTGCGGGCGGCTGGTCGAGGTCGTGCAGAGCACGCTCGGCTGACGATGTCCGACCTGGCGCAGGAGCTCGACTCGGACGCTCTGCGCCGCACCTGCGACCCCGGCACCCTGGGCTTCGCGTCCACCGAGGAGGTGGCGCCGACCGACGGCATCATCGGCCAGGCCCGGGCGGCCGAGGCGATCTCCTTCGGCCTCGAGGCCGAGGGGGGCGGCTTCAACATCTTCGCCACCGGGCCGATCGCGACCGGCAAGCGCACGGCGCTCGAGGGTCAGCTGCGCCGGTACGCGCGCGACCGGCCTCCCTCGGTCGATTGGGTCTACCTGCACAACTTCCGCGATCCGCGCCGGCCGATCGCCGTCGAGCTCGCCACCGGACGCGCGCCGGACCTGGCCGCCGACATGCGGAGGTTTCTCGAGGACGCCCGCCGGGAGCTCACGGGCGCGTTCGAGAGCGAGACCTACGGCCGCCGGCGCCGCGAGGTCACCGAGCCGATCGAGCATCAGCAGGAGGCCGCCCTGGCCGAGTTGCGCGAGGAGGGGATCAAGCGAGGGATCGCGATCGAGCTCACGCCGGCCGGCGCGGTCACGGTTCCGCTGCATGACGGTCAACCGATGACCCCGGCCGACTTCGGATCGCTGTCGCCCGCCGTCCGCGAGGAGTACCAGCACGCGCTGGAGGAGCTCGAGCCGCTGATGCAGAGCTTCCTGACCCGGGCCCGCGCGTTCCAGCGCGACGCTCGCGACCGCCTGCGGGCACTGGACCGCGACGTCGGCACGTTCGCGGTCGGGCACCTGGTCGATGAGCTCAAGGACCGTTATAGCGGCGCCCCCAAGCTGGCCCGGTGGCTGAGCGCGGTGATCGAGGACGTGACCGAGAACCTGGAGCAGTTCCACGCTCTCGGCCAGGCGCCCGCGGCCCAGCTCCCGGCGCCGCTGGCCGCCGCCATGGGCGGCGGGGGCGGTCCCGAGCAGGTGCTGAGCCGCTACGCCGTCAACGTCTTCGTCACCCACGAGGTCGCCGACGGGGCGCCGGTCGTGGTGGAGATGAATCCCACCTATCCGAACCTGTTCGGGCGGATCGAGCACCAGGGCGTGCTCGGCGGGTCGTTCGTGACCGACCACCGAATGTTGCGCGCCGGCGCGGTCCACCGGGCCAACGGCGGCTACCTGATGCTGCCGGCGGCCGAGGTGTTCGCGCAGCCGCTCGTGTGGCTGAAGCTCAAGGAGATCCTGAGAACGCAGGCGATGCGGCTCGAGAACCCCGCCGACCAGTTCGCGCTCATCCCGACCACGACGCTGACCCCGGAAGCGATCCCGCTCGACCTCAAGGTCGTCCTCGTCGGACGCGCCCCGCTGTACGACATGGCCTACCTGCTCGACGAGGACGTGCGCAAGCTGTTCCGCGTCAAGGCCGAGTTCGACTCCCGGGTGCCGTGGGACGAGCACGGAATCGCCGCGTTCGCCGGTTTTCTGAGCGCGCAGGCCAGAACGGGCGGGCTGCGGCACTTCGACGCCGGCGCCGTCGGCCGGGTGGTCGAGCACGGCGCCCGGTTGGCGACCGCACGCGACTGGCTCTCGACCCAGTTCGGCGAGATCGCCGGTCTCGCCGCCGAGGCGAACCACTGGGCCGGACGCGCCGGCAGTGAGCTCGTGCTGGCCCGCCACGTCGAGCGGGCGATCGAGCAGCGGGTGGCGCGCTCGAACCTGATCGAGCAGCGTCTGGGGGAAATGGTGTCAGAGGGGACCCTGATGATCGACGTCGAGGGGGCCGCCGTGGGGCAGGTCAACGGCCTCTCGGTGATCGACGTCGGCGACTACGCGTTCGGACACCCGGTGCGGATCTCCGCCACGGCTGGACCCGGTCGCGGCAGCCTGCTCTCGATCGAGCGCGAGACGGAGCTCAGCGGCAAGGTCCACGACAAGGGGTTTCTCACCCTGAGCGGCTACCTGCGCGCCCAGTACGGCGCCGACCGCAGGATCGCGCTCACGGCCACGCTCTCCTTCGACCAGTCCTACGAGCGGATCGACGGCGACTCGGCCGCCAGCGCCGAGCTCTACGCGCTCCTCTCGGCGCTCGCCGGCGTGGCGCTGCGCCAGGGCATCGCCGTCACGGGCTCGGTCAACCAGCGCGGCAAGCTCCAGGCGATCGGTGGCGTGAACGAGAAGATCGAGGGGTTTCACCGCGTGTGCAGCATCACCGGGCTGACCGGGGAGCAGGGAGTGTTGATCCCGACGGCCAACGAGCGTCACCTGATGCTCGGGCATGACGTCGTGCGGAGCGCCGAGGCGGGCCGGTTCCACGTCTGGAGCGCGGCCGACGTCGATGCCGGGATCGAGCTGCTGACCGGGGTGCCGGCGGGCGTCCGCGGGCGCGACGGAGAGTTTCCCTCCGGGACCGTCCACGGGCTCATCAGCGAGCGCCTGCGCCACTGGGAGTCGCTGGGCCAGGAGAGCAACAGGCGCGAGCCCGACTGAGACGAGCCTTCAGGGCGCGGGTGCTCAGGCGCTCGGCAGGCGCGTCCGAGCACCGTCGAGGGCGGCGCGCGCCTCCGCGCTCAGGCGCCGAACCAGCTCGGCGGCAGGGGTCTCGTCGGCCAGTTCGTAGGCCTGGCCCGCCCACAGGTTGACCGCATCGGCGTCGCCGGCGGCGCGCGCCGCCGCGCGCAGCGGCGCGGTGAGGTGGTGGACCTCTGGATACGCAGACGGAGCCGCCGCGGCGTGCTCGCGCTGGAAACGGTTGACGATGCCTCGCGCGCGTCGGCCGGTGAATGCGCGCGTGATGGCCGTCGGCGCGTCTCCGGACAGCGCCGCGCGGTGCGCGGCACCGGTCCCGGCCTCGGGCGTCCTCAGGAACCCGGTTCCGATCTGGGCGGCCTGGGCGCCCGCGGCCAGCACGGCGGCCACGCCGGCCCCGTCCGCGATCCCGCCGCTCGCCACCAGGTCGAGGCCGGTGCGATGGGCGATCAGGCGCAGCAGGGCCAAGAGCCCGATCTCGCCCTGCCCATCACGATCGACGAAAGAGCCACGGTGGCCGCCCGCCTCGGCTCCCTGCACGATGAGCGCATCGGCGCCCACGCGGGCCGCGATCAGTGCCTCGGCGGGGTCGGTCACGGTCACCCACACGGCGGTTCCACGCTCGCGCAGGCGCGCGACGGTGTCCGCGCTCGGACAGCCGAACGTGAACGAGACGATCGCGATCCGCTCGCGCAGCACCAGCTCGAGCTTGCTCGCGAAGGCGTCGTCGTCGTGCCGGGGCTCGCCGAGCCGGGCGCCAAGGCGCTGGGCTTCCACCGCCAGCTCAGCGGCGTAGGCGTCGAGCCGTCGCGGGTCCGCGCGGGTCGCGGGACCCATGAACAGGTTGACGCCGAAGGGGGCTGAGGTGAGCGCTCGGGTCGCCGCGATGTCGTTGCCGACAGCGTCGGGGGCCTTGTAGCCGGCAGCCACAAATCCGAGGCCACCGGCGCCGGAGACCGCGGCCGCGAGCGCCGGGGTCGAGGGGCCGCCGGCCAGCGGTGCCTGCACGATGGGGTGGGCCAGTGCCGGGAACGGGCGCTTCATGGCCGTATGGTTGCGCACCGTCCCACCGGCGGCGGCCCCGGCTAACATTGGCCGCTCGTTGCGCCACGGCAGTGGGCTGGCGCGTACGCGGGCCGCCGTTGCGGCTCGACCCCGCGACACGGAAGGTGCATCGAGGCGCATGTGTGGAATCGTCGGATATGTCGGCCCTCGAGAGGCTCGGCCGCTGCTGCTGGCCGGGCTGGAGAAGCTCGAATACCGGGGCTACGACAGCGCCGGCATCTCGGTCATCAACGGCGCTCGCATCGACGCCGTCCGCGCGGTGGGCAACCTGAGCGCGCTGCGGAACGCGATCGATGCGCTCCCCGGCCCGTCCGCCGCGGTCGGCGTGGCCGAGCGACCGACGCCCTCCACCGGCATCGGACACACGCGCTGGGCCACCCACGGCCGTGTCACCGAGGAGAACGCTCACCCGCACTTCGACAACACCGACCGGGTGCACATCGTCGTCAACGGGATCGTCGAGAACTACATCTCGCTCAAGAACCGGCTCGTCGATGAGGGCGCCGTGTTCACCTCCGAGACCGACGCCGAGGTGATCGCCCACCTCGTCTCGTACTACAACGAGGGTGATCTCGTCGCCGCCGTCCGCCGGGCCTACCCGGATCTCCGCGGCCACTACGCGTTCGTGGCCATGAGCGCCGACGAGCCGGGGCTGCTCGTCGGGGTCCGCAAGGAGTGCCCGCTGATCGTCGGTCGCGGCGACGGCGAGCAGTTCATCGGCTCCGCGATCCCGGCCTTCCTGCGTGAGACGCGCGACGTCCAGTACATCAACAACGACGAGCTGGTCGTGATCCGTCCCGACGACGTGAGCTTCGAGACGACGGACGGCGAGCCGCTCGTGCGCGAGATCGTGACCATCGACTGGGATGCCGAGACGGCCGAGAAGCAGGGCTATGAGACGTTCATGCTCAAGGAGATCAATGAGCAGGCCGACGCGGTGGCCGAGACGATCGGCGAGCGGGCGGCGCGCGGGGTGGGGATCGACCTCGGGGACCTCGGCACGATCGACGACGAGCGGCTGCGCACCCTCAAGCGCATCGTGGTCGTCGCCTGCGGCACCTCCTACCACGCCGGGCTGATCGGTCGCTACGCGATCGAGGAGTGGGCCCGGGTGCCGGTCGAGGTCGAGGTCGCCTCCGAGTATCGGTACCGCAACCCGGTCCTCGGTCCCGGCGATCTGGTGATCGGGATCTCGCAATCGGGCGAGACGGCGGACACCCTGGCCGCGATGCGCTTGGCCCGCGAGCGCGGAGCGAGCGTGCTCGCGGTCACCAACCTGATGGGATCACAGGCCACGCGCGACGCCGACGGCGTGCTGTACACGCGGGCCGGGCTGGAGATCGGCGTCGCGGCGACGAAGACGTTCGTGAGCCAGGTGGCGGTGATGTACCTCTTGGCGCTCCGGCTGGCCGAGCTCCGGGGGACGCTCGAGCCGATGGTCCTCAAGGCGGCGATCTCCGAGCTCAAGCGCCTGCCGCACGCGATCGCTGAGATGATGGACCACGACCTCGGCGTCGAGCGGATCGCCGAGACGCACTTCAAGGACGAGTTCTTCCTCTACCTCGGACGCCACGTGGGCCTGGCGGCGGCGCTCGAGGGCGCGCTCAAGCTCAAGGAGATCTCCTACATCGCCACCGACGCCTACGCCGCCGGAGAGATGAAGCACGGCCCGATCGCGCTGCTCGACGAGAGCACCCCGGTGGTCGTGGTCGCGACCGACTCACCGGTGCTCGAGAAGGTGGTCTCGAACATCCAGGAGGTCCGTGCCCGCGGCGCCCGCGTGATCGCCGTCGCCAGCGAGGGCAACACGGAGATCGGCGAGCACTCCGACGAGGTGATCACGGTCCCGCAGACCGACTGGATGCTGGCGCCCCTGCTGGCGGTGATCCCGCTGCAGCTGCTGGCCTACCACATCGCCCGCAAGCGCGGACTGAACGTCGACCAGCCCCGCAACCTGGCCAAGACCGTGACGGTGGAATGAGCTCGCCGGGCGACGCCGCGGCCACGCCCCGACGGGCCACCGAGGCGGTCGGGATCGACCTGCTCGAGATCGACCGACTCGAGCGCGCCCTGGAGCGCCGCCCGCGGCTGGCGCTGCGGCTGTTCACCGAGGCCGAGCGCTCCTACGCCGCGAGCCGTGCCCGGCCGGGCCAGCACCTCGCGGCCCGCTTCTGCGCCAAGGAGGCGGTCGCCAAGGCACTCGCCCTCGAGGCCTGGAGCTTCCTCGACGTCGAGATCCTGGGCGGGGACGGGCCGCCTCAGCTCCGTCTGCATGGCGCCGCCGCCGCGCGCGCGGCCGAGCTCGGCGTCGAGGTCAGCGTGTCGCTGACCCACACGCGACGTGATGCCGGCGCGGTGGCGGTCGCCGGATGACGTTGCCCGATTGGCTGGCGCCGCTGCCCGATGCCTCTGAGCAGCGCGAGCTCGACCGCTGGGCGATCGAGGAGCTGGGCCTGCCCGGAGTCGAGTTGATGGAGCGGGCCGGCATCGGCCTGGCCGAGCTGACCGCGGAGCTGGCGCCGCAGGGCCGGATCGTGGCCGTCTGCGGCAAGGGCAACAACGGCGGTGACGGGTTCGTGGCCGCGCGCTGGCTGCGCGAGCGCGGGCGCCAGGTCGACGTCCTCCTGCTCGGCGCGCCGGACGAGCTCCGGGGCGACGCGAAGGTGAACTTCGAGCGCCTCGCGGGCGCTCCGGCGGTCCGGTTCGAGGCCGCCGCTCTGGACGGGGCCGCGGCGATCATCGATGCCATTCTCGGCACCGGCTTCGCCGGCGAGCCGCGCGAGCCCGCCAAGGGCGCGATCGAGGCGATCAACGGCGCCGGCGCGGCCGCGGTCGTGGCCTGCGACGTCCCGAGCGGCGTGGATGCGTCCACCGGTGAGGTCGCGGGAGCGGCCGTGCGGGCCGACGCCACCGCGACCTTCCACGCCGCCAAGCCCGGGCTGTGGATCGCACCGGGCAAGACGCTGGCCGGTCGGCTGACGGTGGTCGACATCGGCATCCCCGACGGTGGAGGTGTCGAGCCGTCCGTCGGGCTGATCGGATCGGCGGTGCTCGCCGGGATACCGAGCCGCGGCGCCGACTCGAACAAGTTCGCCGCCGGCAGCGTGCTCGTGTGCGGCGGCTCGACCGGCCTCACCGGTGCGCCGTGCCTGGCCTCCGAGGCGGCGATGCGGGCCGGGGCCGGATACGTGACGGCGTGCGTGCCCGCGTCCCTGAACGCGATCTTCGAAAGCCGGCTGCTCGAGGTCATGACTGTTCCGCTCCCGGATGACGGGGGCGCGCTCCAGCGAGCGGCGCTCGATACGGTGCTCGCGCGCTCGGAGCGCGCGCAGGCGCTCGTGCTCGGCCCCGGACTCGGACGCGACCCGTCCACGGCCGAGCTCGCGCGCGAGCTGGCCGCGCGCGTCGCGACGGCGCTGCTGCTCGACGCCGACGGATTGAACGCCCACGCCTCCGCGCTCGCGCGGCTCGCCGGCCGCCACGCACCCACTGTGCTCACACCGCATGCCGGCGAGCTGGGACGGCTGCTGGGCGTCGAGAGCGCGGAGGTCGGCGCCCACCGGCTCCGGTCGGCTCGCAGCGCCGCCGACACCGCGCGGGCGATCGTCGTCCTCAAGGGTGATGACACGATCGTGGCTGAACCCGGCGGCTGGGCCGCGGTCAGCCGCGGAGGGGCGCCGGCGCTCGCCACCGCGGGCACCGGGGACGTGCTCTCGGGGGTGATCGGGGCGTGCCTGGCCAAGGGCATGGACCCGTTCCACGCTGCCTGCGCCGGCGTGTACCTGCACCTCGAGGCCGGCCGGCTGGCCGGGCGCTCGATCGGGACGGAGGGCGTGATCGCCGGCGACGTGATCGCCAGGCTGCCGCTGGCGCGCGCGGGCGACGCGGCGGTGGCCCCAGCCAACCCAATACGCTGACCGGCATGCCGTTGCGCGCTCTGGCCCGCGTCAATCTGGCGGCGATCGAGCGCAACGTCGCGCGGCTGAAGCGTGACCTGCAACCGGGAACCGAGCTGTGCGCAGTTGTCAAGGCCGACGGTTACGGCCACGGCGCGGCGCCGGCGGCAGCGGCGGCGCTGGCGGGTGGCGCGAGCTGGCTGGCCGTGGCCACCGCCGAGGAGGCCGCCGCACTGCGGGCCGCCGGCAGCTCGGCGCGGGTGCTCGTGATGGGAGCGATCAGCGACGCCGAGCTCGCGCCGGCGCTGGCTGCGGACGCCGACGTCGTCGCGTGGAGCGAGGACTTCGTCAGCGCGGTGGCGGCGAACGCTGAGGGCCGGGTGCGGGTGCACGTCAAGCTCGACAGCGGCATGGGGCGGCTCGGCACGCGTGACGCGGGAGAGGCCCTGCACCTCGCCGAGCTCATCAGCGTTACGCCCGGGCTCGAGCTCGCCGGGGCGATGACCCACTTCGCCACCGCCGACGACGATCCCGCGTTCATGGCCGCCCAGCTGCAGGCGTTCGCCCCGTTCGCCGAGGACTTGCGTCTCCGCTACCCCGGCATCGTCGTACACGCGGCCAACAGCGCCGCCACGCTGCGCGATCCCGCCACCCACTTCGACCTCGTGCGATGCGGGATCGCGATCTATGGGCTTGATCCGATGCAGGAGGATCCGCTCGTGCGCGAGCTCGAGCCTGCGCTCGAGCTGCACTCGTATCTGGCCGCGGTCAAGGCGACCGCGCCAGGTCAGAGTGCGGGCTACGGGCGGCGGTTCGTCGCCACCGAGGAAACCTGGATCGCGACCCTGCCGATCGGCTACGCCGACGGGATACGGCGAGCCTTCTCCAACAACTGTGACGTGCTCGTGGCCGGGCGCCGGTACCCGCTCGTGGGCACGGTGAGCATGGACAACATCACGATCGACCTGGGGCCGGAGACCGATTTCGAGGCCGGGACGACGGCCACGATCATCGGCGTCGACGGCGGCGAGCGCCAGACGGCGGAGATCCTGGCCCACCGCATCGCCACGATCAACTACGAGATCGTGTGCGGGATCTCGGGACGCGTGCCGCGCGCGTACCACCGCGACGGGGTGCCGGCGTGAGGCCCGGCGGGGTATGGGGGTGAGCAGCCCGATCCAGGCTCTGCGCGGAGTCGTCGAGGAGGCGTGGCTGGTTGGCGGCGCCGTGCGCGATCGGCTGCTCGGCCGGGAGACGTCCGATTACGACGTGGCGATCGCCGATGATCCGCAGACGGCGGCCCGGGCTCTGGCGCGGGAGGCCGGTGGACACCCGTTCCGGCTCTCGGATCAGTTCGGGGCCTGGCGGGTGGTCGCTCACGACCACAGCTGGCAGGTCGATCTCGTGCCGTTGACCGGCGCGAGGATCGAGGACGACCTCGCCCAGCGCGATTTCACCGTCAACGCGATCGCGGAGCCGCTGGGCGGCGGCGATCTGATCGATCCGTTCGGCGGACGCGCCGATCTGGCCTCATCACGGCTGCGGATGGTCTCCGCGCACGCGTTCGAGGCTGACCCGCTGCGCGCGCTCAGGCTGGCCCGGATCGCATGCGAGCTCGAGCTGTCGATCGAGGCCGAGACGGGGGAGAGGGCCCGCGCGGGCGCGAGTCGCCTGTCCGGCGTGGCCGCCGAGCGGGTGTTCGAGGAACTCAAGCGGATCATCACTGCCGACCGTGCGCTCGAGGGCCTGCGGTTGATGGACGCGCTCGGCGTGACCGCGGTCGTGCTGCCCGAGCTGGTGGCGCTGCACGGAGTGCAGCAGAGCCGCTTTCACCACCTTGACGTTCACGACCACACCCTGTCCGTGCTCGGCGAGACGATCGCTCTGCAGCGCAACCCGTCCGGGGTGTTCGGCGCGCATGCCGAGCCGGTGGCGGAGCTCCTGGCCGAGCCGCTCGCCAACGAGCTCACGCGGGGCCAGGCGCTCCGCTTCGGCGCCCTGTTCCACGACATCGCCAAGCCCGAGACGCGCAGCGTCACCGCCGAGGGCCGGGTGACGTTCATCGGCCACGACGCGGCCGGGGCCCGGATGGCGGCTGCCGCGCTGGCGCGGTTGCGGGCGAGCGAGCGGCTCTCGGACTACGTGGCCGCCGTGACGCGTCATCACCTGCGGCTCGGCTTTCTGGTCCACGAGGTGCCGCTGTCCCGGCGCGCGATCTACCGCTACCTGCACGCCACCGACCCGGTCCAGGCCGACGTCACGGTGCTGAGCGTCGCCGATCGGCTCGCGACTCGGGGCGCGAAGTCGGACGTGGCGATCGCCAAGCACCTTGCGCTGGCCGAGGAGATGATCGCCGAGGCGCTGGCCTGGCGTGCCCGGCCACCGAGGCCGATCGTCCGTGGCGATGAGATCACACGCGAGCTCGGGATCAGCCCGGGGCCGCAGATCGGGAAGCTGCTGGCCGAGCTCGAGGAGCTGTCGTTCACCGGCGAGGTCGCGACCCGCGAGCAGGCGCTCGACCGGGCGCGCGAGCTGCTTGGCGGATGAGTAAGCTCGCACCCGTGCACGATCCCGACTGTCTGTTCTGCAAGATCGTCGCCGGCGAGTTGCCCTCGACGATCATCGACGAGGACGAACGCGTGATCGCGTTCATGGACATCAATCCGGCCACGCGCGGGCACGCGCTGGTCGTGCCCCGCAACCACGCCAAGGACCTGCTCGAGATCGAGCCCGAGGACCTGGCCGCCACCGCGCTCGGGGCCCAGCGGCTCGCGCGTCGCGCCCGCGAGCGCCTCGGCGCCGACGGCGTGAACCTGATCAACAGCTGCGGAGCGCAGGCGTGGCAGACCGTATTCCACTTCCACGTGCACGTGATCCCGCGCTATGCCGACGATCCGCTGCGGCTGCCGTGGGTTCCCGCCTCCGGCGACGGCGACGAGATCGCGGCCGCGGCCGAGCTCCTGCGATGAGCGGCGGCCCCGTCAGGGTCGAGCGCGACGGCGGCCTCGCCGTGGTCACGATCGACTCCCCGCCGGTCAACCTGTACGACCACCCCCTCGGGCAGGCACTGGTGGCGGCGATCACGGAGCTGGAGCGCTCCGCCCCCCGTGCGGTGCTGTTCCGGGCCGAGGGCCGAGTCGTCAGCGGCGGTGTGGACGTGTCGGTGTTCGAGGCGCAGTCCGGGCCGCAGGCCGCCGCCGAGCTGTTCGACGGACTCGTGTCGGTGGCCCGCCGCGTCGACCTGCTGCCCTGCCCGACCGTGTTCGCCGCCCACGCCCTGTGCCTGACGTGGGCGTTCGAGCTCGCGCTGGCCTGCGACCTGATCCTCGCCGCGCAGTCGGCCCGCTTCGGGCTCGTCGAGCGAGTGATCGGATTGACGCCGGCGATGGGCGGCACCCAGCGCCTCGCCGAGCGGGCCGGCACGGGACGGGCGCGCGAGCTGGTCATGACCGGGGAGCTGTTCGGCGCCGAGGCGCTCGAGCGCTGGAACGTCGTCAACCGGGTCTACCCGGACGACGGGTTCGACGCCGCCGCGCGTGAGCTGGCGACGTCGCTGGCGATCGGGCCGACGCTCGCTCACGCGGCCACCAAACGTGTCCTCCGGGATTACCTCGAGGGTGGCGTGGAGCTCGCCAACGACCGCGTCGGCGACATCGCGGGCGCCCTGTTCGAGACCGAGGACCTGCAGAACGCGGTTCGCTCGTTCCTCGAGCAGGGCCCGGGCAAGGCGACGTTCGAGGGGCGCTGAGGCCCGGCTCTCCGTGTCAGGCGTCGGCGTGCGCCGCCGCCTGCTACGTTTCCGCCGGATCGGGCCTCACGGACCCGGCTTATTCCTGACAGCACAGAGCCTCGAAGGGGTTTTTCATGGCAACGGGTACCGTCAAGTGGTTCAGCGACGACAAGGGCTTTGGCTTCATCACGCCCGATGATGGAGGTCGCGACCTGTTCGTACATTTCAGCGGCATCAGCGGCGACGGCTACCGCTCGCTTCCGGAGGGTTCGAAGGTCTCCTATGAGGAGGAGGCCGGTCCCAAGGGTCCGAAGGCCGTGAACGTCACGAAGATCTAAGCGGCGCACTAGTCTGACGGCGGTTCGGCACCCCGCACGCCTGGGGCGCCGAACCGTCTCTCACCGCTACTCCGGCCGCGCGTTCGTGTTCAATGCGGGTATGACACGAACTTTCAAGGTCGCCATCGCCGCGATCACGGTCGCTGCTGCGCTGGTCCCCGCATCAGCTTCCGCAACCATTCTCCAGCTGGGGGATCAGGCGGGAATCGCGCCCGTGGCGTCGCCGACCTGTCCTGCCGGGTCTACGGTCAACTGCACGATCATCCTCACCAAGACCACGGCGCTCGAGACGCTCAGCAACGGCGTTTTCTACCCGACCACGGTCAGGACCGCCGGCAAGATCGTCGCCTTCACGGTCGGCCTGGCCAAGCTCACCAAGGCCGAGATCTCCGGTCTCGACTCTGCCTACGGTGGCACCTCCCAGATCGCGATCACCGTGCTCAAGCCGGGCAAGAACCGCCTCTGGACGGTGCGCTCGGAGAGTCCGCTGTTCCACGTGCAGCCCTGGTTCGGGCAAGTCGTGCAGTTCCCGCTCACCACCACGCTGGACGCCAAGCCCGGTGACGCCGTCGCGCTCACGGTCAACACGTGGGCCCCGATCCTCTCGATCGGGCTGCCCTCCAAGCAGTTCCAGTACCGCGCCAGCCGCACCACCGGCTGCACCGCGTTCAACATCCAGACCGCCCAGCTGACGATCGGCGCCAACACGATGTACAAGTGCTTCTACGTCGCCACGCGCGTCCAGTACTCGGCGACCGAGGTCACGACCCCGGTCGTCCCCAAGAACGCGGTGCACGCTCCCAGGAAGACCGTGCGCAGGACGACACGCGTGCTCGCCGGCGCGGCGACGGTCAACGCCACGCCCACGGGCGGCGTCGCCCCGTAGGTGTGATGGAGTAGGCGAGGCCGGCCCGCGCGGGGCCGGCCTCCGGCCTGTGGACGCGCCGCGGGTCCGGCCTCCGGGCCGGCGGATCCGGCCGGCGGGTCCGGCCGGCGCTGGCTCTCCGCGGTCCGGCCTCCGGGGCGGCGGGTCGGTCCGGCGCTGGCTCTCCGCGGGCCGGCCTCCGGGGCGGCGGGTCGGTCCGGCGCTCTCATTCGGAGTTCGGAGGCTCCCCGTCCAAGCTTGTGACGCTGAAAGAGGCGACGGGTCCTCGCGTGCGAATGCAGGGCCGCTCGGCGGTGCTTATGTCGCCAAGTACGACGCCGCTCGGAGGTTCTTGGCCATGTAAGCGCCGGAGCGGCGCTTAGACCGCCGAGGAGGCTCGCAGGCGCTCGAGTTTGTCGACTTATGCACCTCGGAATCCGGATGGGCGCCCGTGGGTGACAGCGGCGGCTGACCGTGGGTGACAGCGGCGGCTGACCGTGGGTGACAGCGGCGGCTGAGAACAGTGGGCCCAAGGGAGGGCCGCCCGGCAGCTGCCCCGCCGGGGCCGCTCCTAGCAGGCGCCGGGGTTCTGCTGGCAGAACGCGGAAGTGCCGAGGCCCGCGCCGCCGCTGCCCGAGCTGCCGGTGCTCGTCCCGCCACCCGACGTGCCTCCGCCGGCGCTGGCGCCGCCAGAGGTGGAGGTGCCGCCGCCGGCCGAGCCGCCGGTTCCGGACGCTCCGGAGGAGCCCGAGCCCGAGGAGGCCGCGGCGCCGCCGGACGACGATGAGCCGCCCGAGGAGCTGGAAGATCCGCTCGCGCCGGTCGCCGCGGTCGTCGAGGTCGTGGAGGTGGAGGTCGTCGACGTGGGGGTCGACGAGGTGCCGGTCGATGCCGATGCGCTCGCCGCGCCGCCCGTGGGCACGGTCAGGGTCGGCGCACCGGAGGTGTCGGCCTGGCTCGTGCCGCCGCCGCCACAGGCGGCCAGGCCCACGGCCAGCGCCACACCGGCGGCGAACGCTGCCGCCGAGACCCTGAGACGGGGATGCATTCGCACCGCGGGCACGCTCACGTGCCGAGCGGCTCCATGCGCCGGCCGCAGTGAGGACAGTCGTTGAGGTCCTTCTGCGTGAGTTGATCGCACCAGTTGCAGAACCGCAGGTTCTCGACCGCCCATGGGAGCTCGGACGGGGTCGGGGCGAGCGGAAGGACCTGGGCCACCACCTCGAGCTGCTCGCCCGTTTCGCGGTCCACGTTGATCCGGCCGGGCTCGGCTTCGATCACCAGCTCGCGGCCGGTGGAGGGCGCGCGCAGGCGGTATTTCTGGCGGAATCTCACGGTCGCCATGCTACCAGCGCTGCTGGCGGCTGCCTCCCAGAGGGTCGCAGGAGTCCCGTCCCGCGCGGGAGTGGACATGGGCCAACACCGCCGGCCCGCGCGGTAATGCACACGCCGCCCCCGCGGAGGGAACATGGGCCAACACCGCGCCGTGCGCTGGGATAGAGTGCCGCACTCGAACTATGGTTAGGGCGCTCTCACGCGGCAGTCGGAGCTTCGCGGCGCTGGCCTCAGCGGCGTCGCTCGTGGTCGTGATGGCCGGCTGCTCGGTCAAGCATCCGACCGACAACCTGGTCAAGGGCAAGCAGCTGTTCGTCGCCAAGTGCGGCGCCTGCCACACGCTGGCTCACGCGGGCACCACGGGCACGATCGGGCCCAACCTCGATCAGGCCTTCGCCGAGTCCCGCGCCAACGGCTTCAAGAGCAACGACATCCGCGGCGTGGTCGACTTCCAGATCCAGTATCCGAATCCCCAGGGCGCGATGCCGGCCATGCTCTACACCGGGCAGGACGCCGGCGACGTGGCCGGATACGTGGCTGCGGTGGCGGCCGTGCCGGGTCAGGACACGGGCCCGCTCGCATCGGCGGTCGCCACTGTCGCCCAGAAGCCCGCGGTGGAGCAGAACGGGGTCGTCCAGATCAATGCCGATCCGACCGGCCAGCTGAAGTTCCTGGCCTCGAGCGCCACGGCCAAGGCGGGCAAGGTGACGCTGCGGATGCTCAACAAGTCGGCCACGCCGCACGATATCGCCATCACGGGTGGTGGCGTCAACCAGGTGGGTCCGGTCGTCTCCAACGGCGGCGTGTCGACCGTGACCGTCACGTTGCCGCCCGGCAAGTACACGTTCTACTGCAGCGTGCCCGGCCATGAGGCGGCCGGGATGGTCGGGCCGCTCGTCGTCAAGTAACACCGGGCCGCTGGTCGTCAAGTAGCACCGGGCCGCTGGTCGTCACGTAACGCCGGGCCGCTGGTCGTCACGTAACGCCGGCGGCGGTCCGCCGGCGGATCCGCTCGCGCAGCTCATCGCCGCGGCCGGCAGCGACCGCCCGTGCCGCGCGCTGCTCGTCGAGCTCGACGCCGTGGGCGGCTGCGTAGTCGAGCAGGCCCTGGCGCTCCTCGCCCTCGCGTGCCACCTTCAGGAACAGCCAGCAGAAGAGGCCGATGGTCAGCAGGCTCTCCTCGACCATCATCAGGCCCCCGGCCGCGACCTGGTCGGCCAGCGGGGCCACGTGCCAGCGGGCATCTCCGCTCGCGTAGTAGGGGTAGAAGGCCGAGCCCGCAAAGATCATCGCGTTCGCGAGCACGGTGCCGACCAGGCGCACGACGATGATGTACACGAGCCGGGCCCCGTTCCCGAACCACGTCGGCTTCGGCAAAGGGCCGAGCAATGCCATCCACACGCCCATTCCGAAGATCAGGAAGCTGGCGTGCTCGATCGCGTGCACGACATCGTGGCGCAGGGCGGCCTGGTAGAGGGCCGGCACGTGCCAGGCGTAGAAGTTGACCGCCCACAGCACGACGGCCACGACCGGGTGCGTGAGGACGCGCAGGCGACCGATCACGCGGTTGCGCAGCAATGGGGCCAGTAGGGGACCCGTGAAGCCCAGGACGAGCAGCAGCGCCGCCACGTCGCCGATCAGCAGGTGCTCGGCCATGTGGGCCACGAGCAGCTGATCACTGAGCGTGCCGACGGGCGGGCTGAGCGCAATCGCCAGCACGCCCAACCCGGCTGCGAAGCAGGCGATCCGCCACGTCGGCACCGGCCGGCCCTCGCCCGCCAGTGTCCGCGTGCGCATCCAGTAGGGGAACCAGTACAGGAGCACCAGCAACGGCAGGCCGACCGTCCCGGCCGGGCCGGCGGCGGCAAGTGGGCTCACGCTCCAGACCACACCCGTCATGTTGACGCCTGGCGCGCCCGCGCGCACCGCTGAGAGGCTCCTCGACCCGCGACGACGGCTACGTCAGCGCCTGAATGATGCCGATCACGGCCAGGATCGCGGCCACGGCGACGACGACGTAGATCAGGGCGCGGAACGCCTCTCCCTCGGAGCGCAGCGGGTTCAGCACGGCATCACCCGTCCGGCGAACGAACCTGCCCAGCGCGACACTGTCTAGAGCACGTACACGGTCGTGTACACGATGACCCACATGATGTCGACGAAGTGCCAGTAGATCCCGGGCACTTCCATCCCACGATGGGCCTCGGGGGAGTAGTGCCCGCGGAACGCACGAATCGTGATCATCAAGAGCAGGCACAGGCCGATGAAGACGTGGGCGCCGTGCAGTCCGGTCAGCCCGTAGAAGACCGACGCCTGTGCCGACTGGTACGGCCCGAAGCCGATGTGGACGTACTCGTTGATCTGCACGAACAGGAAGGTCAGGCCGAGCAGGAAGGTGGAGAGCATCCCCGCCTTGAGCCCGAACCGGTTGCCATTCTTGACCGACACGAGCGCCCAATGGATGGTCAGCGACGAGGACAGCAGGATCGCCGTGTTGATGCCCGCCACGGTCTCCGGCAGGGTCATGCCCGGCGCCGGCCATGGGTTGTGGTTGACCACCCGGATGAAGAAGTACGCGGTGAAGAACGCCCCGAAGATCATCACCTCGGAGATGATGAAAAGCAGCATCCCGAGCAGTTCCGGCTCAACCCGTGAGGACCGGTGGGCCGGTGGTGGCCCGTGATGCTCGGCGTGGGTGATCGCTGAGGCTTCCAATCCGGCTCCTTCTACGCGGTGGCGGTCTCGACGTCGCGGTGAATCACGTGCTCGACGGGCTTGTTGCTGGCACGGCGCACGCGCTCGATCAGGTCCGAGCGCATCCAGCCCGACTTCGTCGCCGCCAGCGTCGAGATCACGATGTCGTCGACCCGGAAGTACTGCAGCGCGTTCATCGTCGCCGTGTACGGGTCGGGGTCGCCGATCGTTCCGGCGGCCAGCAGGTTGGCGGCGTGCAGGCGGTCGAGCACGAGCTTGAGCCGGGTGCGGGCACGACGCACCGCGGATCCGTCGCCGCCCTCCTGGGGCACGACGACCACGAACAGCCGCCTGCGCCGATCCGTCTCGGCCTCGGCCCGGGCCTTCAGCGCCTCGAACAGCTCATCGCCGCTGGCCGTGCGGTTGGCCACCGCGAGCGTGACGTGGAAGGGGAGACCCTCGGTGTCGGGGTCGGCGATCACGTGCTCGACGGGGAGTCCCGTGGCCTGGCGCAGTCGATCGAGCAGGTCGCGACGCAGCCAGCCCGAGCGGGTCTCGGGATAGGTCGAGACGATGATCGCGTCCGGGTGGTGCTCGTGCACCGCGTCGATCGTGGCCGTGTACGGGTCGGGATCGCCGACCTCGCCGATCGCGTCCAGGCCCTCGGTGTGCACGAACGCCAGAGCAAGGTCGACGCGCGCCTGCGCGGCGTCGAATACGGCGTCGTCGTAGATCACCAGGCCCTGCCGGGGCCGATTCTGCGGCACGCAGAGCACGAACCGCACGTCACCGGCCTCGGCGCGCTTGCGCACGCTCTCGATCAACGACCGTCCGCCGAGCGTCTCATTGGCGACGACCAGGACTGTGTTCATCGAGCTTCCTCTCCCTTATTCCGGCGTTGGCGAGGTCGCGATGGTGCCTGCCGGTCTCGCTTCGGCCGGCGACTTGAAGATGCCGTGCACGGCGCCGGGGACGCCGTACTCGTACGGGCCGCCGACGACGGTCGGGACCGCGTCGAAGTTGAAGATCGGCGGCGGCGAGGACACCTGCCACTCGAGCGTCATGCCGCGCCACGGGTTGGCGGCCGCGCGCGGGCCGCCTCGCCAGCTCGCCACCATGTTGTAGATGAAGATCAGCGTGCTGAGACCCAGCACAAAGCTCGACAGCGAGATGATCAGGTTCCAGGTCGCGAACTGCTGCGCGTAGTCCGCGACGCGCCGTGGCATGCCCTGAATGCCGATCAGGTGCATCGGGGCGAACGTCAGGTTGAAGAAGATGAAGGTCATCCAGAAGTGCCATTTGCCCAGGCGGTCGTCGAACATCCGCCCGGTCATCTTCGGGAACCAGTAGTAGACGCCGGCGAAGATCGTGAACAGCGATCCGCCGAACAGCACGTAGTGGATGTGGGCGACGATGAAGTAGGTGTCCGAGACATGGATGTCGAACGGGATCATGGCCAGCATCACGCCACTGATCCCGCCCAGCGTGAACATGGTCAGGAAGCCGAGTGCGAACAGCATCGGCGTGTCGAGGTGCAGCACCCCTCGCCATAGCGTCGCCAGCCACGAGAAGATCTTGATCCCGGTGGGGATCGCGATGATCGCCGTCGTGATCATCATCGGTATTCGGATCCACGGCGCCATGCCCGAGGTGAACATGTGGTGGGCCCACACGGTGAACCCGAGCACCACGATGGCCAGCAGCGAGAACGCCATCATCCGGTAGCCAAAGATCGGTTTTCGGGCTTTGACGGCCAGGACCTCGGAGATGATCCCGAACCCGGGCAGCATCATGATGTAGACCGCCGGGTGGGAGTAGAACCAGAACACGTGCTGGTACATGATCACGTTGCCGTTCTTGCCCGCCCCGACGAACGCGTTGAAGAACTGGAATCCGAGCGTCCGGTCGAGCAGCACGAAGAACTGTGAGGCGGCGATGAACGGCGTGGCGATCACGACCAGCAGCGAGGTCGAGAAGTTCGCCCACACGAGCAGCGGCATCCGGAAGAAGCTCATCCCCGGAGCCCGCATCGTGATGATCGTGACCAGGAAGTTCAGGGCCGTCGCGATCGAGGACGCGCCGGCGAACTGGACCGCCAGCACGAAGAAGGTCTGGCCGAGGGGCATCGACGTCGACAGTGGCGCGTAGGCGGTCCAGCCGGCCGCGAAGGAGCCGCCCGGGGCCAGGAAGCTCGCCAGCATCATCAGCCCGGCGAGCGGCAGCAGCCAGAACGAGAGCGCGTTCAGGCGCGGGAAGGCCATGTCCGGTGCGCCGATCATCAGCGGCAGCACGAAGTTCGCCAGCCCGGCGAAGACCGGGATCACGAACAGGAAGATGAGCAGCGACGCGTGTACCGAGAACAGTCCGTTGAACTGCTCCGGGGTCACGAACTGCATCCCCGGCTGCGCCAGCTCGGCCCGCATCAGCATGGCCAGCAGGCCACCCACGAGCAGGAAGAAGAACGAGGTGACCGTGTACTGGATCCCGATCACCTTGTGGTCGGTGTTGACCCGGAAGTAGTCCCGCCACGAGTGCGCGCCGTGGGCCGAGTGGTCCTCCGGTCGCGTCTTGCGGCCCGCGGCCCAGTAGAACCAGTAGTCGGCCGTCCCCAGGCCCACCAGGAAGAACAGGGGCACGGCGATCAGCGACACCGTGGTGATCGCCTTGCCGTCGACCACGGGATGCTCGTGCATCAGCGTCCGGATCAGGACGACGAGGCCGAACGCGAACCCGAACCCGAGTACATCGAACAGGGCCGCTCGGTACCAGCCGGGTGCGCGGAGCTTTGCCGGAATGGCCATCAGCGGATCTCCTTCGGACTGGTCACTTGGTCACACTTGCAAGGTATGCCACAAGGGATTGGATCTGTGTAGCCGTCAGGATCTGCGAGAAGTTCTGGGGCATCACGCTCGCCGGGTAGCCGGCGGCGATGAACGCGTTCGGCTTCGTGATCGACTCATTGATGAAGGCGGGCAGGGGTAGGCCGCGCTTCTTGGCGTCCGGGACGAGCCGGACACCGAGGTTGGGGCCCACGGTGCCGGTCGTTCCGGCATCGGCCAGCGTGTGGCAGGCCCCGCAGCCGCCCGAACCGGTGAAGATCGCCTTGCCCGCGGCCGCGGTGGCCGACGCGGTGCTCGCGCCGCCGCTCGGGGCGGGAGCCGGCGCCGCAGACGCGGCGCCGCCACCGGACGTGAAGCTGTAGGACGGGTTGGGCTGCAGCGGCTGCTTGGCCAGCCAGGCCTGGAAGGCCGTCGGCGTCATCACGCGGACCGTCGCGCGCATCAGCGAGTGGCCGTTGCCGCACAACTCCGCGCACACCACCGGGTAGGTCCCCATCCGGCTCGGCGTGACGCGCAGCGAGGTGGTGATGCCGGGAACGGCGTCGAGCTGGAGCCGGAAGGCCGGAACCCAGAAGCCGTGGATCACGTCACGACTGTGGATCTCGAACTGCACCGGCTGCCCCTGGGGCAGATACAGCTGCTCGGAGACCACCGACTTGCCGCCCGCCGCCGGATAGGCGAAGTACCAGGCGAACTGTTCGCCGATCACGTTCACGGTCCGCGTGTTCGCCTTCGCCTCCTCGTTCTTGTGCAGCACGGTGTAGGCGTAGGTGCAGAGGGCGACGATCAGGATCGCCGGCGCCGCCGTCCAGACGACCTCCAGGCGCGTGTTGCCGTGGATCGGCGGCCCGTCCTTGCCCTCCTCGCCCGGCTTCATGCGGAACTTCCAGACCGAGTAGAGGACCACGGTCAGTACGCCGACGAAGATCGGTACCGACACGACCAGGAGCACGTCGTAGAGCGTGTCGATCGAGCTCGCCTGAGCGGACGCCTGTGCGGGGAACCACGGGATCGCCAGCACGATCGGGATCCCGATCGCCGTCCCGATCGCCACGATCAGGAAAATCTGCAGTATGGGGTGCTTACGCACCGGCTTCTCCGTGTCCCTCCGTCATCGTCCGGGGCGGCATCCTATGCCTTCTGCGGGACAAACGACAATCGAAACGGATCAGCCCCGCGAAGTGCCGCGGCGAGCGATTATGATTGCGGCAATCGTTGCAAACTAACCTGGAGACACGCCATGCAGGTACGAGAGGGCATGTCCGATGTCGTACTGACCGTCGGCCCAGGGCACACACTGCGCGAGGCCGCGGCGTCGATGTGCCGCCGGCGCGTCGGCGCGGCGGTGGTTCTCGACCCTGACGCCCCCGGTCCCGGGGTGATCACCGAGCGCGACATCCTGCTCTCGGTCGCCGCCGGCGAGGACCCCGACACGGAGCTGGTCGCCGCCCACCTGACGACCGATCTCACCTTCGCGTCGCCCGAATGGTCGCTCGAGCATGCGGCCGCGGCGATGACGCGCGGCAAGTTCCGCCACCTGATCGTGGTCGACGGGGGCGAGCTCGTCGGCATCCTCTCGATGCGCGACATCGTCCGCGTGTGGATTGGCGACGGCGCGACCTGTGAGGTCCCGGTCGGCTCCGGGGCCACCGCCGGAGCTGGGGGCTGAGGAGGCCGGCTCGGACCGCCCCGGGGCGCGGGGCGGGCTGGGCCCGGTGTCAGGCGGTCGTGGACCTGCGCTGACCGGCGCTGGGAGCGCCGGAGCCGTGCGACAGCGGCCGGCTAGTGTCCGTGCTCTTCGGGCAACGCCGCGACGTCACGCCGCGTATCGCGGATCCACATGATCGTGGTCACGATGAAGATGATCGCGCCGACGATCGAGAAGACCAGGGTGATCGTCGTGCCGATCACGATCAGGGTGATCCCGACCGCGCTCATCACGGGAATCAGCGAGGGGCCGGGGAGGTGGATCTCCTCGCCGGCGGGTGGAGCCTGTTGCTCGATGTCGCTCATCGGATCACGCGTGGACGTAGATCGCCGCGGCGATGAAGGTGATACCGAGCATGAACGCGCAGACGGCGGCGGCGATCAGACCGGAGCGGATGTTCTTGCGGGCGAGCTTGCGGTCCATGATGGATGTCCTCCAGAGGGGATCGTATCCCGTTTCGTCACGAGCGGGCCGCGCTGGAGCCCGCTCACAGCTTCACGTCGACCACCATCGCCCCGAACAGCAGCGCGAGGTAGAGCAGGGAGTAGAGGTAGAGGCGCAGGGCGGACCGGCGATCGGCGCGACGGTACAGGACCCAGGCCGCGCCGATGAACACGAACCCGAGCGCCATCGAGGTCACGAGGTAGATGCCGCCGAAGGCGCCGGCGCAGAACGGCAGTTGCGTGATCGCGTACAGCAGCAGCGAATACAGCAGGATCTGGCGTCGCGTCTCCGGCTCGCCGCGCACGACGGGCATCATCGGCACCCCGGCCTTGGCGTAGTCGTCCTTCATCAGGAGGCTGAGCGCCCAGAAATGGGGCGGGGTCCAGTAGAAGACGATCGCGAACAGGTACACCGCGGTCCACGACAGCGAGCCGCGGGTGGCCGCCCAGCCGACCAACGGTGGCATCGCCCCGGCGGCGCCGCCGATGACGATGTTCTGGGGCGTGCGGCGCTTGAGCCAGACCGTGTAGACGCCGACGTAGCCGACGAACCCGGCCAGGGCCAGCGACGCCGCCAGCACGTTGACCGTCAGTGACAGCAGCGCGAACGAGAGCGCCGCGAGCGTGAACCCGAACACGAGCGCGGAGCGGGGAGAGATCCGGCCGGCCGGGATCGGCCGCAACGCGGTCCGCTTCATGGTCGCGTCGATGTCCCGGTCCCAGTAGTGATTGACGGCGCCGGCTCCGCCCGCCGACAGGTACCCGCCGAGGCACGTGAGCGCGATCAGCGAGATCGACGGGCTGCCGGCGATCTCCATCGACGTGATGGTCGTCAGCAGCAGCAGAGTCTGCACCTTCGGCTTGGTCAGCTCGAAGTAGTCCGAGACCACCTGGCGGGGGCTCGAAACCGCCGTGGCTGCGCGGACCGTGGTGGCGCTCGAAGCGGCCATGCGTGCAGTCTATGCGCGAGCGAACCGCTCGCTGCCGCCGGTTTTCTGCGTCACTCCCGTCGAGCGCTCGACCTGGCGCCGGATGTCGCGCATCGGCTCCACCGAACGGATGCGCGGAATCGTGTCGAAGTTGTTGACCGGGGGCGGCGAGGGGGTGAACCACTCGAGCGTGTTGGCCTTCCACGGGTCGGGACCGGCGATCCTGCCGTGCTTGAAGCTGCGGGCGATGTTGATCACCGTGAGCCCGATGCCGGCGGCGAGGATGAACGACCCGATCGTCGAGATCAGGTTGTAGGTGCTCCAGCCCAAACCGGGCTGGTAGGTGTAGATCCGGCGGGGCATTCCGGACAGACCCAACGCGTGCTGGACGAAGAAGGTCGTATTGAAGCCGATGAACATGACCCAGAACGAGATCTTGCCCAGGCGCTCGTTGAGCAGGCGGCCGGTCATCTTCGGGAACCAGTAGTAGAGCCCGGCGAAGATCGAGAACACGGCGCCACCCATCAGCACGTAGTGGAAGTGGGCGACCACGAAGTAGGTGTCGTTCAGCTGCCAGTCGATCGGGAAGGTGGCCAGGAAGATGCCGGTGATCCCGCCGACCACGAAGATCGCGATGAAGCCGATGGCGAAGTAGAGCGAGGCGGTCATCACGAGCGAACCTCGCCACAACGTGGCCACCCAGTTGAAGATCTTGACGCCCGTGGGCACGCCGATCAGGAACGAGCTCAGCATGAAGAAGCCGAGCACGACCACCGGAACCGGCGAGGCGAACATGTGATGGGCCCACACGAGCACGGCCAGGAAGGCGATCACCGCCGTGGCCGCTGCGATCGCCTTGTAGCCGAAGATCGGCTTGCGCGAGTAGACCGGGATGACCTCGGAGATCATCCCGAACCCGGGCAGGATCATGATGTAGACCTCGGGGTGCCCGAAGAACCAGAACAGGTGCTGCCACAGCACCGGCGAGCCGTGGTTGGTCGGATCGAAGAAGTGGGTCCCGAAGTGGCGGTCGGTGAGCAGCATCGTCACCGCCGCGGCGACGACCGGCAGGGCGACGATCAGCAGCACCGCGTAGATCAGGATCGACCACACGAACAGCGGCAGGCGGCCCCAGCTCATACCCGGTGCGCGCATGTTGACGATCGTGGCGTAGAAGTTGATCGCGCCGACCAGCGACGAGATCCCGGTGATGTGGATCAGGAAGATCCACGCGTCCTGTCCGCCGCTGGGCGAGTACAGAGTCTCGGAGAGCGGCGGGTAGCTCCACCAGCCGGCCTCGGGCGGGCGGAAGAAGAGCGTGAAGTAGAACACGATGCCGCCGAACAGGAGCAGCCAGAACGAGAGCGCGTTCAGGCGCGGGAAAGCCATGTCGCGGGCGCCGATCATCAGCGGCACGAAGTAGTTGCCGAATCCGGCCATGATCGGCACCACGAACAGGAAGATCATCGTCGTGCCGTGGATCGTGAGCAGCTGGTTGTAGTGCTCCGCGCTGATCAGCGTGTTGTTCGGGACCCCGAGCTGCAGCCGCATCAGCAGCGCCTCAACGCCGCCGAGGATGAAGAACACGAAGGTCGTGACCATGTACATGATCCCGATCTTCTTGTGGTCGGTCGTGGTGACCCAATCGACCCACTTCTTGGTCTCACGGGGCCTCTGGACCTCGTGGGCGATGATCTGGGGAACCGGGCGAACGGCGTAGTCGGTCGTGGACATGGCGTCTGTTCTCCTAGAGGTTTCCGGTCGCCGTGAGCACTCGCCGGAGCTGGATCACCTGCTGGTTGGCGGCGTTGATCGCCGCGGTCTGCTGCTGAATCCACGCCTGGTAGTCGGCCGGGCTGACGACCTTGACGAGCGCGGTCATGGCCGCGTGGTTGCGCCCGCACAGCTGGGCGCATTGGCCGTGGTAGAGCGCACCGGCGTAGGGCGCCTTGAACCAGGTGTAGGTCGTGTAGCCGGGCACCGCGTCGACCTTGCCGCCCATCGACGGGATCCACCACGAATGGATCACGTCGGTCGACTGGATCACGAGCACCACCGTCGTGTGGGCCGGCGCCACCATCTGCTGGTAGGAGTAGGGCAGCTTGGGCGCGAACGGGTTGGTCTTGCAGGCCGCGCCGTACGTGTAGCGCCAGATGTACTGGCGGCCGGTCACGCAGATGGTCAGCTTCTTGCCGTTCGGCGGCGACGGCTCGGTCGTCGAGGCGGACAGGACGAGGCCGTCGGCGCCGGAGTTCGGCGGGTTGATGATGCTCGGCAGCTTGATGAACGTGACCACGGTCAGCACGACCAGGATCACGCCGGCTCCGACCGTCCAGCCGATCTCGAGCTTCGTGTTGCCGTGGATCTGGGCGGCGACGGCGCCCTTCTTGGCCCGGAACTTGTAGACCGAGTAGAGGAGTGTCAGCTCGACGCCGAGGAACACAACGATCGCGATGTAGAGCACGATCTTGTAGAGCGAGTGGATCGCGTCGGCATTCGGCGATCCGCCTGACTTCGGGGTCAGGAAGTCCGCGAACGCACCGGGGGCCAGAGCCAGCGAGGCGATGATCGAGATCGCGAGCGCCAGCAGCAGTCCGCGGCGGCGTCGGCGGCGGCGGTGTTGGGCGTCGGTGACGTCGGGTCGCAAGGCCGCGGCATTCTATCCACGGAGGGGGCGGTCGTGATCACCCCTGGCGATCCGGTCCCCACCTCGCGGGGGTCTGCTCGAGCGTTCAACCGTGTACGCGGTCGTCCATGATGCGCGAACGTATACTGGCCGCGACTTGCGCATGTCGAGGGGTATTCGAGCGACGGCCTGGGCCCTGGTCGCCGCAGGGGTCGCCGCGCCCGTCGCGCGCCGCCGGCTGCGGCTGCCGCCCGCTGTCGTGATCGGGACCGGGGTGATCGCGCCGGTGGCTCTGTGTGTCGCCATGCCGCGCTCGCGCGCGCGCGACGCCGGCGTGTGCGCGCTGAACATGTGGGGCTACGTCGCGGCGTACGAGATGCCCAACGACGATCCGGATCGACTCCTGCGTCGGGTCAAGGTTCGCTACCCGATCGTGATCGATCGCTTGCTCGGGTTCGGGACGGCGCCCACGGTCCGGCTGCAGCACCGCTTCGCCCGTCCCGGAGAGGTCAACCGCGTCGAGCGCGTGCTCGTCTTCTGCCACTGGGTCTGGTTCGTCGTCCCGCACGGCAGCGTCGCGTACATCCTGCTGCGCCACCGAGAGCGGTTCGGAAGCGCCGCCGCGCGAATGTACGCGGTGTTCGACATCGGCGCCCTCTTCTATTGGGTGATCCCGACCGCCCCTCCGTGGTGGGCCGCCGCTCGTGGTCAGCTCGATGACGGTCGCGGTCTCCCGATCCGGAGGATGATGATCGAATATGGCGAGCAGTTCTGGGAGGACCGCTGGGGCGCCCTTTACGATGTCCTGGGAGGAAATCCGCTTGCTGCAATGCCGTCGCTTCACTTCGCCACGTCTGTCATGGCCGCACACCTGCTGACTGAGTCCGGCCCCGTGCCGGGTGCCCTCGGTTGGGCGTACGCGGCCACGCTCGGGCTTGCGCTGGTCTATCTGGGAGAGCACTATGCGGTCGATCTCCTGGCTGGACTCGCCCTGACCGAAACCGTTCGCCACCTGGCACCGCGCGCCGCGCCCGTCGCGGCCACGTTCTCACGGGCAGTCCAGCGACTCGAAGCACAGGCGGGGTCGGCATAGGAGAACGGGTGGCCGACGACGCCCTCACCAAGACGCGGGCGCCCGAGTCGACCGACCCTGTCGTGATGACCTCCTCCGAGGAGGAGATGCCGCGGGTCCGGTTCACGCGCAACCGGGTTCTCGCGTTCGGCCTGTTCGTCGTCTCGTCGGTCGCCTTCATGTACTTCGTGCTGCCGAAGGTGCTGGGCCTCCAGGACACCTGGAACCGGATCCAGCAGGGCAACACCTGGTGGTTCGGGCTCGCGGCGATCCTCGAGGTGTGCTCGTTCGTGGGCTACATCGCCGTGTTCCGGGCGGTGTTCGTGCGCGGCGACTCGCGCATCGGCTGGCGCGAGAGCTACCAGATCACGATGGCCGGGCTGGCGGCCTCACGCCTGTTCGCAGCCGCCGGGGCGGGCGGCATCGCGCTGACGGCGTGGGCGGTCAGGCGCTCGGGGATGGAGGCGAGGGTCGTGGCCTGCCGGATGATCGCCTTCCTCGCCCTTCTCTACGGGGTCTACATGGCGACGCTGGTGATCGACGGCATCGGGCTCTACACCGGCGTGTTCCCGGGCAAGGCGCCGTTCGCGATCACGATCATCCCGGCGATCTTCGGCGCCTCGGTGATCGCGATCTTCCTGGCCGTCTCGCTCCTGCCCGGGGACTTCGACCGGCTGGTGGCGCGCTGGACCAGCGGCAGCGGCCGGATCGGGCGGATCGCCCGCAGCCTCGCGACGGTGCCGGCCTCAGCGGCCACCGGCGTCAGGACGGCGATCGGGCTCGTCCGCACCCGTGACCCCCACCTGCTCGGAGCCATCGCCTGGTGGTATTTCGACATCGCGGTGCTGTGGGCGTGTTTTCACGCCTTCGGCGCCTCACCGTCCAAGGCGGTCATCGTGATGGGCTACTTCGTCGGGATGATCGGCAACACGCTGCCGCTGCCGGGCGGGATCGGCGGCGTCGACGGCGGCATGATCGCCGCCTTCACCGCGTTCGGCGTGGACGTCGAGGTCTCAGTCGTCGCGGTCCTCAGCTACCGGGCGTTCGCGTTCTGGCTGCCGACGATCCCGGGGGCGATCGCCTACCTCCAGCTGCGCAAGACGGTCCACCGCTGGCGGAGCGAGCCGGCGATTGCGATCCGCAGCACCTCCTGACGGACGCATCCCAGGGGAGGCCGGCGCGGAGGGCCGCTGCCTCAGGAGGTCCGGGTGGTGACCGGCGCCGGCGCCGCTGCGGGAGCGGGGGCGGGGGCGGCCGCGACGGGAGCGGCGCTGACCGGTGCGCTCGGAGCCGAGGGAACCGACACGGCGCTCGGCGCGGCTGCGCTGCTCGCTGCGCTTGCGGCGGAGGCGGCCGACGTGGTCGTGGATCCCGGCTTGGCCGCGGCGGCGGCCTGAGCGGCGGCTGCCTTCGTCGCGGCGGTGGCCGCGGCGGCCAGTCGCGCGTTGGCCTGCAGCAGACGCTTGCGGACGAGCGCATCGTCGGCGCGCGCCTGCGCGAGGCGCGCGCGCAGGATCTGCTCGCTGTAGGCCCGGTGGGCAGAGATTGACGCCTGCCGGTCACCCCATGCGGTCACCTGGGCGAGGCTGGCCCGCAGTTGCGCGGCGGTGCGGGCGTTGGCGCGCGCGGCGGCCCGGCGCAGGGCCGGATCGTTGCCGGAGGCGAGCTGCACGAACACGGCCAGCCAGGCGGCCACGAACAGCGCCACCGAGCAGACCACGACCCGTCGCCGCAGGCGCTGCGTGTGACGCGCGCGCTTGCGCAGACGGGCGCGCGCGGCGAAGTCGATCTGCTCGGTGTCGTAGTCGGCGTATGAACCATCGGCCGTCGCCTGGAGCTCAGCAGTCGTCATTCCGCCTCCGCATCGCTGTTCGGGGGATTGCCGGATCTGGACCCGCGGCGACTGCATCTCGCCCTGGCCTCGTTGGGGTGTAGCGAGCCAACCTCAGAAGAACGTAAACGCCTGCAACATGGGAGCTTTCTCATCTGCTCCACACGCCGTTCTTAGGCGCCGATGTCGTACTGAGAACCGATGAACCCGCTGACCGACCCCGGCCCTCACCTGTTCTGGATCACCAGTCGCGCCGCCGGCAACCTGGCCCTCGTGCTGTCGAGCCTGTCGGTCGGGCTGGGGCTGCTGATGGCCACGCGCGAGCTCAAACACCGCGGTCCCGATCTGCGCGTCGTCCATGAGACGTTGTCGCTTGTGACCATTGTGGCGCTCGGCGTCCACGGGATCTCGCTGATCGGCGATCGTTTCATGCACCCCACACTCGCCAATGTGCTCGTTCCGTTCTCGTGGTCCTACAAGTCCGGCTGGGTCTCGGTTGGGATCATCGCCGGCTGGGCGATGGTCCTGCTCGGCCCGACGTATTACGTCCGGAGGCGGATCGGCGCCGCCCGCTGGCGCTCGCTGCACCGGCTGGTGGCTGTGGCGTGGGTCGCCGGCGTCGTCCACGCGCTGGGCATGGGGACCGACGCCGGCCAGACCTGGTTCCTGGTCATGACCAGCACGGTCGTCGGGCCTGCGGCGTTGCTGCTGGTCGCCCGCTGGCTCAAGCCGCCGGCGCCGAAGACGCGCGTCGCCCCGGCCTCGAATACGCGCGTCGCGGTGGCCGGCGCGGCCGGGGCCGCCACCGGCGGCACCGGGGCCTCGAGCACCCACCCTTCCCGTCGGCGGTCCGCCGGGAGATGACACGACGATGAACAGGAGCTGACAATGGCCTACGAGATCGAGATCGACGAGGCCGCATGCGCGGCCCACGGGGACTGCGAGGCGATCGCCCCGGAGGCGTTCGAGGTCGACGACGTCGCCCATGTGGCCGGCACCGCGCCCGATGATCTGCTGATGGAAGCGGCGAGGGCCTGCCCGTCCGTGGCGATCAGACTGGTCGACGCGAGCTCGGGGAGGCAGGTCTACCCGTGAGCCGGGACCACGATCGTGGTTCCCGATTTCGCCGCCTGGCAGCACCATCACCACTTCCGTCTGGTGGCCAGCCGCTTCCGCGCCGCCGCCGTATAGGGTCCACGCCCTGGTGTCGGACCTCGACACCAGGGCTACACTTAATGAAGTGACGACTGAGAACCGTCCCATCGAGAAGGTCGCGATCATCGGGAGTGGACCCGCCGGCTACGCGGCCGCGCTGTACACGGCCCGCGCCAACCTCTCTCCGCTCGTGGTCGAGGGCTTCGCCTGGGGCGGCCTCCTGCAGCAGACGACCGACGTCGAGAACTACCCCGGGTTCCCCGAGGGGATCATGGGCCCCGAGCTGATGCAGCGGATGCGCGAGCAGGCGGAGCGCTTCGGCGCTCGGCTCGAGACCGATGACGTCACACGGGTCGAGCTCTCACGCGGCGGCGGACCGCACAAGCTGTATCTCGGGGACGACCTCCACCTCGCTCAGACGGTCGTGCTGGCGATGGGTGCGCAGCACCGCAAGCTCGGCGTCCCCGGCGAGCAGGAGCTCTCCGGGCGCGGAGTCAGCTACTGCGCCACCTGCGACGCGGCCTTCTTCAAGAACGCCGAGACGCTGATCGTCGGCGGTGGCGACTCCGCGATGGAGGAGGCCATGTTCCTGTCCAAGTTCGCGGGCAAGGTCGGGATCGTCCACCGCCGGGACGAGTTCCGTGCCTCCAAGATCATGCTCGAGCGAGCCCGCGCGATCCCCAACATCGAGTGGCTGACCCCATACGTGGTCGAGGAGCTTCACTCGGCCGAGAACGGCTCGCTGGGACACGCGCGGCTGCGCAACACGAGCGACGGGTCCGAGCGCGAGATCCCCATCACCGGCGCCTTCGTGGCCATCGGTCACGAGCCGCAGTCCCAGCTCGTCCAGGGCCAGGTCGAGATCGACGAGAACGGCTACGTCATCACCGAGGGAAGATCGACCAGGACCAACCTGCCGGGCGTGTTCGCCGCCGGCGACCTCGTCGATCACACCTACCGCCAGGCCGTCACGGCCGCGGGCTCGGGCTGCCAGGCGGCGCTCGACGCCGAGTGGTACCTGCGCGATCACCCTACGCCGGCGGCTGACCAGGCCGCGCCGGAGACCGCGACGGCATAGGAGGCGGGGCGGGTTGTGGGGCGCGCCGGCGGTGTGCGCCGGCGGTGTGCGGCGGCGGGCGCGCGTGCGGTGTGCGGCGGCGGGCGCGCGCGGCGGTGGGCGGCGGCGGGCGCGCGGGCGGTGTGCGGCGGCGGGCGCGCGCGTCGGCGGGCGCGCGGCCCGGTGTGCGCCCCCACCCGCGCGCCCGACGAAGTGCTGCATCTGAGTTCCGGCCCCCGGAACTCAGATGCAGCACTTCTCACGTGGTGGCTCGATTTCGGCGAGTGGCTGCCGACATCGCTCCGCCGGCCCGGCCCCTACAACCCCGCGGACACCCCCGCCCGGCCGCCCGTCGCAGCGACGGAGGCGCGGCGTCGGGCGGGCAGGCCGAAATCCTGGGTCCAGGTCGCCGGGCCGATGGCGAAGCCCGCCACGGGGTGCATGGCCGACGCCGACGCCGACGTGGGCGTCACGCGGGACCGGGCGTCCGCCTGCGCTGCCGGAGCCGGGCCTGCCGGTCCCGGGCTCAGGCCACCGCCAACCGGACCGCGCGCGCCACCGTCGCGCTCACGCCAGGTTGGTCCACACGGTCTTCGTCTCGAGGTAGGCCTCGAGGCCCTCGCGGCCGTGCTCGCGACCGAGCCCGGAGGCCTTGAAGCCGCCGAACGGCGCGCCCGGATCGCTCGCGGCCCAGCAGTTCACGTACACCGAGCCCGCCTTCAGCATCCCGGCGAGCTGGTGAGCGCTGCGCACGTCGCGGGTCCAGACACCGGCCGCGAGGCCGTACTCGCTGTCGTTGGCCCGCGCCGCCACCTCCTCGAGCGACTCGTAGGGCATCGCCACCAGGACTGGACCGAAGATCTCCTCGCGGGAGATGCTGAGGCTGTCGTCGGTGGCCGTGAACAGGGTCGGCTCGACGAAGTAGCCGCCCTCGCCGGCGCTGCTGCCGCCGCCCTCGCCGTCGTCGCCGCCGCCGCCCTCGCCGGCGCTGCCGCCGGCGACGAGCTCCGCGCCTTCGCGCCGGCCGGCCTCGATGTAGGACAGCACCCGCTCGTGCTGCTCGGCCGAGACGAGCGGGCCGAGCTGGGTCGAGGGGTCGAGGCCCGGTCCCACGCGGGTCTTGCCCGCCCGCGCGGCCAACGCCGCCACGACCTCGTCGAACTGGTCGCGGTGCACGAACAGGCGACTGCCGGCGTTGCAGGCCTGCCCGCTGTTGTAGTAGATCGCCTGGAACGAGCCCTTGACCGCGGCGTCGAGATCGGCGTCGGGCAGGATGATGTTGGGCGACTTGCCCCCGAGCTCGAGCGTCACGCGCTTGAGCGCGCGCCCGGCCTTGGCGCCGATCTCACGCCCGACCGCGGTGGAGCCGGTGAAGGCGATCTTGTCGACGCCGGGATGGTCCACGAGCGCCGCGCCCGTCTCGCCGTCGCCGGTGAGCACGTTCAGGACCCCGGGCGGGATGCCGGCCTCGAGGGCCAGCTCACCGAGGCGCAGCGCGCTGAGCGGCGTCTGCTCGGCGGGCTTCAGCACGACGGTGCAGCCGGCGGCGAGCGCCGGGCCGAGCTTCCAGGCCGCCATCAGCAGCGGGAAGTTCCAGGGGATGATCTGGCCGCAGACGCCGACCGGCTCCTGGCGGGTGTAGCAGAGCATGTCCGGCTGGCGAACCGGGATCGTCTCCCCGAAGATCCGCTCGGGCCAGCCGGCGAAGTGCCGGAAGTGGGCCACGCTGGAGGCGACGTCGACGAGCTTGGCCAGCTTCACCGGCTTGCCGTTGTCGAGCGCCTCGAGCTCGGCCAGCTCGTCGGCCGATGCCTCGATCAGATCGGCCAGGCGGCCGATCGCCGCGCCGCGGTCGGCCGCGCTCAGCGAGCGCCAGGGGCCGTCCTGGAGCGCGCGTCGCGCGGCCTGTACGGCCCGGTCGACATCCTCGGCTCCGGCCTGGGCGACGGTGGTGATCGTCCGCGCGGTCGCCGGGTCGATGGTCTCGAACGTGCGGCCGTCCGCGGCCGGGTGCTGAACGCCGTCGATCAGCAGCTCGTGCTCGCGGCCCGCGAACGCACGGGCGCCGTCGGACAGCTGCTCGGGGAGGGTGGTGACGGACAAGGTGGGTCCTCCTGCGGGGTTCGGGGGCGCAGCCGTTACGGCGTGAGCACGATCTTCAGAGCCTCGCGCCGATCGTAGACCCCGTAGGCCATGGGAGCATCTTCCAGGGACATATGGTGGGTCACGAGCGGACTCGGGTCCAGTGACCCCGATGAGAGCATGCCGAGCACACGGTCGACGTGGCCGATCACGTTCGCGTGGCCGGTCCGGATCCCCAGGGCCTTGATCCACACGAGCCCCATGTGGACCTGGCAGGGCTCTGCGTAGACGCCGATCGCGACAACGGTGCCGGCCTTGCGGGTGAGGCGGACGGCGAGATCGAGCACGTCGGGGTGCCCGACCGCATCGATGGCGGCGTCGACCCCACGCCCACCGGTGATCTGCTTGACGACCTCGCGCGGGTTCTGCTCGGTGAGGTGGACCGGGATCGCGCCGAACTTGCCGGCAACCTCGAGTCGCTGCGCCACCGTGTCGATCGCCAGCACCGGACCGGCGCCGCTCGCCACCGCGACCTGGACCGCGCACAGCCCGACCGGCCCGAGTCCAAGCACGGCGATGCTGTCGCCGGGCCTCGTCGCCGACTCCTGCACGGCGTGATACCCGGTGCCCATCACATCGCCGGCGAACAGCGCGACATCGTCGCTCAGGCCCTCGGGCACCTTGCGCAGCGTGAGGTTGGCGTGCGGAACCAGCGCCTGGTCGGCCTGCGTGCCCTGCAGGGAGCCGAGCACGGCCCCGTGTCCGAACGTCCGCATGTGGTCGCACTTGTGGTAGGCGCAGCGCAGGCAGAAGAAGCAGGTGCCGCAGGCGCTGTGGTAGCAGCCGAGCACGCGATCGCCGACGGCGACCCGGGTGACGTCGTCGCCGGCGGCGATCACTGTGCCGACGAACTCGTGCCCGATGGTGAACCCGGGTTCGATCGCCACCCGGCCGTGGTAGATGTGCAGGTCCGAGCCGCAGATCCCGCTCGCCTCGATCCGCACGATCGCGTCATCGCGCGCCTCGAGCTCGGGCTCGGGGCGGTCCTCGACCCGGACCTCGCCCGGCGCCTGATAGGTGACGGCTCTCATCGTGGGGCGTTATTCATAGCTGAAGAAGCCCGCGCCGGTCTCCCGGCCCGTCCTGGCCGACCATGAGAGCGCCCGCAACGCCGGCGCGGCGCGATAGCGCTCCTCGCGCCGCTCCTCGTAGAGTCCGTCGAGCAGCGCCAGCACGTGATCGATGCCGATCTGATCGGCCCAGGCCAGGGGGCCACGCGGGTAGTTGAGGCCGTGCACCATCCCGGTGTCGATGTCCCCGGCGCCGCCGACGCCCTCTCCGAGCGCGAAGGCCGCCTCGTTGATGACCTGCGCGACGATTCGGCCGAGCACGAGGCCGGGAGCATCGGCGACCCAGACGACGTGCATCCCGAGCGTGCCGAAGAAGCGTTCGGCCGCCGCAGCCGCGGACGCCGCGGTGTCGGGTCCGCGGGTGAGCTCGACGAGGGCGCACTCCGCCAACGGGGGGAGGAGGTGGAAGCCGACGCTCGCGCCGCCGGGATCGAGGGCCGCGAGTGAGCCGGCGGCACAGCAGATCGCCTGGGGGCCGCCCTGGAGCGGCAGTTCGAGCTCCTCGCCCGCCGACAGATCGAGGATCAGGAACGGGACTTCGCCCTCGGCCTCGAGCGGGGAGGCGACCTGCCAGCCGGCGGCGTCGGCGAGCTCCTCGAGCTCGGCCGCGAGGGCGGAGTGCCCGGAGATCACGATCAGCCCGTCCCCACCACCGGGGAGCGGGGGATCGGGGTCGGGGGGCCGGTGCGCTCCACCGTCGCCGTACTCGTAGTAGCCGCGGCCGGACTTGCGGCCGAGCCGCCCCGCGGCCACCGTCCGCACCGCGATCGGCGACGGTTGCCAGCGCGGCTCGCCGAAGCTCTGCTCGTAGAACGAGCGGGCGACCGCGAGGCCGACGTCGACGCCGACGAGGTCCATCAGCTCGAACGGGCCCATCCGGAAGCCGCCGCCCTGGCGGCAGATCCGGTCGATCTCGGCCAACGGCGCGACCTGCTCGGCGAGCAGCTTCAGGGCCTCGAGCCCGAATGGCCGGTTGCAGCGATTGACCAGGAAGCCGGGGCCGTCGACGGCATCGATCACGCGCTTACCCATCAGCGCTCCAGCCGCGCGAGCGACGGCGAGCGCGGGCTCGGATGACTGCTCGCCCGCGACCACCTCCAGCAGCGCCATCACCGGCGCCGGATTGAAGAAGTGCATCCCCACCACCCGGCTCGGGTCCTCGGCGGCGGCGGCGATCGCGGTCACCAGCAGCGACGAGGTGTTCGTCGCCAGCACGCATCCGGGGCCGACGATCCGCGACAGGCCGGCGAACAGTTCGCGTTTGAGCTCGAGCTGCTCGGGCGCAGCCTCGATCACGAGCTCGGCACCGGCGAGGTCATCGAGTGCCGGCGCTCCCGCCAGCCGGGCCTCGGCCTGCGTGGCCTGCTCCTCGGTCAGCCGCCCCCGCTCGACGCCCCGGCGCAGCTGGCGCCGGATCGCCTCGAGCCCGCGCTCGAGCGCCTCGGGCACCGGATCGTGCAGCAGGGTCCGCGCGCCGCCGGTGCAGGCCAGCTGCGCGATCCCCGCGCCCATCGTGCCGGCGCCGACGACGCCGATCCGCTGGGGTGCCGCCACCGCCTGGCTCAATCCGGCACCAGCGCGTTGATTCCGGTCACGGCGCGCCCGATGATCAGCTTCTGGATCTGCGAGGTGCCCTCGTACAGCGTCGTCACCCGTACGTCGCGGAAGTAGCGCTCGACGGGGTGGTCGTCGACGTAGCCCGAGCCGCCGTGCACCTGGATCGCGGTGTTGGCCGAGCGCACGGCCGCCTCCGTCGCGTACAGCTTGGCGATCGACGTCTCCGTCGTGCTGGGCTTGCCCGCGTCCTTGAGGTACCCCGCCCGCCAGACGAGCATCCGGGAGGCGTCGGTGTCCACCACCATGTCGGCGATCATCGCCTGCACGAGCTGGAAGCTGGCGATCGGGCGGCCGAACTGCTCGCGCTCCTGGGAGTAGCGCACGGAGGCGTCGACGCACCCCTGACAGATCCCGACGCAGCCCGCGGCAACGCTGTAGCGGCCGGAGTCCAGGGCGCTCATCGCCACCTTGAAGCCGTCGCCGACCTGCCCGAGCATGCCGTCCTCGCCGACCTCCACGTCATCGAGCGAGATCGCCGCCGTGTCGGATCCGCGCAGGCCCATCTTGTGATGGATCGCCTGGGGCTGAAAGCCCGGCTGATCGGTGTCGACGAGGAAGCAGGCCAGGCCCCGGTGACCCTTCTCGGGATCGGTCTGCGCGAAGATCAGCGCGAGCTTGGCGTGGTTGCCGAGCGAGATCCACATCTTGGCGCCGTTGATCACCCAGCCGTTGTCTGTGCGCCGGGCGCGGGTGCGCTGATTGGCGGCGTCGGACCCGGTGTCGGGCTCGGTCAGCCCGAAGCAGCCCAACCACTCGCCGGAGCACAGCTTCGGCAGGTAGTGCTGCTTCTGCTCCTCGGTGCCCCAGCGCAACAGCGAGGAGCACACGAGCGAGGTCTGCACGGAGATCACGGTGCGCATCGCCGAGCAGCCGCGGCCGATCTCCTCGACCACGATGCCGTAGGTGAGATAGTCGAGCCCGGCGCCGCCGTACTCGCGGGGTACGATCGCACCGAGATATCCCTGGTCGGCGAGCTTGCCTACGAGCTCGAGGTCGAAGTGCTCGTTGCGATCGTTCTCGCGCGCGCGCTCGACGATCTCGTTGTCGGAGAAGGCGCGCGCGGTCTCGCGGACGAGACGTTGTTCATCTGTGAGTTCGAAGTCCATGGTCGGCACGCTACCTGACCTGGGTAGGCTCACACCTTCCAATGGCTCCAGAGACTCGCTACGCACGCAGCGGCGAGATCCACATCGCCTACCAGGTCGTGGGCGATGGACCCATCGATCTGCTGTTCGTGCCGAGCTGGATCTCCCAGGTCGAGCACTATTGGGAGGAGCCCGTCGTCGCGCGGTACTTCAACCGGATGGCATCGTTCTCGCGGCTGGTCATGTTCGACCGCCGCGGGTCGGGATTGTCGGACCCAGTGCTCACACCGCCCACGCTCGAGGAGCAGATGGACGACCTCGTCGCCGTGATGGACGCGGCCGGTTCCGAGCGGGCGGCAGTGTTCGCGCAACTTGAGGGCGGCGCCATGGCAGCCATGTTCGCCGCCACCCATCCCGAGCGGACCCGCGCGCTCATCCTCTACGAGGCGATGCCGCGGATGTCCTGGGCGCCGGACTACGACTGGCCCTTGCGGAGCGAGGAGCGGGAGGCCTACGTGCGCAACGGCGCCTGGGGCGACGGCTCGCGGATCCTGGGGATCGCCCCGCACTCGGCCGAGAACGACCGCCTGCGGCGCTGGTTCGCAAAGCTCGAGCGGTTGGCGGCCAGTCCGGGCACGGCGGCCCGGCTGATGCGCTGGAACGGCGAGATCGACGTGCGCGCCGTGCTGCCATCGATCCAGGCGCCGACGCTGGTCCTGCACCGGGCCGGAGACCGGTTCATCGATATCCGCCACTCCCGGTACCTCGCCGAGCACATCCCGGGTGCGCGCTACCTTGAGCTCCCGGGCTCGGATGCGCTCTCGTTCGGGCCGGAGTCCGAGCGCCTGCTCGACGAGGTCGAGCAGTTTGTGACCGGAGCCCGCAAGCTGCCCGATCCCGAGCGAATCCTGGCCACCGTGATGTTCTCGGACATCGTCGATTCGACCAGCCGCGCGGCCGAACTCGGAGACCGCACGTGGCGGCAGCTGCTGGAGACGCTCGAGGGGGTGGTGGCGGGCGAACTCGACCGCTTTCGGGGCCGGGCCATCAAGACCATGGGCGACGGCGTCCTGGCCACCTTCGACGGGCCCGCCCGGGCGATCCGCTGCGCCGACGCGATCCGTCAGGCGATGGCCGAGTTCGGGCTCGAGGTGCGCAGCGGGCTGCACACGGGCGAGATCGAGGTGATGGGCGCCGACGTGGGCGGCATCGCCGTGCACATCGGAGCGCGCGTGAACGCGATCGCCGGTCCCGGCGAGGTGCTCGTGTCGGGCACCGTCAAGGACCTGGTGGTGGGCTCCGGTATCGCCTTCGAGGACCGGGGGGAGCACGAGCTCAAGGGCGTGCCGGGCAGTTGGCGCCTGTTCGCCGTCGCGGCCTGAGCCGCGACGGCGAACGGGCTGAGCCGTCCGTCAGGAGGCGGGCGGCAGCGACTGCACGGCCGGCAGCGCGACGGCGATGCTCACCGACGCGGAGTGGCCGCTGATGTTGTACGGGCCACCGGGGACGAGCACCCGGAAGACCTTCGTGCCCGGGGTGCCGAACGTCCAGCTGAACTCGTACGTCGACCCGGCCGTCACGAGGGTGGTCTTCACCGTGTGCCAGTCGTTGTCGGCGCCGAGGCGCTGGAGGTAGATCGTATGCCCGGCCTTGTCGGGGATGACCCCGCCGGTGAACGTGATCGTCTGGCCGACGTTCGAGCTCGTCGAGCTCGGCGTGATCGAGACGACGTCACGGACGCCCACGAACACCTGGGCGGTGCTGCGCGGCGGAGCCAGCGTCGTACGGACCTGGTAGGCCGTGTTCTGTGACGGCATGACCGTGAAGCTGTACGCGCCGGTCGTGCTGTTGGTCGTCCCGAACTGCAGCGGGATGTACGGCTTGCCGTAGGTGTGGCCCCACAGCGTCACGCCGACGCCTCCGTCTGGATTCGTGGTCGAGCCCGCCTTGGAGAGCACGCCCGAGATCGTCGCCGTGGACCCCGCGTCGATGTTCTGCGGCGCGGCGTTGATCGTGAACGACCGGTTCTGGGCCTGCTGCACCGAGACGGTCAGATCATCGGAGGTCGACGTGATGTTCCGCGCGTCGCCGGGTAGCAGGACGCGGAGGTCGCGCTCACCCGGATCCTTGAACCTGTACGAGATCGAGTAGTTCGATCCCGGGCCGAGGCGGCCGCTCTTCAGCGTCGCCCGGTCGTCGCCGCTCAGGCCCTGCTGCACCTGCAGGTACACGCGTTCACCGGCATGGTTCGGGCTCACGTGCCCGCTGAACACAATCGCGTGATTGGTCTCGCCCGTGGTGGTGCTCGCGGTCAGGCCCACCGATGCGGCGACATGCTCGGCCACCGTGCGACTGTGGGTGGTGCCGGGGCCGGTCACGAACCAGCTGCGGTTCGTGGTCACGACACCGTCGGCGCGCAGGAACTCATAGAACCCCGTCGCGGTGGTCCGCGTCGTTCCGACGACGCTGAAATGCGCCGCGGGATTCACGCGGTGATGGAGCACGATCAGCCGGTTGCCCGGATGGTCGGTGTTCAGCTGACCGTAGATCATCACCTGATCACCGGTCACGATCGGATCGGGCGTGGCGTTGATCGTCAGCCCGTGGTTGTGTATGGGTGCGGCGTTGCCGACGGCCGGTAGTACTGCCAGACCGAGCGCAGCGATCGACGACGCGAGCACGACAGAGCGTGGGCGCATGAAGGCCCTCCTTCCCAGCTCGTTTTCGCCACCGCCCCGGCCTTGCGTTTCCCTGTGCGACGGTGGTGCTTGGACACCTGCCAAACACCGTCACCGGCGAGTAAGTTGCGCTCGCCTGTCCGACTGGTCAGGGTAGACTGGCCCGGTGGATCCGTTCGCGCTCGTGATTCTCGGCGGGATCGTGGCGCTCCTCCTGTGGCTGCTGCTGCTCGGGCGTTACTCACCGGGGTCCGGTCTGGACCAGATCGGCTGGAAGTCCGCGCGTGAGATCTACGAGACGCGCGAGGCGCTCGAGGCCGAGGACCTGGACCAGATGCTGGCGGCGGCCAACGCGCGCCGGCGGGCCCGCGGTGAGGCCGATGTCACGGTCGAGGAGCTCGAGATGCGCGTCGTCGCCGACCAGAACGATCAGCGCCGCCGCCGCGAGGAGCTGCTCGCCGAGCGCGAGCTCGACGAGCTGCTGGAAGCGACCAACGCGCGCCGGCGGGCCCGCGGGCTGCCCGATCGGACCCGGGACGAGGTCCAGCGGGAATTCGGCCGCGGCGGCAACGCGGGCCCCTGAGCGCCGCCAGGCCCCCGGGATCGCTGAGGTCGTTGTGGCACGGGTTCTGATCGTCGGCTGCGGTTGCCGCGGCCTGGAGCTCGCCGCGGCCCTGATCGCGGCCGGCCATGCGGTGCGCGGCACCACCCGCGACGCGGCGCGCCTGGCCGAGATAGAGGCGGCCGGCGCCGAGCCGGTGCTGGGCGATCCCGACCGCGTCGGGACGCTGTTTCAGGCACTCGACGGCGTGGGCGTCGTCTGCGTGCTGCTCGGATCCGCGGTCGGCGAGCCGGATGATCTCGCGGCTCTGCACGGGACCCGGCTCCAGATGCTGATGATGCGCACGATCGACACGACCGTGCGGGGAGTCGTCTACGAGGCGGCGGGCACCGTCGACGCCGAGATCCTCGCCCAGGGAGCCAAGCGCGTGGTCGCGGCCTGCGACCTGTCCCGGATCCCGTACCGGCTGCTCACCGCCGATCCCGGCGAGCCGACGCCGTGGGCCGCCGCCGCGCAGGATTGCGTCGAGAGCCTGCTCGCCGCCTGAGGCCCCGGGGCTACGACAGCAGCGGCTCGATCCGGTCGAACAGATCGGCGAGGATCCGCGCCGTCGCTCCCCAGATCAGGTTCTCGCCGACCACGTAGGTGTCGGTCCGGATCGGTAGCCCGCGGCGCACGAGCCGACGCCGCCCGTAGCCGGTGAGAAGCGCTCGGAGCGGCAACTCGAGCACCTCGGCGACCTCCCGCTCGCTGACCTGCCAGACGTGTCCGGGCTCGATCAGGCCGACGAACGGGTACACGGCATAGCCGGTGACGATGGTCGGGGTTGGTTGCAGCGCGCCGACGACGTCCACGGCGTCGAGCGGCAACCCGATCTCCTCCTGGGCCTCCCGCAGCGCGGTGCTGCGCAGGTCGGCGTCCCCCTCGTCCGAGCGCCCGCCCGGGAACGAGATCTCGCCGGGATGCCGGCGCAGGTCCTCGCGGCGGCGGGTGAACACGCCGTGCAGCTCGCCGCCGTCCACGTACAGCGGCACGAGCACGCCGGCATCGGTGCGGCCGCGAACGTCGAGCTCGAGCGCCTCCGCCGGCGAGAGCAGCACGCGCCGCAGATCCTCACGGAGCGATCGCGTGGGCGACTCCGTCCCGGCGCCCCGCGGCGGTCAACTCGCCGCGCGTGTGGCCCGCTCGACGCGCTCGTCGAACATGACCTCGCCGTCGAGCGTGCGGTGGATCGGGCACTTGGCGGCGATCACCCGGAGGCGCTCGAGCTGCTCCTCGCTGCACGCCTCCGGCACCCTGAGGGTGATCGCGAACGTGGTCGGCGAGCCGCGCTCGGCCACGGTGAACTCGCACTCCACCTCGACCTGGCCGATGTCCCAGCCCTTGCGCTCGGCGTACATCTCCATCGTCACCGCCGCGCATGACGCGAGGCTCGCGGCCAGCAGCTCCTGCGGGCTCGGGCCCTCGTCCTGGCCGCCGTCCTCCGTCGGCTCATCGACCACGAAATGGTGGCCGCGTACCTTGACGTCGTGCCCAAATCCGTGTCGGCTCGTGCGCCGAGCAGTCGCCTTGATGCCCTGTCCTGTCATCGTCCGAGTGATCCTCGTCAATCCATCGTAGCGCCGGCGCTAGCGCTCATCCGCCAGCGGATTGAAGAGCAGACCGGTCGGCACCTTGGGAAAGAAATACGTCGACTTCGGCGGCATGCTCTCGCCCGAGGCGGCGACGTCCTGGACCCGCTTGACCGGCGTCGGCGCCATGAAGAACGCGGCGTCGTACTCGGAGCTCTCGATCAGCTCCAGCGCCTGCTCGAAGTCGCGCGCGTAGCCGAGCCCGTTCAGGTGGTCGATGTCCTCGTCGGTCATACCCAGAGCCTGCTTGAGGATCAGCGCTTCGAGCACCGCCGTGTCGAGGCGCCGGTAGGGCTCGGAGCGGCCGGCGAGCGCGGCGTCGGCCACCGCCGGGTCCTTCAGGGTCAGCATGTACGGCGTGCGGAAGTGGGCGTCGATGTAGCCGATGCGAACCTCATCGCTCGAGGCCGGAGCCAGCGCGTGCATATGCTCCAGCGGCTCGATGTCGAAGTCGCGCCGCAGTGTCTGCGCCAGGGCCTCATGCTGATCGGGCCGCAGGCCGCGCACGAGCCGGTGTGTCGGGAACACGGTCAGTCCCGGATCCTCCAGCGCCACCAGGCACATCAGCACGAACCGGTGCGGGCCGTCGCCGCCAATCTCCTCGGCGTACACGCGCGCGGTCTCGTAGCGGTGATGACCGTCGGCGATCAGCAGCTCCACTCCGCTCAGCGTGCGCGCCACCGTCGCGATCGCCGCCGCGTCGCCGACCCGCCAGAGCCGGTTCCGGGTGCCGTCGGGATCGGTCGTCTCGGCCCACGGCGCGGCTCCGGAGACGGCGCCGGCGAGCGCTCCCCAGGCGGACCCGTCCGGATCGGAGAACAGCGAGAAGATCGGCGACAGGTTCGCCCTGGTCGCTCGCGTCAGCCTCAGGCGGTCCTCTTTAGGGCCCGGATGGGTGCGCTCGTGCGGGCGGATCCGTCCCGCGCCGTAGTCCTCGACGCGCACCCGGGCGAGAAAGCCGCGGCGCGTGCGCGCCTGACCGTCGGGGCCGGTGTAGTCCTGCTCGAGCGCCCACAGCGCCGGCGCATCGTCCTGGACCACGATCCCCTCGGCGCGCCATGCCGCGAGCTGCCGGGCCGCGTCCTCGTAGGGGTCACTGCCCTGGGGCAGGTCGATTGCCACCACGTTGTAGGGCGAGGCCGCGATCAGCGCCGCCCGTCGCTCGGCGTCGATCACGTCATAGGGCGGCGCAACCACGTCCTGCAGGCCGCCGGTCTTGGCCGGGTCGTAGTGCAGCGCTCGCAGGGGCTGGATTTCCGCCATCGCGGCGCCGGAGGCTACAGCGTCGCGGCACCCTAGGAGCGCTCGCGGCCGGTGCCGGCTGCCGCCTTGATCGGTGCCACGACGTCGGGGAGACGGTCGTATCCCGGCGCCAGCTCAGCCTCGAGCTCTCCGCGCCCGACCTGGACCCAGATCACCGCGCCGACCACGAGCAGGCCGCCGGCGACCTGAATCGGCGACAGCGCCTGGCCTAGCACGGCCCAGGCGATCAGGGCGCCGAGCACGGGCTCGAGCGTGGCCACCACGGCCACCCGGGAGGCCGGCAGATGGCGGACGGCGGTGACGATGCACGCAAACGGGATGAGCGTGCCGCCGATCACGATGTAGGCGGCGTAGGACAGGTTCCGGGGGGAGGAGAGAATCTCGGTGGGAAAGCTCCACAGCGGCTGCACCACGCACCAGAACAGCGCCGAGAACCCGAATCCCCACACGAGCGTGGTCAGGGGCGGGTAGCGCTGTCCCGCCTGCTCGCCCGAGAGCAGATAGCACGCGAACGTGACCGCAGCCCCGAGCGCCCACAGCAGCCCGAGCGCATCCAGCGAGCTCGGGTGGTAGGCACCGACGACCAGGAAGCATCCAAGCGCCGACAATCCGGCGGCGCCCCAGAGGCTGCCCGGGAGCACCCGCCGGTGGACGAGCTTCAGCCACAGCAACAAGAGCAGCGGGCCGAGGTACTGAACGGTGAGGGCGACGCCGATGTCCAATCGCGCGATCGCCGCGAAGTAGAAGGCGTTCACCCCGGACAGGCCGACGATGCCGAAGAAGGCCAGCCGGTGGACGTCGCGCCGGCGCACGCGGAGCAGCGCCGGTCGCGCAATCACGAGCCCGGCAGCCAGGAGCACGAACGTGCACACCGAGCGCAGCTCGGCCAGCCGCGCCGGCGGCATGTGGTCGTCCAGCAGCAGGCGGGCGAGCGAGCCGTTGACCGCCCACAGGGTCGCGGCCGTGGCGGCCAGCCCGTAGCCCAACCGGGGCGAGCGGTGCGAGACGGACACCCGATGGAGTGTTGCATCGGCCGGGTACACTCGATCGACTCCTCGGGGCGTGGCTCAGCCTGGCAGAGCACTCGGTTTGGGACCGAGAGGTCGCCGGTTCAAATCCGGCCGCCCCGACTAATTGGCTGTTCGCGCAGTGGGCCGCAGTGGGATGCAAATTGCCTGCTCACCCACTGCAACGGAGTGCAGCGGGACGCACGCCGTCGAGGTCCTAGAGCGCCCTCGTTCTGCGGCCGCTCCGCGAGCAGGGAGTCACCGGTCAGGCGGTGGTCGGCGCGCTGTCCATTTACCTCGGTTGGCCTCGCGTTCGCGTGGATCATCGCCTTCATCGCCCAGGTCGACGCGACGCCGTATTTCGCGCAGCACACGAACGTCACCGTGGGAGACCAGCTCTACTTCAGCTTCACCGTGCTGAAGCCGACGGGCTTCGGCGGCTTCTCAGCTGCGACGCCGGTCGGCCACGCTCTTGCCGTGATCGAGATGCTCACCGGCCAGCTTTATGTCGTCACCGTTATCGGGCTGCTGATCGGCAACTTCTCCAGGACGCTGAACTCGGCATGAGCCGCGGCACCGAAACTAGTCACTATCGGGTGATGCATGCGCCGGCAGCGCGCCGTAGGTTCGTCGTCTGATGCGCAAGGACCACCAGCCCGGCGCGAGCGCGCCGGCGCCCTCCGGCCCAGGCTCCGTGGCGCTGAACCGGTCCCCCGGCTTCTGGGTGATCATTGGGTATGCGGTTCTGTTCGGCGTCGTGCTGGCGTTCGCCGCGCTCGCGTTTCTCGGGCTGATCAAGGGAGGAACGAATCTGTGGTTCACGCTCCCGAAGAACCCAGGCTGGTTCGATGGGAGTCTGTGGTGGGTGGCGGTGACAGCAGGCGCGGGGGTGCTCGTCGGCGTCATGCGACGCGCGTTTCACGTCCCGATCAAGTTGCCCGGCACGATCGCGGAGCTCAAGGCTCAGCGGGTGGAACCATCCACCGTCCCGGCGGCGGTGGCCGTGTCGCTCGTCTCGCTCGTCGGTGGAGCGAGTCTCGGGCCCGAGGGCGGGTTGGGAATGATGGGCGGTGGCCTGGGGACGTGGATCTCGGAGCGGCGGAAGCTGCCCGAGGAGATGCGGGCGACGAACACGCTGAGCGGGATGGCGGGCGCGTACGGCGGCCTGTTGTCGTCCCCGATCCTGGCCGTGATCCTCGTGCTCGAAGTCGCGCGTCCGAAGGCCGCCCGGATGGCCGATACGTTGGTGGCGGGTCTGTTGGCGTCCACGGTCGCGTTCGCGGTGTATTTCCCGATCGCGGGGTCGACGTTCGTCGGCCTCTATACGCTGCCGTCGTTCAAGTACAAGGACTGGCAGCTGCTGGCGGCGATTCCTCTCGGCCTGGTCGCGGGGGCGCTGGCGCTGATCACGGTCATCGCGATCGGATTGATGTCGAAGCTCACCGCTCCGCTGGTCAAGCGGACGATCCTGCGCCCGACGATCGGGGGAATCGCGTTCGGGCTCGTCGGCGTGGCGCTGCCGCTGACGCTATTCACGGGAACGGGTCAGCTCGCGACGGTGATCCACGAGGGGACGGCGCTCGGCGCGGGCCTGTTGATCGCGGTCGTGTTCGCCAAGATCCTCGTGTTCGCGCTGTGCGAAGCCACCGGCTTCATCGGCGGACCGTTCCTCGTGATGCTGTTCATCGGCGGCACCGCCGGGACGGCGGCGCATGTACTGATCCCGGGGCTGCCGGAAGGGCTGGCCTTCACGGCGATGTTCGCCGCGCTTCCCGGGTCGCTCGTCGCGGCCCCGTTCTCGCTGATCCTGCTGGGTGTCATCACGACGCAGATCGGCACGCTGCAGATTGCTCCCGTCGCCGTTGCCGTACTCACCGCCTACCTCGCCGTCTCGGGCTCCGGGCTGCTGATGCGCCTGATGAGCCGCGGGCGCAAGCCCAACGCTGCAGCCGCGAAGCCGGCGACCGAACCCACAGCAGGAAGCTGACGGGACTCGGCGCTGATCGAAGCGGTCAGTTCGGCGTGGTGAGCCCGATGAGTTCTTGCCCGGGCTCGAGCGGGGGCCGGTCGCCGGCGCCGAGGACGTGCAGGTCCTTTCCGGGGGTGAGGACGAACATCGGCATCCCGTTCGCACCGACGCGAGCCTGCGGGTCCGTGTCTCCGTTCGCTCCCGTCGTGGCCTCGGCGACGCCGATTTTGGCACCGGCCTCGATTAGCGTCAGGAGCTTGTCATGTGTGGCGGAGTCGTCGAACAGCACCGGCACCCGGGCATAGAAGGTCGCTGTCGGCCCATCGGTGACGGGCAGCTGGAAGACGTGTCCGCGGCTGAAATATTCAGAGAGATCGGTCGCGATCATCGCGTTGAGCGCTTCATCGCCACTGACGGCGAGCGCGTAATCGAGCCCGTCGAGATCGGACGGAGCCGGCTCGCCGCCGTTCTGTGTGGGATCGCTCTGGTAGACAGTGAGCCCGTCCGCCTCGGCAGCGCGCACATGTTCCTCGCTGGCTGACCACAGCACCACGGTCAGTCCCTGGTCCCGTAGGGCCCGTCCCATCGCCCGCCCGACTGGGGTCGAGCCGACCAGCAGGACCCCGCCGGGACCGGTGCTCGCGACTCCGAGCGCGCGAGCGACCGGGCCGCCGGTGAGTCCGTAGATGAGCGCGGTCGCGACGATCACGATGAACGTGATCGGGATCAGGTCCTGTGACCCGCCCCCGATGCCGGCCTGGCTGAGCCCGAGCGCGAACGTGGACGAGGTCGCGGCGGCGACGATGCCGCGGGGTGCCATCCAGGCGATGAACGCTCGCTCGCGCCAGTGAAGCGAGGAGCCGAGGGTCGAGAGCGCGACCGCGATCGGTCGGCCGATGAACACGAGCACGGCGATGAACGCGAGGCTGATCCAACCGATCTGGGCGATCTGGTGCGGGGTGACGCGGGCGGAGAGGATGATGAACAGAATCCCGATCAGGAACGTCGTGAGGGTCCCGATCCGCTCGCGCCAAGCGCGGACGAGCTTCGACCGTTGGATTGCTACGCCTCGCGGCTCGGTTCCGCGGGGAGGCCGGTTGATGAGGATCGCGCCGATCACCAGCCCGGTGATCAGGCCTGTGTCGTCGCGGAGCAGGTCGGCGCAGACGACCATCGCGACGACGAACATCAACGTCCCGGTCACCGCTTGCGACTGATTGGGCTTGAACAACGCCGCCCAGCCCAGGACAAGGACCGCCCCGAGGAGGCCGAAGCCGGCGCCGACCCCGACATTGAGAAGGAACTGGAAGATCTCCTGGCCCGCCTTCGCGTGCCCCGCGATCACCGCGTTGAAGACGACGACGCCGAGCGTCGCGCCGAGCGGATCGGCCAACGTGCCCTCCCACTTCAGGACGAAGTTGACCTCCTTCGAGGGACGGATGAAATCGAGCAGCGGCCCGACCACCGTCGGACCGGAGACGACGAGCACCGCCCCGAGGATGAGGGCGACCTCGAAGGACAGGTTGAACAGCAGATAGGCGGCGAGCGTCCCGACAGCCCAGGTCACCAGGATCCCGACGGTCAATAGCCGCCGGTAGACCCGGGCGACGGTACCGGTGAGCTTGCTGAGCTGGAGGCCGAGGCCGGCCTCGAACAGGATGATCCCGACCGCGACCGAGACGACGGCCGAGATCAGCTCCTGGCCCAGCAGCTCGTTAGGGTTGAGGGCGCCGATCGCGCCAGCCCCGAACCCCAGCGCGAGCAGGACGAGGATCGACGGCAGCCGCAGCACCTGGCCGATGAGCGGAGCGGCGGCCGCCAGAACCACGATCAGCCCCAGCTCGGCCAGGGTTTGCGACTGGGTGAGCGCCGCGATCGGTAATGACCCGAACAGATCGGCCATGGTCGCGATTGGCTAGGGAAGCCTCGGTTGCGCCCCGACCTCGGGCGCCTACGCCATCCCGGCCTTGGCCGGCGTGGGGGCGATCAAGGCGCCGACGATCCACAGGATCGGGAAGAAGAATCCAATCCAGAACATCCAGTAATGCCCTTTGCGGAACGTGGTCATCCCGAAGTAGATCCAGCACGCCACATACACGATCCCCAACAGGATCCAGATGAAAGCCGACATACCGTCCACCGCCTTCGGAGTAGGACCAGGGCCGCCCTGTCGCCGACTCCGCGTCGTTGTGTGTGTCCACGGACGAGACTTCCAGCCGGAGCCAGGCTCGATAACCGGTAAAACCAGCATCCTCGCACCGTATTTCCCCGATCTTCCTCGGCCGCTACACGTGCACGGGCCGCCGGCGCCGGGACGCGCCGCTGGGCAGGCCCCGGAGCAGCCGCGCGAACATCCCGCGCAGCGTCTCCTTGCCGTACGCGTGCGTGCCGTCGTTGAGCGTCATCACGGCGATCGACACACGCGCACACCCGCGAATCAGCAACGCGACCTGATGGTCGACGGCGCCCGTGCCCAGGCCCCAGCCGCCCTTGAAGTAGAGCTTCCAGCCCTTCGGCTGCACCTGGCCGACGCCCCACCGCTCGGAGGGCACGATCGAGGCGAGCAGGTGCAGCGCGTACCAACGATGCAGCGGCGCGACGAAGTCGTCGATATGGAGAAACAGCTTCGTCTGGTCGCGCGCCGTCACCTGCGTGAGCCCCCAGATCGGATTGGTGGCGAAGTTCGTCATGTACGCCCGTGCCGCGAGTGCCCGCAGAGCGCCGTTGCCGACGATGTTGCGCACGGCCGTCGCGGCCGTGTTGTCCGACTGGGTGATCATCGGGATCAGCAGCGAGAAGTCGAACCCGTTCAGCGCCCGGCTGCGGACCGACGGCAGGTCGAGGTAGGCGACCATCAGCATCGCCTTGACCACGCTCGCCGACGGCACGACGTGATCGGGGCGGAAGCCGTAGAAGCGATGCGCGGTCCGCACCGCGAACGCGATGTCTCCGCCGCGCGCCCGCGCGTAGGCGATCGCCGCGCGGGTGTCGGGACGCCACAGCGAATCGAGCGGCTTGCCCGTGCCGGGTACGGTGCACAATGGCGCCGCGCGGGCCGGCGTCGCGGTCACGGCACGGGCGCCCCCGGCTCCGACCGCGAAGGTCAGCACGAGCGCCAGAACGGCCGGGATCGGCGTCCGCGCCATGATTACGCTCTACCGACGCCCCCGTAGCTCAGCTGGACAGAGCATCCGCCTTCTAAGCGGAGGGTCCCAGGTTCGAGTCCTGGCGGGGGCGCTGCCGAGTTCCTCACGGTCCCGGCACGGATGTCAGACACGCTGGTAGATTGACATGTCCACGGTGGGCGTAGCTCAGCTGGTAGAGCTCCTGGTTGTGGTCCAGGCGGTCGGGGGTTCGAGTCCCCTCGCTCACCCTCACGAAAAGGCCCCGTTTAGCGGGGCTTTTTTGTTACCCGAACGGCCGGGGCGGAGGAAGCTCGGCGGTCCATATAGCGATTTCGTATAGCAAGCCGCGCCGCGGCCGGGCTGCGCTAAACACAGTCGCGCTAAGTAGCGCTTGGCGAAAGCCAAGTGAGGTCAGAACGAGAGAGCTGGCCGCGCCCTCGGGCGTCACTTAGCGAGGGAGCCGTCGTCCGCGTGCCCGTCGCCGCTCCACCAGCCGCGTCTCGCGCGCCGACCGACGACCCAGGCGAACCCGCAGGACCTAGGCCCGTCCCTACATTCGGGGGCGGGCGATGAGGACGTGCCGCGTCTGCCAGCGCCCGTTCGAGCCGCGGGAGGCGTGGTTCCATTCGTGCCCGAGATGCTACTTCGGCTCACGCCGTCGCGACACCTTCGCGGAACTGGAGCCGAGCTGACGGAACTCGGAGGTGGCCGTCGGGACGAGGCTTCGGACAGAGTTCGCGCCTTCAGTCTCAATCCTCGTCCCGACCGCCCTGCACAACAACGCGACGGAACTGGCAAGACTGTCACCAGCCGACGGCATAAGGGTCGCCCCGCCCGGACCATCCCGGGCCGGGCGGGGCGTGCGGCCCGGGGGCGGGGGCTGCTCTCCGGGCCACGTTCGGGGCGCCAACGTGCGTGGCCACCCACTGTCCTTGACTAACGACGGGCTGGACCGCGTGCTTGCATGAGCGCGGATGCTCGGGCGGCGCCAACGGTTCCGCTCGCCCCCAGCGAGAATCGCGACGCCGCCCTAGCGGCCCGAGTTCGGGGCCGGACTGCTCCCCCTGATCGAGGTATGGGCCTCGCGCGCGAGCCTACGCTCCTGACGGAGTCCTCAGGGAATATTTCTGAACACTCGCCCAGGCCACCTCCGAGGTCCGCTCACAAGACGTCGAGACCGTGTCGATAACCCTGGCGAGGAACAACGTCCGGTCGGCCCCGCTTCCCATAGCCGGCCGGGCGTCCCCGCGCGGCCCGTCCAGGGGGGCCTGCAGGCTCGCCTCGCCCGGGCCACAACCATCAGAGAACCTACCCCGCTACCCGGTTCGTGTTAAGCCAGAGCGCCGACGTGAACGCCGGCGCCCGAGATGGCCATATGTGTGGGGCCGGTGGTCTACGCCAGATGGCCTCCTCGCTGTGCCTTGAGTCTCGCTCAGCGGGTGAGCGGGAAGAGGGGTAGCAGGTCCCGGCCGAAGGTCGAGTTGGTAACGATCGCCAACACTCCGTACCAGGCGAGGATCGCGGTGACGATCCCGGTCCAGCCCCCGATCTTGATCGTGCTGTTGGTGGCCTGCAAGCCGGTCAGACTGGCATTGCCGATCGCCAGCAGGAGGAAGGTGATCGTGAGCATCGCGAATATCGCCACTAGCACGCCATTGGTCTGCAGCGATGCGATCAACATGATCAGCGTGAAGATCGTCCACGCGTAGAGGTACAGCGAGAATCCGGAGTGGGTGACTGCGGGCCCGATCCTGACCAGTACGAAGACCGAGATCCAGAACGCGCCATACGAGCTGAACGCGGCCGCCCCGAACGTGTTGCCGGCCCGGAACTCCCACATCCCGGCCAAGAGCTGGGCGATACCTCCGTAGGCGAGCGCGACCGCGAGCACACCACCAATGGCGCCCGCCGCACTGACCTGGTTGGTGTTGATCATGCTCAGGATGAATGTTGTCGCTGCGAAACCGGCGAGTCCGAGTGGCGCAGGATTGGCCGGACTCCACCCCACCGACGTGGTCGTAGCAGCGGGAGCCGGCGCGACGTCGGCTTCGCGACGACCAGGTTGACTAGCTTCCATCAGTACCTCCTCTGAGGCGTTGAAGTGTCGACAGCAAGCTCCATCGGCAGCCGGCCGGCGGCAACAGCCAATCGACGAACGGCACTCTGCAGGGAAGGAGCGGTAGCTATTACGCGACGAACGGCGACCGCTGGACCGCGCTCGTGTTCAACGACGTGTCGCTTTCGGGTCCTAGCGCGCCAAGGGTGGCGACACCCGACTGTGCTGCGCAGCGACGTCATGGACCGCGTGCTTGCATGCCGCGCATCCTCGGAGGAGCCGAGGGAGGAGACGGAGCGCACCTAAGGGGGTGGGGCCCGGCCGGATCGCCGCCCCTTCGGCAAACCGACCGGGCATGCCCGCGTGCAGGAGCGAGGGGACCGCTCTCGCAGGGGTCTCCTGTAATCGTCCTGCTGCACGCCCCTTGTAACGGGACCTGGGCATTAGCCCAGAGTGTGCAGTAGTGGCCGCGTAACGACCGCGCCCCCGGCGGGCGGGGGCGCGGAAACGTCCGGCTGAGCAGGGATCCTTGGGCTTGTCGAAGGTCCTTGATCCCGAGCTTGGAGGTTCACCTTGAGGGTGATGCGTGATGGACGCCCGGTAACCGTAGAAGTCGCGGCGGACGGAGCGGGGTTGGTGTCGCATGCGGGTACCGCGCTCGTCGCGCAGGTCGCTGACAAGGTGGGGCTCACGCAGGCGTTGTCGACGCGGCTGGCTGCGGTCAAACGGCGGCGTCGTGGTCATGACCCGGGCCGGGTGATCCGCGATCTCGCGGTGATGTTGGTCGATGGTGGCGAGTGCGTCTCGGATCTCGGTGCGGTCCGTGAGCAGGACGCGTTGTTCGGGGCGGTGGCGTCTGACTCGACAGCGTTTCGGATGGTCGACCGGATCGCGTCGACACCGGGGTTGTTGGACGCGGTCCGTGTCGCGCACGCGCGGGCGCGGGCGCGGTTCTGGGAGCTGCATGGTGCGCCTGAGCGGTTGACGATCGATGTTGACGCGACGCTGATCACGGCGCATTCGGAGAAGGAGAAGGCGGCCGGGAACTACAAGGGCGGCTACGGGTTTCACCCCTTGCAGGTCTACCTGGATGAGACCAGAGAGTCGCTCGGTGGGCTGCTGCGACCGGGGAACGCCGGCTCGAACACCGCCGCCGATCATGTCGCGGTGCTGGATCTCGCGCTGGCGCAGATCCCGGCCGAGTACATCGAAACCCTGGAGATCTTGGTGCGCGCGGATTCCGCCGGCGCCACCCACGGTCTGGTCGACTACTGCCGTGAGGGCAACATGCGCTTCTCGGTCGGCTACGAGCTGACCGAGCAGGTACGCGCCGCGATCCTCGTAATCCCCGACGATGCTTGGGTCCCGGCGCTTGACCAGGACGGATCGGCCCGCAAGAACGGCGAAGTCTGTGAGATCACCGACATGGTTGATCTGTCCGCCTGGCCCGGGGGCAGCAGGTTGATCGTCCGGCGTGAGCGTCCGCACCCCGGCGCGCAGCTATCGTTCACCGACCACGACGGCTACCGCTTCCAAGCGATCCTCACCGACCAGCCCGACGATGAGATCGCGGTGCTCGAGTGCCGGCACCGTCAGCACGCGCACGTCGAGGACCGGATCTGTGATGACAAGGACACCGGCCTGGCGAAGTTCCCGTTCAAGGACTTCGCGCTCAACGAGGTGTGGTTGGAGATCGTGATGCTCGCGCACGACCTGATCGTCTGGACCCAAGCGCTCGTCCTCGACGGGGAGCTCGCCAAGGCCGAGCCCAAGCGGCTGCGTTACAGGCTGTTGCACGTCGCTGGGCGGCTCGCGTTCTCCGGCCGTCGCGCGAAGCTGCACCTGCAGGACACATGGCCGTGGGCGGCTGAGCTCCTCACCGCTTTCAAGAGACTCAAGACGCTCGCGGCCGCGAGCGGCTAACAACGGCCGCAGCGACCCACCACGACCACGCGGACCGCCCGGCCACCAGGCCGCGATCACCGCTGCCCAGAAACGGGCCGAGCAGCGCACAACGCTCCCGCGGAAACGCCGAGCACCGCCGACAACGACCCGCAACGCGGCCTGACCATCACCAGTGACACGCCGACGCCGCCCGCCCGTCACCTTCGCGCGCTTACTGCACGTTCCGGGTTAGTGGCCGTTTGTCCGAGTTGGGCCGCTGTTACAGGACGACATGAACCGTGTCGATAACCCTGGCGGGGAGCAACGTCCGGTCGGCCCACGCTTCCATAGCCTGCCGGGCGCCCCCGACAAGAGGCGGGGCCACGATTCTTTGGACGGGATCGTGGCCCCCGTCTGTTTCTACGGACCCGCGGGTCACTGACCCTATTTACGGGCGGCTCCGCCCGGATCCATCCCGGCTCGGACGGAGCTAATGCGGCCGACAACGAGAACGCCGCCTTCCGGCCGAGTTGGCGGGGGCCTACGCGGCGGGGATCTCCGTCGGCGGCGCGAACGCCTTCTTGACCCACTCCGCCTCCTGCTCGCTCGGCGCGTAGTCGGCATAGATCAGCGTCGTCGCGAAATCCCGGTGGCCCATCCACTCCTGAAGCATTCGCATCGGGACGCCCGCCGTCATCCGCGTCCCGAACGTGTGCCGCAGATGATGGAACCGGACCTCTCGAATCTCGGCTCGCCGGAGCGCCGCCTTGAACCGCTTCAGAAGCCGCGACGGTCGATCGGCTTCCCCGTCGCCGGATGGGCGAACACGAGGTCGTCGTCGCCCTGATTGGGTGTGTCCTTGAAGAGACGATCGAGCTCGGCCGCGACGCGATCCTCGAGCGGGACGGACCGAGACGAGCGCTTACTCTTCGGAGTCCCGAACTCGCCGCGGACGAAGTTCTGGCGGATGCGGATGCGGATGCGCTTCGCCGCCCAGTCCACGTCCCGCCAGCGGAGACCGAGGCACTCGCCCTGGCGCATCCCCGTCATCGTCGCGGCGAGGTACATCACGCGCTCGACGCGCCCGAGGTCGTCGTTCGGTACCCCATCGCGCAGGAGCGCCTTGACCTCTTCGACCTCAAGGAAGCGGACGTCGGCATCGACGTTCGGCTTCGCCGGCTTCGGGAGCGCTTCACCGGGTTATCGCCGGTCGCCCACCCCTCGGTGATCGCGAACTCGATCAGCGAGTGGAGCATGCCGAGCGCATGCGCCCGCGACTTCGGAGCCAGTAGTCATAGGACTCGATCGTTGAGGGCTTTCGACCGGCGGCGCGCTTCGCCCGGATCATCTCCGCGCCGACCTCGGCGAACGTCCGGCGATTAACTCGCCTCGGACTGGCGCTGGTCTGCTCGCGGAGCTTCCGGAAGGCGGCCTCGGCCTGCGCCGGGGTAAGTCCGTCCGGATGCACCTTGGAGCGTTTCTTGCCTACGGTCCGCATTACGCCGCGGCCGTCCTGCCGCCAGAAGCCGATCCAGGTCTCGCCGCCCTTCGCGTTCAGCCTGAGCGTGAGCGAGCCGTCACCACGCTCCCGTCGGGGTGATCTCGACGACGGCGCAGTCGTGCTCCTGCCGTTAGTCATGGTAGGCCGGACCGGGGACTAGGTCTCGACCGCATCTCGCGCGAGCAGCGAGTCGATGATCGCCTGCGGCGGGGCGCCGCCCGACCGTCTACGAGTTCTTCCACGGGTTGAGTACGGGCACATCGCAGCCGTCGAAGTCGGCGGTGTTGCGTGTGACGACTGTGAGCCCATGGACCCGCGCGGTGGCGGCTATCAGGCCGTCGACGGTGGGGCGTGGTTGTGAGGCGTTCAGCTGCCCCCAATCCTGCGCGACGCGGAGATCGATCGGCAGGATCCGTTCAGCGAACTGGCCGGCCAGCTCGGCGAGCCATGTGGCGAAGACGTTCGCTTGGTCGGGATCGCGGCGGCGGAGCCGCTCGACTCCGGTGCGGATCTCGCCTAGCGTGAGCACGCTCAGATGAAGGGTCGTGTGATCGGTGTGTCTTGTCCAGGCCCGCACGCCGGGGTCGCGATCGCGGCGGACCTCCGAGATTGCGTTGGTGTCGAGCAGGTAGGTCAAAGGTCGACGTCGCGCGTGAGGTCGCGCCGGCGATCCAGTTCGAGCTGATCGAAGTCGGGGGCAGCCCGAATGAAGTCGAGGAGGTTGGGCCCGTCGGCGCGTAGCCGCTTGTACTCCTCCGCTGATACCACGACGACCGCGTCTTTGCCGTGCTTGGTCACGACTTGAGGCCCCTCGCGCTGGGCGAGCTCGACGACCTCACTGAAGTGCTGCTTGGCTGCCTGTAGTTGCCATGCCATGACCCACATCCCAAATCTGGACAGACTGGACAGATCTTAGCAGAGGCAGTGTGGCATCCAGTGGAGCGCGAATTCGATCATCTGGCTGCTGGACGGGGTCCCGTACGCGACCGTCACACCGGCCGACCTCCCTCCCGGCGCCACCTGGACCTTCGACCAGCCGTTCCACCTGATCCTCACACTGGCTGTCGGCGGCACCTGGCCCGGACCGCCCGACGCGAGTACCCAGTTCCCCGCGGCGCTCCTCGTCAACTGGGTTCGGGTCTATCAGTAGTCACGAGCGGAGCCGGTATCGGAGGGCCGTGCGACACTCTTGACGGCGGCGCGCTCACGCCCGTCCCAGCGTGAGCGTGGTGGCCGGGACTGCGAGACGGATCGGAGGTCGAATGGAGGGCAGCCGGAGACTGGGCACGGGCCCCGCCCAGGGAGCATCAGAGTTGCGGTCGCGGTCGGTGTCGAGGCCGGTGCAGAAGCCTCGCCCGCGGTCCGGTGCGAATGGCGAGTGGCGCACCACCGAGGAGCGAGTCGCCCGCGGCAAGGCGGCGCGGGCCGGGGTTCCGCGCGCGAGTCACGCGGAATGGAACCCGTCCCTCCGGCGGGCCGACCCGATCGATCTGCTGGAGGAGCAGGCGCTGGCTCGTCTTCAGGAGCTGGTGCCGATCCGGCACGGACGGATGGCGGTGTCTCCGTTCGCGTACTTTCGCGGCGCCGCGCTTCCGATGGCGTCGGACCTGGCCGGCACGCCGCAGTCGGGGCTGCACGTTCAGCTGTGCGGGGACGCCCACCTGTCGAATTTCGGGATGTTCGGCTCGCCCGAGCGCCATCTCTTCTTCGATGTCAACGACTTCGACGAGACGGCGATGGGACCCTGGGAGTGGGACGTGAAGCGGCTGGCCGCGAGTCTCGAGGTCGCCGGCCGCGACAATGAGTTCGACGACAAGGAGCGCCGGCGGATCGTGCTGAGCGCCGTCCGGACCTACCGGGAGACGATGCGGGAGCTGTCGCGAAAATCGATGCTCGAGGTGTGGTACGCACACCTGGACATGAGCGAGTTGCTGCCGCGCTTCCGCTCGCTGCTCGATCCGAAGCGAACCCCCAGCGTCTGGCGGGCCATCACCAAGGCGAGAGCCCACGACAGCCTCCAGGCGTTCGACAAGCTCTGTCACACCCCGGGCGACGAGCCGAGGATCGTCCGCGATCCCCCGCTGGTCCTGCCGGTCGAGGAGCTCCTGGGGGACGTCGACGGCGACCTCCTCGTGTTGGCGATGGACACCTTCATCCGTTCCTATCACCGTACGTTGGCGCCTGATCGGCGCCACCTGCTCGACCACTATCGACTCGTCCACCTCGCACGCAAGGTCGTCGGGGTCGGCAGTGTGGGTACGGAGGCCTGGATTCTGCTGCTGCTCGACGAGCGTTGTTCTCCGCTGCTGCTGCAGGTCAAGCAGGCAGAAGCCTCGGTGCTCGAACGGTTCACGGTCAAGAGCAACTTCGCCAATCACGGTCGGCGCGTCATCGCCGGCCAGCATCTGATCCAGACCGCCAGCGACATCTTCCTCGGCTGGGAGCGATTCGACTTCGCGGGCTACGAACGTGACTACTACATCCGGCAGCTCAGGGACTGGAAGGGCTCCGCCGACCTGGCCGGTATGACCCCGGCGGGCATGAATCTCTGGGGTCAGATGTGCGGCTGGACGCTGGCGCGGGGACATGCCCGGTCGGGCGACCGGATCGCCATCGGGGCCTATCTGGGCAAGTCAGATGCGTTCGACCGCGCCATCCTGAGCTTTTCGGTCGCGTACGCGGACCAGAACGACGCTGACTATCGCATGCTCCAGGCGGCGGTGGCCAGTGCCCGGCTCGTGGCCGAGACGGGCGTGTAGCGCCTCGACGCGGCGGGCCGGCGCGGCTGGTAGCTGTGGTCGCCGTCGAGGCAGCAGGCGTGGGAGCCCGGCGCTGTCGGCCGGGCTCCCGAGACCTCGCCGGTTCGAGACTGCGTCAGGGTGACGGAACGATGCGGAGGTACGGCCTGGGGGACTCCCAGCCGTCGGGGTACTTCTCCTTGGCTTGCTCGTCGCTGACCGACCCGGCGATGATCACGTCCTCGCCCGGCTGCCACTGGGCCGGTGTGGCCACGGCGTGGTTGGCGGTGAGCTGCAGCGAGTCGATCACGCGCAGGACCTCGTCGAAGTTGCGCCCGGTGGTCATCGGGTAGATGAGCACGAGCTTGATCTTCTTGTCCGGGCCGATCACGAACACGTTGCGCAAGGTCTGGTTCTGGGCCGGGGTGCGCGCGGTGGGGTCGCCCTCGACGTCGGCCGGGAGCATCCCGTAGGACTTGGCGACGTTGAAGTCGGTGTCGGCGATGATCGGGTAGTTCGGGGCCGTGCCCTGCGTCTCCTCGATGTCCTTGGCCCACCGCTCGTGGTTCTCGGACGGATCGACCGAGACGGCGATGATCTTCACGCCGCGCTTGTCGAACTCCGGCTTGATGCTGGCCATGTAGCCGAGCTCGGTGGTGCACACGGGGGTGAAGTCCCGCGGGTGCGAGAAGATCACGCCCCAGTCGTCGCCGAGCCACTCATGGAAGTTGATCGTGCCCTCGGTCGTCTCGGCGGTGAAGTCCGGCGCGGTGTCGCCGATGGTCAGTGCCATGGTCGTTCTCCTTGGTTGGCGCTGTAATGATCGTAATCCTGATCGACATTCCAGATACTAGTATCAGCGACCGCCCGGAGTGAGGGCGGGCCGGGTCTCGAGCGACAGAACCGTCGGCGCAAGCGCGACGCGCCACTATCCTGAGAGGTGCAATGGCTTCCGTCGCCGAGGAACTCGTGCCGCGGCTGCGCGGCGTCTCGCACGCGGTCGCATTCTTCATCGCGCTCGCCGCCGCCGCCGTGATCGTGGTGCTCGCGCCGACCGGGACGGCGACGGCCGCCCTCGCCGTCTACGGCGCCGGCCTCGTGGCGCTGTTCGGCGGCAGCGCCCTGTATCACCGCTGGCCCGGCCCGGCCCGGTTCAAGCCGGTGCTGCGCCAGATCGACCACAGCACGATCTTCGTCTTCATCGCCGCCAGCTACACGCCGATCGCGCTGCTGCTCGTCCACGGTCCGATCGGCTGGGTGCTTCTGGCCGGAGCCTGGGCCGGGGCCCTGGCCGGTGTGGCCTTCTCGCTCGGATGGGCGCACGCACCGCGCCCGCTGACGGCGGGCCTGTACGTCGCCCTCGGCTGGCTGGCCCTGATCGCGATGCCCCAGCTGGTCAGCGCACTCGATCCGACGGCGCTCGCTCTGCTGGCCGGCGGGGGAATCCTGTACTCGATCGGCGCCATCGTGTATGCCCGCCAGCGCCCGGATCCATGGCCGCGGACGTTCGGCTTCCACGAGATCTTCCACGCGCTCGTGATCGCGGCCGCGACCCTGCACTACGTGGCGATGATCGGCTGGATCCTGCCCGCCGCCCGCGGCTGAGAAGGGCGTCGCCCGGGGATGCGCTCCTCCCCCGAAAGGGCCCCAAAAACGCTTGCAGGTTTGCGCATTTTCTGCTAATCTGCTAGCAGACGCACTGAACCAGACCATACCCAAGGAGCACAGATGCCGACCGCAACCCAATCCAAGAACGGCGCCCCGACCTTCGACAGCGCCTTCGGTCAGTTCAAGGACTTCAACGAGCAGTTCATGGATGCAGCGCGCAAGGCGGGCCACATGTACGTGGACACGTATGAGAAGGCCGTCGACCGCGCGATCGACCTCGAGCTCAAGGTCGCCGATGCGACCCAGGTCGAGTGGATCAAGAACCTGATCGATACGCAGGCTGACGTAGCCCGCGAGCTCACCGCTTCGTACACCACCACCGCACGCAACCTGCTCAAGTAACGGCGCTCGCCGGCAGGCTGCCCGAACCAAAGGGCGCTTCGAGAAAATCGTAGGGGGAGCACCGGTTACCGTGCCGGTGCTCTCTTCTGCAAGGAGGAGTGAACACCGTGTTGACCTCACCGCTGGCTTCCGGTCCTGCACCGTCGACCTACACGTCGGGGCTGCTGGACAGCTGGGTAGAAGGGTGGTCGATCGCGCTCCGGGGCATGGGCGACTACATGGGCGCCACGCTGAAAGGCGAGATCAAGCCCCAGGACATCCCGCGTTGGTGGAACCTGATGACCAAACGCGAGACGCCCACGTGGGCGAACCCGAACGAGATCGTGTTCGAGGCGCCGGTGGCGCGTCTGCGCGACTTCTCCACGGGCAAGCCACGCGGCCTCGTGCCGACGCTCGTGTGTCCGCCGCAGGCCGGCCACGACTCGTGCATCGTCGACTACGCGCAGGATCAGAGCCAGATGCGCACGATCACCTCGTGCGGGCTCGAGCGGGCGTTCACGCTTGACTGGATCGGAGCCACCGAGGAGACCGCGGATGCCACGGTCGAGGACTACCTCGATGTGATCGACCGGGCGATCGACCACTGCGGCGGTCACGTGAACCTGATCGGCGACTGCCAGGGTGGCTGGCTGGCGACGATCTACGCCGCCCTGAACCCCGAGCGCGTCAACACGCTCACGATCGCCGGCGCTCCGATCGACTTCCACGCCGGCGAGCCGGTCATCCACGAGGTGCTGCGCTTCCTGGCGCCGCACGGCAGCATGAAGTTCTACGAGTCCCTGGTCGCCGCCGACGGCGGCGTGCTCAAGGGTGAGCACATGGTCTCCGGTTTCGTGCTGATCCAGCCGGGCGACGAGGTCTCGCGTCAGTTCGAGCTGCTGCACAACGTCAACGACGAACACCACGTCGCTCGCTACGTGCATTTCGAGAACTGGTTCAAGCACACCCAGGACGTCCCGGGTGCGTTCTACCTGTGGATCGTTCGCCACCTGTTCCGCGACAACGCGCTGATGAGCGGCTCGCTCAGGATCGGTGGCCAGGCCGTCGACCTGACCAAGATCAACATGCCGCTCAACCTCCTGGCTGGTGCCACGGACCACATCACGCCCCCGGACCAGGTGTTCGCGCTCGGTTCGATCGCCTCCACGCCGGAGGAGTTCATCGACCGCCACGTCAGCACCGGCGGCCATCTCGGGTTGTTCATGGGTCACGAGTCGCTGCGCGAGCACTGGCCCAAGATCCTGGCCGAGGTGCTCGAGCACTCGACGAGTCCTCGCAAGGCGTCCGCCAAGCGTCAGCGCGCGGTCCAGCCCTGATCCATCGTGACCGGAGCGCCGGTGAAGGCGGACCCGTGCGGGCCGGCCAGGAACGCGACCACCTCCGCCACCTGCTCGGGCTCGATCAGCCGCTTGACGGCGTGCGGCGCGAGGATCACATCCTCCAGCACGCGCTCCTCCGGGAGGCCGTGCGCCTCGGCCTGCGCGGCGATCTGCTTCTCGACCAGCGGCGTGCGCACGTAGCCGGGGCACACCGCGCTGGCGGTGATGCCCTCCTCGGCGCCCTCCAGGGCCAGCGTCTTGACGAGTCCGAGCAGCCCATGCTTGGCCGACACGTAGGCGGCCTTGAACGGCGAGGCGACGAGACCATGCACGGAGGCGATGGCGATGTAGCGCCCGGCACCGCTGTCGCGCAGCGCCGGCCACGCCGCGCGGGCCAGCACGAACGGGCTGGTCAGCAGCAGGGAGATGATCGTGTCCCAGCGCTCCTGGGGGAAGGACTCCACCGGCGAGACATGCTGGATCCCGGCGTTGGGGACGATCAGATCGAGGCGCCCGAATCGCTCGAGCACGGCGGCGACCGCGGCCTCGTTGGCCGCCGGCGAGGTGAGGTCCGCCTCGTACGGCTCGCCGGGTCCGTTGGGATCGGGGTGCAGATCGACCGACAGCACATTCACCCCGTCGTGCTCGAGCCGGGCGGCGACGGCGCGGCCGATGCCGCTGGCCGCCCCCGTGACGAGGGCGGCCCTGCCATCGAGGTCGCCGGACTCGATCATTGGCATCGCCGCCGGACCGCTCTCAGCGCGACTTGCTCGACCCGGACCGCTTGCGCGGGGCGCCGGAGCCCGTGAACGCCTCGTAGACCTCGAGCATCGCCGCCCGCTGCCGGGCGGTCAGTCTCGTGTCTGCGCGGATGGCGTCGATCACGACGCTGCCCTCGGATACCTCGCCGGGAGGGGAGACGCCGGCACGCTCGTACAGGGTGTCGGCCGAGACCTTCAGCGCGCTCGCGATTCCGTCCAGCACCTGCTCGGAGGGGGCCCGAAGCCCCCTCTCGATCTGCGACAGGTACGGGTTGGAGATCCCCGCCAGCTGCGCGAACTGGCGCATCGAGAGCTCTGCGAGCTCCCGTTGCTGGCGGATGATCTCTCCGAGTGCGGCTGCCGAGCGACTGGCCATGCTGGGTCAGCATAACCCGCTGCTACATCTCCTGGCCGCCATTGACGTTGAACACCTGACCGGTGATGAACGACGAGTAGTCCGAGACCAGGAAGTGGACCATGCGCGCGACCTCATCGGGGCGGCCGAGCCGTCCGACGGGGATCTGCGACTTGATCCGATCGAGCACCTTCTCAGGAATGGACTCGACCATCTCGGTGGCGATGAACCCCGGCGCGACGGTGTTGACCGTGATCCCGATCGAGTCCTCGTTCAGCTTGCCGACCTTGGCGAGCTGGTAGCACGCCTCGCGGGCCAGGGTCTTGGTCAGGCCGAACAAGCCCGACTTCGAGGCCGCGTAGTTGGCCTGGCCGATGTTGCCGATCTCGCCGATCAGCGAGGAGATGTTGACGATCCGCCCGGAGCCACGCTCGAGCATGTGCGGCAGCACCGCCTGACTCATGAAGAACGCGCCCGAAAGGTTGACCGCAAGCACCTTGTACCAGTCCTCGTCGGTCATCTTCAGCACGGTCCGGTCAATCGTGATGCCGGCGTTGTTGACCAGGATGTCGAGGCGGCCGTGCGCGTCGATGACCTCCTGGATCGTCCGGCGGCAATCCTCGGCCGAGCCGATGTTGCCCTGATGGACGCTGGCGTCGACGCCGTGGTTCTTGAGCTCGGCCAGCAGCGCGTTGGCGTGCTCGCTGTCGCGCCCGTAGCCGGCGGCCACGATCGCGCCCTGCTCGGCGAAGCTCTTGGAGATCGCGGCGCCGATGCCGCGCGTGCCGCCGGTGACGAACGCGACCCGGCCCTGCAGGCGTGAGCGGCGATGATCGGCGGGGAACGACTCGGTGCCGGGCAGCGGCGTTTCGGTGATCGGAAGGTTCATCTCTCTGCTCTCCTCGTGATTTTCGGTTCCCGCTAGCGGTCCGACCTCTCCGCCAGCCACGCGGCGAGGTCGGGCCAGATCTCGTTCTTCGCCTTCGATCCGGCGATCAGGCCGATGTGGCCGCCGGGACGGTCGAAGTGGGTGACGTCCTCGCTCCCGACGAGGTCGAAGATCGGCATCGTTCCCACCCGGGGCGCGATGTGATCCCCCTGCGCGGTCACGATCAGCAGGTTCTGATCGATCAACCCCAGCTTGACGCGGCGGCCGCGAAGGCTGATGCGCCCGCCGATCAGCGCGTCGTCGCGGTACAGCCAGTGCAGCCATTGGGCGAACGCCTTGCCCGGGAACGGCGGGTTGTCGCCGACCCATTTGGCCATCGACTGCTGCGCCTCGCGGTTGACGCGTCCTTCCTGCACGGCCTCCCACAGCTTGCGGTCGGTCGTCCAGAAGTTGGTCACCGGCTTGAGCAGCCGGTTGGCGAAGTCGACCGCCCAACCGGGCAACGACTGCCACAGCTCAGCGGTGTAATCAGGATCGAACTGCTCGTTGCCGGTCCACTTCGCGTACACCGAGCAGCGCCCGTCGATCGGCATCGTCAGCAGCGCCAGGTTGCGGACGGGTGTCTGCTCGCCGCGGCGATCCAACCCGCAGTACATCGCGCACATCGTGGCGCCCATGCACCAGCCGAGCAGCGTCAGCTCATCCGCGCCGCTCGCGCGCAGGGTCTCGCGCACGGCCCAGTGCAGCTCGTCGCAGACGTATTCCTCGAACCCGGTGTCGGCGTCCTCCTCGTCAGGGACGCCCCAGTCGAGCAGGAAGATGTCGAAGCCCTCCCGCAGCAGGTACTCGACCAGCGAGGCGCCCGGCCGCAGGTCGAAGATGTCGGGCCGGTTGATCAGCGCGAACACGAGCAGGAGCGGCACGGCGTGGGAGCGATCCTCGCTCTTGTAGCGCCACAACGTGACGCCGCGATGCGTCCACACGACCTCGCGCGGCGTGGCGCCGATCACGGCGTCATGGGTGGTCAGCTTGATGTTCGAGTATTCGAGCGCGTTCAGCGGGGTGCGGACGATGCGATCGATCACGTCGATCGGAGTGCGGACGACGCGATCGAGCGCGCTCATCGGCCGGCGGTGCCCGTGTCGCCGGGGCGGGGAGCCTCACGCGTCCCCGCGGCGGCGTCCTTGGACGAGCCGTTGGTGCTGGCGCCGCCCGCCTTCAGCTCGCGCGCCGCGAGCTCGTCGCGTAGCTCCTCCACCTCCTGCAGGACGCGCTCGAGCTTGTCCTCGGTGCGATGGAGCTGCCGGGCGAGCCGGGTGATGTCGGCCCGCCCGGCGACGCGCAGGTTGCGCAGCACCAAATCCGCGAGATCGGTCCCGACCCGCGCGAGGGCCGCGACGTTCTCCGCTCCGCGCGCGAACACCATGCCGAAGCTCTGCTTCGACACGAGCTGCTCGAGCGCCCTGGCGGTCTGTGATTCGGCCTGCTCGTAGAGCTCGCGGGCCGTGTCCTCCGGCGTTCTGCTGCTGCGCTCCGCCATATCAGTCCTCCTGGGCCTGGGCGGCCGAGACCTTCTTCTCCAGCTCGGCCATGACTGCGGGGTCGCGGAGCGTCGTAACGTCGCCGAGCGCGCGGCCCTCTGCGATGTCCCGCAGCAATCTCCTCATGATCTTCCCCGAACGCGTCTTTGGCAAATCATCGGTCCACAGGATGCGCTTGGGACGCGCCAGCTTGCCGATGTGCTCGGCCACGTGCTCGCGGATCTGCGCCTCGATCGCCGGAGTGCCCTGGAGGTCGCCGTTCAGCGTCACGAAGGCGACGATGGCCTGGCCGGTCATCTCATCGGACTCGGCGACCACGGCCGCCTCGGCGACCTTCTCGTGGGCGACGATCGCCGACTCGACCTCGGCCGTCGACAGGCGGTGACCGGAGACGTTGATGACGTCATCGATTCGCCCGACGATCCACAGGTACCCGTCCTTGTCGCGGATCGCGGCGTCGCCGACGAGGTAGGTCTTGGGCCCGAACCGCGACCAGTACGTGTCGACGTAGCGATCGTCGTCGCCGTACAGCGTCCGCAGCATGCCCGGCCAGGGCCGCGTGAGCACCAGCAGACCCTGACCTTGGGCGACGCTCTCGCCGCTCGACTCGTCGAGCACGTCGGCGACCACGCCGGGGAGCGGCTGGGTGGCCGAGCCCGGCTTCGTGTCGGTCAGCCCCGGAAGCGGGGAGATCATGATCTGGCCCGTCTCGGTCTGCCACCAGGTGTCGACGATCGGGCAGCGCTCGCGGCCGATCACGACGTGGTACCAGAGCCATGCCTTGGGGTTGATCGGCTCGCCGACGGTGCCCAGCAGCCGCAGCGACGAGAGGTCGCGGGCGTTGGCATGCTCGGGGCCCCACTTCATGCAGGCGCGGATCGCCGTCGGCGCCGTGTAGAAGATGGTCACGCCGTAGCGCTCGCACAGCTCCCACCAGATGCCCTTGTGCGGGTAGTCCGGGGCACCCTCGTACATCACGCTGGTGGTGCCGTTGGCCAGCGGCCCGTAGACGATGTAGGAGTGGCCGGTGACCCAGCCGACGTCGGCCGAGCAGAAGAACACGTCACGCTCGGGGTCGAGGTCGAACACGTACCGGTGCGTGGCACTGACGCCGGTCAGATAGCCGCCGGTGGTGTGCAGGATGCCCTTCGGCTTCGCCGTCGAGCCCGACGAGTAGAGGATGAACAGCGGGTGCTCGGCCTCCATCGGCTCGGCCGGGCAGTGCGGGTCGGCGGCGGCCATGATCTCGTCCATGTAGACGTCGCGGCCGGCCTGCATCGGCGCGTCGATGCCGGTGTGCCGGACCACGACGATGTGCTCGAGCTTCTCGAGGCTGCCCATGGTGGCGTCGACCTGCTCCTTGACCGGGGCCGTCTTGCCCTTGCGCCGCGCGCCGTCGACGGTGATCAGCGCCTTGGCGTCCGACACCTCCATCCGCTCCCTGACCGCCTCGGGGGCAAAGCCGCCGAAGACGACGTTGTGCGGCGCGCCGATGCGCGCGCAGGCGAGCATCGAGACGACGACCTCGGGGATCATCGGCAGGTAGATGCCGACGACATCGCCCTTCTGGACGCCCATGTCCTTGAGCGCGTTGGCCAGTCGCTGCACGTCGCGGTGCAGGTCGGCGTAGGTGATCGCCCGCTCCTCGCCCTCCTCACCGGCCCAGTGGAAGGCGACACGCTGGCCGTTGCCGGCCTCGACATGGCGATCGACGCAGTTGTAGGAGACATTGAGAGTGCCGTCGGTGAACCACTTGTAGAACGGCGGGTTGGAGTCGTCCAGGATGGTCGTGAACGGCTCGTTCCAGTGCAGCTCGCGTGCCTGCTCGGCCCAGAATGCATCGGCGTCGAGCTCGGCCTGGGCGTGCAACGATGCATCGTTGACGCGGGCGCCGGCGACGAACTGCGCCGGCGGCTTGAACAGATCCTGGTGCAGGAGCTCCTCGAGCCGCCGCTCGAGCTGCTCGCCGACGAGCGTTCCGGCGCTGGTGCTGGCTGTGCTGGGGTTCATCTATCTCTCCTCGGGGCTCTCTCGGTGAACTGGCGGTGCGAGCCGCCCGTCGCGTCTGCCGGTCCCCGGCGCAGAGGCGACGGCCGGGGCGGGGATTGGCACTCGCCATCCCCGCCGTGGCCATCCGAACAGTGTTACAGAGGCTTGATCGGCATCACGGTGCGGCCGAACGTGTCGTTGGTGACCTCGGCCAGTGCGGTGTAGCCCGCGGCGGCAGCCGTGACCAGACCGAAGTAACCGCCCCAATGGATCATCGTGGTGTGCCCTCCGGCATTGCCGATGCCCAGCAGGATGAACGTGATCAGCAGCAGGCCGAACACGACGTTGATCGCGCGGCTCGTGCGGAACGAGGCGACAAACATCAGCAGGGTGAAGATCCCCCAGCCGATCAGGTACAGGCCCACGGCGTTGCCGACCTGCCCCAGCGGGATGTCCTTGAGGAAGAACTGGACCAGTGCCCAGAACGAGAGCCAGAAGGCGCCGTAGGCGGTGAAGGCTGTGCCGGCGAACGTGTTGCCCGTCCGGAAGGCCCACATACCGGCCAGAACCTGGGCGATGCCGCCGAACATCAGCGCCACGCCGAACACGATCGGCTCGACGCCGGGGCTGACGAAGTTGGAGTTGACCATGCTCAGGAAGAACGTGGTCAGCGCGAACGCGCTCAGGCCGAGTGGACCGGGGTTGCCGATCACCGGCCCCGACATCGCGGTCGCGGCGGGTTCGGATGCCTGCTTGTCGACCCCAACCTGGGGCCGCTCGGATACGACGTTTGCGGACATCTAGTCCTCTCCTCACCTCGGGGGAATGGGTGCGCTGCAGCTTCGGTCCGGCATCGACCGGTGCGCTGCAGCTTCGGTCCGGCATCGACCCCCCTGCGGGTGGGGTCAGGCGCAACTTAGATCCGAAGTACGCGCGCGCCATCGGCCAAACACCGTCGCCTCGATCAGTAGTCGACCCCTATTGGGGGGGCGGAAGTCGCTCGGTACGGGCACAGGCGGCGTACGCGCCGCGGGCCGCGCGGCGGGCGCCGCGGCGAGGAGAGCGCCGCGTGACGACACCCGGGGGCGGGGCGTCGTCACGCGGGATTGCCCGCGCCGGAGGCGGGCTATAACGCCGCTGTGGGATGTCGGATGCGGCGCCCGACGTCGACCACCGCCGCGTACGCGAAGCCGATCGCGCCGAGGACGGGTCCCACGATCGCGGCCGCGACAAGGACGACCACGCTCGCCAGCCCGAGGAGGATCCCCACCAGTCCGAGCACCGCTGCGGCGATTGCGTCGCGGGCTCGGCGGAGGATCCTCATGCCCGGATGATCAGCCTGAAGTCACGCTCACGCATCCGGGCTTAGCACGGATCGGGCTGGGCGGTTCGCCGCATCCGGCGGGGGTGCAGCGGCGAGCCGCATGCGCAGCCCGCGTTCCCGGTCATCACGTGTTCAGGGGCGTGCTGTTCACGAGCTCGATCGTTCCGCGAGTCACGCCTGGCCCCACGCGATCACGCCCGCAACATCGAGCGTGGAGAGAATGCCGATCGGAAGCTGGGTGACCGGGTTGAGCACGACGACGTGGTTGACCTCGTGGGCGATCATCAACTCGCCGGCCTCGAGCAACGGCGTGTCGGTCTGGACCGAGATGACCGGCGCCAGCGCGAGCGCCCCGGCCGACCGGTCGGTGCCGGTGCGGACGCCCGCGCGGACCAGATCGAGGTCGGAGATGATGCCCCAGACGACGTTCTGTCCGGCGTTCTCCGGGCCGATGCCGGTCACGGCGATGCAGTGGACATGGTGGCTGGCCATCAGCCGCGCGACCTCGACCAGGGAGGCATCGGCGGGGCACGAGAGGATCCCGGGGTGCATCGCTTCGGCGACCGTCGCGTGCTCCAGGCTGGGAGCGAGGTAGCTGCCCTGATGGGGAAGAAGTGCGGTTGGCATGAGAGCCTCCTCGGTGTGGCGCCGCGACGCGGGAGCGCCGATCACCACAGACACTAGAACCGGCCGCCACCGGCGGCATCCGGACGGCGTCCCGTTCCGCGTACGTAGATAGCCCTGAGGCGCCCGATGCGCCGGCGGTCGCGGATCAGGCGGCGTCGGCGAGCGGGGCGGGCTCGTCGAGACGCTCGAAGTACTCGTGCGCGGCGGTCGCGGTGCGCTCGATCAGCGTCATCAGCCGGTCGAGGCGCTCCTTCACCGGGTGATGGCCCATGCCGGGCCACACCTCGATCCGAGCGTGCGGCAGCGCCGCACGGACACCGTCGCGATGGGCCAGCGGCACGAGCCGGTCGCGGTCGCCCCACACCGCAAAGACAGGACCGTCGTAGGCCAGGCCGCGGCGGTGAAAGGCGTATTTGGAACGGCCCGCGTCGACGATCGCGCGCGTGCCCTCGCGGGCGCCGGCGTCAGTGCTTGCGGGTGCGCCGGCGTCAGTGCTTGCGGTGCGCCCGGGCGGCCGCGACCTCGGCCGACGGAACCACGATGACCGCGCGATCGGCGTGCTGGATCACGTGGTGCGAGACGCTGCCGAGCAGCACCGACTTCAGGCCGGTGAGCCCGCGCGATCCGATCACGATCGCCTCGGCGCCGAGGTCCTCCGCCTCGTGCAGGATCGCGTCCGCGACGCTGGTCACCTGGCTGCGGCACCGGGGCTGCGCGTTGAGGCCGGCCTCGGCCGCGAGCTGCACGCCCTCCTGCGCCCGCGCGTGCGCGCTCTGCTCGTTGGCGGTGTCGATCTCGTCGACGTTGACCATCCCGGGGGCCATGCCGAACCCCGCCGGCGTGCGCGTCATCACTTCCATGAACGGCTCCCAGACGGTGAGCACGGTCGCGGGATGGCCTCGGAGCAGCTCGCCGGCCTGCTTGATCGCCGTCTTGGAGTCCGCCGAGCCGTCGTAGCAGATCAGGATCATCGGCTGCCCGCGGCCCCCGCCGGTACGGGCTCGCTCTGAAGCGTCCCGGCGTGCACCCGCACGACGCGTTCAAAGTCGTCCAGATGCTCGCTGGCGTGGGTGATGACCAGCAGCGCGCGTCCCTCGGTGCGCGCCTGGACATTGACCATCACGCGGGCGGCGAGCGGTGCGTCGAGGTGGACGGTCGGCTCGTCGAGGATCAGGAAGCGGGAGCCTGACAGCAGGGCGCGGGCAAGTGCGAGGCGCTGGCGCTGGCCGCCGGAGAGCAGCGCGCCCTCCTCTCCGACCATCGTGTCGAGCCCCTCCGGGAGTCCGGCCACGAAGTCGTCGAGCTCGACATCGCCGAGCACGGCCCACAGTTCCCCGGGCGCTGCGTCGCGACGCGCGATCAGCAGGTTCTCGCGCACGGTGGTGTTGAACAGGTGGGCGTCCTGGCCGCACAGCAGCACCTCGCGACGAAGGTCATCCTGGGCCAGCTCCCGGATGTCGATCCCGTCGAGTGTGATCCGGCCCTCGTCGGGATCCAGGAACCGCACCAGCAGCTCCGCCAGCGTTGTCTTGCCGATGCCACTCGGCCCGACCAGCGCCACGTGCTCCCGCGGCGCGAGCTCGAAGTCGGCGCCGTCGAGGACGAACGGCTCGCCGGCGCCGTAGCGCATGCGGACGCGCTCGACGGTGAGCGTCCCGCCGCCGGACGGGCGGCGCGGCGCGGGCGGGTCGACGATCGCCGGCTCGAGTTCGTTGATCTCCTCCAGGCGCGTCGCCGCCGCCACGCAGGAGCGGAGCCGGCGGGCGGCTGCGGGCAGCGGCACGATCGACTCGCCGGCGGCCATGAACAGGAACGCCAGCGCCGCCAGCAGCACGCCGGGCAGGGCTCCGCTGTGGACGGCGGGAATCCCGACCAGCAGAACGGCGAGCAATCCGGCACCGGCCAGCAGGGAGCTCAGGCCGGTGGCCAGCGCGCCGGCGCGGGCGTCCTCGCGGCCGAGTGTGGCCAGCCGCGCGTCGGTCACGGTCAGCCGCTGCACGTGCTCGGGCGCCCGTCCGGCCACCGCGAGCTCGGCGGATCCGTCGATCGCCTCCACCAGCTGGCCGGTCAGCCGGGCTCGCACCGGGGCCTGACGCCGGCCGGCCGAGGCGGCGACGCGGCCGCTCGCCCACGGCGACAGGGTCGCGCCCAACGCGAGCATGCAGACCACGACCGCGCCGGCCGCCGGGAGCATCAGCCAGGCGGCGATGCTGGCGCCGAGGATCACGACGACGGCGACGAGGGTGGGGATGATCACGCGCAGGTAGCTGTCCTGCAGCGTGTCGACGTCGCCGACGAAGCGGGACATGAGGTCGCCGCGGCTGCGGCCGCCGACCTGCCCCGGGACGAGCGGCGCGAGCCGCTCGTAGAAATGCAGTCGCAGGTCGGCGAGCCGGCGCAGCGCCAGGTCGTGGGACGCGAGCCGCTCCCCGTAGCGGAGCACCGCCCGCGAGATCCCGAACGCCCTGACGGCGGTGATCGTCACCATCAGCGAGATCATCAGCGGCCGCTGCGCGGCGCGCGAGATCAGGTACCCGGAGGTGGCCATCAGCGCAACCGCGGCACCGGTGGCGGCCGCCGCCAGCAGCACCGACAGGGCCAGGCGCCCACGCTCGCCCGGCTCGGGCCAGGAGAGACGGATCAGAGCCCTCATGCCGCCAGCTCCACGAGTGGCGGGGAGCCGGCCGGCGCGATGTGCCCATTGCTGACCGTGAAGATCGTGTCGGCGCGGCGAGCCAGCGACTCGTGGTGGACGATCAGCAGCGTCGTGCGCCCGCGGGCCAGCCGCTCGATCGTGTCGCCGACTGCGGCCGCGCTGGCCTCATCGAGGTGGGAGGTGGGCTCGTCGAGCACGAGCAGGGGCGCGTCGGAGAGGAACGCGCGGGCCAGGGCGATCCGCTGGCGCTGTCCGGCCGAGAGTCGCCGGGCGCCCTCGCCGACGAGCGTGTCGAGACCGTCCGGGAGGCCGGCGACGAGCTCGGTCGCACCCGCGGCCTCGAGGGCGTCGCGCACGGCGCGATCGTCGGCCGCGGGGGCCGCGAGGCGGATGTTGTCGGCGATGGTGCCGGTGAACAGCTTCGGCCGCTGCGGCACCCACGCGATCTGCTGCCGCCACCGGTCAAGGTCCACGTCCCGCAGGTCGGTCTCGCCGCACCTCAGGGTCCCGGAGACGGGGTCGGCGAGCCGCAGCAGCAGGCGGGCGATCGTGCTCTTGCCGCCGCCGCTGGGCCCGACCAGCGCGGTGATCCGGCGGGGCGCGAGCTCGAGGTCGACGTCGCGCAGTACGGCGCCCGGGCGCTGGGGGTACTCGTAGCTGACCGCGCGCAGGCGGATCGGCTCGAGGCTCGGATCGGGCAGCGGGACGGGAGCGGCCGGCGGCGCGACGGGCACGGGCTGATCAAGCGCGGCGAAGATGCGCTCGGAGGCGGCGACGCCGTCAGCGCTGGCGTGGAACTGCGCTCCGACCTGGCGAAGCGGGCCGTACAGCTCGGGCGCCAGCAGCAGCACGGTGAGTCCCGCGGCGAGCGTGAGCGAGCCGCCGACGAGCTGGACGCCGATCGTCGCCGCCACCATCGCGGTGCCGAGCATCGCGCACAGCTCGAGCACGAAGGACGACAGGAAGGCAATCCGCAGTGTCGCCATCGTCTCGACGCGATAGCGCTCGCCGACCGTGGCCAGCGCCTCGTGCTGGGCGCGCTCGCGCCGGTAGGCGCGCAGGGTGGGAAGCCCGCGCAGGACGTCGAGGAAGTGCGCGCTCAGCAACGACAGCGTCTGCCAGCGCTTGTTCGTGGTCGCCTGCGCGCCCTTGCCGATCAGGACCATGAACACGATCAGGATCGGCACCGTGACGGCCAGGATCACGGCGGAGACCGGGTCGACCGTGAGCACGAAGGCCAGCACCGCAACCGGCACGATCGACGCGAGCACGAGCTGGGGCAGGTACCCGGCGAAGTAGGCCTCGAGTGCGTCGACTCCCTGGACCGCGGCCGCGGCCAGCTCACCCGTGCGCTCGCCGGAGGGCCGCTCGCCCGGCGAGGCGAGCAGCAGCCGGCGCGCCAGGCGCAGGCGCAGATCCGACATCACCCGTGTCGCGCCGAGGCGACCGGAGAGCTCGAACCCGGCCGTCACGGCCGCGCGCGCCGCCACCACCGCGGCGAGCGCGATCAGCTCGCCCTTCAGGCTGGCGAGCGAGACGGCGCGGGTCGCCGAGCGTGCGATCACCGTGGCCAGCAGCACGGCCTGCGCCAGGATCAGGCCGGCCTGGACAACGCCCAGGCCAGAGGCGACGATCAGGTGCGTCCGTGCGGCCCGGCTCTCGCGAACGAGTCGGCGATCGACGGGCGCGGCCACGTCAGACGACAGTCGGTGGCTTTGCGCCCGAGCCCGCCGACGGTGCGCCGGGCGTTCCGAGCCTGTGCTCAATCACGGCGATCGGCGTCATCGGGCCATCGAAGTCATCGCGACCGAGACGGTGACGGAAAACCCAGTACGCCCATGCGGTGTAGGCGAGCACAATCGGGACGAAGACTACCGCCACGACCGTCATCACGGTCAGGGTGTAGGAGGTGGAGGAGGCGGCCGACAGCTGCAGGTCGAACAGGTGGCTGGTGCTGGACGGCACGGCATTCGGGAACAGCGCGGCGAGCAGGGCCACGAACAGCAGCGCGATCGCCGCCGTCGTGCCACCGAACGCCTGCACCGGGTTGCGCTGCAGGACGGTCGGGACCAGGACCACGGCCACGGCGGCCAGGATCGCGACCACGACGACCACGGCGTCCCAGGACTGGTCCGATGCCGTCCAGATCAGGAAGCCGACCATCAGCACCGCAGCGACCGGCGCGACGCGGTGTGCGACCGTGGCCGAGCGGTTGGCGAGTTCTCCCTTGGTGCGCAGTCGCAGGAAGTTGGCGCCGTGGGTGAGGAACAGGGTCAGCGTGACCAGACCGCCGAGCAGCGCATACGGATGCAGGAGATCGAACAGCGAGGCGTGGATGACGTGGTCGGGGCCCATCGGGACACCGGCCACGAAGTTGGCCCAGGCCACGCCGAACAGGAGCGCGGCCGCGCCGCTGGAGATGCACATGGCCCATTCCCAACTCGTGCGCCAGCGCTCGGAGGCGACCTTGCCCCAGAACTCGAACGACACGCCGCGGACGATCAGCGCCGCGAGGACGAGGAACAGGGCGAGGTAGAAGCCGGAGAAGGTGGTCGCGTACCAGGTCGGGAAGGCGGCGAACGTCGCGCCGCCGGCGGTGAGCAGCCACACCTCGTTGCCGTCCCAGACGGGTCCGATCGTGTGGATCAGCGCGCGGCGCTCGGCCTGGTCGCGACCGAGGCCGCGGACGAGCATGCCGACGCCGAAGTCGAACCCCTCGAGGATGAAATAGCCGACCCACAGGACGCCGATCAGGACGAACCACAGGGTCTGGAGGAAATCAGGATCGATGGTGTGCATGTCGGTTTCGCTAGTAGGAGAGGACGAGGTCGGGATTCGGGGCCAGGGGCAGCTCCTCGAGCACCCCTTCGGCCGGCGGCGGTGGCGGCGGCGGCTCGGGCCCGTGCTTGATCTCGCGGAACATCAGCCAGCCACCGATCACGATCAGCACGCCGTAGATGAGGATGTAGCCGGCCAGCGTGGCGATGATGTCGCCGCTGGCCACGTTGGGCGAGTTGGCCTGTGAGGTCTTCAGCAGGCCGTAGACCACCCACGGCTGGCGTCCCATCTCGGTGAAGATCCAGCCGGTCCAGTTGGCCAAGATGGGCAGGAAGATGCCGACGATGGCCAGGCGCTGGAACCAGCGCGCTCGGTCCATCCTCCTGCGGCGCTGCAGGATGAAGCCGGCCAGGCACAGCAGCAGCATCAGCGTGCCGGCGCCGATCATCAGGCGGAAGGTCCAGTAGGTCACCCCGAGGATCGGGGTGTAGTTGCCGGGGCCGTACTTCTTCACTTCGGCGGCCTGGATCTGGTTGATCCCGTCGACCTTGCCGTTCCACGACGCGGTGGCGAGAATCGAGAGCGCGTGCGGGATCCGCAGGTCGGTGCTCAATTGGCCGGGGAAGCGGGTGAAGCTGCCGGTGGCGAAGATCGAGAAGCTGGCGCCGTTCTTGGTGTTGTAGAGCACCTCGGCAGAGGCCATCTTCATCGGCTGCTGGGTCTCCATCAGGATGCCCTGGAAGTGGCCGAAGATCATCGTCAGGAGCACCGCCACGGTGCCGATCGGGAGCGCGAGCCGCATCGAGCGGGAGACGACGTCACCGCCCCGCTTGCGCAGGAGCTGGAAGGCGCAGATACCGATCACCAGCATCGAGGCGGTGGCGAAGGCGCCGAAGATCGTGTGCGGGTAGGCCAGCAGCACGGTCGAGTTGGTCAGCACCGCGAAGATGTCCTTGAGCTCGGCGCGATGGGTCACGTGGTTGACCGCGTAGCCGACCGGGTGCTGCATCCACGAGTTGGCGGCGAGGATGAAGTAGGCCGAGATCATCGTGCCAACCGCGGTGGCCCAGATCGTGGCGAGGTGGAGCTTCGGCGACAGCCGCCCCCAGCCGAAGATCCACAGGCCGATGAAGGTCGATTCGAGGAAGAACGCGATCAGTGCCTCCATCGCGAGCGGGGCGCCGAAGATGTCACCCACGTACTTGGAATAGAGCGACCAGTTCATGCCGAACTGGAACTCCTGGACGATGCCGGTCACGACGCCGATGGCCATCGAGATGAGCAGGAACTTGCCCCAGAAGCGGGTCATGCGGAGATAGACCTCGCGCCCCGTCCGGTAGTGCAGGGTCTGGCACAGCGCGACGAAGACCGCGAGCCCGATCGACATCGGCACGAAGATGAAATGGAACAGGGTGGTGATGCCGAATTGGCTGCGTGCGAGGTCGAGAGTGGTCATGGGGGGAGATCTTCGAATAACCGGTCCGACACGGCATCGGCCGTTTGCCGACCACGAAATGTGGCCGACTACCCAGCCTCTGACCGTGGTTTGTGCGCCTATGTACCAACCGATACGTGGCCGACTTCCAGATGACCCCCGCTGGGCTAATGTGAGGGCCATCGGGGCACGTGCGATCACGACCGAGGGCTTGACGAAGCGCTACGGCGACACCGTCGCGCTCGACGGCCTCAACCTGCAGGTGGCGGCCGGTGAGGTGTACGGCTACCTGGGGCCCAACGGCGCCGGCAAGACGACCACGATCCGGCTGCTGCTCGGACTGCACCGTCCGACGGCGGGGCATGCCGAGCTGTTCTCGGTCGATGCGTGGCGCGATCCGGTGCAGGCTCACCGTCGCGTTGCCTATGTGTCAGGCGAGCCCTTTCTGTGGCCCGCGATGACGAGCGCGGAGACGTTCGAGTTCCTGGCCCGCCTGCGGGCACCGACTCGCGGCCCGGATCGCCGCGAGGTGGCCGGTACCGACGTCGCCTATCGCGACGAGCTCGTGGAGCGCTTCCAGCTCGACACCGGCAAGAAGATCCGGGCCCTGTCCAAGGGCAACCGCCAGAAGGTGCAGCTGATCGCGGCGCTCGCCACCCGTGCGGACCTGCTGCTGCTCGACGAGCCCACGAGCGGGCTCGACCCGCTGATGGAGATGGCCTTCCGCGGCTGCATCGAGGAGGCCAAGGCGCGCGGGCAGGCGGTGTTCCTGTCCTCGCACATCCTCAGCGAGGTCGAGGCCGTGTGCGACCGGGTCGGGATTCTGAGGCAGGGCAAGCTCGTCGACGAGGGGACGCTCGAGCAGCTGCGGCACCTCAGTGCCCAGACGGTGGAGGTCACGTTCGAGGGGCCCGCGCCGCAGCTGCCGGAGTTGCCCGGCGTGGCGGTCACGCCCGCCGGCGCGAACGCGCTCCGGTTCGAGGTCACCGGCAGCGTCGGCCCATTGATCGCGGCGCTGGCCGCGCATCCCGTCGCGACGCTGACCAGTCGCGAGCCCTCACTCGAGGAGATCTTCCTGCACCACTACGACGCCTCCGACGGCAATGTCGACGGCTAGCGGCGTCGCCTCGGCGCCGCGGACCACGGGCTCACACGCCGGCGTCGGTCTCGGGCCCGCGCGAGCGCTCGCCCGGCGGACGTTCCGTGACGCGCGGATCCGCACGATCTCGTTCGCCTACCTGTTCGCGGCGATCGCCTACATCCAGCCCGTCAGCTATCGCCACGCGTACCCGACGCCGGCCAGCCGGATCGCCTTCGCCCACAGCTTCGCCGACAACAAGGCGATCCGCCTGTTCTACGGCGAACCGTTCGACCTGCTCACCGTCGGCGGCTACAGTGCCTGGCGCGTCGGTGGCACGTTGGCCATCTTCGCCGCCGTCTGGGGCTTGCTGGCCGCGGTGCGCGCGCTGCGGACCGAGGAGGACACGGGCCGGATGGAGCTCGTGCTCTCGGCGGTGATCGGCCGCCGTGGTGCCTACATGGCCGCGCTGGTGGCGATCGCCGTCGGTGTCGTGATCCTGGGGCTGGCCGACTTCGCCGGCTCCGTGCTCGCCGGCCTGCCGGCGGGGGGCTCGGCCTACCTCGCGCTGGCGACCGCGTCCGTGGTGCCGGTGTTCGTCGGCGTGGGTGCCGTGGCCAGCCAGCTCGCTCCCACCCGTCGCATCGCTCTGGAGCTGGGCGGGGCGGTGGTGGCGCTCGCGTTCCTGCTGCGGGTGATCGCCGACACCTCGAGCGGCGTGGGCTGGCTGCGGTGGTTGACGCCGCTTGGCTGGGCGGAGCAGCTGCGGCCGTTCACCGGCGCCCATCCCGCCGTCCTGCTGCTCCCCGCCGCCGCCACCGTGCTGCTGCTCGTGGCCGCGGAGCGGATCGCCGCCGGCCGCGACATCGGCACCGGGCTGCTCCCCGCCCGCGACACCGCCGACCCGAATGACCGGCTGCTCTCCTCCACGACCGCGCAGGCCCTGCGCAGCGAACGCGCCGGCCTGATCGTGTGGCTGCTCAGCATCGGCGCGTTCGCGTTCATCATCGGCGTGATCGCCAAGAGCATCAATTCGGCCGGCATCTCCAAGAGCCTCGAGAAGGAGTTCGAGAAGATCGGGGCTGGTTCGATCCTCACTCCCGTCGGCTATCTCGCCTTCGTGTTCATCTTCTTCGTCCTCGCCGTCAGCCTGTTCGCCTGCGCGCAGATCGGCGCCGCGCGGCACGAGGAGGCCGATGAGCAGCTCGAGACCCTGCTTGCGCTGCCGGTCAGCCGCCGTCGATGGCTCGGGGGGCGCCTGCTCCTCGCAGCGGGCGCGGCCGTCGCCCTGTCGCTCGCCTCCGGTCTGCTGGCCTGGGCGGGGGCCGTGTCGGTCGGCATCAGCCTGTCGCTGCCGAAGATGCTCGAGGCGGGCGCCAACTGTATCCCCGTATCGCTCCTGTTCCTCGGGATCGCGGCGCTGGCCTACGCCGTCGTTCCACGGGCCAGCGCCGGGATCGCCTACGGCCTCGTCACCGTCGCGTTCCTGTGGCAGCTGTTCGGGTCCCTGCTCGGCGCGCCGAAGTGGCTCGTCGACCTGACCCCGTTCGCGCACGTCGGGCTCGTCCCCGTGCAGGCGTTCCGGGTCGGCGCGGCGGCCATCATGCTCGGGATCGGCGCGGTGGCGGCGGTGGCGGCGGTCGAGGTCTTTCGCCGGCGGGATCTGCTGGGGGCGTAGGGCCGCTCCGGCGCTTCGGTCTGCGCGGCGTGGGTGGCCGTCGCGGGCGGCGCGGGGGGCGGTGAACGGCGCTGGGGAAGGGGGCAGCTCGAGGCGGCCGTCCCGTGGCCCGCGGCACGTTGTGGGGACGAGCATGCCCGGTGGTCGATGGGGCAGGCGGAGACGGGTACCCCCGTGCTTAAGTCGACAGACGTCAACGGTCCGCGCCTTCCTCGGCCGGCTAAGCGCCGGTGAGGCGCTTACCTGCCCAAAGTCGCAGGGGAGCATCCACTCTGTCGACTTAAGCACCGCCGGAACATGGTGCATAGCCCCGGCGGGACCCGCGACGCCGGCGCCGGGCGTACATGGGTCCGCCGTCCCGCCACCGCTCGCCGAGGTCCGCGTTCCTCAGCCGCCGTCTACGCCTCGCGCAACGTCGCGGGCCGCAACCGAACCGAGCAGCGCCCGCGCCTCCGCGACCACCAGCGCCACCGCCTCGTCGAGCGCCCCCTCGACCGCCGGCGACAGGCCGGCGCCGAGCTCGAACGCGGCCCCTTCGATGCCGACCGCGACAACGAGCGGGGGCAGGCGCCCCACCGCCCGCGCCAGCTCGATCGCCTCGGCCGCGCCGATCGCGTGGGTCGAGGTGGAGCGGCTCCAGGCGGCCGGTAGCGCCGCGGAGGACGCATCGAAGCGACGCACCGAGCCGGCGGGCGCGGTCCCCGACGACACCGCGTCCACCAGAACGACCGCGCCGGCCCCATCCCAGACATCGATCAGCCCCACGGGCTCGCCTTCGTACTCGCGCACCGCGATCCCGTCGGGCTCCGGGCTGTCCAGCAGCCGGTGCGCGACCGCGGGCCCGGCGCCGTCGTCACCGCGCAGCGGGTTCCCGATCCCGATCACGAGCACCCCGCAGCCCGCGACGGCCCCGCCGTCCCCGACGTCCGGCTCACGCACGGTCGACGGTCAACGTGAGGAAGTGGGTGGCGCAGGAGATGCAGGGATCGTGGTTGCGGATCGCCTGCTCGCAGCGCTGCGCGAGCTGATCGTCGGGCAGGTGCACGGCGGTCTCGACGACGGCCCGCAGGTCAGCCTCGATCGCGAGCTGGTTCTGGGAGGTGGGGGGGACGATGCGGGCGTCGAGGATGGTCCCGTCGTCGTCGATCTCGTAGCGGTGGTAGAGCATCCCGCGCGGCGCCTCGGTGACACCGTGGCCGACCGCCCTGCGCGGCTCGACCTCGACCCAGGGACGGTCAGGCGGCTCGTACTCGGCGATCAGCGCCAGCGCCTCGTCGCAGGCCTGAACGAGCTCGACCGAGCGCACGATGATGCTCTGGAACGGGTTCGTGCACCGCGGCCCCAGCCCGGCCGCGCGGGCGGCGTCGAGCGCCGTCGGGCGCAGCCGGTCGCCGGCCAGGTTGTAGCGGGCGAGCGGCCCGGTCAGGTAGGCGCCGCGCTCGCGGATCCGGGCGTGCAGGGCGTTGGAGTGCTCGACGTGCTCCTCGACGATGTGCTCGTCGAAGCCGGACGGATCGATGTCGAGACCGTGGTCGGAGACGATCCGGCCGAGGTCGATCGGGTAGCCGCCGGGGTCGCTCAGCGCGACCAGCTCGGGCTCGCGGGCGACGTCGGGGAACGACAGCTCGGTCGTCCACCCGACCGTCTGGAGCGCGATCTCTCGCGCGCGCTCGAGCGGATCGACCAGCGCTCGCAGCTCGCTCCGGGTGGGCGCGCGATAGAAGCCGCCGACGCGCACGTTGATCGGGTGCACCTCGCGGCCGCCGACGACCGTCATCACCTGATTGCCGGCCTTCTTCATCGCCAGCCCCCGCTCCACGACCTGCCGGTGATCACGCGACATCTCGATCGCTCCCGGGTAACCGAGGAAGTCGGGCGCGTGCAGGAAGTAGACGTGCAGGCTGTGACTCTCGATCCACTCGCCGCAGTAGAGCAACCGCCGCAGGTCGCGGATCGGCCCCTCGTCGATCGTCACCCCGCAGGCGTTCTCCATCGCCCGCGCCGCGCTCATCTGGTAGGCGACCGGGCAGATGCCGCAGATCCGGGCGGTGATGTCGACCGCCTCCCCGAAGGCGCGTCCGCGCAACATTGCCTCGAAGAAACGGGGCGGCTCGTAGATCCGCAGCTTGACGTCGGCGACCCGCTCGCCGTCGAGCTTGACGTACATCGCTCCCTCGCCCTCGACACGAGCCAGGTAGTCGGTGCGGATCGTGCGAATGCCCGTCGAGTCGCTCATCGGCTCTCCGCGCGCTCCTCCGCCCTTGCTGCGCCCGCCCTCGCCGCGCCCGCCCTCGCTGCGCCCGCCCTCGCCGCGCCCGTCCTCCCCGTGCTCATGCGCGGTGCTCGCTTCCCGGAACGCCTCGGCCCCCGCGTTGAAGGTGCGATACACGCGGACCAGGTCGACCTCGTCCGAGCCCAGCTCGCTCATGCGGCGACTGAGCGCGGGCGCGTTGGGCGACTCCTGCGGCCCGAAGCAGCCGTAGCAGCCGCGGTCATACGACGGGCACAGCGCGCCGCAGCCGGCGTGCGTCACGGGACCCAGGCACGGCGTACCGTGCGCGACCATCACGCACACCGTCCCGCGCCGCTTGCACTCCATGCAGACGCTGTGCGCACGCACGCGCGGGCGGCGGCGACTGAGGTGGGCGCTGATCACCTCGAGCAGCTGGTGCTTGTCGATCGGGCATCCGTGCAGCTCGAAGTCGACCGGGACGTGCTGGCCGATCGGGGTCGAGCTGCGGAGCGTGGAGATGTAGTCGGGGGAGGCGTAGACGACGCTGGTGAATGTCTCCACCGAGCCAAAGTTGCGCAGTGCCTGGATCCCGCCGGCGGTGGCGCACGCGCCGATCGTGATCAGCGCGCGCGAGCTTCGGCGCACCTCCTGGATGCGCTCGGCATCGTGCGCCGTGGTGATCGAGCCCTCGACGATCGAGACGTCGTAGGGTCCCTCCACGGTCGAGCTCGACGCCTCCAGGAAGTAGGCGATCTCGATCCGATCGGCCAGGGCGAGCAGCTCGTCCTCACAGTCGAGCAGGCTGAGCTGGCAGCCGTCGCAGGAGGAGAACTTCCACACCGCGAGCGTGGGCTTGGTTGCGGTCATCACAGCTCCCTGATCGCGAGCCACGGAGCCAGCTCCGACCACCGGTACACGGGCCCGTCGCGGCACACGAGCGTCGGCCCGAGCTGACAGTGGCCGCAGTGGCCGATCCCGCACTGCATGTTGCGCTCCATCGACGCGTGGATGCGATCGCCGGCGAGACCGCCGCCGATCAGCGCCGCGGCGGTGAAGCGCATCATCAGCTCGGGGCCGCACAGCAGCGCGACGCTACGGGCACCGTCCAGGTTGGCGCGGCGGATCAGCCGGGTGACGACCCCGACGTGCCCGAGCCACTCCGGCCCGGCGGCATCGACGCTCACGTGGACCTCGAGCCCCCGCTCGGCCCAGCCGTCGAGCTCCTCGGCGAACAGGAGCTGGTCGGGGGTGCGGCCGCCGTAGAGCAGCACGAGCCGCCCGTAGCGCTCGCGGTTGGCCAGCAGGTGCAGGACCGCCGGGCGCAGTGGGGCGAGGCCGATCCCGCCGGCGGCGATCACGACGTCGGAGCCGGCGACGTCCTCGACTGGCCAGGGGGTGCCGAACGGTCCGCGGACGCCGAGCGTCTGCCCCGCCCGGGCAGCGCAGATCGCCTCAGTCGCGAAGCCGACGGCCCGGACGGTGTGGATCAGCACGCCGGGCTTCCCCGGATCGCCGCTGATCGAGATCGGCACCTCGCCTGATCCGGTGGCCGAGAGCATCGTGAACTGGCCCGGCGCGAACGGGAACCCGTCCGGCCCGGAGGGCTCGAGCTCGAGCGTCCACGTGTCGGCGGTGTCGCGGCGCTTGGCGCGCACAGCGACCGGGATCGGGACCATCGGTCCCGGGATCGCCTCAACTGAGCGGAGCATGTCCGTACACGTCCAGCAGCTGCCGTCTCGCCGCCTGCAACCGCTCGACCATCGAGGCGGCGAACCGCCGCATCAGCTGGTACCCGAGCTCGTGGTCGGCCTCGCACTTCCCGCGCAGGCACAGCCCGTCGAACCCGACCAGCCGCGACGGCTCGGTGGCGCGAGCGTCGAACTGCCAGCGGTAGGGCTCGAACAGCCACGACCATCCAATGACCTCGCCCTCGTCGAAGGTCTGGATCACGATCGGGCTCCGGCCCGGCGCATGCACTTCGAGCACGACGCTTCCGTGGCGCAGGAGGAAGAACCGCTCGGCCGGCTCGCCTTCGCGCAACAGGTACGTCCCGGCGGCGACCTGCTCGTTGACGCCGCAGCCGGCGATCAACTCGAGCTGCGCGCGTGTGAGCCCAGCGAACACCGGGGCCTCGGTGATCAGATCCTCAATCCCTCGCATCCGGCCTCCCATCGGTCTCCCGAATCGCCCGGGCCTCCTCGGTGATGTCGATCCCCACCGGGCACCATGTGATGCAGCGGCCGCAGCCCACACAGCCCGAGCTGCCGAACTGATCGATCCAGGTCGCCAGCTTGTGCGTCATCCACTGGCGGTAGCGCGAGCGCCCGGAGTTCCGCACCGCGCCGCCGTGGATCTGCGAGTAGTCGATCGTGAAGCACGAGTCCCAGCGCTGGTGGCGCTCGACGTGCTCGCCGGCGAGATCGGTCACGTCCTCGACGCTGGTGCAGAAGCAGGTGGGGCAGACCATCGTGCAGTTGCCGCAGGTGAGGCAGCGCTCGGCCACCTCGTCCCAGCGTGGGTGCTCGTAGTTCCCGTACAGCAGGCCCTTGATGTCGGTCAGGTCGAGCTCGCGTCCCATCTGTGAGGCGGCGCGGGCGTGCGCCCCGGCCGCCGCCTGCAGCGCCTCGTCGGCCGCTTCCGTGTGCGGGACCTCGGCCAGCACCGCCGCGCCGAGCTCGGAGCCGACGTCGACGACGAAGTAGTGGCGACCGGGATCGAGGACCTCGGTCAGCGCAAGGTCGAAGCCCGACTCGGCGGTGGGCCCGGTGCCCATCGACACGCAGAAGCAGGTGCCGCCGGCCTGGCCGCATTGCACGGCCACGACGAACACGTCCTCGCGCCGCGCGCGCTCGGCCGGATCAGGTTGCGGGCCGCCGAGCAGCACGCGGTCGAGGATCCCCATCGCGTGCAGCTCGCACGAGCGGGCGCCGAGGAACGCGTGGCGCGTCGGCTCGCGGGGCGGCTCTTCGACGTCGGTGAGCCCGCCGCGCTCATCGACGCGTGCCCGGAACAGACGGACGTCGGCGGGGAGCTGGTAGCGCTTCCACGAGTGCGGCCCGACCACGTATCCGAACACGGCTTCGTCCTCGCGCGGGAGCAGGCGGTAGTGCCCGCCGTCCTGCTCATCGGTCAGGCCGACCGGCAGCTCGGCGCTGGAGGAGATCTCGTCGTAGACGATCGCCTCTTGGCGCACCGTCGGCCCGACGATCGTGTAGCCCCGGGCGCTGAGCGCGTCGAACAACCCGTCGAGGTCATGGCGCTCGATGACGAAACGGGCCCGGCTCATGCTCTGAGCCTACGGCGTATGCGTGACGAAGTGAACCTGCACCGTGCCCTCGAGCGAAAAGCTGTCTGCGGCGCCGGGCGCCACGTCGATCGCGAACTCGGGCCGACCCCAGCGCTCGTACTGGTCGGCGTCGATGTAGAACGGGACGCCGCCGACGTCACCGAGATGGAGGTCCCCCGGTCCGGGCGGGAGCTCCCCTTCGCGCAGGCACATCGGGGAGGTGCCGTCACAGCACCCCCCCGACTGGTGAAAGACGAGCGGCCCGTGGGCGGCCTCGAGGCGAGTGATCACCTCGAGAGCCGCCGGGGTCGCAGTGACCGCCTGGGCCATGGGTCTAGAAGAACCCGAGCGGGTTCGGGTCGTAGCTGACCAGCAGGCACTTCGTCTGCGAGTAGTGGTCGAGCATCATGCGGTGGTTCTCACGGCCGACGCCCGAGCTCTTGTAACCGCCGAAGGCGGCGTGCGCCGGGTACTGGTGGTAGCAGTTGGTCCACACGCGGCCGGCCTTGATCGCGCGCCCCATGCGGAAGGCGCGACTGCCGTCACGCGTCCACACGCCGGCGCCGAGGCCGTACAGCGTGTCGTTGGCGATCTCGAGCGCCTCCGCCTCGTCGCGGAACGTCGTCACCGCCAGCACGGGCCCGAAGATCTCCTCCTGGAAGACCCGCATCTTGTTGTGACCCTTGAGCACGGTGGGCTCGTAGTAGTAGCCGCCGTCGAGGTCGGCTCCGAGCGAGGGACGCTCGCCGCCGATCAGGACCTCGGCGCCCTCCTCGCGCCCGATCTTCACGTAGCCCTCGATCTTCTCGAGCTGGGCGGTGGAGACCTGCGCGCCGATCATCGTCGCGATGTCGAGCGGGTGGCCCTGCTTGATCGCGCCGATGCGCTCCAGGCAGCGGCCCATGAACTCGTCGTAGATCGACTCGTGGATCAGTGCCCGCGACGGACACGTGCACACCTCGCCCTTGTTGAAGGCGTAGAGCACCAGACCCTCGATCGCCTTGTCGAGGAACGCGTCGTCGGCGGCCATCACGTCCTCGAAGAAGATGTTCGGCGACTTGCCGCCGAGCTCCGTCGTGGACGGGATCAGGTTCTGCGCCGCGTAGGACATGATCAGCCGGCCGGTCACCGTCTCGCCGGTGAAGGCGATCTTGGCGATGCGCTTGTTCGACGCCAGCGCCCGGCCGATCTCGGCCCCGGGCCCGTTGACGATGTTGAGCACGCCCGCCGGGAGGATGTCACCCACCACCTCGGCCAGCTTGAGGATCGACCACGGGGTCGGACTGGCGGGCTTGAGCACGGTGCAGTTGCCCGCGGCCAGCGCCGGCGCGATCTTCCACGCCGCCATCAGCAGCGGGAAGTTGAACGGGATGATCTGGCCGACGACGCCGAGCGGCTCGTGGAAGTGGTAGGCGTAGGTCTGCTCGTCGATCTCGGAGATCCGCCCCTCCTCGGCCCGGATCGCGCCGGCGAAGTAGCGGAAGTGATCGATCGCCAGCGGGATGTCGGCGTTGATCGTCTCCCGGACCGGCTTGCCGTTCTCGTAGCTCTCCGCGACCGCGAGCATCTCGAGGTTCTCCTCCATCGCGTCGGCGACGGCGTCGAGCACGGCCGCGCGCTCGGCCGGCGAGCGGCTCCCCCAGGCATCCTTGGCGGCATGAGCGGCGTCGAGGGCCAACTCGATGTCGGCGGGGGATGAGTGCGCGACCTCGCAGAACGCCTCACCCGTCGCCGGGGTCAGGTTCTCGCGGTACTCGCGGGTGCTCGGCGCAATCCATTCGCCGCCGATGAAGTTGTCGTAGCGCTCCTTGAGCTCGACTGGACTGTCGGGTTGCCCTGGAGCTGCAAATGTGGTTGGTGGTGTGGTGGTGGCCACGGCCGTGCTCCTTTGTCGTCGTTGCTGCGCCCACCCGCCAGTCCACCACCGCGGCCGCCCGGCGTCATCGTGGTAATGAGGACTTCTGGGCGGTGCGAACTACTGAATCTGGGTGCCGCGGGCGATCTCGAGCAACAGTCGCTGCTCGGCGGCCGCGACCAGGCGGCGGGTTCGGTCGACGACGTCGAGGTTGACCGAGATCGCGTCGATCCCGGCCCGGACCAGCAGATCGGCGTATTCGGGGTACACCGACGGCGCCCGGCCGCTGATCGAGGTCTGCAGCCCCAGCGCTCGCGCCTGCGCGATCAGCTGCGACAGGTAGGCAGTGACCGCGTGGTCGCGCTCGTCGATGGTGTCGGCCAACCGCTCGGAATCGCGGTCGGCTCCGAGCAGCAGTTGGGTGAGCTCGCCCGAGGCGATCGAGATGCCCGCGATCCCGATCTGCGCGTACGCGCCGAGGCTGAACAGCACCGAGGGCACCTCGGCCGTGATCCACAGCTCAAAGCCCGGGCGGTCGATCAGCCCGGCGCCGGCGATCAGCGCCCGGCACATGCGCAGTTCGGCCGCGGTGCGGACGAACGGCAGCATCAGGTGCAGGTTGCGGTGGCCGGCGTCCCAGACGCGCGTCAGCGCCGCGAGCTCGAGCCCGAACACCTCCGGGTCGCGCACGGAGCGCAGCGCGCCCCGGTAGCCGATCATCGGGTTCGCCTCGTCGGGCTCGAAACGCTCGCCGCCCTCCAGGCCACGGAGCTCGTTGGTGCGGAAGTCGGTCGTGCGGTATCTCACCGGACGAGGGGCGAAGCCCTCGGCGAACGTCGTCAGCGCGTCGGCCATCCGCTCCACGAAGGCGGCGCCGCGGCCCTGTTCGATCAGCAGCCGGGGATGGGCGCCGTCGAGCGCGGCGAGCACGACCGGCTCGGCGCGGAGCAGCCCGACCCCATCGACGGGCAGCTCGGCCGCGCGCTCCACCTGGGAGGGCTCGGACAGGTTGACGAGGAGGCGCGTGGCGGTGACCGCGACAGTCGCGCCCGG
>CAWDCP010000010.1:0-47761 GCA_963800815.1 uncultured Solirubrobacteraceae bacterium
GTGAGCGCATTGGCCCGGAGCACTCGCGCGCAGAACCCGTGGATCGTGGAGATGAACGCGCCCTCGGTGGCGTGAGCGGCGTCGTCGGCGCCGAGCGCCCGCAACCTCAGCCGGATGCGCTCGCGGAGCTCGGCCGCGGCCTTCTCCGTGAACGTGATCGCCAGCATCGCCGTGACCTCGACCTGGTCCTCGAGCACGGCGCGCACGAATCGTTCGACCAGCACCGAGGTCTTGCCGCTGCCGGCGTTGGCGTCGACGATCAGGTCTCCGCGGCGGCGTTCGATCACCGCGAGCTGCTCGGGGGTGAACGCGATCATCCGACCCGGCAGATGCCCGGGTGCAGGCACCCGTCCCGTGAGCATGTCTCCGGGCACGGGGTCAGGTGGCCCGCGCGCAGGCGCTCGGCCAGCGCGACGGCCCGGGCGGCGGCGTCCTCGAGCTCGGCGTCGAGGGCCGCTCGATCCCGGGCGTCGGTTGAGAACAGCCCGGCCGTGGGCACCGCATCCTCGAGGAAGATCCCGCGCGGGCGCAGGCGGTCTCCGCTGAGCGGCTGGTAGAGACCGCCCGCCGGGGTCAGCCCGAGCAGCTCACGCACGACGAGCATGTAGATCGCCACCTGCAGCTGACGGTCCTGGCGCCAACGTGCCCCGGGATGCCGCGTGCTCGGGGAGCCGCTCTTGTAGTCGCGCACGATCGCCCGCGTCCCCGCGGGGTCGACATCGACGCGGTCGATCATGCCGCGCACGCGTACCCGCCCCTCGCCCTGGCCGAGCTCGAGGGGAGGCAGCGATTCCTCATCGTCGGCGAATCCGAACCGCTGCTCCAGCCGGACCGGTTCCCATGCCTGCCCGCTCTCGGCCTCGAACTCGAGGTAGTGGCGCAGGTCGGCTTCGATCGCCTGCAGCACCGCCCGCCTCACGGCTTCCGATCGACCCCCGGCGACCTCTGGGGGCAGCTCGGCGAGCACCTCGGCGAGGAGCCGGAGCGCCCGCGGCAGCGACTCGGGCGTGACCGGAGCGCCGAGTCGGCTCAGCACCTGCTCGAGCGCGTTGTGCATGTAGCTGCCCCGGGCCATCGGCTCCGGCTCGGGGCCGAAGCGATCGGGCTGCAGCTCCTTCTCGACCATCCACTTGACCGGACAGTCGGCGTAGGACTCGAGCGCCCCGGGCGAGACGACCTCGCGGTGGCGCACATGCGCGAGCGCGCGCGGGCCGAGGGTGCGGGGCGGGTGCGCCGTGGCGCGCTCGGAACCGGTGGCCGCGGCCAGCGCGCGAGCGCGCTCCCGCGCGGTCGGCGCCAGCTCCGGCGCCCACACGACGTCGGCCAGCAGGCGCCGGGTCCGCCGCTCGGACCAGCCGTCGGACATCAGCTCCTCGATGTCGTCGATGAACGGTGAGCGCAGCGCGAGGTTGCCCTCCTCGTCCGAGCTCCGGTAGCTCAGGTAGACCCGCTCGGTGGCCCTCGAGGTGCAGGCATAGAAGAGATATCGCTCGCGTTCCAGCGCGTCCTCGCTGCGCCTCAGCACGAGTCCGGATGCGGCCGCGAGCTCGCGCCGGCGCTCGTCGGACAGGAACGGGTCCGGCACGGCCGGGAGCGGGAACTCGCCCTCCTGCAGTCCGCACACGAAGATCGCGCGGAAGCGTCGGGCCCGGATCGCCAGCGGCTCGGCCAGAAGCACCGCGCCCGGACGCGGCGCCGGACCGGCGGGCACGAGCAGCTCCGCGACCGCCTCGAGCAGCTCACGCCCCCGCAGCTCCTCCCCGAGCTCGGCGACACCGGCGACGGCTCGGTCCAGGACGCTCAGCGCCCGCGCGTCGAGCTCCTCGTCGGCGCCGAGCATCGGCGCGCGCAGGCGGTGCGGCGAGGCGAACAGCCGCCGGGCCTGCCGCGCGAGCTCGGCGGCCGGCTCCGCGGCGTCCCGCAGAGCGTCGATCTCGCCCAGGCGCCAGCCCAGCCGCGCGCGAGCCTCGGATGCAGTGCGCAGACCCTCGCGCCGGACATCGCGCTCGAGCGCGTCGACCAGCTCGGCGCGCTCGAGCAGTCCCGGCGAGCGCAGGTACTCGAACAGGTCATCGGCCCGCGCCCCGTCGAGCAGCGCGCAGCGCGCGAGCGCCAGCACGGCGCGGCCGAGCGTCGTGTGCGAGAACCGCATCTGGTGCTCGAACGAGACCGGGATCCCGGCGCTGCCGAACACGTTCTCGACGAGCGCCACCGAGCGCGAGGGCGATCGGTAGATGACCGCGATCTCATCGCCCGGCACGCCGGCCCGCAGCAGGGCGAGCACCTCAGAGGCGACGAGCTCGGCCTCGGCCCGCTCGCCGCCGGCCTCCAGCAGGCGCACGACCGAGCTGGGCTCGATCGGCCGCTCCCCGGAGCCCGGCGGCTCGAACAGGCGCCGCTCGAGCTGGTAGAGCACGGCGCGGGCACCGGGCTCGTAGTGGTCGTCGGCGGCGGGTAGCTCCAGCACCCTTGTGGCCAGGGGCCGCAGCTGCTCCACGGCCTCGGCCCGAGCGCGCAGCGCCTCGTGGCCAACCTCGTAGGTCAATGACACGGTCACGTCAACGGTGCGCGCCAGCGTCTCGACGGCGTCGCGCTGCACCGGTGTCAGATCGTCGAAGCCATAGAAGAAGACGGGCCTGGTGCCCCAGCTCGCCGGCGCGGCGCGCAGCGCGTCGAGTGCCCGCCATGCGTAGAGGTCCGCGTCGACGCGCCCGAGGCGCTCGAGCTCGCGGGCGTAGTCGAGGTAGATCGACCCGACGTCGTCGGCATACAGCCGGCGTGCGGGATCCTCGCCCGCCCACGCCCGCATCGCCTGTGCGAATCGCGGCGGCGTGATCAGTGAGCGCTCGAGCTCGGACAGCAGCCGCACGGCCGCAGCGGCGAAGCCCGGCGAATCCGCTGAGGGGCCCAGCAGCGCCAGCCGGGTGCCGTCGAGCACCCGGCGCACGACGCGCTCACGCTGCAGCGCCGAGAGCCGCTGCGCGACGTAGCCGGCGCCCGCCGCGATCTCGCCCACGAGGCCCGTGAAGGTGTGCACGGCGCCGCCGAGGACCGCGCCCGCGGCCGCGAGCTCCCGGGCGTAGTGCTCGACGTCGGCCCGGGTCGGGACGACGAGCACCGCTCCGCGGCGGGTCGCGGACCCGTAGGCACCGAGAACCTCGCCCGCCTTGGCGGAGTTGGCCGGTCCGAGCACGAGCGTGAGCATCGCCGACATGGTCGCGCGCGGCCCCGACGCCATGGCCGGGGTGAACCACCCCCGCGATTGCGTCCGGTGCTCCGGGCACACTCGGGTGAATGGAGCGCTTCAATCTCTTCAACGGTCCGATGGTGCGCGACGACGAGCCGCCGGGCTACGGTGGCCTGTACGCGCGCGTGTCGAACGAGCTCGGCGCACGGGAACTGGCCCTGAAGCTGTTCGAGCTCGAGCCCGGCCAGAGCATCTGCCCCTACCACTACGAGTACGTCGAGGAGTGGCTCGTGGTGCTCGCGGGCCGGCCGACGATCCGCCACCCCGGAGGCGAGGAGGTCGCCGAGCCCGGCGACGCCGTCTGCTTCCCGGCCGGCCCCGACGGCGCCCACAAGGTGACCAACAAGGGCACCGACACCGCCCGCATGATCATGTTCTCCGACGGCCGCGAGCCCTCGGTGGCGGTCTACCCCGACTCCGACAAGATCGGGATCTGGCCCGGCAACGCCTCCGACGAGATCATCATCCGGCGCAGCTCGGGCGTCGGGTATTGGGACGGGGAGGGCGGGTAGCGGCTTTGGCTGTGTGAGCTCGGAGCCCCTGCGATGAGGGTGGGCAGATAACGGCCAAGGGGCGGCCGGAATGTGCCCACCCCTCCGCAACAGCAGATCGCCCGGACCGCTACGCCGCCTCCGGCTGCTCCGCCCCCGACGCCGCCACCCCGTTCGCCGCCGCCGTCTCAGCCGTGCCCTCAGCCGCGGCGCCCGCCTCCGCCTCCGCCTCGGCCTCGGGCGGCTTGGCGCCCTCCCGGGCCCACGGCTCGTCGAACTCGACGCGCCACTTGCCGTCCTCGGACTGCTGCAACGCCAGCCGTGCGCGGAAGCTCTTACCCGAGCGGCCCTTGAAGCCGGTGATGGGCTTCACCGTGCGCCCGGTCTTGATCAACTCGCGGGCGACGGGGATCGGGAGCTGCTTGCCGGCCTTGGACTTCCAGATCACGAACCCGCAGCCCGGATCGTCGCGCGACCAGCAGGAGTAGCCCTTGCGGTTCTCGATGATGTCGTGGCTGCAGACCGGGCACGGACCGAGGTTGGCCCGCGGGATGCGCACGTCCTTGAGCTTCGCGTCGAGCTCCCCGACCGTCTCCTCGGCGAACTTGACGATGTCTCCCATGAACGCCTTACGTGAGTCCTGGCCGGTCTCGATGTTGGCGAGGCGGTGCTCCCAGGCGCCCGTGAGGCCGGGCGAGGTCAGCGCGTGCTCGCCGAGCAGGCGGATCACGTTCAGGCCCTTCTCGGTCACGACCAGGGCGCGTCCGTCCCGCTCGATGTAGCCGACCTGGAGCAGGCGCTCGATGATCGCCGCCCGCGTCGCCGGAGTGCCGATCCCCGACTCCTTCATCGCCTCGCGGAGCTCCTCCTCGTCGACGAGCTTGCCGGCGGTCTCCATCGCCCGCAGCAGCGAGCCGTCGTTGAAGCGGTGGGGCGGCTTGGTCTCCTTGGCCTCGGAGGCGACCTGCTCGACCTTCGCCTCCTCGCCCCGCTCGAGCTTGGGCAGCTGCTGCTCGCGACCCTCGTCCTCGTCGCGGCCGGCGCCCTCGCCCTCGGCGATCTCGCCGTAGACGCCGCGCCAGCCGGGAACCAGCAGGACCTTGCCCCGCGTGCGGAACACGTTCTCGGCCACGGTCGTCTCCACCCGCGTGTTCTCCGAGACCGCCTCGGGATGGAAGGCGGCGAGGAATCGCCGCACGACGAGGTCGTACACCTTGCGGTCGTCCTCGTCCATCCTGTCCACCGGGTGGCGCTCCGCGTTGGTGGGGATGATCGCGTGGTGGTCGGTGACCTTGGCGTCGTTGACCACCCGCCCGAGCGGGAGCACGTCCAGCCCGGTCACGTATCGCGACGCCGCGGTGTACTCCCGCTGCGTGCCCACGAGCTCGGCGATCGGCTTGATCTCCGGGACCATGTCGCTGGTCAGATAGCGCGAGTTGGTCCGCGGATAGGTCAGCGCCTTGTACTCCTCGTACAGCCGCTGGGCCGCGCCCAGGGTCCGGCGGGCGGTGAACCCGAACAGGCTGCTGGCATGGCTCTGGAGCGAGGTCAGGTCGTACAGGAGCGGCGGGCGCTCTTTCGTCTCGCGCTTCTCCAGCTTCGTGATCGTGCCGGTCTGGCGCTCGCAGGCGGCGACGATCGCCGCCGCCTCCTCGGCGGTCTTGATGCGGGGGTTGGCGCCGGCGTGGAAGCGGCCCTCGTAGGCGCGCCGGGGCGACTCGGGGAGGGCGGCGAACTGGGCGTCCACGATCCAGTACGGCTCGGGCTTGAAGTCGCGAATCTCCTGCTCGCGCTGGGCGAGGATGGCCAGCGTCGGCGTCTGCACCCGCCCCAGCGACACGGCGCCGTCGAACGAGCTGCGCAACCGGATCGTGGCGGCGCGCGTCGCGTTCATGCCGACGATCCAGTCGGCCTCCGAGCGCGAGCGGGCCGCTTCCTCGAGGGTGGCGAACTCGGCGCTCGGGCGCAGGCCCTCGAACGCCTCCTTGATCGCCTTCTGGGTCATCGAGTTGAGCCACAGGCGCTTGACCGGCTTCCTGGAGCCGGCCTTCTCGTACAGGTAGGCGAAGATCAGCTCGCCCTCGCGCCCGGCGTCGCAGGCGTTGACCACCGTTTCGACGTCGTCGCGGGCCAGCTGGCGCTTGACCACGTTCATCTGCTTCTTGGAGCGCTCGTCGCGGACGACGAGCTTGAAATGCTCAGGAACGATCGGCAGATCGGCCATCCGCCATTTCTTGAAGCGATCGTCGTATTCGTCGGGCTCGGCCAGCTGCACCAGGTGTCCAACGGCCCATGTGACCACGTGTTCGGGGCCCTCCAGGTAGCCCTCGCCCTTGGTGAACGTGCCGGGCAGCACGCGCACCAGGTCGCGGCCCACCGACGGCTTCTCTGCGATGACGAGTGTCTTCATGGCGCGGTTGCGGAGCGTAGCGCCCGTGGCAACCTCTTTCAGGTTTGCCGGCTCGGGGACGCGCATTCGGCCACACCCGTCGCGCCACCACCCGTCGCGCCACCCGTCCCCGCCACCCGTCGCGCGCCCCACCCGTCGCGCCACACCCGTCGCGCCACACCCGTCGCGCGCCAGACCCGTCGCGCGCCACCTTCGCCGTCAGCCCGCGCAGGCCCCGGTGCTGATCGGCCCGGTACGGCCACGAGCCTGGGCCAGCGCGGACAGCACGAGCGCGTTGGGGACGGCGAATCCACCCGGCCCCTGCGCGCTCGCGGCACCACCCGTGACGGCGGCGAACACGGTCGCCACGACCTGGCCGGCGGCGTCGACCATCGGGCCGCCCGAGTTGCCGGGCCGCACGAGCCCGCGCATCGGCGTGATGCTGCGCACGATCGATCCCTGGCCGTAGGCGTCCTGGGTCCGCACATCGAGCGTCTGCCCGATCCGCCCGGGTTCGGCGTCGAAGGGGCCGTCCTCGGGATAGCCGAGGATCGCCGCCGCCGTGCCGACGCCCCGGGCTGACGCGACCGACAGCGCGGGCTCCGACAGGCCGGGAACGCGCAGCAGTGCGATGTCGTCGCGCGTGTTGAAGGACACCGGCACCGCCGTCAGGCTCGGGGAGTGACCCCCGTCCTGTACGACCGTGTCGCTCTCGCCGGCCACCACGTGGGCGTTCGTGACCACGAGCCCCGGGGCGATGATCCACCCGCTGCCCTCGATGCCGAGTCCGCACGCACTGCCGAGCACCCGCACGACGCTGCGGCGGGCGGCGCGGACCCTGGGCGAGGCGAGGATCCCGCGCGTCGGCAGCGGGACGTCGGCGGCAGGGCCGCGGACCGACGGGATCGGGTCAAAGCGCGCGAGCGCGTTGAGGATCGGGCCCGACGGCGGCAGCAGCTGGTTGAGCTCGCCCAGAATCGCCGAGCGCTGGATGTCCTCGCGCAACGGTTGCGATCCCGCGGATTGAAGCGCCACCGCGCCGACGATCCACGCGATCCCGAGCCCCACGCACGCCGTCAGGGCGGCGCCGAGCAGCCCGTCGAGCGCCTTCAGGCCGGGTATCCGCAGCGCCGCCCGCGCCCGCATGCCGAGCCCCTCGAGACCGCTCGCGAACACTCCACCCACCAGCAGAGCCCCGATCAGCCCGAACACCGGCGCGTACTGGGAGCGGTCGCCGCCGGGGAGGATCAGCGGCGCAATCCGCGTGCCGATGATCGCACCGAGCGCGAAACCGGCCAGCGACAGCACGCCGACGATGAACCCCTGCAGGTAGCCGTAGATGGCGAGCAGAGCCGTGAACGCGACGATCAGCCAATCGATTGTGGTCACAACCGCAGACTGTAGGGCCTGCCCATCCGAGCACGATCACGCTACCGGCCGACGCCATCTTCTACATTCCGTTGCAGATGTCTCATGGGGTGAATGGTGCAGGTGTCTCAAGGGGCTGAATACGCGTCGACGCTGAGGCGTCCGTCCGCGCGTCCGATCCCGAGGCGCCGGCGTCTGCTGACTCGCACGGTGCCGCTGGCCGGCGTCGCCGTGCTGGCCTTCGCGGCCGGGATCGTGACCGCGACGGGGCCCGGCCGGGCCGAGCGCCGCCTGGTCACGAACTACGTCGGCGACTGGGCCCGCGGCGACTACGCGCAGATGTACAACCTGCTCGATCCCACCTCCAGGCGCGCGCTGTCCGAGTCCGGATTCCGGGCCGCGTACGAGGCCGCCGCCGCCACCGCGACCCTGACCGCGGTCGTGCCGCTGCATGTGGGCAGCCGCCAGGGCGACCTGGTCCCGGTCTCGGTCCGCGTACGCACGCACGAGTTCGGCACGTGGCGGGCGACGCTCGAGGTGCCGCTGGTGGGGTCAGGCTCGGATGCCCGGGTGGGATTCTCCGATCGGCTGCTGTTCCCCGGCCTGCTGCCGGGAGCGCACCTCACCCGCCAGGTCGCGCTCGCCCCCCGGGCCGAGCTGCTGGCCCGCAACGGGATCGCTCTGGCCCAGGGCCCGAACCGCACCTCGCCCATCCCCGACGTTGCGTCCGAGATCACCGGAAGCCTCGGTCCGATCCCGGCCGATCAGGCGGCCAGATACGCCGCCGCGGGGTACCCGCCCAACGCACAGGTCGGGATCACCGGACTGGAGCGGGTCTTCCAGCAGCAGCTCGCGGGGACGCCGGGCGGCACGCTGTACGCGGGTACGCGGGCGCTGGCGCGCAGCACTCCGGAGTCGGGTGTGCCGGTCACGACGACGATCGATCCGGCGATCGAGCGGGCCATGATCAGCGCGATCGCCGGCCGCTATGCCGGCATGGCGGCGATGGACCCCCGCACCGGCGAGGTGCTGGGGCTGGTCGGGGTCGCCTTCTCGGCCCTGCAGCCCCCCGGCTCGACCTTCAAGATCATCACCGCCACCGGGGCGCTGGAGGCGGGCATCGTGAAGCTGAGCGACACCTTCCCGGTGGAGAGTGGCGCCCCGGTCGAGGGCGTGACGATCTCCAACGCCGGCGGCGAGCTCTGCGGCGGCACGTTCGTGCAGGCGTTCGCCAACTCGTGCAACTCGGTGTTCGCTCCGCTCGGCGCCAAGCTCGGCGCCGCCCGGCTGGTCAACGTCGCCGAGCGGTTCGGGTTCAACCAGCCGACGTCGATCCCCGGCGCCGCGGAGAGCGTGATCCCGTCGGCGAGCACGATCGGGGACGCCCTCGCGGTCGGCTCCTCGGCGATCGGGCAGGGCACGGTTCAGACGACGGCGCTGCAGATGACCGACGTGGCGGCCACGATCGCGATGGCGGGCGAGCGCCCGATCCCGACGCTCCAGCTGCACCAGGCGCCCCGCTTCATCCGCGTCACCAGCCGGCACATCGCCCACCTCGTGCAGGAGTTGATGATCGCCGTGGTCGCCTATGGCACGGGGACCTCGGCCCAGATCCCAGGCGTGACCGTGGCGGGCAAGACCGGGACCGCGGAGCTGCGCAACACGCAGGGCCCGGACGCCGGCCCGAACGCCGGCTCGCCCGCGAACACCGACGCCTGGTTCGTCGGCTACGCGCCGGTCGGGCACCCGAGGATCGTCGTCGGGGCGCTGTTCCCCGAGCAGGGCGCCGGCGGGGCGACCGCCGCGCCGGCGGTCCACGACGTCCTCGCCGCCGCGCTGCACGGCGGCTGACCGGCACCGGGGTTCTCCCGCGGGCCGTGACCCGGCCGCTTACAGCCTCCGGCCCGTGACGACTCGGCCGTCCCGGCGTTTGAGCCACACGCCGGCGAGGATCCCGGCCACGAGCCCGATCAGCACGCCCAGCACGATGATCACGTCGTCGGGACCGGCCGAGTGCGTGTAGCCGACCACGACGATCGGGACCGCGACGGCGGTGAACACCGCGATACCGGTGGCCACCGGGTCAAAGCGGAGATCAGGCGGAGCCGAGGGGCCGCGATCCGGTGGCTGGTCCTGCTGCCACCGGTCCCGAGGGCTCAAAGGTCGATCGAGACCCTCGCCCAGACCTGCCCGACCGGCCCGCGGATCTCGAGGATCAGGGGTCGGTTGGAGTACGCGGAGACGTTGATCCGGAACAGCAGCAGCCCGCCCTGCGTAGGTCCGAAGTAGGCCACGCTGTCGGGCACCGGCTGGGTCCCGTTCGGCTTCAACAGCGTCGGCTCCCACACGTACTCGTTCAGGGCGGGGTCGAGCGGGATCGCGTTGTAGCGGTTGCCCTGGGTGTCGACCATGTCGAAGTTGTGGGCCGTGGTCAGCGGCGACTTCGTCTGGTTGCGGGCGGCCAGGAAGACGGCGAACCACTCCTCGTCGGGACGCAGCGGCGGGGTGCCGGGCGCCAGGCCCTTGAGGTACGCCATGTCCTCGACGTTGTACTGGTTGAGCTCGCGTGAGAGCTGCACCTGGTAGGTGATCCCGCCGGCGTCGACGTAGAAGCCCTCGTTGTCGGCGAAGTGGGGGTGGGCCTGCTTGTTTCCGCAGGCCGCCAGACCCAGCGCCAGCACCAGGCTCGCAGCCAATATCAACAGGGGACGGGCTCTCACGGCGCGCGGAAGTCTATCCCGAACGCCCGGCGAGACGATCCGCAGCGGCCGGTCACTGGGACGCGATCGAGGCCCGAGAGCCGCGCTCCCGGCCCTCTTCCAGGATCGAGCGCAGGCGCCGCATCGCCTTGGCCGCCTGACGCTTGTTCCAGGCCCGGGAGCCGAGCGCCTCGAGCACCCGATCCGAGAGCATCGCCGTCTCGGTCTCGATCGTGTACTCGACCTTGGTCGAGTCCCCGGGAGCCGGCGTCAGCGTGTAGGTCCCGACGATCCGGATCCGGTTGAACTTGCCGCCGCGGCCCCTCTCGACGATGCGGAACGGCGGCCGGATCTCGGCAAAGGTCATATCCGCCCAGGCGAACCGGCTCAGCGGAGCCTTGATGCGGAACCGCGCGCCTGCACCCGTGCCGATCGTGTTCTCGCGCAGGAGGTGCCAATCGACCAGGTAGTGGTCGGTGAATTCCGCGTGATTGGCGATGTCCGCGAGATAGTCGAAGACCTGCTCCCGGGGCTTGGAGATCGTGGTCGAGACGGTGACTGGATCCATACCGCCGGGAGTCTACGGGCCGCCCGTGGAGGGTGGCGTCGGGATCGCCCACGATGGGCCGATAAATGGTCTACGCAGCGCGCTGATCGGTGATCCGGATGCGTACCGCGTGCCCGAACTCGGGGCCGTGAACGAGGCGTGAGGCCGTGGGCGGCTCGCGGCGCGCTGCGCGGCACAGCTCGCACAGCATCCGGCCCGCGTCGTAGACGTAGACGCGCTCTCCGACCAGCGGAGTCCGGTGGCAGCGGTCACAGCGCTCGCAGCCCGCGGCGATCGCCCCGACGCTCCGCTTGAGCATCGCCAGTTCCAGCGCCGGCATGTCGCGAATCGAATCTCGCATCGTGCTCTGGTTCGCGCCCGACCATTGTCTTCCTTCTGATCCCGCTGGTTTTGGTTCGAATTGCGTTGGGTACGCGTTGACGAGACAGCTATCATTGTGCGTGGATCGGCCGGGCTTCGGAAGGCGCCGCCGTTAATTAGGAGATGGCCCATGAAGGCGTGGATGTCGGGCAACGTTGCGGGCACCGGGACTTTCCGCTGCACTGACTGCGATTACCCAGTGTCACTCGACGTGGCTGACGAGCTGCCCGAATGCCCCAATTGCGGCGGCCGAGAATTCGTCAGAGCATCGCTGTTCACGACCTCGCAGACCGCGATGGTGGAAATGGTTCCGGAGCTCGAGGATCAGAGTTGGCTCGATGAGCTGCGCCACGGCCTCGACGAGCCCGGTCAGTACCTCGCCTACCGCGAGGCCAACGAGGGTGTGGTCGCCTTCGGGCTGCGGCGCGAATGGACGCGGATCGGGCGCAGCCTCGCGGCTGACATTCGCTTCGACGACCCGACCGTATCGCGGCGCCACGCGCTGATCGTGCGCCAGCCGGACGGGCTCCGCGTCCTCGATGACCGCAGCCTCAACGGCGTGTTCGTCAACGGCGAGCGTGTCGAGTGGAGCACCCTGGCCGACGGCGACGAGGTCGTGATCGGCCGCCACCACCTGCATTTCGTCGAGGTCCCGGTTGTGTCCGGGATGCGCGACGCGCACCGGCCCAACGGCGAGACCAGCGCGCTCACGGGCTGAGCGGTCGGGACCGGGCCGCGCTCGCCTATAGTGCGGCTCGTCGATGGCGACCACAATCGCGGTCCTCTCCCAGAAAGGCGGCACCGGTAAGACGACGGCGGTTCGCACGCTGACGGACGTCTTCCGCCGTCTCGGGTTGACGGTTCTGGCCGTCGACCTCGACCCGCAGGGCAATCTCTCGGACTACCTCGACGTCGATCCCGATGCGTTCCCGACGATCGGGGACGTGCTGACCGGCCGCGCCGAGCCCGCCGAGGCGATCCACGGCGGGATCATCCCGGCCAACCTCGGCTTGGCCGAGGCCGAGCTCGTGCTGGGCGGGAAGATGGGCCGGGAGCTGACGCTCAAGAAGGCCCTGGCCCAGGTCAAGGGCGAATACGACGTGGTGATGATCGACTGCCCGCCGGCACTCGGGCTGCTCACGGTCAACGCGCTGGTGGCGGCGGACTACGCGCTGCTGTCGGCCGAAGCCCAGTACTTCGCGCTGCAGGGCGTCGAGCAGGCACTCGAGGTGATCGAGCTGGCCCGCGACAGCCTCAACCCCGGGCTCGTATGGCTCGGCGTCGTGCTCAACATCGCCGACATGCGCACGCGCCACTCGCGTGAGGCGTTCGACTCGCTGCGCGAGCACTTCGGCGAGAAGCTGATCGACACCACGATTCGGGCCTCGATCGCCTACGCCGAGTCGGCCGAGCGGGCCGTGTCGATCATCGACTACCGCCCCGACCTGGGGGTTGACTATCTCAACGTCGCCGACGAGCTGCTGCGCCGCCTCGGCCTCGATCAGGCCCGCGGCCGGCTGGCCGCGATGGTCAACGGCGGCAGCGCCACCGCCGGGGTGTGACCCGGCGGCGGCACGAGCTCAGGGCCAGGCGGGACGGTGGCCAGCTCGTTGTTCCCACCGGCCCGCCGGTCGAGCGCAGCGGCCCTACATCGCGCGGACGTCGGCCCCCTGTGATTCGAAGGGGGCGCGCATCACGCTCGCCCAGCCGTCGGTTTCCCGGCTGAGTGCGGCGATCAGAGGCCCGGTCCGGTCGAAGCGCGACCAGAACAGGACCGTGGGCCCGGCGCCGGAGATCGTCGCCCCGAGCGCGCCGAGCGCCGCGGCGCGCTCCACGAGCTCGGCGGAGCGCGGGTACAGGGGGGTGCGGTACGGCTGATGCAGCCGGTCGTGCAGGGAGGCGGAGATCAGCTCCCAGTCGCTGGTGGCCAGTCCCAGCAGCAGCATCGAGGCGTGGGCGACGTTGAACACCGCGTCCGACATCGGCACGGTGGCGGGCAGCGCGCCCCGGGCCGCCTCGGTGTGGACGCTCTCGCACGGGACGACGAGCACGGCCTCGAGTCCCATCGGCATCTCGAGCCGGTGCGACCGTAGCCCGTCGCATACCACCAGCCCGCCGTCGAGCGCCGCCGCGACGTTGTCGGCATGGCCCTCGAACTCCACCGCGAGGGCCCGGACGTCGGCGTCGAGCTCGAAGATGTGGTCGGCGGCCATCAGACCGGCGACCACGGCGGCGGCGCTCGACCCCAGGCCGCCGCACAGCGGGATCTTCGAGGCGATCCGGAACGTGAACGCATCGGCCGGGTGCAGGCGCTCGAACGCCCGCACGATCAGATTGCTGTGATCCCGCGGCAGCTCGAGGTCGGTCTCGACCGCGAACGTCCCCGTCTCCAGCACCTCGAGCTCGAGATGCAGCGCCAGCGCCGCGGCCATCACGTCGAAGCCCGGCCCCAGGTTGGCCGAGGACGCGGGGACGCGGACGAGCCGGCGGCGGCCGAGCGTCATCCGAGGACGGCCCGCTCGATCGCTCCGAGCTCGGGCTCGCACGGAACGACCGCTCCCGCCTGCTCGAGCGCGGTCTGCGGGTCCTTGAGGCCGTGGCCGGTGAGCACGCACACGACGCGCTCGGCGCCGTGCGCGCCGTGCGCGAGCAGTCCGGCGACGCTGGCCGCCGACGCCGGCTCGCAGAACACGCCCTCGGTGGCGGCGAGGAAGCGGTAGGCGTCGAGGATCTGCGCGTCGCTGACCGCGTTGACGGCTCCTCCCGAGGACGTCATCGCGTCCATCGCCTCCTCCCAGCGGGCCGGGTTCCCGATCCGGATCGCGCTGGCCACCGTCTCGGGGTGCTTGACCGGGGCCCCATGGACGAGCGGGGCGGCGCCCGCGGCCTGGAAGCCGAGCATCCGCGGCCGATGGCCGGCCTCGTTGAAGCCCTTCCAGTAGGCGGTGATGTTGCCCGCGTTACCGACCGGGATGCACAGCGCGTCGAGCTCTCCGCCGAGCTGCTCGACGAGTTCGAAGGCCGCCGTCTTCTGCCCCTGGATGCGGAATTCGTTGACCGAGTTGACCAGCGACACCGGATGGCGGGCGGCGAGCTCACGCACGAGCGTGAGCGCCTCGTCGAAGTTGCCACGCAGCGCGACGACCCGGGCACCGTGCATCAGCGCCTGAGCCAGCTTTCCGGTGGCGATCTTGCCCTCGGGGACGATGACCGCGCCGCGCAGCCCAGCCCGGGCAGCGTAGGCGGCCGCGCTGGCGGCCGTATTCCCGGTCGAGGCGCAGATCACGGCCTCGGCCCCTTCGCGCACGGCGGCCGACACCGCGCAGGTCATGCCCCGGTCCTTGAACGACCCGGTCGGGTTCGCGCCCTCGATCTTCAGCCACACGTCGGCGCCGGCGCGCTCGGACAGACGCGGCGCGTGCACGAGCGGCGTCGACCCCTCACCGAGGGACACGACAGGGTCCCCGGGCGCGAACGGAAGGCGGTCGCGGTAGCGCTCGATCAGTCCCGGCATCGGGGCGGAGCATGCCAGAGCGGCCGCCGGGTGACCCTCCACCCCTGTTAGCCGAACTCCTCCTCCAGCACCCGGATCGCCCGCGGCGGCGCACGGAGCACGTCGAGGTCGGCGATCAGCCCCATCGCGCCGGCAAACCGCGATTCGAGCACCGGGTGCACGACCATCACCAGGCGGGCCTGGTCGCGCAGGCCCTTCTGGACCACCGACTTGACCGACACGCCCTGCTCGGCCAGGAGCTGGGCGACCTGCGCGAGCACCCCCGGCTCATCGGCCACCTCGAGGTGCAGGTAGAAGGCCGAGACCACGTCGGAGACGAGCGGGAGGGCCCGCGTCGTCTCGGGCGTCGAGGCCGGCGGGATCATCGCGCTGATCACGTCGCCGAGCACCGCGGTCGCGGTCTGCGGCCCTCCGGCGCCGGGTCCGGACATCGTGATCTCGGTGATCGCCTCCGACTCGACGGTGACGGCGTTGAACGGGCCGCTCACCGACGCCAGTGGGTGACCCGGGTAGAGGAAGGCCGGGTGCACACGCACCGACAGCCCGCCACCGATCCGCTCCGCCGTGCCGATCAGCTTGAGCCCGAGGCCGAGCTCGCGCGCGTACTCGAGGTCATCGGGCTTGATGTGCTCGATGCCCTCGTAGGGCACCTGGTGCAGATGCACCGGCGTGTCGAAGGCGAGCCTGGCCAGGATCGCCATCTTGGCGGCGGCGTCGCGGCCGTCGACGTCCTCGGCGGGGTCGGCCTCCGCGTAGCCGAGCCGCTGTGCTTCGGCCAGTGCCTCGGAGAACGTCTGACCGGTGCGCGCCATCTCGGTGAGGATGAAGTTCGTGGTGCCGTTGACGATCCCGTGCACGCGGTCGATGGTGGCGCCGGCGAGCGACTCCTGCAGCACCCGGATCACCGGCACGACACCGGCCACGGCGCCCTCGAAGCGCAGCTGCACCCCGAGCTCGCGCGCCGTGTCCCACAGCTCCTCGCCGTGCTGGGACAACAGCTGCTTGTTCGCGGTCACGACGTGGCGGCCGGCCCGCATCGCCCGCAGCACGTACTCGCGCGCGGGCTCGATGCCGCCGATCAGCTCGACGATCAGGTCCGAGCGCTCGAGTAGATCCTCGAAATCCCCGCTCGAGCGCGTCAGGATGCCGGTCAGCTCGGGGCGCAGGCCGGTGCGCACGGCGATCCGGTCAGCGTGCTGGGGCAACAGCGCGGCCAGCGCCGAGCCGACGGTCCCGTTGCCGAGCAGACCGACCCGGAAGCGGCCCGGCTCGCTAGCAGAGGTCACGGGCGGCGAGGTCGTCGTAGGTCTCGCGGCGCACGACAACCCGGGCGCTGCCGGCGCGGCAGAAGATCACCGGTGGTCGAGGGACGCCGTTGTAGTTGTTGGCCATCGCGTGGCCATACGCGCCGGTCGCAGGGGTCACGAGCACATCGCCGGCCGCCGGCTCGGGGAGCGCGATGTCACGGACGATGACGTCGCCGGACTCGCAGTGCTTGCCGGCGACGTGACAGCGCTCGGTCGCAGCGGCGAGCGGGCGGTCGGCGATCAGCGCCTCGTACACCGAGCCGTACAGCATCGGCCGCAGGTTGTCGGACATGCCGCCGTCGACGGCAACCCAACTCGATACGTTGCGCTTGACCGTCTCCACGGTGTAGAGCGTGACCGTGGAGTTGGCGACGAGGGCTCGCCCGGGCTCGATCAGCAGGCGCTTGTTGGCCCCGAGCAGATCGTGCACAACGGTGACGATGGCGTCGATGTAGTCGGCGACCGCCGGTGGATGCTGCGAGGCCGTGTACGCCGCGGCGAGACCGCCGCCGAGGTTGTAGACCGGGAAATCGCCGAGCGAGGCGATCGCCTCGACCGCATGGCGGAACGGGGGCAGCTCGAACAGCTGCGAGCCGATGTGCGAGTGCAGGCCGACCAGCTCGAGATTGTCCAGCTCGCCCACCCTGGCGATCGCCCGGCGAGCGTCGTCGAGGCCGAAGCCGAACTTGGAATCGGCCTGCCCGGTCGAGATCGCCGCATGCGTGTCCCCGCTGACGTCGGGAGTGATGCGGATCAGCACCTCCTGGCGGCGATCGAACTCCGCCGCGATCCGCGCCAGCCGCTCCATCTCGTCGAACGAGTCGAGCACGACGTGACCGACGCCGGCCGACAGCGCCTCGCGCAGCTCGGTCTCGGACTTCGCGTTGCCGTGGAGGTAGATCCGGCTCGGGTCAAAGCCGGCGCGCAACGCCATGGCCAGCTCGCCGCCTGACGCGACGTCGCAGGCCAGGCCCTCCTCGGCCAGCACGCGATAGACGGCGGTGCACGGGAACGCCTTGGAGGCGAACAGGACGTCGAAGTTGGAGTGGCACGAGGTCAGCGCCTCGACGTGGGCGCGGGCGCGGGAGCGCAGGTCGTCCTCGGCCACGACGTAGGCTGGGGTCCCGAACTCCCGCGCGAGCTCGACCGCGTCGCAGCCGCCGACCTCGAGCCGGCCGTGCTCGTTGACCCGGGTGCCGAGGGGATAGACGTGACTGAGGCTCGATGTGATGGCGCTCACGGCCCTAACGATATGCTGCGCGGGGTGAGAGCACGGTTGCGCTCGCGGTCGGCCGTGCGCGACGGGGTCGTCCGGGCCTGATGGGTCGCCTGCGCGCGGTCAACCTGGCGATGCCCGCCGAGATCGCGAAGTGCGACGGCCTCGCCCATACGCTGTGGCTGCCCGAGGGCGCCACTGCCGGCGTGGTGATCCTGCACGGGGCGGGGTCCGCCAAGGAGAGCCACCACGACTTCGCCCGCGCCGCGCACGCAACCGGGCTGGCGGCGATCGCGTTCGACCAGCGCGGGCACGGCGACAGCGACGGGGCGATGGACGCCCGGGCGCTCGATGACATCGCCGCGATGGCCGGTCTGCTGCGATCGAAGCTGAGAAGCGCGCAGGCGCCGCTCGCGCTGCGCGGCTCGAGCATGGGCGGTTACATGGCGATTCTGGCCGCACCCGTGGTGAGCGCCGACGCGATCGTGGCGATCTGCCCGGCGAGTGCTGAGGGCCTGCGCCGCGGGCTGCGGGCGGGCACGCTTCGGTTCGGCGCCGACATCGCCGCCATGGACGCGTTCCTGGCCGCGCACGATCTCTACGCCGCGGTCGAGACCCTGTCGGTCCCGCTGCTCCTGCTGCACGCCGAGGGCGACGAGGTGGTTCCGGTGGCGCACTCGCGTGAGCTCGCCGCCCGTGTCGGCTCCGCCGGCAGCCGGCTGGTCGTGCTCCCGGGTGGCCACCACCGCTCGATCCAGCACGATGAGGAACTCCAGGCTGTCAGCCTGAAGTTCATCGCCGGCGCGCTGCGAGCGCGCTCAGCGCACTCATCGGTCCCCCACACGCACCCTTGACCCGGTGCTTAGCCGGTCTGCCAAGATAGAGACGCTATGGCGCAATCCAAGTCATTTGGCAAGGATCCGGGACTGCAGGCGCGGATGTTGCTCACGCTGTTCCTGCTCGGGCTCGTCTATGCCGTCCTGATCGGTGTGCTGTTCGCCGCCGGCGTCGGCGCGATCACGATCGCCGTGATCGCCGGCGGGCTGTTCCTGGTCCAGTACTTCACCTCGGACAAGATCGCGCTGCTCTCGATGGGCGTGCACGAGGTCACACCGCAGCAGGCGCCGGAGTTCCATGCGCTGATCGAGCGCCTGTGCATCCAGGCCAACATGCCCAAGCCGCGCGTGGGCATCGCCGACACGCAGATGCCCAACGCCTTCGCGCTCGGGCGCTCGCCGAAGACCGCGACCGTGTGCGCCACGACCGGGCTGCTGAGCCTGCTCTCCCCCGCCGAGCTCGAGGCCGTCATGGCCCATGAGCTGACCCACGTGCAGAACCGCGATGTGATGGTGATGACGCTGGCCAGCTTCTTCGCCTCGATCGCCTCGTTCATCGTCCAGATGGGCTTCTGGTTCGGTGGCGCGTTCGGCGGCGACGACGAGGACGGCCCCGGGTTCATCGTCGTGCTGCTCGTGTCCGCAGCGGTCTACGCGATCTCGTTCGTCCTGCTGCAGGCGCTCTCCCGCTACCGCGAGTTCGCCGCCGACCGCGGCTCGGCGATCATCACCGGCCGCCCGAGCGCGCTGATCTCGGCGCTGATGAAGATCAGCGGCAACATGCAGCAGATCCCGCAGCAGGATCTACGGGCGGCGTCGGGCGAGATGGCAGCGTTCTACATCTTCCCGCCCAAGGCCAAGCGGTCGATCGCCGGCCTGTTCGCGACCCATCCCTCGCTCGAGGCCCGGATCGCAGCGCTGGAGAAGCTCGAGTCCCAGCTCCAGGGCACCGCGTAGACACACGCACGTGGGCTTCCTCGACGTCATCACCGGCAAGCGCAAGCTCGCCCCTCCCGCGCCCGACCGCCTGTTCGCGATCAGCACCGCCTACGTGACGTTCGAAACCGAGCTGTCGCTGACCAGCACCGGCGCCGCCGCGATCGTCTTCCAGCCGCTTCCGACCTCCGACTTTGACGCCATCGTGCGCGAGATGGAGGAGGTCGTGCGCGCCACCGCCGGCGACAGCGGCACGCGCGTGGAGACCTCGGATGACACCTACGGCTTCCGCTGGCTGCTGCTCAAGGGCGGCGAGTTCGACGACCTCGTCGTCGGGATCAACGCGGTCAGCAGCGCGCTCGAGGCCGGCGGCTACGGCGAGCGCCTGCTGTGCGCCGTGTTCGCGTTCAGCGACGAACGCAAGCAGTCGGTGTACTGGATCTACAACTACAAGCGCGGGTCGTTCTATCCGTTCGTTCCCGCCGGCGGCCCGCAGCAGCGCGACAACGAGCGCGAGCTGCGGCTGAAGGCTCAGGCCGGCAAGGAATTGCCGCTCGAGAACGAGCTCCAACGCTGGTTTCCGCTGTGGGGAAGCCCGATCTGAGCGGCCCCGCCGGCACCGACGAGGCGATCAGCCCGGGAGCAGGCCCTCACCGTTGAAGCCCGCCTTCGCCTCCTCCAACGAGGAGTCGGGCGGGGGCAGGATCGCGTCCGAGCCGCCCAGGTGATCGTCACCGACGAGCGTCCCCTCGGTGCGAATCAGCTCGAGCAACTGCCCGAACGTGGTCCGGAAAGCCTCCTCGTCACCCGCCTCGACGGCCTCCACGGCAGCGTGGTCCAGTTCGTTGAGCGCCGGCACGTCGCTCTCGTCCAGCTCGTACTGGCCCTCGCTCGAGATCCGGATGATCACGGGGTGGCCTCCTTGGCCCCCTCACTCCCCGTGGCACCCTCGGCCCCTTCGGCCGGCGGTCCGCCGGCGCCGAGCTGGCCCGCCGGGGGCGAGCCGCCGCCGAGCTCGGCCTTCATCTTGGCCAGCTCGGTGTCGACCTCACTCGTGCTCGAGAGCTGCTTCAGCTGGCGATCGATGTCGTCCTCGCCCGACCCGAGCGCGGTCAGATCCTCGAACGCACCCGACGCCTCGAGCTCGCCGACGGCGTCGGCGCGGGCCTTCATGTTCTCCGTCTTGTCGAGCGCCCGCTGCATCGCGAGGCCCACGTCGGCCATCTCCTCGCCGACGCCGGTGGCGGCCTCGGAGATCCGCACCTGCGCCTCGGCGGCCGAGTACTGGGCCTTGATGACCTCCTTCTTGGAGCGGAACTGCTCGATCTTCGTGCGCAGCTTCTGCTCGGATGCGGTCATCTGCTCCTGCTGCTGCTCGAGCTGAGCGATCTGCGCATCGAGTGACTGGAGCTCGGTCTGAGCGACGTTCTTGCGCTCGAGCGCTGTGCGAGCGAGCTCTTCGTTCCCCGCAGACAGCGCCTGACGCGCCTGCGTATCGAGCTTGACCACCTGCTGCTGGAGCTTCTCCTCCTGCAACTGGAGGCGCTTCTTCGACGTGACGACGTCGGCGATCCCCTTCTTGACATTCTGCAGCAGTTCGATCTGCTTCTGATAGCTGTACTCGAGGGTCTCTGACGGATCCTCGGCGCGATCGAGCAACTTTGAGATCTTCGCTTTGACGACGGTCGACATGCGCCCGGAAAGGCCCGGCATCGCATCCTCCTTGGCGGGTGGCTGGACGAGCCCCTCTAGCGTACACACGCGCCACCGTCCAGGAACATAGGATCCACTGCGAATGGACGCAAAGCCGCCGTCGGAGTCACGCGCCCAGCTCGCGCGCTGGATGGGGCTCGGCGATGCCAACAGCGCTGGGAACATCCACGGCGGCACCGTGATGAAGCTCGCCGACGAGGCGGCCGGCCTGGCCGCGATCAAACATTCACGCCAGCGCGTGGTCACCGCCAGCATGGACCGGATGAACTTTCTGTACCCGATCCACATCGGCGAGCTGGTCACCTTCAGCGCGAGTGTCAACGCCGCGTGGCGCAGCTCGATGGAGGTCGGCGTCAGGGTCGACGCCGAGAATCCGCGCACCGGCGAGGGCCGCCATACGAGCACGGCCTACCTCACGATGGTGGCGGTCGACGAGCACGGTCGTCCCATGCCCATCCCGCCGCTCATTGCCACCACCGAGGTGGAGCAGCGGCGGATGCGCGAGGCCGAGCTCCGCCGTGCCAACCGCCTCGCCGAGCGCGAGCAGATCCTCGCGCACCGGGAGCGCGAGGAGGGCCCGCCGGCGTAGGAGGGGCGGCGGGCCGGCGGGGTCCGGAACCCGAGTGGCCGCCGCTCAGAACCCAGCCGGGTGGCGAGCTTCGAAGCCGCTCGTGTCCGTCAGCAGCGGGCGAAAGCGCGGGCCGGACCCGGGGGCTGGGTTCGGATCGCCCTCGGCCGAGGTGTCCAGGCGGATGCCGGCGATCTCGATGAAGGCGTGGCCCGGGTTCGTGTAGACCGTGATCCAGTGGCCGAGACCGCTGTCGCCCCAGCTCATGAAGTCGCTGGAGTCGAACGGGGTCGAGAGCAGGCCGGCCGCGTGGAGCACGTAGGACACGCTGCCCGAACAGTCGTATCCGACGTCGTTGAAGCTCCCGTGTCCGCCACCGTAGATATAGGGCTTGTGGCGGATCCGGTCGCCGGCCCAGATCGCGCGCTGCACCTGGACCGGCGCCAGCGCCGGCGCGTAGGCGACGCCGTGGATGATCTTGGCTCGGAAGCCCGGCACGACGGGATGCGCCGGTGTGCTCCGAGGGCCGGGGCCGAAGGTCACGCCGACGCCGCCGGAGGTGCTGACGGCCACCGGAGAGGACGCATTGCTCGCCTGCGCGGTGGCCGGCTTGGCAGCCGTGGAGATGCCTGCGCCCCCGGCGGCCAGGGCCGGAGAGCTGCCGAGAGCAAGAACGGCAAAGCCCGAAGCGATGAAGGTGGCTACCCGCAAGTCAGTTTCTCTTTCGTCGGCCGGCGGGGTTAGCTGTCGGGCTGGCGCTAAAAGAGCCTGCGCCTCCCGCGGGTTCACCGCGGGATTAGCCCCTGGGGATCTCTTGGGTCCCCCGCTCCGCGACCAGGTGATCGCGGATTAGGCGTTATGGCCACCATATAACAAACACCGGAGGCCCTGTCACTTCACCTGTCCACTTGCAACGATCGTTACGAAACCGCCACACCCCACTCGACCCGGCGCTCACGGGCTCATGGTGCTCTAAGGTCACAGCCCGCCATGCGCCGGATGCCATCAGCTGTATCGATCGCCGCGGTCACGGTGCTCCTCGCAGGATGCGGCGGCGGCACGAAGCTGCTGACCGGCAACCCTGAGAGCGGCGTGCAGGCGAGCGCCCCGCAGGCGGCCCAGAAGCTCGGCTTTCCGTCGGTGGCGACCAAGAACACGACCCGGGTGGGCGGCGGTGACGCGGTCGCCGACGCAGCGGCGGTGGCGCTGGCCGTGTACCCGTCGGCCGCCGCCGGCACGCACCCGACGGCGGTGACGATCGCGCCAAGCGATGACTGGCAGGCCTCGATCGCGGCCGCCGTCCTGATGGCGCCGCCGATCCGCGCGCCGATTCTGCTCTCGGGGAGCTCGTCGCTGCCCTCCGCGACATCTGATGCGCTGGGCGAGCTGGCCCCCACCGGCTCCGGCGCTGCCGCCGGTGCCCAGGTGATCCGGATCGGCAACGTGCCCAGCCCCGGCGGTCTGCGCTCCACCTCGATTCAGGGCAGCGACCCGTTCGCGCTCGCCGCGGCCATTGACCGCTTCGCGAGCGCAGCGCGCGGCAAGACAAGCGCGGACGTCGTGATCGCCTCGGCCGATGATCCGGCCTACGCGATGCCGGCGGCCGGATGGGCGGCCGAGAGCGGCGACCCGGTCCTGTTCGTGACGGGCTCGAGCGTGCCGCAGGCCACGCGCCAGGCTCTGCTCTCCCACCAGAGCCCTCGGATCTACGTGCTCGGGCCGCCGAGCGTGGTGCCCAACAGCGTCCTCGCCCAGCTGAGCAAGTACGGACCCGTCAAGCGCGTGGCGGGCGCCGATCCGATCTCCAACGCCGTCAACTTCGCGGCGTACCGCGATCCGGCCTGTCCCTACGGCCAGCCGTGCGGGCACATCCCGGGGAGCTTCGGGTGGGCGATGCGCAGCCCCGGCCACGGATACGTGCTCATCAACGTGCACCGCCCGCTGGACGCGGCCGCCGCGGCGCCACTGTCCGGCAGCGGCGACTATGGTCCCATCCTGCTCGTCGACGATCCGTCTACGCTCCCGCCTTCGGTGCTCAACTTCTTCCTCAATTACGGCACGCCCGCGTACAGCCAGTACGGGCCGACGGCCGCCGTCTACAACCATGCGTGGGTGATCGGTGACCAGAACGCCATCACGGTCGGCGTCCAGGCCCAGCTCGACTCCCTGCTCGAGGTCGTTCCCCAGGGCAAATGAGCCAGGCCGAGCACCCAGACCGCCTGCGCCAGGGCCGCGAGGTGACCATCGACGACGTGCGCCAGCTGATGGGTGCATCGACGCCGCATTTCGCGCTGCAGCTCCGCGAGCGCATCCGCAGCCTGATTCGTGACCTGCCCCGCGACCACCCGGCCCGGATCGAGGGCGAGCGGGAGATCGCGCGACTGGACCGCATCGCCTACTCGGGCGAGACGCGCGGCGAGGACCCGGAGCCGGGGCTCGAGCCGTTGCCCAGCGTCGGCCCCGTGCCTGAGCGTTGACGCTGACCTATCCGCGTCACCTCTGATCGCTCGTTACGTTTAACCAGCGTGAATCACGATCTGTCGATCATCGGGCTGGGACGAGTCGGGCTGCCGTTGGCGCTGTGCTTCGCGGACCGCGGACTGCGCGTGCTCGGCGTCGACTCCGATCCCGAGGTGCTGGGCGCGATCCGCGCCCGGCGCATGCCGTTCTCGGAGGCGGGCACGCAGCCGCTGCTGGAACGGGTGCTCGCGTCCGGCCGGCTGGAACTGGCCGATCGCGCCGCCGACGCGGCCCGCGCCGAGAACATCGTGATCACTCTCGGCACGCCGTCGTTCTCTCACATCGAGACCGATCTGCGGCAGGTCCGCGCCGCCGTCGATGACCTGTTACCGCTGCTGCGCCCTGGTCATTCGCTGATTCTGCGCTCGACGATCGCGCCCGGGACGACCGAGTTCGTGGCCGGGTACCTGGAGAAGCAGCGCGGTCTCCGGGCCGGCGAGGACGTGTTCGTCGCGCACGCACCGGAGCGGATCGCGGCCGGCCGCTTCCTGGAGGAGATCTCGACCCTGCCCTGCATCATCGGCGGCGTCGGCGACGCCTCGACCGAGCGGGCCGCCGCCCTGTTCGCGGAGCTCGGCGCGCCGATCGTCCGGACCACGGCGGTGCAGGCCGAGCTGGCCAAGATCTGGACCAACATCCTCCGCTACGCGACGTTTGCGCTCCCGAACCTGCTGATGATGGATTGTGAGCGCTACGGCGCCAACGTGTTCGAGGTCATCGACCTGATCAACCGGGACTACCCGCGGGGCGGCATGGCCAAGCCCGGCATGACCGCCGGCACCTGCCTGCGCAAGGACTTCGCCTTCTCGGAGGAGCGCTCCAACGCGCCCGGGATGCTGCTCGCCGTCTCGCGCGTGAACGAGGCGGTGCCCCTGTTCCTGGTCGAGGGAGTCAAGCGCCGGATCGGCGAGCTGTCCTCGCGCAAAGTGGCGGTGCTGGGGCTCACGTTCAAGCGCGACACGGATGACGAGCGCGATTCGCTGTCGCCGAAGCTGATCCGGATGCTCGAGCGCGAACTGGCCGACGTCGCGGTGTGCGACCCGCACGCGGGGACCCCGACGCAGCCACTGGCCGACGCGGTCCGCGACGCGGACGTGGTGATCGTGGCGACCAATCACTCCGCCTTCGAGCGTCCCGAGGCGCTGCGCGCGATCATCGCCGGGGCCTCGAGCGAGTGTCTGCTCGTCGACCCCTGGAACAGCATCGGGACCGCCCAGGTGTTCGTCTACGCCGGCGAGGCGGCGGCGCTCCTCGGCACCAGTGCCGATGCGGACCCGGAGCGCGCCGCGCCGGCGCAGGACGCTGCGCGCGGATGAGCCGCGCGCGATGAGCCGGGTGCTGGTCACCGGTGGGGCGGGCACGATCGGCTCGGCCGTCGTGCGGCGCCTGCTGCGCGACCCGGCGTGGGAGATCCGGGTCTCCGATCACCGCCGGGCTCCCGCGTGGATGCGCGAAGGATGCGAGATCCATCAGGGCGACCTGCGCGTGGCCGAGGAGGCCCGCGCCGCCGCCGACGGCTGCACGCACGTCATCCACCTGGCCGCGATCGTCGGCGGGATCGCCAACTTCCACAAGCTGCCCTACACGCTGACCGAGGTCAACAACGCGCTGACGGGCGCCGTCGTGCACGCCGCAGTGGACCGGGAGGTCGAGCGGTTCGTCTACGTTTCCTCCTCGATGGTGTTCGAGCGGGCCACGGCTTTCCCGACCGCCGAGGAGCACCTCCTCGAGTGCCCGGCGCCGCGGTCGGCGTACGGCTTCTCCAAGCTCGCCGGCGAGGTCTACACCCGCGCCGCCCACGATCAGCACGGCCTCAGCTACACGATCTGCCGCCCGTTCAACGCCTACGGACCCGGGGAGCTGCCCGAGCCCGATGAGCCGGGGATCGCGCACGCGGTGCCGGACCTGATCGCCAAGGCGCTGTCGGGCCAGCATCCGCTCGCGATCTTCGGCACCGGCGAGCAGACGCGCACGCTCACCCATGTCGACGACATCGCCGACGGCGTCGTCACCGCCATGGGGTCGGCGGCGGCCCAGAACGAGGACTTCAACATCTCCGCCTCCGAGGAGCTGAGCGTGGCCGAGATCGCCCGCGTCATCTGGGAGGCCTGCGACCGGGACCCGGCCGGCTTCGCCCTCACGCACCTGCCGAGCTTCGAGGTCGACGTGCAAAGGCGCTGGCCGTCGGTGGAGAAGGCCCGCCGGCTGATCGGCTGGGAGGCCCAGATCGATCTGCGCGACGGGATCGCTCAGACGGTGGCGTGGCTCCGCGAGCAGCGCCTTGCGGTGGGCGCATGAGCCCACGGCGCGCGCTGATCACCGGGATCACCGGGCAGGACGGCTCGTATCTGGCCGAGTTCCTGCTCGACCAGGGCTACGAGGTCCACGGGATGGTGCGGCGCTCCTCGACCGAGAAGTTCGACCGCATCGAGCACATCCGCAACCGGATCATCATGCACCAGGGCGACCTGCTCGATCAGCGCTCGCTCGTGGACACGCTGCGGGCCGCGCGACCGGAGGAGATCTACAACCTGGCCGCGATGTCGTTCGTGGCCGCGTCCTGGGTCCAGCCCACGCTGACCGCCGAGTTCTCCGGCACGGGCGTGACCCGGATGCTCGAGGCGATGCGCGAGGCCTGCCCGGGGGCGCGCTTCTACCAGGCCTCATCGAGCGAGATGTTCGGCAAGGTGCTCGAGGTCCCCCAGACCGAGACGACCCCCTTCTACCCGCGCTCGCCCTACGGCGTGGCCAAGGTCTACGGTCACTTCATCACCGTCAACTACCGCGAGTCCTACGGTCTGCACGCGACCAGCGGGATCCTCTTCAACCACGAGAGCCCCCGCCGCGGGCTCGAGTTCGTGACCCGCAAGGTCACATGGCACGCAGCGGCGATCAAGCTCGGGCTCGAGACCGAGCTGCGGCTCGGCAATCTCGACGCCGAGCGCGACTGGGGCTTCGCCGGCGACTACGTGCGCGCGATGTGGCTGATGCTGCAGCAGGACGAGCCGGGCGATTACGTGGTCGCGACGGGCATCGCCCACTCCGTGCGCGACTGCGTCGAGGTGGCCTTCGAGCACATCGGACTGCCGCTCGACGACCATGTCGTGCTCGACCCGGCCTACCTGCGGCCCGCCGAGGTCGAGCATCTGGTCGGCGATGCGAGCAAAGCGCGGCGCGTTCTGGGGTGGGAGCCGGAGGTCAGCTTCGAGGAGCTGATCCGAATGATGGTCGACGCCGATCTGGCGCTGCTGCGCCACCAGCTCGGCGACGGCGCGCCGCGCGGCTAGTCGTGGGCCCCGGCGCGATCAACCAGGTCGCCGCGCGCGGCTTCGAGCGGGCCGGCGAGGAATATGAGCGCGGGCGTCCCGGCTACCCCCCGGAGGCGATCGCGCTGCTCGTGCAGGAGCTCGGCCTCGGCCCGGAGCGGACGATCGTCGACCTCGCCGCCGGGACGGGAAAGCTCACGCGCGCCCTCGTCGGCACCGGCGGCCGCCTGATCGCCATCGAGCCGGTGGCCGGCATGCGCGCACAGCTGGTCGCGGCCGTGCCCCAGGCCAAGGTGCTCGAGGGCACCGCTGAGGCGATCCCGCTGCCCGACCACGCCGCCGACGCACTGCTCGTTGCCCAGGCCTTCCACTGGTTCGACACTCCGCGCGCCGCCCGCGAGATCCATCGCGTGCTCGTGCCGGGCGGCGGGCTCGGCGTGATCTGGAACGAGTGGGACGAATCGGTCGACTGGGTCGGCCGGATGCAGGAGATGGTCCATGCCTACGCGGGCGACGCGCCGCGGGCGGCGAGCACCCGGTGGCCCGAGCAGCTCGCAGCGTCGGGGCTGTTCGGTCGCCTGTCCCAGCGGGCTCTCCCCCACGTCGTCTCCGGGGACCTCGACGCGCTCACCGCACGCGTCTCCTCGGTCAGCTACATCTCCGCGCTCGAGGACCGCGAGCGCGAGCACTTCCTGCAACAGGTCCGCGCGCTCGTGGCCACACATCCCCAGACTCGCGACCTCGACCGCCTGGCGATGCCGTACACGACGCGCGTGGCCTGGTGCCGGGCGCGTGCGTAGCGCGCCGGCGAGGCAGCCGGCGATCACTCCGCGCTGACGCTGAAGCGGCAGCCGCGCGTCTCGAGCTCGGCGAACATCGCATCGGGATCGATCGCGCGCTCCGGCGGCATCGCTCCCGTCGCCGTGAGCTCGCCGCGCGCGAGCAGCCGCACCGCCGCCGCGGCGGGAGCGGCGGTGGAGACGATCGAGCCGCCGATGCCGAAGTGGGGTGGGCTCTCGGCGCGGACCGACACCGTCCGCGATCCGGCCCGCACGATCACCAGGTGGACCGACGTTGTGGCGTTCGAGGGCGGTGTGGCCTCGCGCGCGGCGGCGGCGATCTGATCCGGGCTCGCGCCGACGAGCGCCCGCAGGCGCTCGAGCAGGGCCGGGGTGAGCGACAGGCGGAAGCTCGACTCGCGCGTCCCGAAGCTCTCGCCGAACGTCGCGAGCTCGGAGTGGAGGGTGTAGATCGTGTTGGCCACCCCGATCGGGTCGCCGAAGTCGATCGCGCCACCCGGCTCGAGCGGCGGGAGCTCGACCGGCGCCCCGTCGCGCAGCACGACCGGTGCCAGCGTCAGCTCGTCAACCAGGGTCTGAATTGCATACGGCGGGCTGAAGCGGCCTGCGGCGAGCGGGTCGCGCCCCGCGGCGTACACGTCGATCGCGTCCGGGCGTTCGCCGTTGCACTCACGTAGCGCTCGCTGCGCCATCAGGTTCGTCTTGCCGGGACTCGAGCCGATCCCGAGCAGGGCCAGCAGCCCGGCCCGCTCAAACTCGCCCGCGAGCTCGAGCTGCTGCTTGGTCAGCCAGTACAAGCCGCCGAGGTCGAGGTAGCTGCAGCGCGCCTCGAGACAGGCGCGCATGGCGTCCAGGTTGATTCGGTAGGAGGCGGTGTTGACGAGCACGTCGACGTCGGCCAGCTCGCTCGCCAGGCCGGCCCGCGCGTCGGCCGCCCGTGCGGTCGCCCGACCGCCGCCGTGGCGCTCGGCGACCGATGCCGCGCGTTCACCGTCGAGGTCGAGCAGCACCATCTCGCCGACCTCGGGCGACTCGGCGAGGTCGTGCACGATGGCCGGCGCGATCGTTCCGGCAGCGCCGAGGATTGCGACCCGCAGCGGATCTGAGCGCCCGTAGCTCACCGCCCTGACGGTAGCGGCGGGGAGCTTGGACGATTTGTACAAACAGCCGGCCTGCGCGTGATGCAGATGTGCATTGCCAACCCGGATCCGACTGGCGTACCGTCACGCCCATGAGGTCCGACGGGCGATCCGACGAGCCGTCGCGGCGGCCCGGTCAGATGCCGGCGAGGTCCGCGACCCGGTCGCGGTGCCAGCGGGCGTCGCCGAACGCGTGGGCGTTCGCCTTGGCGCGCTTGAGGAAGAAGTGCAGGTCGTGCTCCCAGGTGAAGCCGATCCCGCCATGGACCTGAAGCGCTGAGGCGGTGACCCGGAAGCCGGCGTCACCGGCGTAGGCCTTGGCCATCGAGGCGGCGCGCCCGGCGCTCGCCGGATCGTTGTCCAGCGCCCACCCGGCCCAGTAGGACAGCGACCGCGCGCCCTCGACCTCGAGCAGCATCTGCGCGCACCGGTGGGCAACTGCCTGGAAGGACCCGATCGGCCGGTCGAACTGCTTGCGGTCCCCGGCGTAGGCGACCGCGAGCTCGAGGGCGCGCTGGGCCACACCCACGTTCTCGGCCGCGAGCGCGGTCACGATCGTGCCGTAGGCGTGCGCGATCGAGTCCGGCGACAGGGCGAGCGGCTCCGCGGCGGCATTCTCGAGTCGAAGGGTGAACAGCTTGCGGGTGGGGTCGAGCGGCTGCTCGGGCACGAGCTCGACTCCGGGCGCAGCGGTCGCGACCAGGTAGTGAGCGGCTCCGGCCCCGGCGACGATCACGAAGTCCGCGGTGGCGGCGTCGGCCACCGCGATCTTGCTTCCGGTCAGCGTCCCGTCCGGACCCGGCTCGAGCTCCGATCGGGCCGGCGACCATCCCGCGTACTCGTCCCAGACCGCGACGGTGCCCCGAGCCTCCCCGGCCGCCATCGGCGCCAGCCATCGCTTGCGCTGGGCTTCGGTCGCGGCGGCCAGCAGCAGCGCCGTGGCGCAGACATTGGAGAAGAACGGGCTGGGCGCCAATGCATAGCCCAGCTCCTCCTGGATCACGACCAGCTCCACGACCCCAAGCCCGAGGCCACCGTCGGCTTCGGGGATGAGGGCACCCGGCCAGCCGAGCTCGACCAGCTCGGGCCACTGCTCCTCACCGAACCCCTCCGGGTCCTCGGCGATCGCGCGCACGGTCTCGGGCTTGTAGCGCGCGGCGAGGAAGTCGTGCGCGGTGCGCTTGATCGCGCGCTGGTCGTCGGTGAACTCGAAGTTCATGGCATCCTCGACCGCGTCACCGCATCCGCGGCAGGCCGAGCACGCGCTCCGCAACGATGTTGCGCAGGATCTCGGTCGTGCCGCCCTCGATCGAGTTGGCCCGGGCGCGCAGGAACCGGTACGTCCACTCGTCCTCCGTGGTCATCGCGTGCGGGCCGGCGATGTCCATCGCGAGCTCGGTCAGCGACTGGTTGACCTCGGACCAGTGCCACTTGCCGAGCGAGCCCTCGGGTCCGGGCACGCCGGTACGCATCACTGCACTGAGCCCGCGATAGGCGTTCAGCCGCAGCACCTCGGCCTCGATCAGAAGCTGCGCGAGCCGTTGGCGGATGACCGGGTCCTCAGCAGCCGTGCCGTCCCCGCCGCGCGTCGTGCGCGCCTTCTCGATCAGCTCCCGGAGCGCGATCTGCACGCCAACCTGGAGGCCGAAGGCGAGCGTCGCCCGCTCGTGCATGAGCGTCGTGATCGCGACCGCCCAACCGTTGCCCTCCCCGCCGACGATGTTCTCGTGCGGAATCCGCGCCTCTTCGATGAACAGCTCGTTGAACTCCGCCTCGCCGGTGATCTGGACCAGCGGGCGCACCTGCACCGCATCCTGCTCCATGTCCATCAGGAAGTACGTGAGCCCCTTGTGCTTGGGCGCGTCAGGGTTCGTGCGGGCGACCAGCATGCACCACTTGGCGTGCTGGGCGAACGTGGTCCACACCTTCTGACCGGTAACCACCCAGTCGTCACCGTCGCGCCGCCCGCGCGTCTTGAGGGACGCGAGGTCCGAGCCGGAATCGGGCTCGGAGAACCCCTGGCACCAGATCTCCTCCGCGGACAGGATCGCCGGCAGGTAGCGGCGCCGCTGCTCCTCGGTGCCGTGTGCGATCACGGTCGGGCCGCCCATCGCCAGGCCGAGCACGTTGGCCACCTGGGGGGTGCCGGCGCGCACCGTCTCCTCGTTGAAGATCGCCTGCTCGACGAGCGTGGCGCCGCGACCGCCGTACTCGGTCGGCCACGAGACCCCGGCCCAGCCGGCCGCGTGCAGGCGCCGCTGCCAGTCGCGCCGGAACTCGAACGCCGCCTCGTCGCCGGACGGCTCGCGGCCCGGGTGGTTGTCGGCGAGCCACGCACGCAGATCATCACGGAAGGCTTCCTCGGCGGGTGAGAGCGTCAGGTCCACGCGCGGGGCATCGTACTGAACCCGTAGGCTCCGGTTCGGTGGACGAGCTCGCTGCCGCGCTTGCCTTCGATCGCGGTCTGCGCGCCAGAGCCGCGCAACAGACGATCGAGCTGCCCGAGGGCCTCGTGGTCCTCCACGAGCAGCTGCGCTCGATGCGTCACTTGAACGCGCTCATCCTCGACGCGCCGCTGCCGGAGTACCTCGGCGCCGAGGAGGTCGTCGGCCTGGCCGACGTGCGTCTCGGGCACCTGAGCCACCGCAGCGTTGTGGTCGACGACGCGCCGGCGGCGGAGCAGCTCGCGCCCGAGCTCCAGCGCCGCGGCTGGACCGTGGAGCGGACGCTGTTCATGCGCTGGCGCCCACAGGGCGACAGCGGCGCCTCCTCGGAACCCGCCCGCGAGATCTCCGCGGCGGAGCTGCGCGCGTTGCAGCGCGAGATTCATCGCGAGGACACTGGCGGCGCCGGCGCGGTGGGCGAGGCGCTCAGTGCCACGCTGATCGCGGGGCAGGATGCGATCCGCGCCACCACCCGCGCCCGCTGCTTCGGCGCGGGGCCCGCGGGCGCGATCACCGCCTCGTGCACGCTGTTCTTCGATCGTCCCGAAGGGGAGGGCGGTCTCGCCCTGATCGACGAGGTGGGCACGCTCACGGCCCACCGGCGGCGCGGGTTCGGGCGGGCGGTCGTCGCGGCGGCGCTCGAGGCGGCGCGCCGCGAGGACTGCGATCCCATCGTGATCCCGGCCGACGCCGAGGACTGGCCGCGCGGGCTGTACGAGCGGATGGGCTTCGAGCCGATCGGGACGCAGGTGACGTTCACGCTGCACCCCGGCGATTGACCGGCCCGCACCGGTCGCGGGACGACGGGGATTGGCCGGCGCGCACCGGTCGCGATACCGCGGGGATTAGCCAGCCGGTACAACAGGATCATCGTGGTTGGGCCATCGGACCCTTGCACTCGGCCACTGTGGGGCAGAGAATTGCCGCCACGCAGTCGGTGATGTGACGTTTCGTCCAAACGACACGGCTACGCACCGCCACCGACTGCTGCAAACAACTCGGGAGGAAGGCCGCCATGGAAAGCGCGTCGTTGGCAGAGCCGGTCAGTACCGGGATCCAGGTCGAGGACAAGGGCCTGAAGAAGAACGCGATCTCGTTCCTCTCCAACATCGTCATCGGCGTTGCGTCGACGGCACCCGCCTACAGCCTCGCCGCGACCCTCGGTGGCGTGGCCGCCTTCGTCGCCTTCGGTTCGCCGGCGGTGATGATCGTGGCCTTCATCCCGATGCTGATGATCGCCGCGGCGTACTACTACATGAACCGGGCCGATCCCGACTGCGGGACGACCTTCTCCTGGGTCACGCGCGCGATGGGCCCCCGCCTCGGCTGGATGGGCGGCTGGGCGATCATCGTCACCGACATCATCGTGATGCCGAGCCTGGCGGCGATCGCCGGCCAATACACGTTCAACCTGTTCGGCAACAGCAATCCCTCGACCTTCGAGGTGACGCTGATCGGCGTGATCTGGATCGTGGTCATGACGGCCATCTGCTACATCGGCATCGAGCTCTCGGCGCGCACGCAGCAGCTGCTGCTCGGCACCGAGTTCGTGATCCTGATGCTCTTCTCGGTCGTCGCGCTGGTGAAGGTCTACTGCGGGCAACGGCCTTCCGACCTCGCACCATGTCCAAGCCAGCTGGTTCAACCCGTTCGATATCCACGGCTTCAGCAACTTCACCGAGGCGATCCTGCTCGCGGTGTTCATCTACTGGGGCTGGGACAGCGGGGTGACGGTCAACGAGGAGACCGAGAACCCCGGCAGCGCGCCCGGGCGGGCGGCGGTGGTCTCGACCTTCGTGCTGGTCGGGATCTACGTGCTCGTCGCCGTCGCCGCGACGGCGTACGCCGGGCCCGCGCTGCTGGCCAACAACGCCAGCGACGTGTTCGCCCCGATCGGGCACAGCGTGCTCGGCTCTGGCGTCGACAAGCTCCTGATCATCGCCGTGCTGACCTCGGCATCCGCATCGACCCAGACGACGATCCTGCCCACCGCGCGCACCGTGCTCTCGATGTCACGCGCCGAGGCGATACCGAAGAAGTTCGGTGAGATCCACCCGCGTTATCTGAGCCCGAGCGTCGCCACGCTGGCGATGGGTGGCTTCTCGATCGCCTGGTACGTGGTGATGACGATCGTCTCCACGAACGTGCTCGGTGACTCGATCCTCGCGCTCGGCCTCGGCATCGCCTTCTACTATGGGATCACGGGCATCGCATGCGTGATCTTCTACCGGCGCGAGCTGCTCAAGAGCGCGAAGAACTTCTTCCTGATCGGCGTGCTCCCGCTCCTCGGCGGGCTGATCCTCTTCGCCCTGTTCATCAAGTCGTGCTTCGACCTCGGCAAGACGGGCGCCGGCTCGACGGTGATCTTCGGGATCGGGGGCCCGCTCGTGATCGGGCTCGGAGCGCTGCTGCTCGGGATCCCGTTCATGCTCCTGTGTCAGTGGAAGTTCCCGGGCTTCTTCAAGCGCAAGCCAGAGGTCGCCGATCCAGCCCTGGTCGCCCACTCGCCGGCGGGGCAGTCCCATGAGTAGCGGCATCATCGTCGGCTACGACGGCTCGCCGTGCTCCAAGGAGGCGCTCCGCGTCGGCGTCGAGGTCGCCAAGGCCTACAACGAGAAGGTGATCATCGCCTTCGGCTATGAGGTCTCGCCGGTCGGCGGTGAGCTGCACGACTACCACCTGGCGCTCAAGGACCTCGGCACCAAGCGCCTCAGCGAGGCCAAGGAACTGGCCGGCGACGACGGGACCGACGTCGAGGCGGTGATCGTCGAGCGCTCGCCCGCACAGGCCCTGTCCGAGCTCGCCGCCGAGCGCGACGCGCGCGTGGTCGTGGTCGGCACCCGGGGCGAGAGCCCGCTGCGTGGCGCGCTGCTCGGCTCGACCCCCCACAAGCTGTTGCAGCTCTCCGACCGGCCCGTGCTGGTCGTGCCCGCCCCACAGGCCGACTGACCCGGGGATCTGCGCCCGCCCGGCGTGCGGCGGGCGCTGCGGGCGCTGCGGGCGCGAGATCCGCCCCGCGGCCCGGTAGCCTCGCCACAAGCGCATGGACGAGGTCGTCGCCACGCCCGCCGAGGGCATCGAGGGGAGCTCCTTCCCGGGCCCGTACCCGGTCGGTTCCTATGCGGTGCAGCTCAAGCGCCGGCTCCAGGAGCTCGCCCGCGTGCAGCTGGTGGGAGAGGTGTGGGGGTTCCGGCTCAGCCGCGTCCGGGTCTACTTCGAGCTGCGCGATGCGCGCGGCGCGCTCCCATGTTCGATGTGGCGCAACGAGTTCGAAGCGCTCGGCACGCCGCTGACCGACGGCATGCGGGTTGTCGTCGGGGGCGGATGCGATTACTACCCCGGCAGCTCCGCCTCCTCGCCCTCCTTCACCTTCAGCGTCACCGAGCTCCGCCCGGCCGGTGACGGCGACCTGCTGGTCGCGCTCGAGCGGCTGCGACGCCGGCTCCACGCCGACGGGCTGTTCGAGCCTCAGAAGCGGCTGGCCCGGCCGCCCCTGCCCCGGACCATCGGCGTCGTCACCGGCGAGCGCGGCAAGGCCCGTGACGACGTTGTGGCCGGCCTGCGCCGCCGTGGCTGGGGAGGGCGACTGGTCTGGGCCTTCGTCCCCGTCCAGGACCGCCACGCCGCGCCGCGGATCGCGGCGGCACTGCGGGAGCTCGCGGCAATCGAGGCGGTGGAGGTGGTGATCGTCGCGCGTGGCGGCGGCTCGCTGGCCGACCTGTTCGCCTTCTGCGACGAGTCGCTGTGCCGTACGGTCGCTCTGCTGCGCGTGCCGGTGATCTCCTCGGTGGGGCATCACACCGACCGGACCCTGATCGACGAGGTGGCCGCCGTCGCCTGCTCCACGCCCACACACGCCGCCGAGGCCGCCGTGCCGATCGACTGCCGGGCCGCGCGAGCCGACCTGACCGCCGCGGCCAGGCGGCTCCAGGGCCACGGACGACGCGCCGTGCTCGGCCGCGCGCGCACGCTGGCGACCCTCTCCCGCGCCCCGGCCGAGCACGTGGCGCGCCACCGGCGCCGCCTGCACCAGCTGCTTCGCGAGCTCAGAGCGAGCGCCCGCCGTGGCAGCGAGCAGGGACGGCGGCTGGCCTCGGTGCACCTGGTCGTGCTCGGCCGCAAGGCCGGCGTCGCCCGTTCTGAGCGCCGGCGTGGGGCGCTGAATGTGCCGCGCCTCGGCGCGAGCCTGGCGCGCGCGGGTGCCGCCGCGACCGACACGCGCACGCGCGACCTCGAGCGGCTCGCGCTCGCACTCGCGGCGCACGACCCCGCCCGCACGCTCGAGCGCGGCTACGTGCTGGTCGAGGACCCGGCCGGAGAGCCGCTCTCCTCGGCGCGAACGGCGCACGATGCCCAGGAGCTCACGCTGCGCTTCCATGACGGCCGCCTCCCGGCCCGGGTGACGGGAGAGCCGTCGTGAACGGGCCGACCTACGAGAGCGCGCTGGCCCGAATCGAGGAGATCATCCGCCGGCTCGACTCGGGCGAGGCGGGGCTGCGGGAGACGCTCGATCTCGTCAAGGAGGGACGCGACCTCGTCGACTTCTGCGCGACCGAGCTCGAGGCGGTCGATCGCGGCCTCGAGGAGCTCCGGCTCGACGAGCTCGTGGCCCGGCTCGAGGCCCCGGCCAAGGACGAGGCCCGGTAGCGAGGGCGTTTCCGGGGCCGGAGAGGGCGGTTGCATATGCTGTGGCCCCCGTGGCCACTTTCGACCTCCTCGCACCGCTTCCGCTCGAGGTCGAGAGCTACTCCCTGGAGGGGCTCAGCGCGCAGGTCTCGAGCGGGTTCGAGCGGCTGAGCACCGTGGTGCACCTGCACGGCGGCGGCGCCGAGGGCGTTGGTGAGGACGTCGTGTACGACGGCGTGGACCAGATGGCGATGCAGGAGACCGGGCCGACACAGCCGCTCGCCGGGCGCTACACGCTGGGCGAGTTCTGCGCCCTGATCGACTCACTCGACCTGTTCCCGGTGGAGCCGCAGCGCGACGTCTCGCGGTTGTACCGTCGCTGGACGTTTCACAGCGCCGCGCTCGATCTCGCCCTGAGGCAGGCCGGGCGACCGTTGCACGAAGTCCTCGGTCGCGAGCCGAGCCCGCTCACGTTCGTCGTCTCGCTGCGTCTCGGCGAGCCGCCCTCGCTGGACCTGATCACGCACCGGCTCGAGCGCTATCCGACCCTCCGCTTCAAGCTCGATCCGACCAGCTCGTGGGATCCTGACCTGATCGCCGGGCTCGTCGCCACCGGCGCCGTGGACTCGGTCGACTTCAAGGCGCTGTATCGCGGCACGGTCGTGGACCAGGCACCCGATCCCGTGCTCTACCGGCGGGTCGTCGACGCTTTCCCCGACTCATGGCTCGAGGACCCCGACGTCGAGACCCCGGAGACGGCGGCGGTGCTCGAGCCTCACCACGACCGGATCACGTGGGACGCGCCGATTCACTCGATCGCCGACATCGAGGCCCTGCCGTTCGCTCCGCGCATGGTCAACATCAAGCCGTCGCGGATCGGCGGCCTGCGCGATCTCTGCGCCGCCTACGACTACTGCGCCGAGCATCGGATCGGCGCTTACGGCGGCGGCCAGTTCGAGCTCGGACCCGGCCGCGGGCAGGCGCAGTACCTGGCGTCGCTGTTTCACCCGAACACGCCCAACGACCTTGCCCCCGTCGGCTACAACGAGAACGACCCGCCGGCGGGGTTGCCGTCCAGTCCCCTGCCCCCCACCCCCGATCCGGTCGGGTTCCGCTGGAGCGCCGCATGACGAACGACACACTCACCGGCACCGTCGCCCTGGTCACCGGAGCCTCGAGTGGGATCGGCGAGGCCACCGCCCTGCGTCTCGCCCGCGAGGGAGCGGCCGTGGCCGTGCTCGCCCGCCGCTCGGTCCGGCTCGAGGGCCTGGTCGAGCGGATCGGCGAACAGGGCGGCCGGGCGCTGGCGCTCAGCGCTGACGTCACCGACGAGCAGCAGGCGCGCGACGCGGTGGCCCGCACCGTCGAAGAGCTCGGGCGGCTCGACATCCTGGTCAACAACGCCGGCGTGATGCTGCTCGGCCCGATCCTCGACGCGCCGGTGCAGGAATGGCAGAGGATGGTCGAGCTGAACGTGCTCGGCCTCCTGTACTGCGCCCATGCCGCGCTGCCCCATCTGCTCGCCGCGGCCGAGGACTCGGGTCGCCGCGTGGCCGATCTGATCAACATCAGCTCGGTCGCGGGCCGCGTGGCCCGCGCCGGCAGCGGCGTCTACAACCTGACCAAGCACGGGGTCGGCGCGTTCAGCGAATCCCTGCGCCAGGAGGTCACCGGTCGCCACGTGCGCGTGGCCCTGGTCGAGCCGGGCGCCGTCGAGACCGAGCTCGCCGGCCACAACCGCCCCGAGGTGCTCGCGCAGATCAGCCAGCGCTTCGGTTCGATCGAGCGGCTGGCGGCCGATGACGTCGCCGACGCAATCGCCTATATCGTCACGCGGCCCCGCCACGTGGCCGTCAACGAGCTGCTGATCAGACCGACCGAGCAACAGGGCTGAGCACCGGCCCCGGCGGCGCCCCGATCAGCCAAGTTCCCGTACTGTTCGCGATTGACTGGCGAGTCAACCAACCGCGGGAGACACCTTGGAAGAACGACTGGGCATCGCCGGCGCGGGAGCAATCGCGTGCGGCCTGGCAGCCACGGCGGCGCGCCACGGGGATGTCTTGCTGTGGGCCCGTTCCGGCAGCTCGGCGGAGCGTGCGCGCGCATCGATCGCCAAGCTCTACGCCAAGCTCACCGACGAGGAGCTCGAGCCCGGCCGGGTGCATGTGGTGACCGATCTCGACGCGCTGGCCGAAGCGACCTTTCTCGTCGAGGCGGTGATCGAGCACCACGGGCACAAGGCGGCCCTGCTGGCCGACCTGGCCGAGCTGTCGGGCCACGCGGGCCCGCGCGCGATTCTGGCCACGACCACCTCGTCGCTCTCGATCGCCGAGCTCGCCAAGGCGAGCGGGCATCCGGACCGCTTCGTCGGGCTGCACGTGTTCAATCCGGTTCCCCGCATGCAGCTGGTCGAGCTGGTGTACCCACCCGAGGCCGACGCGCACGTCCGCGAGCGTGCCGTGGCGCTGTGCGAGGCGCTCGGCAAGACGCCCGTGGAGGTGCCCGACGTCCCCGGCTTCGTGGTCAACCGGCTCCTGTTCCCGTATCTGTTCAGCGCCGTCGAGCTGATGTCGCAGACCGGTATTGCCGCTGAGGACGTGGACGTCTGCATGACGCTCGGGGCCGGGCTTCCGATGGGTCCGATCGCCCTGCTCGATTTCGTCGGACTCGACGTGGCCCAGGCCATCGGCGAGGAGATCGGCACGCCCGTGCCGGAGCGGCTGCAGGAGCTTGTTGCGGCTGGATCGCTCGGCCGCAAGACGAAGCGCGGCTTCTACACCTACGACTGAGCAGAGCCGCGGTGCGGGCTCGTCGACGACGGACTTATCCGGCGTGACGTAACTCTTTAAGGCTCATTCATCAACCGGGCCGACACTTCACGTGCGACGTACCTCATAGCAGCACCTCCTCCCCAGAAGCACGAAACCGGCCCGTCCCCAGCGGGCCGGTTTCTTTTTGTTGGAGCGCGCGCGGCGCTGCGGCGCCGGGCCGCCTTCAGGCGACGCGGAGCGCCGGGGGCCACAGACGGCGAAGCCGGCCCTCCCGGGCCGGCTTCATCTCTCCTCTCAACCACCGGGGGGTGCAACGCTGCTACGAGCGCCTCACCCGGCGTCCTGATCAAGGGAATGTAACGAAAGTCGCGAGCGAGCGCCACAGCCGCGGTCAGGCCGTCGGCGCGGGGGCCTTGCGCTCCCTGATCCTGACCGCCTCGATCCGGTTCTCGCGCACCGACTCGACCCGGATCGAATAGCCGTTGGCCGCGATCGTGTCACCGCGCTTGGGCAGGCGTCCGAGCTCGGCGAACACGAAGCCCCCGACCGAGTTGTAGGCGTCGGTGTCGACGGGGAGATCGAGGCCGTAATCCTCGAGGTCGGTCACGGCGACGTGGCCACGGACGAACCAGTCACCGTTGGCCAGGCGCCGGATGGCCCCGCCGGCTGGGTCGTTCTCGTCGGAGATCTCCCCCACCACCTCCTCGATGATGTCCTCGATCGTGACGATGCCCGCGGTGCGGCCGTATTCGTCGATCACGATCGCCAGCTCGGTCCGCTCGCGCTGGAGATCGGCCAGCAGGTCATCGAGCGGCTTGGTCTCGGGGACGATCGGGGCGGCGCGGACGAGCGCGTCGAAGTGCGCCGCCATGCCTTTGGACATCATCAGCTTGACGAGCTGGTTGACGTGCACGATCCCCTTGACGCGGTCCTGGTTCTCATCCTCGGTCACGACGAGGCGCGAATGGCCGGTCGACACGCAGCGCCGCAGCGCGTCCTCGACCGATTCGGCCACGTCGACTGTGACGACCGCCGGGATCGGCGTCATCACCTGGCGGGCCTCCTGCTCGTGGAGGTGGAAGACGCCGGTGAGCATGTTCGCCTCGCCCAGATCGAGCTGCCCGCCGGTTTGGGACTCGGCGATGATCCGCTTGAGCTCGTCCGGAGTCCCGCCCTCGGGCTCGGCGTTGGGATCGGTACCGAGCATCCGCAGCATCGCGTTCGAGGCCGCGGTGAGCAGAACGATGAAGGGATGGAACAGGCGGCGGAAGAAGCCCAGCGAGGGGGCGATCCGCCGGGCCACCCCCTCAGCGTGCTGGATCGCGTAGAGCTTCGGCACGAGCTCCCCGACCGTGACCTGGGCCACGGTGATGAGCAGATAGGCGATGATCACCGAGATCACGATCGAGACGGCTTTGCCCACGGTCGGGCCGAGCAGGGGCTCGAGCAGGTGGGCGATCGTCGGCTCCCCGATCGCACCGATGCCGATCGAGGTCATCGTGATCCCGACCTGGCAGGCCGAGATGTAGGGGCCGATGTCGTCGACCTGGGCCAGCGCGCGGCGAGCACCCTTGATGCCCTGCTCGGCCATCGCCTCCAGGCGTGCCCGCCGGGAGCGCACGAGCGCGTATTCGGCGATCACGAAGTACGCATTGACCAGGACCAGAAGGCCCGTGGCGATGAGCAGCAGCGGCTTCACGCAGGCTGCGGCGCGGGGCTGCCCTGAGCCGTCGCGCGGCTACTTCGAGATGGGTCGTCGTCGTTCATTCAGCGACCTCGCGAACGGTAGCAGCCGCGCTGGCGAATTCGGCCCCTGCCTGGTCGGCTCGGCGTCACAGGTCGCGCGGCGTCACGACGCCGCTCTTGAGGGCCAGCTCCACGAGCCGGATCCGCTTCTGGTTCTGGGCCAGGTCCTCGATCCCGAACTTGGCGAACAGCGCTCGCAGATGCGTCTTGACCGCGTCGACGCTCAGGAACAGCTCGTCGGCGATCTGCTGGTTGGTCGCCGGCGTGACGTAGCCCGTCGACTCCTTGAACGGCCGGCACAGCGCCAGCAGCACGCGGCGCTGGGCATCGGACAGGCTGGCGCGGTCGACCACGTCGGTGGCGACCTCGGTCTCGGTCAGGTCGACCTGCAGGGGCTGGCGGAAGGTCGCCGACGTGCGCCCGAATCGGATCACGTCCCCGTCGTGCAAGCGCCGGCGGCCGACCACCCGCTCGCCGTTGACATGCGTGCCGTTGCGCGACAGCCCGTCGTCGGTGACCGTCCAGTGCTCGCCGATCCGTTCGAGCTCGGCATGCACGCGCGAGACCTCGGTGTCCCACTCGAGCCAGATGCCGGTCGTCGCACCCCGGCCGACCATGACGCGCTCGAGCTCATCGGAAAGCGTGAAGATCTGCTGCTCGGCGCGACCGTCGCGGTAGATCACGAACGGCCGGCCTGCGCGCTCGGCTTCGATCTGGGCCTTCAGCTCAACGGCGCTCTGCGCCGGCGCTGCGGGGATCTGGTCGGCCATCGCAGCTGCGATCGTACCGGCCGCCGGGGCCGCATAGACTGGCGTCTGTGCGGCGTGCCCGGCGCGTCAGCCGAGCGCGTCGAAGCGCTCCGCCATCTCGAAGTCGGGCTCGGTCAGGCCGCCCGCCGAGTGGTTGGTCAACGCCAGGCGCACCTTGTTCCAGCCGTGGAGGAAGATGTCCGGGTGGTGGTTGGCCGCCTCGGCCTGCCCGGCGACGCGGTTGACGAACTCCATCGCCGCGGCGAAGTCCTTGAACGTCCACTCGCGCACGATCTCGTCGCCCGAGCGCTCCCACTGCCCGCCCTCCAGCTTGGCCGCGATGACGTCATCGCTCAGCAGATCTGCCATATCGTGTCTCCTCCTATGCGCATCGTCAGCCTTGTCCCCTCGGCGACCGAGATGTTGTTCGCGCTCGGCCTCGGGCCCGACCTTATCGCCGTCACCCACGAGTGCGACTATCCGGCCGCCGCCCGCGAACTGCCCAGGATCACGCGCGACGTGCTCGAGCCCGGCCTGACGGCAGCCCAGATCGACGCCGCCGTCCGCGAGCGCACACTCGCCGGCGAGCCGATCTACGAGCTCGACGCCGACGCGCTGCGGAAGCTGGAGCCCGACCTGATCGTCACCCAGGCGCTGTGCTCGGTCTGCGCCGTCTCCTACGACGATGTGCGCGCCGTGGCCGACGAGATCGACACCCACCCCAAGGTGATCTCGCTCGATCCCCGCACCGTCGGTGAGATCCTCGGCGACGCGCGGACGCTGGCCCAGGCCACGGACCGCAGGGATGCCGCGGTCGACCTCGTGCAGGAGGCGTCCGCTCGCATCGACCGTATCCGTCTCGCGGTCCGCGGCGCCCCCCGGCCCCGTGTCGCCGCCGTGGAGTGGCTCGACCCGCCGTTCGCCGCCGGGCACTGGACCCCGCAGCTGATCGAGTACGCCGGCGGCGAGGACGTGCTCGGGTTCGCCGGCGAGCACTCGGAGCAGCGCTCCTGGGAGGAGATCGCCGCCGCGCAGCCCGACATCGTGGTCGTGATGCCGTGCGGCTACGACGCCGAGATCGCCCACCGAGAGGCCGAGATGCACCGTGACGAGCTCGCCGCGCTCGGCGCCGGCGAGGTCGTGGCCGTCGACGCGGCGGCGTACTTCTCGCGTCCCGGCCCCCGCATCGTCGACGGCCTCGAGCTGCTCGCCCACATCCTGCACCCGGAGCGGGTCCGCGAGTCGCCCGGACGTGCGTTGGCGGTCGAGCTCTGACGCGCCCGGCCGGGGTCGAGCCCTAGGCTCCGAACCCGATCCCGTGCGGGGTCAGTCCGGTCCCGCCGGCCACCGCGATCGCCCCGGCCACACCCAGCAACGCCACCACGAAGCAGCCGGCCAGGGCTGCGGTCTGCATCCGCCGTCGCTCGCCGAGCTCGACGATCAGCGCGCCGGTGATCAGGCCGCCGATCAGTCCGCCGAGGTGGCCTCCGATCGAGATGCCCGCGACGCTCAGCGAGAACACGATGTTGATCGCCAGCGTGGGACCGAGCCCGCTCTGCCAGATCGGGATGTGCCGCGCGTGGGCGACCACGATGAGCGCTCCGAGCACGCCGAAGCAGGCTCCGGAGGCGCCCACGGTCGGCGCCTGGGGCTGGAACAGCAGCGCCCCGAACGAGCCCGTCAGCAGCGACGTGAAGTACACCGCGGCGAAGTTCAGCCGCCCGATCGCCGGCTCGAGCATCATCCCCATCACGTAGAGGAACACCATGTTGAACAGCAGGTGCAGGATGCTGGCGTGCAGGAACCCGGACGTGACGATGCGCCAGTACTCGTGGTTCTGATCGATCAGAGGGCCGAACAGCGCGCCCTTGACGTAGATCTGGCCGGTCCCGCCTCCGCTGATCGTCTCGATCAGGTAGACGATCACGTTCATCGCGATCAGCGCCTGGGTCACGACAGGCGTGTTGGAGATCGAGGCGGCCGTCTTGACCTTCGTCCGGTCCCGGGCGCACTCGGGGCAGCGCATCCCGACCGGCGTCGGGGTCATGCAGTCTGGGCAGATCGGCCGGCCGCAGGAGGAGCACGAGACTCCTGTCTCACGATTGGGGTGGCGGTAGCAGACAGCCATGGATTCCACGCTAGCAATCGTGGTTAAGCGGAAGGCGAGGGCGCTCGCCGCCCGCCTGCGCTCACCGGTCGGGAAGGATCCGGCGCGCCTCTTCCGCGAAGTCCTGCAGCGTGCGCTGGCCGAGCTCCAGCAGGTTGCCCGACTGCTGCTTGCGAGAGCGATGGCGGCCCCGGACCCGCAGGACGACCAGCGCCGTGCCGGCGCTCACGCCGACGACCGCAGCGGCGGCCGGCCGGACCCAGTTGCGCGGGTCGCGCATCGCGCGCAGCTCCCACGACTCGAGCTCGTCCTGCGCCAGCTCGGTGAGGTTCACCAGCGTGAGCTCGAGCCGCTGGGCGAGGTCCGCGGGAGGATCCACGGGTGCCAGCGCCTCGCGCAGAAGCGCTTCGAAATCTGCCGTCCCTGCCGTCATCGTGAGCCCTCCTCGACTTCGGGTTGCGCGACCATCCCCTCGAGCTGGCGGATCGCGCGGTGCAGCAGCACCTTGGTCGCGCCGTCGGTCCTGCCGAGCGCCCGCGCGATCTCGCGGTTGTCCATACCGAGCGCAAATCTCATGATCAGTGCCTCCCGCCGGTCATCGGGCAGTTGCGAGACGCCTTCGAGAATCGCCTTGAGCTCCTCCCGTCCCTCCACCAGCGACTCCGTGGTGTGCGGCGAGGAGATGACGCCGGCGTCCTCGATCGCGGACTCCGGCTTGCGGGAGCGATCGCGGTAGAAGTTGGCCGCCAGGTTGTGGGCGATCCGGATGAGCCACGGCCGCAGCGGCCGCCCATCGGACTCGCGCAGCGCCCGCTCGAAGTGGCGATAGGCCTGCAGGAATGTCTGCTCGGTGAGGTCCTCGGCGTCGTGGTGGTTGCCGACGCGGTAGTAGCTGTAGGAGTAGACGTCGCGCAGATGAGCGCGGTAGAGCTCGGTGAACCGAGCGTCGAGTTCCGCCTTGTTCCTGGGTAATGGCTCGGCCACAGCATGGGAGCGTACCTTCGCTACGCCGCGCGTACCGAGCGTGTGGGGGCCGGTCGCGCCGGCGCGGTCACCGCGGCCGTCCAGTGCTCGGGCTCGATGCGTCCCTCCACGAGCGCGGCGAGGCCGTCGAGCGCCGGGGTGCTCAGGCGCGCCTGGCGCGCCGCCGAGATCAGCAGCGGGATCGAGTCGACGGCCGCTTCGGCCGCCTGGCCGAAAGCCGGGCCGATCTCGGCCGCGGGGACGCCCTGCGCGGGCAGCTCTCCGGCGCGCCGGTTGCGCGAGCTCGTGGCGACCACGGTGGCGACGAGGTCGCCGGCGCCGGCGAGACCCGCGAACGTCTCCGGCCGGCCGCCCCGCGAGCGGGCCAGCGCGTCGACCTCGGCGAACACCTTCCCGGCCGCCGCGCCGGCCACGTTGGGTCCGGCCGGCGCCGCTGCGGCGGCGGCCAGAACCGCGACGTTGTTGGCGCACGCGGCGAGCTCGACGCCGGTCACGTCGTTGGTGATCGTGACGTCGAGCCCGGCGAGCACGAGCGCGTCGGACAGCTGCCGCGCGAACGAGCCGTCAAGCGAGGCGAGAACCACCGAAACCCCGTGCTCCAAGACCTCGGCGGCATGCGAGGGGCCGCCCAGGACGGCCACCGCGCGGGCGTCGACGCGCTCGGAGGCGAACGCCGAGGGGAGCGTCCCCAGCGGCGGCACGAGGCCCTTGGAGAGGACGAGCACGCCTGCACGCCGGGGAATCCGCTCGGCGTGCGCGGCAAGCGCCGCGGGCAGCGAGCGCGCCGGAACGGCGAGGCAGACGAGGTCGTGGCCACCGAGCTCCAGCTCGGCTGCGCGCATGACATGGACGGAGTCGGGCAGCTCGACGCCGGGGAGGTGGACGCCGTTCTCGCGGGTCGCCGCAAGCTCCGCGGCCTGCTCCCCCGTCCGGCAGCCCAGATCGACCTCGAAGCCGGCTCGCGCGAGGGATGCCGCCAGCGCCGTGCCCCACGACCCCGCGCCGATGATCGCAGCCCTGCGGATCGGCGGCAGGCCACCCAGCCACTCCCACTGGAGCATCACGCACGGCCAGATGCGCTCGGTGACGGCGCCGGCCAGCGCCGGGGACGCGCCCTCCACCCGCGGGAACGTGAGCGGGCGTCCGGCCCGGATCCGGACCTTGTGGGGACGGATCCGCCAGCCCCGGCGCACACTCTCGGTGCCGATCACGGCGATCGGGATCACGGCGGCGCCGGTCTCGAGCGCGAGCCGGCCGACGCCGCGCCTGGGCTTTCCGAGCGACCCGGGCCGCGTGCGCGTTCCCTCGGGGAAGATCAACACGATGTCGCCGCGGGCGAGGATCGCCTTCGCGGTCTCGATCATGTTCCCGTCGGCCGCCCCGCGGTCGACGGGGAATGCGCCGAGCGCGCTCAGGATCCACGCCTGCCACGGGCGGGAGAACAGCTCCTTCTTGGCCACGTAGTACATCGGCCGTTTGGCCATCGTGCCGATCACGAACGGGTCCAGGAAACTGCGGTGGTTGGCGGCCAGGATCACGCCCCCCTCGCCTGGGGATGTGCTCACGCCCGATCCGGCTCAGCCGGAAGTAGATGTGGAAGAACGGCTGGAAGATCGCTCGGATGAGCCAATACACGAAGGGATTGGCTCCCTTCTCCCGGGCGCGGGTGTGAACGACCTGGTCATCCATCGCACACAGGCGTACCCGCACGGCCTCCGCGCGTTACAGTTTGCACTTCTTGAGTCCCGGCATCGACCACACGCGAACGCTGAGGGGAGCCGTCTGTGGCGCTGTCGCAGCGGCTGCCTGGGCGCTCCAGCAGCCGCTCGACAAGCTCGTGTTCGGCTCGCGCTTCGACGACGTCGAACTGCTCGGCAAGGCGGTCACTCAGGGCGACGGCTGGTACCCGATCGGCTTCGCGATGCACATGGCCAACGGCGCCGTGTTCGGAGCCGTGTACTCCAACCTCGCCCCGTCGCTGCCCCTGCCGCCGGTCGCTCGCGGTCCCTTCGTGGCGATGGTCGAGCACGTCGGGCTGTGGCCGCTGGTGGCGCTCACCGACCGCTACCACCCGGCTCGCAAGGATCTGCCCAAGCTGTCGGGGAACCGCCGCGGCTTCGCCCAGGCGGCCTGGCGCCATGCGCTGTTCGGCATCGTGCTCGGAGAGCTCGAGCGACGGCTCAACGCCGAGCCCGAGCCGGCCCCGCCCGAGAGCGAGGTCGAATTCTCCAGTAACGGCCACGGAACGCTCGAGCACGCCGTTTCGGTCGAGCCCGCTCCCTAGCCGCGGTCCGAAAGGCGCCCGAATGCGCGTCCTGATCACGGGGGCCTCGGGTTTCGCCGGCGGTCATCTCGCGCGCGCGTGTTCCCGTGCGGGCGACGATGTGCTCGGCGTCTCGCGCACCGGCACCGTGCCCGAAGGCGGCGGCGCGGGGATCGCGCTCGACCTGACCGACGCGCCGGCGGTGCGCGGTGTCGTGCGAGAGGCCGGTCCCGAGATCGTCTATCACCTCGCCGCGCTCAGCTCCGTCGGGCGCTCGTGGGATGACCCGGCGACGACGCTGGCGGACAACGGGGCGAGCGCCCTGGCCATGCTCGAGGCGGTCCGCCACGAGGCACCGGATGCGCGCCTGGTCTGGGTCAGCTCGTGCGAGGTCTACGGCACGGCGGCGAAGCTGCCGATCACCGAAGGTGCACCGCTTGCGCCGGCCAATCCCTACGCCGTCTCCAAGACCGCCGGCGAGCTCCTGGCCGATGTGTACGCCGACGCCTACGGCCTCGAGATCGTCCGCGCCCGCCCGTTCAACCACTCCGGCCCGGGCCAGCGTTCGATCTTCATCCTCTCCTCGCTCGCCCGCCAGGCGGCCGAGGGCCGCCTCGCCGGCGCGGAGAGGCTTCGCATCGCCACCGGCAATCCAGATACGCGACGCGACTTCACCGACGTGCGCGACGTCGTCCGCGCCTACCGCCTGCTCGCCGAGGCGGCCGACCCCAGCGTCTATAACGTCTGCTCGGGCGAATCCGTCTCGGCGGGCGACCAGGTTCGGCTGCTCGCGGAGCTGATCGCCCCGATCGAGGTCGAGCACACCGTCGACCCCGACCGCGTCCGCGCCCACGAGGTCATGGACCTTCGGGGATCCCACGAGCGCCTCACCGCGGCCACCGGCTGGAACCCCGAGATCCCCCTCCGACGAACAATGAGCGAGACGATCGCGTGGTGGAAGGCCGAGCTGTCGGCCGCGGCGGCCTGAGCGGCAGTCTCCCGAGCCCGCCCCGTCGCTGGTCCGGGCGCGTGCCGCGACGTCATACGATCGACTCCCGAGCACGCCCGCCTAGCTCAATTGGCAGAGCACTTCACTTGTAATGAAGGGGTTTCCGGTTCAAGTCCGGAGGCGGG
>CAWDCP010000011.1:0-349877 GCA_963800815.1 uncultured Solirubrobacteraceae bacterium
GCGCTGCTCGCCATCCGCACCGGCCACGTGGTGACCAGGCACTCGCCAGCGGGCGCGCTGCAGGGCGGAGCCGCTGCAATCCGGACATGGTTTGCCGCGCGCCTTCGAGCACGCCTTTGAGACCTCGTCGCGGTAGACCGCACCGGCGCGGCGCATCCGAACGGCAGGGCAGCAGAGCGGAAGGCGTCAGGTCTGGACGAGATCACAGGTCCGCGCTACCCGGGTCGATCTCGGCGGAGCTAGGACCCTCGCCGGCGGCGTCGACGACCGACGGCAGGCTGAGCTCGGGGTGGACGGGCAGCTCGCACGCGTGCCGAGGGCCCGCTCCGATCCGCTCGGGCTGACAGTCGTCGAGCTCGACGGGGAGGATGCTCGTGCGGAGCGGATCGGGCCCGAGGGTCGTGTAGATGACGGCCTCGCCCCGGCCGAGCTCGGCGAACATGTCCGAGCCGATCCTGAACTCTCGGACGCGACGCGCGGACCCGCGACCTGAGTGTTGCGTGCCATGACCGCTGGTCTGATTCGTGGACTGCCACAGCGCTCTCGTGCCCATCAGCTTCGCCAACCAGTCGCGCGATTCAGGAGCGGTCTGCCGGTGTGCGACGACGCCCGAGAAGTTGTCGGTCAGGCTCGGCAGTAGGCCCGGTTGTCCGGAGAGCGCCTCGGGATCGGCGACCGACTGGGTGACGACGATCACCTGGCCGCCGTGGCTGCGGCCGCGTTGCAGGATCGCGACGGCGCGACTGGCCGCCATCTTGATGACGGCGCCGAACTCATCGAGCATCAGCGTCCACGGGACGCCGGCCTGGCCGGCGGCGTCGTGGAGGTCCGCGAGCGCAAGCACGGTCATGGCGGCCGCCTCGTCGGGCATCACGTCGGCGTGCATCCGCCACATCACGACGGCACGTGCGCGGAGCGCCTCGACGAGTCCCACGCCGACGGCCTCGCCATCGGGCGTGATCCGAGGCGTGACGATCTCCCGGTTGGCCAATGCCAGGGCGACCTGCAGTCGCGCGGAACCGCCCGAGAGATCCTCGTTGCCCTTGCGCGAGGAGACGTATTCGCCGTGCTCTTCGACGCGGCGGACGAGCTGGCGGTGCTCTTCTCCGAGTCCGTTAGCGACGGCCTTGAGCGCCTCGTAGTGCTGCGGATGGCAGGCGTCGATCAGGAATGGGATCGACGGTGGCCACCGGTCGGCGGCGTGCAGCACCCGGCAAACGGTGTCGAGGTGCAGGCGGAGAACGTCGTAGTAGTAGGGCTCGGATTGCTTGATCGGCTCGACCGCCCGGGCGGCGACCTGGGCCGGGGTGCCCCACAGCGGCTGGTAGCGATCGCTGGCCGCGTCCAGCGGGTCGATCAAGACGAACGGGACTCCGGCGGCGGCCGCGAGCCGGCTCATCTGCTCGACGTCCTCCTGGTCGCCCTTCTGGTCGAGGATCAGCAGCGCCGCCCCCTGCGTCAGGGTCCGGGCGGCGAGCACGCGGCGCATCGTCGTCGTCTTGCCGGAGCCGGTCGCTCCGCAGGCGAAGATGTGCTGTCCCTCGCCGAGCGGCAACCGCATCCCGGCGCGGTCCGCATGGCCCATCGGCACGTACGCGACGTGATCGGGCCACGGCCGCCGGTGCACGAGCTCGCCTTGGGAGCGGAGGTAGGTTCGCTCGCCCGGGCGCCGCGGCGGCGCCGGTTGCCACAGCCATCGACGTGCCTGCTCGTAGGAGCGCAGCTCCTCGCCGGCGCCGAGGTCCGCGAGCCGCATCCGCCGGCCGTGGGTCGCGGATGCGACCGCAAACGCGCAGACCGGGGCGACACCCATCACGGCCCCCCAGGCGCGGAGTGCGACCGCCACGCCGAGGGCCGCAACGAACACGGCCGCCGGCGCGTAGAAGTTGCGCGCCGAGAGCGTCGTGAAGCGGCGCGTGATCCAAGCGCACAGCGCGCCCAGGGCGCCGAACGCGAGGATCGCCGCGACGTCGGCGATCACGCCGACCGAGCTCATCGCGTTGCTCCGGCCATGCGCGTTTCGGCGACCGCGTCCGCGCTCGCTGCGAGCGCCAGTTCCTTGATCGTCTCGAGCAGCTCCACCCGGAGGCCGCCGTCCTCGAGCCGCAGCCCGGCCAGCGCGGCCTGGCTGACCACGAGCTCGCGAATCGCGTCGTCCCCGCACACGTACACGCAAGCTCCGGAGCGTCCGGCCGCGATCCACCTCGCGTGCAGACCAAGGATCGCCCGCAACCTCGCCTTGGACTTTCTCGCCAACTCGACCTCGATCGCCGCCGGGCGCCGGCCCGGCACCACGCCCACGAGATCCGGCCGGTGCACCACTCGCCGTCCCGGGCCCGCGCTCAGCTCGCCGCTCCACGCGTCATCGAGGAGCAGCTCCCGAGGCGCGAGCATCTCGCGCCCACGCGCGGTCAGCCATGCGGCGACCCAGGCGCATCCGGCCAGATGCGCCCACCATGTCGGCGCCGGCTCGGGTGCCGGCGGCACCGGCACCTCGGCCACCTGAACCCCAAGTCGCGTGGCGAACAGCAGCGATCCACGGCCGCGCTTCGTCGAGGTCCGCTCGACCCAGCCGACGCGCGTCAACCTCGCCGCGTGTGACCGTGCGGTGCCAGGGTGCCATCCCATCGCGCATGCCCATGCATCGACCGGAGCCGGCCCCACCCGCGCCAGCCAGCACAACCCCTCCACCGTCGCAGGACCCGGACCCAACCTCCGACTCACCGCCGCACCTCCCCGATCGCCGACCGGCATCTGATCACCGCCGGTCCCGTCCTGGTCGTTGCCTCTGATGTTGATTTTGATGTTCTTTTCATCTCATCTCACCTTGCTTCTGATGCTTGAACAGCTCCCAGCCATGGCTTTCACAGTGGCCCCCGCCCCCGTCATCACAGACAGTCCAGAGTGAGAGATCCCGACTACCCGAACGACCTCGTGGAGGGCGGGTAGTCGGGATCTCTCACCCCACCAATCCCTAGTGCTGGCGGGGGCGGGGGCCACTCCGGGTGCCGCACAACGAGCGGCACTTTGTGCGGCACTTTGAGCGGCACTACCTGACCGGGTGTTCCACGTGGAACACCCGCGCCAGCGCTCGGCGATCGGGCGGCGCGCTCGCGTCATAGCGCCGTCATATCGCCGCCGAGGATCCGCGCGAGGCGGTCGGCGGCGGCCTGGTCGAGGATGATCTGAAAGCCGCGCCGGTGCGGCGTCGCACGCGCTTCGCACCCGGTTGCGTTGGCGATCGCGTCCTGCAGCTTGGCGGCCGCGGCGCACTGGTCCGGATGCGGCAAACGACGCGGCGCCGCCGGCTTGGCGCCGCGGGTGATCTCGGCCTCGAGCGCGCGTACCGACCACCCGCCCTCCGCGGCGCGACGGGCGAGGACGCGCCGGCGGTGATGGTCGGGCTCGGCGAGCAGCGCCTTCCCGTGGCCCTTGCTGAGCGCTCCCGAGTCGATCAAGTCGATCGCCTCATCGGGCAGGTCGAGCAGCCGCACCGTGTTGACGATGTCCGCCCGGCTGCGACCCAGCCGCTTCGCGACGCACGGCGCCGGTCATCCGGAGGTCGCCGAGCAGGACTGCGAGCGTCCTGGCCTGCTCGATCGCGGTCAGGTCCTCGCGCACGACGTTCTCGATCAGCGCGAGCTCGAGCGAGCCGGCCTCGTCGAGCGCACCGTCGACGAGCGCGGGGATCGTCTCCTCTCCCGCCAGCTCGGCGGCGCGCCAGCGGCGCTCGCCGGCAACGAGCTCGTACTCGTCGCCGGCGGGGCGGACGATCACCGGCTGCAGAACGCCCCGCTCCCGGATCGAGTCCGCCAGTGACGCCAACGCCGACTCGTCGAAGCGCTTACGCGGCTGGGCGGGGTTCGCGTGGATCTGAGCAAGCGGGATGTCTCTCAGCCGGTCCCCGCCAAGACCGACGTTGCCTACGACCGACGAGGCGCCGTGCTCGTCGCGGGAAGCGTCCCCGGCGGCGAGCGGGTCGTCGACCCGAAGGCCACGTCGATGGATCGCGCTCATCGTGCCGCCGTCCCGGCGAGGAGCTCGACGACGTCGCCGTAGGCCAGCGCGACGCAGCTGTCGGGCGCCAACGTCGCGACCGGGACGCGCGCCGCGGCGGCCTCCGCGACCAAGGCCGACCGCAGGCGGATCCGCGCGACGGGCGGTAGCCCAGCCTCCGTCAGCTGGTCCTCAACCGTCCGGCTGCTGACGCGGGTCGGACTCCAACGCGTCACGACGGCGACCAGCGGCGGCGTCTCTCCGCCGAGGCGCTTGGCGAGCTTGGCGATCGTGACGCGCAGCTCGAGGATCCCGTGAACCGCGCCCTCATCCTCGGCGCTGACAGGGGCGAGCACGTAGTCGGCGCACACGAGCGCGTTGACGGTCAGCAGGCCGAGGTTCGGGGGAGTGTCGATCACGACCTCGTCGTACTCCTCGATCAACGCTTCGAGCGCGTCGTGGAGGAACCGCTCGCGACCAAGCTCGCCGACCAGGCTCATCTCGACGCCGGCCAGTTCGCCGGCCGCCGGTATGACGTCGACCCCGTGCACGCCACGCACGATCGCGTCGGTCGCGCTTGCTCGCCCGGCGAGCACGTCGACCAGGTTCACACCCAGCGAACGGGCGTCGAGCCCGAGCTGTCGGGTGAGCGCGAACTGCGGGTCCGTATCGACGACAAGGACTCGTCCGCCTCGGCGGGCGAGCAGCGCGCCGATGTTCGCTGCTGTCGTCGTCTTGCCTACACCGCCCTTTTGGTTTGCCACGACAGTGACCATCACGACACCTCCTGTTGGTTGATGTGCAAGCCCCGCGCCGCTGGCGCCGGACGTCCGTCTCCGCCCCCGAGCGCGATGCGCTCGGGCTCATCCGCGAGCCGCAGTTCGCGCCCGACCCGGGCAGAGCAGTTCGCCAGAAGCCGGCCGAACCGTTTCGCCGTCCACGAAGCCGTCGCCGATGGCACCGCCAGGACGAGCCGACACTCGCCGTCGACCGCGATCAGCTCCACCGGCTCAAGCCAGATCGCAAACGTGCTCTCACCGACCGTCTCCTCGAGCAGCTCGCGGATTCGTTGCCAGTCGCCGCGATCGGCAGCAGTCGGGGATCCCGAGGCCTCGACGGACCTCGTCGAGGTCAATGCGGACGAGGCGTCGCCGCTCGCCGTCCGCGCTCGGTGACGTAGCTCTGCTCGACGGTCACCGAGTCAGGCAAGCTCCCCCCTCCAGGGGGGCTGGGGGGGTCTTTCCTGGTTCTGGGGTTCTGGGGTTCTTTTCCCGCGCGCGCGTTAGGCGCCGGGGTTTCTGCCGGGGTTTTCGCCGGGGTTTGTGCCGGGGTTTCCGGCGGCCCGAGCTCGAAAAGTGTCTGATCCTGGCCGCCCTTTGTGGCCGAAACCCCGGTCAGGACAGGACAGTTCTCGTCCGAAAGTGTCCGATCGTGACCGCCCTTTACGGTGGAAACCCCGGTCAGGATCGGACGGTTTCCACGCGAAAGTGTCCGATCCTGACCGCCCTTTTCAGTGCCCGCCGTGGACGGCTCGAGAGCAGCAGCTCTGCGCTCCGACGACGCTGCCGCCACGAGAGGACGTGCCCCCGCCGGTGGCGACACACGTTTCGGAGCGCGGTGGGGGAGCCCGTCGCCGTTCGCGCGCGGATCGCGAATGCTCCACACGTTTGTGTTCCCGCGGCCGCCGACGCCGCTGACGAGCTCGAGCTGTCCGGTAGCGAGCAACGCCGCTCGAGCCCGGCGGTAGGTCCGATCGGCAATGCCGGCCGCGGCGCACAGCTGCTCCGTCGAGAGGTCACACACCGCTCCCTCGTCATCCGCGAGCGCCGCCATCGTCGAGAGGAGGAGCCGCTCGGGGCCCCGTGCCCGGCTGTAGGCGAGCACGCGTCTCGAACAGGTCGACGTTGATCTCGCCGTCCCACCACGGACCGGTGTCGGCGAACATGAGGGTGACCGTGCTCGCTCGGCCACGACCGGTGGCGCGCTCGTCGACGACCACCAGGCCGCGCGCGACGAGCTGCTCCCGCGCCTGCTGGTAGCGGCTCCTGCTCAAACCAGCGCGCGCCGACGCCGCCGGCGCGCCCGGCCAGGCGCGGTTGTCGCGGCCGGCAAAGCTCGCGAGCGAGAGCGCCACCAGGCGCTCGCCCGATGCAAGGTCGGTCCGCGCGAGCACGGCGGCGATCGCCTGTCGGCTCATCCACCACACTCCACGTTCGAGCCTGTGCATCTGATCGTCGGCTTCCGCGAGTCCGTCCGAGGCGTCGCTAGACTTGACTCCCGTCCCGCTACGGACCAAGAGCTTCGGTTGTTGCCTCGATCCCCCTCAGCTGTTGGCGCAGCTGGTCCGGGGGTCGAAGCCGTTAAGGGGCAGATCGCTCGTCCGCTCGGCGGACGAGGCCCCGACTGAGGGGATCTCAACGCCTAGCGTTCACCCCCTCGGAGCGTCTATTGCCCCGAGGAGGACCCGCGGCTCGGCGGCCGCGGCGCTGGTCCACGCAGCTACTTCCGTGGACCAACGTCCCGCAAAGTGCCTGCAAACGAGTCGAGCTTTCGCCCAGCTCGTCTGCGGCCCTGACGGGGGAATGCCCAGCAAATCATGCCAATTCACCCGTCCTGACGGGTTTCTTTGCAAGCAGGAGGTCGCCGGTTCGCTTTGCAAGCAGGAGGTCGCCGGTTCGATCCCGGCTGGCTCCACTGGCGAAGACCTGGTAATCCACGGCTTTTCGCGTTAGCGGGCCTCTAGGGCGGCGGCCTCCGAATCGGCCAGCGGGACCGGGGCGACGATCACGTTCTCGGCAATCCGGCGGGCGACCCGCAGCCCGGGCACATGGCCCTGCTCGATGAGCGTCAACTCCCGTATCGAGACGGGAGCCCTGCGGCACAACTCGTTCTTGCTAACGCCAAGCGTCTCGCGCAGATACTTCACGCGGTTGGGCGCGCGGCCTGATTTGGCCTCCACTTTCACGACCTCCGTGACGGACCCTCCCGCTGTCGGGGATGGGTCTAACTGTCAGCGGGGTCGTGACGCCCGTGGCCCTATAGAAAACGCTCCGCCTATTCCCCCCGAGGCGACATGGCCTGGCTTAAGGTGACGGAAAGGGGGCCGCCTCGCGCATGGGGCACTCGGCGCAGAGGATTATAGCCGCCCCCCGCGCGGGGTCTGGGGGGGACCCGCCCAATCGGCCAACGGGGCCGAGACCCCGCCGCATCGCCGCAATCCGCGGCTATCCGCCGAGGCTCCCCGGAGACGCCGAAGGGCGCGAGTCCCCCATTACCGAGAGCGCGCGACGAGCACTGGCACTCAACGACGCGCCGCACATTCCGCCGCTGGCCCGCCAACTCGCCGGCGACCAATTCGCGCAGCTCGTTGCCGAGCGCGTCCGGCGAGCGTTTCAGAGCGCGGACCTCGATTCGATTGAGCGTCGAGCCGCGCCTGCGGACGGTAGTCAAGTCTCGTGATCTCGCTGCACTCAGCTCCGCACTGGTCGCACACCAATACAAAGCGCAATTGCCCGATCTCCTGCAAGTACCGGGTCGCGCCGCTTTGTGTTCCTGAGTGATCGCAGGCCACCATCCCTCTACGCAAACAACGGGTCCGGCACCGCCGAATTGCCGCAGCGCAACGACCGGGGGGGACATCCCCCTTTCGTCGCGCCGAGACGGAGCGACCTTCGGTTCAGAAATCGCGAATCGGCGGAGCCCATTCGCATCGGCAATTGGCCAACGGCGAACTCGTTGGCCTAAACCTAAATCCCGCGGCATCGCCCGCAAATAACGGCAATCCGCCGAGGCCCCCCGAGAACGCGAGAGGACCCCGTATCCCCAATACTGGCGGGGCTTTCACGCCCTAATGGGGCGATCGTCGGTTCGCTTTGCAAGCAGGAGGTCGCCGGTTCGATCCCGGCTGGCTCCACTGGCGAAGACCTGGAAAGAGACGGTTGCAGCGGAGTGAAAGTCCGGGACTCTCGCACCCACTGCTCCCTGTGGAGAGTGCTGGTTCAGCACCGATCCAGTTGCGCCGTGGAGGGCTAGAGGAGTTCGGCGATGCGCCGAGCGGCGTTGGCGGCGCCGTCGGTCTCGACGTCGCGATATGCGACCTTGTGGTCGATCTCGTCGGCAATGGCCGCCGCGATGAGCTCGGGCGGCGAGTCCTCGTAGTCCATGCGACGGCCGGCGCCGTAGCGTTCGAGGCGGTGGCGGACGTGGAAGTTCTGCTCGAAGTGGTGGCGCAGGGGGAAGTACAGGAACGGTCGCTTCTGCGCTGTCAGTTCCATCGCGGTGGTGAGCCCGCCCTGGACGACAGCGAGGTCGCAGGCCGCGAGGTGCCGGTAGAGGTTGTGAACGTACGGCGCTTGAACCGGCCGCGCGATTGCATTCGTGTTCTCGCCACGCGAGAGCTGTCTAACCCCTCGTCGACCCGCCGCTCGTCGAGTCGCCCCCGGGCGAGTCCTCGGCCGCGGACGGGACCCATACGTGATGCCGGGGTGGCTGGCACAGCGACAGCGATGCGATCTGCGGTTGCTCAGCGGGTCTCGCGGAGCTCGATCGCGAACTGTGCCGGTGTGAGGATCGGGAGGTCGCTGCTCAGGACGAGCAGGTCCTGATCGCCGGTGACCAGGTACGCGCGGCGGTCGATTGCGAGGGCTAGGAGGTAGTCGTCATCAGGGTCTCGGGAGGCAACCGGCGGCGGGCTTGCTGGATCCTCGGCGACGGTTTCGTGGTCGCGGATCCAGTTGGCGAAGGCGGCGGCTATCTCCGGAGCGATGCGCTTACGGAGCTTGGGATAGGCGAGCGTCCGCCTCAACTCAGCCAGCAGCAACTCAGAGACGATGAGCTCAAACTCGCCGTTGCGGCTAGCACGCAGGATCTCGGCCGATGACCCCTTGGCGGATAGCACCCCTGAGATCAGGACGTTGACGTCAACGACCGCGCGCACCAGATGACCGTCGGCCAGGCCTGGTCGCGTGCTGTGCCTCCACGGCGAGCTCAGACGCCTTGGCTTCGGACATGGTCGCGTTTGCCCACAGCTCGTCGAGAACGTCGAGCTTGAGGTCGCGGCGCAGAGATTCCTCAATCACGGCGCTGTCCGAGAGGCCGGTACGCGCTGCGCGAATCTTGACCCACTTCAGGACGTCCTCGTCGATTGTGAGCGTCGTACGTACCTTGGCCACGATCGCATCTTACCATCACGATGCGGTGATGCGATGATGCCGCGAGTGAATCGTCGTCCAGAGCGCTCGGGCGGACGACGGGTGCTGATCGACCTCGATCTGCTCGCCTGCGAAGCGGGCCACCACGCGCTGTTCCTCGACGCGTTCGGTTTGGGAGAGCACCCATACGCCGTGTGGCTGGCCGCTCCTCCCGGCGTCGCGGGGCTCAAGAACGTGCTGCGCCACGCGAAGCTGGGGCGACCGGTCGAGCGCTGGTTCTCCCAGCACGCGCCGCGCCTGCGCCGCGACGGCCTCGTCCCGGCCCTCGTCCCCGCCGCGCTGCGTGCCGCGCGAGCGCTGGGCAGCCCGCTGCCCGCGCCGGAGCACGTCCCGCTGGCTCACGCCGGCGTGGTCGCCGAATGGCTGGCGGCTCGGACGCGGGAGAGGCGTCCAGGACTGCTGGAGACCAACGCCTCCTCAGCGGTGCGGATATGCGCGGCGGCCGCCGCCCGTGGGCTCAGGCTGGAGGGATCGGTGCTGCGTGTCGGCGGCGAGCCGTACACGGCGGCGAAGGCGGAGGTGCTGGAGCAGGCCGGAGTGCGGGCGACCTGTCATTACTCGATGGCCGAGGTCGGCCGGATCGGCCTGGCCTGTGCGGCGCCGCGAGCGCTTGATGATGTGCACCTGCTTACGGACAAGCTGGCGCTGCTGCAACCGCAAGCGGGCGGCCCTCTGCTGCTGACCACATTGCTGCCCGTGTCCCCCAAGCTTCTGCTCAACGTCGAGGTCGACGACTGCGCAGTGGTCGAAGAGCGGCGCTGCGGCTGCCCGCTGGACGAGCTCGGCTTGGTAGTGCACCTACGTGAGATCCGTAGCCAAGAGAAGCTCACCAGCGAGGGGATGTCGTTCCTCGGCGCTGACCTCATGAGCCTCGTGGAGGAGGCGCTGCCAGCCCGCTTCGGAGGCCGCGCCGGTGATTTCCAGCTCGTCGAGCGCGAGCAGGACGGCCTGCCAGTGATCGAGGTTCTCGTCGCCCCGGAACTCGGACCGCTTCCCGACGCGGATGTCATCGCGGCCGTCCTGTCGTCTCTCGGCGGCGGAGATCCCGCTCGGCGAATGATGGCCGAGCGCTGGCATGCAGCCGGCACGTTGCGCGTCGTACGCCGCCGTCCGATCGCCACGTCGGGGGGCAAAGTCCTGCCCGTGCACGTGCTGCGCTAGCGCCCCGCTGGCTCCGCTGGCAAAGGTCCTGACGAGTTAGATCGCCGCTTCTCCGGGCCGCTGGAAGATGATCTCGGGAATGACGCAGGCAGGTGAGACGCGCAGGAGGAACCGCAACGCCTCAGCGATGTCGGTCGTGCGCAGCATCTCGTGCGCCGGGATACTGCCCTTCACGAAGTCCGCCATGTCGGTGTCGACGAAGCCCGGGCAGAACGCGACCGACTTCACGCCGTCGCCTCCGAGCTCCTTGTTCATCGCCTGGGTGTAGGCGACGACGGCGGCCTTGGTCGCCGCGTACACCGACAGCCACGGCTGCGGTGACTTGCCGGCGAGCGAGGCCATGTTCACGACCAGAGCGTTGCGGTGCTCGGCGCCTGCGGCCCGCAGCAGGTCCCCGCACTCCCGGTAGAAGATGATCATCGCCCGGACATTGACGTCGAACTGGAGATCGACGTGCTTCGTCTTGTGCTCGGTGGCGGTGGCCCCGATGCCGACGCCGGCGTTGTTGACGAGGACATCGAGCCGTCCGAAGCGCTCGCGATGACGGCTGACCACCTCCCGGACCGACTCCTCGTCGGCCATGTTCGCCGCCACGAACGCGACCTCAACGCCCTTGGCGCTCAGCTCCTGCGCAGCCTGCTCAATCGTCTCGGGGTTGCGAGCGGTGATCGTCAGGCCGAATCCCTCTTCGCCCAGCAGTTCGGCAAGAGCACGACCGATGCCACGCGAGGCTCCGGTCACGATGGCGGCACGTGATGGCATGTACTGGGCCTTTCTGATCGAGGACGGGGTGCAAATCTAACGCCCACAGGGGCCGATAACTGCTCTGAGAGGACTCGCGGGATGGGCCACTGGCGTCGGCACGGCTTACGAAACGCTGGATCAGATTCGTGACGGACCGAAGCGACCGCGTTAGCATCCCGATAGTCAGGCGTATCGGCTTGGGTGGATCTGCCGCGGCGCGTCCTGCAGCGTGCCGGCCGGGTCCCGAACTCGAGGAGGCTCAACGTCATGATGTACGCGATGGTGGTGCGCCGGCTGAAGCCCGGCGCGTACGAGCACTTCCGTCGCGCCTGGGAGCCCGACGCACCCGAGCACTGGCCTGCCGGCATGACCAGGATCTGGATCGCGCGCAGCGACGATGATCCGGACGTCATCGCGACATGGAGCTTGTTCGACCTCGACGAGGCCGGCTACGAAGCGCTGCGCGACGATCCAGAGTGGATGTCGGCGGAATTGGGCCGCATGGAGCGGATGAGCGAGTTCGAAGTGGAGGTTCTCGCCTCGGGCTTCTTTCACGTGCTGGAGGAGATCGTGCCGCCGGCCGGCGCCGAGGACTGATACTCCGGTGCCCTCGACGGGGCCCGGGCGCACGAACTCACCACGCCGACCGCGTGCGGACCTCAGTCGTCGCTGTTGTACTTGAACGAAATGCCGAGGCGGACGCGGAAGTTCACGATCGATCCATTCTCGATCGTCACGTCCTGGCGGATCACCTCGGCGACGCGGAGATCGCGCACCGTCTTTCCTGCCGTTTGGACGGCGGCTTTCGCGGCCGCTTCCCAGGACTCGCTGCTGACACCGATCACTTCGGTGACGCGATACACGCTCTCTGCCATGGAATGCCTCCTGGTTGTGGTGGATGTCCTGCCGGCGCCTCGACGGCCGCGACGGAGGAGAGGTGGGGTCGCGGCCGTCTGAGCCGCGTCCGCGGCCCGTCTCGAGGCGCCGGCCTGACGGTGTGCTCTTCGGGAGCGTCTCGTCCGAAGAGACTTCGGCGCATGCGCGCCTCACCGGCAGTTCTCGAAGTGGTCACAGGGCTCCTACTTCGCTGGTGATGTCGGAGACGGATGCTTTGGCGTCGCCGAAGAGGAGTTCGGTTTTGGGGTCGTAGAAGAGGGGGTTGTCGATGCCGGCGAAGCCGGAGGCCATGGAGCGTTTGAGGACGATCACGGCTTTGGATTTGTCGACTTCGAGGATCGGCATGCCGTAGATCGGGGAGCCGGGCTCGTTCTTGGCCGCGGGGTTGGTGACGTCGTTGGCGCCGATCACGAGGGTCACGTCGGTACGGGAGAACTCGGGGTTGATGTCGTCCATCTCCCGCAGGAGGTCATACGGGACGTCGGCCTCGGCCAGGAGCACGTTCATGTGCCCCGGCATCCGGCCGGCGACGGGATGGATCGCGTACTTGACCTCCACGCCCTTGGCCTCCAGCGCGCGCTCGAGCTCACGCACCGCGTGCTGGGCCTGCGCGACCGCCATCCCGTACCCCGGAGCGATCACCACCAGCCGCGCGAACGACAACTGGATCGCGACGTCCTGCGCGCTGGTCGAGCGGACCGTCCCCCCGTTCGCCCCCCCCGCCCCGACCGGCGCCGCGACCGCGCCACCGAACCCGCCCGCCACGATCGCCGGCACCGACCGGTTCATCGCCTTGGCCATCAGATTGGTCAGGATCGACCCCGACGCCCCCACGATCATCCCGGCCACGATCAACGCCGTGTTATTCAGCGCGATCCCCGTCGCCGCCGCCGACAGACCCGTGAACGCGTTCAACAACGAGATCACCACCGGCATATCCGCCCCACCGATCGGCAACACCACCATGTTCCCCAACACCGCCGCCGCGACCAGAATCCCGAAGAAGAACAGCACCTGCGAATGCGACCCCGCCGTCAGGATGATCGCCGAGACCACACAAACGCTCAACAGCGCCAGATTGATCAGCGACTGCCCCGGCAACTTGATCGGCCGGCCCGGCAAGATCTCCTGCAACTTCCCGAACGCGATATTCGACCCCCAGAACGACACCGACCCCACAATCGCCGCGAACAACGACGGGATCTCCACCCGCAACGGGAAATCCCCCCCGAAATGATGGCGGAACTCCACCCACGCGATCAACGCCACCGCCCCACCACCCACACCATTGAACAACGCCACCATCTGCGGCATCGCCGTCATCCGCACGTTCAACGCCGCCGGAATCCCGATCGCCGTCCCCAACCCCACCCCCAACGCGATAAACCACGGCGCCGACCCATCCAACACACCCGGCTCCAACAACGTCGCCACCACCGCGACCGCCATCCCGACCGCCGCGATCTTGTTCCCCACCACCGCCGTCTTCGGACCCGTCAACCGGCTCAAACCAAAGATGAACAGCGAGAACGCCACGATATACAACGAATCGATGAAATTCTGGCTGTGCAAAAAGACCGCCGCCACCATCACCCCGGCCCGCCCTTCCCATCACTCCCCGCCCCGACCGCCTCCCCCTCCGCCGCCTCAGGCACCGGCTCCGGCTTGCGCTTGAACATCGACAACATCCGATCCGTGACCAAAAACCCGCCGATCACATTGATCGTCCCGAACATCACCGCAATCACCAACAACACATGCTCAAACCAGCCACTCGCCAAATGCATCAACAACAACCCACCCAACACCACAATCCCATGAATCGCGTTCGTCCCCGACATCAACGGCGTATGCAACGTATTCGGAACCTTCGAGATCACCTCGAAACCCACAAACGCCGCCAACACCAAAATCGCGATATCAGTCACGATGCTCAACCCATACCACCCCCCGCTACCCAGCGCCGGCCGCGGCCGGTTTCGGTTCGTACCCGAGACTGAGATCCAGCCGAGGGTCGCGCTCGTAGCTGCTGACCGCCCCGCTGCGCCAATCAACCCGCCACAGACCATTCGCGAGCCGCTCCACACGGCACGGCCGATCGCGCCCCCCGACCCGCGTGACGAGCTCCGGGTAGTGGGCCCTCTCGCGAACGACCACACGTGTTCCGCTCAGTGACTTCGGCAGTCCCAACGGGCGAGCTCTCATATCCGTGGGCACCGGGAGGTGAGCTCGAGCTCTGACTCGATCGCTGCGGCCATCCGGAGCGACTCGCGCGCGGAATCCTCCTGACCGACGTAGATGAGATCGCCGACCTCGCGCACATGCATCAAGAAGGCGCGACACAACTGCGGATAGGTCGTCACGATGTCGCCGGCGGTTGGGTTCGGAACACTTGGCGCCGCATCGCGATCGGCCCGTCCCACGGAGGCTTCGATGTCTCGGGTCTCGCGTCTCATCCCTGCACCCCAGCCGTGTGGGCTTCCGCCGCGGTCTTGGCGCCGGCGTGGACGATCTCGCCGCCGCGGGTGACGCAAGCGCCGGCGATGATCTCGTCGTCGAAATCGAGCTTCAGCGCGCCCTCATCGATCATCAGCTCCAGCAGCGACTGGATGTTGCGCGAGTACAACTGCGAGGCGTGCTCGGCCATCGTGCTCGGAAGATTCAACGGCGCGACGATCTTCACGCCGTGTCGAAGCACCGTCTCCCCCGGCTCGGTCAGCTCACAATTGCCGCCCGCCTCGCCGGCCAGATCAACGATCACCGACCCCGGCTTCATCCGCCTGACCGCCTCCTCAGTGACCAGAATCGGCGCCCGCCGACCCGGCACCAACGCCGTCGTGATCACCACATCAACCCTCCCGATCGCCTCCGCCATCAACTCCTGCTGACGCGCCTGCTGCTCACCCGTGAGCTCCTTCGCATACCCCCCCGCGCCCTCCAGATCACCACCCAGATCGAACTCCAAAAAATGCGCGCCCAACGACTCCACCTGCTCCTTGACCGCCGCACGCACATCAAAACCCTGCACCACCGCACCCAAACGCCGCGCCGTCGCGATCGCCTGCAACCCCGCCACCCCCGCCCCCAACACCAACACCGTCGCCGGACGAATCGTCCCCGCCGCCGTCATCAACATCGGATAGAACCGCCCCAACTCCTGCGCCCCCACCAACGCCGCCCGATACCCCGACACATTCGACTGCGACGACAACGCATCCATCGACTGCGCACGACTGATCCGCGGAACCGCCTCCATCGCAAACGACGTCGCACCCGAAGACGCGATCGCCCGCACACCCCCACCACCCGACAACGGCGCCAAAAACCCGACCAACACACTCCCCGAACCCAACCGCGCGCTCTCCCCGGCGCTCGGCGGCGCCACCTTCACCACCACATCCGCCGACCACACCACGCCCACATCAGCCAACGACGCGCCCGCCTCCTCATACGCCGCATCCGGAATCAACGCGCCGTCACCCGCACCCCGCTCCACCACCACCTCCAAACCCTGCCCCACCAACTTCCCCACCACATCAGGCACCAACGCCACCCGACGCTCCCCACCAGCCGTCTCTTTCGGGACACCTATGCGCATCGCGGAAGGTCGAGCGGCCGGCCGCCCTGGTCCGCGGCCCGGAGAACCGGGCCGCGACGCTCGTGGTGTGCGAATGTCGCCGTCATGCTGTCTCCACCGGCACGCCGAGCGCTGTCGGCTCGGCCGCGACGGTTGCGCGCAGCTCGTCGAACACCGGGGGATCGGCGAGCGCCAGCCGGTAGGCGCCCAGGCGCCTCGCCGCGTTGATCGCGATGACACCGACCAAGCGTCCGTCGCGCTCGCCTGCGTACAGCAGCCGCGAACGGTCAGGCGTGGACTCGAGGATCTCGACCCGCTCGGCCCGCCCCGGCAGGCCAATGGACTGGATCTTGACGTCGTACTGGTCTGACCAGAAGTACGGCGGTGCGTCATAGGGCTTCCGCTCATCCGGTGACGCCAAGACATTGCGGCCGGCGAGCTGCCCCTGCTCGGCGGCGACAGTCCAGTGCTCGATGCGGACGGCGTCTCCGTCAGCCAGTGGATGCGGCCACGAGACGATATCGCCGGCGCCGAGAATGTCCGGGTCGCCGACGGCGGTGAGCGTCGCGTCGCAGGCGAGCCCCGGATTCAGTTGCAACCCGCCGCCGGCCAGCCATTCTGTGTTCGGGAGCGCGCCGAGTCCGACGACCACGACATCGGCGGCCACACGCGCGCCGCCGGTCAGCTCGACCGCCTCGACACGACCACGTCCGAGCAGTGCGGCGACCCCGGTCCCGAGCCGTACGTCGACGCCGTGTTCACGATGCAACCCTGCGCACCATGTGCCAAGCACTGGGCCGAGCGGCAGCATCGGCGTCGCGGCCACGTCGATCAGGGTGACATCGAGACCCTGCTTGCGCGCGGTCTGCGCGACCTCGCACCCGATGAAGCCCGCGCCGACGATCGCGACGCGCGGCCGCCGGTCGAATGCTGCCCGCAGGGCGAGCGCGTCCTCGAGGTTGCGCAGCACATGGATCCCCTCGAGCTCAGCGCCGGCGCCCGGCCAGCGTCGGGCGCGGGATCCGGTGGCCAGGATCAGCCGGTCGTACGCCACCTCGTCGCCGTCGGAGAGCACGACTCGCCGCCGCCGGCGGTCCAGGGCGGCGGCCGAAACGCCGAGGCGCCACTCGGCGTCGAGCGTCTCGCATGGGAGGAGGACACGATCGATCGGTTGGTCGCCGGCCAGCACCTCCTTCGACAGCGGTGGCCGCGTGTACGGTCGGTGGGGCTCGTCGCCCACCAGCACCAGATCACCGTCAAATCCGGCAGCACGCGCCGCCTGCGCGGCTCGCAAGCCCGCCAACGATGCCCCAACGATGACCAGGCGGCGCACTAACCCTCGATCGCTGTCTCGACCATCGGCCACACGCCGACCACGCTCCGCGTCCACGCGGAACGCCTCCGGTCCGCGGGACTCGGGCCCGGGGGGAGTGCGGTGATGGCGGGATTCGCGTAACGGTGGTCAGCCATGGTTCAAGATGCTAAACTGAAGTCAGTTTTGAGTGTGAAGTGATTGGCTCTGTCTGTCAAGGCTCCCATCGATTCGGTCAATTCGGCCAGGAATCCCGTTGCTCATGTGTGCTGAATCTACTTTATGTCAGGAATTCTTGATGGACCGGTTCATGCCGGTGCCGACACACACATGAGCGACAGCTCGCCGCTCCGTGCCGCGATCGTGGGCGCTGGACCCAGCGGCTTCTACGCCGCCGGCCAGCTGCTGGCCGCGAACGAGCCACAATTCGCAGTCGACCTGTACGACCGGCTGCCCACGCCCTACGGGCTCGTCCGCTCGGGCGTGGCTCCGGACCACCCGAAGATCAAGTCGGTCACCAAGGCCTACGACAAGACCTCCGAGCACGAGCGGTTCCGCTTCTTCGGTCATGTCGAGCTGGGCAGCGACATCAGCCGCCGGCAGCTGCTGGAGCACTATCACGTCGTCTGCTACACGATCGGCACGTCGACGGACAAGCGACTCGGGATCCCGGGCGAGGATCTGCGCGGCTCGCACGCCGCTACGGAGTTCGTGGCCTGGTACAACGGCCACCCGGACCACTCCGGCTTGGAGGTCGACCTGCAGGCCAAGCACGTCGTCGTCGTCGGAGCCGGCAATGTCGCCATCGACGTCGCGCGGATGCTCGCGCTGGCCCCGTCGGAGCTGGTGGTCACCGACACGGCCGATCACGCGATCGAGGTGCTGCGCGCGAGCGGGATCGAGGAGATCACGATCCTCGCTCGCCGGGGCCCGCTGCAGGCCTCGTTCACAAATCCGGAGTTGCTCGAGATGGGCGAGCTCGAGCGCGGCGATGTCGAGATCGTCGGCGGCGACCTCGACGAGCTCTCTGCCGTCGCGCTGCAGGACGCCGACAAGACGCGCCGGCGCAACGTCGAGATCGTGCAGGAGTATGCCGCACGCGAGAAGCGCGGCCGTGCGATCACCGTCCGTTTCCGCTTCCTCGCATCTCCGGTCGAGCTGCTCGGAGACGACACCGGCCACATCCGTGCCGTGAGGGTGGAGAACAACGCGATCGTCGCGCGCGATGACGGCTCGCTGGCCGCCCGCGGCACCGGAACGTTCGACGAGATCCCGGCCCAGCTCGTGTTCCGCTCAATCGGCTACACAGGGCGACCGGTCGGCGGAATCCCCTTCGACGAGCGCCGTGGCCTGATCCGCAACGAGGGCGGGCGGGTAACCGACCCCGACGGCACTCACCACGTCGGCGAGTACGTGTCCGGCTGGATCAAGCGCGGCCCGTCCGGCGTGATCGGAACGAACAAGAAGGACGCCCAGGACACCGTCGACAAGATCCTCGAGGACGCTGCCTCCGGCCGCCTCAACCAGCCCGGCGCGGCGGACGTCGATGCGATGATCGCGACGTGTGCCCCGAACGCGGTCACCTGGGAGGGCTGGCTGGCGATCGACGCGATCGAGACCGCAGCCGGCAAGGCGTCGGTTCCAGCCCGGCCGCGCGCCAAGCTCACCGATTGGGCCGCCCTGCGCGAAGCTGCCCGGCGAGCGCCGGCCGACCAGGCTCAGCGCTGATCAGGCCGATCTGGTTCTCTGCCTCCGGCGCAGAGAGATGCGCCACGCGTCGATCACGCTGATTCCACGCGCAGAGATGCGCTATGCGTCGATCACGCTGATGGCGCTCTCAGGGCAGGTTCCCGCAACCTCTTCAGCGAGGTCACGCAGACCGTCCGGAACGTCGATCGGGTCACCGCCACGAATCGTCACGTACCCCTCGTCGTCGCTGCTCAGAAGCTGCGGGGCCAGCGTGTAGCAGCGCCCGTGGCCGGTGCACTGCGTGTCCACGCAGAGCTTCACGGCTTCACCTCCCAGCGCAGCGGAAGCCGGTCCAGTGCCATCATTGAGCCGCCCCCGCGCTCCATCAGGTGCGCGTCGGTGTCGAGCTCGAAGTCCGGGATCAGCGACAGCCATTCCTGCGCGGCGATCGCCATCTCGCGTCGCGCGAGATGCATCCCGAGACAGCGGTGTGGGCCACTGGCGAACCCGAAGTGGTTGTTGCGCTTGCGCGCGATGTCGAACTCGTCCGCGCGCTCCCAGTGCCTCGGGTCGCGGTTCGCCCCCGACACGAGGCCGTACACCATGTCGCCCTTCTTCAGGGCCACGCCATGGAACTCGACGTCGCGGGTGACCTTGCGGCCGTCGCCGAAGATGATCGTGTAGTAGCGCAGCACCTCCTCGACCGCCAGCGGTGCGAGCTCGGGGTCGTCGATGAGCATCTGCCGATGCTCCGGGTGCAGAGCAAGGTGGTGGAACATGTAGCCGAGCTCCGCACGGGTCGTGTCGAGCCCGGCGAGCGTGAGCACGGTGCACATGTCGAGGAGCACTTCGTCGGGTATCGGCTTGTCGTCGAACCGGGCATGGAGCAGGTACGAGAAGAGGTCGCCTTCACGCTGGGGCTGGCCGCGGCGATCGTCGAGTTGCTCGGTCCAGAACACGCGCATCTCGCTCAGCGCCCTGGCCATCGCCTCGGCGCCGGCGGGATCACCGCCGAAACCGCCGAAGAACTCGTCGACCCACTTGGCAAACTGCTCGGTGTACGAGGTCGGTACGCCGATCACGGTCAGGAACGCCGCGGTCGGGAACAGGAGCGCGAAATCCTCGATGAAGTCGCACTGCCCCTTGGCCACGAGTGGCTCGATATAGCCGCGGCAGATCTCCCGCATCATCGGCGCCGCCGCCTCCATCGCCTTCGGCGAGAACCACGGGTTCAGGATGCGGCGGTACTTGATGTGATCCGGGGCATCGACCTGGGTCGGTACGAAGCGGTAGATCGGGTTCGGCTCCCACGGCGTGATCGACTCGCTCGAAAAGACCTCGGGCGTCTTGTAGATGTCGCGCACGGCGTCATACCGTGTGAACACCCAATAGCCGCCGTCGGAGTACTTGTTGTAGAAGTGTGGACAACTCTCGCGCAGCTCGTTGGCCAGCGCCCAGTAGCCACCCAGCTCGCGCGGCTTGGCGAAGTCGTGATGGAGCACGGGACAGCCCGTGACCTCCGTCCCCTGCCGCTCTGCGATGACGCTCGATTCCATCCCTTGGCTACCTTTCTCTTGCCTTCAGCTGTGATGTGTCCGACGTCGTCCGGCGCCGGTCGGACGGCGGAGGCAGACCGGCTCGCCCTGAGCCGGGCCTGGCCGCGTCGCCCATGCGCGATGTCTTCATGCGCCACCGTGTGCAGCGGCCAGCGCCGCCGGGTTGCCTGCGCCGAGTCCTCGGGCGACGTCGCGTCCGGCGAGGTAACCGAACACCATGGCCGGTCCGAGCGTCCCGCCCGCGCCGCCGTAGGTCATACCGAGCGGCGAGGACATGGCATTCCCCGCGGCGTACAGCCCGGGAATGACATCGCCGTCGACGTCGAGTACGCGCGCCCGAGTGTCGGTCAAGGGTCCGCCCTTGGTGCCCAGCGCGCCGCTGTAGACGCGAATGGCGTAGAACGGCGGTTTTTCGAGCGGGCCGAGCGACGCCCTCGCGGTTCCGTCCCGTAGCGTCGGATCGCCCCACCACTTGTCCTGAGCGCTCCACCCCCGCTTGAAGTCGGGATCGTGCAGATCGCGGGCGTTGGCGTTGAAGCGCTCGACGGTCTGCTCGAGCACGTCTCCCGGGATCCCGAGCTCCTCGCCCAGGCCGGCGATCGTGTCGGAGGAGCTGATCCAGTCCGTTCGCGCCTTCGTCGTTCCGCCGAGGCCGCCGGCGAAGCCATACTTGTCGAGCCAGGCCTGATCGAAGACCAGCCAGCACGGCAGGTTGCGGTAGACGCCCATGGTGGTGTCCTGCTCGTGGAATGCCGCGCCGAACGCGTTGTAGTTGGCGGCCTCGTTCGTAAAGCGCTTGGCCTCCCGGTTGACCATGATCGCGCCGGGCAGCGTCCGCTCATAGGTCAGCAGCTGCTGGCCTGTGGGGACGATGTCGGTCGGGATCTCGATCATCGGCATCCACCATGCTTCGCGCATGTTTCCGAGCATTGCGCCGATGCGCATGGCCATCTTCAGCCCATCGCCGGTGTTCGTCTCGACGGCGACCGTGTGGGTGCACGGCCCGCGCAGGAACGCGCGCTTGAGCTCGTCATTGCGCTCGAAGCCGCCGGTCGCGATGACCACGTTCGGCGCGCGCACCTCCTTGCGTCCTTCCGGCGTCTCGAAGATGACGCCTGCGACCCTGCCATCCTCCATGACCAGCTCGACCCCGCGATGGCTCGTCTCCGGCTCGACGCCTCGGTCGAGGCATGCCTTCAGCAGGCGACCTCCGAGCGCAAGCCCCATGCCCCGCTCGTCGTTGTCGACCCGGCGCTGCATCTCCTCCGGTGAGAGCTCCTGCGGGATCGCCTGACCGAGCGTCGTCTCGCCGATTGTGAGGTGGTAGCTCGGGTAGTAGGGCGAGATGTGGACGCGGTCCCCCCACTCGCCCAGCTCGCCGTAGGGAAAGATCGCCGTCTCCAGCGACCGGCCCCCTTGAGGTAGTCCGCCGCGCTGCTCGGGGTGGTAGTCCGGGAAGTCCGGGACGGCGCGGAATTTGACCGGCGTGTGCTCGTCGAGCCAGCGCACCATCTCGGGGCCCACATCGATATAGGTCTCGGCCATCTCGTCGCTGATCGTGTCGTTCGACAGCGCATGGAGGTACTCCATGGCCTTCTCGCGCGTGTCGCCCTTCTCGGGCGGTTCGTGCTGGTTGAGCGGGATCCAGATCATCCCCCCCGAGTAGACGGTCGTGCCGCCGAGCGTGTCGCCCTTTTCGAACAGGCCGACGTGCGCGCCCAACTCCGCTGCGGTGACCGCCGCGGTGAGCCCGGCCGCACCGGTGCCCAGCACGATCGACGTCGAAATCGGGCATCGGACCTCCTCGCTGTGTCGAACTAACTTCAGGTTGGGACAAAACGTAGCAACCGCCACGGTGAGGTGTCAATGCCCGGCGCTGACGGTCCCGCGCCGAATCGCCCGTTCCCGGGCACAGGATGGCGGCGCCGCAAAGGCCTTCCACGGCGTCCGGCATCGTTCAGGGGTATAGTTTTGCCGACCTGACTTCAATTGAGTCAGCGTCTGCTGCGTCGAAGGTGCTCCGGACCGGAAGGAAGGACAGCCGCCATGGCCGCAGGACCGCTGGAAGGCAAGGTCGCGATCATCACCGGCGCCGCCATGGGGATGGGCGAGGCGACCGCCCGCGTGTTTGCCGCTGCGGGAGCACACGTGCTCGTCAGCGACATCGACTCCGAACTCGGGCAGGCGACGGCGGAGCGCATCGCGCGTGACGGCGGCTCTGCCTCGTTCTGCCGGACCGACGTCTCCAGGGCGGCCGACGCCGAAGTCATGGTTCGCACTGCGGTCGAGCGCTACGGACGGCTCGACTGCGCGGTCAACAACGCCGCGGTCACCCCGGACACCCATCCGATCGCCGAGCTCGACGAGCAGGAGTTCGATCGCGTCCTGGCGGTCGATTTGAAAGGCGTCGCTCTCTGTCTCAAGTACGAGGTCGCGCAGATGCTGAAGCAGGGCGACGGCGGGGCGATCGTGAATATCGGCTCGGTGAGCTCGTTCCGGCCGCAGCCGAGCAACGCGGCATACGTCGCGGCAAAGCACGGGGTGATCGGCCTCACGAAGGTGGCGTCGCTCGAGAACGCCCCTCAGGGGATCCGCGTCAACACGGTCTGCCCCGGGGCGATCGACACCCCGATGATCCGCGGCGCGCTGGAGACCGTCGGCATGACGGAGGCGGAATTCGCCCCCGTGCTCAGCCTTCTCGGCCGTTTCGGCCGGCCCGAGGAGGTCGCGCAGGCAAGCCTGTGGCTGTGCTCTGAGCAGTCCTCCTACGTGACCGGTGCCGTCCTCGCCGTCGATGCCGGTTACACCTCCCGCTGAGGCCGGCTGCCGCTCGGCGCCGTGGCGCTTCCCGTTCGAGGCGGCTTGACCAAGGCGGAGCAGTGAGCTAAAACTGAATCGAAGTAAGGTCATGCGCTGGTTGAAGACCCGGACGCGTGCGCGACGCCGGCAGACCGGACCGGCGCGAGTGCGCTGTCAGGGCTCATGTTGAGCCGCCGCCGAATAAGGAGAGAGAGTCATGAGCGCAACGAATGGGACGACTGTCGACACCTCGAGCCTCCGGGCTCTGCAGGACCGAACCGACATCGCGGACGTCCTCTACCGATACTCGTCGTCAGTCGACTCGTTTGACAACGACGGGGTGCGCAGCGCCCTGGCCGACGACATCGTGGCCCAGTATGGGAACGGCGAGCCGGTGATCGGTGGCGACAAGCTTGCGGCCTGGATCGCGGAGGCGACCGCGACGGCCATCTGGCAGCACCACCTTCTCAACGTCTACCACGTCGCCGTCGACGGCGATGAGGCGAAGGCGCTCTCGTACCTGACGTCCTACCAGGTGTTCGAGGAGAACCCTGACGCCGCCGTGATCCTCGTGGCGAGGTATCACGATGAGCTGCGGCGCACGCCGGCGGGCTGGAAGATCAGCCACCGGATCATGGAGCTCCTATGGGCCGAGACCAAGGCCGACGAAGGGTACCTGTCGACCCTCGGCGGTCGGGGCCCGAAGGTCTGGCAGCGGAGCTGACCGTTATCTCTGTCAATCACACGCGCTGAGGAGAAACCATGGCAATTGTGCGAACGACCTGCACGATGACCCTGGACAGGAAGGACCTCGACGAGGTCGTCGGGATCTTCAAGTCCTTCATCAAGGACGTGCAGGAGAAGGACTACGGCGTTATCACGTACCACTACTTCATCGATGACGACCCGCTCCTCATCCACGTCATCGAGGAGTATGAGAGTCCGCAGGCGATGCTTGATCACTACGCCACGCTCAATCTCGAGGCGGCGGGCCGCTTGCTGGAGCTGGTGGAGATCTCGCCGTTGCACTATTACGGCACCCCGACGCCCGCGGAGGAAGCGCAGATGTCCGGCTTCGGGACGGTGCATATCCACCGTCCTCTCGTCAGCATCGAGGAGGTCGGCGCTCAGGCGTAGCCATGCGAGCGGGCCGGCCGGGGACCGGGCGAGTTCCGGCGACCGACCCATGACCACGCACGCGTCTCCGTTCCGGCCCGCCTGGCGTGCGGTCGCGGACGCCGCCGGGGTCGGTGGCGGGAGCGAGCTCCTCGATCTCGGCTGCGGCGACGGGGCGTTCTGCGCCTTCGCCCTTCGGCGCGGGGCGAACGTGCACGGCCTCGACGCGGAGCCCGATGCGATCGCACAGGCGCTGGAGCACGTGCCACGCGGTGACTTCCAGATTGGGTTGATGGAGAATGTGCCGTGGCCCGACGGCTCGTTCGACGTCGTGACGGCGTTCAACTCGCTGCAGTACGCACTGGACGGCGAGCTCGCCCTGATGGAGGCGCGCCGCGTCGTGCGATCGGGTGGGCTGATCGCGATCTGCAAGTGGGGACCTCCGGCCGAGAACGAGTTCTTCGCCTTCCTGGCCTTCCTCGGCGCCAACGGCGTCCGCGCCGATCGCCTCCCCGCGACCGATCCGGTCGAGGAGGCAATTCAAGCCGCTGCACTCGAGGCTCTCGTCACACGCGATGTGCCGGCTCCGATAGAGATGGCCGACGACACAGCTCTGGAGGCGTCGCTGTCACGCGCGGGCATCGTGGCCGATCCCTGCTCCGCCGGGGCGCAGATGCCCGTCATCGAGGCGGCTGCGCCCTATCGCCGCGCCGATGGCACGTACCGCTTTGACAACCGCCTGCGGTACTGGATCCTGCGGAGCGATCAGTGAGCGTCGAGATCGCCCACGGCGTCGGCCCCGCGCGCATCGATATCGCCTATGAGGCCTTCGGTGAACCCGAGTCGCCTCCCGTGCTGCTCGTCATGGGCCTGGGTGCGCAGATGCTCAGCTGGCCGGACGGATTCTGCGCCGTGCTCGCCGCGCGCGGCGTGCACGTCATCCGGTTCGACAATCGCGACATCGGCCTGTCGAGTCACTTGACGGATGTGCCCGCGCCGGACGTGATGGCGGCTCTGAGCGGCAATTCGTCGTCGGCGTCCTACAGGCTCTCCGATATGGCGGCTGACACGGTCGGACTGCTCGATACGCTCGGACTGGACAGCGCGCACCTCGTCGGGGCGTCGATGGGCGGGATGATCGCGCAGACCGCCGCGATCGAATCCCCAGGCCGTGTGCGGTCCTTGACCTCGATCATGTCGAGCACCGGGGACCCTTCGGTTGGACAGGCGACAGAACGGGCGCTGACAGCGCTGCTGTCCCCGCCGGCCTCGACGCGGGCGGACGCGATCGAACGGACGGTGTCGATCCTGCGCGTGATCGGCTCACCGGCCTTCGATCTCGACGAGGCCGACCTGCGCCGGCGGACCGGGCTCGCCTATGACCGTGGCGACGATCCGGTCGGCGTCGCCCGGCAGCTCGTTGCCATCGCTGCCTCCGGCGACCGGACCCACGCGCTCCGGTCCATCTCCGTCCCGACACTTGTCGTGCACGGGGCGGACGATCCGCTCGTCGATGTCAGCGGTGGCCGAGCCACCGCCGGCGCTATCCCCGGAGCCGAGCTCGCGATCTTCGAGGGGATGGGCCACAACATCCCACGGGAGCTCTGGGCCGAGATCGCGCGGCGCATCGGTGAGCTCGTCCAGCGTGCCGACGCTCTCTGGACGCCCGGCTGAGACGGGCGGCCTGGCACGCCGGCCCGAGGCGCGGCATCAGACGGCGGTGACCAAGCCGCCGTTCGGGCTGAGGGTCGCGCCGACGAAGTAGGAGGCATCGTCGGAGGCGAGGAACGCAACCGCTGCCGCCACCTCCTCGGGCGTACCGAGCCGGCCTGCCGGCGTGCGAGCGACATTCACCTGTCGTGCTGCTCCGACGGCGGCCTTGTTCCGCGTCGTGTCGATGAATCCGGGAGCGACCGCGTTGACCCGGATCCCCTGAACGATCACTTCCTTCGCTGTAGCTCTGGTGAAGCCGAGGACGCCGGCCTTGGCGGCCGAGTAATGCGGGTGTCCCGTGCATCCCTCGATGCCGCAGACGGACGCCATGTTGATGATGGCGCCGGCGCGCCGCTCAGCCATCCGCCGCACGGCCGCGCGCGTGCCGAAGAACGTCCCGTCGAGGTGGACGGAGAGCACGAATCGCCACTCCTCGTCGGTGAGCCGTATGAGAGCGTCGAGCGGGGTCTGGATCGGCCCAACGGCCTGCTCGACCTGCTGTTGTTCGACGAGCGGCGTGACCCGTGCGACGTGGTCCATCGCCAGGGCCCCGGCGTTATTGACCATGATCGCCAACGGCCCAAGATCGGTCTCGACCTGACTCAGAGCCTCCTCCACCGAGGCGCCGTTGCTGACGTCCGCCCGGATCGCCGTGGCACCGGGGAGGTCATCGACGACCTCCTGCGCTCGGTCGACGGCAAGATCGAGCGCGGCGACGATCGCGCCCTCATCAGCCAGTCTGCGGCAGATGGCGGCCCCGATTCCTGACCCGCCTCCGGTGACCGCCGCCACCTTGCCCGCGAACCGCACCGGTCACCGGGCCAGACGGAGGTTGTGGGGCCCGGGGCGCGTATGACGTCTCCTCGTCGCTGACATGCCCTGTCTCCTGATCGCAATTCAGCCGCGGGCGCTGCGGACTTGAACTTACATCACTTTAGTTCCGCAATCAAGGAACGGTCGGTCGATCCAATGGCCGGCAGCCGGGTCGCAGAGCCGGTGTCGGCCGGCGGGCGCCGGGAATCCGCCTGGCGCTGTAGAACGCGACGTACCGGGCGATCTCGCCGGCGGAGCTGATCTGGGCGGTGGCAACGAACGTCCCGCCGTCGGAGATGCCCTCGATGACGCCCTCGACGAACACACGGTCATGCCGCTGCCAAAGACCGGTGACGATCTGGCGCACGGGGCTTTCTCCACGCTCCGTGACGAACCCGTGCCAGAGCGCCTCTCGGCCCCGGAAGAGGACGCGTTCGGCTCCGCCCACGTACGGCGGGTGGGAGTAGAGCGTGTCGATGGCGAAGTGCGCTGCGGCCTCGCGGAACCTCGAGTTCATCAAGTCACCGAAGTACTGCTCCAGAACCGGCCGTGCGTCCGGGGCGTCGGGTCGCTCGTCGACCTCCAACCCGGGGACAAGCGGGGCGCGCAGCCAGACCAGTCGGGAGACGGCAGCGGAGGCGTCGTACGTCAACCCGACGATGCAGGTCTCCGGCTCGGCCTCGCTACGACGGGTGACCTCGGCCCAGCAGGCGCAATCAGAGGAGGCGGTCGCGACGACGGTGAGAGTCGAGGGAGCGAGGCGCGCCAGTGCGTCCGCGGTTGCGTCCGCGCCGCGTACCAATTCGGTCGCTGCGGTCAGACCCTGCTCAGGGCTGGCGAGCCATGTGTGCACGTCAGCCGCCAGGAAGCTTCCGGTGCCCTGCGCCGAGCCTTCCGCGAGCGCGAGAGCGCACTGGAGAGCAAGCGGCCGGCTTATCTGAAGTGACTTCATACGGGCTGCCGCGGTCGGGCGGCCGGCGCGGCTGCGCGAGCCCGCGGCCGACGAACTACGCCACCTGGTACTGCCGCTCGGAGTCGAGGGCCGCGTCGATGGCGTCGGCTGCTCGGATCATCTGTCGGCCGTGCCGCCGAACATTCCGCGCTTCCGCGGTGCTCCAGCCAAGCGGGTTGGCAACCTGCTCGTCGCCGCCACCGCGTAGGTCCTCGGCGATGGTCTCGAGGAGCAGCCGGGGTGCCATAATGCGCACTTCGCCCGATGGCTCACCCCAGTCGAGTGCCTCGAGCTGGCCGACGCATAGGTCGAGCGTGGTGCGCAAGCGTCCCATGTCCTCCCGACTCGGCAGTGGCTCGCCGAGCGGGTGGTCGATCTCGCAGGCGAGCCGGATCCGCAGCGCTCGCGCGACCTCCTTGGCCAGTATCGGGCTCAGCGTCACGCCAACTTGTTGGTCATCCTGCAACCGAGACGACGATGTATGCATCTCTCCGCTCCTTGTTCCTCCGCCGGACCGAGCGGCGTTGCCACGCGACTCAGACGAGTGCGAGGCACACCACTTCCGAAACCACACCTACGGGGTGTGGGGATCCGGCCTCAGGGCGACAATACGCAGGCGCCGGACGCTCGCACAATCGGGCGTCAGTCGGCATACGTCAGCCAGAGGACACACGGTCCGTACGACGTGGCGGTTGGACCACACGGTGCCCACGCGGGCGTCAGTCGGCATACGTCAGCCAGAGAACACACGGTCCGCACGATGTGTCTGTCCACGTGGTGAGAGCGGCCTTCCGGGGCGTCGGCCGTTACGCCTATGATTGTCACGACGTTTCGTTCGCTGCTGCGAGGAGAAAGTGTGCCGTCCCCGCCACCGCCACCCAGATCCAGACGAGCCGCCGGCACCACCGCTGCCGGTGCGTCCTCGCGCAGCAAGCGCGAGGAGATTCTGCAGACAGCGACCGCGTATTTCGGCGAGAACGGTTACGAGGCAACGAAGCTCGCCGATGTTGCGGCGGCCGTCGGGATCGGATCAACCGCCCTGTATCACTACTTCGAGTCGAAGCTGCACTGCCTCTACGTCATCATGGCGGATGCGCTCGGCCTGTTTCGGAGTGACTTCGATCACCAAACGAGCACGCACGAGGACTACATCGAGGCCCTCATCGCAGTGCTCCGCGGGGCCTATGACCTGAGCGACCAGGACGTGCTGCGCAACCGCGTTCTCGTCGCCGAGCAGGGACTGGTGGGGGTGCGCAGGACGTCTCCTCGCGAGGAGGAGGCTCGGGCGCTTGCGCGCACGCGCATTCGCGACATCGAGTTCGCGTGGGCGACTTTTCTCGTGCGCGGCATGGAGCAGGGACTCCTCCCGGAGGCCGATCCGCGCCTGCTCACCCGCGCGGTGCTTGGGCTGTACACCAGCATCTGGCACTGGTATCGCCCGCGGGGCCGGATGAGCCTCGAGCAGGTGACGGAGTTCTTCATTCGCCGGCAGCTGGCGGTGCTCGGCCTTCCGCCTGAGCTGGCGGACGTCCAGCCACGACTACGTGAGGCTCGCGCCGGCGGGTCCCCGGCCGCCCCAGCCGCGTCTGGGTCGCGTGGTCGCGGGCGCGCGGCCGGTCGTTAGGGCGCGCACTCTCCGCTCGCGCTAGTGCCTCTCGACCGAGGCGCTGGAGGTCCCGACCGAGGATCTGAGCGACGAGTCGTCCCTGCCGGCCGGAGCTTCATCGCCATCAGGAGAGGTGGGAGCGAACCGGCGCCGTCGGGGGAGACCCCGCCACGGTGCGGACCTGGGCTTGGGGCCGCGGTCCTGTGACCGAGCCGACCGGTGCCGACGGGCGACTCGGGTGGCCCGAGATCGCGCCGCGAACGGCTACGACGGTGGGATAGCTGAAATGGCGATCGTCCATTACCGTCCTCAAGTGATCGGGTTGCGGACGACCGCGACGCACGGCCGCCGCGGTCATCCAGAGCGGGATTAGGAGACGAACTCGCGGGCCGAGTTGCTGTAGGCGCGGGCCAACTCCCGGGTCGCGTCAGCCTGCAGAGTGCCGATGCTGGCAACCCACTCGATCTTGGTCGCGCCGGTCGCCTTCTCATACCTGTCGGCGAGTGCGACAACGGCCTTCTCGTACGAGGACAGGTAGGCCTCGCTCGCCTTCTTGCTGGTCTCGACGGCCTTCGCACCAAGCTCCGTGACACGCTCGGTGGCGGCCTCGACGGAATCGGTGATGGGGTTGGACTTCGACTGGGCGGTCATGAACGGCTCCTTCGTGTTCGCTGTGGTGAACCTTCGTGCTAGCAAATTAGCTGGATATAAGCTAGCGCAGCAACTGAGGTGATGTCAAGTCAAATAGTGCTAGTGTGCCGTTCGTGGTCGCTGCGCGCACACATCCGCCGGTTCTGTTCCTGACCGGCGCGGCCCTGACGGCGGCGGTCGCTGCGCGTTTGATCGCTCACCTGCAGGGGCACCACCGCGTACTCGGAGCGCGACCGGGGGCCGTGGCGGATCCGACCGCGGGTGACGACATGCCCGTGACCACGGCCGAGGAAGCGGTGGCACTGCTCGATGCCGCCGGAGTCGACCAGATACACGTCGTCGGTTTGTCGTTCGGAGGCGTGATCGCTCAGGAGCTCGCGATCCGGCATCCTCGGCGGGTCCGGTCACTCGTCCTTGCGTCGACGTCGGCGGGCGGCAGGCTCTACGTCCGGCCCGAGCCGGGGATCACACACTTCATCCGCCGGCTGAGCGAGCTACCAGCTGAAGAGGGTCTGTGGGCCTCGGTGCCCTACCTCTATGCCCCGGCAACCCGCCGCGATCATGCGCCGCTCATCGGCGAGGACATTGCTCGGCGCCTGAGCACGCCCGTCGATCCGCGCTCCTACGGCCGTCAGCGCGCGACCGCGCGGGCACACGACACCAGCGCGCGGCTGGCCCAGATCACCGCTCCGACCCTGGTCATGCATGGTGAGCAGGACCGCATCGTCCCGGTCGAGAACGGCCGGCTGTTGGCGGGTGCCATCACGGGCGCGCAGTTCACGAGCGTGCCCGGCGGCGCGCATGCATTCCCGACCGATGTGCCCGAGGCGAGCCGTGAGCTCGTCACGTTCCTTCGAGTGCACTCGCGGCCGCCGCGGTCCTCGGCGGCGACGCGTACCGCGCGCGCAAGTCGCGCTTGAGCACCTTTCCGGCGGGAGTGCGCGGAAGCTCGGCGACGAACTCGACCGACCGTGGCAGCTTGTAGCCCGCCAGCTTGCCGCGCGCGAATGTCGTCAGCTCTCCGGCATCGATGCCAGACCCGGGTGCCCGAACGACGAGCGCCTTGACCGCTTCCCCCCAACGGTCGTCGGGAACGCCGATCACGGCAACCTCGGCGACGTCCGAGTGCTGTGAGAGGACCTCCTCGACCTCGATCGGGTAGATGTTCTCCCCGCCGCTCACGATCATGTCCTTGATCCGGTCTGTGAGGAAGAGGTAGCCGTCCTCGTCGCGGTAGCCGCCATCCCCGGTGCGCAGCCATCCGTCGGGCGTGAGGGCCGCGGCGGTTTCCGCGCTCCGGCTGTAGTAGCCCGCCATCACGTTTGGGGCGCGCAGCCACACTTCTCCAACCTCGCCGACCGCGCACTCGCGGTCGGCAAGGGGATCGACGATGCGCATCTCGACCCAGGGCAGCGGGCGCCCGGCCGACCGCAGGAGGTACTGACGCGGGCCATCGGCATCGTGGTCCTCAGGAGCCAGTTGAACGACGCCGCCGGTCGTCTCCGTCAATCCGTAGACGCCGAACAACGGGCAGCGAAAGGTCCGAAGCGCCGCTCTGAGCACCGGAGTGGTGATCGGTGAGGCGCCGTAGGCGATCGACCGCAAGCTCGAGTAGTCACGCTGGTCCGCGCCGGGGACTGCCGCCAGCATCTGCAGGATGGTGGGGACGAACACGGCGTTCGTCACGTGCTGGTACTCGAGCAGGTCGAGAACCTGGGCCGCGTCGAACTCGCTCACGAGAATCGTCGTCGCTCCGCTCACGAGCCCGAGATACGCCCATCCGATCCCGCCGATGTGGAACATCGGAAGCGGGGTCAGGCTGATCGATCGAGAGTCAAACGCCCACAACTCGGCGCTCAGGTACGCGGCGGCGAGATTACGCTGTGTCGTCAGGACACCTTTCGGAAGGCCGGTGGTCCCTGAGGTGTACATCTGCACGGCGACGTCGTTTGGCGCCGCGCGTTGGCCCGGATCGGTCGGGGGGTGGGCCTCCAGCCACTGCCCGTACTCCTCGCCGGTGTTCACCACCTCGAGCGGCTGGTGGACGTCGCGGGCGATCTCCCGGGCGACCTCACGGTAGCTCGGGCCCGCGATCATCACCTTGCAGCCGGCGTCCGCGACGATCGTGGTGAGCTCGGCGGGAGCCAGCCGCCAGTTGAGAGGAACCATCACGGCCCCGATCTTGCTCGTGGCGAAGAGGAGTTCGACGACCTCGGGTGCGGTACGGTCGAGGTGGGCGACTCGGTCGCCGGCGCGAACGCCGGCCGAGAGCAGGGCCTGAGCGAGCCTGCTCGAGCGGTCATCGAGCTCCGCGTACGTCAGCGCGCGCGGCCCGCAGCGGATCGCGACGACATCGGGCCGGTTTGCCCCATGCCCGCGGACGACGTCCGCGACCCTGAGCTCCTCCAACGTCTGCACTGAGGTCCGTTCGCGCACGTCGATCCCGAGCTCAGCCATGCGCGGCGAAGAACGCACCGACAGCCTCGTCCACTGCCGGTTGCTCAGTGGGGTAGAGATGGCCCGCCTCCTCCAGGATCTTCAGCTGCGCCTGCGGCATCTGCTCTGCGGTCATATGCGCGTTGGCGACCGGGATGATGCGATCCCGCGCGCCGTGGACGACGAGCGTCGGTACAGGGATCCGGGCCAGACGGCGATAGCAGTTGTGCATTGAGCCCGCAAGCAGCTGCGCCTGATAGGCGCGCTCGTTGAAGGGGTTCTGCAGCCTGCGCTCGATGTCCTCGGCGATCCGGTCGACCTGTTCGGCCCGGGTGCGCGGACCGTAGTTGTACGGCACGGATGCCCAGGCCGCCTCCTCCGACGGCATCTTGGCGCGCCGGCCGAAGAACGCCATCACATCGGGCTCCGGAAAGGCCACTCGCCGGCCTCCGGAATGCGTTCCGCCGAGGACGAGCGATCGGATTCGCTCGGGGTGCCGGAGCGCGACCTGCTGGGCGACCATTCCGCCGAGGGAGAACCCGTAGACGTGGACGCGGTCGATCGCCAGCGCGTCGAGGATGGAGACGGCATCGTCCGCCATCGCCTCGGTTGTGTACGTGTGCGTCAGCGCCGCCGACTGTCCGATGCCGCGATGGTCGAAGGTGATCACGCGCATGCTCGGCGCGAGGGTGTCGACGGTCCGCCACCACGCGCCGCCACTGAGGCCGAGGCCATGGATGAGCAACACGGGATCTCCGGTGCCGGCGCTCTCCCAGAAGAGCTGCGTCCGACCGTCGAGCCCGGTCGCAATGCCGGAGCCCGAGCTCAAATGTCCAGGATCCAGCGCATGCGCGAGAGATGAGTGGCGCCGACGTCGCGAGTCAGGTCTGCGCACGATGCGACGAACGTCCGCATCGGCTCGACCGGGATCGCGCGAGCGATATTCAACTGGGCATCCGTCGCCGCTCGGACGACGGCCTCGTACGCGTCCGCGCAGGCTTCGGCCCCACCCCACGGGGCGAGCGCCGTCCTGGCCGCCGTACCCACTGCATCCGCTGCGCACTCGAACCTGTCATCCATGAGGCCAACTCCGTGATCATCCTTCGTTGCCGGTCCGACGCCGAGCAAGTAACGAGCACGGTCATCTCCACACAGGATAGACCTAACTGAAGTAAGGTCGACCATCGGCATATTCGCCTGCCTCGGGTTCATGGCAGCTGGTCGGTCACGCCGGCCGCGCTCAGAGCGGCAAAGTGCTCGTCAACCGAATTCGCGAGGACGATGAGATCCCGCATCTGCCCGGCCCGATCCCGGACGTGATCGGTGAGCAGCGCTTCAGGCTCGAACCCCAGGCTGCGGAACATCGCGATCAGCGCCTCCTGGTCGGAGATGACCTCGACGACGAGCTTCGTCAACCCCAAGTCGACCGCGTCGAGCACCGCCTGCCGCGCCAGCCGGCGTCCGATTCCCCGCCCGCGCTGGTCAGGATCAACCACGAGACGGACTTCGCCGACGTGGCTGGACCACCCGTGCAGCGGTACGACCGCCACAGACCCGACGACCCGAGCGTCATCGACGGCGATCGCGCGTGCCGCACCCGGGACGACCCACTCGTCGAGCACGCGCGGGTCCCCGACGTCCTCCTTGAGGAACGTGCGGTCGCTGTCGGGAATGCGCTGGAAGAAATCGGACAGTGCCTGCGCATCGCCGGGCTCGATTGGTCGAATGTCCATGCTGCTCCTCAGTCGGGCGACGTATAGCTGTGGTCGATGATCCAGCTGGTCAACTTCGGCATCGTGTGCTTGAACGCCGACCTTCCGGTCCCGAACGTGACGTGCCCCCCGGGTAACCGCAGCTCCTCGCGCCGGGCGGGGTCTCCGACGAGCTGCATCACCGGCTCCGCCGCGGACGGCGGGACGACGTTGTCGCGCTCGGCCATCGCGTTGAGGATGTTCCCCGGGGCGTTGACGAGATCGACCTGCCGCGTGCCCAGCGGGATCGAGCCCGTCATGAGGATGTTCTGACGGACGAGCAGCTCGACGAGCTGTCGAAAGGCAGCTCCAGGGAAGGGGACGTGGTCGCGCGACCAGGTCGCCATGGCCTGGAATCCCTCGACGAACTCGTCGCTCCACAGATTCTCCAGCAGCGTCGCCTTCTGCGCCACCTCGCTCGTCGGGGCGAGCATGTAGAAACCGCTGTAGAGCGCGTCGGCGGGGACGTTTCCCGTCTCGTCGATCAACTGGTCGGGTTCGAGGCGGCCGTCGCGGAGGAGCGCCACCATCGCCCCCATCTGGCTGTAGTCGACCGGCGTTGCCATGAGGATCAGGTTCCGCACGTTCGCGTCCTCACGGCCGGCCGCGTACAGCGCTGCGATCACACCTCCGAGGCAGTAGCCGATCAGCGTCACCTCGTCTTGGCCGCTCGCCCGCCGGGCGGCGGCGAGGGCCCGGGGAAGGTACCAGTCGACGTAGCGCTCGAGGTCGTTGTCGGCGTCCCGTTCGTCGGGAGAGCCCCAGTCGAGCATGAACACGTCGAGGCCGGCACCGGTGAGGTATTCGACCGTGCTGTTGCCCGGGCGCAGGTCGAGGATGTAGCTCCGGCTGACGAGGCTGTGGACGATGACGACGGGCGGACCGTAACGCCGGTCTCCCCCCTTGTAGCGCCACAGCTCGGCCCTGCCGCTCTTCCACACGACATCCTTCGGCGTCGCACCGAGGGCCGGCCGGTGGGTACCCCGAACGTAGCGGACACCGTTGCGGGCTCGCAGTACGGACCGCTCGACGTCCCGGTTGAGGCGGCCGAGCAGGTCGGCGGGGTTGAGCGTGGACGGCATCCTCGGACTCATCTCACGCCCGACCGTGGTTCGGATTCATCCAGCTCGGCGACCTCGTCGGAGAGCTCGTTGAGCCGACGTTCCATGCGGGCCAGCTGCTGCCGCACCTTCCGGATGTCCGACCCGGCGGGCAGGTTGAGGATGTGCAGAGCTCGCCGCGAGACACCGTCGGCTTTCGCCTGCACGCCGCGGCGGACCCGGGTCGTGGTGCTGATCACGTCGAAATACGTGTCGGATCGGACCACGGACTCGACGGGCTTACCGATGGCGCGCTCTGCCCGGAGAACGGCACGAAGCCATAGTGGCTGATTTGCTGGCATACCGGACCGACGCTACCGTGGAGGTGAGCTGACTTCAAGTCGCGGCTCTGGGCCGCCGTCGCCCGTGCCGGCCATACTCCATTGGGCGCCTCCGTCGACCGTCAGGATGGACCCGGTCGTGTAGGTCGACGCGTCGCTGGCCAGGTACAGCACCGCTCCGGCGATCTCCTCGGACTGCCCAGCCCGTCGTAGGGGAAAGGTCCGCGCGCGCTCTTCGAAGACCTCCATGTCCCAGGCGAGCGAGATCGTGGTCAGGAACGGCCCCGGCATCACGGCGTTGACCCGGACGGTCGGGCCAAACGCGTGGGCGAGGCCGATCGTCATCGCGTTGACGCCCGCCTTCGCCGCCGCATACGGCACGATGTCCCAGGTCGGGCGCACGGCTCCCGTGCTGCTGACATTGATGATCGAGCCGCCACCGGCGGCGACCATGCGCTCGCCCACCAGCGCGGCGAGGCGGAACGGGCCCTTCAGGTTGACGTTGACCACCTTGTCGAACAGGTCCTCGGTGACCTCGGAGAGCCGACCGTACATCGGTGAGATGCCGGCGTTGTTCACGAGCACGTCGATGCGGCCGAAATCACGGTAGATCCCGTCGACAAGCGGCTCGAGCTCGTCCCAGCGGCCGACATGGCAGGCGCAACCGGCGGCATTGACTCCCTCCGACCGCAGGGTCGCGGCGACCTCGTCGCACGCCTCAGGCTTGCGGCTGACGACAACGATGTCGGCACCTGCGGACGCGAACGCGCGCACCATCGCCAGCCCAAGTCCGCGCGTGCCGCCGGTCACGACCGCGACGCGCCCGGTCAGGTCGAAGAGGTCACGCGCGTCACCGGAGCTGACCGACGCGCTCTGAATGTCAGTTGGTTTCGGCAGGGCGATGTCCTCCTGGGTAGCGGATGAGGGGCTCACGATCGGTCCCGGGCGAGGTGCCCGCGTCGCCGGCGTCCGGGGCCGACTCGCGAAGTGAGAACCACGCCTTGCCGTAGCGACTGCCGTCATCGAGTACCTCCTCGGAGACGGTTCCGCCCGCATCGAGGAGCAGATCAAGGTGGCCGAGGACCTCCCAGACGACCAGGACCGGCTGCTCGGCCACCGTGCGCGCCGACCACAGATGACCAGCGATCCCGTACGCGTTGGCGGGACCCTCCTCGAGCACGGCGAGGATGCGCTTGCACCGCCGTCGGTGTTCGTCAAGACGGCGGCGCACGAGCCGAGCGTGATCGGTGACCGGCTCGCCGTGACCGGTCAGCAGCCGCTCGAGCGGCATCGACGCCGTGCGCTTGAGGTTGTGCAGATAATCGATCCGCGACCGTGGCCGGGAGCCCGTGGGCTCGGCCGCCGGAACGACCTCGGCGTTCGATGAGATGCCGGCCAGAAGGTGGTCGCCCACGAACGCGGTGGCGCTTCGGTCGTCAACGAGCAGGGCGTCGGTCGTGCTGTGGCCCGGCCGCGCCAGGATCCGCAGGTCGCGACCACCGGCCCGGACGAGATCACCGCTGGCCAAAACGAGGTCGGTGCGATACGGCTCGGACCCCTCGCGGATGAACTCCCAGAATCCCTCGTTGTCGTCGATGACTGATTCGGGCACCCCATGGTGGCGCATCAATTCGAGTGAGAAGGCGCGATCGTCCGCGGAGCGTTCCAGGTAGCGCGCCCCATAGTCGGCGGCCCGATCGAGCGCCGCGACCTTCGCCCCCGACCGGGCGACGATCGTGGCGATCAGCCCGGAGTGGTCGAGATGATGGTGCGTCGGGATGACCAACTCGACGTCTTCGATCCGAAGCCCCTCCCGGTGCAGCCCAGCCTCGAGCGCGGTGAGCGCCTCGTCGCTGCGCGGACCCGTATCGATGAGCGTCAAGGGAGCCCCCTGCAGCAGCCATATGTTCACCGACCCGATGTGCGGCAGAGGTGCTTGGATCTGGACGGTGCGTTCCATGTCGCTGCGCACGGCTGACGCCGGCAATCGGCAGAACTGAATCGAGTTCAGTATGGCACACGGTGAGTCGGGTCGTGGTCCGATTGTCGACTCGGCTCGGCGATCCGATCCCATCGAGCCGTGCCCTGAGCCGCTTCGGGCGCCGGAGGTGGTGGACACCGCTCGCCAAATCGGCGGAGACAGGATATGATTTGAATTCAGCTTAGAGAACTGCGAAGGAGACGACCGATGACCATTCAGGAGCAGACCGGCCCAGCGGCGATGACGAGCGACGTCCTCGAGTACGAGGTCAGCGACGGCATCGCGACGATCTGGCTCAACCGTCCCCACAAGAAGAACTGCATCAACTGGGAACTGCTCATGAAGCTTGGCGAGGCGCTCAACCGCGCCGAAGATGACGACGAGGCCCGCGTCGTCGTCATCCGGGGTCGTGGCCACACGTTCTGTGCCGGCGCCGACCTGGACATGCTTGACTCCGAGTTCCTCGGCACGACGAACGCCTCGGTCAAGATCGCGCGGGTGTCGGCAGAGACGTTCGGCCGCGCGTTCAACCTCCAGAAGCCGACGATCGCGGCCGTCGAGGGCTACGCGGTCGCCGGGGGGTTCGAGCTGTCGATCTCCTGCGACTTCCTGATCGCCGCCGACAACGCGAAGATCGGTGACTTCCACATCCGCCGCGCCCTGTTCGGCGGCGCCGGGCCGATCTACCGTCTGCCGCGCTACATCGGGCTGCGCCGGACCAAGGAGCTGCTGTTCACGGGCAAGCTGCTGTCCGGCAAGGAGTGCTACGACTGGGGGCTGGCCAACGTCTCGGTGCCGGCCGATCAGCTCGACCAGGCCATCCGCGATTTCGCCGCACCGATGCTCGACAAGAGCGCGTTCACGATGCGGATCACGAAGCTCGCAGCGAACCGCGGCCTCGACGGCGACACGGAGACGCTGATCGCGCTGGAGAGCATGACCTGCAACGTCGCCCACCAGTCCGACGACGCCAAAGAGGGCGTCCAGGCGTTCCTGGAGAAGCGCGACCCGGTCTGGAAGCACAGCTAGGCCGGCGCTCGACACCGACCCGATCGCCATGGATTTCGCCTACGACGAGACCACCCTCGAGCTGCAGGAGCGTCTGCTCGCCTTCATGGACGAGTGCGTCTACCCGGCCGAGCCGCGCTTCCGGGAGGAAGCGAGCTCGCCCGATCACCGGTGGGGAACCCCGCCGGTCCTCGAGGAACTGAAGGCGGAGGCCCGGGGGCGGGGGTTGTGGAACCTGTTCCTCCCGCGCACCCACGAATACGGCGCCGGACTGACGAACCTGCAGTACGCGCCGTTGGCGGAGATCACGGGACGGAACCCCTGGATCGCGCCCGAGGCGATCAACTGCTCCGCGCCGGACACCGGCAACATGGAACTCCTCTCATTGTTCGGCACCGAGGAGCAGAAGCGGAGATGGTTGGAGCCGCTGCTCGAGGGGGAGACGCGCTCCGCGTTCTCGATGACCGAACCAGAGGTCGCCTCTTCGGACGCCACCAACATCGCGACTCGGATCGAGCGCGACGGCGACGACTACGTCATCAACGGGCGGAAATGGTGGACGTCCGGAGCGATGGCGCCACGCTGCACCCTGCTCATCGTCATGGGCGTCACCGACCCGCAGGCGGACCGTCACCGTCGCCAGAGCATGATCCTCGTGCCGAGGGACGCGCCCGGCGTGAACATCGAGCGCTCGACGAGCCTGTTCGGCTATGACGACGGTCCTCACGGCGGCCACGCGGAGATCGTCTACGACAATGTTCGCGTCCCCGCGTCCAGCCTCCTCGGCGAGGAGGGCGACGGGTTCCGAATCGCCCAGGAGCGACTCGGCCCAGGCCGGATCCACCATGCGATGCGTGCGATCGGGATGGCTGAGCGGGCGTTCGAGATGATGTGCGAGCGGGCGGCAAGCCGCTCGGCGTTTGGCCGGACGATCATCGACCATGGCGTCGTCCAGCGCTGGATCTCGGAGGCACGGGTTCGGATCGAGCAGGTTCGCCTGCTCGTCCTGAAGACGGCGTGGCTGATGGATACGACCGGAAATCGCGGCGCACGGATCGAGGTCTCAGCCATCAAGGTGGCTGCACCCGAGGTTGCGACATGGGTGATCGACCGGGCGATCCAAGTGCACGGCGGAGCGGGCGTCGCGCAGGACACCGTGCTCCCCGAGCTCTATGCCGTGGCCCGCATTCTCCAGATCGCCGACGGACCCGATGAGGTCCATCACATGGCGATCGCGCGGCGCGAGACGCGGCGCTACCGGCCACAGCCGGTTGCGACCTGAACCCGCCTCGGCCGCGGACCCGGACGCGCCTCGACCGCCCGGATCGGTCGCCGGCGCCCGGCCGAGCCGTCGGGTGATCAGGTGGCCGGGCGGGCGTCGAACAGATGGCGGGCCGCCTCGATGAGAGGGGCCACGAGGCGCTGCGCCTGATCGAAGCCAGATCCGACCATGGCACCGCCGGCGGCGCGCGCCGCGATGCCCTGGCAGACAACGGCGAGCTTGAAGTAGGCGAACGACTGATACCAGTCGACGTCGGAGAGATCGATCCCGGTCCGACGGCCATAGCGCTCGATGATCTCGGCGCGAGATGGGAATCCCACGGTGGCGGTCACCGGCGCGACGATCCGCGCGCGGCGCAGGACCTCGCTGTCGCCCGGCTCACTCCAGTATGCGAGCAATGCTCCGAGGTCGGTCAGCGGGTCGCCGAGTGTGCTCATCTCCCAGTCGAGGACCGCGACGATCCGGCCCGCCTCAGTCGGATGCAGAACCGTGTTGTCAAGACGGAAGTCGCCGTGGACAACGGCATTCGCACGCTGCTCGGGCAGCGCGGCCACGAGGTCGTCGCGGAGGGCGTCAAGTGCGGGCAGGTCGGCCGTCTTCGACGCCTCCCACTGGCCCGACCAGCGCCGCAGCTGCCGCTCCATGAAGCCCGCCGGGCGGCCGAACTCGGCCAGACCAACGGCGTCGGGGTCGATGCTGTGGAGATCGGCCAGAGCGTCGATGAGCCGCTCGCCGATCCTGCGGCGGTCCTCCGGCGCTTCCGCGTACCCGAGCGGAATCGAGTTGCGGCAGATGTGGCCGACGACTCGCTCCATCACGTAGAACGGAGCGCCCAGGGGGCTCTCGGCGCCACCGAGGTAGTAGGTTCGCGGAACCGGCACAGCGGTGTCCGCGAGTGCTGTCATGACGCGGTATTCGCGGCCCATGTCGTGTGCGGTCGGCAGGATGTGGCCGAGCGGTGGACGCCGCAGAATGACCTCACCCGCGTCACAGGCAACGCGATAGGTCAAGTTGGACTTCCCCCCCGAGATCAGCCCGACGTCGCAGGTGAACCAGCGCGGGTCGTGGAGGACGTCGGCCAGCATCGGCCCCACGATCTCCGGTTCGGCGCCGGTGGTGATCCGCTCCAGCCGCTGCGCGGTCGGATCGTTGAATCCAAGCTCGTCCGCCGCCACCCGTTCCATCACGGCACCGTCACCGACGGAGGCGGAGCGTGGGGGCGCTCGCGCTGAGCGGTCCCGGCGGCCAAGTTCCGGCCGAGCTCCCGTTCGTGGTGGGCGGCGTCACCGAACTGTTGCTCGCGAACAATGATGCGTCGCAGGAAGCGGTGGGCGGCGTGCTCCTCGGTGAACGCGACGCCGCCGAAGATCTGCATCGAACCATGCGCGACCTCACGCGCCGCACGCGAGACGTACGCCTTCGCGACCGACGCCGTCTGCCGCGTGCCGGGAAGGCCCTCGTCGAGCGCCGCTGCGGCGAAGAGCGTCGTCGACCAGCCGCTTGCCAGCCGCACGTGGAGGTCGGCCATGAGGTGCCGCAGGGCCTGGTTGCTCCCGATCGTCCGCCCGAACTGCCGGCGTTCGGAGGCGTAGCGCCGTGCTTCGGCGAAGATCTCCTCAGCCGCTCCGACCGCCTCGGCGGCGGCGAGTAAGCCGCCGACGCTGATGAGCCGGTCGATGACGGCGTCGGCGAGGGCATTGTCGAGCACCGCCTCGGCCTCGGCGTCGGCGAACTCCACCCTGCTGAGCGGCACCGTGGCGTCGAGACTTGATTGCGGCGTGAGTTCGATCCCCGGCGATCCGCTCGGCACGAGGGCAAGTCCCCAGCCGCGGTCAACTCGGGCCACGACCGTGAGATAGTCGATGTCGGCGACGTACTCGACGGCGGCCTTGGTGCCGGTGAGCCGGTTCGACCGGACCGTCGCGGCGATGCCCGACAACGACCAACCTCCGCCTGGCTCGAGCAGCGCGATCGAGAGCCGCGCGTCGCGGTCGAGCAGGGCGCTGAAGCCCTCTGGGAGCTCCGCCGCGAGCGGCGCCAGCGCGTAACGGACGCCGACGCTGCCGAGGAACGGCACGGAGGCGAGGTGACGGCCAACGGCTCGGGCAACGAGACAGAGCTCGATCGCGCCGAGTTGGCCCCCGATCCCGCCGAGCAGACCAAACTCCACACAGCTCTCCCAGAGGCCCGCGCGCTCTGTCTCCCCGGCCTGCCAGGAGTCCTGCGCGGACGGCCACTGGCGCTCGAGGAGCGTGTTGATCGACTCCTCGAGCCAGACCTGCTCGTCGCTCAGTTCGAGGTCCACGTCTATTCCTTGGGAAGGGAGAGGATGCGATCGGCGATGATGTCCCGCTGGATCTGCCCGGTGCCGCCGTAGACGCTGGCCGCGCGGGAATAGAGATACGTCTCGTACCAGAAGTCGTTCTCGGGGACGTCCTCGGGGTCGCCATGGAGCAGCGTCGGCCCGAGCACCTCGAGCACGGTGGCGGCGAGCCGTTGCTCCGCCTCCGCCATCAACAGCTTGACGCTCGAGCTCTCAGGGCCGACGGCGCCACCGTTGAGGAATTCGCCCACGCTCCGGTAGGCGTGATGGCGGAGCACCTCGATCCCGATCAGCGCGCGTGCGAGCGCCGTCTGGACTTCGGTGCGCTCAAGCAGCGAGCGGCCGTCGAGCTCTCGCCGGGCCGCGACCGACACCGCCCGGTCAAGCCAGGTGCGCAGCTTGACCTGTCGGGGCAGCGCCGCCGTCCCCCGCTCATGTCCGAGCGTGTGCATGGCGATCTTCCAGCCGTCGCCGAGCTCGCCGAGCAGGTTCTCTCGGGGGACCACGACCTCATCCAGGAAGAGCTCGCTGAACTCGGCGTGACCGGTGATCTGCGTCATCGGCCGGACCTCGACGCCGGGAGACGACATGTCGACGATCAGCATCGAGATGCCACGATGGCGCGGCACGGAGTCGTCGGTTCGGGCCAGGACTCCGCACCATGTCGCGTACTGACCCCACGACACCCACGTCTTCTGGCCGTTGATGACGAAGGTGTCTCCGTCCGGCACCGCGCGGGTGCGCAGGCTGGCGAGGTCCGAGCCAGCCTCGGGCTCGGAGAAGCCCTGACACCAGATCTCCTCCGCCGACAGGATGGGGGGGATGTGCCGCCGGCGTTGCTCGTCGTTGCCGAAGCGCAGCAGCGAGGGTCCGAGAACGTCAAGTCCGACGATGTTCACGAACTCGGGCGCACCGGCGGCAGCCAGTTCTTGGTCGACGACGATCTGTTCCACCGGCGGGCGACCACCGCCCCCGAAGTCCGCGGGCCATGCCCGCCCGACGAACTCGGCCGCATAACAGGCGGCCTGCCAGCGGCGAAGCACCTCCATCCGGTCATCGAGCGCGTGCGGCAGGTCCGCAGAGCGCAGACCCTCGTGGGAGAGAAACGCGCGCACCTCGCCGGCGAGCGCACGCTCAGAGGCAGTTTCGATCAGCTGCATCGAACTGAGATCGTATCAGCTCACGGACCGCCGAGAGAGCAACCGGTCGCGTTCCCGCGCGTGGTTCAGGCCAGAATCGGCATTGCAACTTCGCCCCAGCCCATGCTAACGTCCCCTGACGTGAGTTCGAATCAGGACTCCTATGGTGGGCGGTCGCAACCAGCGCGCCGGTCGCGTCACGAAGGCACCAAGCGAGTCGACATCCTCAACGCAGCCGTTGATCGGTTCGGCCGCAACGGGTACGAGAACACGAAATGGGCAGACATCGCCGACGATGTCGGCATTGGGCCGACCGCTCTGTATCACTACTTCGACTCCAAGCAACACTGCCTGTACGTCATCCTCGACCAGGCGCTCGGGGAGCTGCACGAGCGCTTTGACACCATCACCGGCAGCCATGCCGATCCCCGGGAGGCGCTGCGCGCCGTGTGCGCCGATTGCTTTGAGCTATCCGAGCGCGAGGTGCTGCGCAATCGCGTGCTCGTCGCCGAGCAGGTTCTTCTCAGCAGCCAGGGCAGCTCCCAGGCTGAGGAGCAGGCTCGTCAGGCGGGGCGCGACAAGACGCGCGCGCTGGAGATCGCCTGGACGAGGTTCCTCACCGATGCGATGGAGCACGGCGCGATCCCGGAGCGTGATCCGCGGATGCTCGCACGGGCGGTGCTCGGTCTGTACAACAGCATCTGGCATTGGTACCGGCCCGACCAGACCCTTCCACTGTCGGTGATCGCCGCGTTCTTCATGACTCGGATGCTGGCCGTCGCGGGTCTGCCGACCAACGGCTCCGGAAGCGCGTCGGCGGCCTGAACGAGCCAGACGCATGGGACGCGCACTCGAGCAGTCACGTCGGTTGGTGCTGCCGGAGCTCACCGGGCGAGCATGTCGGACGCATCCCCACCGACATGCCCTCGTGTTCGGTGATGAGATCCGGACGCACACCGAGCTGCACGATCGCGCCGCTCGCCTGGCATCCGTGCTGACCGACGGCGGGGTCGGTGCGGGCGACGCTGTCGCGCTGCTCCTGCACAACTGCATCGAGTTCGTCGAGGCCCTCCTCGCCTGTCATCGCCTCGGCGCGTCCGTGGTCCCGATCAACTTCCGTCTGGCACCGGACGAGATCGAATTCATTCTCGTCGATTCAGGGGCCGTGGCCGTGATCTCCGATTCGCCGCCGCCGGGGCCGGGGCCGGGGCCGGTCCGATTGATGCTCGCGGTCGGGCCCGCCTACGATGACGCGGTCGCCTCGGCGCGACCGGTTCGGGAGCCGGTGCACGTGGCGGAGGATGACGCCGCGCTCATCTGCTACACGTCCGGGACGACCGGGCGGCCGAAGGGAGCGGTTCTGACGCATCGCAACCTCGTGGCGAGCACGCTGAGCTGGATCCACGAGATGCGAGCGGGTGAGGACGACGTATGGCTGTCGGGTCAGCCGCTCTTTCACATCGGCGGGATCAACGGCCTGCTGCCGTTTCTCGTGCTCGGAGCAACCGTGATCATTGCCCCGACGACGACGTTCGACCCGGAGGCCACACTCCGGCTCATCGAGACTCACGGCGTCACGATGTGCATCTTCGTACCAACGCAGTGGGCAGGAATCTGTGCGAGCGACGTGGCCGCCCGGATCGATCCGCGGCAGCTGCGCGTGGCGATGTGGGGTGCCTCCCCTGCGCCGCTCGGCACACTCGAAGCGATGGAGCAGGCGTTCCCGCACGCGGCCATCGTCAGCGCGTACGGCCAAACCGAGATGTCCGGAGCCACGACGCTGCTCAAGGGGGCCGACTCGACGCGAAAGATGGGGTCGGTCGGCAAGCCGATGCTGGGCGTCGAGTTGCGGGTGGTCGATGACACGCAGCGCGACGTGCCGCCCGGCGGCGTCGGTGAGGTCGTCTACCGCGGACCGAACGTCATGGCCGGTTACCACCAGCAGCCCGAGGCAACGCGCGAGGCGTTCGCCGGCGACTGGTTCCACAGCGGCGATCTCGCTCGGATCGATGCGCACGGTTACCTCTGGCTGGTCGATCGCAAGAAGGACATGATCGTCAGCGGCGGCGAGAACGTGTACCCGGCCGAGATCGAGCGGGTGCTGCTCGACCACCCCGCCGTCGCCGACACGGCCGTCATCGGTGTCCCCCACCCACGTTGGGTCGAGACGCCGGTCGCGTTCGTCGTCCTGAGCGGCCAAGCCGAGGTCAGCGAGGCCGACCTGATCGCCCACTGCCGGCAACACCTTGCCGGTTTCAAGAAGCCCTCCGCGGTCATCGTGGTCGACGAGTTGCCCCGCAACGCGGCCGGAAAGGTCATCAAGCCTCGGCTGCGCGAGGCCTACGGTGGCCAGGCCTCAACCGTCATCGATCCCTGAGGAGGAGAGTTACGTCATGCCGTATGTCTACGCAAACGTCAAGGTGAAGTACGGCCAGCTGCCCGCTTTCTACGAGTCGATGGTGACGATCAGGCGGGTCATGGAGGAGCACGGCTGGAAACTCGTCGGCGCGTGGAGCACCCTGATCGGCGACATCCACGAGGTGCATGACCTGTGGGAGGTCGAAGACGCCAACACGGTGCCGAACGGCTTTGCCGCGGCGTACGAGGATCCCGACTTCGTCCAGGCGGCGGGGCAGCTCTCGGCGATCGCCGACCGCGAGGTTCTCTCGCTCGTCACCAAGACGCCGTACAGCCCCTGACCTTCCGGGCGCGGTCAGTACGCCTGTGACTGTCCCCCGTCGATCGGCACGACGGCGCCATTGATGAACTGAGCATCGTCGGACAAGAGGAAGGCGACGAGGCCGGCCACTTCGTCCGGTTGACCGAATCGCTTCATCGGATTCGTGCTCACAAACGCGGCACCGGCCTCCTCCCAGCCGTCCTCGCCGCCGATTTGGATCAGTGAGCCTCTCACCATGTCGGTCATGATGGCGCCCGGCGCTACGGCGTTGATCGACACGCCGAACTGGCCGTACTCGACGGCGGCCTGCTTGGTCATGCCGGCAACCGCATGCTTGCTCGCGACGTAGGCGACGAGGTTCGGTACGGCTCGGATGCCGCCCACCGATGCGGCGTTCACGATCGCGCCCGACCCTTGCGCCTTGAGATGGGGCAGCGTGTGCTTCATTCCATACAGGACGCCCTTGAGGTTGACAGCCAGCACCTTGTCGAGCATCTCGCTGCCGTACGCCTCGACCGGGTCTTGCTTGCCCTCGATGCCCGCATTGTTGTAAAGGCCATCGATTCGACCGAAACGCCGGATCGTCTGCTCGACATACGCCTTCACTTCGTCCTCGACCGAGACATCCGCCGTTGTCAGTAACAGCTCGGCATCCGGCGTTTGCGCGAGGATCTGTTCGCTTGCATCCTGCAGGGCCTGCGGGTTGACGTCGACCAGTGAGAGCCGTGCACCCTCCTGCGCCAGGCGCTGCGCCGCTGCCCGCCCCAGGCCCGTGCCCGCCCCGGTCACGACGATCACCTTGCCGTCGAAGCGCCTGTCCATCATGCCTCCTTGTCGGGGAGTGCCGTTGCTTGGTTCCTCAGACATGTGCCGAGGCCCCCTGGACCGACCGCACGACCTCTTCGGGAAACTCGTCCGACGGTTCGATCGAGATCGTCTTGCTGAGCAGGTACTCGTCGATCGCGTACGGGCCGTGCTCCCGGCCGATCCCTGACTCCTTGTAACCGCCGAAGGACGAGTTGAAGTCAGCGGACATGGTGTTGACGCGGAACGTGCCGGTCCGAATCCGCCGGGCGACCTCGAACCCGCGGGCGGGGTCGCCCGTGAACACCGAGCCCGACAGGCCGAACCGGCTGTCGTTGGCGATGCGGATCGCGTCCTCCTCGCCCTCATACGGGATGAGCGCGATGACGGGCCCGAAGATCTCCTCCTGCGCGACGGTCATGTCGTTGGTGACGTTCGTGAGCAGCGTCGCCTCGACGTACCACCCCTGTTTCAGGTCCTCCGGCACCGCGCCGCCGGTCGCCACGGTCGCTCCCTCGTCGGCCGCTTGCTTGATGTACCCGAGCACGCGCTCGCGGTGCGCCTCGGTGATGAGTGGGCCCAGGACCGTGTCGTCGTCGTTCGGATCGCCGACCTTGAGTCCCCTGAACGCCTCGGTGAGCCGGGCCGCGATCTCGTCGTACTGGGACTTCGGAGCCAGGATGCGGCTCATGCAGGTGCAGTTCTCGCCCTGGCTGGTCGCGACGCTGCTGCCGACGACCATCGGCAGAGCGGTGTCGAGATCGGCGTCCTCCAGGATGATCGCCGCCGACTTGCCACCGAGCTCGAGCACGCAGCGCTTGACCAGCCCGCCGCACACCCGGCCGATCTGCTTGCCGACTTCCGTCGAGCCGGTGAACGTGACCATGTCGACGTCGGGATGGGCCACCAGATGCTCGGACGCCTCGCGGGTCGCGGCGACGATGTTGATCACGCCGGGCGGGAAGCCGGCCTCCGTGACGAGATCCGCCATTGCGAACAGCGAGAGCGGGTCCGGGTCCGGCGCCTTGACGACCACCGTGCAGCCGGCGGCCAGGGCCGGCGCCGTCTTCTGAGCGATACCGGCCAGCGGGAAGTTGAACGCGCATAGCGCCGCCACAACTCCAACCGGCTCCTGCACCATGAGGCTCTTGGTCTCGTACTTCATGATCAGGCCACCCGCGTTGCCGGCCAGGGGCGAGAGATCGGACTCGCGCACCTCGGCGAATGTGTGCTCGCGGCCGATCTTGGCGTAGTAGTTCCAATGCAGCGTCGGCGCAACTGAGTGATAGACCTCGGCAGTCAGCTTGGTGTGGCCGAGCTCGTCGACGATGAGGTCGCGGAACTCCGGTTGATGCTCGGCGATCAGGGCCGCGAGCCGCTCCATTATCTCCGCGCGCTCTTCCACCGGACGAGTCGGCCAGTCAGTCTCGTCGAACGCCTTGCGCGCGGCCTCGACGGCGCGATCGATGTCGGTAATCGAAGCCGCGGGGACGTAGCCGATCTTCTCGCCGGTGGCGGGCGAGATGACGTCGAAGCGCTCGGTCGAGTCTGGCTCCTGCCAGCGGCCGCCGATATAGAGGTTGGGGTATTCGCGCGACAGCATTGACAGGGTCTCTCCTCGTCTGGATTCGGTCGTGATCTGTACGATGACCTGAAGTCGGTTCGATAATGGTAGCCGCCCGGGCGCACGAGTCAAGACCGGGCCGGGCGCTCGGGCCCTCATGCGCTCGAGAGCGCGGGGACTCAAGTTGGTCGCGGCCCCACGTTGCCCCCGCCTTCCTCCTGCGGCCGCTCGGTGCGGGTTGCGCTCCTGACGCGGTTTGGGTAGCCTTTGATTCGAATTCAACTCAGCCGGAGGGAGGGGATCAGCCGTGTTGCCGGTACCGCAGGTCAACGATGACAACCGAGCCTTCTGGACGGGAGGGGCTGACGGCGTGCTGTTCATCGTGCGCTGCAACGACTGCGGTTACTGGATCCATCCCCCGTCGCCGCGGTGTCCGCGCTGTCTCGGAGAGGACGTTGAGCCCACGCCGGTCAGTGGTCGCGGTCACGTCTACTCGTACACGATCAACGAGCGCCATTGGGTGCCGGGGCTCGAGGTGCCGTACGTCATCGCCATCGTCCAGCTCGACGAGCAGGCCGACCTGCGCCTGATGACCAACATCGTCGACTGCCGCCCCGACGAGGTTACCATCGGCCTGCCGGTGCACGTGCAGTTCCAGGAGCGAGGCGAGGAAGTCTTCATCCCGGTGTTCGGACCTGAGCAGTCATGACCGAGACCCTCGAGCAACGCTGCATCATCTCGGGGATCGGCCAGTCGCAGGTCGGGCGTCGGATGACGCGCGGGGTGCTGGCGCTGACGCTCGACGCATGCCTGGAGGCGATTGCGGATGCGGGACTCACGCCGGCCGACATCGATGGTGTGATCTCTTGGCCGGGCGCGGTAACGCGGGCGGAGGGCCTCGCACCGCCCGGGCCGGGCTCGTCCGGACCTGGCCCCCACGCCGTGATCGACGCACTGCGCCTCCAGACGAACTGGCACTACGCCGGACCGGAAACGCCTGGCATGTTCTCCGCGGTCATCCACGGATGTATGGCGGTCGCCAGCGGAATGTGCCGACACGTGATCGTCTACCGCGCACTCAACGAGGACACGGCCTGGCGGCTGAGCGCCGAGCGAGTGGCCACCGACGCGGGCGGAGTCACCGGCATCATGCAGTGGATCCTGCCCTTCGGTGCCTTCTCGGGACCGAACTGGATGGGACTCTACGCGCGGCGTCACATGCACGAGTACGGCACGACGCGCGCGCAGATCGCCCAGATCAGCCTCAATGCTCGGCGCAACGCCAAGCTCAATCCCAAGGCGGTGCTGACCCAGGATCTGACGCTCGAGGATTACATGTCCTCGCCGATGATCAGCGACCCGTTGTGCCTGTATGACTGCGACATCGCGATCGACGGGGCAACCGCGGTGATCGTGTCAACCGCCGAACACGCGCCCGATACGCCGAGCACTCCGATCCGTTTCGAAGCCGTGGGCAGCGCACTGCACGGCCGCGCCTCCTGGGACCAATGGGAGGACATGACCACCACGGCGGCCATGGGCGCGGGGGCGCATCTGTGGTCGCGAACCGACCTCAAACCGAAGGACGTCGATGTCGCCGAGCTCTATGACGGCTTCACCGTGCTCTCGCTGTACTGGCTCGAGGGCTTGCAGTTCTGCGCCCACGGCGAGAGCGGTGCATTTGTCGAAGGCGGCGAGCGCATCAGCCTGACCGGCGAGCTGCCTCTGGCCACGAGCGGGGGTCAGTTGTCGGCCGGCCGGCTGCACGGCTTCGGCCACCTCTACGAGGCGTGTCTGCAGCTGCGCGGTCAAGCGGACCAGCGTCAGGTTTCGGGCGCGAAAGTGGCGGCGGTGTCGGCGGGGGCGGGGCCATTGGCCTCCTGCCTGCTGCTCCGCACTGAAGGATGAAACGTCGAAGGTAACGGAGAGGGAAGCAATGAATCTGGCAGCACTTGTCGATGAGCACGCAGCACGCTACGGCGACCGGGTGCTCGCCGTCTTCGACGACGACACCATCACGTATGCGCAGGCTCCGGAACGCGCCGGTCACGTCGCGGCCGGACTGCGCGAGCTGGGCGTGCGCGAGGGCGATCGCGTGGCGATCATGATGACGAACCGATCCGAGTTCGTGTACGCATGGTTCGGGATCCTCAAGTTGGCGGCCATCGAGGTGCCGATCCACGACGCCGCGCGCGGCCCCGGCATCTCCCACATTCTCAACACCACGGGCGCCAAGGTGCTGATCGTCGAAGACTCGTTCTTCGCCCACCTGCTGCCGCATCTCGGCGATTCGCCGAGCGTGGAGCACGTGGTCGTCGCCGGCCAACAGCCGCAGTCCGCCAACGGTGGCGTCCCGATCCACGATTTCGCCGACCTCCTCGCCAACCCGGAGTCAGTGGCGACGATCGATGTCGCGCCCCACCAGCCGGCATCCATCCTCTTCACCGGGGGTACGACCGGTCCGCCCAAGGGCGTGGTGCTGCCCCACAATCACAACATCAATCTGGGCACGAGCACCGCAGAGGTGGCGGGGTACGGCGAGGACGATGTCCTGCTGTCCGTCTTCCCCCTCTTCCACGCCAACGCCAAATACATGACCCTGATCGCGGCCATGGTCTCCGGGGCCAAGGCGATCATCAACCGGCGCTTCTCGGCCAGCCGCTTCTGGGAGCAGTGCCGCCGAGAGAACGTCACGGCGTTCAACGGCATGGGCGAGATGCTGCGCATCCTGATGAAGCAGCCGGAGAAACCCGAAGACGCGAACGGCCCGGTTCGCGTCGTCATCGGCGCGGCGGCGCCGCGTGAGCTCGTCGAGGAGTTCGAGAACCGTTTCGGCCTAGTGATTCTCGATGTCTACGGGCTGACCGAGACCGGACCGATCACGTTCAACCGGTTCGATCAGCGCCGGGCCGGCTCGATGGGCGTGCCGGTGCCGTGGTACCAGGTCCGGATCCTCGACGAGAACGACGTGGAGGTTCCCGTCGGCGAACCGGGCGAGATCTGCATCCGCCCGCTGCGTCCGAGCGTGATGATGATGGGCTACTGGAACAACGACTCCGCGACGCTCAAGTCGATGCGCAACTTGTGGTTCCACACCGGGGACCACGGCCACCGGGACAAGGACGAGTTCTACTTCTTCCGGGTCCGGGAGAGCGACTCGATCCGCCGGCGCGGCGAGAACGTCTCCGCCTGGGAGGTCGAGCGCGTCCTGGCGCTGCACCCGCACCTGCTCGAGTCGGCGGTGTACGGCGTGGCGTCGCCGATCGGCGGACAGGAGGTGATGGCGGCGATCGTGCTGAAGCCGGACGCCAGCGTCAGTCCCGAGGACGTCCTCGACTTCTGCCAGGACAAGATGCCGCACTTCGCTGTTCCGCGGTACCTGCGTTTCGTGGAATCACTGCCCAAGTCGCACGCGCAGCGGATCCTCAAGCAGGAGCTGAAGTCCGAAGGGGCCGAGGCGGACGGCGTGTGGGACCGGGAGACGGTCGGATACAAGGTCCAGCGATAGGTATGAGAACGAGCAGGGGGACACCGTCGTGATTGTCCGTGGGGCTCGCCAGGTCCAGCTCACCAAGTACCCGGTGGGCGAGGTGACACCGGCCGACTTCCAGACGGTCGAAGTGGACCTTCCCGAGCCCGGGCCGGGTCAGGTGCTCGTCCACAACACGTTCACCTCGGTCGACCCGGGGATGCGGCTGCGGCTGCGCGAGAGCGGTCCCGCCGGGTACTTCAACTCCTTTCCCCTCAATCAGCCGATGGACGACATCTGGGCTGTGGGTGAGGTCGTGGAGTCACGCGCGGAGGGGTTCGAGCCGGGTGACTCCGTGTGGCACGCCAAGGGCTGGCGCGACTACGCCGTCGTCACCGCAGACGAGCCGGCGTTGGCGGGTATCGCCACGCTGGCGCGGATCGACACGTCACTGGCTCCCGCGAAGACCTACCTGGGGCCGCTCGGCGCGATGGGCGTCACCGCGTATGCCGGACTCATCGACGCCGCGGAGCTACGGGACGGCGACATCGTGTGGGTGTCGGCGGCCGCGGGCGCCGTTGGCAGCCTCGCCGCCCAGATCGCGAAGCTCCGCGGTCACCGTGTCATCGGGAGCGCGGGGTCCGACGACAAGATTCGCTACCTGCTTGACGAGCTCGGTCTCGACGCGGCATTCAACTACCGCGAGGGTCCGGTCGTCGACCGGCTGCGGGAGGCTGCACCCGAGGGCATCGACGTGTACTTCGACAACGTCGCCGGCGATCACCTCGAGGCGGCTCTCGCGACTCTGCGACGCTGGGGAAGGATCGCGCTCTGCGGAGCCATCTCGGAGTACGAATCGGTCGCCCCGACGCCGGGCCCGATCAACCTGTTCCAAGCCGTGGCGAACGACCTCACGCTGCGCGGGTTCCGCGGCAGCAGCTATCAGCATCGGCTCCCCGACGTGGCACGAGAGCTCGGCGGCTGGCTGGCCGATGGCCGGCTGCGCTACCGCGAGACGATCATCGATGGTCTGGAGCGGGCCCCCGAGGCCCTCATGCGGATGCTGTCCGGAGACACAACCGGAAAGACGCTCGTGCGGATCGCGTAGCCGTGCGCGACCGTTCGTGACGGCGGCACCGAGGCCCGATGCGCATGGTGATCCAGGTGGCGAGCGGCGCTCAGGCCGCCTTGCGGGCGGGAGGTCGCTTGCGCGGGCGCTCGGCGGGCGCAGACGCTTCCTCAACGTAACCAGCCACGGCCAGGCACCGCTCCACGAAGAACTCGCGGACGTCATCCAGGGCCATACCACCGCCGGGCCGATACCAGTGCCAGACGCTCTTGTACAGGCCGAGCAGTGCGCGCGCGAGCAGCCGTGGATCGGCCTCGGGAATGACGTTCTGCTCCATTCCGCGGGTGAGGAAGGCGGCCCAGGCGAACTCGATGTCGCGCATGTGCGAGCGCGCGCGCCGTCGCGCCTCTTCCTCGCGCGGCGACTTGCGGGGGACGCCGATGAGACCCTCCTCCGCGACGAGCACACGGTTGCGTTGAACATCGTGCTCGGTCAGATCGAACAGGCCGTTGAGCAGGCGCACGAGCGCGGGGCCGAATCCACCCGGCTCCGATGTCAGCGTCTGGAATCTCTCCAGCTCGGACTCGAGCGCGTCGGCATGGATCTCGTATAGACAGTGGAGCTTGGACTCGAAGTAGTGGTACAGCGCCGTGGAGCCGAGGCCGACGTCCGCAGCGATGTCCGCCCACTTGGTGTATTCGTAGCCCCGGCGACCGAAATGCTCGATCGCTGTCGTCAGGATCTCCTCGCGCTTGCCGCGCGCACTCGCCTCTCCCCCTGCCTGTCGACTCCCCCGGGCCTGCACGTTCTTGGCCACGACGTCTCTTTCTATTGAAGTGACACCAACTCTAGCAGCGGTTGGCGTCGTATCGTCCGATTGGCCGCAACTGCCCGTGCAGACAGCATCCGCGGCTCGTGGTTGTGTTTGAGAGGCGGCCTCGATACAGTTGAACTGACTTCAGGTTTGAGGATGAAATGAAACTGCTGGACGACCGTGTCGTCATTATCACCGGCGCAAGTTCCGGGCTAGGCGCTCAGCTCGCGCGGGCGGTTGGTGAGGCTGGCGGCATCCCCGTCCTGGCCGCGCGTCGCGCCGACCGCTTGGAGGCACTCACGCATGAGATACCCAACGCCGATCCCGTCGCTTGCGATGTCACCGACGAAGCAGACCGTGTCCGGCTCATCGACGGCGTCATGGAGCGGCACGGGCGGCTCGACGGCCTGATCAACAACGCCGGCGCCGGCGCCACGGCCCCCGCCCTGCGCACCTCGACGGAGACGTTTGCCCGCGTCCTCGATCTGAACCTCGTCGCGCCGTTCGCCCTCTCATGCCGGGCCGCCAGGCGCATGCGGGAGGGAGGCGGGCGCTCGATCGTCAACATCGCCTCGGTCATGGGCCTGCGCTCGCTCGGGCAGATCCCGGACGCGGCGTACGTCGCCTCCAAGGCGGGCGTCATCGGCTTGACCCGGGAGCTGGCATCCCAATGGGGCCGGTACGGGATTCGCGTCAACGCCATCGCACCAGGATTCTTCGCCTCGGAGATGACGGCCGAGCTCGGCTCCGACCCTGAGCAGTTTCCCGACTTCCTGCTGTCGCGGACACCTCTGGGACGTGGCGGCCGCGCCGGTGAGCTCAACGACGCCGTGCTCTTCCTGCTCGGCCCCGGCAGCAGCTTCGTCACCGGAACCGTACTCAGCGTCGACGGGGGAATGGCAGTTGCCTGAGCGCCGCCCGCGGCACGACCGCGTGACACGATTTGACACCACCAAAGCGGAGGAAGGCGATGCCGATCCTGACGTTCCAGCCCGACGCTGATCGCTATTACGCCGAGGGCTATTGGCGAGACGGAGACCTCTGGAGCGACTTTGCCCGTCGCGCCAGGGAGAACCCGCAGAAGCCGGCGCTGATCCTCGACGGGCGCGCGTTCACGTTCGATCAGCTCAGGCGCGCCGCCGTCGGCGTATCCGCGCGGCTCGCGGCGGGCGGTGTCGCGTCTGGCGATATCGTCATCCTCCTCGGCCGCCACTCAATCGAGGCCGCGGTCGCGATGCTCGGCTGCATGCACCGTGGAGTGGTCATCGCTCCGCTGCCGCCGATGTTCAACGAGACCCAGCTCTCGGCGCTGATCGCGCAGACGCGCGCCACCGGGCTGCTCTGCTTCGGCGGCGACAAGGAGCTCGCGAAGTGTGAGCAGGTCGCCGACCAGGTGTCGCTGTTCCTCCCGATCGAGCCTGAGCTCGTCGACCGCCTGGCCCACACTGACCCGCCGGACGACCGCGTCCCGCGTCACGCCGACGAGGTGGCGATGGTGCTCCACTCCTCCGGCACGACCTCGACGCCGAAGGGCATCGCCCACTCGAGCAACACGCTGCGCTACGCCACCGAGGGCATCTGCAAGCGCTGGGAGCTGACCGGCGACGACGTCTACCTCGTCGTGTGCGAGTTCGGCTTTGTGGGCGGCCTGGTGTTCGGCTACTTCCCGCCACTGTTCAACGGCGCGACGGGGATCCTCGTCAACCGCTGGCGTGCCGAAGATGCCCTGCGGCTGATCGAGGAGCACAGCTGCACATACGTCCTCTCGATGCCGACGCATTCGGCGGACCTGATCAGGGCGAAGTCGGAGAGCAGTCGCGAGTTGCCCTCGATGCGCGTGCTGGCGGCCCCCGGTCTCACGCACGAGCAGCGCATCGCGATGCGGGAGGCATTTGGCGTCCCGCCGCTGGGCGACTACGGCCTGTCCGAGGTTCCCGGACACGCCGCTCACGGACTGCATGAGCCGGACGAGAAGATCTTCGTCACCGAAGGCCGCCCCTACGACGGCACGGACATCCGGATCGTCGACGAGGGAGGGCGTCCCGTGCCGCCGACGACGGTCGGCTCGGTGATCGTCAACGGCCCGAGCCGCTTTCTCGGCTTTCTCAACAACGACGAGTTGACGCGGGAGTCATTGACCGACTGGGGCGGGTACCGGACGGGCGACCTCGGCTACCTCGACCCAGACGGGCAGTTCGTCTATGTCGGCCGCAGCAAGGACATCATCCGGCGCGGCGGTGTGACGATCGTCCCGTCCGAGGTCGAGCCCGTGATCCTGCGCCATCCCCACGTCCGCGAGGTGGCGATCGTCCCGCTCCCTGACGAGCGATTGGGCGAGCGTGCCTGCGCCGCCGTCATCCCCGTGGAGGGCGAGGCGGCGCCGACGCTCGAGGAGCTGCAGCGATTCCTCGATCAGGAGGGGATCGCGAAGTACACGTGGCCCGAGTTCGTGGAGGTCTTCGAGGACTTCCCTCGCACGCCGTCGCTCAAGGTGGTCAAGCGAGACGTCGTCAAGAAGATCCTCGAACGCCCGTCGGTGACCGCCTAGCGCGGGCCCGGATCCGCGGGCGAGGAGGGACTTCAGGTATCATTGCTGAAGTGACTTCAAGTCATCCAAACTCAGAGTCGACCGAGGCGACGAAGATCACGTTCTTCGAGCGCTACTTTGAGCTGCTCGACGGCCCGGAGCCCCATAGCTCGCTCGAGCTGGTCGCTGAGGATGTGGAGTTCTCGATCCAGTGGGCCGCGGATGCCTCGCGCAAGAGCAGTCAGTTCCTCGGCGGACTGGACGAGCTGCGCGGCTTCATCGACGCCGGCGACACGGAGGGATGGGCTCATTACGTGGTGCACAGCGGCATCAGCGGGGACGTCGAGTTCGCGCTCGGCGAGACCCGGCGGGATACGGGCGAACGCATCGGGACGTTCCTGGCAGTCGCGCAACTCGACGGCTCGGGCCGGATGCGCAGGTACATGGTGGCGCGCTCACCCGCCCTCGCGTTCCGGTCTGAGCAATGACGGGGACGCGCCCCTTCCAGCTGATCGACTCCGAGCTGATCGCCGGCACCGAGCAGGAGCCCAGGCTCATCGGGTCGGCGTGCGAACGGTGCGGCACGGTGACGTTCCCGCGCCAGTCGTCGTGCCCGCGGTGTACCTCCGAGGACGTCCACATACACGAGCTGGCCACGCGAGGGGCGCTTTGGACCTGGACGATCCAGTGCTTCCCACCCAAGGCGCCACCATATCTCGAGGGCGGCGTCGCGGATTTCGAGCCCTACGGTGTGGGCTACATCGAGCTGCCGGGCGAAGTCCGGGTGGAAGCTCGGCTGACCCAGAGCGACCCCGAGCGGTTGCGGATCGGCATGCCCATGGAGCTGACGCTGATCCCCGTCCCAGGAGCGAGCGAGAAGCTGACGTTCGCCTTCCGGCCGGTCGAGGAGGACGAGTGAGCGGCAGCGAGGAGGTCGCGGTCGTCGGCGTGGGCATCCATCATTTCGGCCGCCACGACGGCGTGTCCGGGCTCGAGATGGGCGCCATCGCTGCGCGTCGTGCGCTCGCGGGCGCGGGGATCGCATGGCAGGACGTCGACTTCGCCGCCGGCGGGTCGGATGCGGCCGGGAACGCGGACACGTCCGTCTCGATGCTCGGGTTGACCGGTGTCCCGTTCATCAACGTCAAGAACGGATGCGCGACGGGCGGGTCGGCGCTGATCACCGCCCATGCGATGCTCGTCTCCGGTGCGGCCGAGGTCGCGCTCGTGGTTGGCTTCGACAAGCACCCGCGGGGGGCGTTCAACCCCCTGCCCGAAGACTGGGGGATCGGCTCCTGGTATGGCGAGACGGGGCTGATGCTGACCACGCAGTTCTTCGCCATGAAGATCCAGCGCTACATGGCCGAATACGGGATCACCATCTCGACCCTGGCCAAGGTGGCGGCAAAGGCGTTCGCGAACGGCTCGCGCAACCCGAACGCGTGGCGGCGAACGCCCCTCGGCGACGACGAGATCCTCGCCTCGAAGATGGTCAACCACCCGTTGACTCAGTACATGTTCTGCTCTCCGGGAGAGGGTGCCGTCGCGCTCGTCCTGGCTCGCGGGCGCCGGATCAAGGAGCTCACGAGGACCCCCGTGTACCTACGCTCGGTCGCCTTCCGGACGCGCCGGTTCGGTTCGTTCGAGGTCTTCAGTCCGTCGATCCCGATCGAGTCCGCGCCTTCGGCGACGACCGCCGCCGCGGCCGCCGCGTTCGAGCAAGCGGGGATCGGACCCGGTGACGTCGATGTCGCCCAGCTTCAGGACACCGAGTCCGGAGCCGAGGTCATGCATCTCGCCGAGACCGGGCTGTGCGAGCACGGAGAGCAGGAGGCGCTCATCCAGAGCGGCGCCACCGAGCTCGGCGGCCGGCTGCCGATCAACACCGACGGTGGATGCCTGGCCTGCGGAGAGCCCATCGGCGCCTCCGGGCTGCGCCAGGTGCACGAGATCGTGCTTCAGCTGCGGGGGGAGGCCGGCGATCGACAGGTCCCCAAGCGATGCCGTGTCGGCTTCACCCAGGTCTACGGCGCTCCCGGCGTGAGCGCCTGCACGGTCCTCACCGTCTGAGGGTCAGGTCTTCACGACGTTGCCGGCGTCGATCGGAAGCGCGACGCCGGTGATGTGGTGGGCGGCGTCCGAGCAGAGGAAGAGCACGGCATCGGACACGTCGCTCGGCTCGATCCAGGCCACCCCAGGGAGAATGTTCAGCGCCTCGAACGGCTCGCGCACATCGTCCTCGGTGGGGTTCTCGACCTCGGGAGCGAACAACGCAAAGGTCGCGTCGTTGATCACCAACGGCGTCCTCACGGTCGTGGGACAGACGGCGTTGACGCGGATGCGATGCTCGCCGAGCTCCTGCGTGAGCACCTTCATCAGCCCGATGACGCCGTGCTTCGCGGCCGTGTAATGCGCGGTGTTCGGATAGGCGCGCAGGCCCGCGGTCGAACTGGTCAGGACCACGCTGCCGCCCTCGCCGCGCTGCACCATCGACGGAAGCGCCGCCCGCACGGTGTTGAAGACCCCGGTGAGGTTGATGTCGATCATGTCCTTCCACTGCTGCTCCGTCATCTCCCAGCTGACGGCCCAGGAACCAATGCCGGCGTTGGCACAGACGATGTCAATCTTTCCCAGCTCGTCCAGGCCGTCCTGCGCGGCCTGCTGAAGCTCGGACAGCGACCGGACATCGGCGACGGCCTTGACCGCGCGGTGTCCCTGTGCCTCGACCCCGGCGACGGTCGCGTCGAGGTCGTCTTCGCTCGCGAGCCCGTACGAGATGGTGTCCACGCGGTCAGCGCAGATGTCGACGGCGATCACGTCCGCGCCCTCGGCGGCGAGCCGAAGCGCATGCGAACGTCCCTGTCCGCGGCCGGCGCCGGTGACCAGCGCCACCTTCCCGTCAACGAGTCCCATGTCTGGTGTCCTTCCTTCCGCGATCCCTCGACGCGGCTACCTCGAGGGGGTTGTCAAGTGATCTCAGTTCATCCACGTCCGCCGGGGACGACAACCGCCCGCCCGAGGACGTCACCCTGCCGGAGCTTGCTGTAGGCACTCACGGCCTCGTCGAGCCCGAACACCTCGGATTCGGACTGGATTGCGCCGGCACTGGCGAGCGCCACCACCTCGGCCAGCTCGGCCAGTGTCCCCCACGTCGGCATCCGCACCGTGCACTCGTAGGGAATCAGCCCCGGTGCCACCCGGAGCTCGCCACCGCCGCGACCGACGAACGTGATGTCCCCGCCCTGGGCGACCGATCCGGCGGCCAGCGCCAAGGTCGCCTCGTTGCCGACGAAGTCGAGAGCGACAGTCGCTCCGTCGGGACCGGTCTCGGCACGGACGCCGTCCGGCGTCAGGCCGTCTGCCGGCAGCAACGCGTCGGCGCCCGCGGCGCGAGCCAGCTCCAGGGCTGCGCTCCGCACGTCGACGGCGATGATTCGGGCCGGACTGATGGCCTTGAGAATCTGAATGGCCATGTGCCCGAGCCCGCCGACGCCCAGGACGAGCGCGGTGCTGCCCGGCCGTAGTTGCGGGAGCGAGAGCTTCGCTGCGTGGTACGAGGTGAGCGCTGCATCGGTGAGCGGCGCCGCGAGCACCGGGTCGAGCCCGGGGGCGGGTACCAGGTACCGCGCCGACGGCACGATCAGATACTCCGCCAGGCCGCCGTCACGTCCCAGGCCGCCTCCGTGAGGGCCGCCCTGCGTGCGGGCACACGCGTTGTCGCGCCCGTTGGAGCATTGCCAGCAGGTCCCGCAGCCCCACCGGCTGTAGACGACGACGGGATCGCCTACAGCCACACCCGAGGCGCCCGGGCCGAGCGCGGCGACGCGTCCGGCGGTCTCATGGCCGAGCGTGAACGGGAGCGTGTACGGATATGCGCCCGGCGGGCTGCTCATGATGTGAATGTCCGAGCGACAGAGTCCCGCCGCGCCCACCGCGACGAGCACCTCCGAGCCCTGCGGCTCGGGCACCGGTACCTCGGAGAGGACAGGGTCGGCCTGCCACCCCGCCAGGCGCAGCGCCCGCATCGCCGTCGCGCTCACGGCCTTCTGGATGTGCGAGAGGTTGGCATAACCAAACTGAAGTCAGCTAAAATGTACACTATCGATCGTGAAGGGACAACGCTTTGTGTAATCGATCGCGACGGGCCGACGCCTTGTGAACGGACGCGGGCGGGTTGCGGGGAAGGTCGCACTGATCACGGGCGCCGCCGGGGGGATGGGTGCAGCGCACGCGCGGGCGTTGGCGCGCGAGGGGGCCGGCGTGGCCATCGCCGACATCTCCGCCGAAGCGGGCGAGCGGCTGGCCGCCGAGGTGCGCATCGCCGGCGGCAAGGCCTCCTACCACGACCATGACGTGACTGATCCCAGCGCCTGGCGCGAGCTCGTCGCCACCGTCGAGCAGACGCACGGACCGATCGACGTGCTCGTCAACAACGCGGGCATCCAGGTTCGCTCGGTCGGCATCGAAGCCGACGACGACGAGTGGTCCAGGGTCACGGGTGTCAACCAGCGTGGCGTGTTCCTGGGTATGCGTGCCGTCATCCCGGGCATGGCGAGAAACGGCGGGGGCTCGATCATCAACGTCGCATCGGTCGCGGCGCTGGTCGGCCTGCGCGGATCGATTCCGTACCAGGCGAGCAAGGCCGCCGTCCTCGGGCTCACGCGGGGCGCTGCCGTCTCGTATGGTCGCGACAACATCCGTGTGAACGCGATCTGCCCTGGGCTCGTCGTCACCGGCATGACCGGGAGCGCCTCGTCGGCGACCGTCGAAGCGATGAAGACGCAGATCCCGCTGGGTCGTGACGGCCAACCCGAGGAGATCTCGGCCGCCGTCGTGTTCCTGGCCTCCGACGAATCGTCCTACATCACCGGCGTGGCGCTGCCCGTCGACGGGGGATTCGTCGCCGCTTAGCTGACGCACAGACGCTAGACCGGATCGCTGCTGCTCCCGCTCATATCGAGGGGCGCGAGTTCCTCCAGCCGAAGGAGATTGACGTCGACCAGCGCTGGGTCCTCCAGGGCGGCCCCGGCGGCGAGTTCGCCCAGCGCCTCTTCGCCCCAGCGGCTGTGGTCGAAGTACGCCTCGATGTAACCCAGGCGGGTGGTCTCCGCGAGCAGTCCGATCGGCCTCTGACCTTCGACGTCGACCGGCTCGCACTCGACCTCGTTCAGTACGCGGTTGACGATCAGCCTCCGAGCGCCAAAGGCATTCTGCATCGCCCCCCGAGTGCGCTCAGCGACAGCGGTGAACACCTTCCACGCGTCCTCGGGATGCACCGACGGGTGCCGGTCGGCTTCGATCATGAACTTCGACAGGGCGAGTTGCCCGTCGACACGGTCGAGCAGGACCGTCTCCTCGACCGTGCAGGAGCGCAGGCGATAGAGGCAGTTCACCTGGTCCTGAGCCACCATCTCGTTCTCCTCGGGGGTGAAGGCGAGCGTCTCGCCTGGAGCAAAGCGCAACACGGTAAAGCGCCAAGCACGCGGCCGCTGGCTCCACCGGCCGTTCACGTCGGCCTGCGACAGAGCACGATTCGTGTAGTAGCTGAGCAGGGCGGGCATCGGCCGGAGGAGGTCCTGGGCCATGCGGACGTGCACCTGGGTGTAGTGGCTCTCGCACTCCTCGGGGGTCCGCGAGGGAGTGGGGTCGAAGCGGCTGATCACCTTGCCCACGTCGTACTCCCCTCGGCCGGCGCCGGCACTCGGGTCAGCCCGCGCCGGCTGCCGCGACCGGCTCCGCGGCGAGGGGCATGAACCGGCGGGTGATCCCACCCTCGGTGAGCTCGGCGCCCTCGAGCACGCTGCTGATCTTCCCGTCCACGATCACGAGCACGCGAACGCAGAGGTCGGCGAGTTCCTCCAGGTCACTTGAGCTGATCAGCACCGCGGCGCCGGCCTCCGCCGCGGCGACGAGCTCACGATGGAGATCCGCCTTGGCGCCGACGTCCACGCCCTGCGTCGGCTCATCGAGGAGGAAGACCGACGGCTTCTGGGAGAGCCACTTGCCGAACAGGATCTTCTGCTGATTACCGCCGCTGAAGATCCCCAGCGGCTCCCCCTCCGCAGTCCTCGGTCGCACCGACAGGCGCTCAAACCACTCCTTGGTCCGCGCCCTCTCAGCCCGTCCCCGGAGAAGCCCTCCCTTCCAGAACGGCCGCAGGTCCGGCAGCGTCAGGTTCTCCTGGGCGCTCATCGTCATGATCCCTCCGCCGATCTTCCGGTCGGGTGCGAGGTACGCCACGCCACGCGCGATGGCGAGGTCTGGGCGGGCCGGCGGCAGCGTCGCGCCCGCGACCTTCACCTCCCCGGCCGTACGTGGAAGGGCTCCGAAGCTCGCGCCGAGCACGCTGTCCCGTCCCGATCCGGCGAGTCCGGCGATCCCGATGATCTCACCGGGCTCGGCCTTCAGCGATACCCCGGCCAGCGCACCCGCGCGCAGATCCTCGATCTCGAACACGGGCTCGTGTTGGTGGCCCGCCGCCCTGGCGGCCTTCTGACTCCGAGACTCCCTCTCCTCGGCCAGGAGCTCCTCGCCGGCGAGCAGAGTGACGATCCCGGCGTGGTCGAAGTCGCTGACAGCGCCGGCTCCGACGACGATTCCGTCGCGGAAAACGGACACCTTGTGCGCGACACGGAAGACCTCCCCGAGGTGATGCGTCACGTACAGCACGCCGACGCCGGTGGCCGAAATCGCGCTGACCCGATCCAGCAGATGGTCGACCTCGTCGACCGGCAGCGTCGCGGTCGGCTCATCGAGCACGAGCAGGCAGGCCGGGTATTCCGGATCCTCGCGCAGCGCGCGGGCGATGGCGACACCCGTGCGCTCCGACGCGCTGAGGGTGGCCACCAGGGCTCGGGGATTGATGTCGAGGCTGAGCTTCTCCAGGTCGGCCTTGGCCTGCTTTGCGCTGGCTCTCTCCCGGATCGTCCCGAATGCGGTGGGAAAGCCGGACCCGAGCGACATGTTGTCGATCACCGACAGCGTCGGAACCAGCCCGAGATCCTGTTGCACGAACCGGCATCCCAGCCGGTAGGACTGGACAGGTGATTGGAACGGAAGCTCGTGACCCTGAATCCGGATACCACCGCCCGGGTCGGGCGCGTGGTATCCGGACAGGATCTTGATCAGGGTGGACTTCCCGGATCCGTTCTGCCCCAGGAGTGCGTGAACCTCGCCGGGCTCGATCGCCATGCTGACGCCGGCCAGCGCCTTGGTACGGGTGAACGTCTTCGACACTGTGTCGACCTCGAGCACCGCGGTCATCGCGTCCTCCTGGAGTGAGTCACCTGCTGGGTTGCTTGCTATTGGAGATGCCAGAGCTTGAGGAACTGGGCCTGGGCGTCCGTGGGCGCGGCCCAGTACGTCGTCGAGCCGATTGTCTGCTTGGTCAGCAGCTGGGTGGGCTGCATCGCCTCCTGGTCGACCGGGATCGTCATGCCCTCGGCATCGCGGAAGGCGACATCCATGTTCAACAGGGCCTGGTAGCCGGGATCGAATCCGGTCCACGCCTGCTGCTGGCCTGTCTTCAGCGCAGCGATGCCGGCCTGATCCGCGGCCTCCCCGATGACCTTGACCTTGCCCTGAAGCCCGGCGGCCGAGAGCGCGGAATTGATCCCGTCAGCGAACGGGCCGTCGTCGAAGACGAGATAGTTCGCCGATGGATTCTGCTGCAGCGCCGACACCATCGTGCTCGGCACCTTTCCGGCCGCCAGCTGCGGGATGGTGATGTTGGTGGTCGCGGTCTTGCAGTTCGGACACAGTGCCTTGACCTCCTTGTTGAAGCCGTCCGTGAACCCGCCCAGAATCGGATACGCCGGCACGTGCTCGATCTCCGCGTTCCCCTTGCCGCCGGAGTCGGAGACGAAGTAGTCAGCGATGATCTTGCCCATGAGGGCATCTTGGGCGTACGCGTCGATGACGGCGAGGACGGGTGGGGTCACCGTGACGGGATACACGGAGTCGAGGATCCACTTGGCGCCCGCGCTCTTCGCCGCCTCGAGCTGCGAAGCCGTCAGGGGTAGACCGGCTTCAACCAGGTACTGCGGGTGCTTGGCCAGCGCGGACGTGAGGGCGGACGTGAACGTTCCCGGGTTGGCAGGGTCGTAGCTGACCAGGGAGTAGTTCCAGTGCGCCATGCTGGCGAGCTTCTGCATCCCCTGCTGGATCAGTACGTTGGACGGGTTGTTCGTCCCCAGCATCACGATCGTCTTGCCGCCGGGGGGCGCCGAGTTGAGCGGAGTCGTGATGTTGATCTTGGTCGGAAGCGGGATGTACGGCTGCAAAGCCGCGGTGGCGGTGCTGACCCCGGCTGAGCCCGAACCGGATGCGGTTGATGAACCTCCCGACGCGCTGGACGCGCTGGAGGAGCTGGAGGAGCTGGACGAGCCGCAGGCCGCCAGCGCGAGAGCGAGCCCGAGCGCGCCGATGATTGCGGTCAACTGGCGTGGCCGGACTCCTCTCCAGCGGTCAGGTCTTGAGTTGTGTGTCATCTACCTCTCCTTCGATCTGTTTTTGTGGGGTTACGATTTCGCGGGAGCGTTGGCTCTCACATCGAGCGGTCCGTCCGGAGTGTCGGCTCAGGTCGGCTTGGAGCCAGCTTCCGAGCCGCCGATGGAGGCAGATGCCTCGACTGACTCCGCCCGGGCCTCGGAGCCGGGCGCGGATCCTGCCGACCCCCCCGTGGATCCTCGGCCGAGCGCGCCCTTGATCCGTGCCCAATGCCGAGAGGGCGACCGCTGGATCGACAGCGCGACGGCGACGATCAGCGCGACGCCGTTGAACATGTCGCTCAGCCAACTCGCGCCGGAGACGAGTTGCAGCCCCTGCACGCCGATGGCCAGGACGTAGATCGCGAGCAGCGTCCCCCACACGTTGAACCGGCCGGGAATGATCTGCGTCGAACCGAGGAACGCTGCGGCGAAGGCCGGCAGGAGGAGCGTGCCACCGAAATCGAGCGACGGCCCGTTGAGCGAGGAGAACAGCACCCCTGCCAGCCCGGCGATCACGGCCGAGATCAGTAGCGTGACAGTGGTATAGCGCTGGATGCGCACGCCCGAGAGCCGCGCAGCCTCGGCGTTGCCGCCGATGGCATACAGGTACCGACCGACCGGCGTGTGGGCCGTCAACCACCACAGCAGGAAGGCCAGGATGATCAGGTAGAGGACGACGATCTGGAAGCCACCCACGGTGGTCTGCGTCAAGTTGTTCCACGCCGTCGACGTCGGGGGAATCGGCTGACTATTGGAGGAGACGATCACCTCCGTCGCCGCGAGAATCGAGCTCATGCCCAGCGTGGCGATGAAGGAGTTCACCCCCAGCCTGACCACGACGAATGCGTTGATGAGCCCGATGACGATCGCGACGACGATCGCGGCGATGATCGCGGGGACCACCGCCCAGTGGTGGTTGTTCATCAACACGATCGAGAGGACTCCGCAGACGTTCGCCGTTGCTCCGACCGACAGGTCGTAGAGGCCCGCGGCGAGTGGGATCAGGACGGCCAACGCGATCATGCCGGTCACTGCCTGCTGAGCGGCCACGCTGTGCAGGGTCGAGGTCGTCAGAAACTGGCTCGGCACCCAGATGCCGAAGACGACGATGAACAGCACCCCGAGGTACACGCCGCTGAAGCGATCGAACCCGGTGTTGAGCTTCCGCCGCTTTGGGCGCTCGGCCCCCTCGCTGACGCTCACCATCGCGTCTCCCCCTTCATCTGGCACCTCGGCGCTGCTCTCGAGAAGTCGAACCAATGTGATGCACGCACCGACGCGGCGCCGCAACCGTCTTGCATGAAGCACCCTCTCCTCTGGGTGAATTGAACTCAAGTCGAATCGTAAACGGGCGCTTCGCGGAAGTCAAGGTTGAAACCGTGTTAGGGCGTGCGAGCGCCGTGGGCAGGGCGCTGCGGGGCCGATCGATACCTCCTCGTGTGCCCGCCCGACCGGCTACAGGCACGCCGTCGACAGAAGTGCCTTCACCTCAGCCGCGGCCTCCATCGCGGCCGGGAGGCTCGCCGCCTCGGGAACGAAGTTGAAGCGCCGGCAGCCCACCGCGACATACGGCACGAGCGCCTCGGCCACGGCCTCGGGCGGCCCGCACGGCGCGTAGCGCTCGAAGCGTGCGAACGGCAGCGCATACGCGGCCTCCATGGTCGCGCGCAGCCGCTGCCTCGCCGCTGCGCGTGAGGCGCCGAATCCCGCCCACAGCTGAAGGGCGTGTTGCCAGCTGACGCCACGCCGTGCTTCGTTCGCGGCGGCGTCTTCGATCAGACCGACCGCCTCCTCGAAGCGCCGCGGCGAGACCCACAGTGCCAACCAGCCGTCGCCCAGTTGTCCCGTGCGCACGAGCGCCGCGTCGGACCGGCCTCCCACGAGGATCGGGATTGGCACTACGGGTGCCGGACGGATGGCGCCTCGGAGTTCGAAGAACCGCCCGCGTACGTCGACGTCCTCGCCCGACAAGAACCGGCGCACGCATCGCAGCGCCTCGGTCGTGCGAGCCCCACGCTCACGCGGACTGATGCCGCACAGTTCAAGCTCGCTGGGGTCGTCCCCGCCGACCCCGACGCCGAAGGTGAACCTCCCAGGGGCGAGCAGCGCGATCGTGGCGAGCTGACGCGCCACGGTCGCCGGGTGACGCAGGACGAGGAGGTAGATGCCCGTCTGCACGGAGAGGAGCGGGTGCGCGGACAGAAGCGCGGCGGCTTGGATCAGGCCATCAACGCCGTGGCCGTCGGCGAAGCTGACATGGTCGCCCACGGTCAGGTGATCGATGCCCGCCGCCACGGAGCGCGCCCCGAGCTCGTGCAGGCGCCCCGACCATGCGATCAGATCCTGCTCGCGGAGCACGATCCCGACGCGGACAGGTTCCGCGGTGCCTTCATCGCCGGGAGCCGACGGGGACTCGTCGTCGCGCACGTGAGACCGACCGCTCCGCCCGCAGCCGGGGAGGAAGCCGCTCGGCCTACGCCGAGGCGGCGCCCACCGCGGTCGCGGTCGCGGCGGCCTGAATCCCGAAGACCAGGGCGCAGGCGAGACCCCCGGCGTAGGCGCGGCGGAACACGCCACCGGCGTCGGCTCCGGCGGCGAGCAGGCCGGGGATCACACGACCTGACTCGTCGAGCACTCGCGCCTGAGGATCGATCCTCAGCCCGCTGAACGTGAAGCTGATCGCGGGGATGACCTCGATCACGTAGAACGGTGGGGCGAGAAGTGGTGCTGCGTCAAGCCGTCTGCTCGGCGTCGGAGCACCGGCCTCGCACTGGCGGTTGAACTCGAGCAGCGTGTCGCGCGCGGCCAACCCCGGATAGCCCCACTCGTCCGGCAGCGCCTCGAACTCCTCGATGTCGTCTGCCACGGCGGCCCGGGCGCCCCGCCGGTACGCGAGTGCGAACTTGTCGAGCGGCTCCACTCCCTCGACGTACGGCGCCATCATCCACTCGTCGTGGACGCGCTGGTCGTAGACGAGAAGCGCGCGAGCCTCGGGCTGGTCGAGTACGTGCAGGGTGTTGAGGTGATCGCCGATCGTCTCGTCGCAGAACCGCCGGCCCTCCAGGTTGAGCAGAACCCCGTGTTCGCTGTGGTAGAAGGTGAGGTCGGTGAACTCGTAGGGGTTGTTGTAGGCGACCTTCGACGGGATCAGGTGGCCGTAGAAGCCGGCGTCGGGCGGTCCGAACGCCGCACCCACGGACAGGCCAAGCCGAAGGCCGTCACCGACGCTGTGCGGGTTCGCCCGCAGCGGCAGATCGGCCGCGAGCGGGTGGATGTGCTCCGCGCGCAGCGCCGGATCGCCTCCGAAGCCGCCGGTGGCCAGCAGCGTCGAGCGGGCGCGGATCACGCGCTGTGCGCCCGATGCGTCCTGGATCTCGGCGCCGACCACGGCCCCGTCCTCGAACACCAGCCGCTGCACCGAGGACCCGACGAGCAGCTCGCCCCGCTCGCGTATGAGACGTTCACAGGCCAGCAGGTAGTTGGCCATGTCCGTGGCGCAGCCCCGGCCGTACCCCAGCACGGTCACCGGCTCGGCCACCGCGACGCCGAGCGACCGGACCCAGTCGAGGGCCTCGCCGTACCGCTCGACCACTCGCCCCGCCAGGGCGGGATCGGCGTCGGGGTTGACCTCGCGCATCACCTCGACCGTCGGCGCGGTCCAGATGAAGCCCGCGTACATCGCCGAGCCGCCGATGGCCGGACCCTTCTCGACGAGGGTCACGCTTGCCCCGTCGCTGCACGCACGTGCCGCCGCGCTCATCCCGGCCATACCGCCGCCGAAGACGAGGAGGTCGACCATCGAGTCCGAATCCGACATCAGTACGCCTCCTTGGCACTCCTCAACTGAACTGATATAAGGTTACTACCTTCGTGCGGCCCATGAGCTTAGTTCAGTTCGGCTCGCTGTGGCGCGTCCGATCCCCCTTGGAGAGTGAGGAGACATGGCGATAGCTGAGACGCCCCCGGCCACACTTCCTGCTCCGGTCGAGACAGCCGACACGACCGAGCCGGCGCCCACCCACGCGCTTCCCGCCCTCGGGGCGGATGAGCTCGTCGAACAGGACCTCCTCGTGGAGGACGTCTCGATCGACGGCATGTGCGGCGTGTACTGATCCGATCCGATCGATGGAGTTCGAACTCGAACGGACGTGGCGGCTGAACCGTCAGGTCGCGATCCGACCGGAGCCGTTCGGCGCGCTCGCGTACCACTTCGGCACGCGGCGCCTCTCGTTTCTGAAGAGCCGGAAGCTCCTGGATGTCGTACGCGCACTCGATGAGCAGCCGACGGCTCTGGCCGCCTGCCGCTCGACCGGCGTGACGGATCAGGAGTTGCCCCTCTACCGCCGTGCCCTGGCAACTCTCGCCAGCTCCGGCATGGTCGTGGAGGGAGTGCCCAATGAACCCTGACGCCGCGACGTCCCCGCGCCTTGTCGATCATTTCGAGGCGGGCTTGGACGCGCCGATCTGCCTCACCTGGGAGCTCACGTACGCTTGCAACCTGGCGTGCATTCACTGTCTCTCGAGCTCCGGGCGCCGAGATCCACGCGAGCTGACGACCGCGGAGTGCTTCGAGGTCGTCGACGAGCTCGAGGCGATGCAGGTCTTCTACGTGAACATCGGCGGCGGCGAGCCGACGGTTCGCCGGGACTTCTGGGAGATCCTTGATTACGCCACTGCGCACGACGTCGGCGTCAAGTTCTCGACCAACGGATCCCGCATCACCGCGAGCTCCGCCGCCCGCCTCGCCGCCACCGACTACGTCGACATCCAGGTCTCGCTCGACGGAGCGTCGCCTGCGGTGAACGACGCCATCCGCGGCCCCGGCTCGTTCGCCACAGCCGTCGCCGCGCTGGCGCGGCTGGCCGAGGCCGGCATGCGCAGCTTCAAGGTCTCCGTCGTCGTCACCCGCGAGAACGTCGATCAACTGGACGACTTCGAGGCCCTCGCCGATCGCTTCGGCGCGCAGCTGCGGTTGACGCGGCTGCGGCCATCCGGTCGCGGCGCCGACGTCTGGGACCGGCTGCATCCGACGCAGTCGCAACAGCGCCGGCTGTATGACTGGCTTCAGCAGCGTGGCGAGACGGTGCTGACCGGCGACTCGTTCTTCCACCTCGCCGGCTACGGCCAACCGCTGCCGGGCCTCAACCTGTGCGGAGCCGGCCGAGTCGTCTGCCTGATCGACCCGATCGGAGACGTCTACGCCTGTCCGTTCGCGATTCACGAGACCTTCCGGGCCGGAAACATCCGCCTTCCGGGCGGCTTCACGGCGGTCTGGCGCGGCTCGGAGCTGTTCCAGGACCTGCGGCGACCTCAGACCGGCGGCGCCTGCGCGTCGTGCTCGCACTTCGACTCGTGCCGCGGCGGGTGCATGGCGGCGAAGTTCTTCACCGGACTGCCACTCGACGGTCCTGACCCCGAGTGCGTGCTCGGCAACGGAGCGTCGCTGCTCTCGATACAGCGTGATCGTGCTCTGCCCCGGCCGGCGGCCGATCATTCCCGCCCGCCGCCGCGGCGTCCGATCTCGCCCTGCGACGCATCGCCGCTCGCCGGCTTCGAGGCCGGGCGCTGATGGCCGCCGGCTGGTTCGAATCGGTGGCCGAAGCGCAGCGGCGCGCGAAGCGGAGTCTTCCCGCCTCGGTCTACATGGCGATCTGGGCCGGGACCGAGCACGGGCTCACACTCAAGGACAACGTCGAGGCGTTCGGGGAACTCGGCTTCGGACCTCACGTCGCCGACCTGCCCAACGAGCGAGATCTGACCACGACCGTGATGGGACAGCAGATTGCGCTGCCGGTCATCATCTCGCCGACCGGCGTGCAGGCGGTTCACCCCGAGGCGGAGGTGGCAGTCGCGCGAGCGGCCGCCGCTCGCGGCACCGCCATGGGCCTCAGCTCGTTCGGCAGCAAACCTGTGGAGGAGGTCGTCGCCGCCAATCCGCAGACGTTCTTCCAGATCTATTGGGCGGGCACGCACGAGGAGATCGCGCAGCGCGTGCGGCGCGCGAGAGACGCCGGAGCCGCCGGGCTCATCGTGACCCTCGACTGGACGTTCTCGCACAGCCGCGACTGGGGGAGTCCCGCGATCCCCGACCAGCTCGACCTCAGGACGATGCTGCGGCTCGCGCCGGAGGCGATGATCCGTCCGGGCTGGCTGTATCGCTGGGCGAGGACCGGGCGCCTCCCGGGTCTGACCGTCCCGAACATGGCCGCACCCAACACACCGCCTCCGAGGTTCTTCGGCGCCTACGGCCAGTGGATGCAGACGAAGACGCCAAGCTGGGACGATCTGCGGTGGTTGCGCGAGCAGTGGGATGGTCCGTTCATGCTCAAGGGCGTGATGCGCGTCGACGACGCAAGGCGGGCGGCCGAGATCGGCGTGAGCGCGATCTCGGTCTCCAACCACGGCGGAAACAACCTGGACGGGACGCCGGCGACGATTCGGGCGCTACCGGCCATCGCCGACGCGGTCGGCGATCAGGTCGAGGTTCTGCTCGACGGAGGCATCCGGCGCGGGAGCGACGTGGTCAAGGCACTCGCCCTCGGCGCCCGAGCGGTGATGATCGGCCGGGCGTACCTGTGGGGACTGGCCACCAACGGGCAGGCGGGAGTGGAGAATGTCTTCGACGTCCTGCGCAGCGGCATCGACTCGGCGCTGCTCGGCCTCGGACGGGCGTCGGTCCGGGACCTCTCGCGGACGGACCTGTTGATTCCAGAGGGATTCGAACGGCGGCTCGGCGTGTGCGAGGAGCACAGCGCCACCGCGGCTGGCCGGTGAGGCTCGGCTCCGCAACGTACTCTGAGCTGCTCGGCCGCGTCGACCTCCACCTGTTGATTCCGCTGGGAGCGACCGAGCAGCACGGGCCGCACCTGCCGCTGGAGACGGACACGCTCATCGCCCGCGGCGTCGGCCAAGCGGTGGGTGAGACTCGCGCCGATGTCGCGCTCGCGCCCGTCCTGCCGTACGGCTCGAGCGGCGAGCACGCCGGCTTTCCCGGCACGCTCTCGCTGGGACACGCCGCGCTCGAGGCGGTCATCGTCGAGCTCGTCCGCAGCGCCGACGACTTCCGCGACGTCACCTTGCTGGCCTGGCACGGCGGCAACGCCGAGCCACTGGCGCGGGCAGTGGGGCAGCTCCGGGCGGAGCGCCGCAGCGTCAACCTGTGGGGGCCTCACGTCGACGGAGGCGACGCGCATGCCGGCTGGGTGGAGACGTCGCTGATGCTTGCGCTCGCACCGGACCTCGTTCGCGACGAGCGCCCCGTCGGAGCGACCGAACCGCTCGATGACCTGCTGCCGCGGCTGCGGCAACACGGCGTCAAGGCCGTCGCCCCGAATGGCGTCCTCGGCGACGCGCGCACCGCCGACGCGCGAGAGGGCCACAGACTCCTGGGGCAGTTCGCGACCGAGATCGGCGCCCTACTCGATGCCAACTCGAATGGTGCGCCGTCAACGTGAGCACGGCACCTGGCTCGCGGCCCCCCGGGGCCGAACTCCCGGCCGGATTGCCCGTGGCGCTCGCGCCGGACGTCCGCGTCCTCAGCGGAGGCAGGCTCCTCGTCGGTGGGACGCCACTCCGGGCGATTTCGCTGACCCCGCTGGGGAGCCGGGTGGTCGGCGGCTGGGTGAGACCGGGCCCCGTCGGCGTCGGATCGGGGCGACAGGACCTCGCCCGCCGGTTGCTGGATGCCGGCATGCTCGCGCCGCATCCCGGTGCGGCCGCGGCGGCGACGGATGAGCTGACGTTCATCGTTCCCGTCCGCGACCGGCCAGAGCAGCTCGAGCGATGCCTCCGGGCACTCGTCCGAGCCGTGCCGGAATCCCGCGTCATCGTCGTGGACGATGGCTCCGTAGTCCCAGTGCGTGCCTGCACCGCGCAGGAGGGGCGGGTGCGCATCATCCGGCACCCGAGAGCTCGCGGCGCGGCGGCGGCCAGGAACACCGGCTTGTCCGCCTGTTCGACGACGTTCGTGGGCTTCGTCGACTCAGACGTCGTGCTTCCCGAGGCCGCCCCCAGCCGGCTGCTGGCCCATCTGACGGATCCGGCACTCGCCGCGGTCGCGCCGCGCGTCCGAGCTCTGGGTGGCGGTGGTCCGATCGGCGGCTTTGAGGCCCGTCATTCCCCCCTCGACATGGGCCCGAAGCCGGGTCGCGTCGCGCCCGGCCGGTCGATTCCCTATGTCCCCAGCGCCGTCCTGTTCGTCCGGCGCGCGGCCATCGGCGCCGGATTCGACGAGTCGCTGCCGATCGGAGAGGACGTGGACCTCGTCTGGCGGCTGGACGCGGCCGGCTGGCGCGTCCGCTACGCGCCGGAGGTGGAGGTTCTGCATCAGCACCGGATGCGGTTGGCGGAGTTCGTTGCACGCCGGCGCCTGTACGCCTCTTCCGTGGGGCTGCTGGCGCGCCGCCATCCTGATGCGCTTCCGGCCGTCTGGCTCACTCCCCGGGCGGCGCTCGCATGGGCACTGGCGCTCGGCGGATTCGGGGCATCGTCGGCGGCCGTGGCGATCTCGACGACGGCGCAGACGCATCGCCGCTTGAGAGCACTCGCGCCATCCTCCCATGGACTTGCCGCTGCGCTCACGCTGCGCGGCCTCGGCCACACCGGCGCCGGCCTGGGCCACGCTGTCCGGCGCGCATGGTCACCGCTGCTGCTCGCGATCGCCCATCGCTGCCCGCAGGCGCGGGCGGTGCTTGCGGCAGCCTTCGCGGCTGGGCTGCTCGAGGACGCGTTGGCGGCCGGCAACCTCCGCACGAGCGTCGGCGATGCGCCGCTGCGCATCGTCGACGACCTGATCGCCGCGGCTGGCACATGGGAAGGGTGCGTTCGCGCCCGGACGCTTCGCCCCCTGCTGCCTTCGTTTAGAGCGCCGCGGGGTGCGGCGCGGTGAGCAAGGCCGCGATCGTCACGGGAGCGGCGCGCGGCATCGGCGCAGCGACCGTGATGAGTCTCGCTACCGCGGGCTGGAACGTCATGGCGGTCGATCGCTGCTGCGACGATCCCCGCCTGCCCTACCGGCTCGGAACGCGAGAAGACCTGGCCGAGGTCGTCGCCCGGGCCGGGGTCCTGGCAGGACGGGAAGGATCGATCCATTCGGTGGTCGGCGACGCGACGTCGAGCGAGGACATGTCCGGCGCGATCGAGCGAGCCGAACGGGTCTTCGGCGGTGTGGACGCCGTGATCGCGATCGCTGGGGTGATCGCAGGTGGGGTCCCGTTGTGGGAGATGCCGTCAGGACAACAGGACGCCGTCATGGACGCAAACCTCAATTCGGTCCTCGTGGCGTCGAGGATCGGCATCCCGGCGCTGCTTCGCCGGCCTGCGCCGCGGGCCGGCCGCTTTGTCGCCGTCGCCTCAGCCGCCGCCACGCGGGGTCTCCCCATGCTGGCGGCCTATTGTGCGGCTAAGGCCGGCGTCACCGGACTCATACGGGCGCTGGCGGCCGAGCTGCGCGGTACCGGGGTCACAGCGAACGCGGTCAGTCCGGGCTCCACCGCGACACCGATTCTCGATGAGAGCGCCCGACTCTACGGTTTGGAGTCAGCGGAGGCATTCTCTTCCCAGCAGCCGATCTCACGGCTCATCCGGCCGGACGAAGTCGCGGCGACCATCGTGTGGCTGGTCGATTCGGCCCCCGACGCGCTGACGGGAGCCACGGTCCCAGTCGATGGAGGGCTCTCCCTGTAGCCATGAGCGCGAGCATGCGCGACCCTGAGTTGGATCTCGGCCGCGCTCAGCGTCGACGCGGCCGAGATCACGACCGACTCGACTACCGGCGGCGCGACACGCGACGAGACGTCCGTCGGGCCACCCTGCGACAGGCAAACATGTGGTTCCTCCTGGGTTGGGTTCTAGTTGGCTGGCGCCGCGTTGTCAGCGGCGTGAAGGGCCTGGGCCTCCTCGGCCGACACAAGTCCTACCTCAACAAGGTCAAGCGGGCTGATGAACCCGTCGCTGATCCGGAAGCCGCCGGCCGCGCCGATCGCGTCGCGGAGCGGAACCGCCCAGTGATGCTCGAGCAGGATGAGCGCCGCAGCAGTGTCGTTCGGGATGTCCTCGACGACGTCCCAGGCCTGCTCGTCGGAGAACACCTCCGCGCCGTCGGCGGCCGCCTCGGCGCCCGCTTCGGCACCGATCACGGCGCCCTCTTCCCCGTCGATGCCGAGACCGATCAGGGCACCGATCGTGCTGCCGACCTCAATCGCCTCGTCCCTGGTCAGGTTGCTGAGGTGGGCGATCTCGATCGCTCCGTCTGCGTCCTTGTGCACCGCCAGGGCATCGATCACGCGGACGGTCCCGCTGTCGTGCAGTCGCTGGAGCTCCTCGATGATCTGGCCGTGAAAATCGGGGTGCTTGAAGCCCACGACGATCAGCTGAACAGGTCCGATGGCCATTGGTACCGCCTCTCTCGCCGGAGTGTCTGAGGGTGATGGAAAACACTGAGGGCCTCGTCTCGAGGCCGCGCTCCGGACAGAACCCAGTGTCCGTCCGACCCGTGCAAAGCACAAGGCGTGGACACACCACTCTTGCTCCTGAGAGGACCGAATCGACTGCGCACAAACTCTCGGTGTCGGTTGCACGCTACTGGTGGTCGAGCGCCAGCAGCCGCATGTAGCGATGGACAGCCTCGGCCCGGTTGGAGGCGTGGAGCTTGCGGTAGATGTGTGTCACGTGGGCCTTGACCGTTCCCTCGGTGACCACGAACCGCTCGGCGATCTGCTTGTTCGTGGACCCGTGGACGAGCAGTTCCATCACCTCGATTTCCCGCGCCGTCAGCAGCGAATGGATCCGCGAGCCGCCGGCCGGCAAGGGGGCGCTCGAGCGTGTGCCCTCCTCGGTCTCGGCGCGCTCGATCCGGAGCTCCGATTCGCCGATCTCGTTGACGAGCTCATCGGCCGTGCGCAGGAGCTCGCGAATGCGCCCGCGCTGCTGGCGCACCTGATCGCGCAGCAGCGTGCGCTCGAGCGCGTAACCGCAGCCCTCGGCAAACGCCCACAGAATGTCCCGGTCGACGATGTCGACCTCCCGGCGTTGGTAGTGGACGCTGGCGTGCAGGAAGCCGATCACACGTCCGCCCGGCGCGATCGGTGCGGCGACGTAGCTGCGGACCTGCGATAGCCCGACCCAGGGCTTGTAGGTGCGCGGATCGCGCTGCGCGTCGTGCACGATCGCCGGTGCGCGCCGACGGAGCATGTCCGTCTCGAGCAGCATGTCATCCAGGACGGGGCCCGCGATCTTCTCGGCGAAGTGTTTGACCTTCGCCTCCCAGTCTGCGTCCCTCCGGTCGAACGCGCTGGCCGGGGACACCGTGGTGCCGTCGACACGGTACATGATCGCCCGATCGAACCCACAGCGCTCGCACACGACCTGAGTGCAGCGTCGCACCATCAGTTCAACGGAGCCGACGGCCCGCAACTCGGCGAGCGCGCGCTGGACGGCGGAGAGTCCGCCGACCCGCCGGTCGATCGCGCGCAGCCGCATCAGCCGCTCGAGATCGGCGAGCTCATAGGCCGCGCGCACAACGTCGAGCGCGTCCGGCCCCGAGTAGGACATCACGAGGCCGCGCAGCTCCGTCAGCGCGCCGTCGACGCGTTCCTCGAGCGTCGCCTCGTCCATGCCCTCATCGGCATCGAGCGTTGGGACCACGTCGGGACCGAGGAGCGCACGTGCCCGCTCGAGCGCGGCGGTCACGCGAGCGGCGCCGACCGCCTCCTCCACCGCCTCCATGGACGGGGCGTCCAGCTGATCTGCGCCCTGTGTGCCCGACATCCCTGGTGGAGCCTACGCCGCCCGAGCGAGCGTTGTCGTCGAAGGTCGCTCGGAGCTCTGACCTCCGGTCAGGAGCCCACCGCGGCCCCGACGGAGCGGCCGTAGCGTCCGCGCATCGCAGCGCGGAATCGTCGGCGCTGCGCCGCGACGCGACGGTAGGTTCCCTCCACGGTCGGGCGCGCCGCGTGGGCGAGGAGGGCGAACACGATGAGCGCGCCCATCGGAGCAGTATCCTCGGGCAGCGCGCCGGCAATCGACCTGATTGACTGCCTCACGATCGCGCCGCCGATCAGCGCGTCGCCGAGGGAGGGGCTCGATTGCACCTCGCGAGCCTTTGCTCCTGCGCCCTGGATTCCCCGCGCCACGGCGCCGAGCGCGATCATCGTGATCAACCACGAGCTGAACGCGCTCTCCCGGCTCTGGATCCCGACGGTGCGCTCGATCGCGCGGTGGCGGAACTCGTTGACCACCCGGCCTGCGACTTGTGCGTCGGTGAAGAGCAGCTCGGCTCCGCTGGGCTGGTTATCCGGTCCCATTGCGTACTCCTTCGGTTCGTCGCTGGGTGGCGGCGATCCCGGCCGCCAGTCCGCTCGCGAAGGCGCGAGCCCCCGCGAGGTCGTCCGCCTGCAGGTTGGTCGGGGGAATCCCGACGCCGAGGTAGCGGTCCCGGTTCTCGCCGTGGCCAAGATAGCTGAGCAGCGACAGGAGCGATTTGATCTGGCCGCCGGCGAACGCCCAGTGGGTGCCGCCGACGTATTCCCCGCCCTGTGCCTCGCCGAGTCTCCTGACCGCTCTGAGGTTGAAGCCCCAGTAGCGGCGGCAGACGACGAAGGCCGCGAAGCGTCTGTCGCGCAGGACGGTCTGCGCGGCGCTCGAGGTCAGGTAGGACCGGATCGGCATACAGGTCTTCATCCACCAGGTCGGCGAGCCGATGCAGATGAGGTCGTAGTCGCCTTGGCGTGCGGCCTCAGGGATCTCGATCTGTCCCGTCACTCCCCGGAGCTGCGCCGGGATCATCCCGAACAGATCCCGGTACACGTGTCGGAGCGGGAAGGTCGAGAATCGCTGTGCATAGCGCGGGTCGGTCAGCTCGATGCGGGCGTGCTCCACCTCACAGCCCGCCGCCCGGAGGACGTCGCTCATCGCGTCGACGACTCTCTGCGTCTGGTGCGTGTAGCTGTAGTAGACGAACAGGACCCGAGGTGTGGATCCGGCAGTGTCTCTCGTAGCGGTCACAGAAGTGTGATGACGCCTCTGACGACGAGGAACACCCCGATCACCGCGGCGCCGAGGATGGCGGCGGGGCGGCCCTTGCGGCCCATCCACGACTTGAAGCGGTTGATCGTGGTTTGGGTCCAGTCGGGGGCGAAGACGTAGCCGAGCAGGGGGAGCTCGAGCAGGATCTGCTGCATCAGGCAGAACCCGATGACCAGCAGCACCGTCTGCACTGTGCCCGGGTTGAGCTTGGCCATCTTGTCCAGCGCGGTGATGTAGGAGACACCCGGGAAACTGAGCAGCATGCCGACCACGAAGGTCACCTTCGGGTCGCCCTTGCCGAGCATCCGCAGCGGCAGCGAATCTGTCGGCTTGCCCGCCTCCTGCTTGGCCTTGAGCTTGGCGTCCTTCTTCACCCGCCGGCGGTCCTGGAAGCCCGCATCACGGCCCGTCGCGAGCACGAACGCGAGCGCGAGCACGAGCACGCCGACGACGATGTCCTCGACCGGGCTGATCGTGTGCTTCGCCGTGCTCGTCGCGCTCGAGCTGTTGAGCGAGAACACGATGATCAGACCGAGCGTGATGCTGGTCGTGTATGCGCCCAGCAGGTAGCCGACCATCAAGCGCTTCGGGTTCGGCAGCAGCAGCATCACCGTCAACGCCGCCAGCAGCGACGGGTTGAACATCGACGCCAGCGACAGCAGGAAGATGTCGAGCAGATCGTTCACCTCTGCCATCCGGAGGCCGGTGGTTCAGAGTCCGGCATGCGTTGTAGTTACCCACGCGCAGTCGTATGAATGAAGGGTGCATGCACCACTCTCGGAGCGAGAGTGGTGCGCGCACCATCATCGGTCGCGTGATGCGCGAGCATCGTCTCGCACCAGGATCACACCGGAGGGAACCGCCCGATACCCCAGGCAGGAGCCGCTATCGACCGTACTCGGCGACGAAGATCAGCGCCGCCTTGACGCGGCGACTGAACTGCTCGGAGCCGGATGCCTGCAGACCGAGCTTGCGGAAGATCGAGTTCACGTGTTTCTCGACCGCGCGCTTCGTGAGCACGAGTGACTCGGCGATCGCCGCGTTGCTCTTGCCCTCGGCGACGAGCGCCAACAGCTCGCGCTCCCGCGGCGTGAGCATGGACAGCGGCGACCGTTCGGCGCGAGAGGATGTGCGCATCATCGCGCCGACGATCTCGGGATCCACGGCGGACTCGCCTCGGTGGACCGCCTCGATGGCCCTGATCAGCTCACCGCTGTGGCGGATCCCCTGCTTGAGCAGATAACCGCGACCACCGGCGTTCGGATGGAACAGCTCCTCGGCGGCCCCCACATCCAGGTCACGGCTGAGCACCAGCACGCCGACCCCGGGATGGTTCCTGCGCAACTGCGCCGCGAGCACGATGCCCTCGTGACCCGTCGAGGGCGGGATCGTCAACTCGGTGACGACCACGTCGGGACGACAGCGGTCGATGGCCTGCTCGAGCGCCCACAGATCGGGGCACACCGCGGCCACCTCGACCCCATTGTGGTCACCGAGCATCCGGGCGAGGCTCTCGCGGATGATGTACGAATCCTCCGCGACGACAACCGTGATCGGGTCCGCGACGGCCCGGAGGGCCCGCCTCGGCGGAGTCGAGACCCGCTCGCTCACCCCTCCACCGTGCGCCTCTTCTGGGTAAGAGAGCATCGATTCAACCTAATTTGTCGGGATGGGACTTCGGCGTCATTGTCACTTCGCTGACGTATGCATCGCGACAGCCCTGCCATTTCATCCGCTCTCTCGCTCTGTCTGGGGACATCTTGGAGGCGCCGCTCACCGCGCCAGGATCGCCACAGTCGCGGCGGCGGGATCGTTCTCGAGGAAGCCACCCCCGTTCTCGGCGAGCGCGACCTGCGCTCCGGCGACCTGGCGCTCGCCGCAGCGACCGCGGAGCTGATCGGCGAGCTCCACGAGCTGCGCGCACCCGGTCGCGCCCACCGGGTGGCCTTTGGACTGCAGGCCGCCGCTCGGGTTGATCGGCACGCGGCCGCCGAGCGAGGTCGCCCCGGAGCGCAACAGCGCCGGCGCGCTGCCGGCCTCACACAGGCCGAGCTCCTCACAGACGATCAGCTCGGCGGGCGCCGCCGCGTCGTGCAGCTCGATCACATCGATGTCCTCAGGACCGATCCCGGCGTGGGCGTAGGCGGCTTGCGCCGCGCGCTCTGGAGCGGTGGCGTCGCCGTTCCGGCGATCGCGGCCAGAGACGAGCACCGCTGCGAGCACGCGCACCGGATCCGCGTCCAGACGCTCGAGTCCCCGCTTGCTGGCGAGCACGAGCGCCGCGGCCCCATCGCTCAGCGGCGCGCACATCAGCAGCGTGAGCGGGTCGACGATCAGCCGGCTGCCGAGCACCTCCGCGACGGTGACCGGGCCGCCGTATTGCGCTTTTGCGTTCAGCGCCCCATGGCGGTGAGCCTTGACGGCGACGTGCGCGAAATCCTCTGCGCTGGCCTCCGAGCGACCCATGTACGCGCGGGCAACGTCGGCGTAGACGTCCATGAAGACCGACCGCGACGGTGCGCCGTTGGCATCGGCGGAGACGATCGTGGGCGGCTCCTCCTGGTCGTAGCCGGCCGAGAACGCGGCGAAGCTGCGTGCCTTGTCGGCATGCGAGAGTTTCTCGGCTCCGACGACGATCGCGATGTCGACCGAGCGTGACATCAGCGCCATGCACGCCAACGTGAATGCCGTTGAACCGGACGCGCACGCGTTCTCGACGTTCACGATCGGGATCCCGAGCAGGCCGGTGTGGCGCAGCGCGGCCTGCCCGGACACGCACGCCTGGCCGGTGATCTGCCCGGCGGCCGCGTTGGAGAAGAACACGTAGTCGATGTCGTCGGGCTGAGCGCCGGCGTCCGCGAGCGCGTCGCGCACTGCCTCCTCAGCGAGCGAGCGCAGCGAGCGATCCAGCTGCTTGCCGAACCGGGTCATGCCGGTCCCGGCGATGTAGACGTCCTGCACGTTGACCTCCTGGTCGCCGCAATCGTCGTGTGATCGGGTGGGACCACCAGAGCCTGGAGGGTCACCGGCCGGCGCACAATCCGTCTTTGGGCGCGAACGACCGAGACCTTCGGCCGCCGGCTTGGCCGTTCGGCGTCGGTCCATCGCGCCATTCGTCGCATAGACACACCGGCCGATCGTTGCGACCGTGTCTGAGCACGCAGTTCCCGACTGAGGATCGAGGCAGACATGGCAGACACGACATCGGCGGCTCGCACGACTGCGGTCGCGTACGAGCTTCAGGGCCCCGCCGCGTGCTGCGCCTGCAACGGCCGGAGAGGATGAACGCGATCGATCCGGACGTGATCGATGGCCTTCGTGAGGGTTTGGCGCGAGCCCGCGGCGACGGTGCCCGGGCGATCGTCATCACCGGCTCCGGTGGAGGGTTCTGCGCCGGCGCCGACCTGCGGTACATCATGGGTGCGCTCGATGACCTCGCCGCTGTCGAGCGGTTGCTCGAGGACGCCGAGGACCTGATGCGTGCGATCGAGCGCCACCCGGCCCCCGTGATCGCCGCCGTCAACGGCGACGCGATCGCCGGCGGCTTCGAGCTCGTGCTCGCGTGTGACCTCGTCATCGCCGCCGAGGACGCGATGCTCGCTGACGGTCACGCCAAGTTCGGGCTCTTCCCCGGCGGCGGGAGCACGGCGCGTCTGCCCCGGATCGTCGGGCCGAGCCGAGCCAAGGAGCTGCTGTTCACGGGACGCGCCGCGACGGCGCGGGAGATGCGCGAGCTGGGCGTCGTCACCGAGATCGTCCCACCCGATCGGCTCGAGGCCGCGGTGACCGAGCTCTGCGAACGTATTGCCCGTGGCAGCGCGGCGGCGCTCACGCGGATGAAGCGAGTCGTCGGCGAGGGCCTCGACCTCCCGCTCGATCAGGCACTGGATCTCGAGCTCGCAGTCGCCAAGGAGCACCTCCGCTCGGCGGACGTCGCGGAGGGCCTCGCCGCGTTCAGCGAACGGCGCCGCCCGCACTTTGCGACTCTGAGCGAGAGCCGATGAGCGCGCTGGAGGGCACCATGACCGTGCCGTGCGTACTGAGTGAGGAACTCGAGCTGTGGCGCGAGAGCGTGCGCTCGTTCGCGCAATCGAAGCTGGCCGCCGGCTACCTCGACCGCGCGCTGAGCGACGAGTTCCCGTGGGACCTCTATCGCCTGCTCGCGGCTCAAGGGCTGATCGGCATCGAGATCGGATCCGAGTACGGCGGCCAGGGCGCCGACCACCTCGCCGCCGGCATCGCCTGCGAGGAGGTCGCGCGGTCTGACTTCAACATCGCGTACATGGTGTTCTCCTCGACGCTGAGCGGGTCGATCATCGAGCGCTACAGTCCGCTCGCGGGTGAGCTGCTGCCACGGCTCATCCGAGGCGAGCTCAAGCTCTGCCTCGGGCTGACCGAGCCGGGAAGTGGATCCGACGCCGCCGCCATGGCGGCGGTGGCGGAGCGTGCTCCGGGTGGTTGGCGGCTGCGCGGTGAGAAGACGTCGGTCACCGGGCTACCGTTCGCCCACATGGCGATCGTGTTCGCCCGCACCGACCGCGGGCCGTCCGCGTTCCTGGTCGACCTCGACGACGAGAGCGTCTCACGCCAACGGTTCCGCGACCCCGGATTGCGACCGGTCGGACGCGGGTCGGTGACGTTCGACTCAACCTTCGTGCCCCACGAGCGTCTGCTCGGCAAGGAGGGTCGCGGCTTCGCGATGGTGATGCACGAATTCGACTACAGCCGCAGCCTGCTCGGGCTGATGGCGATCGCGGCCGCCGAGTCGGCGATCGAGATGTCGGTGGCCTACGCGCGCGAACGCCACGCGTTCGGCCGGCCGATCGCCAGCTACCAGGGCATCACGTTCCCGATCGCCGAGCACCTGACTCGACTGGAGGCCGCGCGCTGGCTGTGCTACCGCGCGCTCAGCCTGCGGATGGCCGGCCGCCCGCACACGCGCGAGGCCGCGATGGTCAAGTGGTGGGCTCCGCACATCGCGCTGCAGACGATCGAGGACTGCGTCGTCCTGCACGGCCACGTCGGGTGGTCCGACGAGATGCCGCTGCAGTCGATGCGACGAGACGTCTCCTCGTTGCTGATCGGCGACGGCACACCCCAGATCCAGAAGCTGATCATCGCGCGCGAGATATTCGGGCGCGAGGCGACCACCGATGCGCCTGCCGCACATGGTCGCTGAGCCACCACATGACAAGGAGCCACGATGACGACCCAGGCCCACACCTCCCCCGCGCTCGCGGACCTACTCGACCTGCGTGGCCGGGTCGCGCTCGTGACGGGCGCCGGTCAGGGCGTCGGCGAGGCGGTGGCACGGATGCTGGCCGCTCAGGGAGCGGCGGTCGCGGTCAACGACTACTTTGCCCCCCGCGCCGAGGCCGTCGCCGCCGCGATCGCCGCCGAGGGCTGGTGCGGCCGCGCCGCGCAGGCCGACGTGACCGACGTCGACGGCGTGCGCACGATGCTCGACGACATCAAGCGCGAGCTCGGTCCGATCGACATCCTGATCAACAACGCCGGCAACGCCGGCGCTCATGGCTCGGCACTGACCCCCTCCCCGCCATTCTGGGACAGCGAACCGGACGACTGGGCTCCGTGGATCGCCGTCAACTACACCGGCGTGATGATCGCGACGCACGCCGTGCTCGGTGGCATGGTCGACCGCGGCTGGGGCCGGATCGTGACGGTCATCTCCGATGCCGGCCGCGTCGGGGAGGGCGACCTCGTGGTCTACTCGGGCGCGAAGGCAGGCGCGGCGGGCTTCACCCGCGGCGTGGCCAAGGCCGCAGCTCGCCATGGCGTCACCGCGAACTGCGTCGCGCTCGGCGCCGTCCGGACGCCCGCGATCGAGCCCGTCCTGCGCGATGAGAAGATCGCCCAGCGCCTCATGCGTGCGTACCCGGTCGGGCGGCTCGGCGAGCCCGCGGACCCGGCGGCGCTGATCACGTTCCTGGCCACCGATGCGGCGGCCTGGATCACGGCCCAGACCTACCCCGTCAACGGCGGCTATTCGGTCGCCCAATGACCGGCACCCGCGAAGGAGACGCGATGGAGCTGACCGCGATCATCAAGCGCGGAGCGCGAGATCACCCCGAGCAGGATGCCATCGTCTGCGCGGGCGCCGTGCAGACCTACGCACGGCTCCACGAGCGCTCCTGCCGGCTGGCCAACGCGCTCGCGGACCTGGGTGTGGCACCCGGCGAGCGCGTCGCGACGCTCGGCGACAACTCCCTGGAGTCGATCGAGCAGCTTGCCGGCGTCGCGCTCGGGGGGTACGTGCGCTGCCCGCTCTACGCCCACAACACTCCCGCGTCCAATCGGTATCTGCTCGACCTCGTGCAGGCGTCCGCTCTGTTGATTGCGCGCCGGCACTACGACGCCCTCGCCCCGCACCTGCGCGAGGTGGCGACGCTCCGTCATGTGCTCGTGTTCGATGGTGAGCCGCTCGACGGGGCGGCCGACTACGAGCAGGCGCTCGCCCGGGCGAGGAGTTCGGACCCGAACGTGCCACTGGCCCCCGACGATCCGCACATCATCCGGTTCTCGGCCGGCACGACGGGCAAGCCCAAAGGCATCCTGCACACGGTCTCCGGCTGGACGAGCGTGGGCTCCGAGATGGCGTTGGCGATGCCGTCCCTGGACGCGAACGACCGCTACCTTGCGGCGGGCCCGCTCGCCCACGCAGCGGGGCTCCCGATGTGGGGGACGCTGGCGGCCGGCGGGACCATCGCCGTGATGACCGCCTTCGATCCCGAGCACTTCTTCACCCTGGTCTCGGAGCAGCGCTGCACCACGACGTTCCTCGTCCCGACGATGATCCAGATGCTCGTCAATCATCCGCGCGCGGCCGGCGCTGATGTGTCGAGCCTGCGCGCCGTGCTCTATGGGGCAGCGCCGATCAACGAGCGCACGCTCGAGCAAGCCCACGCGCTGTGGGGCAACATCATGTACCAGATGTACGGCCAGAGCGAAGCCGTGCCACTGACGGTGCTCTCGCCTGAAGACCACGTGGTCCATGGCACGCCGGAGGAGCGCCGGCGTCTGCGCTCTGCCGGGCGCCCGACACCCAATTCGACGATCCGTATCCTCGGCCCCCACGGCAACGATCTCCCGCCCGGCCAGGTGGGCGAGGTGGCAGCGAGAACGCCCGCCGCGATGGCCGCCATCTGGCGCGACCCGCAGGCCACCGCTGAGCGGATCCTCGCCGACGGCACCGTCCTGACCCGCGATATGGGATACCTCGACGAGGACGGCTACCTGTTCCTGGCCGACCGCAAGGAGGACATGATCATCTCCGGCGGCTTCAACATCTGGCCCGCCGAACTCGAGAACGCGCTCGCGTCGCATCCCGCCGTCGCCGAGGTCACGGTCGTCGGCGTCGCGCACGACAAGTGGGGCGAGACGCCCAAAGCCGTCGTCGTGCTCCGCGCCGGGCACAACGCCGGCGAGCAGGACCTGATCGACTGGACCCGGGAGAAGCTCGGCGCTGTCAAGCGCGTGACCTCGGTCGACTTCGTCGACGAGCTGCCCAAGAGCCCGTTGGGCAAGGTCCTGCGCCGCCAGGTGCGCGACCGCTACCGTCACGGCGCCGAACGAACGCTGGCCGGAGCGTGACCGAGAACTCGGGGCAGGACTTCACCCGTTTCGGGCGATGCCGGACCCCGATTGCGAGCCATAGCGTTGGGCCTCATGAGCGACCGCCCAAACATCCTCGTCATCCTGACGGACCAGCTGCGGTACCCGCCGCCATATGAATCCGACGAGCTCGCTCAGTACCGCCGCGAGCATCTGCCCGGCCTCGAGCGGCTGCGCCAGAACGGTGTGTCGTTCCGCCGTCACTATCCGATGGCGGCGGCGTGCGCGCCGAGCCGCGCGTCGCTGTTGACCGGACATTACCCGTCCCTACATGGGGTGACGCAGACGGACGGGCTGGCGAAGGCGGCCGACGGGGCGGACATGTTCTGGCTTGCTCCGGACACGGTGCCGACGCTCGGCGACTGGTTCCGGGCCGGGGGCTACCGGACGTACTACAAGGGCAAGTGGCACGCCTCGCATGCGCATATCGACGCCGAGGACGGCGATGGGTTCCTGCTCTCGATCAACGACGAGGGCGAGCCGATCGAGGAGAACATCGAGAAGTACCTGAAGGCCGACCTGCTGGACGACTACGGCTTCTCGGAGTGGGTGGGACCGGAGCCGCACGGGCTCGGTAAGCACAACATGGGCACGGTCAAGGACCCGTTTACCGCGGACGAGACGATCGCGCTCCTGAAGCGTCTCGATGCCGACGACGAGGACGCGCCGTGGCTGTCGGTGTGCTCGTTCCTGAATCCGCACGACGATTCGTTCTTCGGTCTTGTCGCGCTCAAGCAGGGGTTGCGCTATCACCCGGCGGAGGTCCCGCACGTGGCACAGTCGCCGACGCACGAGGAGGACCTGTCGACCAAGCCACGCTGCCAGCAGAGCATCGTCGACCTTTGGTCCAAGATCGCGGCGCCGCAACCGTGGATCGAGACGCACCTGAAGTTCTACTACCAGGTGCAGGCCACGGTCGGTGAGCAGATAACGCGGGTCCTGGACGCGCTGCGCGAGACCGGCGCGTACGAGAACACGATCGTGATCTTCAGCTCCGACCATGGCGACATGCAGGGCGCGCACGGCGGCTTCCACGAGAAGTGGCATTGCGCCTACGACGAGGCTCTCCACGTCCCGTTCATCGTCTCCAGCCCACTCCTGCCCGGAGGCGCGCGCGAACTCGACATCCCGACCAACCACGCCGACCTGATTCCGACGCTGCTCGGGCTGGCCGGCATCGACCACGACGACGCGCTGGCGAAGCTGCAGACGGGACACGCCGACGCCCGTCCGCTGGTCGGACGCGACCTCTCGGAGGCGATCCGCGCTGCCGAGCCGACCGCCGCCTCTGAGCCCATCCTGTTCACGACCGACGACGAGATCAGCGAGGGCAGCGCCAAGGGCGCCAGCCCGGTCGCCGGGATCGTACGCGGCTTGCAGATGGCCAGGACCGTCGAGCAGCCCAACCACATCGAGACCGTGATCGCGGAGATCGACGTCGACGGAGAGCAACACCTGATCAAGTTCTCCCGCTACCACGACAACGAGCAGTTCTGGACCGTCCCCGGCGAGCGTGACGAGCGGCTGCGCGGCCGCCACACGGACACGGTCACCGAGCCCGACCCGGACGAATACGAGCTCTACGACCTCACCGAGGACCCGATCGAAGAGCACAACCTCGCCCACCCCACCAACGCCGACGAGCGCACCCGCGCCCTCCAGCAGACGATGCTCGCGCTACTCAGCGAGCAGCTCGCAGCCAAACGCCTCACCCCGTCAGCCGGGGAGGTCCCCGGCTACCGGCCGCCCGCCGTCCACTGACCCGGTCGATGATGCCGCGCACGCATCGACGTCGTCAAGCCGGTCCACGGATGGCGGAGACGTTCAGCCGCACGTAGTCCAGTGGCAGGCTCGTACCGGCGACGACAGCGGCGGCGAACCGCTCGCGCCGCTCCTCCGGCAGGCGAGTGAGGTGTGCGGCCAGGATCGACGTGCGGACGAAGGGACCGACGTCCCGAGGGTACGTCGGCCGCTCTTCCAACCAGCATCGGACGTGGCCAAAGCCTGCCTCACGCAGGCGTGTCCCGGTCTGATCCGGGCCGGCGAACACCCACGGAGACCAGCCGACGAGCTCAGGGAAGCCATCCTGGGCGACAGCCTCGATGACATCGCGGACGCGACGGATGTTGCCCTCACCTCCGCACTGCACCTCGAGGATCCCCCCGGGGCGGAGCGCGTTGGCCAGCCGTGGCCACATGCGATCGTGATCGGTCACCCAATGAAGCGCCGCCGTCGAGACGATCACGTCGACCGAATCGGCGAAATCCAGGTGCAGGACATCCTGGCACGACACCTCCGCGCGATCGCCGAGCCGTGAACGCGCCAGCGCCACCATGTCCGCGGAGGCGTCGATCGCGAGCACCCGCCCACGGGGCACGAGAGCCAGCAGAGACTCAGTGACTCGCCCGGTCCCGCAGCCCACGTCGAGAACCACCGCGTCGGGCGAGATGCCCTCGAGCCGGGCGAGAACCTCAGACGCCCAGGCCTGCTGCGGCCCGCTCTCGACGTCATAGGTTCCCGCGTCCCAGCGGGTGGTCATCGCCGGCGTCCACCATCCGTTCGCGGGATGCCGTAGGAGAATGGCCAGCCGAATCGGTCCGTCGGGAGCGTCGTCGACCTCACCGGGCAGCAGCATCTCAGAAGCCGCCCACCGCCACAACCTCCTCCGCCGCCCGGGCGGGTGCCAGGATCGGAGAGCCCGGACGGTTTACCAGGCGAGGTTCAGATCCGACGCCAGGGTGGCCTGGAGCTTCGACGCAGCGAGAGGTGGTGCCGGCTTGCACTGGGAGGCCACGGACGGATCGTGAGCCACCACCGCGACCAGTGGACGCCAGTCCTCGCCGGGATAGGCTTGGCTCAGGTCGGTCAGCTCGTCATAGATGTGAGCGACGAAGCCCGCGCACTTGCCGGTCCGGATCTGGCCGGCGAGCGTGATGAGCGTACGCAGGGCGAGCTCCGCGGCATACGCTTTCTCGTTCCACGCGCGCAGGTGAAGCGCCTGGCTCCGGGCCGCCACCGCCGCCACGACGACGTTGTAGTTCGACGCGTCCGGCCACACTGACGCGACCGCCACGGGCTCCGCCCGCGGTGCCGTCCCTCAGTGTGCCACGGTGCCACAGGCGGTGACCAGGACGCAGAGGGCGAGTGCCGGAAGGCGCCGGCGCGCGCACGGGCGCAGCGAGCGACGCCTGCGCTGTCGCCCTCCGGGTGAGCCCGGGCTCCGGTCCAGGGATAGCTCGAGCGGCCCCAGCAACCGCAATCGCATCCAAGCGGGATGAAAGCACGTTCGGTCACGTCGACGCGAGCTTCACGAAATCATTAACGGTTCGAGCCGTCTGCTTGACGTGGCCTTGGTGCGGTGCCGACGAGACTTTGCTTACGGCACTCGGCCGGATTTCGGGCTCAGAACCCCAGCGGTCCGTCCCAGGTCGAGCGATCGCCGAGATCGAATGTTCGCGCCTGCGCTTCGGCGTTGCGGACGCGGTCGAGGGCCAAGAACAGCATGCCGCGCTCGAAGTGATGGCGCCGCCGGTGGATCCAGTCATCGGTCTCGGGGCCCTTGGCATCGTGCTCGGCGATGAGGTCGAGGATGGCCTGCTCCGCTGGCGTCGTCATTACTTCCCCCGAGTCGGGCACGAGATGGATCCTGCGCTTGAGGGTATTCGGAAAGGGCGCGACCGAATCAGCGGCGCCCAGCCCCGGAGGGCAGCGGCAAGCGCGAACGGGCCGCCGTGAGATAATCACGAGCCGCGCTCCATAACTGCGCGCATCTGCAGTTACGGGATCGTGAACATGACGGAATTGTCCATTCGTGTCGAGTTGTCTCAACGAGTCGGTCATGGTTGCCGATGTCCCCGGAACAACTCCTCCAGAAATGACGGAGGGACCCGTCCTGACAACGAGCCCCTCCGAGTGTGTGATCAACCCCCGTGGAAGCCCATGAGGCCCTCCTCTCGTGGGAGTGATGACGTGGTGACAACTTGTCATCGACAGGCTGGGCTTGGGACTTGAGCACGCCGTTCACGCGGAGATTTGTCTGGGTGCGCGCCTGTCCGCTCGGTTGAGCGGGCAGGCGCGCGGTCAACCGGGCAGCGCACGAGGTCCCGAAGGCCCCGATGTTGCGGTCAACTACTGCCGGGCACCGGGCGGCGCGGGGGCGGTGGATAGCCGGGGTGGGTACAGGAATTGCCAGATCCCGTCCAACGGCTCACCTGGATCACGGGGCGAGAACCGTTTCAGCTCGGAGTTGAGGCTGAAACGGGGCCCGAGGAGAACGCGACCGCCGCGCACCATGGTGTAGAAACGGTCCAACGGACGCGGTGGGGGTCCCCCGATGCGCCGCCCGCGGGGAGCTCGCCCGGAGCCCTGCGGCGGCCTGCGATCCGAAGCGGACCAGCCGCGCGTGCGGAGGCGAGGGTATCCCGCGCCGGATCGATCCTCGGAGCGTTCGGATTCTGCACCGTGCTGTTCGTGCTCGTGCGCCTGCTCGAATCGTGGCGGGTGTCCGCGCGCGCGAGCTTCGGCCGTATCCGCATCTTCGGCCACGAGTTGAGCTACCCGGCCGCGAACGCCGACGCGATCGTGATCCTCGCCCTGGCCGCGCTCGGCGCGGCCGCGATCGTCCTGGCGATCACCGGCGCCGCGCGCGAGCTCGCGGCGGCGCGGCGGTTCTCCCCTCGCCTCGGCCCGGCCGATCCACGGACTCCGGCGGGCGTGCTGGTGATCGACGACGAGCAACCGCGGGCGTTCTGCGCCGGACTGCTGCGGCCCAGGACCTACATCTCGAGCGGCGCGCTGGCCGTTCTCGACGACGCTGCGCTCGCGGCGGTCCTGACCCACGAGGCTCACCATGCCCGGCGGCGCGACCCGCTCCGCCTCGCGGTGGGACGGGTTCTGTCGCGAGCGCTGTTCTTCGTCCCCGGCCTCACCGCGCTGACCCGCAGCCAGCGGCAGCTGGCCGAGCTGAGCGCCGACGAGCGGGCAGCCGACGGGGCGCCGGAGTCCCGCTCAGCCCTCGCCCGGGCAATGCTCGCCTTCTGCGATTCGCCCGATTCCGGCTCCGAGGTCGGGATCGATGCCGCCCGCATCGATCAACTGTTGGGCGAGCCGTCGAGCTGGCGCTTCCCGGCCGCCCTCTGCGTCGCCGCGCTGGCCGTGATCGTGCTCGTCCTCGGTGTGGCGATCCTCGCCGGCCGGTCCGCGACCGGGACCGCGTCGCTGGCGCCGCCGTTGCTGTCGGCCCAACCCTGCATCGTCGTGCTCGCGCTGATCCCGGCCGGAGTGGCCGCCGTGATCGCCGGCCTGCGGCGGGCGGACCGGGCCTGAGCCCCCCACGCGCGTCAATGGTCCTCGTCACGATCGTAGGGAAGCCGCTGGCATGGGGGACCCGGCGGGCGACACGTGACCACGGCGCGCCGTACGCGGACCCTGATCGTTCGGCGCGCTCACCAGCTCACCTCGACGACCTCCACCGGCGCCGCGAGCCCCTTCAGGGCCACCGATCGCGACTCGGACACCACGTAGCCCTCGCCGGCTGCGGCCACGGTGTCGGCTGTGGTCACGATCTGGCCGGCGCCGCCGGCGGCGGCCACGCGCGCGGCGACGTGCACGCCCTGACCGAAGAAGTCGCCTGCGCGCCGGGTCGCCTCGGCAGCATGGACACCGATGCGCACGCGGGGGGCAAACCCGTGCTCGCGTCGATGCTCGCTCAGCGTCTGCTGCAGGGCGATGGCGAAGTCAAGCGCCGACCGGGGGTCGGGGAAGGCGATGAAGAACCCATCGCCCTCGTGCTTGATCTCGCGTCCGCCGTGCCGCGTGAGCCCCGCCCGCACGGTGCGGTCGTGCCAGCTCAGCAAGCTGTCCCAGCTCTCATCGCCGAGCAGGTCCACCAGTCGCGTCGAGTCGACGATGTCGGTGAACACGAAGGTCCGGAGCTCGCGCACCCCTGCCGTCATCCCCGCCTGGAGTCGCTGGACCCGTTGGGCCTCGAGCGGGGCGCCCAGCTCGGCGAACGTCGCCTCCGCCCCCTCCAGCTCGAGGCGTGCAGCGGCTTGGTCGCCGATGCCCGTGTAGGCCTGGCCGAGCAGGGCGCGGGACTGCGCGGCGTCAAACCGCACGCCCAGATCGCACCACGCGCGCCACCCCTCGCGCAGGGGCCCGATCGCGTCGCGGGGATGTCCTTCGGCCACTGCCAGCGCCCCGCGGGCCACGCACGCGCTGGCGAGGATCGCGGTCGAGTCGCATTGCGCGGCCACCTCGTCGAGCTCAGCGGCCGCCGCGCGGGCCAGATCCAGCTCGCCGGCGGAGAGGGCTATCGTCACCTGGGCGGGCAGCAGCAACGCCCGGCTCTCCTGAGTGAATGCGTCGCGATCGGCCATGCGCCGGTTGATCGCTGCGAGCGCACCGGCCAGATCACCCTCGTCGAGACGGAGCAGGGCCAGCCCGGGCTGCGGATCGAAGCCGACATCGAGTGCGCGCCCGAACGCGGCCCGCGCACCCGGGAGATCTCCCCGACGCCGCCGGACCTCGCCGAGCTCGTGGTACGCCCACCCGGCCCAGCGCGGCGCCCAGGCGAGCAGCTCGCCGCAGGCGTCCTGCGCATCACGCTCCGCCTCGGCCAGCGACCCCCGCATACGAGTGATCTCGGCCCGGTGCAGCCGGCACAGACCCGGAAACCCGCTGACTGAATGGCGGTCGCACCACCGCATCGATTCGGCGGTCCACTCCGAGGCCCGTTGCCAATCGCCGATGTTGCGGCACGCGAAGATCGTGGAGCAGTACACGGTGCCCGTGGTCGCGAGCACTGTCGCACCGCTCATGGCCAGAGCCGTCGCCTGGTCGAGCAGCTGTGAGCCCTCGCGTACCCGGCCGGCCGTGATCAGCGCGTGGCCCTGGTCGAGCAGGCCGAGCGCCTCCAGATCGGGGTCGCCCAGGCGCCGGGCGAAATCGACCAGCTCGTGCGCGTGATCGAGCGCCGCCGGCACATCGTTGGCGATGACCAGCAGGCCACGGACCTTCATCCACAGCAGCAGGCCGGTCTCGTGACAGTCCGGTAGCCCCTCGAGCAGGTTGGCCGCGCGGGCGAGCCAACCGCCCATGACCGCATCGTGGTTGCGCTGATAGTGCTCCCGGGTGAGCGTGAGCGCCATGCGCGCGGCCCCGCGCCGGTCGCCATCGCGTTCGTAGGCGGCCTCCGCCCGCTCGAGCAGCTCGAGCATCTCGTCGTAGCGCCGCGTCCAGCACGCGGCCTCGGCGATGCGCTCGAGGTCTGCCGGGGACAGCGCCAACTCCGCGTCGGCGATGCTCAGCAGCGCGTAGGCACGGTCCCACTCCTGAGCCGAGAATGCCTCTCGGCCGTCGTGCAGCGGGTCGTGAGATACGGCGCTCATGAGCGCGCCGATGATTCTACGGCCGCCCGGTCCCGCCGCCTAGCGTCGTGAGTTGGAAATTCGGACTGCGTGCGCATTCTCGAATCACGACACTAGATGACCTCGGCGATCAGGTCCGCCGCGCGAGCGGCTCCGTCGCTCGCCACCGGGCGATAGTCGACATCGCGGCCGATCTCCTCGACGATCGCTGCGGCGATCACCTCCGGCGGGGAGTCGTCGAACTCCATACGCCGGCCGGCACGGTAGCGCTCCAGCCGATGGCGGACGTGCAGGTTCTGCTCGCAGTGATGCGCGAGCGGGAAGTAGATGAACGGACGCGCGGTCGCGGTCAGCTCCATCGACGTCGTGAGGCCGCCCTGCACGATCGCCAGGTCGCAGGCCGCCAGATGCCGGTAGAGGTCGTGGATGTAGGAGTGCACCTCGAGCCCGGCGACAGTGGGAAGAGCCGAGGGGTCGATCCGGGGTCCAGCGACGACGACCATCCGCAGCCGCGGAACCAGGCGCTTGGCCTCCGGGAAGGCGGCGATCACGCGACGCAGCAGATCGGCGCCGACACCGGACCCACCCACGGTGACGACACAGACCTGCTCGTGCGGGCCGTAGCCGCATTCTGTCCGCATGGCCCGCCGATCGCCCAGGGTCGCGGGATCGAAGCCGTCCACGTAGCCGGCGAAGCTGAAATGCTGTTCGGTCCATTCGCGGATCGACGGCAGCCCCGGGCCGAAGACGTCGGGGACGATGTCCTCCGGCTCGCCGACGAAGATCGCCCGGTCGCGCACGCGCGGGTAGCGTTCGATCTGCTCGATCATCTCGGCGTTGTAGTCAGCCGCCTGCAGGGCCTCGCGTTCGCCTCCCTCGGCCATCGGCAGCCAGCCGACGAAGTCGGTCAGCCAGACGTATGCGGCCGTCTTGCATTCCGGGTTCTCGTGCAGAAAGTAGTCGAGCTCCCAGGCCTCGTCGCCGATCCACAGGTCGTACTGCTCCGCGGTCGCGACATCGTGGAACAGCATGAAGTTCGAGACCAGGATCTCGTCCATGCGACGCCACGCCTCAAAGCAGGGCAGGCCGTGCCCGGCCGCCTCCGACTCCCAGTGCGCAACCTCGCTGGCGAGCTGCGCACTGCCCGGATGAATGTGCTCCCCGTGCGCCTCGAGCACGACCGTGACGGGATGCTGGGCGAGCCAGTCGATCTCGAGATCTGGCCTGCGCAAGCGCAGCTGCTCGGCGATCGCGATGTCGCGTCGAGCGTGGCCGAGCCCGATCGGCGAGGAGACGTACAGCGCACGCCGTCGCCGTGATCGAGCTCGGGACCAGCGGCGAGCCGGGGCAGGGGGGCAGATGAAGTCGCGCAGGAGCAGGTTCGCCTTGACCGGATCGCGGGCGATCGGCAGGTGCCCGGCGCCACCGAACGTGACGAGGCGACCGCCGGTCGCCTCGGCCAGCGCCGCGCCTTGCGCGTGCGGCCGGATCCGGTCCTGGTCGCCGTGAATCACGAGCGTCGGGCAACGCACGCGGGCACAGGTGTCACGAAAGCCCTCCTCGCGACGAAGCCCGATGCCGCGCACCGTGTCGGCCAGCGTCTCCGGCGTGGTGTCCAGGCCCCAGCCGACGCAGTCTTCGATCTGCTTGGTCGAGTGCGGCTCGTTGAGACACTCGGCGAAGAAGAACTCGAGGAAGTCCCGGTACCCCCTCGCCCAATAGGCGCTGTTGTACTTGGCCCATCCCCCTTTGTCGTCGTAGCGCTCGTCGAACGCGTACACGTCGCGCTCCGGATGCCCCGGCACCAGCCCAACGGAGGGCGAGATATACACAACGCCGTCGACCCGCGAGGGGTGATCTGCGGCGAGGATCGTCCCCCACAGCGCGCCGCAGGAGAGGCCGACCAGGGTCGCCCGATCGGTCGCCGTGGCGTCCATCACCGCGAGCGCGTCCCGTGCGAACTCGTCCGAGCTGTAGCTCACCGCTCCGACCGGCCGGTCGGAGCGGCCGTTGCCGCGCCCGTCGAAGGTGAGGACCCGGCAATGGCGCGCGAGGTACGGGATCTGGAACTTCCAGAACCGGGAGTGGATGATCGACCACGTGGGGAGCAACAGCGCCGTCGGCGCACCGGCGCCGTGGATCTCGTAATACAGGCGCACTCCGTCGCGCTCTGCGTAGCCCTCGACGTCGGGCAGGCGGGCGCGCGCCTGCGCGCGCCCGCCTGCGCCCACGAGCGCGACATCGCTCGCGGGCGCCACGACCGGCCGCGCGGCCGTGCTCACAGACGCGCCTCGTACACGATGTTGAACGGCGTCTCCGCGACACGGCGGAACCGGGTGAACCCGCCGGCCTCGACGACATCGCGGATCCGGGCCTCGCCGGCTTGCGCGCCGAGTGCGAGCCCACCTTCCTGCGAGAGCGATGCCGGTGTGCACAGCAGCGTCGAGAACGCGTAGTAGGCGCGTCCGACCGGATTGAGGTTGTCCTCGAGCCGGTCGGCCGCGCGCGGCTCGACGATCATCCACGTTCCGTCCGGCTTGAGCGTGCTGCGCACGTGGCGCGCGGCGCCGACCGGGTCACCCATGTCGTGGAGGCAGTCGAACATCGTCACGAGGTCGTAGTCGGAGCCACTGTACGCCGCCGCGGCCGCGATTTGGAAGCGAGTCCGGTCCTCGAGCCCAGCCTCCTGGGCGCGACGGCGCGCCGTCTCGATCGAACCGTCGTGGTAGTCGGAGCCGACGAAGGTCGAGTTGGGAAACGCGCCGGCCATCAGGATCGTCGAGGCGCCGTGGCCACAGCCGACGTCGGCGATGAGCGCCCCGCGCTCGAGCTTGTCGATCACGCCGTCGAGGGCGGGCAGCCATTCGGCGACCAGATGCGCGTGGTACCCGGGGCGGAAGAAGCGCTCGCATCCCTCGTGAACGTCATGAACGTGCTCGTGCCAACCCAGCCCGTCGCCGCTGCGGGCCGCCTCCACGATCTTCGGGGAGTCGAGAACCGAGCCGACCGCGATCTGGAAGAAGCCCGGCAGGTAGGCGGGGCTCTCGGGATCCGTGAGCGCCACGGTCTGCTCCGGCGGCAGCGTGTAGTGGCCGCTCTCGGGGTCGTAGGCGACGTAGCCTCCGGCGGCCTGTGCGTTCAGCCACTCGCGGACGTAGCGCTCAGCGGTACCGGTGCGCTCCGCCAGCTGGGTCGAAGACAGGCCCCCGGCACCGGCCAGCGCCCGATACAGCCCGAGCTTGTCGCCCATCACCACCAGCGCGGCGTTCAAGGTCGCCCCGACCTCGTCAACCGCACGAAAGACGAACTCGTGCAGCTTGTCCATGTCGATCGCTGGTGCCTGCTCGATAGTGCTCACAACTTCCCTCCTCGGGATCGGTTGCGTGGACCGTACGTCCGAGGTGGGCGAGCTCGCTTCCGGGGCCCCCCTAGTCTTCGCCGCGCCTGCCGTCGTCCGTATCAGGGATCAGCCGGCCGACGCCGGCTCCGCCCCGACCGCCGGTGTCCTCTCGCTCCCAGCGGGAGATCGTGCGCCGCAGCCCCGGGATCGCTGCCATGGCCACCGGCGTCGGCAGCCAGACGGCGACCGTGCGGTAGGCCAGGACGGACGGGAGAGCGAGCTCGGCGGGAACGCCGAACGCGATCAGAACACCGGCGATGCCACCGCTGACCGAGCCGGGAATCGGGAGCGTGTTCGCCACCTGGCCGACGAGATAGGCGAGCGCGAGCACCGGCAACACGGGCGGTGAGCCGAACGCGTGCAGCATCGCCCACAGCACGCCGGCATCGAACACCCAGTAGGCGATCGCCCCGGCCAACCGCCGGTCACCCGATCGCACGAGCTCGCACGCGTCGCGGACCGCGAGGCCGATCAGATGCCCGGCGCCGCGCACACGTGCGAGCACGCGCCCACCGTCAGCGCCGCCGTCCCCCCCACCCGGGCGCCCGCGATGCGCGAGCGCGAAGCCCACACCGACGGCGATCGCGAGCAGGGCCGCGCCGGCGGGGATCACGCTGAGCGCGGCCGGGCCGGAGGTGCTGACGAGGCCGAGCGCCAGCACCGCGCCCGAGACGACGATGGAGGACAGGAAGACGGCATAGAGAACGACCAGGAAGGCAAGTAGCGTTCGCCCGGCCGCCCGCGCCGGGAGGCCGGCGCGCCGGAGCGCCCACAGCGTCAGCGCCGCTCCGCCGGCGCCGGCGGTTGGGAGCAGACGCGTCGCCGCGGCGCCGGCGAGCGTGATCTGCGCGCTCTCACGCGCGCGGACCCGAGGCGTCGCGCGGCCGGCGACGAGCGCCAGCAGCGCGACGTACCCCGCCAGGGAGATCGACTCGAACGCGACCCCCGCGCTCACCCAACCGGGGTTGACGCCGAGCCCGCGCCGGAGCGCGTCGGCGACGACGTGCACGCGACCGCCGAGCACGAGCACGGCGAGCAACGCCGCACCGGCGAGCGCGACCGGCACGGCCGCCCGGCGCGCCAGCGAGCGGGCGTCCAGCGCCGGGAGGGTGAATTCGGTGATGGTCGGATCGGGAGCGAGCATGTGGCCTCAGGTCGGGGTCGCTACGAGGCGATGAGCCTTTCTACGCCCTCGGAGCGCGCGTGGATGTGAGGTCGGTCGCAGAGCCGTCGCATTCAAGACCGAGGTCAGGTCGGGGATTCATCGCCGTCGACGGCGTCGAGGATCGTCTCGTGACAGATGTCGGCCTTGGCGAGGAACGCATGGCCGTCGAGCACGCCGTCGAGCACGGAGGGATCGGCGCTCGACGTGATCACCACAGCGGGGGCGCTCCCGAGTCCGCGGAGCCTCCGGGCGATCAGCACCCCGCGGTCGTCGTCTGGCGTGACATCGACGATCGCGACGTCGGGCCACAGCGCCTCCGCAATTGCGATCGCCTCCTCGCCGGGCGCGACGTCGGCGATGACGTCGGCCCCCTGAGTGCGCAGCAGCGCGCGGCAGGCCGCGCGCGAGACTGGGTGATCGTCGACCAGCAGCACCCGAAGCGGAGCGGCGTTCGTTGGCATGCCCCGACTCTGCCGCCGCGGGCGCGGCCTCGCATCGGCGACATCGCCGGTCCCGCGCCGGCCACCGGCGATTGCCCGGCGATCGGACTGGCGACTTTGCCGATGCCACCACATCGCTCCGGAGCGATCGTCCACGGCACCGATCCGCTGCGGATCGGACGCAGGACGTCAACCCACCCTCACGCGAGAAGGGACCCAACCATGTCAACGCTCTCAACCACATCACAGCGGCCGAGCCGGGCCGCGGCCGCGCTGCACGGCAGGATCGTGCTGCCGGTGCACGGCGGATTCGACGAGGCGCGCCGGGCGTGGAACCTAGCCGTCGACCAGCGGCCGGCCGCGGTGCCCGGTGATCTGTCGACACTCGGCCCGCTCGACGGGTCGGCCGAGCATGTGCGCAGCTCGATCGAGGGCTCGCTGCAGCGGCTCGACGTCGATCACATCGACCTCTACAACCAGCACCGGGTCGATCCGAACGTGGAGATCGAGGAGACGGTCGGCGCCATGGCCGAGCTCGTGCAGCACGGCAAGGTCCGCCACATCGGCCTCAGCGAGGCAGCCCCGGAGACAATCCGCCGCGCCCACGCGGTGCATCCGATCACTGCGGTGCAGACTGAGTACTCGCTGTGGTCCCGCGACCCGAGTCCGAGGTGCTCCCGACCTGCCGTGAGCTGGGCATCGGCTTCGTTCCCTACTCGCCGCTCGGCCGCGGCTTCCTCTCCGGGCGCTTCACCTCGCCTGAGGAGCTCGACCAGGGCGACTTCCGCCGCCAGGGACCCCGTTTCACCGGTGCGAACCTGGAGGCCAACCAGGCGCTGGCCGCCAAGGTGGCCGAGATCGCCGGCGAGAAGGGGATCACCCCGGCGCAGTTGGCGCTGGCCTGGGTGCTGGCCCAGGGCGAGGACCTGGTTCCGATCCCCGGCACCAAGCGCCGGAAGTACCTGGAGGAGAATGCGGCTGCGGTTGACGTCGAGCTGAGCGCCGAGGATCTGGCGCGGATCGACGCCGAGCTGCCCCCGGCCTCGGGCGATCGCTACGACGAGGCCGGGATGGCCTCGGTCAACCTGTAGCGTCCATCGCAGCTCGGACGCCGTCGGCGATCGCTCGCGTGACGACGTCGGCGGCCACCGCCTCAACCGCGTCGTAGGACGCCTCCACGGCGCCCGTCGCGAGGCAGAAGATCGTGTCCCCGTCGTACATCGTGTGCGAGGGACGGATCGCCCGTGCGAGGCCGTCGTGGGCGACCGTGGCCACGCGGTTGGCCTGCTCCTTCGTCAGCTTGGCGTCCGTGACGACCACGCCGATCGTCGTGTTGGTGCCGGGCACCAGAGCCGACGCCCGGTCCCAGGCGGTGAACTCCGCCACCCATGCGTGGCGCTCGTCGTCCCACACCCCGCCGACGCAGTTGACGACCATCACGGCCGTGACGGTTGCGCCACCGGCCCGCGCGCTCGCGATGCCGAGACCGCCGGGGCGGATCTGCGAGGCGTCACCCCCCTTGGCGACGCTGGCCCCGGTCCCGGCGCCGACGGCACCCACCGCGGGGGTGTCGGTGGCCGCGGCACAGGCGGCGTAGCCGGCCTCTCGGTCCGGACGCGCCCTGGGATCGCCGATCGGCAGGTCGAAGATGACCGCTCCGGCGACGATCGGCACCCGCACCGACGCGAGCTCGTAGCCCACCTCGTGCTGCTCGAGATAGCGCATCACGCCGCCGGCGGCCTCGAGCCCGAAGGCGCTCCCGCCGGTGAGGAGGATCGCGTGCACGCGATCGACGAGCGTCCCAGGCCGGAGCGTGTCGGTGCACAGGGTGGACGAGGCCGCGCCGCGGACATCGACGCCGCCGACAGCCCCCTCCGGGGCGAGCACCACGGTGCAGCCGGTGCGGCCGACGGCGTCCGTCCAGTGGCCGACCGAGATCCCGCGCGGAAGCTGTGTGCCGTCGGTCGTCATCAATGCACGTGCACGATCTTCGTCGCGAGATCGTACGGGTAGACGTACATGGTCACCTTGCCGACGTGGTAGACGGCGCTCGGGGGTCCGAGATCGGGCGTCGGCGACGGGACCAGGGGAATCGCCGAGTCGGTGAGCAGGAAGCTCCGCACGCCCGGGTGTGGCGCATACCAACTGCTGATGGTGTGCAGGTCGAACGGGCACAGATGGGCGTTCTGTACGCACACCGACACCGCGTAGACGCGGACGCGGAAGCGACTCGCCCAGGTGATCGGAGCCGCGTCCCAGTACCCGGAGTAGCCGAACTGGAGGTGGTTGGCGACGGCGAGCCTCCACACCTGGTTGGCCACGGCGGCCGTGGGGAATCGGTTGGTCTCGTTGGTGACGGTTCCCTTGGCCATCGCGATCACGCCGCTGAGCGCGAACACGCAGGTCCCGGCCACCGCGGCGGCCTCCATCCGCACGCGGCCGGCGGCGATGACCGGCATCACCGCGGCGGCGGCGTAGATGAGACCGACCAGGTAGCGGTCGGCGTGGATGTCGACCGGCGTCGCGCTGAGCACGAACGCAGCGCTCAGCACGATCGCCGAGGAGCACCAGAAGACCATGAACGCCAGCCGCGCCGAGGCCTCGGGCGACGCCGAGTCGTCGGCGTGCCGGCGCAGCTCACGCCAGCCGACGCGCGGCAACACGACGACGGCGGCGATGCTGAGCGCGGCGCAAGTCACCGCAAGCAGCGACACGAATGAGAGATCGAGGCCGAAGAAGTCGCCGTTGCCGAGCACGGCGATCGACTGCCACCACAACCTGAAGTTGCTGCCGATCTGCCCGGCTGTGGCCAGCGTCGTCGTGTGCACGCCGGCCTCCGGGGCCACGCGCAGCGCCGACATCACCACCAGCGTGAGCACCCACGAGACGCCGGTGACGACGAGCGTGGCCAGCGCGATCCGCAGGGCCCGCACGCTGCCCGGCCCGCGCACGAGCGCGGCCGGGGTCAGGACCGCGAGCACGAACGGGACCAGGCCGGCGAGCACGAGGAGCGGATCCGACGCGGCGTTCACGCCCACGACCGTTCCGACCACGAGCGACAGGGGGGCCAGCACGATCGGCCGCAGCGCGAGCGCGCGCCGCTGCACCCACACGAGGAAGGCGGCCAGCAGCCCGAGACAGAACCAGTCGGGAGCGTGCTGGGTCATCGACAGCAGCAGGTGGAGCGTCTCCGACGCCGCGCAGACCAGCAGTACAACGGTGAGGCTGGCGGCCCAGGGCCCGGCCACGAGCCACACCGACCACGCCGCCAGCGCGGCGCCGGCGAGGGCCATCGCGTATGGCATCGCCTCCCAGACCTGGATGTGCGCCGGCAGCCATTTCGTGGCCAGCTCGAACAGCAGCGTCGCGTACCAGCCGAATTCGCCCAGGACCACGCTCGCGTGCGGCCCAGCGGCTCCGAACAACTGCCCGATCACCGGTGCCGACACGGCATCGGCATCCAGGTTCGTGGCGCTGATGACATCGCCGAACTGGATCGCCAGGAAGATCAGGTAGAGCACCCCGAACGGAACCGCCGCCCAGCGCCAGAGGCGCTGCGGAGAGCGGGCGCTCGCCGGCAGCCGAGCGGCCCGAGGAACAGTCTGGTGCTCGCGATAGGCGGGCAGCATCCCCGCGAGCGTACCCGGGACGGCGCTGCGCGTCCGGGGATCGGGGCCCGGGAGCCCCACGAGTCTCGTGCGCGCGAAGTAACCTGCCCCCGGGATGAGCTTCTCGACCTTCGCGACGGTGGCCGTCACCCTCGCCGTTCTCGCCGTCGCCGCCGCCGTGGTCACGGGTGTGCTCGTGGTGGCTCGGCGCCGCCAGTGGGCAGGCAGCGCGCTCACGGTGATGGTCGTTCTGCTCGTCGGCTCGACCGTGTCGGCGCTGGTCGCCGCCACCCGCAACGAAAGCGATCTGGCCACACAGAGCCACGTGGTGCTCTCGCTCGCCGCCCGGGCCGAGCGCATCACGCACGCGCGCTCCGGCCGCTTCACGACCTCGGTCGTCCACCTGTGGCGGGTGAGCCCGGCGCTGGCGAGACAGACGCGCCTAGTCGGCGCCCGCCTGAGCGCGCAGACACGCCGGAGCGCCGGCAGCGTTCGGCTGCACGTGTTCCTCGGCGCGTACAACACCCCCGGGATCACGGTGCACGCGATCGCCCGCTGACCCTGCCCGGCGCGCCTGGTTCGAGCTCTGGGATAATCGGTCGGTGCTCGATGACTGGGAGACCCGCAAGGACACCGTCCAGGTCGCCGTCGAGACCGCGTTTCACCACGTCGGGCAGATTGCCGGGATCATCACCGGCGCCGGACGTGACGTGACCCGGGAGCTCGGCGAGTGGGCCACCGAGGTGTTCGAGATGCGCGAGGCGGCTCGCCGCGCGCGGGCCGACGGCGAGACGACACCGGTCGACGAGACGGCGTCGTTCGACGCCGTGCCGCGATAGCCGGCGCGACGGGCGATCGCGGCCTGCTCTCGCGAGCGCCATCGGGCGGTCTGGTCCTCGCCGCCATCGCCTCGGTGCAGTTCGGCTCGGCGCTGGCGGTGACGCTGTTCGCTCGCGTCGGGCCGGGTGGCGCGGTGTTCCTGCGCCTGCTCTCGGCCAGCATCGTGCTGGTGGCGATCTGGCGCCCACGTCTGCACGGCCGGACGCCACGCGAACTGGTGTTGGCGATCGTGTTCGGGGCGGTGCTGGCCGGCATGAACCTGAGCTTCTACAACGCGATCCACCGCATCCCGCTGGGGATCGCGGTCTCGATCGAGTTCGTGGGCCCGCTCGCAGTTGCGGTGGCGGGATCGCGCCGCCGGATCGACCTCCTGTGGGTGGCACTGGCGGCAGCCGGCATCCTGGCGCTGACCCGTGGCGGGGGCGGGAGCCTGAGCCTCCTCGGGGTGGCGTTCGCGCTCATCGCGGGATGCCTGTGGGGCGCCTACATCCTGTTGAGCGCGCGCGTCGGCCGCGAGTTCGAGCGCGGCACCGGCCTGGCGCTGGCGATGTGCGTCGCCTCCGTGCTGGCCGTGCCGGCCGGCATCGCCGACGGCGGCGGACACTTGCTGGTCCCCGGGACGCTGGCCATCGGAGCGGCCGTCGGAATGCTGTCCTCGGCCATCCCCTACTCGTTCGAGCTCGAGGCGCTGCGGCGGATCGCCGCGTCCGTGTTCGGCGTGCTGATGAGCCTCGAACCGGCGATGGCCGCCCTCGCGGGCTGGATCGTGCTCGGACAGGGGCTGAGCGGACGCGCTCTGGTCGGGATCGCGCTGGTCGTCGCCGCCTCAACGGGAGCCTCGCGACGGACACGCGAGGCCCCGATCGCCGTGTGATCGGCACGCGCCGGCCGGCGGCCGCGCTACCCGCCCGCGCCGCGGGGCAGGACGAGCGCCGACGGATGGGATCCGCCGTGGAGCACCTCGATCTCGACCGGCCGCAGGGCGGTGCCGGTGGCGAGATCCTCGCCGGTGCCCGCGTTGCGCGCGTAGCGCGGGTGCGCGCCGGAGGAAACCTGCAGGCGAATGCGGTGCCCGGCGGCAAAGCGATGGCCGATCGGCCACAGCTCGAAGCCGACCTGCCGGGTGCCGTCGGCGGAGGGTTCGAACAGGCCGGGGGCGACCCGGGCGAGCGCGTCGCACACGTTCCGCGAGACGCCGGCGGCGTCGACATCGCAGACGCGCGCGAACACGTCGAAGTACGGCGAGTCGGCGCGCAACCACAGCTCCACGCGGACGGGGCCGATGGCCTCGAGCGTCTCCGGTAGCGCCGTGGTCGTGTAGGTGAGCACGTCCGGGCGGGCCTCGAGCGGGCGGTTGTCGAGGACCGGCTCGCGCGCCAGCAGCACCGGGCCGCCGAGCGACGGAGTGGGATCAGCCGGGTCGTAGCGGTAGCGGTCGCCCCGCACCGGCTCCGCAACGGGCTCGAGCTGCCACAGCTCGCCGCGGTCGGCCAGCCACAGACGCCGCTCGGTCGTGGCGGGCGGCGGCCAGCTCGGCAGCTCGCGCCAGCCCCCGCCGGTGCGCTCTCCGGTCACCAGCACGCGGACGGCCGAGCGCCGCAGGAGCCGATCATCGCCGAGCAGGTGGGCGCGGAGCCAGGCCAGACCGTCCCGGAGGCCGGCGGCCAGCAGGCCCGGGGCGGTGTGGGTCCACGGGCCGATCACCAGCTGCGCCGGGCGCCCGGCCGCCTGCAGAGCGGCGAAGTCCTCGAGCATCCAGGGCAGGAAGATGTCGTACCAGCCGCCGATCAGCTGGACCTGCGCGCCCACCTTCGCCACGCCGGCGGCGAAGTCCCGCGTGACCCAGTAGGCGTTCTCGCGCCCGGGGCTCCGCAGCGCCTCGCGGTACCAGGCGACCTCGCTCCCGGTGGCCCGCTCGTCGAGACCGATCAGCGGTAACTCCGAGAACAGCACGGGGAGCCGGCGCAGGTCACGGATCATGCTCAGGGGCGCAAGCCGTCGCTGCTGCGCCGCGACGAGCACGAGCCAGGATGCGGCCGTCTCCAGCGAGAGGCTGCCGCCGGCGTAGGTGGGGCCGTGGAATTGTGATGCGCTGACCTGGATCGCCAGCGCCGCCAGGTCATCGCCCGCCTCCGGCGCGACGGCCCATTGCACAAGGCCGAGGTAGCTGGGCCCGATCATCCCGATCCGCCCGTCGTGCCATGGCTGCTCGCGGATCCAGCGCAGGGTGGCCAGTCCGTCGGCGCGCTCGTCGAACGGACTGAAGTCGCCGTCGGAGCCGAAGGTCCCGCGCACGCTCTGGATCACGACCTGGAGCCCCCGTTCGGCCAGCAACCGTCCGAAGATCAGCCCGAACAGCGCTCGGCGCCCGTAGGGCGAGCGCACGAGCACCGTGGGCTGCGCGTGGTGCTGCGCAGCCCGTGCCACCCAGCGATCGGCGAGCAGCACGGCGCCGTCCTCCATCGCGACCCGTAGATCACGCTCACACGTCACGTCGCGGGTCTGCGCCCGCGGCAGGCGCATCCGGCGACCGAGCAGCTCGCTGCCAGAGCTCATGGCACGATCCTAGGGTCCGGCCGGGCGCGGCGCTTGGAGGGGCACCCCGAGCGCCGCGCCCGAGCGCCGCGCGCTCAGCCGGACTTGCGTTCCGCCTTGGCCCGGGCAGCCGCGTCGTGCAAGCGCCGGGCCTCGTCACGGGCGGTGAGCTCCTTCTCACACCCGCGCAACGCCTCGGCCTTGGCGTTCAGCGCCCCGAGCTGCTCTGTCTGCGCCCGACCGTTGATGGCCTCCTCGGCGCGCTCGGCAGCCTCGCGGCTTCTCTGGAGGCGTGATTCCTCGGCCTCCGCCCGATCAAGGATGAGCTTCGCCGCCGGCCGTCTGCTCCGATGTCTCATCAGTCACGTCGGTGTCTCCTTGGATCTGAAGTGTTCGCCCCGCCCGCAGGCGGCGCCCCCGTGCAACAAGGCGTACCCGCTGCCCTGCCGCCCAAACGGACGTTCGTATCGGGGTGGGGGAGCGATCGGCACCCGGCGACGGGGGCGCTCTGCGATCATCGGGCGGCCGATGACCCGCTGCGTGACGATGAGGATGCTGCCGTTGCGCCGATGTGTCGCGCTGCTCGCGCTGTGCCTGACCTGGGCCCTGCCCGCCGGCCCGGCATCCGCCTCCCCGGCCCCGCTCGGATGCGCGTTCGGGACGCTGACGCCGTTCGAGGCGAGCGCCATGCGGGTGACACTGGCGACCGAACGCGCCCGCTTCGAGCACTCGCTGTCCGGAGCCTCGACTCGTTCCGCCCACGCCGCCGGCGCGACGTTCGTCACCGACCTGGGCGCGTGGCTGTACGGCTTTCCGGCTGTGATCGTGCGCCGCACGATCCTCACCTTCCCTCGCAACCAGATGGTCTCCATCGCGCGGCTGGCCGACACGTCGACGGTGAGCGTCGTGGCGCCGAACCACGACACGCTCTACTCGGTGGGACGGATCGATCTCTCAGCCGGCCCGATCGTGATCAAGACGCCGCCGACCGGAGGCCGCTACTCGGTCATTCAGCTCACCGACGGCTTCACCAACGCGGCCGGCTACGTCGGCGACGGCGCCGCCGCACGCACGGGCGAGACCGTGGCCGTGGTCGGACCCGATTGGCACGGTGCGTTGCCGGCGGGGGTGCGGGCGGTGCGACCGGAGACGACTCTGGTGTGGCTGCTCGGTCGCACGCTGGCCACCGGTCCCGCCGACCAGCAGGCGGCCGTCCGTCTGTTGTCGCGCTACTCGGTCACGCCGCTGTCGGCCTACCTCGCCGGCGAACGTGCGGCCCCGCTCGTGCTCCCGAGCTTCCCGACCGGCCGCAGGCCGGTGACCGTTCCGGGCGACGCCGGCTTCTTCGATGAGCTCGGGCGGGATCTGGCCGCTGAACCGCTGCCTGCGCGCGACGCCTGCGCGATCCGGGCGTTCGCGCACGTGGGGATCGGCGCAGGGAGAACGCCGTCGCTGACACTGACCGGCCTGGGCGCACGAGCCCTGTCCGCCGCCGCCCACGACGGCCGCCGGGTTCTCGACACGCTCGTGGCTGCCCTGCGCAACGACCCGGCGTGGCTGTCGGGCGGCTGGCTCACGACCCCGCCGGACACGGCTCGCTTCGGTACGGACTACCTGTCGCGGGCGGCGGTGGCGGCGATCGGGCTCGGGGCCAACACGACTGACAAGGCGCTGTACCTCATCGCCGGACGCGACTCGGCCCGCCGCGGCCTGAGCGGCAGCCACCTGTACGCGGTGCACTTCACGCGCGGCCAGCTGCCGCCCGTGCACCAGTTCTGGTCGCTGACGCTCTACGACCAGCGCCTCCTGTTCTACTCCAACCCCCTCAACCGCTTCGCGGTCGGCGACCGCACGCCCGGACTCGAGCGTGATCCGGACGGCGGCCTGACGATCCTCATCTCACATCTCGCCCCCGCCGCGTCCAAGCGCTCGAACTGGCTGCCGGCCCCCGCCGGCGCGTTCTCGCTCTACCTGCGCCTGTACGAGCCGACGGCGTTCGCGCGCAACCGCACCTGGACGGCGCCCGCGGTCATTCGCCTCCGGTGAGCGGCAGCGTCGACCCTCAGCCGACGTCGAGCACCGGCGCATCCGGTATTCCGTCGACCACACCATCCCCCCAATCAATAACGTTTGAGCTGAGTGGCTCTCGAGACGACCCCGACGACCTTGCCCGTGAGCCAGGGCCGGCGGGCCCGGCCGCGGGTCAGCGCCGGCCGTGTCCTGATCGCACTGATCATCATCGCCATCGCGCTCCGAGTGCTCGTGGCCGTCAGCTGGTGGCCGACGACGCCCACGCTCGACGACGGCTACCAGCTCTACGCCCATAACCCGTTTCTGGATCCGCAGCATCCGGCCGGCTATGGGTTGATCGTCGCGGCCATCGGCCTCCTGACCCGTCAGGTTGCGGTGCCCGTGCTGATCCAGCACCTGACCGGGATCGCCTCGGCCCTCCTGCTGTTCGGCGCCACCCGACGGATCACCGGATCGGCGTGGGCGGCTCTGCTGCCGGCGGGGATGGTGCTGCTCGGCGGCGACCAGATCTTTCTCGAGCACGCGATCATGTCTGAGAGCTGGGACGTACTGGCGACCTCGCTCGGTCTCTACGCCGCCGTTCGGGCGATGGACGAGCCCGAGCCGTCGTGGCGCTGGCCGTTGCTCACGGGTCTCGCCTTGGCGATCGCCGTCACGATCCGCACCGCCGGGCTGTTGTTGATCCCGGTGGCCGTCCTGGCACTGCTCCTGTGCCGACCGCGTCCGCTCCGACACTGGCGGAGCCCGGTGACCGCAGCCGCCACGGCCGCCGTCGTCCTGGTCGGGTGGGCGGGAGCCAACGCCGCGTTCGGCCCACGATTCGGGATCGATCCGTCGTCCGGCTGGTACCTGTACGGCCGCGTGGCGCAGTTCGCTGATTGCCGGCGCTTCACCCCCCCACCCGGGACCGCGTTCCTGTGCGATCCGCGTCCCGTGTCACAGCGCCCGAGCGGCTACGACTACATGTTCGATCCTCAGGCCGCGGCTCCGCGGCATTTCGGCGCATTCGGCCGGGACGACGGACTGGTCGGCTCGTGGGCCTGGCAGGCGTTGCGAGCACAGCCGCTGGACTTCCTCGCCGACGCCTGGTCCTACCTGCGCAGCTATTACGTGCCGAACTCGCGGCCCGCGCGTCTGAAGTCGAGCACGGAACTTGACCCGCAGCTCGATTTCACCTACGGCAACCCCTACTTCGTCCCCACCATCGAGGCGTCCCTGGAGGAGTTCTACGATCGCTTCAGCGTGCACGCGCGCACATCGGGGCTGCGACTGCTGCACGACTGGCAGCGGGTCTTTCGCTTCGGGGCGACGCTCCTGTTCATCACGACGCTGCTGACGATGATCGGGCTCGCGATCGGCCCGCGCCGCTCACGCGTCGGCGTGCTGCTGTTCGGCGTCGGGGGGCTGTCGCTGCTCGTCGCTCCCGTGCTCACGGGCACCTACTCCGGTCGTTATACGGTGCCGATGGCAGGACCCCTGATGGCCGCGGCGGCGATCACCATCACAGCGCTGTGGCGCTCGCGTCGGCGCGCCGTCGCATCGGGGGCTGAGTCCCCTCGTCGCGCTCACCCGGGCGCCGCGCCCACCCCCTGATTGGCGGGAATTTCACCGTAACGACACGGGCCGAGCCAGCGCGACCCGTACATTGGGTCATCACGCAACGAAAGGGACAACGATGGCTGAGCGACGCACCAAGATCGTGGCCACGCTGGGGCCCTCCAGTGATCCACCTCAGGTGCTGGATCAGCTGCTCGCGGCCGGCGTCGACTGCGTGCGGATCAACTGCTCGCACGGGAGCGGCGAGGACCTGCGGCGACGGGCGGCCTCCGCCCGCGACGCGGCGGCCCGGGCGGGACGGCCCGTGGGCCTGCTGTTCGATCTCCAGGGACCGAAGCTGCGGCTGTCCTCCGAGACGGTCACTCGGACTGTGCATCAGGGAGATGTGCTGAGCTTCAGCGGCGTCAACGGGGGATCCAACGGAGACGGCGTGATCGTCGACTACTCCGAGTTCGCACGACTGGTCACCGACCGCTCCGAGCTCGTGATCGGCGACGGGGTGCCCCGATTCGCGGTCGAGCGCGTGGAGGGGGAGCGCGTCGCGGCGCGCGCGCTGACCAGTGGGCCGGTGTCCTCACGTAAGGGCGTCAACGTGACCTACGCGCGGCCCAACCTGCCCGCGATCACCGACAAGGATGCGGCCGATCTGGAGCTGGCCGCGGAGTGCGGCGCGGACTTCGTCGCGCTGTCGTTCGTGCGCGGCGCGCGGGACATCGTCGACCTCCGCGAGCGCCTGACCGAGCTGGGCTCATCGGCGCGGACGGTGGCGAAGATCGAGAAGATCGAGGCCTACGAGCATCTCGACGAGATCCTCGCGGTGGCCGACGGGGTCATGGTCGCCCGCGGGGATTACGGCGTCGAGGCCGGCGTCGCCCGGGTGCCGCTGATGCAGAAGGACACCATCGCCCGCGCGACCCACATCGGCAAGTTCGTGATCACCGCCACGCAGATGCTCGAGTCGATGATCCACTCGCCCGAACCGACCCGGGCAGAGGCAGCCGACGTCGCCAACGCCGTGATCGACGGCACCTCAGCGGTGATGCTGTCCGCCGAGACCGCGGCCGGTGAGCACCCCGTCGAGGCGGTGCGGGCGATGGCGGAGATCGCCCAGGCCGCCGAGGAGTCGCCGGTCATCCATGGCCGCGCGCTCGGCGTCGACAGAAACACGCCGGCGGCCGCCGTGCTCTACGCGGCCGTGCAGCTCGCCGAGGCGGTCGACGCGGAGGCGTTGCTCATCCCGACCGCGACCGGCGGGGGTCCGCGAACCTGCGCCAAGTACCGCTCCGACCGGCCGATCATCGCGCTCGCCGACGATCCCGTGGTGTGCAATCAGTTGATGCTCGAGTGGGGCGTCCACCCGATCACGCTCGCCCCGGCCGACTCGGTCGACGCGCTCGTCGAGTCCTCGCTGCTCGCCGGGCGCGACCTCGCCGGACTGCCGTCGGGGGCACGCGTTGTGCTCACCGCGGGACGGCGCACCCGCACGCCGGGCGCCACGAGCCTGATCATGGTGCGCGAGATTCCGTAGGCCGGCAGTTCGGCCGAGACATTTCGGCGGGGACCACCAGGACAGACCGGCGTAGTCTGCCGCGGCGGAATTGGGAGTTCCCACGGATGGCGCGCGCGCGGGCGTGACCTAGCGTCGCACTTGACAGGCGGAGGCTGGTGAGCCCGATTCGCGGCTGAGAATGGGGATCGGCTGATCGGCTCTCGCGAACCAACCTGCGGGACCGAGGTCCCGAAGAGGGTGAACATATGCCCGCAGCAAAAGCCAAGCCACGCCCGGCGGCCAAGAAGGCGCCGGCCGCGTCCAAGCGGGCCGCGGCCAAGAAGGCGACCCCTGCAGCCAAGCGTTCGGCGGCGCGCGGCGAGCCGAAAGAGAAGACAGCGGTCGAGATGACGACCGAGCTCTCCGAGGAGGTCCTGCAGTCGCTCGAGGAAGGCGCCCGCGCCGCGATCGATGCCGTGCGCAAGTTCGTCGAGACCGTCGACGAGGCGCTGCCGCTGCACGGCGAGGGCCCGTCCAAGCGCGAGGAGATCACCGACTCGGCGCTGGAGATGGCGCAGCGACTGGTGACAATGCAATACGACTTCCTGCGCAAGGTCGTCGACAGCGCCGGCAAGGCGCTGCCCGGATTGGACGGCAAGAAGAAATAGCTGGGCCGGAGGGAGCGACCGACCTCACGTCGGGCGCTCCCGTCAGGCTTCCAGGCGCAGCAGCATGGGCAGGATCGGCGGGAAGTCGGTCTCATGGCGGGTGAGCAGTCGCACCGCATGCTCGCCCTCCTCGCCGAGCAGGCGCTGCATGCCTGGCGCGACGATGAGCGACGGTATACCGTGCAACACCATCCGTCACCTGTTGCAAAGGAGTGGGTCGTGCGGAATACGGAGATCGAGGCGCTGGGCGAGATCGCGGGTGAGGCGCTCGCCGCGGGCGGGACATTCGTACGCGAGATGCACGAGGGGATCGCGGGACGCCCGTTCGACGCGCTCGGAGTCGCCGCCGTGCCCGCCCGCCAGATTCACGACAGCATCTCTGTGGCCGTGTACGCCGGCGTGCGAGCCGCCCTGCGCGGGGCCGCGCGCGGCAGCGCCCGGGTCATCGCAGCCCGCCGTGACACCGAGGCGCCGTCGCTGGCGTCGACCCCGGCCGGCTCGATGGCGCTTGGCGTGCTCAACGGGCTCTACGGCAACCACCTCGCCGTCCGCGGCAATGACCTGACGCTGGGCATGACGGTACGCCGCGACGGCGCGGAGGTCCCGCTGCAGCCGGCGGCGGTGGCGGCCGCGTTCCCGGACGCCACGGCGCGCATCGTCGTGTTCGTGCACGGGCTGTGCGAGACCGATGACGCCTGGCGCGTGCTGCCCCTGCGCAGCCAGGGGCCGGCGCGGCGGACCTACGGCGAGCGCCTCCAGGACGAGCTCGGCTTCACGCCCGTGTATGTCCGCTACAACACGGGGCTGCGCGTCTCCGACAATGGTCGCGCGCTCGCACTCCTGCTCGACGAGCTGGTCGCGGCGTGGCCGTGCGGCGTGGCCGAACTGGTCCTCGTGGGGCACTCGATGGGCGGGCTCGTCGCGCGCAGCGCGTGCCACTACGCCGATCTCGACGGACGGCGCTGGATCGACGCCGCGCGTCACGTCTTCTGTCTCGGCACGCCACACCTCGGCGCGGACCTCGAGAAGGGTGTCAATGCGCTCGGCTGGGCACTCGGCCGGCTACCCGAGACGAAGCCCTTCGGGACCGTCCTGAACGCCCGCAGCGTCGGGATCAAGGACCTGCGCTTTGGTTCCTGCGTGGAGGAGGATTGGAAGGACTGCGACCCCGACGAGTTCCTGCGCGACCGCTGCCAGGAGGTTCCGTTCCTGCCGGAGGCCAACTACTACTTCGTCGGCGCCACGCTCAGCGACGGGCCGCTCGGGGCACTGCTCGGCGATCTGCTCGTGCGGCTGCCAAGCGCATCCGGGAAGGGCAACGGCCGGGGGCGGAGCATCCCCTTCGAGGTCGACAACGGCCACGAGCTCAACGGCCTGAACCACTTCGACCTGCTCAACCACCCCGCCGTCTACGCGCAGCTGCGGACCTGGATCAGCCGGGCCGAGGGTCGCCGCAGCGAGCGGTCCGCGCAGTGAACAACGCGACTCACGTGGCCGCGGCGGCGAGCGATCGGCGCTCGAGGTCCATCACGTCGGCCAGCAACTCGTAGGAGCGGCGACGGGCGCCGTGGTCGTGGGTGATCGTGACGACGATCACCTCTTCGGCGCCGTATTGCGAGGCCAGCTCCTCGATCCCGGCCCGGACCGTGGCCGGAGCGCCGATGATGCCGCGTCGACCCGGCAGCCCGCCCGTCGGCGGGCGGCCCTCGCGCTCCAGGAACGCGGTCGCCCGCTCGGGCGAGGGCACCGCGATCAGCTGACCCCGACGCAGCAGCGCCAGCGACATCCGGCTGCTCGTCGCAAGGTACTGCGCCTCCTCGTCGGTGGGCGCGCACAAGACCCAGGCGGCGACTGCGGTCTGCGGCGCGGTCAGGTCCCGGTGAGCAGCGAAGCGCTCCCGGTACACCGCGGCGATCTCCGACCCGGCCGGATTGATGAAGTCGGCGAACGCGTACGGCAGGCCGAGCTCGCCGGCCCAGATCGCGCTCTGCGCCGAGGACCCCAGCAGCCACGGGACCGGCAGCGCCGGGCGGCCCGGGAGGGTCGCGGCGAGTCGCCGGAACGGATGCGAGGCGGGAAGGCTGTCGTCGAGGTAGCCGAGCAGCTCGGCGAGCTGCTGCGGGAAGTCGTCGGGCGCGGCGTCACGGCGATCGCGCTGCAGCGCCAGCGTGGTCAGCGGGTCGGTCCCCGAGGCCCGTCCGAGACCGAGGTCGATGCGCCCGGGGAACAGTGCCGCGAGGACCGTGAACGCCTCGGCGACCCGCAACGGGCTGTAGTGCGGCAGCATCACGCCGCCGCTGCCCACACGGATCTGCTCGGTGGCCGCCGCGATCGGTCCGATCAGGGCATCGGGTGCGGCGCTGGCCAGCATCGGGCCCCCGTGGTGCTCGGCCACCCAGTAGCGGTGGTAGCCCAGCTCGTCGGCCAGCCGCGCGAGGTCGATCGTGTTGCGCAGCGCATCGGCGCCGGTCGACCCCTCGGGGATCGGTGACTGATCGAGCACGGAAATGCGCATGCTCTCGATACTAGTCATGCCGCCGATCGGGCTCCGCGGGCGCCTCCCGGACAGGGACCTTCACACGATCGTCACGGCACCGGCCGACTTCTGCACGCGTCCTTGACACCCAGGCCTTGTCCGGCTCGCCGCTCGGCGGCGCTCACGTCTACGGTCCGGGCAGCCGGTCGAGGCTCGGGTACACGCCCGCGGCGATGCCCGCGATCAGCCCTGCCCCTCGCGCACCGGCCTCGCTCACCGCCGGCGCCGGGATCGCGCCGAGCCCCCGCTTGGCCTCCATCACAGTCGGATCGTGAGTCCAGCCGCCCGTGGCCACGATGCGGCGCCGGGGCCCGACGAGCTCGTCCATCGCGCCGAGCATGCTCTCGGCGTCCCCGGTGGCCGAGGCCACGGCCGCACGCCACCCGGCCACGCCGCCGCGCACCGGCAGCGTCACGCCAAGCTCGTCGAGCACCCTCTGCAGGGCGAGCCCCGACCACAGCGCTCCGAGCAGCGCCTGACGATCGGGCGCGAGATGCCAGCCCACGGTGAACCCGGCGGCGACACCCGCGGCGACGCCGTCCGGTGCGAGCGGCGGCGCAAGCACGCGGACCAGCGCCTCGGCGGTGCCGCACGAGTCGAGCACGTCGCCTGGCGCCAACACTCCCACTCCAACGCCGGCGCACAGGTGATCCATGCCGGCCACGGTCAGGACCGCGCCCCCGGCACCGGGAAGCGCCGTCTCGGCGACGGCGCCGGCGGGGGTCCCCGAGGCCACGATCTCGCCCAGCAGGTCGGGCGGAAGGCCGGCCCACGCGAGAGCCTCGGCGTACGGCGCGCGTGCGCTCAGGTCGAGCAGGCCGGTGCGCGAGGCGAGCGAGAGCTCGCTCAGCTCCGCGCCACCGAAGCAGCGGACAACCCACTCGGCCACGTTGCACCATCGCCGCGGAGCACGGGCGATACGGCCGTGGTCGAGCAGCCAGCGCAGCTTGGCCAGAGAGCACAACGCCGAGATTGGCAGCCCGGTGCGACGGGAGAAGCTCTGGCGTCCGAGGTGCTCGCCGAACGCGACCGCCTGCTCGGCTCCGCGCTCGTCATGCCACGCAATCGCCGGGTGCAGAACGTCTCCATCCTTCCCGAGCAGGACCCCCGCTTCGGCCATGCTGGTCACGCCGAGCGCCAGCACACGGCCCGGCGGCCCCGCGGCCAGCGCCGCGCTCGCCGCCTGCCGGGCGGCGTCGAACAACGCGTGCGGGTCGATCTCGGCGCCGCTGCCGACCCGCCGCCACGGGGTGCGGACGCGCCCGTTGGCCAGCTCCCGGCCGCGTTCTGCGTCCAGCACGGCTGCCTTGCAGGAGGAGGTGCCGACGTCGATGCCCAGGAGCAGCGAGCTCATCGCGCTCGCCGCGACGCACGCGTACGCGGCCGGTCTCGACCCGGACCGAGGCGATGACCGATGATGTGCATCGACGTGCACCTTGTCACTCCGGCTCGGCGAAAGCCGAGCGACGTCACCCGACCATGAGCCTCAGTCCCCGACTGCGCCGGCTGTTTCACCCGATCTCCGGGCGCTGCATCGATGTCGCCGTCGACCACGGCCTGTTCGGCGAGCCCGCCTTCCTTGTCGGCATCGAGGACATGACCGCCGTCCTCGAGCGCCTCGTCGCCGCGGGCCCGGACGCGATCCAGCTCAGCGTCGGGCAGGCGCCCCTGCTCACCGACCGGATCGGCGACCGGCCGGCACTGGTGCTGCGCAGCGACGTCGCCAACGTGTATGGCAGCAAGCCGGCCGCGCACCCGTTCAGCCTTGTCGTCGACGGCGTCGTGGCCAAGGCGGTGGCCCTCGACGCCGCCTGCGTGTGCGTGAACCTGTTCGACATCCCCGGCGCCGACGACCTGCGGCGCCAGTGCGTCGAGAACATCGCGCGGTTGCGGGGCGAATGCGACCGGGCCGGGATGGGACTGATGGTCGAGCCATTGGCGTTCAAGCCGGGGCCGGGCGCGCCGGAGCCCGAGGGCGACCCGGAGCGCATCGCTGCCCTGGTGCGGCAGGCGACCGAGCTGGGCGCCGACGTGATCAAGGCCGATCCGAGCGACGGATTGCGCGATTACCGGCGCATCGTGACCGTCGCGCGGGTGCCGTTGCTGGTCCGCGGCGGCGGACGCGTCGACGATGTGGAGATCCTGCGCCGCACCGCGGCGGTGCTCGAGCTCGGCGCGGCCGGGATCGTGTACGGGCGTAATGTGATCCAGCACGAGCGACCCGAGGCGATGGTGCGTGCGCTGCGCGCGATCGTGCACGATCACGCGAGCGTCGACGTCGCGCTCGCGGAGCTCGGCTCGTGAGCCAACGCGTCGGCGTCGGGCTGATCGGCGGCGGGATGATGGGCCGCGAGCTCGCGGCGGCGCTGGCCCGGTGGCCGGCGCTGTCCGAACATCCGATTCGGCCCGAGCTGGTCGCCGTGTGTGACCCCGACGTTGCGGCGCGAAGCTGGTTCGAGCGCATCCCGAGCGTGCGCCTGCGCAGCGCCGACTATCACGAGCTGCTGGCCGACGACAGCGTCGACGTCGTCTACGTGGCGGTGCCGCATCACCTGCACGAGCAGATCTACCTCGACACGATCGCCGCCGGACGCGACCTCCTCGGCGAGAAGCCGTTCGGGATCGATCTCGCAGCCGCGGAGCGCATCGTCGCCGCGCTCGAGGAGAGACCGAGTGTGTTCGCACGCTGCTCGAGCGAGATGCCGTTCTTCCCCGGCGCCCAGCTTGCGCTGCGGTTGATCGCCGAGGGCGCGCTCGGGCAGCCGATCGAAGCCGAGGCCGCGTTCCTGCACTCGAGCGACCTCGATCGCGACAAGCCGATCAACTGGAAGCGCCAGGTCCAGTTCTGCGGCCGGGCCGGCGTGATGGGCGACCTCGGGATGCACGTCGTCCATCCGGCGCTGCGCGCGGGCTGGCAGGTGCGCTCGGTGTACGCGTGCCTGCAGGACATCGTTCCCGAACGCCCGGGGCCCGACGGAGATCTGGTCCGCTGCGACACGATCGACAACGCCACGCTGATCTGCGACGCGGGCTTCCCGCTCGTGCTGCGGACTCACCGGATCGCCCCGGGCGAGATGAACACGTGGCGCCTGCGCGCCGTCGGGATGGACGGCGGGGTCGAGTTCTCCACTGCCGAGCCCAAGACCGTGTGGCGCTTCGCCGTGCGCGACGGGCGCCAGGTGTGGGAGCGCCAGCAGGTCGGCAGCCAGTCGGTGTTCGCCACGGTCACCGGACCGATCTTCGAATTCGGCTTTGCCGACGCGATCCTGCAGATGTGGGCGGCATTCCTCCTCGAGCGTGCGGGTGTGCTCGACGGGCGCTTCGGCTGCGCCACACCACAAGAGGCATTGATCGCGCATCGGCTCGCCGACGCTGCCCTGCGCTCGCACCGCTCCGGCGCCGCCGAGCAGGTCGCGGGCAGCTGAACGACCGGGGCAGACACGAGGACGGCGGGCGCAGGCGGGCTTGCGGTAGTGTCGCCCGCGGGGAGGCGTCGTGGCGGTCAAGCACCGGAGGAGGCTCGAGTTCGTGGTCGATGAGACGCTCAGAGGAGCGAGCAATGAGTGAGGAGATCGGGGTCGGCATGCTCGGCTACGCGTTCATGGGCAAGGCGCACTCGAACGCGTATCGGACCATCGACTACATGACCTGGCCGCCGCCCCTGCAACCGGTGCTCGTCGCTGTGGCCGGCCGCGACCAGGACGCCGTCGCCGAAGCCGCGCTTCGCTACGGCTTCGCGCAGGCGGTGAGTGATTGGCGGGCGCTCATCGCCGACGAGCGGATCGCGCTGTTCGACAATTCGGGTCCGAACAACCTGCACGCCGAGCCCACGATCGCGGCGGCCGAGGCGGGCAAGCATGTGCTGTGTGAGAAGCCCCTCGGGCGCAGCGCCGAGGAGGCGTATGAGATCTGGCGGCGCACCGCCGCCACCGGGGTGCAGCACATGTGCGCCTTCAACTACCGCTTCGTTCCCGCCGTGCGCCTGGCCCGCCAGATGCTCGAGGCCGGTGAGCTCGGCGAGATCCGCCACTTCCGCGCTCGCTACCTGCAGGATTGGATCGCCGACCCCGAGTTCGAGATGGTGTGGCGGCTCGACAAGAGCATCGCCGGCTCGGGCGCCCTCGGCGACCTCGGCGCCCACGTGATCGACTTGGCCCGCTTCCTGGTCGGCGAGATCAGCGCGATCTCGGGACTGACGCGGACCTTCATCGCCGACCGGCCCGACGGCCACGTCGACGTGGACGACGCGTTCGAGTCGGTGGTCGACTTCGAGACCGGAGCTATGGGCACGATCGAGGCCTCGCGCGTGTGCCTCGGTCGCCGGAACGCGATGAGCTTCGAGATCAGCGGCTCCAAGGGTTCGATCGCCTTCGACCTCGAGCGGCTCAACGAGCTGCAGGTCTATCTCGCCGGCACGCGTCCGGGCGCCGACGCGCAGGGATTCCGGCAGGTGCTCGTCACTGAGGCCAACCATCCGTTCATGGAGTGGTGGTGGCCGCCGGGCCACATCCTCGGCTACGAGCACACCTTCGTGCACGAGATCCACCACCTGCTGAGCGCGATCGCCGGCAACGGCGAGGTCCGGCCCTACGGCGCCGACTTCGAGGACGGCTATCGCGCCGCCGAAGTGTGTGACGCGATCGTCCGCTCGAGTGAGAGCGGACGGCGCGAGGAGATCAGCTACCGCAGCCTGTGAGGAGACCCATGCAAGACCAATATGCACCGACGCCCGACGATCGTTTCTCGTTCGGCCTGTGGACTGTCGGACACCGCGGCGGGGACCCGTTCGGGCTGCCGACACGCCCGCCGATCGAGCCCGAGGCGATCGTCGCGCGCTTGGCCGAGGTCGGCGCGTGGGGCGTCTGCCTGCACGACGAGGACCTGATCCCGTTCGGCGCCGCCGCGGCTGAGCGCGATCGCATCACGGCGCGCTTCAAGGAGGCCGTGCGCAGTGCGGGCCTCGTCGTCTCGATGGCGACGGTGAACCTGTTCACGCAGCCCGTGTTCCGCGACGGCGCGTTCACGGCCGCCGATCCGGCCGTGCGCCGGATGGCGCTGTCGAAGGCGATGCAGGCAGTCGACCTCGGAGCCGAGCTCGGAGCGCCGGTGTTCGTCCTCTGGGGCGGCCGCGAGGGCGTGGAGTCCGGCGCCGCCCGCGATCCCCGGTTGGCGCTCGAGCGCTACCGCGAAGGGGTCGACTTCCTGTGCGAGTACATCCACTCGCAGGGGCTCGACATGCGGGTCGCGCTCGAGGCCAAGCCGAACGAGCCGCGCGCTCACATCTACCTGCCGACCACCGGCCACATGCTGCACTTCATCAGCATGCTCGCGCGCCCGGAGATGGTCGGCGTCAATCCCGAGATGGCCCACGAGTCGATGGCCGGGCTCAGCTTCTCCCAGGCCGTCGGCCAGGCGCTGTGGGCGGGCAAGCTGTTCCACATCGATCTCAACTCCCAGTACGGGCCGCGCTTCGACCAGGACTTCCGCTTCGGGGCCGAGGAGCAGAAGGAGGCGTTCCTGACCGTGCGGGTCCTCGAGCGCTCCGGTTACGACGGCGCCCGCCATTTCGACGCCCGCGCGTACCGGACCGAGGACGACATCGACGTGTACGAGTCGTTCGCCCGCGGCTGCATCCGCAACTACAAGATCCTCGCCGCGAAGGTGGCGGCGTTCGACTCCGATCCCGAACTGATCGAAGCCTGCCGCCAGGCCGGCGCCGAGCAGCTGGCCGTGGCGACGCCCGCCTTCTCCCCCGAGGAGGCGACGCGGATCCGCGACGAGGACCAACTGGCCGGGATCGACGTCGGCCGCGGGCGCCGCCACGAGCAGGCCGACCAGATGATGATCGAGCTGCTGTTCGGCGCCCGCTGAGCGCGGGCGCGCCGCCGAGACGACGGGCGAACGGGCGACCGGTCACAACCGGCGCACGAGGAAGAAGGCACATCCCTCGAAGCGGTCGCGGGCGAGCGCCTTTCTCTCCCCGGTCCGCATGAACCCGAGCCGCTCGTAGAAACGGGCGGCCTCCGGGGCATCCTCGGTCACGCCGAGACGCAGGCACACGGCACCGCGAGCCCGCGCCCAAGCGGCCACCTCCTCGACGAGGGCGCGGCCGAGGCCCTGGCCGCGGGCGCCTGGATCGACCCACATGCCCCACAGCTGGGCGATGCCCTCGGAACGGTCGAACCACCGCGCTCCGGCCATCGCGATCCAGCGCTCCCGTTCGACGGCGACGAACAGCGCGCCCTCCTCGGCGGCGGCGCTGTGCTCCACCAGCTCGGACCAGTGCGTGTCCGGATGCGCGTCCTCGAGCTCCAGCGACGACGCGAACGCGTGGGGAGCCTCGCGCAGCGCCCGCAGTCGCAGCGCCCGGACCTGGGCCTCGTCGCCCGCTGTCACCCGGCGGATCGGCAACCTCAGCGCAGCGTAGCGCCGGCCGCCGCGTCGAACCGGTGCGAGGCGGCCAGGTGCTCGAGCGCATCGAGCCGCACGCACGCGACCTGGAACCGGGCGCCGAGGACGAGCAGCTGCTCGAACAGCGCGGGGCCCTCGGCCGCCGGCACGAGCAACTCGAACGCAGCGGGGGTCTCGTTCACCACGATCGCGGAACCTGCGTGCGGCCCGGCCACCCACGCGTCCAGCAGCTTCTTGGCCCGTGGCCCGACGAGGGCGATCGCCGCGTAGCGGTTGCTGACGTCGGTCACCACGCGACGCTGCGCCCGTGACGGCTGACCATGGTCGCGCCGTGGCGGCGGACGGCTGCGTCCAGCGGGCTCAGCAGTGTTAGACCGATCGTTCTCCCTCTGCGATGAGCATCCCCCATCGCCGGGGCGAAGTCAAGGACGGCGCCGAGCGGCGGCCGCCACCGGCGGACGGGAGGACCGTTGCTACAGTCGGCCGATGGTGAGCGCAGATTCGACCACGTCGGCGCCGACCTCGGAGGCACGCGAGCGCCTGCTGCTCGCCGCCTACGAGTTGTTCTCCCGGCAGGGCGTGCACGCCACCGGGGTCGACGCGATCATCGATCGCTCCGGCGTCGCCAGGCAGACGATGTACCGGCACTTCGCCTCCAAGCAGGAGCTCGTGCTCGCGTTCCTCGAGCGCCGCGAGGAGGTGTGGACCAGGGGCTGGCTCCAGACCGAGGTTCGGCAGCGGGCGAGCGACCCGGCCGAGCGGCTGCTAGCCGTCTTCGACGTGTTCGACGCGTGGTTCCGGCGCCCCGACTTCGAAGGCTGCTCATTCATCAACGTGATGCTCGAGCATCCCGACCCCGAGCACCGGATCCACCAGGCGGGCGCCTCCTACCTCGCGGGCATCCGCGACTTCCTCGCCGATCTCGCCGAGGCCGCGGGCGCCGCCGATCCCGAGGGGTTCGCGCGCGAGTGGCACATCCTCATGAAGGGCTCGATCGTCGCCGCCGGCGAGGGCGACCACGACGCCGCGCGCCGGGCGCAGGCCATCGGCAGGCTGGTGCTCCAGCGGGCCACGGGCGACACCCGCTGAGCGTCCAGCCGCGCGACTTGACGCGCCCGCGAGGGCGGTAGTAAGGTCGAGCGGACTGAGGGAGACCGGTCAGTCTGCGGTTCGTGGCGGGGCTTTCGACCCCCTGTCGCCGCAGCTGGTCACCCGCACCCGTTTCCCACGAGGAGAGGTGAGCGATGCCGATTCCGACCGAGCTGGTGGGTTCCCTGCCGCGGCCGATGAAGCTGCAGGAGGCCTACGCCGACTACGACGACGGCAAGATCACCTTCGAGCAGTTGCAGGCCGCCCAGGACGCCGCCGCCGAGGACTCGATCCGGCGGCTCGAGGCGACCGGCGAGCCGATCGTGACCGACGGCGAGCAACGCGAATCGAGCTTTGCGACCTACCCGATCACGGACACGCTGGCCGGCACGGGACTGGCCGACCACCTGGCCGGCGACGGGCAGTTCTTCGCCATCTTCGACGACGGCCACCATCGCCAGCTCCCCCGCCTGACGGGCGGGCCGTTCCGCTACAAGACCTTCGCCGCGGAGTTCGTGAAGAAGAACCGGCAGATCGCGAGCAAGCCGGTCAAGCAGGCGGTGATCGCCCCGTCGATGCTGATGCTGCTCTACCCGCTGGAGGATGAGATCCCCGGCTACCCGCGTGAGCAGTTCCTGTCCGATCTGTGCGACGAATGCGAGAAGGACATCCGCAAGTGCTTCGACGCCGGCGCGGTGCGCGTCTCGATTGACTTCACCGAGGGTCGGCTGGCCAACAAGAACGACTCGCGCAACCCGTGGACCGGCAAGAACATGCTGCAGGAGTTCATCGACCTCAACAACCGGGTGATCGATCGATTCTCGGTACAGGAGCGCCGGAACATCGGCATCCACACCTGTCCCGGCGGCGACTGCGACTCCGTGCACAGCAAGGACGTGCCCTACGAGAAGCTGCTCGCGCACATGTTCGACCTCAACGCTGGCTACTTCCTGATCCAGTGCTCGAGTGAGGACGACAAGGAGAAGGTCTACGAGCTGTGCGGGCAGTACAGCCGCGACGATGCCAACGGTGTCCCGCAGGTGTGCTTCATGGGCGTGATCAACCCGCTGACTCCCGAGGTCGAGACACCCGAGCAGGTCAAGGACGACCTCCTCACCGCCGCCAAGCACATCCCGGTGGGGCGCCTCGGTGCCACCGACGACTGCGGCTTCTCGCCGTTCAGCCGCGACGTCAAGCCGAACCACGGGTCGCCCGACTTCGCTCGTGACGTCGCGATGCAGAAGATCCAGGCGCGCCTCGAGGGCGCGCGACTGGCCTCCCGAGAGCTCGGCATCTGAGTTCAGGAAACCTCGCCTGCGCGCCTGCATCCCCGGCCCCAGCCCGTAGTGACTGGTGACGGCCGCGGCCGACGCGCTCGGCCGACGCCCGCGCGAGCGCTCAGGCGCCGAGGGGCGTGATGCCCCACGTGCCGCTGACACTCTGGCCAGGCTCGAGCGTGACCAGAGCCTCGCCGGTGCGCAGCGCGTTCGGCGGACAGGTCATCGGCTCGACGGCGAGACTGCGCCGGTTCACGTCGGGCAGCGGGTCGCCCGTGAACACCATCAGGTACGGGTAGCTCTCGTCGACCCACAGCTCGAGCCCATCGCCGGCGGGATCGAGCAACCGCACGCGGGCGATCCCGTCATCGCCGCGCTCGAGGTCGGTGAAGGCGTGGTCGAGCACGGTGTCACCGATCGCCCGCGGCTCGCGGAAGTCGTGGATGGTCCCGTCGACCGACCCGGACCCGACCGGGATGCCGTTCTCGTTCGCGCGCAGAACGGTGCTCGCGGGGAGGTGCAGGACCACCTCGTTGACGGTGGGCGGCCCGGCACGCAGGTAGGGATGAGCGCCGCTGCCGAACGGACACGGCTCCGGTCCGGCGTTGGTGGCCGTCGTGCGGACTCGCAGGCCCTCGTCCGACAGCGCGTACTCGACCGCGAGCGCGAGCGCGAACGGGTATCCGGGCTGAGGCCTCAGCTGATGCTCCATCACCACGCGGTGCGGCTCCCGCTCCGCGACGGTCCAGCTGACCCAGCGCACCAGGCCGTGGATCGCGTTCCGGCGCTCGGGCTCGTTGAGCGCGAGCTGGTGGCGAGCGCCGCCGAACGCGTAGCTCCCCTGCTCGACCCGGTTCGGCCACGGGATCAGGACCTGACCGCGACCCGAGGTGCTCATCTCCTCGGCGCCGAATCCGTCGAGCAAGTCATGGCCGGCGGCGACGTAGGAGCGGATCGCGGCCCCGACCTCCACGATCACGGCCTGCTGCTCACCGAGCGCGATCTCGATCTGCTCTCCGGATGGAGCGTTCATCTGGCGGCGGCAACGTTCATGTGAGCATGGTGTGAAGGCGAGGTCTCACCCTAGCGTCGCCGGCCCTCGCATGCCGTCAACCGGCATCACCCGATTGGGATGATGCGCCAAGCGGGGTCAGAACGGACCGTGTGCGACCGGGCCGCGATGACCTCGCAGCCCGTTGCCCACATGGAAACAGGAGCGTAGAACGTGACTTCATCCTCCACGGTCGCCGCCGGCGCTGTGAGCGCCCACGCCGGAGCAGCACAGCCCAGCGACGGACCCGTCGGCGACGTGCTGGTGGTGTTCGGGATCACCGGTGATCTGGCCAAGGTGATGACCTTCCACTCCCTGTACCGGCTCGAGGCGCGGGGGCTCCTGCACTGCCCGATCGTCGGCGTCGCGGTCGAGGACTGGAGCGTGGACCAGCTACGTGAGCGCGCTCGCGAGTCGATCGTGGGCACAGGCGAGACGATCGACGAGGAGATCTTCAAGCGGTTCGCCGACCGGCTCTCCTACGTCCACGGCGACTTCACCGACAGCGCCACGTACAAGCGCGTCGGCGAGGCGATCACCGGCACCGCGACCCCCGTCTTCTATCTCGAGATACCGCCGTTCCTGTTCGGCACCGTGGTCAAGGGCCTGGCCGAGGCGGGACTGACCGCCACCGGGCGGGTGGTGGTGGAGAAGCCGTTCGGACACGACACCGAGTCCGCAGCCGCGCTCAACGACGAGCTGCATCAGTACATCACCGAGTCCCAGCTCTACCGGATCGATCACTTCCTGGGCAAGATGGGCCTGCAGGAGTTCCTCTACCTCCGCTTCGCCAACTCGATGCTGGAGCCGATCTGGAACCGCAACCACATCGCTCTGGTTGAGATCACCATGGCCGAGTCGTTCGGCGTCGAGGATCGCGGTCATTTCTACGATCCGGTCGGCGCGCTGCGCGACGTGGTCGTCAACCACCTGATGCAGCTGATCGCCGCCGCGGCCATGGAGGCGCCGGCCGGCGACGACGCCGAGACGCTGAAGAACGCCAAGTTCGCGCTGTTCCGGTCGATGCGCGCGGCTGAGCCCGCGCACTACATCCGCGGACAGTACGACGGCTACCTCGACGTCCCCGGCGTCGCGGCCGGCTCGACCACCGAGACCTACGCGGCGATGCGGCTGGAGATCGACAACTGGCGCTGGGCCGGGGTGCCGTTCTACGTTCGCACCGGCAAGTTCCTCCCGGTCACACAGACCGAGGTCCGGCTCGTCTTCAAGTACCCACCTCGCCTGGGCTTCGTGAGCCACAAGCGCCTGCCGGAGCCGGCTCAGCTGGTGATCAAGCTGGATCCGACGACGGGGATTCGCCTGGTCCTCGACGCCCGGCGCGCCGGGGAGCAAGAGCCCGACAAGATCACGCTCGACATGGAGTTCGCGGAGGAGGGTGGTGAGGGGCCCACGCCCTACGAGGTGCTGCTGAGCGACGCGATCGCCGGCCGCAGTGCGAACTTCACCCGCTGGGACAGCATCGCCGAGACCTGGCGGATCATGCAGCCTCTGCTCGACTCCCCCCCGCCGGTACATACCTACGCCAAGGGCTCCTGGGGGCCGGCCGAGGCCGACCACCTCGTGTCCGGGTTCGGCCGCTGGCAGGGACCGTGGATCAGCTGATGAGCGTCGTCTCCCCTCAGCCCGACGAGTCAGACGAGCCCGCGAAGGTCGACCCGGCGCAGGCCGACGACGCCCCGGGCGCGCGCGCCGGCCGGGGAGCGCGGCGCAGCGCCGCGGCGCCGTCCCCGTTCCCGCCCATCGCCGACTTCGCGTTCCTGTCCAACTGTCACACGGGCGCCCTGATCGCTCCAGACGGAAGCATCGGCTGGATGTGCGTGCCGTGCTTCGACTCCCCGAGCGTGTTCGCGACGCTGCTCGATCGCGAGGCCGGCTCGTTCCGGGTCGGGCCGTTCGGGATCAACGTACCGACCGCGCGTCACTACACGGCGGGCACGAACACACTCGAGACGATCTGGCACACGCCGAGCGGCTGGATCGTCGTGCGCGATGCTCTGACGATGGGGCCGCGCCGGGGCGAGGACACGGTGACGCCGCACACGCGCCCACCGGCCGACATCGACGGCGATCACGTGCTGGTGCGAACCGTTGAATGCATCGGGGGCACCGTCGAGATCGAGCTCGTCTGCGAGCCCGTGTTCGACTACGGCAGCACCGCCGCCGAGTGGGTCCTGCTGGGCGATGACCGCCACGCCGCCGACGCCGGCGGCGCCGGGCTGACGGTGCGCCTGCAGACGGACATGGCGCTGGGGATCGAGGGAGGCTCTGTCCGCGCGCGCCACCACCTGCACGAGGGCGAGAAGCTCTACTGCGCACTGTCCTGGGCGGAGGGCTTCGATTCCCCGTCGAGCGTCGATCAGGCCGAGGAACGGCTGGAGGCGACCACCCACTACTGGCGCGCCTGGCTCAACGGCGCCCGCATCCCCGATCACCGGTGGCGTCACATGATCGAGCGCTCGGCCCTGGCGATCAAGGGACTGACCTACATGCCGACCGGAGCGACCGTCGCCGCAGCCACGACGTCGTTGCCGGAGACACCGGGCGGGGAGCGCAACTGGGATTACCGCTACACGTGGATTCGCGACTCGACATTCACGTTGCAGGCGCTGCACTACATGAACCTCGACTGGGAGGCCGACGAGTTCATGCAGTACATCGCCGACCTCGAGACCAACGCGGACGGCGGTCTGCAGATCATGTACGGCATCGACGGGCGCCGCGACCTGACCGAGCGCACGCTCGACGGGCTCTCGGGCTACGCCGGCGCCAAGCCGGTCCGGGTCGGCAACGGCGCCTTCGACCAGCGCCAGAACGACGTCTTCGGTGCCGCGCTCGATTCAATCCTGCTCCACACTCGGCGCAGTCAGCGGCTGCCGCGGCGGCTCTGGCCGATCGTCGTGGCGCAGGCCGAATGCGCCTCCGCCGTGTGGCGTGACCCCGACCAGGGGATCTGGGAGGCACGCGGCGAGCCACAGCACTACGTGTCCTCGAAGCTGATGTGCTGGGTGGCACTCGACCGCGCGGCCCGGCTCGCCGGGATCCGCGGTGACGATCAACGCCAGGCAGCGTGGCAGGCCACGGCGGAGGAGATCAAGGCCGACATCCTCGAGCACGGGGTCGACAAACGCGGTGTCCTGTGCCAGCACTACGGGACCGACGCGCTCGACGCCTCGACCCTGTTGGCCGCGCTGTTCGGACTGCTACCACCCAGCGACCAGCGGATGCGCGCAAGCGTGCTGGCGATCGCCGACGAGCTGACCGAGGACGGGTTCGTCCTGCGCTACCGGACCGACGAGACCGATGACGGCCTCTCGGGCAAGGAGGGCACGTTCCTGATCTGCTCCTTCTGGCTCGTCTCGGCGCTGGCCATGATCGGCGAGATGCAGCGCGCGATCGACCTGATGGAGCGCCTGCTCCGTGTCGCCTCCCCCCTCGGCCTGTTCGCCGAGGAGTTCGACACCGAGACCGGACGCCACCTCGGCAACTTCCCGCAGGCGTTCTCCCACCTGGCGCTGATCGAGGCGGGAGCCCGCATCATCCTGGCCGAGCGACTTGAGGAGTTCACCTGATGGACCGCTATGACGTGATCATCATCGGCAGCGGCGCCGGCGGGGGAACCCTGGCCCATCGCCTGGCCCCCACCGGCAAGAACATCCTGCTGCTGGAACGCGGCGACTGGCTCCCCCGCGAGCCTCAGAACTGGCTCGCCGAGGAGGTGTTCGTCGAGAATCGCTACGTCTCCGCCGATACGTGGTACGACAGCAACGAGAAGCCGTTCCAGCCCCAGATCCACTACTTCGTCGGGGGGGCCACGAAGCTGTACGGCGCCGCGCTCTACCGCCTGCGTGAGCGGGACTTCGGAGAGCTGCGCCACCACGACGGGATCTCGCCGGCGTGGCCGATCGGCTACGACGAGATGGAGCCGTACTACACCCGCGCCGAGCGGCTCTATCACGTCCACGGCGCCCGCGGCGAGGATCCGACCGAGCCGCGCATGAGCGCGGACTATCCCTTCCCCGCCGTCTCGCACGAGCCGCGCATCCAGCAGCTGGCCGACGATTTCGCCGGCGCCGGACTGCACCCGTTCCATGCACCCTGCGGGGTCATGCTCGACGAGGCCAACATGCCCTACAGCGCCTGCGTGCGCTGTAACGACTGCGATGGCTTCCCGTGCCTCGTTCACGCCAAGTCCGACGCCGAGGTCCTCGGCGTGCGACCTGCGCTCGAGCACCCCAACGTCACCCTTCTGCGCAACACGCAGGCCGTGCGCCTGGAGACCAACGCTGCCGGCACCGAGGTGACGGGCGTGGTGACCCTGCGTGGGGACCACCAGGAGACGTTCGCCGCCGACATCGTCGTCGTGTCCTGCGGGGCGGCCAACTCGGCCAAGCTGCTGCTCTCCTCGGCCAACGATCAGCACCCCAACGGCTTGGCCAACGGCTCTGACCAGGTCGGCCGCAACTACGTGTTCCACAACAGCGTCGCCGTGCTCGCGCTCTCACGCGATGAGAATCCGACGGTGTTCCAGAAGACGCTCGGTATCAACGACTTCTACTTCGAGTCCGACGCGTGGGAGTACCCGATGGGCAACATCCAGATGATCGGCAAGTCCCAGGCACCGATGTTCCGCGGCGAGAAGCCGATCCAGACCGCGCTGGCGCCGACCTGGTCATTGGAGCAGGTGGCCCGCCACGCGGTTGACTTCTGGCTCTCGACCGAAGACCTCCCGATGCCCGACAACCGCGTCACCGTCGGCCGCGACGGCCGCATCCGGATCAACTACTCGCCCACCAACGAGGAGCCCAAGAAGCAACTGTTCAAACAGCTGAAGTCGATGCTCAAGCACCTCGGGATGCACGACGACCTCTCGCCCCGCCACGCCTACCTGAAGAACGAGATCCCGGTCGCCGGGTGCGCGCACCAGGCCGGGACGTGCCGCTTCGGCGCCGACCCGGCGACATCGGTGCTCGACGTCGACTGCCGCGCGCACGAGGTCGACAACCTCTACGTCGTCGATACGAGCTTCTTCCCCAGCATCGGCGCCGTCAACCCCGCCCTGACGGCGATGGCCAACGCGCTCCGGGTCGGCGACCACATCGAACAGCGACTCGGCGCCCCGTCGGCGGCCGGAGCGACGCCATGAGCGCCACGGACGGGCGCCGGCACGTCGTGATCGTCGGCGGCGGCTTCGCCGGGCTCGGCGCCGCCAAGAAGCTGGCCGGCGAGGACGGCGTGCGCGTGACGCTGATCGACCGCAACAACTACCACCAGTTCCAGCCGCTGCTCTACCAGGTGGCGACCTCGCAGCTCGCGGGGACCGACATCGCCTACCCGCTGCGCAAGCTGTTTCACCGCGACGAGAACGTCGACGTCAAGATGGCCGAGATCGCGGCGATCGACCCCGCCACCCGCACCGTCACCGCGACCGACGGCGAGACGTGGTCGGCCGACGCGATCGTGCTCGGAGCCGGCTCGCAGCCGAACTTCTTCCGGACCGCGGGTGCCGAGGAGAACACGTTCCCGCTGTACTCGCTGACCGACGCCCAGCAGCTGCGCTCCCGCGTGATCGGCGTGTTCGAGGATGCCGATCGCGACCCCTCGCGCATCGACCAGGGCGCGCTGCGCTTCGTGATCGTCGGCGGCGGGCCGACCGGCGTCGAGCTGGCCGGTGCCCTCGCGGACATGATCCACGACACCATGACGGCCGAGTTCCACGACCTCGCGGTCTCGGCGGCTGAAGTGCACATCGTCGATCTCGGGCACACCCTGCTCGGCCCGTTCTCCGAGCACGCCCACGACTACGTGGCCAAGATCCTGCACCGCAAGGGCGTCCACGTCCACCTCGGCGTCACCGTCACCGAGGTCACGCCGGACCACGTGGTCCTCGCCGACGGCACGAAGTTCGCGACACGCTGCGTGATCTGGGGTGGCGGGATCAAGGCGCCGTCGCTGGCCGCCGCGTCCGGTCTCCCCCAGGGTCGGGGCGGGCGCATCGACGTCGCGCACGATCTCAGCGTCGAGGGCTTTCCGGGCATCTATGTGACCGGCGACATCGCCAACATCCTCGGTCCGGACGACCAGCCGTTTCCGCAACTCGGCTCGGTCGCGATGCAGAGTGGCGCCTGGGCGGCGCGCAACATCCTCGCCGACTTCGCGGGGGAGAGCCGGTCCCCGTTCCACTACAAGGACAAGGGCATCATGGCCATGATCGGCCGTGGCTCGGCGGTGGCCGAGGTCGGTCCGCACCGGCACGAGCTCCACGGCGTGATCGCGTTCTCGGCCTGGCTCGGCGTCCACGCGATGCTGATGACCGGCGTGCGGAACCGAATCGATGCGTTCGTCAACTGGGGGTGGGACTACTTCTCCAAGACCCGCGGCCCGCAGGTGCTCGACCGCTCCGACGAGGCCCGGATCGACTGGGGCGAGGGCGACGACGGCGACGACACCGCGGAGGAGACCCTGGTCACGGGCAGCGCGGCCTCCTGAGCGGTAGCCGTGCTGCTGCGCGTCTACGGCCGCTCCGATGAACTCGCCGATGTCGGCAGCGTGCTGGAGCGCCAGGGGTCGGCCACGCACGCCTCGCTGGCTCCCGGGGTCCGCTCGGGACGGGCGCTGCTGACCGCGGACATCGACGGCGCGCGGGCCGACGCCGTGCTCGCGTTCCTGCGCTCCCGGGGCGTGGCCCAAGAGGACATCACGCTCTCCCGCGTCGACGACGTGGCGCCGGTGGCCGCCGGCCATCCGGCGGCGTCGCTCATCTGGGCCGATGTGCTGGGGCAGGCCAATCGGAACGCCCGGCCGGTCGCGCGCTATCTCGTGTTCATGATCGTCGCCGGCGTGATCGCCGGCTTCGGCGTGATCTACGCCAACTCGACCCTGATCGTCGGCGCGATGGCGGTCAGCCCGGATACGCTGGCCATCACCGCGGTCTGCGCCGGTGTCGTCGCCCAGCGCTGGCGACTGTCCGGACGTGCGCTGGCCACGCTCGCGATCGGACTCGGCGCCACCTGCCTGGCTGCCGCCATCACCACCGACGTGCTGCGTGTGACCGGCAGCCTGCCGCACGGCGTGCAGGCCAACAACTCCTCCGTCTCGGGTCTCACCACGATCAACGCGGCCACGGTCGGCGTCGCGCTGGCCGCCGGGGTCGCCGCCATCCTCGCCGTCGAGACCCGCGCCAGCGCCGCGGTGGGCGTCGGCATCTCGGTCACCACGGTCCCGGCGTCGGCCTACCTCGGCGTCGCGGCCGGGGTCGGGCAGCTGACCAAGGCCACCGGCGCAGTCGCGGTGCTGGGCGTCAACGTCGCCATGCTGGTGATCGCCGGGACAACCACGCTCCACATCCAGCGCCGACTGGCGCGACGGCGCGGCGCCGTCCTGCCTGACCCGACCGGTGGCGGCGGGGGCATCGGGGGCACGGGCGTCGGCGGCACGGGCGTCGGCGGCACGGGCGTCGGCGGCGGTGCCGAGACAATCGACCCGATCGGGCCCTGAGCCCACGACCGAGGAGCAGCCATGCAGAGCTGGGACATTCATTCACTCCAGATCACGCCCCACCGCCCGGAGGTGCTGCGCTCCGACGATGAGAGCCGTGCGATCGTGGTGAGCCTGCCGGCCGGCGAGGAGCTGCAGGAGCATCAGGTCCACGAGCGGACCTACCTGACCGTGGCCAGCGGCGAGGTCGAGATCGACCAGGACGACGCGACCGTGTCCGGCGGCCCGGGGCTGCTCGCCCACTTCGAGCCCGGCGAGCGCCGCACCGTGCGCGCCGTCACCGACGCGCGGATCGTGTTGCTGCTGTCCCCGTGGCCCGGCGTGGGCCACCCGTCGCGCGGGTGAGCGCGCGGGGGCTAGCCCGCGGGAGTGAGGACGCGCGGGTGAGCGCGCGGGGGTGAGGCCGCCTCCGCCTCATCGGGCGCGTCATAACAGCCATTTCGTAGCCCTTCGCCTGGCGTGTGAGATCACGTGGAACGTTATGGCTGCTGTGCAGCCATAACGTTCCGCCACCCCTCCTCCGAGCGGCGAGAGGCTACGAAATGGCGGTTCCGACCCGCCACATCGCTGCATCTCGGAGAACGGCGCCGACAGGCCCCTATTCCCGCGCGATCATCGCCGCGGCGGCCCGCTCGAGGTCGATGTAGGGCTCGCCGCTGACGTCGACCGCGGCGAAGTGGATCTCGCCGCCGGTGAACCTCCACGGCCGCTCGCCGGCATAGTCGTAGGTGATCACGTGGGCGCTGCGCCCGATGGTCAGCCCGGAGCCGGTGATGCCGAACGGCGCCGGCTGCGTCTTGATCCGGCCCTCGCCGACCTTGTCGGGCCCGTGGTAGAGCGAGAGGATTCCCGTCGCCGTCCCCGGCGCTTCCTCGCCATCCTTGACGAACTCGGCCGAGACGATCTGGTTGGCGCCGACGGGTAGGTCCACGGTGGCATCGATCTTCTGTTCGATCATGCCGACGAAGTTGTAGACGTAGTGCAGCCGGTTGTCCTTGACATAGAGCGTATGCCCGCCGAACTGCGAGCCGTGCGCGAACAGCACCCCGCTCGCGCCCGGAGCCGGGATGTCGAGCCACACCCCGATGATGTAGTCGCGGTTGCGGATGTTCACCGCCAGCACCTCCGGCACCTCAGCCACGCCGGGGAAGTAGCGGTAGCGGTTGCGCGGACTGACGATCTGCGGCCGAGGGGTGTTGAAAATCTCCATCGGGGAGCGGTCATCGAGCGGGAAGGCTCCGTTGCGTCCCGCCTCCGCGAACCACAGGTTGATCAGCTCCCGCAGCTTGTCGGGGTGCTCGTCCGCGAGGTCGTGCAGCTCGGAGCGGTCCGTTTCGACGTGGTAGAGCTCCCACGTGTCCTGGTTGAAATGGCTCCAGCCGGCCACCGTGGGATGGGTGCTGACGGCCTTCCAACCCTGGTGCCAGATCGCGCGCGAGCCGAGCATCGAGAAGAACTGCGTCTGGCGCCGGCCGGCGGCATCGCCGTCGTCGAAGCTGTAGCGCATGCTGACGCCGTCGAAGCTGCTCTGAACGTTGCCCTTGATCGTCTCCGGCGGCTCGACGCCGAGGCAGTCGAGGATCGTCGGCATGATGTCGATCGCGTGGTGGTACTGGTGGCGGATCTCGCCCCGCGCGCTGATCTCCTGGGGCCACGAGATGATGCACGGGTCGCAGCTCCCGCCGTTGAACTCGTAGCGCTTCCACATCTTGAACGGGGTGTTGAACGCCATCGCCCAGCCGTTGGGGTAATGGTTGTAGGTCCGCGGGCTCCCGAGCTCGTCGATCATCGCCAGGTTCGTCTCGATGTCGTCCGGAACGCCGTTGAAGAACTTGTTCTCGTTGAGCGATCCGTTCGGTCCGCCCTCGCCGCTGGCACCGTTGTCGGAGACGAGCACGATCATCGTGTTCTCGAGCTGCTCGGTCTCCTCGAGGTAGGCCAGCAGGCGGCCGATCTGGTGATCGGCGTGGGCCAGGAAGCCCGCGTACACCTCGGCCATGCGGCAGAACAGCTTGCGCTCGTCGTCCGACAGCGAATCCCACGGACGCGTGAAGTCGAGCGGCGGGAACGGCTGCCCCTCGGGGCCTGTGCGCGTCTGCGGAGTCCCGATCGGGTTGAGCGGGGGCAGTTCCGTGTCCTGCGGTACAAGACCCATCTGCTTCTGGCGCTCGAGCGTCTGCTCGCGCATCGCCTCGTAGCCCATGTCGAAGCGGCCGGCGTACTTCTCGATCCACTCCTTCGGCACCTGGTGCGGCGCGTGGCACGCGCCGGGGGCGTAGTAGAGGCAGAACGGCTTGTCGGGCGCGACGGCCTTGGCATCCTTGATGAACTCGAGCGACTTGTCGGTCAGGTCGACCGTCAGGTGATAGCCGTCCTCGGGCTGGCAGGGCTGGTCAACCGGATGGTTGTCGTAGACCAGGTCCGGGTGCCACTGGTTGGTCTCGGCGCCGAGGAAGCCGTAGAAACGCTCGAACCCGCGCCCTGTCGGCCAGTTGCGCCGTGTGGAGGCCAGGTGCATCTCGTCGGTCGGGCACAGGTGCCACTTGCCCGTCATGTACGTGTTCCAGCCCAGCTCGCCGAGGACCTCCGGCAGCATCCCGTTCTCGGGCGGGATCGTCCCGCTGGCGTTGGGGAACCCGATCGCCGCCTCGGTGATGCAGGCCATGCTGTTGCGCGTGTGGTTGCGCCCCGTCAGCAGACAGGAGCGCGTGGGCGAGCACAGCGCCGTCGTGTGCCATTGCGTGTAGCGCAGGCCCTGGGCCGCGATGCGATCGATGTTCGGTGTGTCCACCGGTCCGCCGTAGCACCCGAACGCCGCGAACCCCACGTCGTCGAGGACGATGTACAGCACGCTCGGCGCGCCCTCGGGCGCCTTGGCCGGCTCGAACGGCGCCCAGTCCGGCTTCGAGTCGCGAATGTCGATGTCGATCACGCCTGTGAACGGGATGGCCATTGCTCTGCTCCTTCGGGGTCGCGATCGAGATGCCGGGACGGCACGGGCTCTGTGTCGATCCTCTCCGAGGTCGCGACCCGATCCATCACCCGGTGCGGGTGAAACGTCGACCGGCGCGGGCGCGCCGTGTCGGGCGCGCCGTGTCGGGCGCGCGGTGCCGGGCGCGCCGTGCCCGTCAGCCGAAGCGGCGGGCGACGGTGACCGCCACGCTTCCCGCGTCGAGCGCCACCCGGCCGGCGCGCGTGAGGTGGTAGCCGAGTTCGCCCAGCGGCGTCGGCGCGCCGATCAGGAGTCCGCAGATGTGCAGCGCGGCCAGCGCCTCGTCGAACGGCAGCTCCGGGTAGGCCGATGCGGCCGGCTCTTCGTCGCGCGCGAGCTCCGCGACGATCTCGGCCCGGCTCAGGAACTCGGTGTCGTCCTGCGGCTGACGCAGCTGGAAGGCGCTGTGCAGCATCACCTCGGCCAGCTCGGACAGCGGCAACGCGCTGAGCGGCTCGGGCGGCTCGGGCGGCTCGGGGGCGCCCCCCTCACGCCGGAGACCGGCTTCACGACGATCCAGAAATCCCACGCCGCCACGATACCGCCGCGACAGGAACAGCGACCCCGGAAATTGCGCAAACTCCGTCGACGTGACCCTCAAGGGCACGCACTCGGCCGCCGATGGTGATGCACCAGATGATCGGGGACCAATCACCGTGGCGGAAACCGGCGGCCGGGGCGGCTGCTGCGCGATCGCGCCCATTCTCGGGCGTGCCGATCCGCGCGATCCTCTCCCAGCGCTCCGTGATCTCGACCGCCGGGATCGCCATCGGCTCAGTCCTGGCGGCGATGCTCGGTGCTGCGCTGGCGCCGGGGGGCTCGTACGCGGTCGCGTTCTGGCCGGCCGCCGGACTCGCGCTGGCGGCGATGCTGTTCGGTGGCCGTCGGATGCTGCCGACGGTGGCGCTCGCCCACCAGGCCCGTCACGATCCGCTGACCGGGCTGCCCAACCGGACGCTGTTCCTGGATCGCCTCGAGCACGCACTGGCGCGGGCGCGGCGCTCGGGCGCGCAGCTCGCGGTGCTGTTCATGGACCTCGACGACTTCAAGCTGGTCAATGACATCCGCGGCCACGAGTCCGGCGACCAACTCCTCGTTGCGCTGACGCCGAGACTGACCGGAGCGTTGCGGCCCGGCGACACCGTTGCCCGCTTCGGCGGCGACGAGTTCGTCGTGCTGTGCGAGGACCTCGCCCACGCCGACGACGCGGTGGCCATCGCCGAGCGCATCACCGATGCCTGTCGGCCCCCGATCGTGCTCGGCGAGGACGAGCACCCGGTCACGCTCAGCGTCGGGGTGGTCATCGTCGACAGCGGACACGCGACGCCGACCGAGGTCCTGAGCGAGGCCGACGCGGCGATGTACCGCGCCAAGTCGGGCGGCAAGGGCAGGACGGAGCTCTTCGACGACGGGATGCGGGCGCGCCTCGCGGACCGGATCGCGGTCGAGGCGGCGCTGCGGCGGGCACTCGGGCGCGACGAGCTCCGCGTCCACTACCAGCCGATCCTGTCGATCGAGCGTGAGCGGGTGGTGGGGGTGGAGGCGCTGCTGCGGTGGGAGCACCCGGTGCAGGGGCTGCTCGAGCCTGAGGCCTTCATGCAGGTGGCGGAGAGCAGCGGCCTGATCGTCCCGATCGGCGAGTGGGTGCTGGAGCAGGCCTGCCGCCAGGCGGCGTTGTGGCGCGACGCAGCGCCCAGCCGCGATCCGGTGCGCATGTCGGTGAACCTGTCCGCGCGTCAGGTGGCACGCTCGGACGTCGCCGGCAGCGTGGAGCGGATCCTCGCGGCGACCGGGCTCGAGCCGGGACTGCTGGAACTGGAGATCACCGAGGGCGCCCTGCTCGCCGACAGCGGCCACTCGACCGCCGCGCTGCGCGGGCTCAAGGCGCTCGGCGTGCGCCTCGCGCTGGACGACTTCGGCACCGGCTACTCCTCGCTCAGCCAGCTCCGGCGGTTCACGATCGACGCGCTCAAGATCGACCGCTCATTCGTCGACGGGGCCGATCGCGACTCCGACGACAGCGCGATCGTCAAGGCCGTGCTCAGCATGGCCGGCGCGCTCGGGGTGGACGTGACCGCGGAGGGCGTCGAGACCTCGGCGCAGCTGTCACTGCTGCGCGATCACGGCTGCCCGTTCGCGCAGGGCTACCTGTTCGCTGCCCCGGCGCCGGCCGACGACCTCTCGGACCTACTCGGCCTCACTCCTGCGGCGGCTGCCTGAGCGCGCCCACGATCCCGACGCCGAACAGCACCAGGATCAGCACGGCCAGGATGCCGACGACGGTCACACCGTTGTTGACGAAGTCCGAGATCGTGAGCGCGCCCAGCACCGCGATGAAGACGAGCGTGATCACGAGGACGAAGATCCGCATGATCAGTACACCGCACGGGGCGGCGGGATCGGTTTGCGGCGGGTCGCCAGCAGGCGAACCGTCGCTGCGCCGAATGCGAATGCACCCACGCCGGCGAAGAACGCGATCCACGCGCCGCCGGCGGTCGGATTCGTGAGGCCCGTTGCCGCGAACAGCGCCTGCATGCCGAACCACAGCCCGAGCATCAGCGCGATGGGCAGCTCGATCACGGTGAAGAGCAGGATGATGAACACGAACGCGAGGACACGGGCGCGGTGGTAGAGCAGCGTATAGCCGCCGATCACGGCGGCGATCGCCCCGGCGGCACCGACTGTGGGCGCGACCGAGTTCGGCTGCGCGACGACCTGGAGCGCCAGCGCGATGATCCCACCGAGCAGGTAGAAGGCGAGGAATCGGAGCCGGCCCATCGAGTCCTCGATCGTATTGCCGAAGATCCACAGGAACAGCATGTTGCCGGCCAGCTGCAGGATCGACGCTTGCAGGAACATCGAGGTGAACACCGTCTCCCAGGCCGGGATCGTGCCGCCGGGAAGGGCATGGGCCACCGAATGGGTCAGCGAGTAGGGCACGGCACCGTACTTGAGCAGCTGCGCGGCGTCGGGGCCACCGAGCAGCGAGCCGCCTCCGAGCGCCGCGAGCAGGTAGGCCACCACGTTGATCGCGATCAGCGCGATCGTGACCGCAGGCAGGCGATCGTTGGAGATGTTGTCCTTGATCGGGATCACCGGCGGGGGAGCTTATGGGTTGATTGGGGTGGCTTCCGCCACCCTGTTTTCGCGGGCGGCCCGCCTGCGTCCGGCGGCTACTGCGGTCGGGCGGCGGACAGGCCCACGGCCGCGATCCGCCAGGGCTGATCGGCGGGCCCGTCGAGCGCCAGGATCCAGCGCTCGGTGAACTTCACCGTGCGCGACCGGCTCCCGGACACGACCGCTGCGGTGTCGCGGTCCTCGAGGTAGCGGCGGCCGCTCAGCTCGACGTCGATCGCCATGGTCGGCGGTTCGGCCGCCGCGTCGAGCGAGGCGATCTGGATGTGGCGGACCTCGAGCCCGCGAACGACCAGCCGCGTCTGGAGGCTCGGATCGCCGGGGTGCAGCAGCTCGCGCGCAGCGTCGGCGTGCGAGACGGCGAGGAGAGCGGCGTCGTTGCCGTCGACCGCCTCGGCCCAGGCCGCGACCGCACGGCGAGCCGCGACTTCCAGCACATCAGGCGCGAACCGGCCGTCGGCGACCGAGAGATCGAGCGCCGCTGCCCGGCCGTCGCCGTCGAAGTCGAGATCGGCCACCTCGGAGATGCTCGTACCCGCCGGGACCGCGCTGGCCACCGCGCCCTCGATCAGCGCCTCGTCGCGCATCGCGGTCTCGTCAGCCCACGGCGTCGCGATGACGTCGTCGCGCAGCGCGTGAGCCCCCTCGGCTCCCTGCTCGATCGAGATCAGGATCCAATGGCCGTCGCGCAGCCCGAGCGTCCAGAACTCGCGGATCCGCGCCGTCTCGGTGATCCGGTCCGAGCGCTTGATGCGCCGGCCCTGGCGGTCCTCGACGACGTCCCGTAGCCGCGCCTCGATCCGCACCACGACGCGGTCGCTCTGCTCGCGGCCACGCCGAGCCAGGCCCACGTACTGGACCTTGGGCTCGTCGAGCAGCTGCACGCGGTTGCGCCAGCCACGGCGATCGAAGTCGTCCAGACGCCGCTCCCACTCGTCGAGCAGGTCGGAGGCGACAAGGCTGCGCAGTCGGATGCGGTCGCCGGCGTCCCATGCGCCCTGGACATCGGTGAACAGCTTGGCGGCCGCGGGGCGCACGATGTCGGGCGCATAGGCCGGATCCTCGTCGGCGGCCTCGGCGGCCGCGAGCTCCACCCGACGCTGGCGGCGCGCCACCTGGCGCCGTGCCGCCTGACCGGTATCGCGCCGGCCCTGCCAGAAGGCCTGCATCCGCGGGCGCAGGTAGAAGTACAGCACCGCGCCGACGATGAGCGCGATCACGATGACGCGCGCGATCCCGTGCGTGAACAGGATCAGACGGATGAGCAGCTGCAGGATGATGTAGAGCCCGGCGCCGTGACCGCCACCGCCGCCGCCGTCACCCCCACCACCGCCGCCGCTGAAGCCGGATGAGCCGCCGCCCGCCGCGGCGAGCGCAACCGGCGCCACGACGAGCGCGGCGAGGATCACGACCAGGAGGACGATGAGCGCCCGGCGCCCCCGTGCGGATACGGGCGGGCGGCGCATCATCGCTGCGCGGTCGCCGCCAGCGGACCGGTTCCGGGCTGATGCTGGGCCACGTGCTGATCGGCGTGGTAGCTCGAGCGGACGAGCGGGCCGGCCGCGACGTGCTCGAAGCCGAGCGCGTAGGCGGCGTGCTCGAGCTCTGAGAACTCGTCCGGATGCCAGTAGCGGACGATCGGGAGGTGCTGCTCGGTCGGGCGCAGGTACTGACCGACCGTGAGCACCTGCACGTGGTGCTCCCGAAGGATTCCGAGCGCCTCGACCATCTCCTCAAAGCTCTCGCCGAGGCCGACCATCAGGCCGGACTTGGTGACCACCTCGTCGCCGCCGATCTCCTTTGCGTTGCGCAGCACCCGGCACGAGCGCTCGAACCGCGAGCCGCGGCGCGCCACCGGGTAGAGCCGCGGCACGACCTCGACGTTGTGGTTGAACACGTCGGGACGCTCGGCGATCACCTTGGCCAACGGCATCTCGGCGCCCCGGAAGTCCGGGGTCAGGACCTCGACCTTGCACTGCGGCGCCTGACGGCGGATCTGGCGGATCACGCCGACGAAGGCCGACGCGCCGTAATCGGGTAGATCGTCGCGGTCGACGGACGTGATCACGGCGTGGCGCAGGCCCATCTTGGCCACCGAGCGGGCCACGCGCGCGGGCTCGAGCGGATCGTTCCAGGTCGGCTTGCCGGTCTTGACATTGCAGAACCCGCATCGCCGCGTGCACGTGTCGCCGAGGATCATGAACGTCGCCGTGCCGCGCTGCCAGCACTCGCCGATGTTCGGGCAGGCGGCCTCCTGGCACACGGTGTGCAGGTTTTCGCTCTTGATCATCGCGCTCAGCTCGCGATACCGGGGCCCGCCGGGGGCGGGCACCTTGAACCACGGCGGCTTGCGAGCCCGGTGCGGTTGCACGTCGGGCCCGAGCACGCTGAGCACGTCCATACCACCCGGATTGGAGCGCGACCGGGTCACATGCTCGCGAATCGGTTCGACGCTCATGTACCCAAGGCTACCGCGGCGGGGACTCCGACCCACGCGGTCCGTCGCTCAGGCGGGCTGGCGGGCGCCGGCGGACACCTCGAGGCGGGCCAGGCTGACGAGGCGCTGCCGGCATCCGAGAGCCTCGGCCACCCGCCAGGCGGCGCGGCGGCGGAAGCACGGCAGCTGGCCCTGCACGCGGTGCGTCTCCCGGATCACCGACGTCATCTGCACGTCGTCGAGGCCGCAAGGGACGATCCACTGAAACGGCTGCAGATCGTTCTCGACGTTGACCGCGAAGCCGTGCGTGGTCACCCCGCGCGCAACGTGAACGCCGATCGACGCGATCTTGCGCTCCTGCACCCACACGCCCGTGTAGTCGGGGCCCTCGTCCGGTCGCGCCCGGGCGCGGATGCCCTCGTCGCCGAGCGCCGCCACGAGCGCCCGCTCGAGCGTGCGCACGTAGCCGACGACATCGTCGACGCCGACGATCGGATACCCGACGAGCTGGCCCGGGCCGTGGTAGGTCACCTTGCCGCCGCGGTCGGTCTCGACGATGTCGATGCCCTGCATCAGATACCAGTCCTCGCCCATCGGCAGCTCGCCCGCGGACGAGCGCCGGCCGCGCGTGTACACCGGCCAGTGCTCGAGCGTCAGCAGGACATCGGGCAGCTCGCCCGCCTGCCGAGCGCTGCGGACGCGCTCCTGAAGCGCGAGTGCCTCCCGGTACTCGATCGTCCCCAGGTGACAGACCCACAGCTCCGGACGGTCTCCGCGCATGATCGAATCGTAACTGCGCGCGGGAGTCAGCCGGCCGCCTCGGCGACCAGCCCGGCGAGCAGTCCGGCCATCTGGTCCAACGTCTGAGCGTGGCCAGCGAGGTCGTAGACGCCGGCCAACTCGTGCGGATCGCGGTACCCGAGCGCCGTGCCGCCGGCGTCGCTCCAGACGAGGATCCGCAGCGGCAGCTCGATCCCCACCCGCGGATCGCTGCGCATCAGCGGCGTGCCGGCCTTCGGGCTGCCGAACACGATCACCTGCTCGTCGGACAGCTCAAGCCCGGCCTCGCGCGCCGCGGCAGCGTGATCGATGCGGGCGAACACCGTCAACGATCGCCGCTCGATCGCCTCGAGCAGCCGCACGACGGTGCCGGCGTGGTCGGCTGCGCTCCGGGTGACGTTCATCGCAGAACCACGTCGAACGCTACACCCCCGTCCAGGCCTCCAGGTGGCGCTTGACCGCGCTCAGGAACTGCGCCGCGATCGCGCCGTCGAGCGCGCGGTGGTCCCAGCTCAGGCCGAGGATGGTCATCGGGCGGATCGCAATCGCGTCGTTGCCGGCGGCGTCGGTGATCACGACGGGCCGCTTGATCACGGCCTCGAGGTCGAGGATCCCCACCTGGGGCTGGTTGATGATCGGAGTCGCCATGATCGAGCCGTACTGGCCCGGGTTGGTGATCGTGAACGTCCCCTCCCTGACCTCATCGGGACTCAGCTTCCCTGCGCGCGCACGACGAGCGAGGTCCTTGATCCGTGCCCCGAGGCCCTCCACCGAGAGCTCGTGGGCATCCTTGAGCACCGGCACGATGAGGCCGTCCTCGCCGAGCGACACGGCGATCCCGAGGTTGACCGCCTCGTGACGGGTGTAGCGCTCATCCTCGAGCCAGGCGTTGAGCGACGGGTGCTCGCGCAGCGCCAGGGTCGTGGCGCGGGCGACGAATGCCAGCGCCGTCAGGCCGAGCGGCGCTCGCGCGGCCTCGACGGCGCTCATGTCGACCTCGATCCAGGTCGTGCAGTGCGCCGCGGTGTCGAGTGAGCGCTTCATGTGGTCGCCGATCTGGCGACGCATCCGCGACAGCTGGCCGCCGCCGGCGGCCGCAACGGGTTCGGGGAGGTACGGGCTCTCGCTGTGCAGCGGCGGCTCCGGGGCCATGGCATCCGCCCTGTCGGTCGCGCCGTCCGCCGCGACGTAGGCCAGCACGTCCTGCTTGCGTACGCGGCCGTCGCGTCCGGTGCCGGGCACGCGCTCGAGGTCGATCCCATGGGCGGCCGCGATGCGCTGCACCACGGGCGAGTAGCGCCGTGGCGCACCGGTCGTCCCGTTGGACGCCGGTGGCGCCGGAGCACCGTTCGACGCGGCGGCGGCCACACCGGCACCGTTGCCCTCCGCGGCGCGCTCGGGCGCGATCCGCGCGAGGACCACCCCCACGGCGACCGTGGCCTCGAGCGGCACCAGGATCTCCGCCACGACACCGCCGGCCGGCGCCGGCACCTCGGTGTCGATCTTGTCGGTCGAGATCTCGCAGATCGTCTCGTCGGCCTGAATCTGATCGCCGACCTGCTTGCGCCATTGCACGACGGTGCCCTCGGCGACGGAGACGCCCATCTGGGGCATCGTCACGTCGACGAGCTCAGTACGCGAGGAGCTCACGGCAAGCCTCCTTGACGCGCTCGACGCTCGGCAGCACGACCTGCTCCAGAGGCGGCGAGAAGGGAATCGGGACATCCGGCGTTGAGACCCGCACGACCGGCCCGTCGAGGTCCTCGAAGCCGTGCTCGGCGATCAGCGCCGCCACCTGGGCGCCGGCGGCGCAGGTGGTGTTGGCCTCGTCGAGGATCACCACCTTCGAGCACTGCGCGACCGCGGCCAGGATCGCCTCGTTGTCGAGCGGGACCAGCGAACGGAGGTCGAGCACCTGCACCGATGCGCCGTCGAGGTCCTCGGTTGCCTCGAGCGCGACGTGCACCATCGCCCCGTAGGCGATCACGACCAGGTCCGATCCCTCGCGCGCGACGCGCGCGTCCATCGGGGTCTCGTAGACGCCCTCCGGGACCTCGCCCTTGATCCGCCGATAGAGGTGCTTGTGCTCCATGAAGCAGACCGGGTTCGGGTCGCGGATGGCGGCGTGCAGCAGGCCCTTGGCGTCCTCGGCGGTCGACGGGGCGACGACCTTGATGCCGGGCGTCTGCATGAACCATGCCTCGGGGTTCTGGGAGTGGAACGGGCCACCGGAGAAGCCCCCGCCCGACGGCAGGCGCACGGTGATCGGCACGGCGAGCCCCTGGCGGTAGTACATCTTCGCGGCCACGTTGACGAGCTGATCGAAGCCGCACGCGATGAAGTCGGCGAACTGCATCTCGCACACCGGGCGCATGCCGACCACGGCCGCGCCGACGGCGGTGCCGATGATCGCCGACTCGGCCAGCGGCGTGTCCATCACCCGGTCGGTACCGAATTCCTCCACGAACCCGTCGGTGACCTTGAACGCGCCGCCGAACGCCCCGATGTCCTCGCCCATCAGGAGCACCCGGTCATCGGCGCGCAGCTCGTCGCGGAGCGCCGAGGAGATCGCCTGCAGATAGGTGAGGGTGGGCATCAGGAGACCACCTCTGCGCGGCCCGTCGCGAATCCGCTCCAGGGCCCCAGACCGTCCCCGAGCGACTCGGCCTCGCCCTCGCAGAAGACGCCCTCGGTGGCCCTCGCCGGGTCGGGCATCGGCGACGCCAGAGCCTCCTCGGTGGCCGCGTCGATCTCCGCCCTGACCACGGCCCGGAGCTCCTCCACGTCGGCGCCGTCGGCCTTGACCCGGGCCTCCTGGCGCTCGATCGGGTCGCGCTTGCGCCACTCCTCCACCTGCTCCTTGGGTACGTACTTCATGTCGTCGTGCGCGGCGTGGCCGTGCATGCGCATGGTCTCGGCCTCGATCAGCGTGGGGCCCTCGCCGGCCACGGCTCGCTCGCGGGCCGCGCGGGTGGCCTCGAACATCGCCTCGGCGTCGTTGCCGTCCACGGTCACGCCGGCGAAGCCGTAGGCCGCGGCCCGCTCGACCGGGTTGACCGCGAACTGCTTGTCGATCGGGGTCGAGTACGCGTACTGATTGTTCTCGAGCACGAACACGACCGGCAGCTTCTGCACCCCCGCCCAGTTCATCGCCTCGTGGAAATCGCCGCGCGAGGTGGAGCCGTCGCCGAACCAGGTGATCGCGCAGCGCGCCTCGCCGCGGAGCTTGAACGCCATCGCCATGCCGGTGGCAACGAGCATCATGTCGGGCAGCATCGAGACCATCCCGACACAGCCCAGGCGCCGGTCACCGAAATGCACGTTGCCGTCGCGGCCCCGGGTCACCCCCGCCTCGCGTCCGAGGTACTGGGCCAGGATCCGCGCCGGAGCCACGCCGCGGATCACATGCGCGGCCAGATCGCGGTGCAGGATGCACAGGCGGTCCTCGGGCGCCATCGCGAACGCCGCGCCGGCGGACACCGCCTCCTGGCCGTAGCCGTCGTAGAACGAGCCGGGAACCTTCCCCTGCCGGTAGAGGCTCATCGCGCGCTCCTCGAGTCCGCGCATCAGGAGCATCGCGCGCAACAGGGCGATGCGGTCCTCGGGCAGCAGATACCCACCGCCGGCCGGCGCCTGCTGCGCTGTCTGGGTCGCCATCGCGCGCTTCCCTTTCCTCGTGGGCCCGGCCGGGATCTCCGTCCGGAACCCGCTTCCCGGGTCCTCCCGGGATCTCCGGTCAGACCCGCCGATGGGGCACTCGGCGAGGTTACCCCAAGCCACGGGCATCGACGCATGAGGAGTCCAGGCTTAACCTTTCAGCGGTGGAGGACGCTTGGCTGAACCGGTTGCGATGGCGTCGCCGCGGCGCCTGGATGTGGCCCGCGTTCGCGGCCTTCACGGTGCTCGACGCGGTCGTCGGGCATCTCCTGCCGCCGTCGGGCGAGACCCAGCGGCTGATCGGCGCGCTGGTCGCGGCGATCGTCGTCAACCTGCTCGTCGTGGTGCTGCTCTCCTGGCCGCTGGGCGCGCTCATACGCCGCGTCCGCCGGGATCTGCCCGTGGTGGTCGCCCGTGATTACGCCGGCACCGCGCTCGTCGCCGGCGTCGCCGCCGTGATGCTGGCCGCCGGGCTCGTCCATCACGGCACCGTGGTCGCCCATCGCCAGGCGATGCAGGACGCCATCACCCGCGCGCAGGCCTGGATCGGCGACCGCGCCCCGGCCGAGTTTCGCCGCAACCTCTCCTACGTCAGCACGATCGCGATCGAGCCCGGGGCGATCTATCGCACCTGCGTGATCAGCGTCGATCACCGCCGCACCTACTGCGTGATCGTCAGGACGCGGCTGCCCTTCCAATCGAGCGTCTCGTTCGCCGGCTACGAGTCCAACGACGTCTTCGCCCAGGGGATCGGCTGACCCTGCCCGCCGCCCCCGACAAGCGGCTGGTCCTGATCGCCTGCATCCTCGGCTCGGCGATCGTGTTCCTCGACGGCACGGTCGTCAACGTCGCGCTCCCGGCCATCCGCGCCGGCCTCCACGGAGGCCTCGCGGCCCAGCAGTGGGTCGTCGAGGCCTACCTGTTGACGCTGTCATCGCTGTTGTTGGTGGGCGGCTCGCTTGGCGACGTGCTCGGACGCCGGCGCGTGTTCGCCACCGGCCTGATCGCGTTCGGCGCCTGCTCGTTGCTGTGCGCGATCGCGCCGACCAGCGCGTTCCTGATCGGCGCGCGGGCGATCCAGGGGATCGCCGGGGCGCTGCTCGTCCCCAGCACGCTGGCGCTGATCATGGACACCTTCGAGGAGGGCGAGCGGGCCACCGCGATCGGCAGCTGGACCGCCTGGACCGGAATCGCCACGGTCGCCGGTCCACTCGGAGGCGGGGCCCTGATCCAGCTCGCGTCGTGGCGCTGGATCTTCGCCATCAACGTGGTGCCCGTCACGGTCACCCTGTACCTGCTCCGCGCGCTGCCCGCCGACCGGCCGACCGGCGGCCACGTCGATTGGCCCGGCGCGATCCTGGCCGCATTCGGCCTCGGCGGCCCGGTGTTCGCGCTGATCGAGCAGGGCCGATTCGGCTGGAGTGATCCGATCGTCTTCATCCCCCTGATCGGAGGCATCCTGCTGCTGATCGCGTTCATCCTCTGGGAGCGCCGGACGCCGGAGCCGATGATGCCGCTGGGGCTGTTCCGCTCGCGCAACTTCACGGTCGGCAACCTGACCACGCTGCTGCTGTACTCGGGACTCAGCGTGGCCACGTTCTTCGTGGTCCTGTTCATCCAGCAGGTCGGCGGCTACACGGCTCTGCAGGCGGGTCTGGCGCTGCTGCCGATCACGATCCTGATCTTCGCCCTCTCCAAGCGGTTCGGGGCGCTCGCCGACCGTTACGGGCCGCGTCTGTTCATGGGTGCCGGACCCGTCATCGCCGGCGGCGGGCTGCTGCTGTTGACCCGCATGACCGCGCATGCGGACTACGTCAGCGCGGTGCTCCCGGGAATCCTCGTGTTCGGGCTCGGTATGGCGATGACCGTCGCACCGCTCACCGCGACCGTGCTCGGCGCTGTCGAGCCCGGGCACTCCGGCGTGGCGAGCGGGATCAACAACGCCGTCGCCCGCGTCGCCGGACTGCTCGCGATCGCCGCCCTCGGAGCGGTCGTGACCGCCAGCTTCCAGAGCCGGCTCGACCACGACGTCGCCGGCCGGCGGCTCAGCCCGCAGGCGCAGGCGGCGGTCGCGAGCGCCAGCACGCGCCCACTCGTGATCGACACCTCCGGGGTCGGCGGCCCGGAGCGCCAGGCGGTGCACGCCGCGCTGGTGGACGCCTCGGTGGAGTCGTTCCGGGTCGCGATGCTGATCGGCGCCGGCCTGGCGCTCGTCGGCGGCGTGTTCGCGCTCGGCGGGATCCAGAACCCGCGCCGCCGTGTCGCCTGCGCGGACTGCCCCGGCGGAGCGCTGGCCGGTGCCAGCAGCGACCTCGCGCTGCGGCCCCAGCTCAACCCGGGGCGGCCGGGAGCCTGAACAGCTTCGGGAATCGCAGCGCCGTGGAGTCGTCGTTCCAGGTCCCGCGCCTGCCGCAGTAGGATCGCCACGCGGCAGGCACCGAGGCGAGGAGAGCCGGATGGCGGAGGCGACGAAGTCCCCGAACAGGAGTCCCAACGGCCAGGCCGCGCTGCGGGGCGGCCCTGTGGCGGCGCGGGTGGCGAAGCTCCGCGAGCAGGCCAGGACCGATTCGACCGGCGCACGCGAGGCGGCCTGGGACTGGATGCGCGAGGATCCGCTCGGTCACAGGGCGTTCGAGTTCACGACCTACGTCGAATCCGGCACGCTCGATCCCGAGGTCGAGGTGCTGGTGATCGACTACGAGAGCGTCTGCACCAACCCGAATCTCCTGATCCGTCAGATCCGCGACGAGCTGGTGCAGATCGTGCCCGGGGCGAACCTCGGCAAGATGCTCGTCAAGGTCCCGGGACGGAGCCTGTTCGGAGCGCTGTACTTCGGGCTCAAGTCCGAGCTGTAGGTGCGGGTGCGGCGGCCTGCCCCATGACCCCCGCCGGCCGCCGCCGTCCCTACGCGCCCCGGCTCCCGCGTGAACAGCGCCGCGAGCAGCTGCTCGACGCCACCTTGGCGGTGATCGCCGAGCAGGGCTACCGGGGCGTCAACATCGAGGCGATCGCTCGCCGCGCCGGCGTCACCCGCCCCGTGGTCTACAACCTGTTCGACGACCTCGCCGAGCTGCTCGGCGCCCTGCTCGAGCGCCAGGAGGAGCGCGCGCTCGGTCAGCTCTCGACGGCGTTGCCGACCGAGCTCGGCGGTGACGCCGACCCCGACCGCGCGATCGTCGACGGAGTGCGGACGTTCCTCGACGCCGTGGCCGGCGACCCCAATACCTGGCGCCCGATCCTGCTGCCCCCCGAGGGCACGCCCCGGGTCGTCCGCGAACGCGTCGCCCGCGACCGCATGCGCGTCCTCGCCCAGCTCCAGACGCTGGCCGACCGCGCACTCGCCCGGCGCGGCACACCCCCCGGCATCGACGATCCCGAGCTCCTCGCCCGCGCGATGCTGATCGCCGCCGAGGAGGCCGGCCGTCTGGTGCTGTCGGATCCGGCGGTGTTCACCCCGGAGCGGCTGTCCGGGTTCGCGGCCGGGTTGCTGGCAGCCCTGAGCGGGGGTTCGTGACCGGCTGCCGGTGAGGTGTGGGCAGAGTGCGCGGCGTAAACGGCGTGCTGGGGCAGGGGATCGGGTGCCGGGAGGCGTGCCGGGGGGATCGGTGTGGCCTGCAACCCATCGCTCGGGGCAACTCCTCCGGACCCTCTCCCGACGTCCGATGCACCCGATTCTAGGGGTGCTTATCTCGGCAAAGTGCCTGCATCTGTGCGACTTTGGGCAGGTAAGCGCCTGAGCGGCGCTTAGATGGCCGAGGAGACCGGTGGGCCGGTCAGTTTGTCGAGATAAGCACGCTCGGACCGGCCCGGGGAGCCGCGCAGCCTCCCCAGATCGCCCCCTTCCGCAGCCAGCCGTTGACGCAGCGACGCCGCGCGGAATCGCGGAGACCCCCCTACCCCTCCGTCAACAACTCGATCTCCGCCGTATCCAACGGCAGACACACGTCGCAGAAGTCCTTCCCGAACGGGGTCAGATGCACCGAGCGATGGACGGTCCTGGCGCGACCGGCGCTCTTGATCGCGTCCATCGCATCGGGCTGGGCTTCGATCACCTGGTAGCGCATCGGGTCGTCGACCGGGTCGTGGGAGAACCAGATCAGGCCGAGGCGGAAGAGGTTGTTGAGATAGGCGGGCACGCGGTCGACGTAGCGGCAGCCGGCCTGGGCGCCGATCATGTTGAGGCCCTGGGCGACGAGCTGGGACCCGATGCCGATCAGGTTCGACGAACGCACGTCGACGGAGGGCTGCGGGCCTTCGGTGGCGAGCAGACGCAGGATCCGGCCCTCGTCGGGGGCGAGCTCGGAGAGAATGCGCGCGTAGGCCGGATGCGCCCCGTCCTCCACGGTCACGTCGGCCGACTGCCGGAGCAGCTCAGCGCCCTGCTCACGCAGAGAGATGTCCGTCCGGCTGTCCGCCTGAGAGGTGCCGTCGCGCACCGCCGGGCGTGCCCGCAGTCCCGGCCGTGAGGGCCCGGCGAGCTCGCGCACCCGGTCGTCGAGGTCGGAGATTCCGAGCAGCTCGCGGGCGTAGTCGCGCATGCCGGAGGCGAACTCACCCGCGAGCTGGGCCGCCTGGTCGGGAGAGGTGGCGGCCCGGGCCACCCGGGCACCGAGCTCGAGTGACTTGCCCACGCCCCACGCGGCGGTGCGAATCCAGGCGCCGGCGGCCACGCGGGCCAGCCCTGGCAGCGCCTCGACCACGCCGCTCGACGGCTCGAGCTCGGTGCCGGTGGGGTGGTTGCCGTTCTCGCTCATCCGAAGATCGCCAGATGTATCAGGCCGGCGCCGAATCCGAGCACGGCACCGTGCAGCAGCAGAAGCCATTCGTCCTGCTTGGTCGCCGTGTGCAGCAAGTCGGCGAAGTCCCGGTGCTTCATCTCCCGCATGCGATCACCGATCAGCTTACGCATCGAGGCGCTGCGGTCACGATTGAAGTCGGGGTCGCCGAGCGGGGTCATCATGTGCTCGACCGGCTCGGCCGCGAACGACCTGGAGATACGGTCGTACTCCTGGGTGCCGAGGGCGACGCGCACGGCGCTGCGGGCGGGGCCGGTGGCGCGATCGACCGCCGGCGCCATGGCGACCTCGATCATCTGGCGGGTGCGATCGGCCCGCGGGCCGTTCAGCAACTCCTCGCCGAAGTTGCGCATCGTCAGGATCTCGTCGGCCACGATCCGCGCGTACACGTCGGCCACCTCGGGCTGGCGGCGGACGAACAGGCCCTGGATCAGGAACGGCCCGACCCGGTGCGGGTCGGGCGGCTCGTAGATCATCCACAGGGCCAGCCAGTTGGTGACGTAGCCGACGATCACGCCGAGGATCGGCAGCAGCCACCAATCGGTGACGAAGTGCGTGATCAGGGCGACCGGGATCCCGAGCGCGAAGCCGAAGAAGAAGCCGAAGTTCTGGATGAACTTCAGCTCCTTCTGGCCCATGTCGAGGAAGATCCGGTTGGCCAGGTCGGGCTGGGCCTCGAAACGCCTGATCACCATCAGCTTGACGTCCACGAGCTGATCGATGTTGGTGCCGATCTGCTCGGTCAGCTCGTGGACGATTCCGGGCATCTGCTGCTGCACGCGGGCGTGCACCATCTCCTTCACCGCCGGCGGCAGGTCCGACCACAGGCGCGGATGCTCCCGCTCCATGATCCGATCGACGGTCGCGCGCATGTCGTCGCGTGTGGTCTCGACGATCTGGTCGGCCATCTTGTCGGGCTCGAACTGGTGCCAGAACTCACTCGGCGTGCCGAGCTTGGCGATCCCGCTGTCCACGGCTAGGCTGCCCATCTTGGCCGCACGCGAGGGCACGATCCCCTGCCATCCGATGCCGCCGATCATGACGCCGGGGATCTGCTGGATCTTGCGGGGCAACAGTCGGGCGAGGCGCTCGAGCGTCTTGGAGCGGAACCCCCGGAAGTGGACCGGGTAGAACAGCATCAGCACGCCGGTCCAGTTCGTGACATAGCCGATCACCCCGGTGAAGAACGGGATCGTGATCAGGGCAATCGTGCTCTTGCTCACCGCGGCAGCAACGGTATCCGCCCGAGTTGGGTTGAGTAGGCTTGCCGGCTTGATGGCCACGAGCTCGGCAGATTCGCGTGTCGCCGTCGTCACGGGAGCGTCGGCCGGAATCGGCGAGGCGACCGCGCGACGGCTGGCCCGAGACGGATGGCGGCTCGTGCTCGTCGCCCGCCGCGAGGGGCGCCTGCAGGCGCTGGCCTCCGAGCTCGGAGGCGCGACCGTGGTGGCGCTCGACGTCACCGCGGCGGATGCTCCCGCCCGCGTGGCGGAGGTGGTGCGCCGCGAGCACGGCGCGCTGCACCTGCTGGTCAACAACGCCGGCACGGCCTGGCGCGGGACGTTCGCCGACACCGGCTGGGAGAACGTGCGCCGCCACATGGAGCTGAACTTCGAGGCGCCGCTGCGGATGACCGAGGCCCTGCTCCCGCTGCTGCGGGAGACCGCCGCCGCTCCCAACAACGCGGGCGCTAGCCCGCGCATCTCCATCGTCAACGTGGCGAGCACCGCGGCGCGTGTGTCCCGACCGCGATCGGGCGCGTACTCGGCGAGCAAGTTCGCACTCGCCGGGTGGAGCGACGCGCTGTACGGCGAGGAGCGCCCGCACGGCGTGCACGTCGGGCTCGTGCTGCCGGGGTTCGTCGAGACCGAGGGGTTTCCGGCGACGGAGCTCACGGCCAAGGCGACCACTCGCTGGTTGGTCTCACGCCCCGAGGTCGTCGCCGAGGCGATCCTCGACGCGGGCCCGGGTGGCAGGGCCGAGCGCTACGTCCCGCGCCCGTACTGGTTCGCGGCGGCAGTGCGGATCCTGATGCCGTCACTGGTGCGCAGAGCCACGGCCGGGGGCGGTCTCACAACCGCCACACGGCCGGGCTGACTCAGGACCTATCCCACTTGGTCGCACGCCCAATCGGGACACGCCTTAAGCTACGGTCCTGTAACAAACCAGCACGGGAGTGCCTGCAATGAACTCAAGCGCCCGCCGCGTGGCAGTGCTCGGCGGCAGCCGGATCCCCTTTGCCCGCCAGGACGGCCCCTACGCCAACGCGTCCAATCAGGACATGCTCACCGCGGTGCTCGACGCGCTGACCGAGAAGTTCGGACTCGAGAACGAGATCCTGGGCGAGGTCGCGGCCGGCGCCGTCCTCAAGCACAGTCGCGACTTCAACTTGACCCGCGAGTCGGTCCTCGGATCGAGGCTCGCCCCCGAGACCCCGGCCTACGACGTGCAGCAGGCCTGTGGCACCGGACTCGAGACCACGATCCTGGTCGCCAACAAGATCGCTCTGGGGCAGATCGACGTCGGCATCGCGGGCGGGGTCGACACGACCTCCGATGCGCCGCTCGCCCTCAACGAGGACCTGCGCGAGATCCTGCTCGAGGTCAACCGCTCGAAGTCCACCGCCGACCGTCTGCGGGCGCTGGCCAAGATCCGACCGCAGTACGTCGTGCCCGAGATCCCGCGCTACGCCGAGCCGCGCACCGGCCTCTCGATGGGCGAGCACGCCGCGATCATGGCCAAGGAATGGGGCATCGGCCGCGAGGAGCAGGACGCGCTCGCCGCGCGTAGCCATCGCAACCTCGCCGACGCCTACGACAGCGGCTTCCTGGGCGACCTGGTGGTCCCGTTCCTGGGCCTCGAGCGCGACCAGAACCTGCGCCCCGACTCGAGCGTGGAGAAGCTGGCCAAGCTGCGCCCGGTGTTCGGCGGTCCGGACGGGACGCTGACTGCGGGCAACTCGACACCGCTCTCCGACGGCGCCTCGGCGGTCCTGTTGGCCAGCGAGGAATGGGCCCACGAGCACGGTATCCCGGTGCAGGCCTACATCACCGAGGCCCAGACCGCGGCCGTCGACCACGTGCACAAGCGCGAGGGACTGCTGATGGCGCCGGCGTACGCGATGCCGAAGATGCTCGCGCGGGCCGGCAGGTCGCTGCAGGACTTCGACTTCTACGAGATCCACGAGGCGTTCGCCGCGCAGGTTCTGTGCACGCTCGAGGCGTGGGAGGACCCGGTCTTCTGTCGCGAGCGGCTCGGCCTCGAGGCGCCGCTCGGCGCGATCGAACGCGAGCGGCTCAACGTGCGCGGAGGGTCCCTGGGCGCCGGCCACCCGTTCGGCGCCACCGGCGGACGCATCGTCGCCAACCTCGCCAAGCTGCTCGACGAACGAGGCTCCGGGGGCGGCGTGATCTCGATCTGCGCCGCCGGCGGCCTCGGTGTCGTCGCGATCATGGAGAAGGAGTAGACGCATGACTGATCGTTACGCACAACTCGTGAATACGCCCATCGGACGCATCGTGTCCAAGCAGGTCGGACTCCCGACCCCGCGGGCGCTCGAGCGCTACGAGCCCGGGCAGCCCGTCATCTCCGGCCCGGTGCTGCTCGGCACCGCGCCGGGCGGCCGGCTCGCCACCGCGGCCGCCGCAGCGCTCGCGTCGATCGGCGCCGAGGTCCACACAGCGCTCGAGCAGGAGATCCGGACGGCGGCGGCCGACGCGGGCCTCGACGCGAAGGTGTTCAACCCCGAGGTCGGCGGCGATGACACGTTCAAGGCACTCGTCTTCGACGCCAGCGGGATCGCCGCGAGTGGGGAGCTCCGTGAGGCGTGGGCGTTCTTTCACCCGACGATTCGCCGGCTGCGTGCGTCGGGCAGGGTGATGGTGCTCGCCACACCGCCGGCCGACGCCGGCGGCCCCCGGGCGGCGACCGCGCAGCGGGCACTCGAGGGTCTCGTGCGCTCGATCGGCAAGGAGGTCAAGAAGGGCGCGACCGCGCAGCTCGTATACGTCGCGCCCAAGGCCGAGAACCAGGTCGAGGCGACGTTCCGCTTCTACCTGTCGCCGAAGTCGGCCTACGTGTCAGGCCAGGTCGTGTGGATCGGGCCGTCCAAGCTCGACGGCGCGAAGGGCATCGACTGGCAGCGGCCGCTGGCCGACAAGGTCGCGCTGGTCACCGGCGCCTCCCGCGGGATCGGAGCGGCCATCGCCGAGGTGCTGGCCCGTGACGGCGCCCATGTGGTCGGGCTCGACGTGCCGGCCCTGGAGGCGGACCTGCACGCGATCACGGGCCGTCTCGGCGGCTCGGCGCTGGCGCTCGACCTCACCGCCGAGGATGCGGCGGCGGCGATCGCCACGCACCTGCTCGAAGCTCATGGCGGCGTCGACATCGTCGTCCACAACGCGGGCGTGACCCGCGACAAGACGCTGGGCCGGATGCCCGAAGACCTGTGGAGCACGGTGATCGACATCAACCTCAGCTCCGAGGAGCGGATCGACGACGAGCTGCTCGCCCGCGAGGTCATCCGGGAGAACGGCCGGATCATCTGCGTGTCCTCGATCAGCGGCATCGCCGGTAATGCCGGGCAGACCAACTACGGGACCTCGAAGGCCGGGGTGATCGGGATGGTGCAGTCGATGGCGCCCGAGGTTGCGCGGCGCAAGCTGACGATCAACGCGGTCGCGCCGGGCTTCATCGAGACGAAGATGACGGCAGCGATGCCGATCGCGATCCGCGAGGCCGGCCGGCGGATGAACTCGATGTCGCAGGGCGGTCTCCCGGTCGACGTCGCCGAGACGATCGCCTGGTTCGCGAACCCCGGGGCCGCCGGGGTCAACGGCAACGTGGTCCGTGTCTGCGGCCAGAGCCTGCTGGGGGCGTGACGATGTCGGAGCATGAGCGTGAGCTCTCAGGCTCGCCCGGGATGCTGCCGCTGTTCCTCCGGGCCGGCGCGGCGTTGGTGCCGGGAGCGTCCCGGTTGCCGTTCGTGTCGGGGTCAGGCGGCGGCGAGATGCCCGACCTCACGCTCGTCCTCGGCGACGTCGCGACCGATCCGGATCGACTCTCGGCCTACAACCGCGTGTGCGGCTTCTCGCTGCGTGACGAGCTGCCCCCGACCTACCCGCACATGCTGGCCTTCCCGCTTCATCTGGCGCTGATGACCGACGGGAGCTTTCCGTTTCCGGCCGTGGGACTCGTCCACATCGCCAACAGGATCACCCAGCACCGCCCGGTCCGTCTGGGTGAGCGGCTGTCGCTGCGTGTGCACGCCGGCCCGCTCCAACCTCATCCGAGAGGACGGCAGTTCCCGATCATCACCGAGGCCCGGGTCGGCGACGAGCTCGTGTGGGAGGAGGCGTCGGTGAACCTGCGCCGCGGCTCGGGCTCGGGCTCGGGCTCGGGCTCGGGCTCGGGCTCTGGCTTGGGCGTGGGCTCGGACTCGGACTCGGACTCGGACTCGGGCGCAGCCTCAGGCGCGGGCGCCGACGCCGGCGCGACGCCGCTCGCAGAGACGACGCCCGAGGAGCTCCCGGCGACGGCGCAGTGGCGACTGCCGGGGGATCTCGGACGCCGTTACGCCGCGGTCTCCGGCGATCACAACCCGATCCACATGCACTCGCTGAGCGCACGCCTGTTCGGCTTTCCGTCCGCGATCGCGCACGGGATGTGGACCAAGGCCCGCTGCCTGGCCGCGCTCGAGGGCCGGCTGCCCGGTGCCTACACCGTCTCGGTCGCGTTCAAGCGCCCGATCCCGCTGCCGACGACGGTCGCGTTCGCCGAGGCCGCCACGGCAGACGGCGTCCGCTTCGCGGTTCGGGGAACGAAGCAGCCGACGCCGCATCTCGACGGGCACCTCTCCGGCTGAGCCGCGCCGGCTAGCGCGGCGCGGGGATCAGGCGGCGACGGCCGTCGCGGCCAGCGCGGTGGCCGCGTCCGACTTCGGCGCCGGCGGCCCTGAGGCGAGGGCCACCCCGACCGCGAGCAGCGCCCACGTCACCGGATCCTCGAGGAAGTCGGCGTAGAGCAACGTGTGCAGGACCAGAGCCAGAAACGCGGCGGCGATCCCAGCCCGGGCTGGGTTCGACCGCGCCCCCCGCAGCAGCACCACCACGGCGACGATCACCAGGGCCAGGTACACCAGCTCGCCGATCACACCCTGCTCGGCGGCGATCGTGATCGGGATCGTGTGCGACGCCGACAACGTCGTCGAGCTGCTCGGATGAGTACGGCGGTACTCGGTCACGAATGATCCCGACCCGTAGCCCCACACCGGACGCGCGGCGAACAGGTTCGACCCGCCGGTGACGAGATCGGCCCGCCCGCTCGAGGCGCCGTTCAGGCCCTGGTTGAGCCCGAACGTCTTCGGTGAGATCGCCACCGCGGCGGCGCCCACGGCGACGACCGCGACGACGACCCAGAGGGTGCGCGTGACCCTCCAGCGCAGGGCCGCGAGGGTGGCGAGACCGACGAGCAGCGCACCGAGGCTCGAGCGTGAGAGCGTGAGGACCAGGCCGCCCCACAGGATCGCGAGGACGACGCTCACGCCGAGCACCTGCTTGATCCTCGTAGCGGAATCAGGGGCCCGGTCGTACAGCAGCACGACGGCGAGCCCGATCATCACCAGGGCCAGAAAGCGCCCGAAGATGTCGGGATCGAAGAACACGGAGTTGACGGTGAAGTACGTGTGCAGATCGTTGGCGACCACGAGCTTCGGATTGAGGAAGATGGTCTTGGTCCCGTACTCCACGAAGCCGATCGCCGCGAACACGACCGCGAGTGCGACCACCAGCGTGAAGCAGAGCTTGATCAGGCGGGGCGTCCAGTCGAGCTGGGTCAGCAGGACGAACAGCAGCGCGAACGGCACGTAGAAGAAGACCATCTGCTGCAGCGCCTTCTCGAAGTCGTTGGAGTAGATGGACTGCAGGGAGTAGACGACGATGTAGAGCGCCAGCAGGCGCTGCACCCATCCGGGCTGACGGCCGTCGTCGGGGTCGTCAGTCGAGCGCACGGCCGGGACGATGTAGGCCAGCGAGCCCGCCGCCACGACGAGATACAGCGGCACGAGCAGGTTCGAGGTGACCCCGCCGGCCTGGATCGGGATCCGGAACGGCAGCGCGGCGACCGCCAGCAGCGCCAGCAGCGAGGGGCGACGTGCGATCAGCACCGCGAGCGCCGAGAGCAGCGCCAGCGCCACGACGGCACCGACCGCGGCGGGCAGCGGGTGGCGATGGAGCAGGCGCAGCTGAGGCGAGCTCCAGATGTCGGCCAGCAGCAGGACCGGGGCCAGGACGAGTGCGCCGGCCATCGCCCAGGCGCGCAGCTTCGCGGTGCCGGCGGTCAGCGCCAGCGCCGCTAGCGCGGCGACCGCGATCACGCCCGCCTTCGGGAGCGGCCCGCTGAGGGCGGCGAACGCGATCATCGGCCGGTCAGTCTAGAGCAGGATCTCCCGCGACATCGGGCGCGGATCCTCTACCCTCTGGCCGGATGTCCTCTGTCAAGATCGCAGCGGCGTGCGGGCTCGCCGCGGTCGTCCTGGCGGGATGCGGGAGCTCGGCCAAGCCCGAGTCCGGCGCCGCCGGGGCGGCACAAACGCCATATGGCCACGGGAAGATCGACGACCCCCGCACGACCCACGTCGCCTGCATCCGCAGCGACGGACTGCCCGTCGTCGAGGTCGGGCAGACCGGCGTGCAGGTCGGCTCGCCGCCCGCCGGCCCGACGATCCAGTTCCTGCCGACGCCCGGAGCCGCGCAGCAGGCGCAGATCTCCGGGCAGGTCCAGGGCGCCGAGGTGATCGGCAGCGCGCTGCTGTATCCGGACCAGGCCTCGGACGGCGAGCTGAAGAAGGTCGAGGACTGCCTCGCCGTCGGCGTCCAGGGGTAGAGCCGTGGCCGGGCTCGTTGCCGTCCTCGCGCTGATGCTGGACCGCACCCGGTGTGCCCGGAGCACGCGGTGCGCCCGCTGCGCCCGCTATGCACCGAGCGGCGCTCGAGCGCGCAGCACCCGCGGCGCCGGCGCGGGGCGCCGCCACGGTCTCGACCTCCGACGCCAAACTCCTCGGACAGCGGATCATGGTCGGGCTGAGCGGCACCAGCGCCGACGGCACGCTGCTGAGCCGGGTCCGGCGCGGCGAGATCGGCGCCGTGATCCTGTTTGCGGCCAACATCGTCTCGCGCGACCAGCTGAAGGGTCTGATCGGAGCGCTCCAGCGCGCAGCTCGCCAGGGCGGCAACCCGCCGCTGCTGATCGCGGTCGACCAGGAGGGCGGCCAGGTCAAGCGTCTGCCGGGCGGCCCACCGGATCTTTCGCCTCCGCAGATCGCTGCGACCGGCAGCACGTCCGTCGCCACCCGCGAGGGACGCGAGACCGGCCACTACCTCAGGGGCCTGGGCATCAACATGGACCTGGCACCGGTATCGGACGTGCCCACCTTCCCGGGCGCGTTCATCTGGCAGCAGGGTCGGGCGTTCTCGTTCGATCCGCGCGCCGTGGCGCGATACGCGCCGGCGTTCGCCCTCGGGCTCCAGTCCCAGCGCGTCGCCGCGACCGCGAAGCACTTCCCGGGGGTCGGTTCGGCCCCGGTGGATACCGACTTCAAGCTCGACGAGCTGCACCCGACCGCAGCGCAGCGGCAGGGGGCTCTGCTGCCGTATCAGGCCGCGATCCCGCTCGGGCTCGACGCCGTCATGCTGTCGACCGCCGGCTTCACGGCCTACGACCCCAGCGGAGCGCCCGCGGCGCTCTCCCGCCCGATCGCGCAAGGACTGCTCCGGGGCCGGCTCGGATTCCGCGGCGTCACGATCACCGACGCGCTGGGCACACCCACGGGGCACGACGAGATCACCGCCGGACGCCTGGCCGCGCGGGCCGGCGCCGACATTCTGCTGTTCACCGACTCGGCGACCGGGGAGCTCGCGGGCCTCGAGCACGACCTCGCCGACGGACGCCTCAGCCGGACCGCGGCGATCGTCTCCTACCAGCGGATCGTCGCCCTGAAGCACCGCGTCGGCGGCAGCTGAGCAGCGTGCGGGCGGACGCCCCAGGGCCCCGCGTTCGCGCGGCGGAGGACACCGCCAGATGCGGCGGAGGACACCGCCAGAACGCGATCGGCGTGTAACTGTGGCACTCTGACCGTGTAGTGCCCTCTCGAGCGCCCGCGTCGCTGTCGGGCGGCGCTCTAGAATGACGCCTCACGCTCGCGCATGCGCGGGCCAGCGTGCGCTCGCCGCCCGCGCGCTCGGCCATCCGGGCTTCTGCAGGACAACATCTCGCCGGCCCGCGCCGGCAGCGCCCAGAACCGTGTTCGGACACCTCCTCGCCACCCGTCGCCTGCTTCCCTTGCCGCTGAGGACGGCGTAGAGACCACGTATGGCCTTCCAGGCAACAGGTCTCGCCACGGCTCCGCCCTCGCAGGGCGCGGCCGCATCCCGCCCCGCCAAGCTGGCCGGATGGCTCGCGGGCGGTCGCCTCTATTTCGCGCTGGTCCTCCTCGGCCTGGTGATCTCCGCGTTCTCGCTGCTGATCCCCTCGACCCCGAGCTACGACCCGTGGGCCTGGATCATCTGGGGCCGGGAGATCGTCCACCTCAACCTGCAGACGACCGGTGGCCCCTCGTGGAAGCCGCTGCCGGTGATCTTCACGACGCTGTTCGCGCCGTTCGGCAAGGCCGCTCCCGACATGTGGCTGGTGATCGCGCGGACGGGTGCACTGATGGCCGTCGCGATGACCTTCAAGCTCGCGCTGCGGCTGACGCACCGGATCCGCGCTGCCGGCGAGCCGGAAGAGCGTGCCACCGGCCTCGCCCGAGCCGGCGAGCTGGCGCCGGGACTACTGGCGGCAACGATCGCCGCGCTCGGGCTCGTGTCCGCCGGCGGCTTCGTCAGCGACAACGCGCTCGGCTACTCCGAGGGCCTGATGGCGGCAATCGTGCTGGTCGCCATCGACCGCCACCTCGACGGCAAGCGCCGTCAGGCCTTTGCCGTTGCCTTTGCCGCCGCACTCGACCGGCCCGAGATCTGGCCCTTCTGGGGCCTCTACGGGCTGTACCTGTTCTGGACCGACCCGGGCGCGCGCAAGCTGGTGATCGGTCTGTTCGCGGCCATCCCGGTGCTCTGGTTCCTGCCCGAGCTGTGGGGCTCCGGCCAGTTCTTCCGCGGTGTCAACCGGGCGCAGCACCCGCGCTCCAACAGCCCGGCGTTCGCGAGCTGCCCGTTCTGCGCCGAGCTCAAGGACCACGCGTGGCCGCTGATCCTGCTCCGGATCAAAGCCGCGGCCGCCTTCGCGATGGTGCTGGCCATCTGGGGCCTGTGGCGGATCCGTGGCCGCGGCTCGGGCGAGGCGCCACAGCGTCACAACGTCACGATCCTCGCGCTTGGCGTGCTCGGCATCGCCTGGCTGGTGCTGATCGCGATCATGACCCAGGCCGGGTTCTCGGGCAACAACCGCTACCTGGTGCTGGGCGCGGCGCTGATCTGTGTCGTCGGAGGGGTCGGCTGGGGCTGGGCGGCTCAGATCTTCGGCCGCCTGCTCTCCGGCGTGGCCAAGCCCGCCGTGGCGGCAGTCACAGCGGTGGCCGTGCTCGTGCTCGTGTTCATGTTCGTCCCGTCGTGGATCGGCGCCAACGCCGTCGACCTGCCGGCGACGCACAAGTCGCTGGCCTACCAGGCGCAGTTGCGCTCCGACCTGACCAAGGTGGTCGCCGAGGCCGGCGGGGCCGCCAAGCTGCTGCGCTGCGGCACGGTGATGACGGAGGGCTTCCAGGTGCCGATGGTGGCCTGGACGCTGGGTGTGCACACGCTCCGCATCGAGGGCCCGCCGCCGGGCCTGCCCCGCGGAGCACCGCTGCCGCCCGCTCCCAACGTGATCCTGCAGGCCCGCGCCACCCGGCACGCAGCGCTGCTGCCGCTGCTCCCGCGCAACGCCACGTACACCCGTGTGGCGGCCACGCGCACGTTCAAGATCTACTCCACCTGCCGGTAACCTGACCTCCGCAATGGCCACCACCGTCGCCGCCCCTCCGCCTCCGCGCTCGGTCCCGAACTTCGACGTGCACGAGCCGCGCTGGCTCGAGCGGGTCCCGCCGTGGCTCGTCACCACCGCCGTGCTCGTGCTGTTGAGCGCCCTGTCGCTGTTCATGCGCACGCGGATCATCAGCGGTCAGTTCTGGATGGACGAGGCGCTGTCGGTCGGCATCTCGTCCCGCTCGCTGAGCGCGATCCCGGGCGTCCTTCACCACGACGGCTCGCCGCCGCTCTACTACATGCTGCTGCACGTCTGGATGAGCCTGTTCGGGTCCAGCGAGGCCCAGACGCACGCGCTCTCGCTCGTGTTCGCACTGCTGACCATCCCCGCCGGCACATGGGTGGCATGGAGCCTCGACGGTCGTCGTGCCGGACTGATCGCTGCGGTGCTGTTCGCGCTCAACCCGTTCCTGACCGCCTACGCGCAGGAAACGCGGATGTACACCCTGATGGCGCTGCTCGGACTGCTGGCCACGCAGGGATTCATCCAGGGCTTCGTATACCGACGACGGCGCTACCTGTTCCTGTTCGCCGCCGCGCAGGCGGTGATGCTCTATACGCACTCGTGGGGCATCTTCTTCGGCGTCGGGGCGGCCGTCGCGCTGATCCCGGTGCTGCGCCTGAGCGACGAGCCGAAGGCGATCCTGCGCGACGCCGTGCTGTCGTTCGGCGCCGCCGCGGTGCTGTTCCTGCCGTGGCTGCCGACGCTGCTCTACCAGGCCGCCCACACCGGGTCACCGTGGGACCCGACGCCCAACTTCGGCGCGCCGGTGCAGATCTCCCGCAACCTGATGGGCGGCGACCGCGCCACCGCCGCGCTCGTGCTCGGGTCGGCGATCGGGCTGAGCGCGTTCTTCAGCCGCGCGCACCGGCGCAGCCGCGAAGCGCTCACGATGTGGGTGCTGATCCTGCTGCCGATCGGCACGCTCGGATTCGGCTGGATCGTGTCGCGGTTCTCGCCGGCCTGGCAGTACCGCTATTTCGCGCCGATCCTGGCCAGCTTCCTGCTCCTGTTCGCGATCGGTCTCGCGCGCGCCCGCGGCGTCGGTCTGGTCGCGCTGCTGCTGTGCGTGATCTTCTGGGCCAACCCGTCCTCATACACGGCCAAGTACAAGAGCGACATGCGCGACGTGGGAGGCGAGATGGCGCTGCTTCTGCACAAGGGCGACCTCGTCGTCGTCGGCCAGCCCGAGCAGGTGCCGCTGGCCTACTACTACCTGCCGGGCGGTCTGCGTTACGCCGACCCCACGGGGCTGACCAAGGACCCCCAATCGGCCAACTGGGTTGACGCGCTGAAGCGGATCGAGAACGCCGATCCTCGCGCCACGCTCACCCCGCTCGTTGCTAGTCTCAAGCCGGGCCAGCAACTCCTGTTCGTGCGTCCGCTCACCGAGGGCGCCCAGAGCTGGGAGGCGTCCTGGACTCAGCTTGTGCGCCGGCGGTCGGCTCAGTGGGGAGCGCTGCTCTCCACCGACCCGAGCCTCAAGCCAGTTGCCTGGGCCCCTCATTCCTATCGCGGCGCGTGCTGCGTGGGTGACAGCGCCGTGCTCTATCGGAAGGCCTCCTGAACATGACAGACACACCCAGGCCCGGCGAGAGCGGGCCCCCCGCTCCCCGCCCGGGGTCCGACATCACCCCCGAACGGCCCGTCGTCGTGCTCGGAGGCGGACCGGCTGGGCTGACGGCCGGCTACCTGCTGGCCAAGCAGGGCAAGCCCGTGATCGTCCTCGAGTCCACCGACCAGGTGGGCGGCATCGCCCGCACCGAGGTGCGCGACGGATACCGCTTCGACCTCGGTGGCCATCGCTTCTTCACCAAGGTCAAGGAGGTCGACGACCTCTGGCACGAGATCATGAAGGAGGAGTTCCTCAAGCGTCCGCGGCAGTCGCGGATCTACTGGAACAAGAAGTTCCTCGAGTACCCGCTCGACGGCATGGACGTGATCAGGAAGCTCGGCCCGGTCGAGCTCGCCCGCTGCGGCTTCTCGTACCTGTGGGCGGCGATCAAGCCCAAGGGACGCGAGGAGACATTCGAGCAGTGGGTATCCAATCGCTTCGGCAAGCGCCTGTTCAACCTGTTCTTCAAGACCTACACCGAGAAGGTGTGGGGCGTGTCGACCTCCGAGCTGCGCGCCGAGTGGGCTGAGCAGCGGATCAAGGGCCTGTCGTTCTTCTCGGCCGCCAAGTCGGCGTTCTTCGGCAACCGCGGCAACAAGATCAAGTCGCTGATCTCCGAGTTCAACTACCCGCGCTACGGACCGGGTCAGATGTGGGAACAGATGACCGACGACATCCGTGCTCACGGTGGCGAGGTGCGCCTCAACGCGCCGGTCACGCGGCTGCACATCGAGAACGGCCAGGTGCTCGAGGTCATCGCCGGCGGCGAGACACTGACCCCGTCCCACGTGATCTCGTCCCTGCCGCTGCGCACGACCGTCGGTATCTCCGACCCCGAGGCACCGGTCGACGTGCGCGACGCCGCCCGCGGACTGCGCTACCGCGACTTCCTCACCGTCGCGCTGGTGATCGAGAGCGAGGACCTGTTCCCCGACAACTGGATTTACATCCACGAGCCGGGCGTGCAGGTCGGGCGGATCCAGAACTTCCGCTCCTGGAGCCCATGGATGGTGCCCAACGACACCGACGCCTCGATCGGGATGGAGTACTTCTGCTTCGAGGGTGACGAGCTGTGGAACATGGCCGACGAGGACCTGGTCAAGTTCGCCACCCGGGAGATCCAGCAGCTCGGCCTGGCCAAGGCCGAGAAGGTCAAGTTCGGCTTCGCGGTGCGCGTCCACAAGGCGTATCCGATCTACGACGCGGAGTACCCCGACCGGATGGTCGAGATCCGCAAGTGGCTCGACGGCATCGACAACCTGATCCAGGTCGGTCGCAACGGGCTGCACCGGTACAACAACTCCGACCACTCGATGCTGACCTCGATGCGCGCTGTCGACAACATTCTGCTCGGCACGCACCACGACATCTGGGCGGTCAACGCCGAGAGCGTGTACCACGAGGAGGACGTCGAGGTGGAGCAGCCCTACCGCGATCCGCCGGAGACTCCCGCGATGGAACAGCCGCTCGCGTCGGAGCGGTAGATGACGACGAGGAGCGGGGCCTGGCTTGTCGCCGTCGCGCTGATGCTGAGCGCTCCCGCGGCGGCGTCCGCGGCCATAGCGACGAGCCCGTTCTCACCCGGGATCCCGTCGTCGCCGGCGCCGGTGCAGACGACGACCACGAGCCCTCCGGTCGTCGTCACGACTCCGGGCAGCAGCTCGTCAGGCGGTCTCAGCGGCGGCGACGCATTGCTGATCGGGATCGGGGCGATCGTCGTCCTGGGCGGCATCTGCTTCTTCATCTGGCGCGACGCGCGCCGGCGGGCACCCATCCGGCATCACCAGCACGTGGGCGGCAACGAAGGGCGAGGCGGCGCCCAGAAGGCGAAGCCCAAGACCCGGAAGCTCAGCCCGGCTGAGCGCCGGCGGCGTAAGCGCGGTCGGGCTCGCCGCTGACCGCGGCCCGCAGGCGGACGCTGAACCGGGGCTTGGCCAGCAGGTGCTGGGCGACCTGGATCCGGCGCTCGGCGAATCCGCCCTGGCTGTAGCTGAGATAGAAGTTCCACAGGCGCTGGAAGCGCTCGTCGTAGCCGAGCTCCTCGAGTCGCTCCGATGCCGCCGCGAACCGCGTGCGCCATGCGGCGAGCGTGCGTACGTAGTGCGTCGTCATGTCCTCGATCTCGACGGGGCGCAGGTCGGTCTCGCGCGCCACGCAGCCGTCGATCACCTCCAGCGACGGGAGGCAGCCGCCGGGGAAGATGAGCGTGTTGGTGAAGCTGCGACCGCCCTTCTCGACCTCATACGCGCGATCGTCGATCGTGATCGCCTGCAGCAGCATCGCGCCGTGCGGCTCGAGCAGGTCCGAGCAGCGGCGGAAGTAGGTGTCGAAGAACTGCCACCCGACCGCCTCGATCATCTCGATCGACACGAGCTTGTCGTAGGTCCCGCCGAGCTCACGATAGTCCTGGAGCAGCACCGTCACCCGATGCTCGAGACCCGCGGCCCGGACCCGTTCAATGGCCAGGGCGTGCTGCTCCTTCGAGATGGTGGTCGTCGTCACCCGGCAGCCGTAGTTGGCCGCGGCGTGAACGGCGAGGCCACCCCAGCCGCTGCCGATCTCCAGCAGGTGATCGTCAGGACAGAGGTCGAGCTTGCGGCACACCCGGTCGAGCTTGGCCACCGAGGCGTCGTACAGCGTCGAGCTCGGCGATTCGAAGAGGGCCGCCGAGTAGCTCATCGTCTCGTCGAGGAACAGCGCGAACAGGTCGTTGCCGAGGTCGTAATGGGCGGCGATCTGACGGCGGCTGCGCCCGATCGTGGGCGCATGGACCCGACGCGCGGTGCGCTGAACGGGATGCCAGACCGGGGCGATCCAGGCGCGCAGGCGATCGAGGCCGTGGACGTTGCGAGCGGCGATGCGGGTCAGCGCGACGAGGTCATCGCAGTCCCACCAGCCGTCGCGGTAGGAGGCGGCCAGGCCGAAGCTCCCGCGCAAAAAGGCGCTCCAGGCCCGCGCGTCGCGGATCGACACCGTCGCGACGAGGGATGACGGCGTCCCGAGCACGGTCTGCCGTCCTGACTCGACCATACGCAGCTGACCGCCGTGGAGATTGCGCAACGTCCCGAGCACGATCGCGCGAGCGACCCGGCTGTTCATCTTGTCACCGCCTTCGGATGGGGGTACGGACGGATGCCCTTGAGCCGCAGGCGCAGCGCCTCGGCATAGATCGCGCCGCTGACCTTCATCGTCATCGGCGGGTGTCGCAGCAGCAGCTCGATCAGGGAGCGGCTCGTGATCTCGCGCCGGCGCAGCGCCAGCGTGGCGTCGAACACGCGCTCACCGTCGCGGTCGGCCCCGATTGAGACATGCAGACGATCGCGCGGCTCGCCGATACGCCAGTCGTACTCCATGTTCATGCCCCAGAACGGCGAGACATGCAGCTCCTTGCCCTGTCGGCTGTTCAGCGCCCGCGAGACGTAGGCATGGCGCTCGCCCCAGGGTGTGTTGGTGACCTCGGCGACGACGAACTCGACGGTGTGAGCCGTGGCGTCGAAGCAGTAGTAGAAGCTGACCGGGTTGAAGCAGTGCCCGAGGTAGCGGAGGTTGCTGAGCACCCGCACGGGTCCCTGGGGCCGCTCACCGATCCGATCGGTGACCAGGCGCCGGACCGATTCGTCGAGGGGCACGCTGGGGTCGCCAAGATAATCGGCCCGCCGGAAGCGCGCCGGCGCCGGACGCCGCGCCGACCACAACGGACAGCCGTCGAACAGCTCCGGAAGCTCCCCGAGGTCGAGGTACATCATGAACACGCGGTAGTCGAAGGCGTGCTCGCGCGGGGTGCGGCGACGGTGGCGGACCACGCCCTCATAGATGCAGCTGGCCTGCCTCACAACCGTCCACCCAAGGCCTCGCACGCCTTCATCGCGCTGAGCACTCCGTCTTCATGGAAGCCCCAACCCCAGTAGGCGCCACAGTAATGGATCCGGTCGGTCCCGTCGATCTCCCGCCGCCGCCGCTGGGCCGCGACGCCGGCGCGGGTGTACACGGGATGCTCGTAGTTCCAGCGCCCGAGGATCGCATCCGGATCGATCCGGTCGCTGAGGTTGAGCGTGACGCACAGCTCGCGGTCGGCGGAGAGCGACTGCAGCCGGTTCATGTGGTAGGTGACCTTGCTCGCTCCGTCACCCGCGTCGAGGTGGTAGTTCCAGCTCGCCCACGCCGCCCGCCGTCGCGGCAGCAGCGAGCGATCGCTGTGGAGCACGACGTCGTTGCGCTGATAGGGGATCGAGCCGAGGAGCTCGTGCTCGCGGTCGGTCGCGTTCGACAGCATGCGCAGAGCCTGGTCGGAGTGCGTGGCGATCATCACCCGGTCGTAGCGCTCGGCCTCCCCGCGCTGCGGAGTGAGGAGGATGTGGTCGGGCTCCCGCGCGATCGACGTCACCGGACTGGCCACGCGGATGCGGTCGCGGAATGGCCGGATCAGGGCCTCGACGTAGCGGTGTGAGCCCCCGGCCACGGTCCGCCACTGAGGCCGGTCGCGCAGACTGAGCATGCCGTGGTTGGCGAAGAACTGGACCAGGAAGCGCGCGGGGAAGGACCACATCTGCTCCGGGTCGGAGGACCACACGGCGGCTGCCTGGGGGACGATCAGCTTGTCCACGAACGGCGCCGAGTAGCGTCCCCGCTCGAGATACTCGCGCAGCGAGGGACCATCGCCGTCGTGGGCCAGCAGCTCGCGCGCCTCGCGCTGGAAACGACGCACGTCGGCGAGCATCCGCAGGAAGCGCGGCGAGACGACATGGCGACGGTTCGCGAACAGGCCGTTGAGCGAGGACGAGCTGTACTCGAACTCGCCGTCAGAGACGCTGAAGCTCATGTTGCTGGGCTGGGTGGCCACGCCCAGCTTCGACAGCAGCCGCTCGAAGTTCGGGTAGTTGCGGTCGTTCATCACGATGAACCCCGTATCCACCTCGTAGCTCCGGGTCTCGGCCTGCACCGGCACCGTATGCGTGTGTCCGCCGATCCAGTCTGCGGCCTCGAACACGGTGATCTCGTGCTCGCGGTGGAGCAGGTGCGCGGCGACCAGGCCGGAAACACCGGCACCGACGATCGCGATCTTCATTGGGCGGGCTCGCTCATGTCTCGAATTGATCGGGCGCGCCGATGGGCGGCTCAGGGATTTATACGCAACGTGGGCGCCCACGGTTCACCAAACGACAGCATCGGACCACCTTTAGGGTCTTTGCCCCCTGTGGCCTCATGGCGTCGGCCGGCCTCGGCAGAACTGTGTGGACGAATGATCCATCGCCGATTCAACTCGGGCGGAGGATTGGGCCCCAAAGCGCCATCAAGACGACTCTCGCCCGCGATCAGCCTGGGTTCCGTCGACGGTGGGTGCATGACGGCACCCTCCCCCGCAGCGCGCCACCTCCGGCTCGTCGCCGATCGCGCCACCGGTCGACAAGCCGGCGCACCGGTGACGATGAGCTGGTTCTGCAGCCGTTGCGGGGCCCCGCCGGCGCGGCCGCACAGGGGTGGTTCCGGCGGCCCCAGGGTGTGCCCCTCATGCTCGCTGGGAATCCTGTTGCGGACGCGGTCCGATGTCGCCCCGGCCGTCCACGGAGCCTTCCTCGTGATCGACTCGTCGTTGTCGGTCCAGGCGGTATCCGCCCGGGCGGAGGTCGTCCTCGCCGTCCGCGAACTCGAGGCGGTCAACCGGCACGTGTCCGAGGTCCTGTTCGCCGCGGACGCGGGCGCGGGCGCGGGCGCGGGCGCGCGACGATCGTGAGCCTCGCCTTGGCGATCACCCGCGCCGCGGGCGGCGACCAGCGGGTCGCCTCGCTGCACGTGCAGCCGCGCCATGGGTTCGGCCGACGGCTGCGCGCGCGCGTTGCGCCGTGCGGGCCGCCAATGGCCGCGTTGGTGGCGCTTGAGTAGTTGCGTGAGGCGGGGTCCGCGGGCGGTTCTCCTCGGGGCCCCCGGGAGTGGTGGGGCCCGTCGCGGGCGGTTCTCCTCGGGGCCCCCGAGAGTGGGTGGGGGCGGGGTCGCGGTTGGTTCTCTTCGGGGCCCCCCGAGAGTGGTGGGGGGGGCGCGGTTGGGAGGGGTGCGTTGGTTCGCGGCCTCGGGCGATGCGGCTTCCCACCGTGCAGGTCCCTCGGGCCGGACACGAGCGAACCGAGCGGTCAGACGTGCGATCGGCGGGTCACGTCCATTTCGTGGCCTCTCGCCCGCCGGCGAGCGCGCCGAGGAACGTTTTGGTCGTCAGGCAGCCATTAAGTTCCATGGCGGGTCGGCGCGCCGTCGAGGTGCCACGAAATGGCTGTTCCAACCGGCGATCGCGCGGTCCGGCAACCCGCCCGGCGCCCTGACCCCGGTCCCGCGGCGACCCGCCCGGCGCGCTGACCCCCGGTCCCGCGGCAACCCGCCGGGCGCCCTGCCCCCCGGTCCCCCGCCAACCCGCCCGGCGCCCGACCCCGGGCGACCCCGCGCCGCCCCTACCGCTCCAACCCGCCCTCACGGACGCTCCCCTTCGCCCGCAGCAGCTGACGCTCGACCGTGCGGCGGCTGATGCCGTCGTGGGCGGCCATTTCGGTGTAGCTGTACCCGAACGCGTGTAGCCACAGCAGACGCTGTTGGCGCTCGGGCAGCGTCCGGATCCCGGCCAGGCGCTCGCGCTGTTCGAGTACCTCGTGCGGGCCGGGCGACCTGGGAGCGCCGGGCAGCCCATCCGCCTGCTCGAGCGCCGCGTCGAGCGACAGCTCGCGGCTCTCGCGCCGGGTGAGCTTGTAGGCCTCCCGGACCGCAGTCGTGGCCAGCCAGGAGAGCACGGCATCCCGGCGGACCCGGCCAGAGTGGCGCACCAACCGGATCCACGCGACCTGGCAGGCGTCCTCGATCACCGCCTCCGGCGCCCGAACGTCCATCCGCACGACCTGTTCAAGCCGACGCGAGAGAGCCGCATACAGGGCTTCGAGCTCGTCGGGTGCCACGGAGACTGGTGCGTGTGGATCCATTGGTCGGTGTACTGAGTCTAATTGAGACTAAGTTGATGCGAATCACACTAGCAGGTCCACGAATATCTTGCTAGCCTCAATTAGGTCAAAATAGTCTTATTTAGCTTCAGGAGATCATGATGATCGAGATTCCGTTGGTCAACGTCGCTCCCCTCGCCGCGGCCGGTCAGACCGTCAGCGCGCACCCCAGCCTCACCGCCCTGCCGGGGAGCAACGTGCTCCAGCAGCTCGTCAACGGCACGGAGGCGTGGGCGCTCGCGATCGCGATGATCGGGGCGTTCGTCGGCGCGGCGCTGTGGGCGGTCGCGTCCCACTCCAACAACCACCACTACGCGGCTCGGGGACGCATGGCGGCGCTGATCTCCGGCGCGGCGGCGCTCGTGGTCGGCGCCGCGCCGGGACTCGTGAACTTCTTCGAGCACCTCGGCACGACGGCGAGGTAGGCATGTGGTCCCGGACCTCGACCCCGGCGACGATGGTGTGCGCCGTCTCTCTCTGTGCGGCCTCCTTGTGGGTGGCCGGTGCGATGGCGCCCGATGCGCGCGCCAAGCTCAACCCCTTGAAACCGATCTGCGGCGCGGCCAAGCTCGCGAGCGGGGTGGCCGGCAAGGCCTGTGGCGTGCTGCAGGCGCCGGGCAAGGTGCTCAGCGCCGGCAAGAAGCTGCTCAAGGGGCACGTGGGCAGCGCGGCGACGACGCTGCTCGGCGGCGGCGCTTCCACCGCGGGAACGGCCGTCGGTCTGGCCGCACTCGGAGCGTGGGTGGTGGGCGGAGCCCGGTTCGCCCTCGACGAGACGGCGAGGGTGATCGGCCAGACGACGAGCCCCCAGCTCGACGGAGCGTGGTTCTCGTCCACCTACTGGCGGATGGGCGGAATCGCCGCGCTGCTGACGATGCCGTTCCTGTTCGCCGCCGCCGCCCAGGCCGTGATCCGAGCCGACCTCGCGCTGCTCGCCCGGGCCGCGCTCGGCTATCTGCCGCTGGCGCTCGTGGCGGTCGGAATCGCCGCCCCGCTGACGATGTTGCTGCTGGCGGCATCCGACCAGCTCTCGGCGGTGGTCGCGAGCGCGGCGGGTGGTGACGGAACCCGCTTCCTGGTCAAGGCCGGCGGGATCGCCGGCACGCTGGCGATATTCAAGGGCTCACCATTTCTCGCCTTCATGGTGGGTCTGCTCGCCGCCGCCGGCGCGCTCGTGCTGTGGCTCGAGCTGCTGATGCGCGAGGCCGCGGTCTACGTCGTGGTGTTGATGCTCCCGCTGGCGTTCGCGGCCATGGTGTGGCCGTCCCGACGGGTGTGGGCGAGCCGCGCGATCGAACTGCTCGTCGCGTTGATCTTGGCCAAGTTCGCGATCGTGTCCGTCCTCTCGCTGGGCGGAGCGGCGCTCGGACACCGAGGAGGAAGCGGCATCGTCGGAGCGCTTGCCGGCGCCGTGCTCGTGCTCTTGGGGGCGTTCGCTCCGTGGGCGCTCTTACGCCTGCTCCCGGTCACGGAGCTCGCCAGCCACGCCGCCGGGCCGCTCCGAGCCGAAGCGCGCGCGTCGCGGAGCTCGGCCGAGGAGAGCGCCTATGCCTGGGCCGGCGCCGGCAGGGACTGGGCCAGTGGCGTCACGGCCGCGATGCGACGCGACGCCGATCACCTCGACGGGTGGCCGGCCGGCGAGACGCCGGCCGAGGAGCCGGTGGAGGACGGCACCGCCACCACGGGGAGGGGCGGTCTCGACGGGCGCGGTGCCGAGGCGCCCAACACGCCCGAGACGCCGTACACGCCCAACACGCCTGGCACCCCCGCCACGTCGAGCACGCCCGACTCACCCGCCGCTCCCGACACGCCGAGCACGCCCGCCGCACCCACCATCCCCGCCGCGCCCGACTCACCCGCCGCCCCCGACACGCCGAGCACGCCCGCCGCACCCACCATCCCCGCCGCGCTCGACTCACCCGCCACCCCCGACACGCCGAGCACCCCCGACACCGCCGCCGCTCCCGACTGGACCCTGACGTTCACGGCCACGCCGGAGGGCTTCGCAGCGCCCCTGGCGTGGGACGGCGATACGCAGCACGACCTGGCGCCGGAACCGGAACCGGAGCGTGACCCGCACGAGGACCACGTCCCGTGAGCTCGCGCCTCACCTACCGGTTCGGCCCGCTCGAGCGCCGCGGGATCCTGGGGCCGCTGCGCGCAAGCCAGGCCGCGGCGCTCGGTGTCGGTGTGGTGCTGGCCATCGCCGTTGTCGACCAAGCCCCGTCGCCCCCTGGCGCGCTCGCGGCCATGGTGCTCCTCGCCGCCTCGGCCGGGCTCGCGTTCGCCCCGCTGGCGTCGCGCTCACCGGTCGAGTGGTTGCCCGTCGTGACCCTGTTCGCCGTCCGCGGCGTGCGTCGGCGCCGCCGAGTCTTCCGCTCGCCCGTGCCGGCCCGCGGCATGTCGGCAGATCGGCGCTCGGAGGCCGACTCGCTGGGTCTGCGCGCGCCGGCGTCGGGGCCACCGCCCGCCCTGCGCGGAGCACGGATCGTTGAGATCGGCTACCGCGAGCGCCCACTCGGGGCGCTATCGGAGCGGGGGCGGCTGCTGACTGCTGTGCTCGCCTGCCGCGTGGTCGCCTTCTCGCTCCTCGATCCGGAGGCCCAGGAGCGCCGGCTGGCGCGCTGGGGCCTGGTGCTCGCGAGCGCCGGCGGAGCCGCGATGCGACGGATCCAATGGGTGGAGCGGAGCGCACCGGCGCAGGGCGACGAGCTGGCCCGATGGCTGGCCGCGGAGCGCGACCCGACCGTGCCATTGCGCGGGACGCCGATGATCGAGTCCTATCTCGAGCTCATCGGTGCCACCACCCGGGCTGCGCAGGAGCACGAGATTCTGCTCGCGGTTCAGGTCGACGCGCGCCGCGTGCGCGACCGTGATCCCGACGCGCCGGCTCGCGCACTGGTCGAGGAAGCCGAGCGCGTGGCGGTCGGGCTCGAGGCCGCCGAGGTCACGGTGCTCGGCGCGCTCAGCCCGGGAGCGCTCGCGCGGGCGCTGCGCACCGCGTTCGATCCGTTCTGTCGCGCCGAGCTGGCGGCTCTGGAGACGGCCGACCCCACGCGTGACGGCCTCGCCGAGGCGAATGCGTGGCCGCTCGGCGCCGAGGAAAGCTGGGATCACTTCCGCAGCGACGGCGCGCTCCATGCGACGTACTGGATCGGGGGCTGGCCGCGCTCGGAGGTCTCGCCGATGTTCATGGACGCGGTGCTGGGACGGTCCAACGCTGTGCGCACCGTGGCGGTGACGTTCGAACCGATTCCGGCTGACCGCGCCGCGCGTGAGGTGGAGGCGGCCGTCACCCGGGAACGCGCAGACGTCGAGCTGCGCCGTCGCTTCGGGCAGTCGGAGACCGCGCGCCAGCGCCAGGCCCAGGAGGCGACTGTGCGCCGCGAGGCCGAGATCGCCGCCGGCCACTCCGAGGTCCGGCTGAGCGGCTTCGTCACCGTCTCTGGCCGGGACGTCGACGACCTGCGGCGCGCCAGTTCGGAGATGCTCGAGCACGCCGCGCGGGCACGGCTCGAGCTGTTCCGCATGTACGGGCAGCAGGCCGAGGCGTTCACCTTCACGCTGCCGCTGTGCCGGGGGCTCGCGTGAGCCGACTGCGCGCCTTCGCCGCGGAGCGTCCCGGCCATCGCAGCACCACCCGCCATGCTCAGGCCATCCACCCGTTCACGGCCGCGGGCGGCCTCGGGGGTCGCGGCGCGTTCATCGGGCGTGACTCCAGCGGCGGAGCGTTCTGTTACGACCCGTGGCTCCTGTACGGCGAGGGCATCCTCGACGATCCCAACGCGATCGTGCTCGGCAAGCTCGGACAGGGCAAGAGCTCGCTGGTCAAGACGCTGCTGTGGCGGATGCTGCTGTTCGGTCGCCGGGCGTTCGTGCTCGACGTCAAGCGGGAGTACGGACCGCTGTGCGACGCGGTGGGTGTGCGGCCGATCTCGCTCGTCCCGGGTGCCGCCGTGCGGCTGAATCCGCTCGCCTCGCGGCCCGAGGAGCATGCTCAGCTCGAGCTGCTGCGCGCCGTGACCGTGACGGCGATCGGCGGGGCTCTCTCCCAGAGCGAGGCCGCGGCGCTGCGCGAGGCGCTGTACACGGTGCGCGGCCGCGGGCGCGAGGAGCCGACCCTGCCGGCGATCGCAGCGATCCTGTTCAACCCCACCGGGGACATGGCTCAGCGGCTCTGCACGACCCCTGAGCGTCTCGCCGCCGATGCGCGACGGGCCGCGCTCGCGCTCCAGGACCTGTGCGAAGGCCCGCTCCGCGGAATGTTCGACGGCCCCACCTCTCCCGGCCTCGATCTCGACGCCCGGCTCGTCGTGCTCGACCTCCACGCCGTCAAGGACTCCCCGGCCGTCGGCATTCTGATGGCGTGCGCGACGGCGTGGATGAGCGCCCTGCTGGCCCGGATGGCGGAGCGACCGGGGCGTGAGCGAATGATCAACGTCGCCGACGAGTCGTGGAAGATCATCCAGCACACCGGGCTCGGCGAGTGGTTTCAGTCCAACTTCAAGCTCGCGCGACAGTTCGGCGTCATGAATCTCGTCGTGCTGCACAAGCTGGCCGACCTGCAGACCGCCGGGGACGCGGGCTCGCGGGCGGCCCGGATCGCCGAGGGGCTGATCGCCGACGCGTCGACCCGGGTCGTCTACCACCAGGACGAGAGCCAGGTTCCGCTGACGCGCACGCTGCTCGGGCTGTCCGAGCGCGAGGCGCAGCTGATCTCGATGCTGTCGGCCGGACAGGCGCTATGGCGCGTGGGCGCCCGCTCGTTCGTGGTCCAGCACTACCGCTCACGGCTCGAGAGCCGGCTCACCAACACGGACACCGGCATGCGGGCCGGGCCGGAACCCACGAGCCGCCGATGAGCCGCCCTCGCGCGATCGGCTCCGCCGACCTGGTCCTCGTCACGGTCCTCGCCGCAGGGCTCGGCCTGTCGCTGGTGGTGTGGTCGTGGGGCCAGCTCGCCGGCCTTGTGTTCGGAGGCGGCTGGCCACACGTGGCCCTGGGGCAGGTCCCCGGCATCCTCGAGCGGCTGCCATCCAGGTTCGCGCAGCCGGCGGCCGCCTGGCCCCCGGCCGTGCGACGCGACCTACCGCGAGCGGCCGGCTTCTACGTGCTGCTGGCGCCGCTCGCGATCGGGGTGCTCGGCGCTGCGAGCGGCGCGCTCGCGCTGACGCGATCCGGGTCGGGCGCGCGTCACGGTCCGGCACGCTGGGCCCGCACCTCGGAGCTGCGTGAGCTCACTCACAGGCGGCAGGCGAGCGGCCCGCGGCTCGGGCTGGGCCGTGCGCGGGGACGGCTGCTGCGCGCCGAACGGCGGCATGCGCTCGTCGTCTTCGGGCCTCCTCAGGCGGGCAAGTCGGCGGGCCTGGCCGTGCCGGCGCTGCTCGAGTGGGACGGGCCGGTGATCGCCTCCTCGATCAAGACCGATCTGCTCGATGCGAGCATCGACAGACGACGGGCGCTCGGCCCGGTGCTGATCTTCGATCCGTTCGAGCTCAGCGGCCGTGCCGCCCAGGCCTGGTCGCCGCTCGCCGCCGCGACCACCTGGGACGGCGCGCTCGAAGCCGCCTGGCGCCTGGCCTCCGCCGGCGAACTCGATCAGCGTCGGGTCGAGGGAGGGGAGTTCTGGTCGGTGGCGGCCGAGCAGCGGCTGGCGCCGCTGATGTTCGCCGCCGCCGGGACCGGAACCGGGATGGAGCGGGTCGTGCGGTGGGCGTATGGGCAGGACCCGCGTGAGCTCGATGCGATCCTCCGGCGGCTCGCCGACGGAGCCCCGGACGCGGGCCGGCTGACGGACGCTCGTGCGGCGTATGACGCGGCACGGGCGTTCGAGGCCCAGGCCGACCGCACCCGGTCCTCGATCGAGGGCACCGTACAGGCGCTGCTGCGCGCCTACCGGTTCAACCGGGTCGCCCGCTCCGCCGCAGCCGGCGAGATCACGCCGGAGACACTGCTCGACCACGATGCGACGCTCTACCTCGTCGGTGACGCGAAGGCGTCGAAGCTGCTGCGCCCCATCTTCGTCGCACTGATCTCAGAGATCATCGACCGAGCCTACGAGCGGGCGACGCGGTCCGGCGGCCGGCTCCGGCGGCCTTTGCTGGTGTGCCTCGACGAGGCAGGCAACGTGGCGCCGCTGCCGAACCTGGCCGAGATCGCCTCGACGGCGCCGAGCCACGACATCCAGCTGGTGTCGGTGTTCCACGACCTGGCCCAGGCGCGCAGCCGCTACGGCCAGCAGGCCGAGACGGTGATCAACAGTCACCGGGCTCGAATGCTGCTCCCAGGCGTGGCCGACCTCGACACGCTGCGCTACTTCTCCGGGCTGGCCGGCGAGACCGACGTGCGCGACCTCACCCGGACCTCAGGATCGGGTGGCACCACGCGATCGATCGCGAGCCGCTCACGGCCGCTGCTGGCTCCCGAGGCGCTGCGTCAGCTCCCCGACGGGCGGGCGCTGCTGCTGTACGGACGGCTCCCGCCGATCGAGCTGCAGCTGCGGATGTGGTTCAAGGACCGGCGACTGCGGAGACTCGCGCGGTCATGAGCTTCGAGGACTTCGGCCCGGCGCGATGGGACGACTGGGATCCCGGCGGCCCCGGAGATCCGGACTCGCCGCGCTGGCCGCTCGATTGGCGGGGCCTGTACCCCCGCGAGCGCTGGCTGTGGTTCGAGCGGCTGTGGACCGATGTGTGCCTGCTGCGCGATCGGTACGGGTTGCCGGTCCGCTCCAGATGGTGGGAGTCCGAGCTCCAGGTAGAGGCACTCGCGGCCCTGGCAGCGTGGACCCATCGCTACGACTCGGGCGAATGGGACGATCCGCCCGGCAAGCTCGCGCTGCTGTACGACCTCGAGCGGATCGCCGCACTGCTGCGGGACGGCGACCAGCCGTTTCACCCCGACCGCGACCGGGCGGCCTTCAGCCGGCACCTGATCGATCTCGGCTGTCAGCCGCCGCCGCGGGCCCACGCCGCCGACTGACAATCCCGCACGCCGGCGCGCACGACAAGCGCCCGAAAGCGCCCGACAAGCGCCCGACGAAGAGACAGGGCGCGGGACGCCTTTCAGCGCCCCACGCCCCGGATCGCGCCGGCCGACGGTGGGTTGGCTGAGCCGTCCCTGCCGCCTGAGCCGTGGCCGGCGGGTCCGCCTGGAAGAGCTGGTACCCGATCATCGCCACGCATCGTTGCGCCCTAAAGCAGAGTGTCTACATCTCACGGCAGGGTGTCATGCGGCTTACGGTTTCAGCGCGACGCGTGGACGTTTGTACGAGTCATCGGTTCACCCTGCGCCATCGCGCTCAGCGATGATGGGCGCGACCGCCCACAACCTCATGAGGAGGCTGGAGCATGGCCTTGTCCCGACACACCCGCCAATCGGCAACCAAGAACGCAAGCGCAACCCCCGTCCACCACGACACCGAGCTCGTCGTCCCCAAGCATCAGCTGGCCGATCACGGGGTCCACCTCGAGACCGCGTATGAGCTGATCTCCAACGAGCTGCTGCTCGATGGATCCTCACGCCTGAACCTGGCCACGTTCGTGACGACGTGGATGCCGTCGATCGCGGCCAAGCTGATGGCCGAGACGGCCGACAAGAACATGATCGACAAGGACGAGTATCCGCAGACGGCGGAGCTCGAGGAGCGATGTGTGAACATCGTCGCCGACCTGTGGCACGCGCCGGAGGAGGAGCAGGCGACCGGGTGCTCCACGACCGGCTCGAGCGAGGCGGTGATGCTGTCCGGCATGGCGCTGAAATGGCGGTGGCGGGCGGGCATGAAGGATGCCGGCAAGCCCAGCGACCGTCCCAACCTGGTGATGGGCGCCAACGTGCAGGTGTGCTGGGAGAAGTTCTGCCGCTACTGGGATGTCGAGGCAAGGTACGTGCCGGTCGACGGGGAGCGCTACCACATCGGCGCCGCCGAGGCCGTGGCGATGTGCGATGAGAACACGATCGGCGTGGTGGCGATTCTCGGCTCCACCTTCGACGGCAGCTATGAGCCGGTCAAGGAGATCTCGGAGGCGCTCGACGCCCTCGAGCGCGATCGCGGCCTGAACGTGCCGCTGCACGTGGACGCGGCGTCCGGCGGCTTCGTGGCGCCGTTCATCCAACCCGACCTCGAATGGGACTTCCGGGTTGCGCGCGTGCAGTCGATCAACGCCTCGGGGCACAAGTACGGCCTCGTCTACCCGGGGATCGGCTGGGCGATCTGGCGCAACAAGGAGGCACTGCCCGAGGAGCTGATCTTCAACGTCAACTACCTCGGCGGGAACATGCCGACGTTCACGCTCAACTTCTCACGCCCGGGAAGCCAGGTGATCGCCCAGTATCTGATGTTCATGAGCCTCGGTCGCGAGGGGTACCGCCGGGTGATGCAGAATGCCCAGGACGTGGCGATGCACATCTCGAACGGTGTCCGCGAGATGGGGCCGTACCGCCTGATCAGCGACGGCAGCGAGCTGCCGGTGTTCGCGTTCGCGCTCAAGCCGGAGATCGAGAACTACACCGTGTACGACGTCTCCGACCGCCTGCGGATGCACGGGTGGCTGGTGCCCGCCTACACCTTCCCGGCCAACCTCGAGGATCTCGCCGTCCTGCGCGTGGTGATCCGCGCCGGCATGACGATGGACATGGCGGACATGCTGCTCGACCACCTCGGCAAGGTGACCGAGTTCTTCGAGTCGCTCGACGGGCCGATCCCGGCGCCGCGACCGGAGGTCCGCAAAGCCTTCGCCCACTGATCAACCGGGGGTCGGCCGGCGGGGCCCCGGCCGCCGGCCGACCTCCGATCCCGTAGGCTCGCGTGGCGATGAGCCTCTCCGGGCGATTGTTCGCAGCCTGCTACGACCGCGCGATGAGCGCGTCCGAACAGGCCGGACTGCGCGAATGCCGGCGCCGCCTGCTGGCCGAGGCCGGCGGCCGAGTGCTCGAGATCGGGGCCGGCACCGGCGCCAACGTCGCGCTCTACCCCGACGCGGTCACCGAGCTGGTGCTGACCGAGCCGGAGGCGGCGATGGCTCGGCGACTCGAGCGCACGGCACGGCAGCTCAGGCGACCGCTGCAGGTGGTCAGAGCCCCGGCTGAGCGGCTGCCGTTCGCCGATCACAGCTTCGACTACGCCGTCTCGACGCTGGTCCTGTGCACAGTGGCCGACCCGGGCGCGACGCTGGCCGAGCTGCGTCGGGTCCTACGGTCCGGCGGGCGCCTCCTGTTCCTCGAGCATGTGCGCTCCGAGCGCCCGGAGCTCGCCCGCTGGCAGGATCTGGCCCGGCCGGTGTGGGTGCGCCTCGCCGCCGGCTGCACGTGCAACCGGGACACGCTGAGCGCGATCGCCGGAGCCGGGTTCGTGCCCGGTGACGTCGAGCACGGCTCGCTCCCGAAGGCACCGCCGTTCGTGCGACCGCTGGTCGCGGGCTCGGCGAGCCGCTGATGTCTGCTGTCCGCGGGCCGGCAAGCGAGCGCCCAGAGCTCAACGATGCGGGCCCGGAGGTCGATAGCCCGGCAGAGATGGACTTCCGACGGATCAGGACAATCGCGTGCCGCGTCCTCCCCGGCTTCGTGGGGGCGGTCGCGCTCCTCGGGGCGACCGGGAGCCAGGCGCAGGCGAGCTCGGGCGGAGCGGGCCTCCAGCCGGCCTCGAGTACGCCCCTGGTCCTGCGCGGGTCGGGCGGCGCCTCCGCGCAGGCGCCCAACCCCCGTCCCAAGCCGCCCAAGCCCCGTCCCAAGCCGCGCAAGCCCCGTCCCAAGCCGCCCGCCCACGCCCACGCGGTCCGACCCGCCGTGCCGAACGGGTACGTCAATCCGTTCACGGACCCGAGCTGGCAGCCCGCCCGGACGGACATGGGGGTCGACTGGGTCCCGGTGCGACGGCTTCCCGTGCTGGCGATCGGGAACGCGCTGGTCCTCGGCTCCGACAGCGCGAGCGGCTGGCCGGGCGGTCACATCATCTGGTACCAGCTGCTGGACGGCAGCCATGCCGGCGACATCATCTACGTGGCCGAGCACCTGACGCAGCTGCTCCCAGCGGGGCGGACGGTCCACGCCGGCCAGCAGATCGCGATCGCCGTCCCCGGCTATCCGTACATCGAGATGGGCTGGGCCGACGCCTACGGCTCTCCGCGCGCCTACCCGTGCTACAAGGAGGGCCAGCAGACGCATTCCGGCAAGGAGATGGCGCGCTTCTTGGAGTCGCTCGGCGCCGTGGTCGCCGACCCGCCCGGCGCGACGCCGGACAAGCCGTCCGGCAAGCTCTGCTGAGGCCTCACAGCAGCTCGGCGAGCTCACCGCCGGCGCGTTCGAGCTGCGCCATCGTTCCCGCCTCGAGCACGGCCTGCAGGTCGAGCACACGGGCGCCGAACGCATCCAGCTCTCGCGCGCCGACGATCGCGTGACATGGAACGCCCGCCTGCCGCGCCCGAGTCGCGACCTCCGAGACCGCCTTGCCGGCCAGGCTCTGCTGGTCGAGCTTGCCCTCGCCGGTGACCACCGCGCGGGCGGCTCGCATCCGCCGATCGAAGTCCAGCGCGTCCAGCACGAACGCGGCCCCCGGCACCAGTTCGGCCCCGAACGCCGCCCACAGCCCGCCGGCGAGGCCGCCGGCCGCGCCGGTCATCGGCACTCCGCGCGGATCGCGCTCGAAGCTCCGTGCAAGCGCATGCAGGCGAGCCGTCAGGCGCCGCACGGTCGGCTCATCCGCGCCCTTCTGGGGGCCGAACACGCGGGCAGCGTCCTCATACGGCGTGCGGACATCGCACAGGACGACGAGGCGGACGCCGGCGAGGCCGCCGTGGTCACGGATCGCCTCGACGGCACCGCGGCCGCCGTCGGTCGTCGCACTCCCCCCGACCCCGACCAGTACCCGCCTCGCCCCGGCCGCAATTGCGGCCACGATCAACTCACCGGTCCCGTAGGTCGACGCCGCGACCGGATCCCGCTCATCCTCGCCCACGAGCCCGAGGCCACTCGCCGCCGACATCTCGACGATCGCCTCCGAACCGTCGTGCAGCATCCCGAACTCGGCCGCCACGGTCCGCCCGATCGGGTCCAACACCTCGGCCCCCGCGGCGTGAGCACCGAGGGCGCCCCCCACAGACTCGAGCAGGCCCTCGCCGCCGTCTGAGACCGGGCACCTGTCGACGGAGCGACCGGCAGATTCCAGGCCACGCCCGATCGCCTCGGCCACCTCGGCGGCCGAGAACGTCCCCTTGAACGAGTCCGGGGCGACGAGGATCGTCTCCGGGATGCCCGAGCCGGCCACGCGCGAGTGCACCGCTAGGTCTGCATCTGGTCCAGGCGGCACTCCGTCGGCGCCTTGTCCTCGCGCCAGCGCAGGATCCTGGTGCCGTGCCGGATGCGACCGCCGCTGGCGTGGTCGAACGTGACCTCGACGACGAGCTCGGGCCGCAGCTCAATCCACTCCAGGTCCTTGTCGTTCTTCCAGCGGCTGGGATCCCCGTGTCCCCGCTGTCCGGTCTCGAACGCGGCCAGCTTGGCCACCAGCGCCCGCTTCTCGGCCGCCCGCAGGCCGGAGGAGTGGCCGACCACGTGCAGCGAGCCGACGTCGTCATAGAGGCCGAGGATCAGCGAGCCGACGGTGTCGGGCTCCTTGCCCGGGCGGTAGCCGGCGACGACGGCGTCGATCGTCCGCACCCGCTTGATCTTGGCCATGGCCGTGCGCTGGCCGGGACGGTACGGCGCGCCGAGGTCCTTGGCGACGACGCCCTCGGCGTTGTGCAGCCACGGCTCGGCCTCGGCCGCGACGCGGGTCAGCGGCGTGAGCGCGACCGGCTCGAGATCCATGGCCTCGAGCGCGGCCCGGCGCTCGGCGAAGGTCCGGGAGAGCATCGCCTCGTCGTCCCGGGCCAACAGGTCGAAGGCGATGAAGCGGGCCGGGGTCTCCTCGGCGAGCCGGGCGATGCGGGACTCGGCGGGGTGGATCCGCTGCTGCAGGGCGGCGAAGTCCTGCGCTTCGACGGCGCCGTCGATCACGATCTCGCCGTCGATCACGTAGCGGCCGGCCGGGAACGAGAGCTCGGGGAAGTAGCGCTCGAGCGGCTTGCCGGAGCGCGATTGGATCTCGACGCGGTCGCCGTCGACGAACACGATCGCTCGAAAGCCGTCGTACTTCGGCTCGTACGCCCACTGGTCGCCGACCGGAAGCTCGGGCTTGGAGCGGGCCAGCTGAGGCTCGATCGGGGGCTTCAGAGGTAGCGCCACGGCCCCGCCGATGCTAATGGTTGCGTGAGCTGTCCGCGGGCCCGGCCGGAGCCGAGCAACCGGCTGGGTTACGATCCCCCCATGGCCGCCCACGCCACCGTCGCCGAAGAGGAATATCTACAGACGCTGTTCTGGCTGTTCGAGGCGGGACTGCCGATGACCGGCGCCAACCTGGCCCGCGCCATGCAGCTCTCGGCGCCGACCGTGCACGAGATGATCGGCCGGCTCGAGCGCGACGGCTACATCGTCCGCGACGCCGACCGGATGATCAGCTTCACGCCGTCAGGCCGCTCGCACGCCGAGCGGATCGTGAGCCGACACCGGATGATCGAGCGCTTCCTGACCGATGTCGTCGGCGTGCCGTGGGACGACGTACACGAGGAGGCCGAGCACCTCGAGCATGCGATGACGCCCCGCTTCGAGGCCTATGTGCGCGCCTCGGTCGGAGAAGCCAAGACCTGCCCGCACGGACATCCGATCCGCGTCGGTGAACGGATCGACGGGGTGCCGCTGGCCGACTGCAAGCCCGGTGCCAAGGTGACGATCCTGCGCTTCGAGAACGAGGCCGAGGATCTGCTGCACTACCTCAAGGATGCCGGCATCGAGCCCGGGCTCGAGGGGGAGATCGCCGCCAACGACGGCGAGCTCGTTCAGCTCGTCGCCGCGGGCAACGTCTCGACCGTCACGGCCAGCGTCGCCGAGACGGTCTCGGTGCTTGCAGAGCCTTCGCCGCCCGCCCGAATCGCCTTGCCCGAGCAGCTCGTGCTCGGTCGGGAGCGCTACGGGCGTTGAGTCGCGCCGCTACCCGCAGGAGACGGCGGCCGGGAGGGCCCGGTCGCTCGTCAGCCAACGCTTGATCTGCCCGTACACCGCGGGATGGTTGAGCAGATCGAGATGGTGCGCGCCACCGAGCTGGCGATAGTTGTCGATCGGAAACTGCATCCGCTCGCCGTGACCGCCGTGCGCCCACGCGCTGGCTCGCAGCACCAGCAGATCGCCGACCAACCGCCCGACATGCGAGTGCGGGTCACGCGAGACCGTGGCGCACACGAAGTACGTATTGGCGCTGCCCAGGAACGGGACGTCTCGCCCCGTGTTACGCAGGAAGGTGTCGGGGTCCTGGCCGTGCCAATCCTCGTCGCGCAGATAGCCGTAGCGCAGGTCCTTGACCCCCGCGCTGCGCAGGTTGAGCGCTCGCGAGAAGGTGCGCGTCTCGGGCAGCTTGGCCAGCGCATGACTGGCCACGTTGGTGATCCGCTCCAGCGGCGCGCCGTGGTGGGGCGCCCCGAGCGCGAACAGATGCCGCACGATCGGGACCCACTCGCTGCCGGCACCGTAATGGCAGGCGCTGCGGGCGACGAGGGCGCCCACGGAGTGCCCGATGATCGTGATCTCGTGCACCTCGACGGGCCAGGCGCCGATCAGTCGATCGAGCAGACCGGCCAGATCGCGCCCGTTCTCCGAGATGTGGCGCCCGCTGTTGTAGCGCACGTAGACCGGGGTGTAGCCGAGCTCGCGCGCCAGCCGGGTGCCGTAGGGCACGTGGCGGTCGGCGGCCATCCTCCAGGCATCGTCGGTCTCGCACAATCCATGGACGAACAGGGCGAGGCGCGGCTTGGCGTGCGGGAAGGCCTCGGCCAGCGCGGGCTCGGTGAGGGGAACGTCTCGGCCCTTGCGGCGCACCGTCATCGGTAGCGCAAGCGCGTTGCCCCGCTGCTCCAGCGCATCGCCGAAGGCCCCGTTCAGCGCCCCCATCGCCACACGGCCACGCGTGCTCTGCGACAGCGAGGGCGCGCCGGGCGGGCGCGTGACGCTCACCGCTGCGGCGGTCCCCTTGACCAGCACGCCGGAGAGCGCACCGACCGCCGCGTACACGCCGCGGGCGATCCCGTCGTGCACGACCCGCACCGGCGCGGCACCTGGGCCCACGGCCGCGAACACGCGGCTCGCGATCCCGTCGTGCATGTCGTGCACCTGCGACGCGGCACCCCCGATGAGCTCACCGGCGATATCGCCGAGCGCGCGGATCTCGTCGGGCTGCATGAAGATTCATAACCCGCCGGAGCGCCGCCGTTTCGCGGGGCCGCTCAAGCCGCGGCGCCGGCCGGCGCGGATTGGATCTGCGCGTAGGCGTCGGCGAGGCGCTTGATGCCCTCCTCGATCTCCTCCGGTGTTACGCCCGAATAGGCCAGCCGCAGGCTCGATTCGGCGCCCTCGAGCACGAAGTCCGAGCCCTTGACGAACTGGACGCCGCGCTCGGACGCGGCCTCGAACAGTGCCCTCACGTCGGTGCCGCGGGGCAACTCGACCCACATGAAGTACCCGCCCTGGGGCTCCTGGAAGCGAGCATCGGGCAGCTCTCGGCGTAACGCCTCGGCCAGCGTCCTGGCGCGCTCGCCGAGTGCCGCCTTGACGGTCTCGATCGAGCGCTCGAGCGCGCCCGACTGACAGAACTCGTGCACGATGGCCTGCGAGACCATGCTCGGCGAGATGTAGGTGTTGGTGGCGATCTTCGTCACCCGGGCGATCAGCTCCTCGGGACCGACCAGGTACCCAACCCGGATCCCGGGGCAGACCGTCTTTGAGAACGAGGACGCGTACACCACCGAGCTGCCGTCCATCGAGAGCATCGTCGGCAGCGACTCGCCCTCGAAGCGCAGCGCGACGTACGGGTCGTCCTCGAAGATCGTGAACCCATGCTCACGGGCGAGCTCGAGCAGCCGCTCACGCTTGGGCAACGAGAGCGTGTAGCCGGCGGGGTTCTGGAAGTTGGGGATGATGTGGGCGAGCCTCGGGCTCACGCCCGCCCCCAGGACACGCTCCAACGCCGCCACATCGATGCCATCGTGCTCGAGCTCGATCATGCGCACGTCGGCGCCGCGCCCGCGCAGCGACAGCAACGTGCGGTCGTACGTCGGGCGCTCGACGATCACCGCGTCACCCGCTGCGACGAGCGCGTCGAACAGGAACGCGTCCGCCTGCATCGAGCCGTTGGTGACCATGACCTGCTTGACGTCAACGCCGTGACGATCGGCGATCCAGGTGCGCAAGGGAACGTAGCCCACGGCCGTGCCGTAGGCGGTGACGCCGGCGGGGTCCGCCGAGAATGCCCGGTCTGCGCTTGCTCGCAGGCCGTCAACGTCGATGATGTCGAGCGACGGAGCGCCGCGTGCGAACGAGATGGGCTTGGACATGGGTCGAAGACTACGGCGTTGGCTCCCCCGGGGCCTCGAGACGGACCTCGATGATCGCTCGGTCGGTTCCCTCGTAGCCGCGTCGCGAAACCTCGCGCACCTCCGGAAGCTCCGACAACCTCCGCTCGAACGCGCGCACAGCGTCGATGCTGCGGAACGGACCGGCCGCCAGCGACAGTACCTCGGCCTCGCCCGGGTTCGCCCGCAGCGCGGCCTCGTAGCCGTCGAGCAGCGCGTGGATCGCGACCAGCAGGCCGGCGCGCAGCTCCGTCAGTGCCGCCACCTGGCGTCTGAGGTCGGAGAGCCGCAGATCTGTCGTCCCGACCGGCCGAGAGGCCCTCTCCAGCATGTCCGCGAGCGGACCGGAGCGACCCCGGCGCTCCGGCACGGGCTCCGGCGCTGGCCGCTCCGCGGCCACGCGCTCCGCCACCACGATGCCGAGATCGGGATGCTCGGCGAGCAGCAGCTCTTGGATCTCCCGCAGCCGGTCGTCGATCTCCGCCAGACCGGCCGACAGATCCCCAACGCCTGGAACCCGATCAGCCATGAGCAGGCGCTCAGCGTAGCGGCCGGTGCGGCCACCGCGTGCCGCTGCCCCGGTGAGGGAACCGGGAGGCTGAGTTATGCCGCCGCGCCGAGCAGCGAGATCGCGACTTCGGCCACCTCGGTGGGGGTGCGTCCGACGCGCACGCCCTTGGCCTCGAGCGCCTCGGCCTTCGCGACCGCGGTGCCCTTGGACCCGGATACGATCGCGCCCGCGTGACCCATCGTCTTGCCCGGGGGAGCGGTGAACCCCGCGATATAGGCGAGCACGGGCTTGGTGACGCGCTCGGCGATGAAGTCGGCTGCGCGTTCCTCGGCGTCGCCGCCGATCTCCCCGCACATCACGATCAGGTCGGTCTCAGGGTCCTGCTCGAACAGCCCGATCACGTCGATGAAGTCGGTGCCGGGCACCGGGTCCCCGCCGATCCCGACGATCGTCGAGTTGCCGAAGCCGCTGCGGGCCAGCTCGTTGCCGATCTGGTAGGTGAGCGTGCCGGAGCGCGAGACGACGCCGACGTTGCCCTCTTTGAAGAATGAGGCGGGGATGATGCCGACGGTGGCCTTGCCGGGCGACAGGATCCCCGGACAGTTGGGCCCGACCAGGCGGGAACGGCCGTTCTTCTTGATCGTGTTGAAGACGCGCAGCTCATCGTGGGCGGGAATGCCTTCCGTGATGGCGATGATCAGCTCAATGCCGGCGTCCTCGGCCTCGAGGATCGAGTCGGCGGCGAAGCGCGGTGGCACGAAGATCATCGCCGTGTTGGCGCCGGTGCGGTGCACCGCGTCGTGGAAGGTGTTGAAGACGGGGATTCCCTCGACGTCCTGACCGCCTTTGCCGGGGGTCACGCCGCCGACGACCTGGGTGCCGTACTCGCGGTTGCGGAGGCTGTGGAAGGTGCCCTCGCGGCCCGTGATCCCGGACACGACGAGCTTCGTGTTCTTGTCGACGAGAATGCTCATCAGCCGTTCGCCAGCTCCACGACCTTCTTCGCGGCTCCGTCCATCGTCGACTCGATATGCACGTTGGGAAGGTTGGCCTCGGCGAGCAGCTCTCGACCTTGGACGTCGTTGGTGCCGTCGAGACGGACCACGAACGGCACGTCCGGGTTGATCTGCTTGAACGCCTCGATCAATCCCATCGCGACCTCATCGCAGCGGGTGATGCCGCCGAAGATGTTGAACAGGACGGCCTTGACCTTGGGGTTGGAGAGGATCACCTCGACGGCGCTGGTGATCGCCTCGGCCTTCGAGCCGCCGCCGGCATCGAGGAAGTTGGCCGGCTTGCCACCGGCCAGCGCGACCACGTCGAGCGTCGACATGACCAGCCCGGCACCGTTGCCGAGGATGCCGATGTCGCCGTCGAGCTTGACGTAGATCAGCCCGCGCTCGTGCGCCATCTGCTCCTGGGTGTCCTCGGCCGAGGGGTCGCGCAACTCGGCGTTCTCGGGGTGCCGATAGAGCGCGTTGTCGTCCAGCGTGACCTTGGCGTCGAGCGCCTTGACAGACCGCTCGGGGGTCACGATCAGCGGGTTCACCTCGACCAGCGTCGCCTCCTCGGCGATGAACGCGTCATACAGCTTCGAGAGCATCGCACCGATCGGGCGCACGACGTCGTCATCGACCCTGGCCTCGAACGCCAGCCGGCGCCCGTGGAAGTCCTGGAAGCCGAGCAGCGGGTCGACGTGCAACCGAGCGATCGCGTCGGGGTCCTCGTCGGCCACCACCTCGATGTCCATCCCGCCCTTGGTGGAGAGCATGATCAGCGGCGCCTTGGCCGACCGGTCGAAGACGATCGACGCGTAGTACTCGGAGCTGATCTCCGACGCCGACTCGATCCACACCTCGTTGACGGTCAACCCGCGGATATCCATCCCCAGAATGGCCTCCGCGTGCCGCTGGGCGTCGTCACGGCTCTGGGCAACTTTGATCCCGCCGGCCTTGCCCCGACCGCCGATCTGAACCTGGGCCTTGACCACGCAGGGATAGCCGATCTCCTCGGCGGCCGCCACGGCCTCCTCGACCGTGCGCGCCGGTCTTCCGGCCGGAACAGGGATTCCATGACGGGCGAAAAGCTGCTTTCCCTGATACTCGAGTAGGTCCATGGGCGGCTTTTGCAGCCTATCTCAAAAGCTCCGAACCCACCCGCGCAAGGGCCGTGATGACAGGCAGCACGCAACATCAGCCAGCCCCGTGGCATCATCCGCCGCCGTGGCCATCCCCAAGAACATCAATTTCGTGACCTTCGACGTGTACGGCACCCTGATCGATTGGGAGACAGGGGCCTACGATGCGTTCCGCGCCGAAGCCGACCGTGACGGATTCACGATCGAGCGCGACGAGCTGATCCCGCTCTTCCACGAGGTGCAACAGCAGATCCAGGCCGGCTCCTACGAGCTGTACGCCGAGGTGCTCAGGCGCACCGCGGTGCAGATCTCCAAGCAGCTCGGCTGGCCGCTCGAACCCTCGCGCTCCGGCTTCCTGCCCGATTCGGTCCAGCGCTGGCAGCCCTTCAAGGAGACCAACCCGACGCTGCAGAAGATCGCCAAGAAGCACAAGATCGGGCTGATCTCCAACATCGACGACAAGCTGCTCGGGCAGACCCGCCGGCACATCCCCAGCGATTTCGACCTCGTCGTCACCGCACAGCAGGTGCGCTCCTACAAGCCCGATCCCGCGCATTTCACCGAATGCGAGCGGCGCATCGGCGGCAAGAAGGGATGGGTCCACGTGGCGGCCAGCTACTACCACGACGTGGAGCCGTGCCTGAAGAAGAAGATTCCCGTGATCTGGGTCAACCGCAGCAAGCAGGCGCTCGAGTCGGGCCAGAAGAAGCCCGACGCCGAGGTCGGATCCCTGCGCGAGGCGGCCAAGCTCCTCGGCATCTCCTAGCTGTCAGGTGCGGGCGCTCGCCGTCCACACCGACCTGATCGTGCTGGTCAGCCGGGTGTGGCAGACGACCTGCACGTTCGTGCGGGCTGACGGCGAGGGGTTCGTGATCGACTCGCCGGTGTATCCGGACGAGCTCGAGGCGCTCGGGGCCGTCGCCGACCAGGCAGGGTTTCCGGTCTCCGGGCTGCTGGTCACGCATGCCGATTGGGACCACCTGCTCGCGCGGCTCGCCTTCCCGGAAGCGACAGTCGGATGCGGGGAGAGCACGGCGGCTCGGCTCACGGCTGAGCCCGGCGATGCGCAGCGCAAGCTCCGCGAGTTCGACGAGGAGCACTACGTGACCGGACGCGGCCCGCTCGCGCTCGCGGGCGTCCAGGAGCTGCCGGTGCCCGGCAACCTCGCCCTCGGGCAGCGGCACGAGCTCGATCTGCTTCCCGCCGACGGGCACACGGCCGACGGCACCGCGTACTGGATGCCCTGGCTCAACGTACTGGTGTGCGGCGACTACCTCTCACCGGTGGAGATCCCGATGCTGTCGGCCGGCGGCTCGGCCGACGGCTATCTCTCGACGCTCGCACGCCTCGAGCCGCTCGTGCGGCTGGCCGACACCGTCATCCCGGGTCACGGCGGGCCGCTCACGGGCCCCGACGCGCTCGCCGTGCTCGGCGAGGACACCGCCTACATGCAGGCGCTCCGAGCCGAGGGACTCGCGGCCGCCCTGCCCGCCACGCGCCGCACCAGGGCGCAGCGCCGGATCCACGAGCAGAACGCGGCGCTACTCGGCAGCTGAGGTGATGACGGCGATCGTGTCACCTGAGGCCACGGACGAGCCCACGGCGATCGGCAGGTCCGAGACGGTTCCGGACTTGTGCGCGGTGATCTCGTTCTCCATCTTCATCGCCTCGATCACGCAGACCAGGGCGCCCTCCTCGACGGCGACTCCCGGCTGGACCGCGACCTTGAGCACGGTGCCCTGAAGCGGGGAGGGCAGCGCGTCCCCAGCGCCACCACCACCCGAGCCGCCGGCGCGTTCACTGCGCCGGGGCGGCTTGCGAGCAGACGCAGCCGGCCCCGAGCCGTTGCCGGCGACAGCGGCGCCCATCGGCGGCCCGATCACCTTGACGTCGAAGCGCTTGCCGGATACCTCGACCGTGTAGGCGTGCTCGACCGGGACCTCGTCGGGCTCCTCGTCAGCTGGCGCCGTCACCTTCGGGAAGGCCAACGACTTGAGCCACTTCTTGTCCTCGATCAGGTCGCGACAGGTCTCGCCCGCCTTCCACTGATCGGTGCGCAGGATGGCGTCGTGGAACGGGAGCAGCGTCTTCAGGCCCTCGATCTCGAACTCGCTCAGCGCCCGCAGCATCCGCGCCGTCGCCTGTTCGCGATCGACGTCCCAGACGATCAGCTTGGCCACCATCGGGTCGTACATCGGTGAGATCTCCGAGCCGGGACCGACCCCGGAATCGATGCGCACGCCGGGTCCTGCGGGTTCGTGGTAGGCCCCGATCGAGCCGGGGGCGGGGGCGAAGTTCTTGCTCGCGTCCTCGGCGTTGATGCGGCACTCGATCGCGTGACCGCGCAGCTGCACCTGCTCCTGGGTGATCGAGAGCGGCTCGCCGGCGGCGACCCGGATCCCCTCCTTGACGATGTCGATTCCGGTGACCATCTCGGTCACGCAGTGCTCGACCTGGACCCGCGTGTTCATCTCGAGGAAGAAGTACTCGCCACCCTGGAGCAGCCCTTCGATCGTGCCGGCGCCGGAGTAGTTGACCGCGGCCGCCGCGTCGGTGGCGATCTTGCCGATCCGTTCGCGCAACTCCCCGTCGACGGCGGGTCCCGGCGCCTCTTCGATCAGCTTCTGATGCCGGCGCTGGATGGAGCAGTCGCGCTCGCCGAGGTGGATCACGTTGCCGTGCTTGTCGGCCAGCACCTGGACCTCGACGTGGCGCGGATCCGGCAGGTAGCGCTCGAGGTAGACGGTCGGGTCGCCGAAGAACTTCTCCCCCTCGCGTGCAGCGCCCTCGAATGCCGCCTCGAGCTCGTCGTCGGTGAGCGCAACCCGGAAGCCCTTGCCGCCGCCGCCGCCGGCCGCCTTGACCGCGACCGGGAAGCCGATCGTCTCGGCGATCAGCTTGCGAGCGTCCTCGACCCCGGCCACCGGCTCGGTCGTGCCGGGCACGATCGGAACACCCGCGGCCGCCATCAGCTCGCGGGCCTTGGTCTTCGAGCCCATCGCGTCGATGGCCGAGGCGGGGGGCCCGATGAAGGTGATGCCGCGCTCCTCCAGCGCAGCCGCGAAGGCGGCGTTCTCGGCCAGGAACCCGTAGCCCGGATGCACCGCGTCCGCCCCGGAGCGCTCGATCACATCGAGGATCTTGTCGATCACGAGGTAGCTCTCGGCCGCCGGACCGGGACCGAGCAGGTAGGCCTCGTCGGCGCGCTTGACATGAATGGCGTCGCGATCGAGCTCGGAGTAGACCGCGACGGTCGCGATCCCGAGTTCCTCACATGCGCGGATGACGCGAACCGCGATCTCGCCGCGGTTGGCGATCAGAACCTTCGAGAACATGGCGGCGCGGGACTTTACCGGCCCTCGGCGGGCGAGGACCCTACCAACCCGCCGCACCAGCCCGATCAGCGCTTTGATCAGCGCTTTGATCAGCGCGGCCGCTCGCGCGCGTAGGCCGGCTCGGGCAGCCCGTCACGCGGGAATGCCGGAACCGGCGCCGCGGCCGAGCGTCGAGCGGCGCGCCGGCGCATGAACACCCGGACCGCGAACACCGCGACCAGCGTGTAGATCCAGCCCAGCAGGATGTCGCTGACGTAGTGCTCGCCGGTGTAGACGAGCGAGCAGGCCATGGCCAGCGGGTACAGCGCCACGAGCGGGCGCAGCCATGTGCGCTTGCGCGGCCACAGGGTGATCGCGATCAGCAGCGAGAAGGCCGCGTGCAGCGACGGGACGGCAGCGACGTCGTTGGCGTACCGGTAGCCGTTCTCGACCAGGGAGCCGGCCGAGTGGACGCCGAGGAAGGTCCAGACGTCCGGGAGGATCCGGGTGATCGGCGCCATCAGGTGCGCCTGGCTCGCCATCCACGGCGGCGCGGCCGGGTACAGCGCGTAGGTCACGAGCCCGGCGAACGACAGCACCACGACGAGCGAGGCGAAGTAGCGGAAGCGGGGGCGGTCCACCTTCCACAGGATCGCCGCCACCAACGGCGTGGCGAAGAAGTGGGTCAGGTAGACGCCCCACGGGATCAGGTCGTACCAGACCACCTGCCCGTGCCAGAGCCAATGCTGCAGCGTGACGGTCGGCGCGGTGCCGCCGAACAGGGCCTGGTCGGTCTGCAGCTGGGGCAGGTAGTGCACACCGAACAGGTGCCCGGCCGTGCCGCGCAGCGAGTCGTAGGCGATCAGGATGGCGACGAACGGCAGCCACTCCAGGATCACTCCGCGCGCGTAGCCGCGCAGGTCCGTCAACGAGAAGCAGAGCAGGCCGAGCAGCAACCAGATGGCCAGGATGTCCCGCTGGTAGGGGATCCCGACCAGGGCGACCAGCAGCACCGTCGCGATCACGTACAGAGCAGGGCCGATGAAGGTGCGGCTCGTCAGCCGCTCTCCCCAGGAGCGATTCATAGGCGTTCCAATATAAAGGGGCTCCCGTTGGGCCCCCGTAAGCCCAACGCAGTGCTAACGCACCCCGGGAGGCCCGCGTCGCTAATGGGCACCGAGGAGCATGCCCGCTCCGACGGTGTCGTTCGTGGCCTCGTCGATGAGGATGAAGCTGCCCGTGGTGCGGTTGCGCGCGTACGGATCGACCAGCAGGTCGAGGCTGGATCGCAGGCGCACCCGTCCGATGTCGTTGAGGCCCAGGCCGCCGTCGGTTTCGTCGCGATGCAGCGTGTCGACGTCGACGCGGTATTGGATCTCGTCGACGACCGCCTTGGCCGAGCGGGTCGTGTGCTTGATCACGTAGCGGGAGGAGACCTCCATCGGCTTCGCGGCCATCCAACACAGCATCGCGTCGAGCTCGCGGGCGATCGTGGGCTGGTTGTGGGGCCGGCAGAGCATGTCGCCGCGCGAGACGTCGAGCTGGTCCTCGAGCTGCAGCGTCACGCTCATCGGCGGAAAGGCCTCTTCGACGTCCCGGCCGGCGGTGTCGATCGCCGCGATCCGCGAGGTCTGTCCCCCGGGGAGCACCATCACCTCGTCGCCGACCTTGAACAGGCCCCCGGCGACCTGGCCCGCGTAGCCGCGATAGTCGTGGTACGCGTCGCGATGCGGACGCACGACCCACTGCACCGGCAGGCGGCAGTCGATCATGTTGCGGTCAGACGCGATGTGCACGTGCTCGAGGTGATAGAGCAGCGGCGGCCCCTGGTACCAGCCCATCTCCTCGGAGCGGTCCACGACGTTGTCGCCGAGCAGCGCGGAGATCGGGATGAAGGTCAGGTCACCGACGTCGAGCTTGGCGGCCCACTCGGTGAAGTCATCGATGATGCCCTCGAACACGTCCTCGTCGTAGCCGACGAGGTCCATCTTGTTGACGGCCACGACCATGTGCGGGATCCGCAGCAGCGAGGAGATGAACGCGTGGCGACGGGTCTGCTTGGTCATCCCCTTGCGGGCATCGACCAGGATCAGGGACAGGTCGGTGTTCGAGGCGCCCGTGATCATGTTGCGCGTGTACTGCTCGTGCCCGGGTGTGTCGGCGATGATGAACCTGCGACGCGGGGTGGCGAAGTAGCGGTGCGCGACGTCGATCGTGATCCCCTGCTCGCGTTCGGCCCGGAGGCCATCGGTGAGCAGGGCGAGGTTGACGTAGCCGTCTCCCCGGCGCTCGCTCGTCTGCATCACGTGCTCGAGCTGGTCCTCGAAGATGGACTTGGAGTCGTGCAGCAGCCGGCCGATCAGGGTCGACTTACCGTCGTCGACCGAGCCGGCCGTGGCAAAGCGGAGGAGTTCGGAGATCTTCACGTCGGCTTCCAGGCTGTGATGGCCGTTGGTGGCGGCCACGGACATCAGAAGTATCCCTCGCGCTTGCGGTCTTCCATCGCTGCCTCGGTGACGCGATCGTCGGCGCGCGTCTCGCCGCGCTCGGTGATCCGCGTCGCTGCGATCTCGGTCACCACCTGCTCGAGCGTCGCCGCCCGGGAGCGCACCGCGCCGGTGCAGGTCATGTCGCCGACGGTGCGGTAGCGGACCGACGTATCGAACGTCGACTCGCCGTCCATCAGCTCGACGTGGTCGCTGTGGGCGTAGATCATGCCGTCACGCGCGAACACGCGGCGCTCGTGGGCGAAGTAGATCGAGGGGATCTCGAGCCCCTCCTCGGCGATGTACTGCCACACATCGAGCTCGGTCCAGTTGGAGATCGGGAACACGCGCACGTGCTCGCCCTTGCGGATGCGCCCGTTGTAGAGCGACCACAGCTCCGGCCGCTGACGCTTCGGGTCCCACTGGCCGAAGTCGTCGCGAAACGAGAACACGCGCTCCTTGGCGCGGGCCCGCTCCTCGTCGCGCCGGGCGCCTCCGAAAGCCGCGTCGAACCCGTGCTCTTCGATCGCGTCGAGCAGGGTCGTGGTCTGCAGCCGATTGCGCGAGGCGCGCGGACCCGTCTCCTCAACCACCCGGCCGACGTCGATCGACTCCTGCACGCTGGCGACGATCAGGCGCTCGCCGAGCTCGGCCATCCGGCGGTCGCGGAACTCGATCACCTCGGGGAAGTTGTGCCCGGTGTCGACATGCATGACCGGGAAGGGGAAGCCTGCGGGTCGGAACGCCTTCTCGGCCAGGCGCAGCAGGACGATCGAGTCCTTGCCGCCGCTGAACAGCAGCACCGGCCGCTCGAGCTCGGCGGCCACCTCCCGGAAGATGTGGATCGCCTCGGCCTCGAGCGTCTCGAGATGGGTGAGCTCGTATGTGAACGGGTTCATTCGTGGATCCCGCACTCGGTCTTGTCCTTGCCTGCCCAGCGTCCTTCTCTCCCCGCGCCCGGCTTCGTGCAGGGCGCGCATCCGATCGAATGGTACCCAAGGTCGTGCAGCGGGTTGTACGGGACGTCGTGAGCGTGGATGTAGCGCCACAGATCGCGTTCGGACCAGTCGGCCAGCGGATTGACCTTCCAGATCCCGCGCCGCTCGTCGCGTTCGAGCTTGAGAGCGTCCGAGCGCGTCAGCGCCTGCTCGCGCCGGATGCCGGTGACCCAGCCCTCGACGCCCTCCAGGGCCCGCTCCAGCGCGTCCACCTTCGCCGCCCCGCAGCATCGCTCGGCGGTCCACGGCTCACCCGGGCTGCGGGCATCCATGACTTCGATCTGCACACCGAAGCGCTCCTCGAAGGACCGCCAGGTCTCGAGCGTCTCCGGGAAGAGGACGCCGGTGTCGATCGTGAATACGCGGGCGGAGGGCTCGATCCGGGTCAGCATGTGGACGAGCACCGACTCCTCCTTCTGGAATGAGCACGCCATCGTGAGCCGTGGATGGAACCGCTCCACGGCGTAGGCGAGAACCTCCTCGGCCGAGGACGCCTCGAGATCTGGGGTGATCAGACCGCGCACTCGCCTTCGCCGCGCTGGACCTCAAACGGGCCGTTGCGGCTCCAGTCGACGAAGAAGTTCATGTTTTCGAGGCTGAACTGGATCGGAAGGGTCAGGTCTTTGACGAGCGCCTCGAACTCCGGGACGCCGACGCGGTCGACGAATGCGTTGAATTCCTCGCCCTCGGCGCGCTCGGTCTCGTAATAGCGTACCCAGCGCTCGACCGCCTCCGGCACCCGCTTGGCCGGCAGACGGGCCTTGAGCCGGGCTCCGTACCGCACATCGCCGCCGTCATAGGCGCCGCCGATGTGGGGGATGTAGGCCGGAATCGTGTGCTCGCCGACCTTGATCGAGGCTCCGTAGAAGCCGATGTTGGCAATGTGGTGCTGGCTGCATCCGTTCGGGCAGCCGCTCATCTTGATGTGGATCCGACGCGTGAGCTCGTCCGTGATCTCCATCTGCTCAACGCGGTCCTGCACCGCCTGGTTGAGGCCCATGGAGCTGGTGATCCCGAGCTTGCAGGAGTCGGTGCCCGGGCAACTGACGACGTCGGTGATCTCGTCGGCGCCGGGCGCGCCCAGCTCGAGCTCACTCAGCCGCCGCCACACGTCGTACACCGATGCGTCCCGCACCCAGCGCAGAACCAGATTCTGGTGCACCGTGGTCCGGGCGTATCCGCCGGTGTACTCGCGCATGATCTGCCCGAGGCCGCGGAGCTGCTCGGGGCTCAGGTCACCGCGGGTGATCTTGACCTCGACGGTCGAGAAGCCGTCCTGGCGCTGGGGCTGCACGTTGGCCTCGAGAAAGTGGTGGAACGCGCGGTTGTCGCCGTTCGCTGAGCCAACTTGTTCGGGCTCGGCGGGAGCGCTCGCCTCCTCGTCGTGCGCGAACATGATCCCGTCGAGAGAGAAGTCCCGCACAGCGACCCAGTCGCCCTGAAGCTCCTCCTCGACCAGCTCGCGGAACGCGTCGATCCCGATCTTGTCGACCAGGACCTTGATCCGGGCCCGGGCCCGATTGACCCGCAGGAAGTCCTGGCGATCGAAGATCCGCATGCAGGCCTCGGTCACCTTCAGGTAGTCGCCGTTGTCGAGCTCGACGAACTCGTACAGGGTCGGGGCGATGCGGGGCATGATCGACGTGCCACCGCCGACCCGGACCTCGACTCCCCGAACGCCGTCGCGGACGCGTGGGATGAAGGCCATGTCGTGGATGCCGGTGATCGCGTTGTCCGCGTCGGTGGCCGTGAACGCGGTCTTGACCTTGCGCGGCATCGCCTGCGTGGTCGGATGGCGCACGAAGTAGCGCACATAGGCCCCGGCGTACGGGGTGATATCGAACAGCTCGCCCTCCAGAACGCCGGCACGCGGATCGCCGGTCACGTTGCGCATCGTGTTGCCGCAGCCCTCGCGTGAGGAGAGACCGGCATCGCCCAGCTCGCGGATCAGCTTGGCCGCGTCGGGCAGCGGCACATGGTGCATCTGGATGTTCTGCCGCGTCGTGACGTGACCCTTGCGCAGCGGCACGTACTTCTCGATCACCTCGGCGAACGCGTCGAGCTGATCCGGCGTGACGCCGCCGAACGGCAGCTTGACCCGGATCATCTGCACGTCGGCCTGGCGCTGGCCGTAGACGCCCTGCTTGAGGCGGAACTTGATGAAGTCCTCCTCGGTCAGACCACCCCCGAGGTAGCGCGTGGACTCCGTGTCGAAGTCGTCGAACTCACGCTCCAGGATGGGGATCACGTGGCCCGGAACGTTCTCCACGATCTCGGGGTTCTCCAGCGAGCCAGAGCGGCGAGCGGTCGCTGTGGTGCTGCTGTCGAGCGATGCGGGCTCCATCGAATGTTCCTTGTGGTCGTGGCGGGCACGGCCCGATAGGCACGGGTGGGCCGGATCGATGCTCGACAGAATGTACCAAAACCCGATCCGAGTTCGCGGGATTCAGAGCCGATGGGCCGGTTCAGGCCCTCACGACCAGGCGCAGCCGCTTGCGCACGGCCGGTCCGGTCACCGGCACGTAGGAGACCGTGAGCGTGATCGTGAGCTTGTGCGTCTGCCTGAGCGTGCGGCTCCCAGCCGCCGACGGCACGATCCTGAGCCGCGCCGTTCCGGCCCGTCTGAGCGTGACCGTTGTCGACCCCATCCGGACCACGCCGGGGCCATCGACGGCAACGAGTAGGAAGTGGCCCTTCTTGGTGGCCGCGAGCGAGGTCCTGACGATCCTGGAGTCCGCGGCGACGGTGACCGTGGTCGCGACGATCGCCGCGTGGCCTGAGCTGTCGGTCACGATCAGCGTGACGGCGTACCTGCCGGGGCGCGCGTACACATGTTTCGGGGCCACGCCGAAGCGGGCCGGCGAACCGTCGCCGAAGCTCCACCGGTAGGACGTGATCGACCCGTCCGCGTCACGTGACCCTGAGCCGTCGAACGCGACCGCCACCCGAGCCGCGGGATGGGCCGTCTTGACCGCGACCCGCGCCGTCGGCGCCTCGTCGACCACCACCTGCTGCACGGTCGACGCAGTCAGGCCGAACGTGTCCGTGACCGTCAACGTGACCGTGTAGGTGCCCGCGTTCGCGTACACGTGTCTCGTCGACGGGCCCGACGCGGGCGCGGACCCGTCGCCGAAGCTCCAGCCGTAGGCGACGACGGCGCCGTGGCTGTTCGGATCGGTGGAAGCGCCGGCATCGAAGGCGACCGGGAAACCGGAGCTGGGGTTGGAGGGCGAGGTGGTGAAGACGGCGTGGGGCGGGCTGCCGACGGCCACGGTGTGGGTGACAACGCTGAGATTTCCGCTCGGATCGACGATGGTGAGCGCGACCGTGTACGTGCCACCTCTGGCGTAGGAGTGCGTCACCGGAACTGGGTCACCTGAGCCGGCGCTGAACAGTGGTGAGCTCCCATCACCGAAGTCCCACGTCACGCTGGTGTAGCCGAGCGTGCTCGTCGATGCGGTCGGATCGAACGTGATACTCGTCCCCGTCGGCGCGGAGGCGGCGGGCACCGAGAAGCGCGGCGAGAGCGTGCCCGTCACCGGAGCCATCTCGCAGTTGGCGTCACCATTGCTCCACTCGCTCTGGACGTAGTACCGATTCCCGTTGATCAACTGGTCGTAGAGCGTGCCGGCCGGTGCGCTTCCACCCAGGGCTGGCAGAAAGGCATTGGGATTCAGACCGTGGCTCGGGTCCACGCTGGCTCCGTAGGTGTCACAGTTGTCGCCGCCCTCGTTGCCGCTGGCCGAATCCCACCAGGCCGTCCCCAGCGGGTCGGTGATCGTCTCGCTGTCCTCGTGGCTCAGGTACTTGAGCGCCACGTCGGCGATGTCTGCATTGGGCTCCTGGACCTGTGGGTAACCGTCGGATTGGCAGGCTTTCGGGTCCTGGAGGGGACTGGCGTCGTCGAAGAACATCGGAATCGCCGCGTACAGGACGGTGCTCGCGCCGTTGGCGTAGCTGTCGTGATAGGCGCAGAAGGTGTTATCGGCACAGTTCGTCGCATCGGCACAGATGTTGACCGTACCCGGGGTGACGACGAAGTAGATGGGCGCACTGTCACCGGTGCCCTGCGGGAGCCCATCCGCAGCGATCACGCGGGTCATCTCCGTCTGCAGCTGACCGTCCGTGAGGCAGATGGGATACGTCCCGGACGTGTGCGAGCAGTTACCCGTCGACGGGTACGGCTGCGTATCCACGAGCGCCTGGCTCGCGGCCGAGAACGTCTGCTTGTAGTCCGCGAACCCGGTCGAATCGGTGAATTGCCGGTCGACCGCGTACACATTTGCCGACGTACCGCTCTGGGCCGCCACGTCGGCGAAATAGCGCTCGAACAGCGCCCGCGACGCAGGCGATATTTCCCCAATCGGATCCCAGAAGATGAGATACGGACGGCTTGAGTGCAGGACCGGCCCCCCGTGGTAATCGAGGTTGCCGTTGCTGGAGAAGCCGATCGACCCGCTGGCGTGCCGAGCGGCCACCGAACCCGGAATCGCCGCCGGCGCAACTCCGGCCCGCGGCGTGATCCCGAGCAGGTGGCCGTTCGGACCCCGCACCACAACCGCGCCCGCCACGTGCGCGCAGGCCGATAGCAGGACAAGGGTGAAGGCCGCGGCCAGCGCCGCGCGACGTGTTCGGTCGCTCCTCATGTCGCCAGGGTTCGCGCGGCTCGGCTCAGCCCCAGGGCAGCGGCTCGGTGGGTTCGCGACCGACGCCTTCATACAACGACGCGCGTTGCCACCGGTTCTGGGGCGGTGGCAACGCGACGAGCGGAGGCACCGACTCACGCATGAAACGCTCGACCGCGGCGACGACCGCGGCCGCCTCCTCCGGCGAGGCGCCGGGGGCGACGATGGTGAGCCTGGGTCGCCGGTTCATCGAGCCGAGGGTATCGTGCCCGCCCAATGCCTGAGCTGGCCGTACTCGATCACGACTCCGTCCTCGCCGCCGTCCCGCCGGCGGAGGCGATCGAACGCGTCAGAGCCGCATTCCTGCGCTTCGCCGACGGCGACTGGACGATGCCCTCCAAGGTCTACCTGGACAGCCCACCCTTCGGGGACTTCCGGGCGATGCCGGCCCGCGGCGACGGACTGGCGCTGCTCAAGTGGGTGACGTCGTTTCCCGGCAATCCGACCCGCGGACTGCCGACCGTCACCGGGGTCATCTGCCTCTCCGACGCGAGCAACGGGGAACCGCTGATGCTGCTGGACGCGCGCTCGGTGACCGCGCTGCGGACCGGCGCGGTGGCCGCGATCGCGGCGCGGGCCCTGGCACCCGCCGATGCCCGCACGACCGGGATCATCGGCTGCGGCCTGCACGGCGCCTGGACGGCCCGCTGTCTGGCCGCAGCCGGCTACGGGCCGGGCGTCTGCCACGACCCCAGGCCGGCGGCGGCGCAGGCGCTCGCGTCGGAGCTCGGTTGGAGCGTCGGCGCCCGGGTCGATGCGCTCGGCTGCGAAGTGGTCTGCTGCGTCACGCCGGGCAGCGAGGCCGTGATCGACGCGAGTGACCTGCGGCCCGGCCAGCACCTGAACATGCTCGGGGCGGATGGTCCGGGCAAGGCCGAGGCCACCATCGGCGCGGTCGAGTCGTGCACGCTGTTCTGCGACGAGTGGGAGCAGGCCTCACACGGCGGCGAGTTGATGGGCGCCGTGCGCGACGGCATCGTCACCCGCCGGCAGGTGACCGAGCTCGGCGCGGTGCTGGCGGGCACGGCGCCCGGGCGTGGCTCCCCCGACGAGGTGACTCTGTTCGATTCGACCGGTCTGGCGATTCAGGATCTGGCGATCGCCCAGGCCGCGCTGGAGTCCTGGCGAGAGGGTCGGATCGACGCGCAGACGATCTCGCTGTGAGCGCAGGAGCGCCCGGCGCCGCCGACCGCGCCAACCGCTCACAGCGGGATGTTGCCGTGCTTGCGCTTGGGCCCGGGCTCGCGCTTGGTCTGCAGCGTCTCGAGCGCGGTGATCACCTTCGGGCGGGTCTCGTGCGGCACGATCACGTCGTCGATGTAGCCGCGCTCAGCCGCCGCGTAGGGGTTGGCAAAGTGGGCCTTGTAATCGTTGATCAGCTTCTGGCGACGGGTATCGGGCGTCGGTGACGCGGTGATGTCGCGACGGTAGATGATGTTGACCGCGCCCTCGGGACCCATCACCGCGACCTCCGCGGTCGGCCAGGCGAAGTTCATGTCGGCCGCGAGATGCTTGGAGCCCATCACGTCGTAGGCGCCCCCGTACGCCTTGCGGGTGATGATCGTGATCTTCGGCACCGTCGCCTCGGCATACGCGTAGAGCAGCTTGGCGCCGCGACGGATGATGCCGCCCCACTCCTGCGTCGTGCCGGGGAGGAATCCGGGCACGTCGGTGAAGGTGATGATCGGGATGTTGAACGCGTCGCACGTGCGGATGAACCGAGCCGCCTTCTCGGATGACTCGATGTCGAGCACGCCTGCGAGCTGCGCCGGCTGATTGCCGACCACGCCGACCGAGTAGCCGTTCAGGCGGCTGAACCCGCAGATGATGTTCTTGGCGTGGTGCTCGTGCACCTCGAAGAACTCGCCGTCGTCGACGATATGGCGGACGACCTCGCGCATGTCGTAGGGCTTGTTGGGGTTGTCGGGGACGACGTGATCGAGCTCGGGGTCCATCCGCAGCGGATCGTCGGTCGGCTGCACCCGCGGGGCCATCTCGAGGTTGTTCTGGGGCAGGAAGGACAGCAGGTAGCGCGTGTCCTCGAGGCAGGCATCCTCATCGTCGGAGGCGAAGTGGGCGACACCGGACTTCGTGTTGTGCGACATCGCACCGCCCAGCTCCTCGAAGCCCACCTCCTCCCCGGTGACCGTCTTGATCACCTCAGGCCCGGTGATGAACATGTGCGAGGTCTCTTTGACCATGAAGATGAAGTCGGTGATGGCCGGTGAGTAGACCGCGCCACCTGCGCAGGGGCCCATGATCAGGCTGATCTGGGGAATCACCCCGGAGCTTCGGACGTTGCGCAGGAAGACATCGCCGTAGGCGCCGAGCGAGACCACGCCCTCCTGGATCCGGGCGCCGCCGGAGTCGTTGATCCCGATCACCGGGCAGCCGATCTTGGACGCCAGGTCCATGATCTTGCACATCTTCTCGGCCATCACCTCGCCGAGCGAGCCGCCGAACACGGTGAAGTCCTGGCTGAACACGCACACGCGGCGGCCGTCGATCGTGCCGTGACCGGTCACCACCGCGTCCCCCCAGGGGCGATTCTTCTGCATGTCGAAATCGGACGTGCGGTGACGCACGAACACGTCCAGCTCCTGAAAGGAACCGGGATCGAGCAGCTTCTCGATCCGCTCGCGGGCGGTGTACTTGCCCTTCCCATGCTGCTTCTCGACGGCGGCTTCGGAGCCGGCGTGGATCGCTTCGTAGCGCAGCTCCTCGAGCTGGGCCAGCTTCTCTTCGTAGGTCTCAGGGGCTCGGTCTCTCATGGGGGCGCGAGTCTACCCCGCCCCATCACCCGCGGCTCCGAGCTCAGGGAAGGCGCGTCGCCTCAGCCGCGCGAGAAGGGGCGGTGATGCGCCTGCCCCAGCCTGTCGAGCGCCGCCGCGAGCACGCCGGCCGCGTCGACCGAGGCCTCCGGCGTGGTCTCAGGGAGGCTCTCCTCTCTCTCCGAGGCCTCTGGCGCCGGCGGTTCCACGACCGGATCGAGGAGCGCCGGCGGTTCCACGACCGGATCGAGGAGCGACGGCTCCACGGCCACCGCCGGCTCGGGGCGCGGACCACCGAAGAACCCCAACAGCCGCCCGAAGAAGCCCTGCTTCGCCCGCGTCGCAGCGAGCGGCGGTCTGGATGAGGCCGCCGGCGGCTCCGGCTCGGGCTCGGGCTCGGGCTCGGGTGTGGGCCGGGATAGCGGCTCCCGTGCCGGGACTTCTTGCGCCCGAGCCGTCAGGATCACCTTGGTTCCCCATCCCGACGGCTCGAGCCGCACCGTGCCGCTCACGCACTCGCCCTCCCAGGCAACGGCGGTCTCCGGCTCGAGCCTCGTGATGCGGATCTCGCCGAACTGGTCGAAATGCCTCCCAAGCGACGACTCGTCGCTCAGCTCGGCCCACAGCTCGGGCGGAGATTTGACCAGGGTTCGGCTCGCCTCGTGCTCGGTCATGGATCGGGATTTCGCGGGCCCGGCCACGACTCCTTCAGCGGTTGTGCGCTTGCAGCCAGACCACCGCCGGGTGCGCCGACACGCGAAATGCGGCGGCCTCGCGGCGACTCAGAGCGTCGGGCGGTACTCCCCGAACACATCGCGCATGGCGGCGCAGACCTCGCCCATCGACGCACGGTCCCTGAGTGCCTGCGCGCAGGACCGGAAGCAGGTTCTCGGTCCCAGCCGCCGCGAGGCGGATCTCCTCGAGGCGGCGCTGGACCAGCTGCTGGTCGCGGTCGTCCTTGAATGCCTTCAGGCGCTCGAGCTGCTCACGCTCGGATTCGGGGTCCACGCGCAGGGTGTCCGGCACCTCGAGGCTCTCGTCGATGTACTTGTTGACACCGACGACGACATCCTGGCCGATCCGGTAGCGCTCGTGGTAGCCGAAGGCCGACTCCTCGATCTCGTTCTTCATGAAGTCGATCGCGTTGACCGACCCGCCCAGCTCATCGATCTTGGCGATCAGCTCGCCGGCCCTGACCTCGATCTCCTCCGTCAACGCCTCGACGAAGTAGGAGCCCGCGAATGGGTCGACCGTGTCGGCGGCGCCGGACTCGTGGCCGATGATCTGCTGCGTGCGCAGCGCGATCTTGGCCGCCTGCTCGGTCGGCAGCGCGAGCGCCTCGTCGAAGCCGTTTGTGTGCAGCGACTGCGTCCCGCCGCAGACGGCGGCAAAGCCCTGCAGGGCCACGCGAGCGACATTGTTCTGCGGCTGCTGGGCGGTGAGGGTCACTCCACCCGTCTGGGTGTGGAAGCGCAGGCGCCAGGAGCGCTCGTCCTGGGCGCCGAAGCGCCCGCGCATGATCTCCGCCCACATCCTCCGGGCGGCGCGGAACTTCGCCACCTCCTGAAAGACGTTGTTGTGACCGTTGAAGAAGAAGGCCAGCCGCGGCGCGAACTTGTCGATCTCCAGTCCGGCGTCGAGCGCGGCTTGGACGTAGGCGATCCCATTGGCGAGCGTGAACGCGACCTCCTGCACTGCCGAACAGCCCTTCTCGCGAAAGTGGTAGCCGCTGATCGAGATCGTGTTCCACTTCGGAACACGGTCGTTGCAGTACGCGAACAGGTCGGTGGTCAAGCGGATCGCCCCTTGCGGCGGATAGATGAAGTTGCCGCGGGCGATGTACTCCTTGAGGATGTCGTTCTGAGTCGTGCCCCGGAGTTGCTCTGAGGGGACGCCCTGCTCCTCGCCGACGAGCTCGTACAGCAGCAGCAGCACCGACGCCGGAGCGTTGATCGTCATCGACGTCGAGACCTGATCGAGCGGGATGCCGTTGAACGCGGTCCGCATGTCGTCGATCGTGTCGATCGCCACCCCCGTGCGACCGACCTCGCCGAGGCAGCGGGGGTCATCGGAATCGAGGCCGAGCTGGGTCGGCAGGTCGAAGGCCATGCTGAGGCCCGTCGACCCGTTCTGCAGCAGGTAGTGGTAGCGCTCGTTGGACTCCTTGGCGCTCGCGTACCCGGCGTACTGGCGCATCGTCCAGAGCTGCTTGCGATACATGTCGCGATGCACGCCGCGCGTGAACGGATACGCGCCCGGCTCGCCCAGTCGCTCGGGCAGCCGCTCGGGCAGGTCGGCCTCGGTGTAGAGCGGCTCGATCTCGATTCCGGAATCGGTGAAGTGGCGCGGGTCATCGGGGCCGACGATCGGCGCGATAGTGCGGTGCTCAGGTGTAGTCGCCATGTGCGATAGAGGTTACCTTTCAGTCTGGGGCCTCGATCATCGTCGTCACGAGCGGCCATCGACGGCGGCCCGGGCGCGCTCCATTGCCGGCGTTGTCGCGCGCTCGCGTAGCCTTCAACCATGCTGGTGCGAGTGCGACTGTTCGCGATCCTGCGCGAACGCGCCGGGTGCGATGCGGTGGAGCTCGAGCTGCCCGAGGGCGCCTGCGTCCGCGACGCGCTCGAGCGCGTCACCGCGATCACCTCCGGGCTGTCGGTCGTGATGGCCGTCAACCAGGAGTACGCGGACCCGGACGCTCGGTTGGCCGGGGGCGATGAGCTGGCCCTGATCCCGCCGGTCTCCGGCGGAGCGCCGGACGAGCGCAGCGGAGCCGCCGACACGCGCAGGCTCCATGCCCGCGTCACCGACGAGCCGCTGGCCCTCGATCCGCTCGTGGCCCGTGTGCGCGACCCCCGGGCCGGAGCCGTGGTCACCTTTCTCGGCGTGACCCGTGAGGTGGAGGCCCTCGATTACGAGGCATACGCCGAGATGGCCCTGGCGCAGATCGAACAGATCGTCGCGGCGGCGATCGACCGGCATGGGTTGTGCTCGGCGGCCGCCGAGCACCGGATCGGCCGGGTGCCGCTGTCGGAGCCTTCGGTCAGCGTCGCCGTGTCCGCGCCACACCGGGCGGAGGCCTTCGCCGGCGCCCGCGAGATCATCGACCGGATCAAGGCTCAGGCGCCGATCTGGAAGAAGGAGGACGGTGAATGGGTTCCGGGGGTGACACCAGCCTGACCGCGCGATCGCTGAGTGCCCTTCCGGCCGTGCACGAGCTGGCCGCCGCGCTCGACGCGTCGCACGCGGAGGGGGTGGCGGCGGCCCGGATGGCGATCGACGAGCGCCGCCGCGCGCTGCTGGCCGGCGAGTCACCGGCGTCGGATCTGCTCACCGACGCCCGGGCCGCACTCGCGCGCCTGCGCCGCCCATCGCTGCGGCGCGTGATCAACGCGACCGGCGTGATCCTGCACACCAACCTGGGGCGGGCGCCGCTGCCCACGGCCGCGCGGGACGCCGCCACGAGGGTCGCTGAGGGCTATTCCAACCTCGAGCTCGACCTCGAGTCGGGGTCGCGAGGCTCACGCCATGCCCATGTCGAGCGGCAGCTGGCCGAGCTGACCGGCGCCGAGGCGGCGATCGTCGTCAACAACGGAGCGGCGGCGGTGCTGCTCGCCACAGCCGCACTGGCCGGGCCCGGGCGGCGGGTCATCGTTTCCCGGGGACAGCTGGTCGAGATCGGCGGCGGGTTCCGGATCCCCGACGTGATCGCCCAGTCGGGCTCGGAGCTGGTCGAGGTTGGGACCACCAACCGCACGCGCCTCGATGACTACGAGTGCGCGCTCGACCGCGCCGGCGACCGCTCCGGCGATCGCGCCGGCGTGATCCTGCGCGTGCACCAGTCGAACTTCCGGACGCTCGGATTTGTCGAGGAGGTGTCGATCGAGGCGCTGTGCGGACTGGGCGTGCCGGTGATCGACGACGTCGGCTCGGGCGTCCTGGCCCAGGGCATCGTGGGGCTCGGCGATGAGCCGCCGCTGCGGCGCTCGGTCGCCGCCGGAGCCGCCCTCGTCTGCTGCTCGGGGGACAAGCTGCTCGGTGGCCCCCAGGCCGGTCTGATGCTGGGGGCGGGAGCAGCCGTGGCGGCGGCCCGGTCGCACCCCCTGGCCCGGGCGCTGAGGGTCGACAAGCTCTCGCTCGCGGCCCTGGCGGCGACGCTGGCCCTGTACCGCGATCCCGCCCGTGCTCGCCGCGAGATTCCGGTGCTGGCGATGCTCGAGGCGAGCGAGGAGGAGCTCGGCGCGCGGGCGGCGGCGTTGCGAGCCGCGATCGGCGAGGCTGACTGCGAGCTCGTGCACGTGAGCGCCAAGGCCGGCGGCGGTACGCTGCCGCTGCTCGAGCTGAGCGGACCGGCGGTCGCGATCTCCGAGCGCTTCGATCCAGCGGCCATCGCGGCGGCGCTGCGAGGCGCGGACCCGCCCGTGGTCGGGCGCATCCACGACGGGCGGCTCCTGCTCGATCCCCGGACGCTCGGCGATCACGAGGTCGCGCTGGTGGCCGCAGCCGTGGCCGCCGCGCTCCCCACCGTGCGCCGATGAGCTACGCGCCGCTGACGCTCGGGACCGCGGGGCACATCGACCACGGCAAGACGACGCTGATCCGGGCGCTGACCGGGACCGACACCGATCGACTCCCGCAGGAGCGGAGCCGCGGGATCTCGATCGAGCTCGGGTATGCGCGACTGCCGCTGCCCTCGGGGCGATGCGTCTCGGTGATCGACGTCCCCGGTCACGAGCGCTTCGTGCGCACGATGGTCTCGGGCGCCACGGGGATCGACATGTACCTGATCACGATCGCCGCCGACGACGGCGTCATGCCCCAGACCCGGGAGCACGCCGCCGTGCTCAGCGCGCTGGCCGTCGATCTCGGCGTTGTCGCGGTGACCAAGTCCGACATCGCGGATCCCGCGTCCGCGATCGCGCAGGCCCGGACGCTGCTGCCCGACGCCACGGCCGTGGTCGCCGTGTCGGCCCGGACGGGCATGGGGCTCGCGCCGTTGCTCGCAGCGCTCGACGCAACCGCCGCCAGAGCCCGCAGCCGGGCCGACACAGCCGGACCGGCCCGGCTTCACATCGATCGCGTGTTCACGATCCGCGGCGCCGGCACGGTGGTCACCGGGACGCTGTGGTCGGGCGCGATCGAGCGCGGTGACGAGCTTGTGCTGCTGCCGCTCGGGCGCGCCGCGCGGGTCAGGGGCGTCCACGTCCACGACCAGTCGGTGCCGATCGCGGCGGCGGGTCAACGGGTCGCCGTCAACCTCTCGGGCGTGGCGCGGAGCGAGGTGGCACGGGGCGACGTGCTCGCCTCACCCGGAACCGATCTGCGCCCGACCTTCCTGGCCGACGTGGCCCTCGAGCTCGCGCCGCCGAGCGCGAGCCGGGGACCCGAGCTCGAGCACGGCGTCCGCGTCCAGATCCACCACGGCACGCGCGAGGTTCCCGCCCGCGTGGCCTGGCTCGGCGGGCGCTTCTGGCAGCTCCGGCTCGAGCAGCCGCTCGTCCCCGCCGCCGGGGACCGCGTTGTCGTGCGCCGGATCGCACCGCCGGACACGCTCGGGGGAGGACCGATCCTCAACCCTCGACCGCGCAGGCACGGCCCGGGCCGGGAGCTGACCGCCCAGCTGGCGCGCCTGGAGCGGGGCGAGCCGGACGAGACGGTCGACGATCCGGCCCAGCAGGGCCCGGCCGGCCGGCCCGGCGCTCGCCCGTGCCCCCCGGCCCGGCCGCCCGCCCCACCGCTCACCGCGGACGCGCTCGCGCTCGAGCAGCGCCTGCGCGCAGCGGGCGTCGAGCCGCCGCTGGACAGCGAACTCGACCCGGCCGCCCTCGCTGCCCTGCGGGCGGGCGGGCGGGCGGTGCGGGTCTCGCGCTCGTTGCATTACCACCGCGATGCACTGGCGGAGATCCGCGGGCGAGTGATCGCCCTGGCCGAGCGCCGCGGCGGCCAGGTGACCCTGGCCGAGGTCCGCGACGAACTCGGCACCTCGCGCAAGTTCGCCCAGGCCCTGCTCGAGCATCTCGACGCCGAGCGGGTGACGATCAGGCGCGGTGAGACCCACGTGCTGCGGCCCCGCGCACGGACGGCGGAGGACTAGAGCGATCCGCCGGCGACCGGGGGCGCGGTGGCGTCCACCCCCCCGGAGGACCCGTGCTCGCGGACCACGTAGTCCTCGACCCGCTCAGGCGAATCGCCTGAGCGCTCGACCACGGCGAGCAGCGAGGACATGGTCGAGACCTCCTCGACCTGCTCCTTCAGAAACCATTGCACGAACTGCTCGCTGGTGAAGTCGTTCTCCTCGCGGGAGACCGCCATCAGGCCGGCGATCTGCTCGCTGACCCGCTTCTCCTGCTCGAGCGCCAGTGCGACCGGAGCGACGATGTCAGCGAATCGTGTCTCGGGCTCGGCCACGCCCGGTATCTCGACCTCGGCGTCCGCGTCGAGCAGGTAGCGCACCATCATCATCGCGTGGTTTCGCTCCTCGACGGCCTGCTGGTAGAAGAACGTGGCCAGCCGCGGCAGGGTCTGGGCGTCGTAGTAGACGGCATTCGCGATGTACTGCTGCGACGCCGCGAACTCGTAGGCAATCTGCTCGTTCACGCGCTCGACGACTCGGGCTGCTGCCATCGCTCCTCCTGGGCTCGAAGAACGACTGATGCTAATCACCGACGGCCTCAGGCGCGGTGCCGCGCTAGATTGCCGTCCATGCCAACTTGCCTCGTGACCGGCGGCGCCGGCTTCCTCGGGTCCCATCTGTGCGATGAACTGCTGCGCCGCGGCCATCGCGTGATCTGTGTCGACAACTTCGAAACCGGCTCCCTGGCCAACATCGAGCACATCCGCACGGATCAGTTCGTCCACATCAACACCGACATCATCGAGCCCTACGAGGTGAAGGAGCCGGTGGACTTCGTCTACCACCTCGCCTCGCCCGCCTCGCCGATCGACTACCTGCGGCTGCCGCTGCACACGCTCAAGGTCGGCTCGTACGGCACCCACCACACGCTCGGCTTGGCCAAGCGGCACCGGGCGCGCTTCCTGATCGCGTCGACGAGCGAGGTGTACGGGGATCCCCAGGTCCATCCGCAGCCGGAGACGTACTGGGGCCACGTGAACCCGATCGGCCCGCGCGGCGTCTACGACGAGGCCAAGCGCTATGCCGAGGCGCTGACGATGGCCTACCACCGCCAGCAGGGCGTCGACACGGCGATTGTGCGGATCTTCAACACCTACGGTCCGCGGATGCGCCCACACGACGGCCGTGCGATCCCGACGTTCCTGCGCCAGGCGCTCCAGAATCGGCCGATCACCGTCTTCGGCGACGGCTCCCAGACGCGGTCGTTCTGCTACGTCGACGACCTGATCCGGGGCATCATCGGCCTGGCCGAATCCGGGCACCACGATCCGGTCAACGTGGGCAACCCGAACGAGTTCACGCTCCTCGAACTGGCCGAGGCCGTGATCGAGATCACCGGCTCACAATCAGAGATCGTCTACGAGGCGCTGCCCACCGACGACCCGCAGGTACGTCAGCCCGACATCACACTGGCGCGGGAGATCCTCGGCTGGGAGCCCGAAGTCGACCTGCGCGAAGGCCTGCGCCGGACAATCGAGCAGTCCGGCCTCGAGGCGCTGGTCGGCGCCGCGCGTTAGGCTCGGCGACGCCGAAATCACCCCGTTCTTCCCGCCCGCACCGGCTCCAACCGGTGCGGGACGGCCATCGGAGGAACTTCGGTGTCACGATACCGTTACCACGGGTAGGGGAGGAAGACCGACCGCTTGGTGCGACGTGACGATCCAGCAGCGTGAAGCCATAGGCGAGGCCGACCAGGCCCTCGGCGAACCGGAGCGCCTGCAGCCGCCCATCCGCGACGTCCGCCGCAAGCGGCCACCGGCGCTGTCGTTCCTCGTGCGCGTGGAAACGATGCGCAGGGTCGCGCGCGTGCTCTCGTTGCTGGCGCTGGACTACATCGGGGTCGTGGGCGCGTTGTACACGGCACTGGCGTTGAAGCTCGCCGTACGCGGCGGTTTCAGCTTTGTCGTCGCCTGGGACGAGACCCGGCAGTGGATCGCATTCGCGTACCTCGTCACGGTGCTCATGTTCGCGCGGGCCGATCTGTACGCGGACCGGCCGCGCCGACCCGGTCTCGGTGGCATCGCGGCCGCGCTGTTCCAGACCACCATCGTGGCGCTCGTGTTCGCGCTCGCCAGCGGCGAGCACTTCTCGAGCTATTACATCTTCTACGGCTCGCTGTTCTTCGCGGTCGTCTACATCTCCTCGCTCCGCTACGTGCACCTGCTGATCACGGGCTGGATGCTCGAGCGAGCCGGGTATCGGCGCCGGGCGCTCCTGGTCGGGTCGGGCAAGCACATCGAGGCCGTGGCTCACGCCCTGTCGGGCCGGGCGCGAACCCCCGTCGACGTGGTCGGCTACATCTCGCTGACGCCGCGGCTGCAGAATGGCCTGCGATCGCTGGGTGAGCTGGAGCAGCTTCCCCAGGTGCTCGGGCAGGAGCGTGTGCAGGAGGTGATCATCGCCGACCCCGACTTCCCCCAGGAGCAGGCGGTCGAGCTCGTCGACCTCTGCCATCAGCGCGGCATCACGGTGCACGTGGCGCCGTCGACGATGGAGATCCTGATTCAGCGCGCCGAGTTTGTGCCCGGCGAGTCAGTGCCGCTGTTCACGCTGCGCCCGCCGGTGTTCGACGGGCTCGACTACGCGCTCAAGCGCGGCTTCGATCTCGTCGTCTCCACGATCACGCTCATCCTGCTCTCGCCGATGCTGCTCGTGATCGCCATCGCGATCAAGGTGAGCTCCCGCGGGCCGCTGATCTACCGCTCCGTGCGGCCGGGGATCGCGGGCAAGCCGTTCGAGTGCTTCAAGTTCCGCACCATGCGCGAGCACGCCGATCAGATCCAGGCCGACCTCGAGCCACTCAACGAGCTCTCCGGCGCGCTGTTCAAGATCCGCGACGATCCGCGGCTGACCCCGGTCGGCGGCTTTCTGCGGCGTTTCTCGCTCGACGAGCTGCCGCAGCTGGTCAACGTCCTGCGAGGCGAGATGTCGCTGGTCGGACCTCGTCCGCTGCCGATGCGCGACTTCGACCGCCTCGAGGAATGGCATAAGAAGCGCTACCTCGTGTTGCCGGGCATCACCGGGCTGTGGCAGGTGTCCGGACGCGCCGAGCTCGACTTCGACGATCTGGTCCGGCTCGACTTCCTCTACCTGGAGCGCTGGTCGGTGTTCCTGGACCTCTCGATCCTGGTCAAGACGATCCCCGCCGTGTTCTCGCGGCGCGGCGCGTTCTGAGCCCGGCACACCCGAGGCGCGGCCGCCGGTGCTCACGCCGGTAGGCTGCACGTCATGCCCCCCACAGACCGCTTCGTGATCAGCTTCGCCGCTGAGCCGCCGCAGGAGACTCTGCCCTATGGCCGCTGGGCCGACACGCTGCGTGAGCACTTCCTCTACGCGTGCCAGGAGATCGAGACCGACGGCGAGGAGATCGGCGACCCCGGCGACATCGCCTGGTTCCCGGACCGGACCTACGCGGGCCGGACGTACGTGCCCGCAGTGGCCCGGACCACGGAGGGCTACGAGCTGTTCGGCTTCGTGTCCTTCAGCGAGGGCTCCGGCGGACCGAATGACTTCGAGGCCCGCGCCGACTTCACCTCGGAGATCGCCGACAACAACCCTGACTGGAAGCTCGACCTCAACGACGATGTGATCGCCACCTGGCGCGGGGAGCAGGGCAAGAGCGCTGACATCACCCTGGTGTGGGGCGTCCCGTTGCTCGCCGGCGGCGCCATCGTCACCGCCGAGCTTGCCAATCTCGCCGTCGATCAGTGCGAGCTGCTCGACGAGCGCTTCACGCTGATCGCGCCCGACAACTACCGCTCGGACTTCCTCGAGGTCAAGCTCTGGGGCAAGCGCGGCGAGGAGATCGCCGTGGAGTCGCTCTACGTCGAGGACGACGAGGATGAGGACTCCGTAGAGGGCGACGCCGCCGTGGAGGCCGAGGAGTAGCGACTCTCCCGCCGGCCGGGTGGCCGGCGGCCGTCAGACCAGCCCGCTGGCCAGCGTCGGAGGCAGCCTCAGCGCCGCCTCCTCTGGCGTCAGCGGGAAATGACAGGCGGCCTGCGTGCCGTTGTCCATGTCCTCGAGCAGCGGCTCGACCTCGGCGCACTTGCCCTGGGCCTTCGGGCAGCGGGTGTGGAAGCGGCAGGCCGACGGCGGATTGGCGGGGCTTGGTACGTCGCCGGTCAGCAGCTGGGCCGTGTGGGAGCCGCCCTCCGGATCCGGCACGGGCACCGCCGAGAGCAGCGCGCCGGTGTAGGGATGGCGCGGGTATCCGTACAGCGCGTCGCCGGGCGCGAGCTCGACGATCTTTCCGAGGTACATGACGGCGACGCGGTCGCACATGTGGCGGACCACGGACAGGTCGTGAGCGATGAAGATCACCGTCAGCCCCATCTCCCGCTGCAGCCGGCGCAGCAGGTTGAGGACCTGGGCCTGGATCGAGACGTCGAGCGCCGACACCGGCTCGTCGGCCACGAGCAGCTTCGGCTCCAGCGCGATCGCCCTGGCGACGCCGATCCGCTGCCGCTGGCCGCCGGAGAACTCATGCGGGTAGCGGTTGTAGTGCTCGGGGTTCAGTCCGACCGTGTCCATCAGCTCCTGCACGCGCTTCTTGCGTGCGCCGTCGCTCTTCAGGATCCCGTGGATTGCGAACGGCTCGGCGATGATCGAGCCGATCGTCTTGCGCGGATTCAGCGACGAGTACGGGTCCTGGAAGATCATCTGCATCTCCCGGCGCCGGGCCTTCAGCGCCCGGCCCTTGAGCCGGGTCATGTCCTCGCCCTCGAACCGCAGCTCGCCGGAGGTCGCGTCGAGCAGGCGGACCAGCAGCCGCGCGGTCGTGCTCTTGCCGCAGCCCGTCTCGCCGACGATGCCGAGGGTCTCACCCTTCATCACGTCGAAGGAGATTCCGTCGACGGCCTTCACGGCGCCGACCTTACGCTGGAAGATGATCCCGCTGGTGATCGGGAAGTGCTTGACCAGGTCGCGGACCTCGACGAGCGCCTCCGGGCTGGTTGTGCTCACGGGCCGGCTCCCGGGTCGGGGGGTACAGTGGCGGCGACTGTGGCCGCCGGGGGCTCGACCAACGCGCGCAGCTGCTCGTGGGTCTTCCCCGCCCTGAGTCCCCGCCAGACCTCGCGTCGGACCGCCTCCGGCAGCAGGCAGGCGACCTCGTGGTCGACCTCGCCCGACACCGGCTCGAGCTTCGGGTCGACGCGCTTGTGGTCCTCGAGCACATACGGGCAGCGGGGATGGAAGAAGCAGCCCGAGGGCCGGTTGATCAGGCTCGGAGGCCGGCCCTGGATCGGCACCAGCTCCTCGCCGCGCGGGCTGTCGAGCCGCGGAATCGACTTCAGCAGCCCCCACGTGTACGGATGCTCCGGAGTGGCGAACAGTCGCTTGGTGTCGGTGTGCTCGACGATCCGGCCGGCGTACATGACCGCGATCTCGTCCGCGATCTGAGCCACCACCCCGAGATCGTGCGTGATGACGATGACAGCCATCCCGAGACGCTTCTGGAGGTCGTCGATCAGGGCCAGGATCTGGGCCTGGACGGTCACGTCGAGCGCCGTCGTCGGCTCGTCGGCGATCAGCAGCTTCGGCTCGTTGGCCAGCGCCATCGCGATCATCGCGCGCTGGCGCATGCCCCCGGAGAACTCGTGCGGATACTGATCGACCCGCCGATGCGGATCCGGGATCCCGACCAACTCCAGCAGATCGATCGTCCGATCCCGCGCCGCGGCCTTGGACACGCTGCGGTGGGCCAGGATCCCCTCCGAGATCTGCGCGCCGACCTTGTAGAACGGGTGCAATGAGGACAGTGGGTCCTGGAAGATCATCGCGATCTCGTTGCCCCGGATGTGGCGGATCTCGTCCGCCGAGATCGTGGTCAGATCCTTGCCCTCGAACAGGATCTTGCCCGAGACGCTGGTCGAGCGACTGCGCGTCAGGCCCATCGTCGTCAGCGAGGTCACCGACTTGCCCGAGCCCGACTCGCCGACGATGCCGAGCGTGGTCCCAGCCCTCACCGAATACGAGATGCCATCGACCGCGTGCACGATCCCGTCGTCGGTCTTGAACTCGACCTTCAGGTCCTCGACCTGAAGCAGCGGCGCCTGATCGGTGCTCATGAGTACCGCACCCGTGGATCGATGAACGCGTAGGCCACGTCGACGACGAGGTTCATGATCACGATGAAGAACGCGCCCAGCAGCACCGTCCCCTGGATCATCGGGAGGTCGCCGGCAAGGATCGAGTCGTAGGCGAGCCGGCCGATGCCGGGGATGTTGAACACCGTTTCGGTGAGGATCGCCCCCCCGAGCAGCACGCCGATGTCGAGGCCGGCGGCGGTCACGATCGGCGTGATCGCCGACCGGATCCCGTGGTGGTAGATCACCCGCCGCTCGGATAGGCCCTTGGCCCGCGCGGTGCGGATGTAGTCCTCGGACATCACCTCGATCAGGTTCGCCCGCAGCAGCCGCGCGTAGATGGCCGCGAACGAGGCCGCGAGCACGATCCACGGCAGCAGCAGCGACGTGAACCACTTGGCCGGGTTCTGGGTCAGCGGGACGTAGCTGCTGGCCCCGGGGAAGATCGCGATCTTGCCGATGTCCTTGGCGAACAGGAACAGCGCGAGCAGTCCGAGCCAGTACACCGGGGCCGAGATCGCGATCAGCGCCGTGCCCATCGCGGCGCGGTCGAACTTCGAGCGGCGCCGGACCGCCGAGATCGTCCCGATCGAGATCCCGAGCACGAGGAACAGGACCGCCGCCCCGGCGGTGAGCGAGATCGTCGCGGGCAGACGATCGAAGATCAGCGTGCGGACGTTGACGTTGTTCGTGTAGCTGTAGCCGAAGTTGAAGTGAAGGACGAGCGCCTTCATGTAGTTGTAGTACTGCGTGTACCACGGCTTGTCGAGCCCGAGGTTGTGGCGGATCTGGGCCACCACCGCGGGGTTGGGCTGCCGGCCCGCGCGCAGGGTCGCGGGATCCGCCGAGGGCAGCAGGTAGAAGATGATGAAGGTGATCAGGCTCACCAGGAACAGGAGCACGATCACCCAGAGGAGGCGGCGGATTATGTACTTGGCCATGAGGGTGGTTCTCGCTCACGGGGCCCCGCCGCCCTGGCGGCGGGGCCGTCCGTGATCGTCTTTTCAGCTCAGTCGGATCCTCACTTGAGCGAGCTCGCCGTCAGGTCCCAGTCGTTGCCGTTGAACGGCCACTGGACACCCTGGACGTTCGTCGAGTGGAACCCGACCTCGTTGTCCCACAGCCAGGTCACCACGTACACCTGGCTCGTGATCTCCTTGTCGAGGTTCGCCCAGGCGGTGGCGCGGGCAGCCGGGTCGGTCAGCTGCTCCGCCGCCTGCATCTGCGTGTTCAGCGTCGGGTTGTTGACCTGCGACATGTTCGTGTTGCCGGACGGGACGATGTTCGGCCCGTAGAACACCGGCGTGATCATGCTCTGGGAGTCGAAGAAGTCCTTCCCCCAGCCGACGGTCGGGCAGATCGCCACCGCCGCCTTCGGGACCTCGCAGTACTTGGTCAGCATGGTCGCGTGCGGGACCTCGCGGAAGGTCAGCTTGATCCCGAGCTGTCCCAGCTGTGACTGCACGGCCTGGGCCGTGTTGGACGCCGGCGGCTGGTTGTCGGCGATCGTCAGCAGCGGCGCCCCCGTGTACTGACCGGTCGGATAGCCCGCCTTCTTCATGTACGACTCCGCCAGCGTGAGGTTCCCGTTCGGGTTGGCATAGAAGTCGTCAGCGGGATTGCCGGCCGTGCCTCCCGCCTGCTCGAATCCGGGCATCTGCGGGGGGATGAAGTGCGTCGCGACCGTGCCGATGGCGGGACCGCCTCGGGTCAGGCGCAGCGCATTGCGGTCGATGACCGCCGCGATCGCGCGGCGGAAGTTGGTGTTGTTCAACGGTGGGACGGTCGTGTTCAGGGCGATGTACCGGTTACCGCCACTGGGCGCGATCTGGAACTGACTCTTCTGCGAGGTGGTGAGACCCTGCTTGAGGACCGGCGCCGGCGGGGCGGCGAAGTCGCCGCTCATCATGCTCTGACCGTTGAGGATCTGCTGCGAGGCGACGGTGATGTCGTTGCCGCCCTTGAACGTGATCGTGTCGAAGTGCGCCGGCCGGATCGGGTCGGTCGACTTGACCCAGCTCGGATTCCGCACCAGCACGAGCAGCTTGCCCGTCTGATACCCGGAGCTCGGCACCGTTCCGGTGCCGGCACCCGAGATCATGTAGGGCCCGGTAAACACCTGGTGCATTCCGTAGGTTGACTGCGCACCCGAGTCGTACTTGGCCGCATAGTCCTGCGGGATCGGCACCGTGCACGGCAGCGCAAGCGCGTTCGGCACGGTCAGTACGCCGACCGGCACGGTCGTCTTGATGACCAGTGTGCTCGCATTCGGCGCCGTGATCCCCGAGACGTTGGGGACCGTCGTCGTCGGCTTCGTGGGCGCGCCGACGATGTTGTTGAAGTACGTGAACGCATAGCCGTTGCCGACGCTGGCCGCGAAGCAGCGCTCCATCGCGTACTTGATGTCGGCCGCCGCGACCGTGCGGCTGGCCAGGGGCGCGCTGTAGTGGACGCCGGGCCGGATGTGGAAGGTCAGCGTCTTGCCGCCGTCGGCCAGGATCGGCTGGCTCGTGGCCAGGTCGGGCACCGGGCTCGTGGCCGACGCCGGGAATCCGTACAGCGCCCGCTGCGTCGGCTGGTACAGGTCGGTGTAGTCGGTCTGGTAGTACCAGTAGCCGGGGTCGAGGCTGTCCACGCCGCCGGCGACCTCGAGCACCGTGACTGCGCCTCCGTTCTTGGCTGCCGTGCTGCTCGTGCTCGAACTACTGCTGCTGCTGCTGCTACTACTGCCACCGCAACCGGCGATCACGATCGACGCGACCGCCGTCGCCAGCAGCGGCAACGACCTCACAAACCTCCGCATTGGCTTCCTTTCTGTTGTCAGATCCACGCTCTGCTCCTCCCTCTCGGTGAAATCAGCTGTCCGACGCCTTCGGGTGCAGTGCATCCTGCAGCCCGTCGCCGACCAAGTTGAACGCGAGCACTGTCAACAGCAGCGCCACGCCCGGAAAGACCATGTACCACCAGGCGGTGTTGAAGCTCGACGACGCGTCCGAGAGCATCGCTCCCCAGCTCGCCTGCGGCGGTTGCACGCCGACGCCCAGGAACGACAGCGCCGCCTCGAACAGGATGTTCTGCGGGATGATCAGCGTCGCGTAGACGATGATCGGCGCGACCAGGTTGGGCAGCACCTCCTTGAAGATGATCCGCCGGTTCGACGCGCCGAGCGAGCGCGACGCCTCGATGAACTCCTTCTCCCGCAGCGAGAGGACCTGTCCGCGGACGATCCGCCCGATGTAGGTCCAGTTCACGAACGCGATCACGAAGATCACGTTCGTGAGGCCGGGTTTGATCAGGCCGCCCAGGCAGCCGGCGGCGTTCGAGCACGCCGCCGCCAGTCCCAGCGCCAGCAGCAGGATGGGGAACGCCAGCAGCACATCGATGAAGCGCGAGATCGCCATGTCGACCTTGCCGCGGTAGAAGCCGGCGAACAGCCCGGAGACCACGCCGATGACGAGCGAGATGCCGGTCGCGATGAAGGCCACCGCCAGCGACACGCGGGCGCCGTAGAGCACCCGGGCGAAGACGTCGCGGCCGAGGTTGTCGACACCGAAGATGTGGTTGGTGGCGAGGCTCGGGCCGGTCGGCGTCCCGAACTGGTCAAGCGCGTTCGGGTTCTGGACGTTCGGGCCCTGAACGCCCATCAGCTTGACGATCACCGGCGCGAAGATGGCGGCCAGGATCAGCAGGACGATGAAGATCAGCGACGCCATCGCGACGCGATCGGCGCGGAAGCGCCGCCAGAACAACTGCAGGGGCGAGCGAGCCGCGATCTCTCCGGCGACCGGCTCGATTCCGGCCTGGGCGGCGCCCTCGGCCTCGATCAGCAGCTCTGGCGAACCGACGCTCATCGCTCAGCCGATGTTCCGCGTCGTTAGCAGGTTCCCTCCACCACGTGAGGGTGGCATAGCAGATGGCCGCACCGCTGTCACCACGGTTTAACCGGTCCTCAATGAAGTCATGATCCCGGATACCCTGTGGCCGCTCGGCCCTCGTAGCTCAATGGATAGAGCACGCGCCTCCTAAGCGCGGGATGCAGGTTCGATTCCTGCCGGGGGCACTCCGACCCCAAGCGGGGACGCAGCCCCACGCCCGGAGTTCGCGGTCTGCGTCCGGGTCCCCTTACCCGCAGACGCGGCGCTCCAATCCCACGATCCGACCAACGGCGTCCTCGGCGCTGCGCCAAACTGCGACGCCGGCAGGCGGTGGGATGGACGCAGGCGCGCTTAAGGCCACCCCTGTACATTTCTCCGCTTCTCGTGTCGGAGCGAACGATTGACGCACCGCCGATCCCCGGATCGGCGACATCGGATCGCGCCGGAGCGGGACGCGGCACGTCCGTGCGGTCGCTACTCCGGGAGCATCCGGGAGCGAGCACGGGCGTCGTCCTCGTCGCGTTCTCGGTGCTGCTCGTCCTGTGGGCGCAGACGCGACCCGGCTTTGACCCCTACGGCTGGCTCGTCTGGGGCCATCAGACGCTGCACCTGAATCTGAACACGAACGGGGCGCCGTCCTGGAAGCCGCTCCCGTATCTGTTCACGGTGCCCTACGCCGTCACCGGGCACTACGCGATGTGGCTGTGGATGTTCACCGCCGTGGCGATCTCGCTCAGCGGCTCCATCTTCGCCGCCCGGATCGCCTACAAGCTCACGGGGCCCTCGCCCGAGCATCGCTACGCGCCGTACGTCGCCGCCGTCTTCGCGGGCGTGAGCCTGCTCGGCATCCGCGACTACATGCACTACATCCTCAGCGCCCAGTCCGACACGATGATCGTCGCGCTCACGCTGGGCGCGATCGACTGCCATCTGTCCAGGCGGCCGCGGATCGCCTTCTGCCTCGCCGTCCTGGCTTCGCTCGGACGCCCCGAGGTATGGCCGTTCGTCGGCCTGTACGCGATCTGGGCCTGGCGCTCGGTTCCCCAGATGCGCGGGCTGATCGTGGGCGGGCTGATCGTGATCCCGTTGCTCTGGTTCGGGATCCCCGCGCTGACCGCCGACAGCTTCTTTGTGGCCGGCAACCTGGCGCTGCATTCCGGCCGCGCCCTGCACAACAACAAGGTCTTCGGGACGATCGACCGCTTCCTCGACCTCCACGAGGCCCCGATCTGGATCGCCGCCCTGCTCTCGGTCGCGGTGGCGATCTGGCGCCGGGACCGGCCCACGCTCGTGCTCGCCGCCGGCGTGGTGGCCTGGGTCGTGGTCGAGATCGCGTTCGCCCTCCACGGCTGGCCGGCGCTCGACCGCTACATGTTCGAGGCCGCCGGCGTCGCCGTCGTGCTCGCCGCGGTGCTCGTCGGGCGGCTGCTCCAGGGCTTCTCGGCGTGGAGCGCCGCCGGGCGCCCGAGCCTGGCCGGGATTCCCGACTGGGCGGGCATCGCGATCGTCACGCTGATCGCCCTGGCGCTGGTTCCCTCGGCGCTCACCCGCCTGCGCGCCGAGCACAAGGATCTCTACCACGAGCGCGCCCGGACGCGGCAGATCAACCGGCTGGCGGGGGTGATCGCGCGGATCGGAGGACCCGCCGCGGTGACCGCCTGCGGGCAGCCCGCGAGCGAGCTCTCCTTCCAGAGCGTGCTGGCCTGGACGACCAACCTCAACGTGGGCGGCGTGGGTTACCACCCGGCCCGTGACATCCACCGGCGTCGGGCGGTGGTGGAGTTCCGGCCGGTCGGCAACGGGTGGCACGTGCACCCGTACCACACCCGCCCCGGGATGCACGCGCAGTGCCGTCGGTTGATCGCCCGGACCCCGACCAGCTGATCTGAGGTGAGTGGGCCGCATCCGCCGGCCCGATCACGCGCGCCATCAGCACATCGTCGATGTAGCGCCCGTCGAGCTCGAACTCCCCGCGCAGCACCCCCTCGACTGTGAAGCCGGAGCGCGCATAGACCGACTGTGCGGCAGTGTTGTGGCCGAGCACATGGAGCGTCAGGCGCCGCACGCCGCGACCGGCCGCCTCCTCGGCCGCCGCGTCCAGCAGCGCCTGCCCGATCCCTTGACGCCGGCGGCCGGGGTCCACCGAGAGGCCCCGGATCTCGAGCACGTGACGGTTGGACCGAAGCGGCGTCGGCGGCGCGATCCGGACGTAGCCGACGATCTCACCGTCGAGGACCGCGACGAGCACATCTCGCGGTGCGCACTCGGATCCGAAGAAGCTCCGCTCTGGAGGGGGTGCCGGCGCGGGGCTCGACTCGCTGGTCCAGGTCGCCCGGTCGAGCACGCACAACGCCGGCTCATCGGCCGCCGTGGCCTGGCGGATCCTCACTCGCGGCGATCCGGGCGCTCGGGGTAGACCTCGTCGATCGTGGTGAGTGCCTCAAACGGCGCTTGCGACGCCTGCTCGATCCGCGCCGCGCCGCCCGCGAGGCGATCGCAGATCGCGAGCACGCCGACCACCTCGTGTCCCTCTGCCTGCAGCGCCTCGAGGGCTCGGATCGTCGACCCGCCCGTGGTCACCACATCCTCGACCAGCATGCACCGGTCCGAGAGCTCGAGCGGCGGCCCCTCGATCCGGCGGGCCAGACCGTGCGCCTTGACCTCCTTGCGTACGAAGAACGCCTTCACGTCGGCTCCCCCGGCCAGCGCGGCACAGGCAATCGGGTCCGCCCCCATCGTCATCCCGCCAACCGCGGTCGCGTCCCACGCGCGGGCCTGCGCAGCGACCAGCTCGGACAGCGCCTCGAAGCCGGGGCGCCGTAGGATCGCCCGCTTGGCATCCACGAGGTACTGGGCACTCGCCCCGCTGGTGAGCACCACCTCGCCGATCACGAGCGCGTGCTCGCGCAACTCGGACAGCAGACGCTCCCGCGCCGTGGCGACAGACGAATCTTCGATGGTCATCGGTCCCGGCTCATGCTATCCCGCTCAGCGGCCGACACCTCCGGTGTGATCCACCGCGGGTTGGTACTGATCGCCTATGCCTGTTGCGCACTCCTGATCGCGTCCTTCGCGATGTTCGCCCGTGACCAGATGGCCGGCGCGTCAAAGCACCAGGTGCAGGAGCTCGCCACCAGCGCGCCCACCGCCCCGAGCGCGCCACCCGTGACCAAGGACCACTCCCAGCCACGGCTGTTCATCGACAACGCCGCCGGCGCACTCACCTCCCCGTTCCGCTCGCTCGTGCAGTCCGACAGCCAGTGGGTCGAGCGCGGCCTGCCGACAGTCATCGCCCTGCTCGTCTACGGCGTCGGGATCGGATACCTGGCCAGGTTCTCGAGCGGGTTGAAGTAGGGGGCAGACAGCCCCAGCGCCTAGTAATAGACGTCGACGGTGTCCCCGTAGTTCAGCCATCGGTAGATCGAGATGGCGTCCACGATCGGGACGCGCATGCAGCCGTGGCTGGCGGGGTAATCGGGTGCGGGGTCGTAGCCGTGGATGGCGTAGCCGCCGATGAAGAAGCTGGAGAAGTACATCCCGTCGGGCAGGTAGCCGGGGACGCGGCTGTAGACGCGGAAGCCGCGACCGAGGATGGTGGGCGTCGAGGGCTTGCCCGAGCTGATCGGGTAGATGGACAGCACGCGGCCGTCGCGGATCAGCGCCAGCAGCTGCTTGCCGAGGTTGCCCTCGACGTGCTTGCCGTCGCTCGGGTAGCGGACCGGGAAGGTGCCGAGCTGGTTGAGCAGGGCGGCGATCGTCGCCGGGCCGAGGTCCTGGGTCGTGCCCCAGCCCAGGAGGCGGTGGTAGGCATCGATGGCCAGCCCGGTGCCGGTGTCGTAGACGCCGGTCTGGGGAATGTAGAAGTGCAGCAGCGCGAGCCGGCCCTGGATCAGCTGTACGAAGCGGCCCGTCGAGCCGAAGCCCGCGCTCGGGTTCAGGGCGGCGAAGCCGGTGCCGGCGGTGAGACGGTCGAGCTGGGGACTGGCCGCGTGGACAACGGAGACGGACACCTGGCCCACCCGCGAGCTCGAGAAGCGCGACGAGAAGTAGCCGTAGGTCCCCCCGCGGGATCGGATCACCCGCAGCCGCTCGGAATGGATCAGGTTGCGCCCGACGTAGGCCTTCAGCATGACCACCTGGCCGGCCACATACGGACGCACGAACCCGTTGACCCGGACCGCGCGGTTGGTGATCGTCACCGGCTGCCGGTTGACGTGGAAGATGCCGGCGAGGTTGAGCAGCAGCTGGCCCTTGGCCGGCCTCGGCGTGGGGACCGGCGTCGTTGTCGCCGGAGTGGTCGTTGCCGGCGTCGTCGTCGCCGGAGTCGTCGTGGTGGTCGGCGCGGCGGCGGTGGCGGTGGCGGCCAGTGCGCTCACGGGCACCGACCCGAGCGAAACAGCGACGACGAGTCCCACGATGCCCCGACCGATCCGTGTCACGAACTGCATCCTAATCAATCGGGTCCCCCGACAAGACGCCGGCGGCCGGCGGCTCACGACGCGATCGGCGCCACCGCCGGTTCGCGGGCGGCCAGGGGCCAGGTCGCGGCGGCGATCACGGCGTTGGCGGCGAGCATCAACGCGAGGATCTCGCCCACGTTCCAGTGGAGCTGATTGACGCCGAGGGCGAGGGCGTTGTTGGTCGCGTGCAGCGCCATGCAGGGATACAGGGACGCGGTCCGCCAGCGCACCAGGCAGAGCACGAAGCCGAGGAAGCCAAGCGGGATCAGGTACTGCGCGTTTGCCGACCCGGTATGGGCCAGCCCGAACAAGAGCCCGGTGATCACGGCCGCCACCCACGGGCGTGCGGCCGGCGGCGGCAGCTTCCAGCGGCGCAGGGCACCGAACAGGAAGCCCCGGAAGAAGAACTCCTCGGCAATCGGCGCGATCACGCAAACGAACACACCGGTGGCGATCATCGCGGCGGTGCTCTTGTCGGCCCCGAGCTCGCTCGGCAGCTTGTCCTGGCCGTGCAGGTGGAACACCGCGGCGTAGACGGCGGTCAAGGCGTAGTAGCCGAAGCCGGCGGCGAGGAACGCTTTCGCCGCGAGCCCGAACGGCACCCGGCGAAAGCCGAAGTCGGCCGGCGTCGGCCGCCCCTGAGTCGAGGCCAGGTAGAGCGCGGCGACGACGAACGAGAGATCGAACATGACGTCGCCGATGATGCTCACGGCGGGAGTGGGGTGGCCGATGCTCGCGCCGCCGACCGAGGCGATGATGGCGACGACGAGGCTCGAGAACACGCCGAGCGCAAAGCCCAGCACCACGGCGGCGGGGGCGGTCCAGGGACTCCAGGGCGGCTCGTCGAAGCCGCGCTCCTCACGCGGGGGCGCGGAGACAGGCTCGGGGATCTGGGCTTGGGAGGGGGGGACGGGAGGGGGAAGCGGCGGTGGAACGCTCATGACGCTGCCAGCAAGATTAGGGTCTGTCGCGACCCAGGCGGAAAGCTCACGGCAGCAGCTCCCTCAGCGTGGTGATCGTGCGTACCCCCTCGGGCCCCGGGCGCCCGTCGCGGCGCACAAGCACGGGCACGATACCCGCCGCCCGCGCTCCCGCGACGTCCGCCTCGACGCTGTCGCCGACGTGGATCGCATCGGCGGACCGGGCGCCCACCCGCTCGAGCGCGCGCGTGAAGATCGCGGCCGCCGGCTTGCGCGCGCCGATCTCGGCTGAGGTCACGACCCCGTCCAGCAGCGGGGCCAGCTCGAGCCGCGCGAGCACTTCATGCAGCGAGACGTCCCAGTTGCTGACCACGACCAGCCGCCGGCCGGCGGCGCGGGCGTCCTCCAGCGTCGGACGCGCATCGGCGAACGCCTCGAACCGCAATGAGTCCAGCAGCGCGCCGGTCAGCGCGGGCGTCCCCACTCGCGCCAGCTCCGGCGAGGCCGGCAGCGCGCACCGCAGAGCCTCGGCGCAACGTTCACGCAGACCCGTCAGGGCCGCGAGGTCGCGGCCCTCGTCGAGATGCGAGCGGTAATAGGAGATCTCCGTCGCCATCGCCCGCTCGGCCTCCGCCTCCGAGACCGCGACGCCAAAGCGCGCGGCCAACTCGGCCTGCAGGTGCGGTGCCGGCGGCCGCAGGGCGATCAGCGTGCCGAGCGCGTCGAGCAACAGCACGTCCGGCACGGAAGAAGCCCCGACCGGGCTCACGCGACGAAGCGCCAGGTCGCGAACTCGGCCGTGAACAGCCCGAGCAGGACCGCATTGGCGGCGATCGCGTTGGTGCTCAGGCGCCGTTCCTCGAGCCACACGGCCGCCCACATGAACAGTGGGAACAGAACCACCTCGTAGCGTGGCAGCGACGCCAGCGGTTGCGGGCCGACGGGGTAGGTCAGTGGCAACGCGAGCGCCGCCAGCGCGTACGCCCCGTAGGCGATCGGGAGCCGGCGGAGCGCCCCGGCGCACGCCACCGCCCCGAGTACGAGGAATCCGAACAGCATCAGGTTCTGCCCCGCGACCCGCAGCGGGTCGCCGCCGGCCTTGGTGAAGTAGATCGGTGGTGGCGGTCCATGGATCAGCTGGCGCAGCCCGTCCCAGGCAGCCACGATTCCGTCCCAGACGCCTCCGAAGGGGCCGGCGAAGTGCCGGAACCAGACCTGCTGCACATGGAACGGCGCCAGCCCGTCGCCGGTAGTCAGGGCCAGGAAGCCCATATACGCACCGAGCCCGACCGGCACCAGCGCGATCCAGGCGAACGAGGGCCGGATCGGGTATTTGGGCCGCACTCGCGCCCATAGTCCCAACCCCGTGCGCACGAGGGCGGCGCGCTCCGGACGCGGCCCATACAGGTACAGCAGCACGAGCGGCACGACCAGCACGACACCACCGTTCCGCGAAGCCGCGGCCAGCGCCCCGAGGATCCCGGCCGACGGCCACCGTCCGACGCGGGCGGCGTAGATGCACCCCACCGACAGAGCCAGGAACAGCGACTCGCTGTAGACGGCGGAGAAGAAGTAGGCCATCGGGCAGAAGGCGAGCAGCAGGACCGTGACCTGCGCGCGCCGCTCGCCCAGTTCGAGCGCCACGAGGCGCTGCAGCAGCACCAGCGCCACGCCGAAGGCGAGCAGCGAGATGATCACGCCGGCGATCAGATCCGACCCGATGACGACGCCAAACCCCCGCGTCATCAGCGGGTAGAGCGGAAAGAACGCGGTCTTGGATGGCTGATGGTCGTAGCCACCCTGGGCGATGGCCAGGTACCAGACGGAGTCCCAGCGGGCGAACGGCGCCGCCAGCAGATTGCCGAAGTAGCCGAACGGCTCGGTCAGCCGTGCCGGGTCGAAGTCCGCCGTGGCGGGCGCACGCCCGAACGACAGGACGGCGAGCACGCCGCAGATGAGGACGACCAGCCGCGAGGTCCACAGCGCACGCCACGCGAAGCGGACGGGTGTGTCGCTGGCGGTAGTCTCGCGGCCCATGAGCGCAAGCGATGTTCTCATTACCGGCAGCTCGTTCCTGAACCGCCACTCGCATCAGCTCACGGCGATCCTCACCGTGGTGCTCACTCTGATCCTGGCCTGGATGGCCGATCGTGGGCTCTCCCACTGGGCTGCGCGGACGGAGCTGAACGCCGCGGTGGACACCCGCATCCGCTTTCTGCGCCGGCTGATCTCGCTCGTCATCCTGGTCATCGGCGGCCTGTTCGCGCTGTCGCAGTTCGCGGGGCTCAACAAGCTCGCGGCCGGGGTGCTGGCCTCGACCGCGATCGTCGCCGCCGTGGTCGGCTTCGCCGCCCGCCAGACGCTCGCCAACCTGATCGCCGGCGTGATGCTGATGGTCGCCCAGCCGCTGCGGATCGGCGACCAGGTCACGATCGAGGAGCAGACCGGGGTGGTCGAGGACGTGCGGCTCAACTACACCGTCCTGCGCACCGCCGAGGGACGGCGCCTGTTCATCCCCAACGAGCGGCTCGCCTCGGAGGTGCTGCACAACGACACGATCCTCGACGACCGCGTCCGTCCCGGGGCTTCGGTCTGGCTTGCGCCCGAGGCCGATACCGACCTGGCGCTGTCACGCCTGAGCGGACTCGAAGCGGGCCTGGTCGTGCGGATCGCCGAGATGACGCCGGAAGCTGTGCGGATCGACCTGATCGCGGAGTCGGTGCCCGCACCCGAGCGTGCCGGGCGGGAGGCGGAGCTGCGCGCCGCCGCGCTGCGCACGCTGCGGGCCGAGAACCTGCTCGTGCCGAGCGCCGGCTAGAGCTTGCGCTGCGTCCGATCGGCGCTACCGTGGTCGGATGGGCGTGAAGGTGATCTTCCGGTGTGAGATCTGCGGTCGCCGCCCGGACCCTGACACGCAGTCCGACCTCGAGCGTCAGATGCTCGATCTCCGGCACGGGGAGTACGTCGACGCAGAGCCCGGCCGCTGGCTGACCTGGCACGGGCGAGGCATCTACGGTCCCAACGCGTATGCGTGCGGTGAGCACCGCGGCGAGCTCAAGGCGCAGCTGCGCGAGGACTACGGAACGCTCGGGTGGCACCCGTGGGCGAAGGGTCCGCATCCGTGGGCGGGGCGCCGCGGGACCGATCGCGCACGCCGGCTGCAGCGCAGCCTGCGCTCGGGGTTCGGCGTTCCCGGGTCCTGAACCGGGCCTGCTGCGCGGCGGGCGCACAGCTGCTCAGCAGTGCCCGTCCTGGGCGCATGCGCCCAGGCTGAAGGACCGTGGGCCGCGGGTACGAAAACCCCCGCTGGGTACAATCCTGGGTCCACTCGCGGCGCCGCGAGGCCCGATCCGGACAGCACACCTCGGCGCCGACACACCGTATGAGCAGACGCGAACGACAACGGCGCCGAAAGCGCCAACGTGGGCACCCCGTGGCGCGTGTGCTCGTGATCGCGTTCGTCCTGGGGGTCTGCGGGATTGCCCTGGCGGGCCTGGCAGTCGTCGGCTGGGTCGTCGGGGTGGCGCAGTCCGCCCCCAACATCGACCAGCTCAAGCCGCGGGATCCCGGCCAGGTGTCGGAGGTGTTCGCAGCCGACGGCACCCCGCTCGGCTACATCCAGTCCGACATCCTCCGGACCTACGTCCACAACAATCAGATCCCCGCCGCGCTCAAGCAGGCCACGGTCGCGGTCGAGGACCGCCGCTTCTACCAGCACGGCGGCGTCGACTACCAGGGCATCCTGCGTGCGGCGATCAAGGACGTGTTCGGCGGTGGCAAGTCGATCCAGGGGGGATCCACGCTGACGATGCAACTCGTGCGCAACGTGTACCTCCCTGACCAGATCGCCAACAACCGCAACCTCAAGTACAAGATCATCGAGGCCAAGCTGGCCGAGCAGCTCGAGCAGCACCACAGCAAGTCCTGGATCCTCACCAGTTACCTCAACGACGTCTCGTACGGGACGATCGGCGGCCAGACCGCGGTCGGCGTCGGCGCTGCCGCGGAGATGTTCTTCAACAAGCCGGTCTGGCAGCTCGACCTCGCGCAGTCGGCGCTACTGGCCGGCCTGCCGCAGGCGCCCTCGGACTACAACCCGTTCCTCAATCCCGACTTCGCCCGGGCCCGCCGGCACGAGGTGCTGACCTCGATGGTGCAGTCCAAGTACATCACCCAGGCCCAGGCCGATTCCGCCGACCACGAGGCCCTCGGCACGCAGCACAACACGAGCTACACGTTCCACAAGGAGCAGTACTTCTTCGACTACGTCAAGCAGGCGCTGTTCGACAAGTTCGGCGTCGCCCGCGTGCGCCGGGGCGGGCTCAAGGTCTATACGACGATCGACCTGAAGAAGCAGCAGGAGGCGCGCCAGGCGATCGCCAACAACGAGGGCCAGCCCGGCGACCCCGCAGCCGCCCTGGTCACGATCGACCCGTCGAACGGGCACATCGTGGCCATGGCCTCCTCCTCGAGCTACGACAAGACGAACTTCAACTACGCCGCCCAGGCCCACCGGCAGACCGGATCGGCGTTCAAGATCTTCGTCCTGATGACCCTGATCCACGATTACAGCGGCGACCCCGACCAGACGTACTACAACTCGCACGAGCTGTTGCCGGGCTGGCTGCCGGGCTATCCGACTTACCACGTCCAGACCTCGGAACACAGCTACCTGGGCAACATCAACGTCACCAAGGCGACGGTCCTCTCCGACAACACGGTGTACGCCCAGCTCGACGCGGACGTGGGACCCGACAAGGTGCGTGACATGGCCTACGCGATGGGGATCACCTCTCACCTGGACGGGATCCCGGCCGAGGGCATCGGGGGCCTGCGGGTCGGCGTCTCGGCGCTCGAGATGGCCGATGCCTACGCGACGATCGCCAACGGCGGGTATCACATTCCGCCGACCGCGATCAGCAAGGTCGTGTTCGGCGACGGCAGCAGCGTCAACCTCGGTGACCCGCCCCGCACGCAGGTGTTCTCCGACGGCGAGGCGGCCGCGGCCATCAACGTGATGAAGGGCGTGATCACCAGCGGCACCGGAACTGCGGCCAACTACGGCTGCCCAGCCGCCGGCAAGACCGGAACCACGAGCAACTACACCGACGCCTGGTTCGTCGGCTTCACGCCGAAGCTGTCCACCGCGGTCTGGGTCGGCTACCCGAACGCGACCACGTCGATGAACGACGTCAACGGTCTCGGCCCGGGCTTCGGCGGCACGCTGGCGGCGCCGATCTGGCACGACTACATGAGCGTGGCCAGCGACGGCTTCTGTGGCGACTTCGCGCCGCCCACGCACCCGTGGCAGGGCACGGCCTTCTTCGGCCAGTTCGCTTCGACCGGCAACTCGAACTCCGGCGTGCCCGGCGCCGGCACCAACACGACCGGAACGAACGCCGTTCCCGGCACCGGCACGAGCACCAACCAGTCCACCAACCCGAACCTCAACCAGCAGCCGCCACAGGGCGGCACCGGCACGGGCACCGGGACGGGCGGGGGCACGGGTTCCAAGCCGCCGCCCGGCTTCGGGACCGGGCATACGCAGGGCACCGGCGGCGTCGGCGTGCACCATTAGCGCCCCCGCGCCCCCCGGCTGCTGGTACGGTTTCCACAGCGCGGCGCCATTGTCGGCTGCCTGCGCGCCCCCAAAACCGGATCGGCGCAATGCCCAAAGAAGAGAAGGTCGAGCTCGAAGGCGAAGTCGTTGAGGCCCTGCCGAACGCGATGTTCCGCGTGAAGCTGGACAACGACCATGTCGTGCTCGGTCACGTCGCCGGCAAGATGCGGCGCTTCCGCATCCGCATCCTGCCGGGCGACCGAGTCCGGGTGGAGCTCTCACCCTACGATCTGGATCGCGCCCGGATCGTCTATCGCCACCGCTAGAGCGCGGCGGCCCATCCCGGCCAGGGCGTGCGCGAGCTCGAACTGATCGACGCCCTTGAACTCGTGCTCTCACGCGGGGATCCGCGCGTCGTGCGCTGGCTCGGCGACGATGCCGCGGTCGTCCGGGCGCGCGGCTACGCGGTCACCTCGATCGACACGATGACCGACGAGGTCCACTTTCGCCGCGCCGAGCTCTCGCCCGACGAGATCGGCCACCGGGCGCTGGCCAGCGCGTTGTCGGACCTCGGAGCGATGGGCGCGCACCCGGGACAGGCCTACATCGCGCTCGGGCTGCCCCCCGGCACGCAGCGTGCGGACGCGCTGGCGCTGGTCGGCGGCGCCCAGGCTCTGGCTGGGCGGACCGGCACGACGATCGCCGGCGGTGATGTGACCCAGTCTGCTGCTCTCAGCGTGTCGGTCACCGTCGTCGGATGGATCGACGATCCCGGCGAGCTGGTCGGTCGCGACGGTGCCCGGCCCGGCGATCGGATCGGCGTCACCGGCGCGCTCGGGGGCGCGGGAGCGGGGCTCGCCCTGCTCGATGGGCGAGCCGCGGTCGACGGACTGCCCGCCCCTGTGGCGCGCGAGTTGCGGCGACGCTTTGCGCGGCCCGAGCCGAGGCTCGCGGAGGGACGCGCGCTGGCCGGCGCCGGAGCCCGCGCCATGATCGACCTCTCCGACGGCTTGGCCACCGATGCCGGACATCTTGCCCGTCGCAGCGACGTTCGTATCGAGCTCACGCTCGCCGCGCTCCCGCTGGCCGAGGGCGTCGCCGAGGTGGCAGCCCAGATCGGCGCCGACCCGAGGATCTTCGCCGCCACGGCCGGCGAGGACTACGAGCTGTGTGCCTGTGTGCCGCCGAGCGGTGCTCAGGCGGCCCAGACCGCCGGCGCCGCCGCCCGGTGGACCTGGATCGGCCGCGTCGTTGCGGGTCCCGCAGGAGTGGCCTTCACCGACTCCGACGTGCCGCTGTCGGGGTACGAGCACTCCGTCTGAGTCTCGGCCCCCACCCCCAGTGGGCGTCGCGCTCCCTGAGCCGGCGCAGGATCGCATCCGCGATCACACCAGGCTCGACGCAGTAATCGTCGCGTGCGATTCGGTGCTTGAGCTTCGAGAGCCTGGTTTCCGTTTCCTCATCCATGAGTTACCCCTTCGAAAGCGGTAGATCGGCGGCTCGGTCCTCAGGCTTCATGAGATCTGGAACCTGTGGACGGGTTACCCACTCGCCCGCGGTCTCATGCCGGCGCGCGCGTCGTCGCCGCCGGCGTTACCTCCTGCAGACGGGCAAACACGATGATCCGGTGCGAGGCGCTGTAGAGGGGATGACAGGCCGACAGGACGAGGCGCTCGTAGCCCACGTTGCGGGTCACCCACAGCGCGGTCGGCAGCACCACCTCGGTCTTCTGCACCACGTAGGTGAAGCGCGCGTAGGGCATGGTGAGGATGATCTGGTCACCGGGCCGCAGCTCATTGACGCGCCGGAAGGGAGCCAGATAGGTGGTCCGGTGGCCGGCGATCGCGACCGTCTGCCCGAGTCCGGGCAGCGCCGTGGCCGGATAGTGACCGGGCCCCTTCTCCAGGCTCACGGTGTCGGTGCCCTGAACCACGTCGAAGCTCTGGCCGAGCTTCGGGAGCTCGATCCGGCCGATCGCGTCGCCGGCGACCAGCAGGCGCTGCTCCCGGCGAGCGAGGAACGCGATCCGCTGACGCAGCGTGTTGAGGCTCACCAGCGCATGGCGATCCAGCTGCGTCAGCGGGACCTCCCGATAACCCAGGAAGCGCTGGTTGATCTCACCGCGCCTGATCAGACCGATGGCCGCCGTGACCGGCTCCTGCCAGACCAGCGTCGCGACGGCATCGAGCATCAGCAATAGCCCGGAGATGATCAGGACCGAGGACATGTCGCGGACGAGTCGCCTCACTGGTGGTGCCTCAGCGCCGGAGCGCCGATCGTGTTCCCCCGAGCGACCCGGGGCCGGCGTAGGTGACCGGTCCGCGCACCGTGACCGCGCCCGTGCCCGTCGCGTCGTGGCGGGCGCTCAGCAGCGCGATCAGGGTCGAGCCCGCCGCACATCCGAGCACCAGGCTCCACACGACGATGCCGAGCATCCCGACCTGGCCGCCGGCCAGAAGCAGGACGCCCATCCAGATCGTCTGCACCGGACCGAGATCGAAACTGACGGCGTAATAGAGTGCGACCAACGCGAGCGGGACGAGACCGATGAGCACGAGCAGCAGCCGGACCTGCGTCGCGATCCGGACGTCAGGCGCGACCGCCCACATCCACAGGTGAACCGCCGGCACCAGGAACGCCGCCGCGAACGGATTGACCGCCCAGATCGCGAGCGTGGCGGCGCACAGCACGAGCAACATCGCCACCGCGCCGCCGCCCTCCGACGGATCCCCCCGCACCCCGAGCGCACGGGTGAGCGGCGGCCTCAGCACGAGAAACGAGAGCAGGAGCACGCAGGCGGACGCAACCACGATCGCGATACCCGCGGCGTGCAGCGGGATCGCCCCGGCGCTGACCGGCCCGGGCGGTGCGACCTTCATCAGGCCGGTGACCCTGAGGGTGAGCAGGAACAGCGCCGCAAGCAGGAACGGAAGTGCGCACGCGAGCACCCAGGCCGTCCACCGCCACACCCGGTGCCCGCGCCGCCGCGCTCGGGCCAGTCCGTCGACCGTGACCGCCAGCACCGGCAGCAGCAGCGCCAGGACCAGCAGCCGGATCGGCCAGGCCGGGATCACCTTCAGGTCGTAGAGCAGGTAGGCCGACGGCGCCGGGATGCTGGCGCCGGCGTCCAGGGCGCTGATCGTCTGCAGCGCGGTCCGTCCAAACGCGTTCATCCGCATCTGCGAGACCTGGGCGTTCGGAGCAGGACCGCGCTCACCGGAGGCCGAGAGCATCACCGACGGCTGCCCGGCGGCATTGAACGTGCCCTGACCGGACAGCGTCAGGGGGAACGCCAGCCGAGCGAACTGTCCACCCACGCCGGCCGCTCCGGGCGGCAGTCCCGCCTCGGTGCCGAGAGCGCCGGCGAGCGTGTTGCGCAGCATCGTCGGCGCGACCACGTCGCTGCTTGACCACGGGACCACGATCGGTTGCCGGATCCCGGCGCTGGCCATGTCGCCCAACACGAGCACGGCATCCACCGGCCCCGAGAGCGACGCCTCCAGCTGGCGCAGCCCCGCCCCGCCGTCGGAGCCGCTGACGGAGGCGAGCACGAGCGTGCGGTTCAACGTCCGCCCCGCGAGTACGCGCGCGAGCTCGAGCAGCGTCGCCGTGCCCGACAGGTCGGCGGTCGCAGGCGAGGTGAGCGCGTCGCGGTGCGCGACGACCACGATCTCCCCGCTCGAGAAGCCCGTCCGCGTCGCGGTGACCGTTTCGATCGTGCGCGTCCCGTCGGCCGTCCGGGCGCTGCCGGTGTCGGTGGCCACCGTGTACCCGTGGCGCGTGAAGACCTCGCCGACCCTCGCCGCCAGGGCGTCGTCGCCATTCGAACCAGGCCGGCGGTCGGGGTACGCGGAGGCCAGACCCAGCAGGGTCGAGTACGCGTTCTGCGCGTTGAACGCATCGGGCGCGAGATTGGTCCCGAGCCCTCCTTGCTGATCGGTCAGTGAGAACGCGAGTGCGACCAGCGCCAGCGCGACCGGAATGAACGCGGTGCGGTAGATCCGCGGATCGAACATCCGCTCGGAGGTTATCCGGGCGCGCCGATCGGCTCGCGCGGTCCGGTACCACTACTCTTTCCGGTGACTCCAAGCAGGAAGCAGACCATGGCCGATCGCTCAGCGCGCATCCTGCTCGTCGACGACGAGCAGTCGATCCAGACGCTGCTCTCCTATCCGCTGCGCAAGGAGGGATACGACGTCGTCCACGCCACGGACGGACACCAGGCGTTGGAGCGGTTCGCCGAGGAGCCCTTCGATCTCGTCGTCCTCGATCTCATGCTTCCACGGATCGACGGGCTCGAGGTCTGCAAACGACTCCGCAGCCAGAGCTCGGTCCCGATCATCATGCTGACGGCGAAGTCGGAGGAGATCGACAAGGTCGTCGGCCTCGAGCTCGGAGCCGACGACTACATCACCAAGCCGTTCTCGATGCGCGAGTTCTCGAGCCGAGTCAAGGCGGCGCTGCGGCGAGCCGAGATGAGCCGGCCGGTCGAGACGGCGCCCGACGAGGCGCCGCTGATCGTACGTGAGCTGAAGATCGACTTTCCCAAGCGCTCGGTCCGTGTCCGGGGTATGGACGCCCAGCTGACCTTCGTCGAGTTCGAGATCCTCTCTGCGCTCGCCCGCGGCCCCGGCCGGGTGTTCACGCGCGACATGCTCCTGGCCCGCATCTGGGGCGATTCGGCCTACCGGGATCCGCGCACGATCGACGTCCACATCCGGCACCTGCGAGAGAAGATCGAGCGAGACCCGAAGGACCCCGAGTACCTGTTCACGGTGCGAGGGGTGGGCTACCGGTTCCGCGACTCCGAGCTCTAGGGCCCGCTGGTTTCAGCCGATGCGTTCGCTGCGCAGCCGCCTGACGCTGATGTTCTTCGCGATCACGTTCATCGCCATCGGCGTGCTGTATCTGTACGTCGTCCCGGGCCTGCAGACGCGGCTGATCAGCGAGAAGCTGCAGGCGCTCACGGGCGCGGCCGCGCGCTACTCGCCGCCCATCAGCGCCACGGTGGGCTCCAGGGCTCGGCCCTCCGTCGTGCGCCTCAGGGTGGACACCGCAGCGCTGAGCTCGGGCAACCGCGTGGCCCTGCTGTCGGTCGCCCACACGCCGTCCGGCCCGCAGCTCTCCCCGCAGCAGGACTCGAGCAACAAGGCGGCCGCCGAGCCGCTCGCCTACCCGGTCGCCGCGCGTGCGGCGAGGACCGCCCAGCCGACGAGCGGCCTGGAGTCGACGGGCGCAAGCCGGATCGCCGAGGCAGCGTGGCCGGTTCCCTACCAGGGCCGCGTCGGGGCGGTGATCGTGTTCTCCGATCCCACCGCTGACATCGTCCACAACGTCGCGATCGTACGCCACGACATCCTCGTTGCCGGCGGCCTGGCACTGCTGCTGGCGCTGATCGGTGGCTATCTCGTCGCCCGCGCGCTGTCGCTTCGCGTCAAGCGGCTCGAGCTGGCGGCCGAGCACGTGGCGGCCGGCGACTTCGCCCAGCCGATCGCCGTCGACTCCTCCGACGAGCTCGGTCAGCTGGCGATCGCGTTGAACGAGATGCAGCAGCGTCTCGCGCAGGTCGAGTCGGCCCGCAAGCAGTTCATCGCCACGGCATCGCACGAGCTGCGGACGCCGATCTTCTCGCTCGGCGGATTCGTGGAGCTGCTGGAGGACGAGGAGCTCGATGCGGAGACACGGCGCCGCTTCCTGGATCAGGTCCGCGACCAGGTGGAGCGGTTGCGCAAGCTGTCGGTCGACCTGCTCGACCTGTCCAAGCTCGAGTCCGGCTCGCTGGAGCTACGGCCCGAGCAGGTGGACATCGGCGAACTGACGCGATCGGTGTCGGCCGAGTTCGAACCGACCCTCGCCCAGCATGATGCGCACCTCGAGCTGCGAGTCTCAGCGCGGACGGTGGACGCGCTCTGCGATCCTGTCCGCGTAGCCCAGATCATGCGGATCCTGCTCGACAACGCCCTCACCCACACCGCGTCCGGCGCGCGCATCGTCGTCACCGCCGGCCGTGAGGACGGTCGCGTCCGGCTCGCCGTGCGCGACAACGGGGAGGGGATCGACCGCACCGCGCTGGCCAGGATCTTCGAGCCCTTCTATACCTCCGACGATGCGCAGGGCTCCGGTCTCGGGCTCGCGATCGCCAGCGAGCTGGCCGAGCGGATGTCCGGCCACCTGTACGTCGAGTCGGCTCCCGGCCAGACGACCTTCACGCTCGAGATCCCCACATGAGGCGCGCACTCGGTCCGACAATCGCGGCGCTCGCGGCGGCGGCAGTGCTCGCCGGGTGCGGCGGCTCGAGCGGTTCGAGCAGCTCGTCCTCCGGCTCGGCCGGCTCGGCCAGCTCGGCCACCGCGAGCCCCACGGCACCGGTCCCGGTCGTCCAGGTCGATCAGACGACCCGGTTCAACCCCAGCGCGATCTACGCGCGCGACGCCCCGGGCGTGGTCACGATCATCAGCGTCTTCTCCGGCGGCGGCGCCTCGAGCACGGGCGGGGCCGGCGGGGCCGCTCAGGGGTCGGGCTTCGTGATCTCGGGCAGCGGCGAGATCGTGACCAACGCCCATGTCGTCACCAACGGCACCGGGGCGAGTCTGCAGCGGGCGAGCGACGTCTACGTCAAGTTCCCCGACGGCAACGAGGTGCCGGCCAAGATCGTGGGCGCGGACCCGAACGCAGACGTGGCCTTGCTGCGCATCGACCCGTCGGGGCTGACGCTGCGGCCGCTGACGCTCGGGTCGAGCTCGAACCTGATCGTCGGAGCTCCCGTCGCCGCCATGGGAACGCCGTTCGGCGAGCAGGGAACATTGACCGTGGGGGTGATCTCCGCCCTCAATCGCGCGATTCAATCTCTCAACGGGTCGAGCAGCCAGGGATCGTTCGCGATCCTCGGCGCGATCCAGACCGATGCGGCGATCAACCACGGTAACTCGGGTGGCCCACTGGTGGACGCGAGTGGAGCCGTAATCGGGATCAACTCGCAGATCGCCCCGGATTCGACCGGCGGCGGCTCGGGTGTCGGCTTCGCCGTCCCCGTCGACGCCGTCAAGCGCTCGGTCGCACAGCTTCGAGCCCGCGGTGCGGTCGCCTACGGCTACATCGGCGCCTCCAGCGTGCCGCTGTTCCCGCAGCTCGCCAAGCGCTTGGGGTTCACGGTCAGGCAGGGATCGCTGCTCGAAACGGTGGCCCCGGGCGGCCCCGGGGACAAGGCGGGGCTGCACGGGGGCAACAACACGATCATGTTCGATTTCCAGCAGTATCACGTCGGTGGCGACGTGGTGACGAAGGTCAACGGCCGGACGCTGGACCAGAACTATGACCTCGCCGATGCGATCACCGCCGCGAGCCCCGGCGAGACACTCACACTCGAGGTGTGGAACGGCAACACGCCGCGGACGGTCAAGGTGACGCTCGGCACCCGGCCCAACTCGGGCGGCGGGTAGCCGCGAGCGCCGGTGCGCGAGTTGGTCGTCGAGCTCGCGCTGCGCCTGCGCGACCGTGTCCTGCCCGAGCTCGGCTCGGCGGCTGGGCGCGCGCACACGGGTGACGGCGCGGGCGGCGACGTGACGTTTGCCATCGATGCCGCCGCCGAGGCGGAGCTTCAGGACTTCGTCACGGAGCGCGCGCCGCGGCTGGCCTTCTACTCCGAGGACCGTGGCCTGGTGGCGGCGCAGGATGCCACGCACGTGCTCGTCGTCGACCCGATCGACGGCACGCGGCCGGCGATGGCCGGATTCGAGGCCGCCTGCGTGGCCGTGGCGCTGGCGCCGATCGGTGACGGCGCACCGACGATGGCCGATGTCGAGATCGGCTGCGTGCTCGAGATCAAGTCGGGGGACCGGTTCGTGGCCGTCCGCGGATCCGGCGTGGAGTCCACTCGGGGTGCGCGCCTGAGTGCGAACGCCGACCCGGCGCGGATGTTCTGGGCCTATGGGTTCCGCGGCCGGCCGGTGCGCCCCACGGTCGAGGTGCTCGGGGACCTGATCGACGCCTCCTCGGTCGGCGGCGGGACGTTCGAGCTCGGGTCGCAGGCCTTCGCGATGACCCGAATCGTCACCGGCCAGCTCGACGCGGTGATCGAGGTCGGCTCGCGGCTGATCGACGACATCCCGGGGATGCGAGACGAGTTCGAACGGGTAGGAGGCGGCCACGTGCTCAACAACTCGCCCTACGACCTGGCCGCGCCGGCGCTGTGCCTGACCGAGGCCGGAGGGATCCTGACCGATGGTTGGGGCCGGCCGCTGGACGACCGGCCGCTGCTCGGCTCCGGTCATGAGTTTCAGATGTCCTCGATCTCGGCGGCCGGCCCTGCGCTGCACGCCCGCCTCGTGCGCGAGGTCGACGCCGGGGTCGCTCGTCTGCGGGCGCTGAGGAGCTGATCTGAGATCATCGCGGCCAAACGGTGCCGACCGCGAGCGCAGCCAAACTTCGCCCGTGGCCTATTGCTGCACCAACCCCCGCGATATCGTGCGCCCGCGCTTCCCGTGAACTGACCATGCTGCAGCCCGTCTCCGTCGGCCACAAGCACCTCTCCGATTACACGAGCATCGTCGGGCGCTCGCTCGTGGACGAGATCCGCGAGCGAGCCGAGCGGCTCAAGGGCAAGCGCATCCTGCACCTGTCGGCCACCGCGTTCGGCGGCGGCGTCTCGGAGATCCTCTACACGATCGTCCCGCTGATGGCCGACGTCGGCCTCGACGCCTCGTGGCAGGTGATCTATGGCCGCGAGGAGTTCTTCAACGCGACCAAGGTGATGCACAACGCTCTGCAGGGGAACCCCCAGGACCTCACCCCGGAGCAGTGGGAGATCTGGAAGCGCTACAACGAGATCAACGCCCGCGAGCTGATGGACGAGTGGGACGCGATCATCGTCCACGACCCCCAGCCGGCGGCGATCGCCTCGCTCGTCCCCGCCAAGGCGAGCCACTGGATCTGGCGCTGCCACATCGACCTGTCCACGCCGAATCCCGCTACGCTCGAAGTTCTGCTGCCATACCTCGACGTATACCCAGCGGCCGTCTTCCACCTCCGCGACTACGTGCCGCCGAGCATCGACGGTCGCGCTCGGATCGTGCCGCCGGCCATCGACCCGCTGGCGCCCAAGAACATGGCCTTCTCGCCCGACGACGCCGTGTACATCTGCGGCCAGTTCGGGATCGACGTCGATCGTCCGCTGCTGGTCCAGGTGTCCCGCTTCGACCCGTGGAAAGATCCGCTCGGCGTGATCGATGCCTACCGGATCGTCAAGGCGCAGATGCCCGACGTCCAGCTCGCCCTGGTCGGCTCGATGGCCACCGACGACCCCGAGGGCTGGGACTACTTCAACGCGACCGTCGCCCACGCCGACGGGGACCCCGACATCCACATCCTCAACAACTTCAACAACGTCGGCGCGATCGAGGTCAACGCCTTCCAGTCCCACTCCGATGTGGTGATCCAGAAGTCGACTCGCGAGGGCTTCGGCCTGACCGTGAGCGAAGCGATCTGGAAGGCGCGGCCGTTCATCGGCGGCGACGTCGGCGGCATCCCGCTCCAGGTTGCCGACGGGGAGTCGGGCTTTCTCGTCTCGAGCCCCGAGGCGTGCGCCCAGCGCGCCCTGGAGATCCTTGCCGACCCCGGCCTCGGGAAGCGGCTCGGCCGAGCCGGCAAGGAGTCGGTGCGGCGTCGCTTCCTCTCGCCGCGACTGCTGCGCGACTGGCTGGCGCTGTTCGAGGACATCGGGGTATAGCTCGTGCCGGTGCATGCCGATCCACTCGTGCTGGTGTCCAACCGCGGCCCCGTGACCTTCGAGTCCGACGGCTCGGTGCGCCGCGGGACCGGCGGTCTCGTCACCGCGCTGACCGGTCTCGCGTCGCATCGCGAGGTGACGTGGATCGCCTCGGCGATGACCGAGGCGGACGTCGCGGTCGCACAGCGCCACGACGGCCAGCCGTTCCCGGTCAAGGCGCCCGACGGCGATAGCGAATACCTGGTCAAGCTCGTGGCGTCCGACCCCGACGCCTATGACCGCTTCTACAACATCATGGCCAACCCGATGCTGTGGTTCATCCAGCACTACCTGTGGGATCTCTCCAACGCCCCCGACATCCGGCGCCACGAGACCGAGGCCTTTGAGTTCGGGTACAACGTCGTCAACGAGGACCTCGCCCGGGCCGTGCTCGAGGAGATCGAGGACACCGAGGGCCCGGTGGTGATGGTCCACGACTACCACCTCTACACGCTTCCGGGCCTGATCCGCCACGCCCGACCCGATGCCTTCCTGCACCACTTCGTCCACATCCCGTGGACGCAGTCGGACTCGTGGCGCGTGCTCCCGTCGATGATGCGCCAGGAGATCTACGCGGGCATCCTCGCTAACGACATCATCGGCTTCCACACGCGCTCCTACCGGCGCAACTTCCTGCAGTGCTGCGAGGATCTGTTCGACTACGACGTCGACTACGAACGCGGCGTGGTGCGCGTCGAGGACCGCGAGGTCTGGGTCCGCGCCTATCCGCTCCCGATCGACGCCACGGCCGTCCAGGCCGTCGCCGCCCGGCCGCGCACAAAGGAGTTCGAGAAGGAGTTGCTGCGCCGCCGCCGCAACCACCTGATCCTCCGCGTCGACCGCGCCGACCTGTCCAAGAACGTGCTCCGGGGCTTCAGCGCCTTCGACGTCTTCCTCGAGCAGCATCCCGAGTTCCGCGAGCACGTCACCTTCATCGCCCAGCTGATGCCGTCCCGGACCGACGTTCCGGAGTATGCCGAGTACCTGGAACGGATCGAGGCCGTCGTCGCGGTCGTCAACCACCGCCACGGCTCCCCGGACTGGATGCCGATCCAGCTCAAACTCCGCGACGACCTCGAGGAGGCGGTCGCCGCCTACAAGCACTACGACGTGCTGATGGTCAACGCCATGTTCGACGGGATGAACCTGGTCGCCAAGGAGGGACCGATGGTCAACGAGCGCGCCGGCGTCTCGATCCTGTCCGAGAACACCGGCGCCCACGAGGAGCTCGGCGAGTTCGCCCTCTCGGTCAATCCCTTCGACATCCAAGAGCTGGCCGACTCGATCCACGCCGCCCTGACGATGCGCGTCACCGAGCGCGAGCGCCGCCACGAGGGCCTGAAGGCGATCGTCACCGCCCGCGACCCGGGGCACTGGGTGGACGAGCAGCTCGACGACATCCGCAAGAAGGAGCTGGCGGACCACAGGTAGGGCGGGTGTGGGTCGGCTGTGGCGACGTCGCGGCGTGGACACGGGCCGGTGCGGGTGTGGGTCGGCTGTGGCGACGTCGCGGCGTGGACGCGGGCCGGTGCGGGTTTCGATCCGGGCTGGGCCTGCTGGGTCTGGCCGGAAACGGCGACTGGGGAAGAGGGCCTGTGCACGTGTGGCGGTGCACAAGTCGACAAGTTGCTGCCCGTGTGACGGTGCACAAGTCGACAAACTGCTGCCCGTGTGACGGTCGTTGTCCGCCTAAGCGTCTCCACGGCGCTTAGATGGCCGAGGAGCCTTTGCCGCGGTTCGGTTTGTCGACTTAAGCGCCCCCGCGACCGCGCGAGCTCACTGGGAGCGCCGGGTGACCTCGCTCCGCTCGTCAGCCGCCCGCGGGCGCCGAGGTAGCGGGCTTCGCCGCGATCGTCTCAGGCGCCTCTTCCCTCAGCCCCCGCTTTCACGCCGGCCCTTCCCGCGCGGCAACGACGCCCCGCGCGCCTGACCCTATATGCCCCTACCGCAACGTCCGCCCCTCGCCCAGCATCGCCACGTACTGCTCGATCCGCCGCACCCGGGTCTCCGGTCGCTTGGCGTCGCTGATCCGGTACAGGAACGCGTAGCGGCTCACCCCGGTCAGGGTCTCGAAGAAGGCCCGGGCGGCGGGGTCGCGGTCCAACGCGCGCTGGAAGTCCGCGGGGACGCTGGCGGAGCCCTGCGGCTCGTACGCCGCGTCCCAGCGGCCGTCCTCCTGGGCCGCTCGTACCGCCGCCAGCCCGGCCGGCCTCATCCGGTTTCCGGCGATCAGCTGCGTGGCCTTGTCACGATTGACCTGCGACCACTTGCTGCGGCGGCCGCGGGGCGTGAAGCGCTGGAGCCAGAACCGGGCGTCGTGGGCGGCCTTTTGCCCGTCGATCCAGCCGAAGCAGATGGCGAACTCGAGCGCCTCGGCGTACGTGACCGTGGCGACTCCGGCGCCCCTCGTGGCCAGCTTCAGCCAGACGCCCGGAGATTGAGCGTGGTGGCGCTCGAGCCAGCGCTCCCAGGCCCGGCCGTCGGCCGGCTCGAGGATCGGGAGCCCGTCTCGGGGAGGCATGTGCCTCAGCGTACCGTTGCTATAGTCGGCCGCCGTCCTGGCCTCGCCTATGACCAAGCCCCCCCTCATCTACGACCTGATGCTGATGCTCGCCACAAGTGCGGAGGAGGAGCAGCGCGCCAAGATCCTCGCCGACGTCGAGGCGGCGATCGCCGGTGGCGGCGGCAAGGTCGAGCGCAACGACGATTGGGGCACCCGGCAGCTGGCGTACGAGATCGATCACAAGACCGATGCCGAGTACCACCTGTTGCAGTTCGCCGGTCCCACGGACCTGCTCGAGACGCTGAGTCACTACCTCCACATCGCGGACGGCGTGATCCGGTTCCGGATCATCAAGGTGCTGCCGGGCACGCCGCCGCCTCCGGATCCGCGCCCGCTGTCGGTCCCCGCGGCTGTCGCGGCGCCCGCAGCCGAGTACGGCGCCGGCGCCTGAGTCCGTCCGCCGCGCGCGCAGTCCGTCCGCGCCGCGCGCGCAGTCCGTCCGCGCCGCGCGCGCAGTCCGTCCGCGGCACACCCACAGCCCGTCCGTCGGCACGCGGGACGGCGCCACACCCCCCGTCCGGCTACGGCGTCCGGCGATCGGGTCCGAATGGCACGAGTCCGTGTCGGCACGTGACCGCTTGGCGTCGGGACTGAAACGTTTCCGACCATTTTCCGAGCACTCTCCCGGTTGCCGACCGCGCCGGGCCTAGACTCGCCTACAGGCTTTACAACGATCCCTGGAAAGGAGCCTCGAGCATGGCTGCCACCAACATCAACCGGGTTGTGATGACCGGAAACCTGACCCGCGACCCGGAACTGCGCTCCACCGGCAGCGGTATGTCGATCTGCAAGCTGCGCATCGCCTGCAACACGCGGCGCAAGAACAACGCCACCGGAGAGTGGGAGGACAAGCCCAATTACTTCGACGTGACGGTGTGGGGCGCCCAGGGCGAGAACTGCGGGCGCTACCTGTCGAAGGGTCGCCCCGTGGCCATCGATGGGCGGCTCGAGTGGCGCGAGTACGAGGTCGAGGGGCAAAAGCGGCAGTCGGTCGATATCATCGCTGATTCCGTGCAGTTCCTCGGAGGGCGCGATGACGCGGTCAACGGGAACGGGTTCTCCGGCAACGTCCGCGCTGCCGAGAACGACGTCCCGATCGACACCGGCGATTTCGAGTCCGCCCCCGTGAGTGCCGGAGTCGCCGACGACGACATTCCGTTCTGAGGCGCGAGACCAAACAGATGACCGCGTAGCCCGGTCCGAGGCAGCAAGTAGAGGTAACTTCAGGTGGCAAAGCAACGCAGACGGCCGGTACGCCGGCGGGACAGGAAGGGCGGGCCGACCTCCGGCCGGCGCAAGCCCTGCCCGTACTGCCGGGACAAGATCGACCAGGTCGACTACAAGGACGTGTCCGCGTTGCGCAGGTTCATATCCGAGCGCGGCAAGATTCGCTCGCGCCGGATCACCGGAGCCTGCCGACGTCATCAGAGCCAGGTCGCGCGCGCGGTGAAGCGCGCGCGCGAGCTCGCCCTCCTGCCCTATGTGGCCGAGGGCGGCAGCGACCATCGTGAGCGCGGTGGCCGCGGCGACCGCGATCGCGACCGCGACCGCTGACGGAGACATTCGTGGCCCAGGCAATCCTGCTCCAAGACGTCGAGTCGCTCGGCGAGCGCGGAACCGTTGTGGACGTCTCCGCCGGCTACCTGCGTAACTACCTTCTGCCGCGCAAGCTCGCCGAACCCGCCACGCGCGGGTCGATCGAGGCCGCCAGCCGCCGCCGGGATGCGGCGGAGCGGGTCAAGCGCGAAGCCGAGGAACGAGCCCAGGAGAACGCTGCGACGCTCGGGCGGACGGTGCTCACGATCCCGCAACAGGCCGGCGACGACGGCCGATTGTTCGGCTCGGTCACCACGCAGGACATCGCGGACGCGATCCGCGATGCGCGCGGCATTCGCATCGACCGCCGCAAGATCCACCTCGAGGAGCCGATCCGTCACATCGGCACCTACATGGTGGTCGTCGAGATCGCTGACGGTGTGACCGCGGCGGTCAAGACGATGGTCGTCGAGCAGCGCTAGGAGCGTGTCAAAGAAGTGGGTGCGTGGATGGCGAGCGCCGGACCAAGCGGGGCTGCGCGGGCAGGAGCCGCCGTGTAGCAGCGCTACACCAGGCTCCTGACCGTGCCGCATCCGCGCCGGTCCGCCGCCGCCAGACGCGTGCCCGGTTCTTTGACACGCTCCTAGCCGCCGCATCCGCAGGGCCGCCACGAATTCCGCCGCTGGTTGCGGGATCGCGGCCGCTCGGTCGCCGGGCGCGAATCTAGACTCGGAGACCCGATGAGCGTCGCTGCGCCGATCGCCGTTCCGCCGCACAACCTCGAGGCCGAGAAGTCGGTGCTCGGCGCCGTGCTGCTCGACGAGCGCCACCTGTACGGGCTGCTGGTGGAGGAGCACCTGCGGCCGGAGCACTTCTACCGCGAGCAGCACGGGTACGTCTTCGCGGCGATGCTCGAGCTGCACCAGAGCGATCGCAAGATCGACCACCTCACCGTGGCCGAGACGCTGCGCCAGCACGGCAAGCTGGCGGAGATCGGAGGGCCTGAGGCGATCGACGAGCTGGCCGGCTGGGTGCCGGCCGCGGGGCACGCACGGGAGTACGGCCGGATCGTGCGCGACAACGCGCAGCTCAGGGAACTGCTGCGGACCTCGTATGACATCCAGGCGAGCGTGCTCTCACGCGAGGCGCCCGCGCGGGAGCTGGTCGAGCAGGCGGAGCGGGCGGTGCTGGAGGTGGCCCACGACGACCGCCAGAAGCGGTTCCGCGCCATCGCCGAGATCCTGGACCAGGAGACGGACAAGCTCCACCGCCTGTCGATCGCCAAGACGCCGCTGACCGGCACGCCGTCCGGGTTCAAGGACCTCGACGCGCTGACCGGCGGCTTCCAGCCCGGCAATCTGATCATCCTCGCCGCCCGCCCCTCGATGGGCAAGTCCGCCCTGGTGACGAACATCGCCGAGAACGCGGTGCTGGAGAATCACGCCGTGGCGCTGTTCTCGCTCGAGATGTCCGAGTCCGAGCTCGCCCAGCGCTTCGTCGCCTCTCAGGCCAAGATCAAGGGCGAGGAGTTGCGCAAGGGCCGGGTGGCCGAGAACCGCTGGGCGTCGATCCTGGCCGCATGTCAGCGACTGGCCGAAGCGCCGCTGTGGGTCGACGACTCCAGCGACACCGGGGTGCTCGAGATCCGCGCCAAGGCGCGGCGGCTGCACAACCAGCTTCCCCAGGGGCTCGGGCTGATCATCGTCGACTACCTGCAGCTGATGCGACACGAGGGGCGCGTCGAGAGCCGAGTCGAGCAGGTGGGTCAGATCAGCCGTGGATTGAAGTCCCTGGCCCGCGAGCTCGAGGTTCCCGTGATCGCGCTGTCGCAGCTGAGCCGCGCCGTCGAGCAGCGCGGCGGGGACAAGAAGCCGATCCTGTCGGACCTCCGCGAATCGGGCCAGATCGAGCAGGACGCGGACCTGGTGATGTTCATCTATCGCGAGGAGTACTACCTCAAGGAGGAGTCCGAGCGTCCCGGCGAGGCGGACATCATCGTGGCCAAGCACCGTAACGGGCCGGTCGGGGACATCGTGCTCACGTTCCGTAACGAGTTCCCCAAGTTCATGAACTACGCCGGGGAGCGATTCGGCGGATGAGCGACCGCTGCCAGTTCGGGGTCTGCGACGGCTCCGGGTTCATCTATGACGATGCGACCAACACGGCGTTCGACTGCCGCTGCCGGCGCCACCAGATCGCCTACAACCAGGCGCGCTCGCTCTCTGCCGTGATCCCCCGACGCTACCGCGACGTCGCCTTCGACCGTCCACCGGTGACCGAGATCGAGCCGCCCGTGGTGGCCGCCGTGCGCCGGTACGCCGACACGATCGACGCCCAGCTCGACGCCGGACGGGGGCTGTGGTTCATGGGGCCGGTCGGCACCGGCAAGACCACTTTGGCGATGCTGGTCTCCAAGGCGGCCGCCAAGGCCGGCCGGTCCGTGGCCATCTACTCGTTGCCGCGACTGCTGAACGAGATCCGCGACACCCACCGCGCCGAGCGCTCGCACGTGGAACTGCTCGACCGACTCACCGCGGTCGACCTGCTCCACATTGACGATGTCGGCGCCGAGCGCACCACCGATTGGGTGCTCGAGGAGCTGTACTCGATCGTCAACGCCCGCTACGAGGACGAGAAGTCGATCGTGATCACCACCAACATCACCAGCCGCGAGGAGCTGCAGGAGCAGATCACGGCGCGCACCGTCTCGCGGCTGACCGAGATGTGCGACGAGCTGCCCGTGCGGGGAGAGGACCGGCGCTTGGATCATCACGCCGCCTGAGCCGCCGCCGCATCCGCCCACGCCGCCGGATCCGCCTGACCCCCGCCCCCCCACGTACACTGAGCCCCATGCCAGGAATCGTGATAGTCGGCGCCCAGTGGGGCGACGAGGGCAAGGGCAAGATCACCGATCTGCTTGCCGAACGGGCGGATGCGATCGTGCGCTTCCAGGGCGGCAACAACGCCGGGCACACGATCGTCCGCGATGGTCAGACCTGGAAGCTCCACCTGATGCCGTCGGGGATTCTGCACCCGGGCAAGCTGTGCGTGATCGGCAACGGGGTGGTGATCGACCCCAAGGTGCTCACCGACGAGCTCGACGAGCTGCGCCGGCGCCGCGTCGACACGAGCGGCTTGCGGATCTCGGCCAACGCGCACCTGATCATGCCGTACCACATGATGCTCGACCAGGCCGGCGAGGCCAAGCTGGGCAAGCTCCAGATCGGGACCACCCGGCGCGGGATCGGGCCCTGCTACGCCGACAAGGCCGCGCGGCTCGGGATCCGGGTCCAGGACCTGCTCGACGAGAAGATCCTGAAGAAGAAGATCGTCGCTGCGCTCGAGCCCAAGCGGCTGTCGCTGCGCCCCTTCGCGCGCGACCCGAAGCTCGACCTGCAGGCGATGACCGACGACTATCTGACGTACGGACACCGCCTCGAGCCCTACATCGCCGACACGAGCCGGCTCGTGCTCGACAAGCTCGACGAGGACGCGCTGGTCGTGTTCGAAGGCGCCCAGGGCGCCCTGCTCGACATCGACCACGGGACGTATCCGTTCGTGACCTCCTCCAATCCCGTCGCCGGGGCCGCGTGCATCGGCGCCGGGGTCGGGCCCAAGGACATCGACGAGGTCTGGGGCATCACCAAGGCCTACGGCACCCGCGTCGGGTCGGGCCCGTTCCCGACCGAGCTCGCCGGCGATCTCGCCGATCTGATCCGCGAGCGCGGCGGCGAGTACGGCACGACCACGGGCCGGCCACGGCGGGTCGGGTGGCTTGACCTGGTCGCGCTGCGCTACGCCGCGCGGATCAACTCGCTCACGGCGCTGGCGGTCACCAAGCTCGACGTGCTCTCGGGCCTCGAGCGGATCAGCGTCTGCACGCGCTACCGCGGCGCCGAGGGGGCCGAGTTCGACTACTTCCCGTACCACCAGAGCGTCCTGCACCACGCGACCGGCGAGTACATCGAGCTGCCGGGCTGGACGGAGGATCTGAGCGAATGCCGTAGCGAGTCCGATCTACCGCCGGCGGCGCGCGAGTACCTCGAGTTCGTCGCCGAGCACGTCGGCGTGCCGATCGCGCTGATCGGCGTCGGGCCCAGCCGCGACGAGATCGTCTGGACCGAGGCCAGCAAGGGCATGGCCGGCGCCGCTCCGGTCGTCGGCTGAGTCTCAGCGCCGGCGGGTCAGCTTCCCGATCAGCAGCTCGATCGAGCGCTCCAGCTGCTCCAGGGTGGCGGCCTCCACGCTGGTGATCCCGAGCCTGCGATTGAGCCACGCGTTGATCTCGCGATGCGAGGTCGCGTCGCGGCGCCGGAGCTCTGAGACCAGGCGGTGGCGCTCGGCTCGCAGCAGCGCGCGGCGCTCGAACGCCGGCACATCGCCCCACCCCTCGCCGACCCCGTCGGGCCCGGCCGGCGGCGCAGGGGCACCGGCCGACATCGCCACCGGGGCTGGCGCGGCCGGGGCCGGCGGCCCGAACAGGGTCATCTGCGGCGCTACGTCGGCGCTGAGCGGCTCGAAGTGGAGCGTCTCCACGGACTCGGTGCGCAGGCGCTCCTCACGTTCCCAGCCCTCCTCGTCCTCGGCGATCTTGCGCGGCGACTGCCGCAGCTCCGTCTCGATCGAGCTCGCGTGGTCGCGCAGCACCGGATCGGCGGGGATGTAGAGCCAGCTTGGCTCCAGCGGACGGCCGGGCACGGTGCGCACGAACCGTCCCACGATCTGGCGGAACACGAGCGGCGTCTTGGCGGCCGTGGCGTAGACCCCGACGCGCAACCGGGGGATGTCGACCCCTTCGGAGACCATGTTGACGGCGACGATCCAGGCGTCCCGCGAGTGCGTGAAGGCAGCCAGCTTGGCCGCGGCCTGGGTTTCCGTGTGGAGGACGACCAGCGGCGAGCGGCCCGTCACCTCGCGCAGCAGCCCCGCCACTCGACGCGCATGCTCGGAGTCCGCGGCGATCACCAGGCCACCGGCGTCACGGTGGCCCGCCTGTCGCAGCCCGCGCAGCTTCGCATCCGCCTCGCGCAGGATTCGGGGCAGCCCATCCGGCAGCTCGGTCGAGATCGCGGTCCGGTAGCGGCGGCTCGCCTCCCGCGTCGAGAGCACGGTCTCGAAGCTCGACTCGATCACGTCATCGCCGCTGCGCCAGGAGAGCGTCCCGTCGTAGGCGACGAAGCAGACCGGGCGGCAGACTCCGTCTCGGACGGCGTCGGCATACGTGTAGGCGATATCGGGCTCGGCGAGACCATCGGTGTCGTAGCTGACTCCGGGGATCGCGGCGGCGTCGGACCGAAACGGGGTCCCGGACAGCAGCAGCCACCGCGACGCCTCGCCGAACGCGGTAAAGAAGCCCTCTCCCCAGGCCAGGTCCTCGCCCAGGTGGTGGGCCTCGTCGGCGATCACCAGCACGCGGCGGGGCAGCCCGCGGCGCCAGCGCAGTGGCGCGCTCGCCACCCGCGCGTAGGTGATCGAGACGCCGTGAAATCCGCTCGGCGCTCGCGGCGACGCGGAGTCGGGGACGAGATCGAGTCCGAGCTCCGCCGCCGCCCGAGCCCACTGACGGGTCAGCGGCGCCGTGGGGCACGCCACGACGACTGCGCCGATCGCTCCGGAGCTCAGCTCACGCCGCGCCAGCTCCAGCGCCGGCCGCGTCTTCCCGGCGCCGGGAGCGGCCGAGAGCAGGAAGCTCCCATCGCGCCGTCCGGACATTGCCGCCAGCGCTCGCTGCTGCCAGGCCCGCAGATGCGGAGGGGGATGAGCGACCGACGGGAGCGCAGACATGGGTCGGGCATAGTGCCCGACGGACCGGACGTCGAGGCCTGTTCCCTGCTCTCCCGTGGGTTTGCGCCGACCACCCGGCCCGGAGGACTCAGCGCCCTGACCTCGCCCCTTGACAATCGGGTCGTTCGGTACCTAATCTTTCGGCACCTTACGAATCGAGCCAGAAAGGGGATCGCGATGGCGAGCGCGGACAACCGCATCGACGCATACGTGTGGCGCATCAGCGCCGTCGTGATCCTCGGCTCGATGATGTCGATCCTCGACACGACGATCGTCAACGTTGCGCTGGCCACGCTGAGCCGCGACCTGCACAGCACGATCGCCCAGATCCAGTGGGTCGTGACCGGGTACATGCTCGCGCTGGCGGCGGTGATCCCCGTCTCCGGCTGGGCCGCGCGCCGGTTCGGCCCCAAGCCGGTCTACCTCGTCTCGCTGGTCCTGTTCGTGCTCGGCTCGGCGCTCTGCGGCCTGGCCACCTCGACCACGGAACTGACGGTGTTCCGGGTGATCCAGGGCCTCGGCGGCGGCATGATCCTGCCGATCGGGCAGATGATGATGGCCGAGGCCGCGGGGCCCAAGCGGATGGGCCGCGTGATGTCGATCGTAGCGGTGCCGATGATGCTCGCGCCGATCCTCGGGCCGACGCTCGGCGGTGTGATCGTGCAGAACCTGAGCTGGCGCTGGATCTTCTACGTCAACGTCCCGATCGGTGCCGTGGCCGTGATCGCCGGGATGCGCATCCTGCCCAGACCCAAGCCCGCCCCCGCCGGTCGGCTGGACTTTCTCGGGTTCGCGCTCATGGCCACCGGGCTGCCGTTGCTCACCTACGGGCTGGCGGAGATCGGCGTCACCGGCAGCTTTACGGCCACCAAGGTCGTCGTGCCCATTCTCGCCGGCCTCGGGCTCGTGGCGCTGTTCGCGGTGCATGCGCTGCGCGTGCCGCGCCCGCTCCTCGACCTGCGGCTGTATCGCCGGCCCACGTTCTCCTCGGCCTCGATCGCGATGTTCTGCCTCGGCGCGGCGCTGTTCGGCGGCATGATCCTGCTGCCGCTCTACTGGCAGGAGATCAGGCACATGAGCGTGATCGACACCGGCCTCCTGACGGCACCCCAGGGCCTCGGCATGGCGCTCGTCATGCCGCTGGCCGGAAAGCTCACCGACCGCTACGGCGGCGGCCCGCTGGCGCTGTTCGGCGTCATCGTGACCACGGTGACCACAATCCCGTTCGGATTCATCGGCGCCCACACCCCGATCCCGTGGCTGTCGGTGGCGATGTTCCTGCGCGGCATGGGGATCGGATTCGCCTTCATGCCGGCGATGTCGGCCGCGTTCGCCTCGCTCGAGCGCTCCGAGATCTCCGACGCGACGCCCCAGCTGAACGTGCTGCAGCGAGTCGGTGGCTCGATCGGGACGGCGGTGCTGGCGGTCGTGCTGCAGCGCGCCCTCGTCGGCGTCCACACGCTCAGCGGCGCCGCCTCGGCGTACGGCACCGCGTTCTGGTGGTCCGCCGGGATCACCGCGTTGGCGATCATCCCGTGCATCGTGCTCGTGCGCGCCGAGCGCGCCGCCCGGGCGGCCAAGCACGAGGCCGAGCCCATCCCCTCCGAAGCGGTGGCGGAGGCGGTCGCGGCATGAGCGCCGCCTCGGCCCCGAGTGCCGTTCCGGTCGGACCGGCGGGCGCCCAAGAGGCTCCCATGGCCTCTGCGGGCACCACAGACCCGTCAGGGGCCGAGCTCGTAGGCCGGGCCTTCAAGGCCGCGATGGCCGCCGTGCGGCGCCTGCGCGGCCGTGACACGCACCGGCCCGGAACCATCAGCTACGCGCAGTACGGCCTGTTGTTCGGACTCGGCGAACACGGCCGCATGTCGGCGCGCGAGCTCGCCGGCACGGCCGACCTCTCCGCCGCCACCGTGACCCAGATGCTCGACAGCCTCGCGGCCGCCGGTCTCGTCGACCGGGTCCGCTCCGAGGACGACAAGCGGATTGTCCTGACCTCGCTGACCGAGCGCGGTCGCGTCGTGATCGAACAGCGCCGCGCCGCGCTCGAGCCGCGCTGGCGGGCGGCGCTGGGCGACTTCAGCGATCAGGAGCTGCGCACGACCGCCGCCGTGCTCGACCGCCTGCGCGGGCTGTTCGACGAGTTCGCCGCCTACTCGATCGAGGACGCCCTCCCGGAGGACCCCTCCCGGCCCGTACGGCCGTAGTCGTCCCACGGAACGTCGCGCCGAGGGCTGGACGCCGGCTCAGCGCCAGCGCTCGAGCAGATCCTCCTCGCCGACCGTGCGGACGAACCGCGCGGGCGCACCCATCACCACGGCCCGGTCGGCCACGTCCGCGGTCACGACGGCACCGGCGGCAACGAACGCCTCCTCGCCGATCACGACCCCGGGGACGATCACGACCCCGCCGCCCACCCGGCAGGCCCGACGGAAGCGCGGTCCGGGCGAGGGCCGGCCGCGTGGATGGCGGCCCATCGTGTCGTCGTTGGTGGTCACCACCGACGGACCCAGGAACACATCGTCCTCGATCACGGTGCCCGCCGTGACGTACACGTTCGTCTGCACGATCACCCTGGCCCCGACGCAGGCGTCGTATTCGACCGAGGAGCCGCGACCGATCACCGTGCGCTCGCCGATCGTGGCTCGCTCGCGCACGTGGGCCTGGTCGCCGATGATCGCCTCGGCCCCGATCCGCACCCCGGCGTAGACGATCGCTCCGCTGCACACCGTCGCGCCGGCCTCCAGGACGAGTGGGGAGAGCTCCGAGCGGGGTGCGTTCGAGCGTGCTCGCAGCCGCGGGCGCTTGCCCAGAATCGCGCCGGCCTCGACCAGGCAGCCCGCCCGGACCTCGGTCCCGGGGTGGATCAGCGCCCCGGCCCCGACGACCGCGCCCGGCCCGATGCGCACGCCGGCTCCAAGCACCGCTCCGGGCCCGACCGTCGCGTCGGCAGCCACGACCGCCTCGGGGTCGACGTGCGCCCCCGGATGCACACACGGAGCCGGCGACCCGCCGGCAGGCGCCTCAGGAGACACGGTCCCCGGCCAGCCGAGCGGAGGCGTCGAGCGAGCGCTGCAGCTCCTCGAGCACGCGCACGACGCGCAGACCGCTGGCGCCGTCCGAGCGCGGCTGATGCCCGCTGCGCACCGACTCCACGAAGTGCTCGCACTCGATCCGCAGCGGCTCCAGATTGGGGATGCTCGGGGAGAAGATGTCGCCCGTCCGGGTGATGTACTCGCCGTAGGTCCGAGCATCCTCGTCGAAGCCCTTGTCGTACACCTTCAGCTTGCCCTCGAGTGCCATGTCGTCGAACGTCGCCATGCGCCGCGACCCGACGACCGTGAACCGGCGCTCCTTGTGCGGATCGAGCCACGAAAGATGCAGATGGGCCGAGAGCCCCGACGGGAAGCGCAGGAAACAGAAGACGACGTCCTCGACACCGTCGCGCACGTAGGACTCGCCGTGGGCGACGATGTCCACCGGCTCCTCGCCGGCGAGGTAGAGCACGACCGAGACGTCATGCGCACCAAGGCTCCAGAGCGCGTTCTCATCCGCACGCAGCTTGCCGAGGTTGAGGCGGTTGCCGTAGATGTAGTAGATCCGATCACCGAGCTCTCCGGTGTCGGCCAGCTCCTTGAGCTTGCGCACACCGGGGTGGTATTCGAGCAGGTGGCCGACCATCAGCACGCGACCGGCGGCGCGCGCCGCCTCGACCGCGCGCTCCGCTCCCGCGACGGACTGCGCGAGCGGCTTCTCGACGAAGCAGTGCTTGCCGGCCTCGAGCACCCGGACGGCCAGTTCCGCGTGGGTGGGGACCGGCGTGGCCAGCGCGATCGCGTCGAGCGTCGGATCCGCGAGTAGGTCCTCGAGCTCAGCGGTGAAGCGGGCGCCGGGGAACTGGGGTGCGATCCTCGCTCGCGCCTCCTCGGAGGCGTCGCAGCACCAGGCCAGCTCACAGCCGGGCAGCGCCGCGAAGTTGCGCGCCAGGTTCGGGCCCCAGTAGCCCAAGCCGACGACACCGATCCGAAGCGCCGCCTCGGTCATGGGATCCGTCTCATCCGTATCGCAGTGTAAGAGCGGCGACGACGCGGTCCCCGGCTCGGCCGTCGCCGTACAGCTCGGGGCGCTCGGCCGGCGGCGTCCGCAACAGCGCGGCGAGGGCGGCGCTGGTGTCGAGGTCGACGAGCACGTTCCACCCCTGCTCCACGGTCTCGGTCCATTCGGTGCTTCCTCGCAACGTCACGCACGGCACGCCGGCGAGGTAGGCCTCCTTCTGCAGTCCACCCGAGTCGGTCAGGACGGCGCGGGCGTTGCACAGCAGCGCGGTCAGCTCGACATAGCCCAGGGGCGGCGTCAGCTGGATGCCCGCTGCGGCCCGCAGGCGCTCGAGCAACCCGGCCGCCTCGAGGCGCAGCCGCGTGCGGGGATGCAAGGGGAGCACGATCGGGTCCGGGACCGCGAGCAGCAGCTCGACGAGCTTGGCCAAGCGCCCCGGGTCATCGACGTTCCCAGCCCGGTGCGCGGTGACGAGCACGAAGCCTCCGGGCGTGAGTGAGCGCGCCTGCAGCAGATCGAGCCGCTCGCGGGCCCGGGGCTGGATCGCCTGCGCGACGTCGACCATCACGTCGCCGACGAGCTCGATCTCGCCGGCCACCGACTCGGCCTGCAGATTCGCGACCGCGACCGCGCTCGAGCACAGCAGCAGCGACGCGGCGTGGTCGGTCAGCACCCGGTTGCGCTCCTCGGGCATGGAACGGTCGAACGAGCGCATGCCCGCCTCGACGTGGGCCACGGGAACGCCGGCGTCCGCGCCGGCGATCGCGCCGGCCAGCGTCGAGTTCGTATCGCCGTAGACGAGGACCACGTCCGGACGGGTCTCGTCCAGGACGGGATCGAGCGCGAGCAGCATCCGGCCCGCCTGTGAGGTGTTCGACCCCAGCGACACGTTCAGCTGCCGCTCGGGCGTGGGCAACCCCAGCTCGCCGAAGAACACGGCCGACAGCTCGTCGTCGAAGTGCTGGCCGGTGTGCACCAGCACCTCCTCGTGGTGGCGGCGGAGCTTGGGCGAGACGGCGGCGGCCTTGATGAACTGGGGACGGTTGCCGATCACGGTCAGAACCCTCATCGCCCAACCCCCCGGGGCGAGCCGGGTGCCGCGGCGCCGAGCGCCGGCATCAGGCCGCGAGCTCGGAACGGATTCGCGCTTGAACCGCGGCCGCCGTGCGCGCCGTGACCGCGCCGGCGCCGTTGAACACGATGTCGTCGACGGCCACCACGGGCTGGACCTCCCGGATCGTCGAGGCCAGGAACACCTCGTCGGCGCCCTCGAGGTCGGGCAGCGTGCAGGCATGCTCGGCCGCGCCGGCGACCTCGATCACCAGCGCCCGAGTGATCGAGGCGAGGATGTGATCGTCGAGGGGTGGCGTGAGCACGCGGCCGTCCTTGACCCAGAACAGCGAGCTCGTCGGCGCCTCGAGCACGCGCCCGTGCGGGGTCACCAGCAGTGCCTCGTCGTAGCCGCGCTCCTGCGCGAGCCGCGTGGCGAGCATGTTCGACCCGTACGACAGCGACTTGATGCCGTCGAGGATCCGCGTCGGGGCGTAGGTGACCGACCCAAGGCGGATCGTCTCCCGCGTCGGCGGGAGCGATTCGGTCAGCAGCAACCGCCGTCCGCCGCGGGTGATCACGATCCGCAGCGCGTCGTGGTCGGGGCCGGTGCCGGCCTGCGCGAGCAGCCGGTGAGCGTCGGCGCGGACCGACTCGAGGTCGAGCGGCAGGCGCAGGTTATCGGCCGAATTCTGCAACCGCTGCAGGTGGGCTTCGAAGGCGAACGGCCGCCCGTCGTAGACGCGGATCACCTCGAACACGCCGTCGCCGCGCAGCAGGCCCTCGTCGCCGGCCGGAATCGAGGCCTCGGCGGCGGGCATGATCGCCCCGTCGAGCGACGCCAGCGAGGTCGGACCGGATGGACTCATCACGGCGCAGCCTACCCGGCCGCGCGCGCTTCCACCTCCCGTGTTCCGAGCCGCGCCCAGACCTCAGCCAGCCGCACGATCGTCGCCGCGGCCGAAGCCATGTCCTGCACCGAGGCCCATTCCCGGACCGAGTGGTACTCATGCCCGCCGTCGAAGATGTTCGGAGTCGGCAATCCCATCTCGCTGAGCCGCGATCCATCGGTTCCGCCCCTGATCGGGCCGCGCAGGGGCTCAATCCCCTCGGCGCGGATGGCCGCCTCGGCGGCCTCGACGACGTGGGGGACGCGATCGATGTAATGGCGCATGTTCCGGTATTGCGGGCGGACCTCGATCTCGAGGCGCGCCCGCGGCTCGGCGCCGACGATGTCCGTGGCCGTGGCCCGCAGCAGCTCGACGTGGCGCTCGAGCAGTTCATCGTCGAAGTCGCGCACGATCGTGCGGATCTGCGCGTGGGCCGCGGTTCCGGTGAGCTCGTAGGGATGGATGAACCCCTCACGGCCCGCGGTGGTCTCGGGTGTGAGCCTGTCGGACGGGAGCGCCGCCACGATCTGCGCGGCCAGGCGGAGCGCATTGACCAGCTTGCCGGTGGCCTGCCCGGGGTGAACCTCAACGCCGTGCACAGTGACGATCACCTCGGAGGCGGTGAACGTCTCATCCTGGAGCTCGCCGAGCTCAGAGCCGTCGATCGTGTATGCGCAGACGGCGCCGAAGCGCTCGATGTCGAACAGCGTCGCGCCCTCGCCGATCTCCTCGTCGGGCGTGAAGGCGATCCGCAGCGTCGGGCGGGGCAGCTCCGGGTGCGCGGCGAGGTGGACCGCCGCGGTCATGATCGCCGCCACACCGGCCTTGTCGTCGGCGCCGAGCAGGGTGTCGCCGCTGCCCGTGACGATGTCGTGGCCACGCTTGGCGACGAGCTCCGGGATCGCGGCCGGGTCCAGGCGCGTGCCGTCGAGCGGAAGTTGCAGAACGTCACCGGAGTACTCACGATGGACGATCGGCACGACACCCGCTCCGGGCGCGTCCGGGCTCGTGTCCAGGTGAGCGATGAGGCCGATCACGGGAGCGTCCGGATCTGTCGCGGCGATCGTCGCGGTCACGTACCCGTTGGCGTCGAGCGCTGCGTCGGCGATCCCGGCCGCGTGCAGCTCGCGGACCAGCATGCGCCCCAGCTCGAGCTGCCCCGGCGTGCTCGGAGAGGAGGTGCGCTCCCGGCACGACTGCGTGTCGACGCGGACGTAGCGCAGAAAACGCTCGAGCAGCCCTTCGGCCAGTGACTCGGCCAGCGGTGAGGTGAACGGTGCAGCGGACACGGTGCGCACCTGCAAGTATCACAGCGCAGCGCCGGCGGCATCCCTGCACGTCCGGACGCGAGACCACCGAGGTCCGAGGTCCGACACCGGCGCCTGACCGCGCCTGCCCGTCTGACCGCGCGCCCGCGCGCCCGCCCGCCTGACCGCGCCCGCCCGCCTGACCCGCCCGCGCGCCTGACCGCGACTACGCCGGGATCCCGATGTCCGGCTCCACCGCCCGCTCGCGCTTCTGGGCGCGCTTCTCGGCGATCGAGGCGACCAGCACGCTGAGCTCGAACAGCAGATACAGCGGCACGGTCTCGAGCAGCATCGTGATCGCGTCCCCGGGCAGCAGCGCCGCCACCACGCCGCACGCGGCAATCGCGTAGCGGCGGTTCTTGCGCAGCTGGCGGGGGGTGATGATGCCGGCCCGGGTGATGGCCAGGATCCCCACCGGAACCTGGAACAGGAGGCCCATCGCCAGCATCGTCGTGGCCGCGAACTTGTAGTACTGGCTGGCCTGGACGAGGACGTTGAACTGCGAGCTGTTGAAGTTCTGGAAGAAGTGGACGGCCGCGGGCAGGACGACGAAGTAGCCGAACATCACCCCGATCACGAACAGGAACGGGACCGCCCACAGCAGCGGGCGCAAGAGCCGCCGCTGGCCCGGCTCGAATGCCGGCATGATGAAGCCGTAGGCCTGCATGAGCAGGACGGGCAGCGACAGGATCAGCGCGAAGATCAGCGACACGGTCACCGTGGTCGTGAACGGCTCCCCGATCCCGAGGGTGACCGGCCGATCGCCCTGCGCCGGCGCCGACAGGCGCTTGATGTCGCCGGCGAGGCCGACCCCGACGTGCTGCAGCGCGGCCGCGGCCGCGGGCGACTGACGCTGGCCGGGAGCATCCAGGATGCTGACCACCGATCGCAGCTGAACGGCCACGTCCCGAGCGCCCAGCTGAACCTGGTACGTCGCGCCGAGCGGACCGTGGCCGGCCTTGACCTGCGCCTGCGTCGAGTGGGCCAGCGGAGTGTCGATCAGGTGAAGCAGGCGATTGTTCTGCCAGAAGCAGATGCCGAACGCGACGGACACCGCAAGCAGCGACACGATGATCCGTGTCCGCAGCTCATCGAGATGGCTCACCACGCTCACCCGCTCGTCGTGCGAGATCGGGCGGACCGTGGTCGGGATGCGAATCGCGCTCGGCATCAGGTTCACCTGGGTCGGACTCGTACAGCTAGGCCTGGTGGGCGGGCTCGCCCACGACGACCGGCTGCGCCGTCTCGGGGGCCGGCGCGGTCGTGCTGGAGTCGCTCATCTCGGCGATGTGAGCCGGAGCGCTCTCGCCGCCGATCGACTCCTTGAAGCCGCGCATGCCGGCGCCGAGCGAACGTCCCATCTCAGGCAGCCGCTTGGCTCCGAACACGAGCAGCAGCAGAACGACGATGAAGGCGAGGTGAAGCGGATTGTCTAGACCCATGACTACTCCCAGGTGGTTTTGGCTTGGCTCTTCCACTACGAGCCGCGCGGCGATTCAGATCACTCGGCGCTGTACTCGGTCATCCGGGGCCGCCATCTCGGGCGCGACGTTGCGGCGGGGACCACTAGCTCGTGAGCCGAGCGACAATCACGGGAGCACTGGTCGGCACCGAGCTCCCGCCCAGCGGCTCTGCCGTGACCAGGACCTGATTGACGTTGCGCAGATTCCCGGGCACGTCCACGGCCGCGGTCCCGGCCGAGGTCACGCCGAACAGCGAGCTCGTCGGCCGGACCGACTCGCCGTCGCGTTTCAGCCAGACCTCGTAGATGTGTCCGGGCGGGGCCGCCGGCATGTGCGCGAGCACGAGCTCACCGCGACTGCCCTGAAGGCGAACGTAGGCCGCCGCCTCCCGTGCGGGTCCGGTGACGCTGGCCTGGATGACGCGGGTCGAGGTCGACCCGCCACCCGCGAGCTCGATGCCCGCAACCGCCAGCACCGCGGCGGCGAGCAGGGCACCCGCGGCCAGGGCCGGCCGGGGCAGCGAGGGCAGCTCCAGCGACGGCAGCCATCGCGGTACCCGCCGCGCCTGGGGCGCGCCCATCGGCTCCGCGCGCACTGCGTCCATCACCCGGCGCTTGAGCGCCCGCGGGACCTCGACCGGGGGTGCGGTCAGCGGCAGGGAATCGACGACTCCCTGCAGGCTCGCGACCTCGTCGCGGCACACCACGCAATGCGCCATGTGAGCCCGGAAGGCATCGAGCTCGTGATCCTCGAGCGCGCCCAGCACATATGCCGCCGCGTCACCCGCGCACTGATCCGCCGAGCTCACCCCACCACCTCCGCCGGATCACCGAAAGACATCCGCATCTTCGTCAAACCCAACCGCATCCTGCCCTTCACCGTCCCTACCGGCAACCCCAACATCTCCGCGATCTGCGAATGCGTGAACCCACCGAAGTACGCCAACTCGATCACCCGCCGCTGATCAGCCGGCAACTCATCCAATGCCGACCGAACCGCACGCGCCTCCTCACGCCGCGCCACCTCCACATCGGTTCGCTCCGGTGCCGCCAACCGCTCCGCCAACCCTTCATCACCCACATCCCGCCCCTCACGCACAATCCCCCGCCGCAATGCATCGATCGCCCGATTGTGCACCACCCCCAGCACCCACGAACGCACGCTCCCTCGCGCTCGGTCGTACCGCGCCCCCGACCGCCACAGCGACAAGAACGCCTCCTGCACCACATCCTCCGCCATCGCCCGACGGCCACACATCCGGTAGGCCAACGAAAACGCCGCCCCACCATGACGATCAAAGATCACCTCGAACGCCCGCGCATCACCCTCCCGCACGAGGCCCATCAAGTCCTCATCGGCAACGCCACCGAGGCTGGACCCACGCGACAGACGACCTGGACGGAACATCATGGCGATGGTTCTACGCATCGATCAAGGCTTTGGATCACCGGCTCCGGCGATGCGACGATAGCGCCGGCGCCCCACGCCACCCCCGCAGACGGGCGGGTGGCGCGGGGCCTGGCGCACTGCGCCCCTGCCCTGTCGTACTAGGCGAGCTTGAGGAAGCTCGCCTGATCGGTTACCGGGAAGACGAACGTCGGCTGCTTGACCGGCGTGCCGCCGGCCGCGCTGATTGCCTTGGTCAGCGCGTCCACGTGCAGCTGCTCCTGCTCGGCGAACTGAGCCGCCAGCGCCTTCGCCTCGCCGCTGAGACCGACCGCGGCCGCCTTGTGCTTGTAGAAGTTGGCCTCCAGATACTCCAGCGTCAACGCAAAGTTCAGGATGTCGATGTCGGTGCTGCCGGACGCCGCCAGTGCATTGCTGACGTAGGGACCGACCGCCGAGGCGCCGTAGACGGCGCCGGCGGTGATCGCCCCGCGCACGATGAAGCTCGCGCGGGTCATCCCGTGGACCTCCACGGTCGCGAGCTCGGGACTCGCGTAATCAGAACCACTCATTGTCAAGTCACTCTCTGGTTGAAAGGGTCGGAAGTTGGACCGCCGCACTAGGCGATGAACGGCTTGACGACGACGAGGACCTCCTGCATCGTCATCGGCTTGCCGAAGGCTCCGTCGGGAGTCGGCGACAGCTTCAGTACCGTGTTCAGCGTCGCCGCATGGCGCGCCTCCACGGTGTGGATCGCCAGCGCGGCGGCGAGGATCTCCTTGCTCTGGATGTTGGCCGCCTGGCCCAGGTACGCGGCAGCGCCGACGTTCTCGACCGTCGCCGCCAGCTTGGCGACGGATGCGGCGTCGGTGAGCGGGAACTTGCCGTTCGGCTTCGCCGCCGGCGTGCCCAGGCTCGAGGCGACCTTCTCCAGCGCCGCCACGTGCGCGGCCTCCTCGGCCCCGAACGTCTTGAGCGTCGATAGCGTCGTGCCGTTGAACAGGCCGCTGGCGATCACCTTGGAGTAGAACTGCGACTCGAGGTACTCGAGTGTCAGCGCGTAGTTGACGATCGCCAGATCGCCTGAACCGTTCGCAGTCGCGCTCATGGTCGCCGTGCTGCTGGCAGCGGCGTTCGAGGAGCCGGCGCTGCTCGAGCTCGCCGAGCTGCTCCCGCACGCGGCGATGAAAGCGCTCAGTGCGGTCGCCGCGACGCCCGCACCCATGGTCCTGCCGGCCATCTTCAGGAACCGCTTGCGCTCGAGGTCATCTCGAGCGAGCTCCTGCACGACGCCGCCGGCATCGCCGTCGGCGTCGGTGGTTGTGGGATCGATCATCAGAACTCCCCTGCTCTAGCCCGAGTACCAACGCCCGGGTACGGCCAGTCATACGACCGCTGCGACCAGGTGGATCACCCCGCATCATCGGCCGCTGCGCCGACCACCTCCGCGTCCGTCCCGGCGCCCTCGACCCGGTCGGTCTCGATCAGCGGCTACGCCTACGCGCCGGCCACCATCACCGTCCGGGCCGGCGCGCGGGTCACGTTCACCAACCACGATCCGACCAACCACACCGCCACGGCGCAGAATCAGTCGTTCGACACCGGCACGCTGGCACAGGGCCAGAGCCGCACGCTCGTGTTCAACAAGCCGGGGACCTACAGCTACTACTGCCTGTTCCACGCCTTCATGCGTGCGAAGCTGATCGTCGTCACGTAGGGCGCGGACGGCCGTCGGCGATACGCGTCAGGGGCCGGCCACCGGCGAGCGCACGGTGTAGACGCTGGCGCAGCCGAAGTTGGCGACCGACTCGAGGATGGGGGCGAGGGTCCGGCGCAGGTCGACCGAGGTGCAGTCGCCCAGCACGAAGCGGGCGCCGCTGGAGAGTACGAGCGACCGGGCCGCGGCGGGTCTGAGCGATCCCTCGAGCAGATCCTCGGTGATCTTTGCCCGGCCCGAGCAGTCGGGCTGCGACCACAGGCAGTTGCCGACGTACGTGCGCCGGTCCGTCTGCGCCGGCACGACGGTGCCCAGGTAGAAGCGGGTCAGGACCCCGCCGGGCTGCGGGTTGCGGGCCAGGTAGTCGAGTGCGCGCTGCTCATCGTTGGTGACGAAGTTCGGGTTCCCGGGTGTGGGCGTGACGAGCGCGGTGACGGCGTGCAGCTCCCATACCGTCGCCGGAATCGTGACCACCGCGATGGCGAGCGCCGCGACCAACCGTGGGTGGCGGATTCGGCTCCAGCCCGCTGCCTGCAGGCCCTGGACGGCCAGGACCGACAGTGGGAACGTGATTCCGGAGAACGCGTGCAGTGGTGTCGCGCTCAACGCGGTCGCCGAGAGCGCGTACACAACCAGCGCCGCCGCGGGCCACATCTTCGTGAGCAGCTCGAGGAACGTCTGCGGCCGCGAGCGATAGGCCAGCGCGGCGGGGATCAGCAGCGGCAGCAGGACCAGCGCGATCGTCAGCAGCGAGAAGGTGTGCTTGCTGGCCTCGCGCGCCAGCCCCCAGGAGCTGTCGACCCGCCCGAGGATCGCGTAGTAGAGCAATGGCAGGGCGCTCACGGCGATCGTCACGACAGGGAGCAGCCACCGCGGTCGTGGCGCTGACCGGCTGCGCCACATCACCAGTTCGGCGCCGATCACGATCAGGATCAGAGTCTCGCCCTGCCACGGATGCAACGCGCTCGCGATCGCTCCGAGCACGCCCGGCAGCCAGATGCGCCGGCTCTCGGCGCGAGCCCGGTCGTAGCTCAGCACCGCGAACACGAGCGCCGCGATCGAGATCAGGCTGAACGTGTAGCCCCAGGTCAAGAAGCCCGGGAACAGGTCGCCGACCACGCCGAACGATCCGTACACGACCGTGAAGGAGCCGAAGAACAGTGCCAGCACGAGCGCGGCGCGCCGCGGCCATAGCTCGGTCAGGTTGCGGCGGGCGAAGGCCCGGGCGGCGGCGAACCCCGCTACCACGGCCACCGGCTTCCACAGCAGGAGCACCAGCCACGGAGCCACTCCGAGGGCGGTGATCAAGCCGGAGATCGAGATCACGGGCTGGAAGTAGTCCGCGGTCGTATGACCGAGGACGAACAGATTCGCCGCCAGGACATGATGGGACGCATCCCTGATCCAGGCCAGGTATTGCATCTGGTCGACGATGTAGCTGCCATCGGTTCCGGTCCACGCCCGACCGTGCACGATCACCTGCCACAGGTCCAGTCCGAGCACCCACACGGAGACGAGCGCGAATACGAGCAGCACCATGAGATCGAACCTGTCGATCCGGCCGCGGCGCGACCGCGGCCGGGTCTCGGGTGGCTCGGTGGCGACCGGCGCCGGTGTCTCAACTTCGGCGTGAAGGCTGCTCATACGGTTTGACTGTTCGTGACCGGGGATCCCAGCGATCTTGCTGGAAAGTCGGACACGGGCGCAACGTGCGCCGGGTATGAACCAGGGCCCGCCGTTAGGCCGACTTCACTACCCGAAGGCTACCCACTCGCGATCGCCGGCCGGGCGGTCGGCCGGCGTCAGCCCTGTCGCCGCGGCTCCGTTCGCAGCTCGGCGGCCTGCTCCTCCCAGCACGCCAGGTGCGACGCAGCGGCGCCGCGCCGGACCTCACGGGACACCGACAGCGACGAGCCGTAAACGAGACGCGTCTCGCCGAGCACGAACACCGCGGGCTCGAATGCGCCTACGACATCGCCGCAGCGCGTGCAGCGCGGGCGATCGTCGTCGTCACGTGAACCATCCGCCCCCGTGTCGATCCGTGACGCGCCCATGGGGCTGAGCATCATCGGCCGGCGCGGGCGTCGTCATCCGTGCTTGCTCCCGACGCGGGTGGGGGAAACTACGCACCGGTGCCGGCGAGCGGGCCATTGTGGGCCACCGGCGCGGTGGGGGTCTCGGCGACGATCGCGGTTCCGGGCGCGACCGCGGGCGTCGCCTCGGCGGCGCTGCCGGCCTCGCCGCCTACGGCCCTCAGGGCCTGAAGCAGGTCAAGGGGGAACGGAAACACGATCGTCGAGTTCTCGTTGCCGCCGATCTCCCGCAGCGTCTGGAGGTAGCGCAGCTGGATCGTGACCGGGTTGCGGCTGATCAGATCCGCGGCGTCGAGCAGCTTGGCCGCGGCCTGGAACTCGCCTTCGGCGTCGATGATCTTCGCCCGCCGCTCGCGCTCGGCCTCGGCCTGCCGCGCCATCGCGTGCTGCATCCCGGCCGGGATCTCGACGTCCTTGATCTCCACCGTCGTGACCTTGACCCCCCAGGGCTCGGTCTGGTCGTCGATGATGTGCTGCAGGCTCTCGTTGAGCTGCTCACGTTCGGACAGCAGATGATCGAGCTCGGCTTTCCCGAGCACCGAGCGCAGCGTCGTCTGCGCGATCTGCGACGTGGCCGACATCACGTCCTGGATCTCGACGATCGATCGATTCGGATCGACGACCCGGAAGTAGGCCACGGCGGTGACCCGCGCCGGTACGTTGTCGCGGGTGATGACCTCCTGCGGCGGGATTTGCAGGGTCACGGTGCGGAGGCTCACGCGGACGAGGCGATCGACGAATGGAGCCAGCACGACCAGCCCCGGACCCTTCTGGTCGGTCAGGCGGCCGAGGCGGAAGACGACACCGCGTTCGTACTCACGCAGTACGCGGACCGAGAAGGCCGCCACGACCAGCCCGACCAGCACGATCACCACGACGGCGACGACGAGGACATCCAGGATCATGGGTTCAGCTCCCATTCTTCGGCCTTGCGCACGCCCAAGGTCAAGCCGGTGACGCGTTCGACGACCACTCGGTCGCCGTCGTGCAACGCGCTTTCCTGCTCCGGGTGGCTCGGCTGAGCCCGCCAGAGTCCTCCGTCGACGAACACGCGGGCCCCGGCGTCGCCGGCGCGAACAACGCCGACGTGGCCGATCATCGCCTCCGTGCCGGCGCGCGGACGCAACCGCCGCACCGAGCCGAAGCTGCGGCCGAGGAGCATCAGGCCGGCGGCGGAGGCCAGCATCAGGCACACCGCGGCACCGACGACGACGAGCCATCCAGCGCCCGCCCCGACGAGCAGCACCGACGCGCCCGCCACGAGCGCGACCACGGCCACGCTGGCGATGAAGCCGCCGGTGCTGAGATGAGCCTCGGCCAACACCAGTACCACGGCGGCGACGACAAGCACGAGACCCAAGACCAGCATGACTTCGATGCTACTCCTCGCGCATCGCGGTCCCTACGGGGATTCCCCCCGCCGCCGCGGTCCGCCGGCAGGCGCGTGGCCGTGGGCGCCGAGCGACCTCAGCTCCAACCCCGGATACGCCAGCGGCTCCTCGTACAGCGCCTCCAGCACGTCAGCGCGGCGTCAGGCGGCTTCGAGCTCGGCCAGCGAGGCCGGACCGCAGCCGGAGACGCTGTCGGCCAGTCGCGTCGCCGTGACCTGCTCCCAGCGCCCACTCGCCACGAGTTCCCGACACAGGTTCCCGACGTCGTCGAGCGATTCGCGAGCGATGATGTCCTGATCGAGGTCGCTGCTGAAGATCAGGTTGTCGGCGGCGTGCCGGATCCGTTCCTGCTCCTCGGCCAGCAGCTTGCTGGGGCCGAGCTCGTCGAGCATATGGACAACGCGCCGGTAGGCCTGCACACGTTCCGGGCTCATTCTCCGCTCCCCTGCGGGGTGGTCAGCATGGCGTCATGATGCCCGCCGCGACCATCCCCGGCTTTAGCCCGCTGTCCAAACATTTGCGCCCGCGCTTGTACGCGTTCGCAGCACCGGTCGTCTTCGGCGCTCAGTCCTGCAGCGCTCCCGGATCGGCGGGGACATCGACCGCGTGCTCGCGCAGAGCGACCAGGGGCACGACCTCGAGCGCCCGCTCGTGGGTGGACGCCAGCACCACGTAGGCTGCCGCGCCGTCGGTGTGCGCGCGCAGCCAGTTGACCGCGGTGACGCACCAGCGATCCCCCGGCACGAGGCCGGGAAACCGGAACTCGGGCACCGGCGTGATCAGATCGTTCCCGATCCCGCGCTGGTGCTCGAGGAACTCGGCCGTGACGACAGCGCAGATCGTGTGGCTGCCGTGGTCCTCGAGCCCCGACCGGCAGCATCCATCGCGGTAGAAACCGGTCATCGGGTCAGTCCCGCACGGTTCGAGCTCGCCTCCGAGCACATTGCGATCAGTCACCGGACAAGTATCCCGCGGGCGTCGATCCCTGTGACCGCTCGACCGAGAGACCAGGCCACGTTCTCTACGCTGCGCCGCATGGCCCTGCATCCGCTCGCGACGCAATTCGCCGAGCTCGCCGGCGTCTACGAGCGCGGACGACCCGGGTACGCGCCCGCCGTCGTCGCGGTGATCGCGGCCGAGCTGGGGCTCCCCCCGGGCGCTCGGGTGCTCGATCTCGCGGCCGGCACCGGGAAGCTCACGCGTGCGCTGCTGGCCGGCGGACTCGATGTCATCGCCGTCGAGGCGCACCCGCAGTTGTGCGACGGGCTCGCCGAGCGAGTCGGTCGCAAGCGGGTGCGCGAGGGGCTCGCGGAGGCGATCCCCCTCCCGGACAATGCGATCGCCGCCGTCACCGTGGCCGACGCGTTCCATTGGTTCGATCGCTCACGCGCGCTGGCCGAGATCCGCCGCGTCCTGCGTCCGGGCGGCGGACTCGCGGTGCTGAGCACCGCTCCGAACTGGCGCGGGGCTTCGTGGGCTCACGAGGTGGGCACGATCATGGCCGCTCTGCGCCCCGAGCACCCGCATTTCGATGGGCCGCCCTGGCAGGACTCGGTGCGCGCAGAGGGTGGATGGAGCGCGCCGCGGGAAATCCGCGTGATCGCGTCGCAGCCGGCGCGGCCGGAGCGGGTCGTCGATTATCTGGCCTCGCTGAGCTGGATCGCGGCCTTGCCCACCGATCAGCGCGCGGACGTGCTCGCGCGGGTCGGGGCCATCATCGCCGCGGGCGAGACTCCGGCCGAGCTCCCAGTCCACGTCCGGATTGGTCTGAGCACCCTGGCTATCGCCGGAGGGTGAGCGCCCGCGTGGCGACGACCGCGTATCTGGCCACAGGCGTGAAGGTCGCGGTCGCGGCGAGGCTGACTCGGCGTGCGCGCTTCAGCAGCGTCCGACCCGCCCGCGTGAGTCCGAGCTTCAGCCTGCCGGTGCCCCCCGCGACGAAGGTCAGGTGCCCGCTGGCGATGAGCACCCTCGTCACGCGCCCGCGCTTCCCGCGGCGCACAGGCGACAGGACGGACCACGTCAGGACCTCGGCGCCGGCGACGAGCGCCCGCACCGGCACCGTCTCGCCCCCGGCGGCGAGGATCACGGCGATCCTCGCCGCCTTCCCGCGCACCGCGAGTGCGGCGGAGAGCACCTTCCTGATCTCGGCGGCCGACGGCGTCACGAGCCCGGGCACCAGTCCGGTCGCCGGCGACGCCGCGATGCCCGCGCCCTGCGCGTTTGCCGCCGACTCCCGGACGCGGATCGTGTGTCCCGCATCCGCGGCGCTCACGGTGTAGGTGCGTGTAGCCGCACCGGCGATGACGACGCAGCCGCGGCCGGACGGATCGCAGTCCTCCCATTGGTAGGCGAATGACGCTGGACTGTTCGCCCAGGCCCCATGGGTCTCGGTCAGCGGGTCACCGCGCAGCGCGCGCCCGGACACACCCGGCGCCGACAGGCCCGCCGGCGGCGCGGGCCGGTGCATCAGCGCCGCGAAGAACGTGTCGGCGATCAACCGGTGACCGACGCTGTTGGCATGCACGTCGAAGCCGTGATCGCATCCGCCGGTGAGCAGGCAGATCAGGGCCGCGTCCTGCGGCAGGGTGCCGTGGTCCCGAGTGCTCACGTCATCGCCGGTGTCGTCGGTCGAGAACGCGCGTGCGACATCCGCGGCGATGAAGCTCGGGCCGAAGTCACTCACGAGCCTCGCGTTCAGCGTGTCGAGGACCGGAAGGCTCTGCGCCGCGGTGGTCTGGCCAGCTGCGCCCGCCACCCAGTACTCGAGGAATGGGTCGTAGTAGGTCATGAACGCGAACCGGGTCTCCGGGCCCGCCGCCGCGGCGAGCCCGGCGACGATCGTCGGGACGTTGTGGTCAATCGCGGCCAGAGCGGCCGCGTTGCACGTGGCCGAGCCCCCGCAACCCGCAATGTCGTTGCCACCGATGTCGATCGTCACGTACGGGACATGGCCCGGGTGGGCCCGCAGCAGCGCCTCGGCCCGGGCCAGCTGAGACCCCAGGAACGACGACGACGTCTCGCCCGGAATGGCGAGGTCCGCCAGCGTGATCCCGGGATCAACCGCCCGTAGGCGCGCGGTCAGCACCATCGGGTAGCCGCCGTTGGTGATGCTCGGTGCCGATTGCACGCCCGCAGCCAGCGAGTCGCCGAGGGCGAGGTAGTAGTCGCCCGCGGCCGCATGCGCCGCGCCGGCTGCGGCGCCCCACAACACGACGACCACGATCAGAGCGAGCTTCCTCACCGGCGGCCGGGCCCGTCACAGCGCTGCGCCCGGTCCGGGCTCCGCGAAACGGACATCCGTTGACTGTACAACGGCCGCGGTGCTGTCGCTGACATCTGTCCGCACCGCCTGGCCGAGGGCTGCCAAGATGACGCCGTGCGCCGCTTCAACGTGCTGGCCCCAGACTTCGATCACGGCTCCGAGCGCGACGGCTACCGCTGGCGCGGGGTCAGCGTCGGGCAGGCCGTCGGAGCTGAGCAGATCGGCGGGCACCTGTATGAGCTCGGGGAGGCGCAGCGAGCCCATCCATACCACTTCCATCACGGGATCGAGGAATGGCTGCTGGTGGTCGCGGGCAGCCCGGGGCTGCGGACTCCGGCCGGCGAGCGCGTGCTCCGGAGCGGCGACCTCGTCTGCTTCCCGGTCGGGCCGGACGGTGCGCACGAGGTCAGCGGTCCGGGAACCGTCCTGATCATCTCGACCCATCGTGTCCCCGACGCGATCGAATATCCCGACCGCGGGCAGGTCGAACTGCGTCCCCCAGGGATGGTGTTCCGCACCGTCGACTCGGTCGAATTGTGGGACGAGGCATGACCGAGCCGCTCAACATCTTCGGCGTGGCCGTCGAGGGGGATGCCGACGCCCCCGCCGGCTACGCCTGCCGGACGGCGGAGCTCGGCCCGCTGCTGGGCGCCGAGCGGCTCGGGGCGTCCGTGTACGAGCTCGATCCGGGCGACAGCGTCTGCCCGTACCACTACGAGAACACCGAGGAGGAGTGGCTGCTCGTCCTGACCGGGACGCCGACTCTCCGCGACCCCGAGGGCGAGCACGAGCTGGCGCCCGGTGATCTGCTGTGCTTCGGCATGGGACCGGGCGGCGCCCACAAGGTGACCAATCGATCCGATGCCGCGGTGCGGATCGTGATGCTCTCGACCATTCCCGAGACCCGGATCGCCGACTCGGGCGATCCGATCACCATCACCGTCTACCCCGACAGCGACAAGGTCTCGGTGTGGCCACCGGGCAAGCGCTTCAGGATGAGCGACGGAGTCGGGTATTGGGACGGGGAGCTCTGAGAGGCCCTAGGACAGATCCTGGCTGCCGCGCACGGGCGGTGAGGCAGCGCGGACGACGGCGAGCCGTGCGCGGCTCGATTCCAGCGGGTTGATCCACAGCTCCTCGATCAGGATCTTGATCGTGGCCAGGATCGGCACGGCGACGAACAGGCCCACGAAACCGAACAGCTGCTCCACAGCGATGACGCCGACGACCACGGCGGCCGGGTGCAGCTTGACCGCCCGCGCCATCACCACGGGCGCGACCACATTGCCCTCGATCTGATGGATGACGAGGTAGATCACCGCCACCAGGATCGCTTTCCCCGGGGAGATCGCCAGCGCATACAGGATGGGTGGGATCGAGCTCGCCAGCGCGCCGAAGTAGGGAACGATGATCGCGACCGCGGTCAGGATCGCGAAGAACGCGGCGTAGCCGATTCCGGCGAGCTCGAGCGCGAGGTAGGTGAGGACGCCGAGCAGCAGCATGCCGACGACGAGCCCGCGGAGCCATCCGAGGTACGCCTCCCGGAGCCGTCGGAGCACGTGACTCGCGGTGGGCCTGCGGGCCGGCGGCACCAGCCGGGTGAGGCCGTCGACGAGCGGCCCGGGGTGGATCGCCGTGTAGACCGCCGTCAGCAGCACGACGACGATCGCCGCCAGCACGCCGGCCAGCGACACGCTCAACGACGCGATCGGCCCCAGCAGGCGCTCGGGATGCTGCGTGTAGCCGTTGACGAAATGCTGTAACTGCTGCCCGATCCGGGTAGGTGATGTCCCAGTGAGATGACCGAGGTTGTGGCGCAGAGAGTCGACGGTGGCCGGCAGCGAGTTGGCGAACTGGTCGATCTCGTGGGTGAACACGGGGACGATGGCGGTGACGAGCCCGATGACCGCGCCTAGGGCCACCAGCAGGGCGAGCACGACCCCGAGACCGCGCGGCACCCCGAAGCGCGCCAGCCACGATGCCCCGGCCGCCAGCGGAATCGCCAGCACAACGACGATCAGCATTGCCAGCACCAGCGTGGCGAGCTGGCGGAAGATGAGTCCGGCGACGACCAGCCCGAAGGCTAGGAGCACGGCCCGATACAGAGCGGCTGGCGTGAGTCTGGAATCAGAGTGCAACAGCTTGGTTATGCCCGTCGCACCGGGTCGCCAACCGGAGGCTTTGCCGTGAGTGCGCGCGTCGTCTATCGCGCCGTGACGCTGGCCGCCGGTCTGATCGTCGCCGGCCTGCTGGTGGCGCAGTTGGTCACGCTGCTGATGGCGGTGATCATCGTCCTGATCATCTCGCTGCCGCTATCGGCCGCCGCTGGCCGGGCGGAGCGGATGGGTCTGCCGAGAGCGGCGGGAGCGCTCGCCGCGCTGACCCTCGGCCTCGCGGTTGCGGTCATGCTCGGCCTTCTGCTGGTGCCCCAGTTCATCAGCGAATCGCGTCGGTTCTCGGCCCGCCTGCCGACGATCATCGCCGGCGCAGAGCACCTCGCTCACGTGCTCACCGGTGTCTCGGGTAAGAAGCTGAGCGCCGATGTGAGCGGCTTCGTCCAGGGGTACGCGCAGCATCCCGACCAGCTGCTCGGACCGGTGGCGACGATCGGTCTCAGCCTTCTCAGCATCGTCGTCGAACTGATCGTGGTGCTGTTCTCAGCGCTCTACGTCGCCGTCAACCCCGACGCACTGCGCTCGGGTCTGTTGCGCCTGGTGCCGGACGACCGCCACGACCAGGTCGAGCGGATCCTCGAGCGCGTGCGCACGGCGTGGGTCGGCTGGATCTTCGCCATCGGCATCGACATGGTCCTCCTCGGCGGGCTGCTCTACATCGGGATGAGCGTGATCGGCCTCGACTTCGCCCTGGGCTTCGCGGTCTTCTCAGCGCTGATGACCGTGATCCCAAATTGGGGTTCGGTGATCAGCGCGGTGCCCCCGATCCTGCTCGGACTCTCGGAATCCCCCACCAAGGCGATCCTCGTCCTCGGCGTGTACCTGCTCGTCAACCAGATCGAGGGCAACCTGATCCTCCCGCTGGTGATGGCCCGGCGCGTCGATGTCCATCCGGCGCTCGTCGCGATCGGGCTCCTGATCACAGCGCAGCTGTTCGGGATCATCGGCGTGCTGGTCTCGATTCCCCTGCTGTCGTTGGTCATCATCGTGGTGGAGGAATTGTGGGTCGCACCTCAGGAAGCGAAGGTGCGACCGGAGATCACGCCGGTTCCGTCGCCGTGAGGCGGCGCGGATCGGGGGCGGGGCCGACGCGGCGCAGGCCGTCGCGGCCGGCTCGCTCACGGCAACAGGACGATCTTGCCGTGAGTGCGGCGCTGTTCCAGCTCGCGGAAGGCGTCCTGGACCTGATCCAGCGGATACGTCCGCGCGATCGGGATCTCGAGCCTGCCGCCGGCGACCAGGCCGGCGAGCTCGGCCAGCAGCGCGGCGGTCGCGATCGCATGCGTTCCCTGAGCCTTCACCCCGTGTCGCTGTACGGCGTCGTAGTCGATGATCGTGTTGATGCGCTGCGGAGCGACACCGAGTTCGATGGCCAGGTCGACGTAGCCGCCCCCGAACGTGTCGATGAACGCATCCACTTTCCCGTCGGCCGCCGCGCGGATCCGGTCGGCCTGCCCCTCACCGTAGGTGACCGGGATGATGTCGTGACGTCGCAGCCAGTCGTGGTTGTGCTCACCCGCCAGCCCGATGACAGTCGCGCCGGTGCGCCGCGCGAGCTGGACGGCCACCGAGCCGACGCCCCCGCCGGCGGCCGAGACCACGACCGTCTCACCCGCCTGCGGGGCAACGGCCTGAACCGATGCCAGGCCGGCGAGCCCGACGACGAACAGCGAACCCGCCACCTCCCATGGGACCGCAGCCGGCTTGGCCGTCAGCTGGTCGCCGGGAACCGCCACGAGCTCGGCGTGGCTGGCGCGCTCCTCGGTCCAGCCCAGCACGTCGTCGCCGACGGCGAAGCCCGTCACGCCGTCGCCAACGGCCTGCACCACGCCGGCGAGGTCCGTGCCCTCACCCGACGGGAAGGTTGCCGGCCAGCGCTCGTGCAGACGCCCCTCGCGGATGCTGATCTCGCCCGGGTTGATCCCGGCCGCTTTGACCGCCACGAGCACCCGCCCGGGACCGGCGACGGGGTTATCGACCTCGCGCACCTCGAGCACGTCCACACCGCCGTATTCGTCGAATCGCACAGCCTTCATGTCGTCTCCTCGGTTGCCGGCCCACGACGATAGCTAGCCTCGTGGTTCCCACCGAAACGTCGGCCGAGGTCAGTGAAACCATCGTTCGTGTTGAGTAGGTGACGGCCCCGGCTCAACTCGACGGCGCGGCGGCCGATGAGGAGGCAATGCGCGATGCCCACCGTGCCGGCCTGCGTCGGGCGATCAGAGCGGTTGCCGTCTTTGCGGGCGCTGTCGTCGGAGCCGCCACTCACGACCCGCGACCTCCAGAGCTTCGCGCAGACGTTCGCGATCCAGGCCGAGACGCTGTTCAACGGCCACGGCTACACGGTCGGCGGAACTCCGCTCCAGCTGGAGGTCGACGCCGGCGCGCTCCCACCGGGCGACTCGCCCGCGCCGGACACGCACCAGATCGCCGTCACCGCGTCTTCTGACGCACGCTCGGGAATCGCCGGGCTGGGCAAGCCCGGGGGACCGGCCCTGGTGGGCGAGTTCTCACTCGGTTACATCGAGTCGGCGCCACAGGTTGGCCTGCACGAGATTGGGCACCTGCTCGGATTCCCGGACCAATACCAGGACGTGCTCGTCGATGCGGCCGGGCATCAGGCACCGCCACCGCCGGGCATCACCTTCAACAATGACGGCTCAATTCAGAACCCGGGCGCCTACGCCGCTTACGCCACCGCGCACGGTCTTGACCCCGCCACGATCAAGGGCAAGTCCGTCCCCAACCCGGGCCACGAGCACGACCTCATGGCCACGACCAAGGACCCAACGGCGACGTTCGAGCCGGCCGCGCTGAAGTCGCTCGCGGCCGACGCCCACCACTGCGACCCGCCGGCGCCGAAGCACCTCGTGCCCGTGTTCCCGTCCCTCCCCTCCCGAGGGTGCGCCTCCGCGCACACGCTGCATCCGATCCTGGACACGCCCTGGCTGGAGCTGGCGCTGTCCCGCTACCGACGTGCGTTCCGTCCGTCGATCGAATGCCCGTGGCACCGTGAGCTCGCGGCCGAGTCGGCGCTGGTCGACTACGCGCTCGCGACAGCCACCACGGTCGGTGAGATCCGCGGCGAGGCCCTGAACACATGCGACATCGGCGAAGTCGTGGCGCTCGGCCACATGTACGACCAGCTCTACGACAACGCACGCAACGCAGCGAGCGAGGCGGCCGTGCGCAACGAGGCGGTGATCTGGCAGCTCGTCCACCGGCATTCCGGCTACACACCCTCGGATGGCTTCACGCTCCGTGCCCTCAACCAATTCACCAGCAACCTCGAGCGGACGAGCGAGATCGACAGCCTGATCGCGGGCCCGTCGTCTGGCTCGTGCACCGACCAGCCCGCAGTTGCGCCGCAGTCAGCCGCGAGTGTCGGCCGGCCGCTCGGGTTCTGACTGACCGCGTTCGCGAACTGTCGCCCGCAGCTCGCTGACCAGTCCGATCGACGGGCCGCCGACCAGCTCCCACGCGCGGGCGATCCCGATGAGGAAGCAGACGATCACGAGGATCGCGATGTCGTGCGCGTAGCTCGCGCTCTCCGGGTGATTGATCAGCAGCAGCCCATACACGAGCTGCAGCCCGAACGTGATCGCGAGAAACACGAGGAACACGGCGTCGCGGAGCTCGCCGGGCTGTGTGCGCCGTACACGGACCAACGACAGCAGGGATGCGCCGACGAACATCAGGCCGACGACGGCCACGACCAGCGCCGGCCAGCCGAGATGCTCGCCTGGGATGAGCGCGAACAGGGAGACCGTGATCGCATTGATGAACGCGGTCAGCGCGGCCGAGGCGCGCACGCGGTGCGCCTGCGCACCGTTCTCCGCCGTGAGCCGTTCGTGAGCGACTGTGATGGCGACGAACAGCAACCCGATCAGCGCCCCGGCCACGCCGGCCGATGCCGCGAAGAAGCTGTCGAGGCCCACGGACGTCACGTCCGCATCGTCGCCCAGGCAGCGGACGGTCTACTCGACCGAATCGGCCGCCGCGGTCTGATCCAGGCGTGCCACCCCGGTCTTGTCCGGCTGGAGGCCCTCTCCCTCGACGCGGTCCGTCCACCCGCGCTTGTTGTCGTACCACCGCCGCGCTGCGGCTCCATACGGATCGGAGTACCAGCCGCCCGAACCCGCGCGCTCCTCCGGCGTCTCGGGCGCCACGATCGGTCGTCTCCGTGACCAGAAGGCCATAAGCGACTGTACTCGATCGCCCGAGCCGCTCAGGCTGCGTACGCTTCCGGTGTCCGTGGCGCGATTCAGGAGACCCCGCACGACGCAGGACCCGGCGGTATCGATCGGCGACCCTCGGCTCGAGGGATGGGAGACGGTCGGCACCTTCGAGGACCAGACAACGGCCGTCACCTGGCGTGATCGACTCCGCGAGCTGGGAGTCGACGCGGCCTGCGTGGCAGATCAGGCTCCCGACCGATTCGGCCGCGGTGACATCTACCTCGTTGTGCCACCAGAAGCCTGGTCACGCGCGAGCGAGATCGTCGAGAACCTCGACGATTAGCTGCCCCGGTGCCTCCGCCAGGGTGACGTCGGACCCACCCAAGGGGGCCTGGCGGAATGCACCGGAGTGCCGGATCCTCCCCGATGACACTCATATCGTGCCGGCGCCGAAGGGCCGTTTCCAACCGCCTTTTCGAGGCCCTGCCCGCCGGGTAGTGAGAGGACCGAAGCGTTAGTCAGGGCGAAGCCCGAGACAGGAAGACAAACCCGTTCGAGGAGGAGCGTCACCGGCGCGAACTCTGTCCGGCGTCGCCCTGGCTAGCGCCCTCGCTGTCGGTCGGGCAATCCCGGCAGCTCACTGAGCGCCACCGGCCAGCGGTCCAAGTCGGCGCCGCCAAGTCTGGCCCCCTGGCAGATGACCGGTCGGCGTGTGTCGTCCAAGCTTCGAGCCGCGGAGTACGCCGCGGCTGCGGACCTCCGCAGCGGCGGACCGCCGCAGCCGCGGACCACGCGTCCGACCTCGACCGGAAGGCGCCCGATGCCCTTCAAGCAACGTGTACTCGTCATCGCCAATCAGACGGTGGGCTCGGCAGAGCTGCGGAGCGAGCTGCGGGACCGCTGCCGAAGACGACCGACTGCCGTGACGCTGCTGCTCCCGCATCGCCGCACCGCAGAGGCCGAGGACCGGTTGGTGCGCGCGCTGGCCGAACTGCGGGAGGATGGCGTCGAGGCCGCTGGACGGCTGGCCAACGCGGACCCGTTCCTGGCCGCCTACGAGGAGTGGGATCCGGCGTCCTACGATGAGATCCTGATCTCGACCCTGCCCACGTCGAAATCGCGGTGGCTGAGCTCCGACCTCCCCCGCCGGATCGAGCGCCACACGGGCGCGCTGGTCAAGATCGTGTCCGGCCGCCCGCAGCCCATCGGTGCCGGCGCGAGTCAGCCGGCGGCCGACCGGGTGATGGTCACCCCGTGAAGGGGCCTGACGTCTCGATTCAGGTGCGGGGCTGGTTCGCGATCACGGCCGCCTCGATGAACGCCGGACGCGCCTCGCCGCGCTCGACGTAGGCCGGCGCATCGGGCAGGTCCTCCCAGCAGCGTGTGCGAACCTCTTCAGGCCGTGATCGGGTCAGAGGCGGAATGAAAGAGCTCTTCTATCGGGCGCGGTTCCGACGCGATCACCGGTGGGCGCCCGGCCGGATGTCGCCGTACATCGACGGAGAGCTCGGGGCGACGCGACGGTGGCGAATGGAGCGGCACGTTGAAGAGTGCGCGGAGTGCCGGGCGCTGCTGGCCGGACTGCGCCGCATGCTGAGCGCGCTTGCGCGCCTGCCGCCTCCGGCGGGGGGCGCCGAGGCGATCGAGATCGCCACCTCCGTCCGCCTGCGCCTGAACGACCCCGCGTCGCCGGATCTGAACCGTTGACGGGGATCGACGGGTCCAACCAGGCATGAACGACAACACTCATCCCCAGAACCGAGCCGCTCCCCGTCGCGTCGAGAAGACCGAGCGCGAGTGGCGCGACCAGTTGACGCCGGCCCAGTACGGAGTGCTGCGGGGCAAGGGCACCGAGCGTCCCTTCGCCGGTCACTACGTGAGCGAGAAGCGCAACGGGACGTATCGGTGTGCCGGATGCGGCGCCGAGCTGTTCTCCTCCGAGACCAAGTTCGACTCGGGCACGGGCTGGCCCAGCTTCACCGAGCCGGCGGACCGGGCCAACGTCGAGCTGCACGAGGACCGCAGCCACGGCATGCACAGGATCGAGGTGACCTGCGCTGCGTGCGGCGGGCACCTCGGCCACGTGTTCCCGGACGGACCGGGCGAGACCGGCGAGCGCTACTGCATCAACTCCTGCTCGCTCGAGCTCGACGCGCGCTGACACTCCGCGGGCGGCACGTTCGCGTGCCGCCCGCCGGCGAGTCGGTATAACCGCGCGGTGAGCGGCCCGACGTCCGAGCATGACCTGATCCGGAGTGCACGCGCGGGCGACCAGGACGCATTCGCCGACCTGGTGGCGATGCACGCCGACCGTGTGCGCGGCGCGCTGCGTCGCTTCGGGCTCGACGCCAGCGAGGCCGACGAGGTCGCGCAGGAGGTGTTCCTGCGCGCCTGGCGCGGCTTACCACGGTTCGAGGAGCGCGCGCAGTTCTCCACATGGCTGTACCGGATCGCCTTCAATGAAGCCCAGCGGCGACTGTCCCGGCGTGCGTTGCCGCGGGTGGAGGCAGATCCCAGTCGTGCCGACCCGGTGGCCTCCCTGCCGGAGGCACCACATCTCGGCCCCGAGGCACGGGTGCTCGACCACGAATTCGCTCAGGTCCTGGAGCACGCATTGGCCCAACTGCCCGCCGAGTGGCGGGCAGCGGTCGTTCTCCGGGACATCGAGGGTCTGTCCACTCAGGAGGCGTCGGACGTCGTCGATGTCCGCCCGGCGGCGTTCAAGAGCCGGCTGCACCGCGGCCGAATCGCGCTGCGCGCCCTCCTCGAGCCCTACCTGCAGCTCGAGGAGGGCTGAGGGCTACCGGAGCGTCGTGGCGCAGACCGCGCCACCGTGCTTCTCAAAGTAGCGCTGGTGGTAGTCCTCGGCGGCGTAGAAGGCCGGCGCAGCGGTGATCTCGGTCACGATCGGCGTGCTGCGGGCTCCCTGCAGCTGATCGCGAGATGCGATCGCCAGCTCCTCCTGCTCGGCGTCGTGGAAGAAGATGGCCGAGCGGTACTGACTGCCGAAGTCCCATCCCTGCCGGTTCCGACTGGTCGGGTCGTGGATCGACCAGAACGTCTGCAGCAGGTCGTCGTAGCCGATCGTCGCCGGGTCGAACCACACCTCGACAGCCTCCGCGTGACCGGTGCCCTCGGAACAGACCTGCTCGTAGGTCGGTTCGATCGTCCGGCCGCCCGTATAGCCGACCGTCGTCTGCACGACTCCCTCGAGCTCACGGAACGCGGCCTCGATACCCCAGAAGCAGCCGGCGGCGAATGTCGCCCGCTCGAGCTCTCTGCCATTGGAATTCAACACATCTGGTCCTTTCTCGTTCGTGTCTGGATAGACCCGACGCGGCTCGGAAAGGGTTCAGCGCGGACGCCGCCAGCGGCTCAGCGAGTACAGGAGCTCCAGCCGGCGGCCCGCATCGGACTCGACGACCCTGACGCAGTGCTGAGCAGGTGTCGGTTCTCACAGATGGACGCAGTAGCCGGGATTAGCGTCTGCAGCACGGTTTCCTAAACGTGATCTGTCCGTTTCGGCGACGGTCCTGCCGCAAGCGAAGGAGGAGCAAGATGGGGTCAGCATTCGGCATCGTGGTGTTCGTTCTGATCTACGCAGCGTTGGCGTACATGGTCTACGACGAGGTGATGGGGCGACGGTCTCGGGGCGCGGTTCAGCTCCGCGTCGGGAGCTCCGCAGCGTCGAGCCCCAGCGGTGCGCAGACGAGTGCCGGCCGGTCGGAGCGCATCAGCCTGCGTCGCAGGATGACGAACGCCGGCGCGCCGAGCAATGCCGGCACCGCCAGCTGGAACAGACGGTAGAGGAGCACCGCGGCGGTGGCGTCGGTGAGGTTGACGCCGTAGAGCGCGAAGACCGCGATCAGCGCTCCCTCGGTGCCGCCGATGCCGCCGGGCACCGGGATGAGGTTCCCGAGCTGGCCGATCAGGTAGCCGAGTATGAGCGTGCCGAACGGCGGCGCGTGCCCGACGGCGGCGAAGCCGCACCCGAGGGCGGCGATGTCGAACGCCATGTACGCGAACGAGCCCACGATCACGCCGACGCTGTGCGCGCGTAACAGCACGATCGCCTGATCCACGCCGTCGGCGCCGGCCACCAGCCATGCCCGGACCGCCAGGTGCACACGCCCGCGCCAGCCGTCGCGCTCGTCACCGGCGCCGCGTTTTCCCAGCGCCCGGAGAAGTCGCGGGCTCAAGCCGATCAGGAGCGCGCCTAGAGCGGTGATCAGCGCGGGTACGAGCGTGAGCGCCGCTGAACCGCGGCCGTCCAGGATCCCGACGAACACGCCGATTCCGACCAGAATGAGCGCGAAGAAGTTCGCGGCGCTGGTGACGACGAAGAACGCGACCGTACGGCGCGCGATGTGACCGGTGGGCATGCCGGCCTGGCGCAGCGCCCAGGCCCCGAGCGCGAGTCCGCCGGCACCCCCGGCCGGCAGCAGCGAGTTCGCCGCCAACTCCGCCATCGCGATGTCGTAGCTCAGTCCCCACGACATCTGCGAGCAGAACGTGGCGCGGAAGACGAGCAGGTAGCCGGCGCACGAACCCACCTCGGCGAGCGCGAGCGCCACCACCCAGATCGTCGCCGCGCCCTGCAGACGGGCGCGCACCTGGTCGAGCCCGGGGAGAGCGCCGATCGCGACGACGACCAGCGCGACGAGCGCCACGATCTCGGCGACGCGAACGGCCAGGTGCCGCGGATTCAGCTCGTCGGGCATCGCGCGTGTGCGCGCCGGCACGGTGGCGCCCGAACGGCTCACCTCACGACCTCAGGCCGACACCAGCTCGGACTTGGGGCTGGGCAACGCGCGGGCCAGCTCCCGGCGGGAACGGATGCCGAGCTTGGTGAACACCTTGCGCAGATGCCACTCCACCGTGCGCGGACTGAGGAAGAGCCGCGCACCGATCTCCGGGTTCGACAGCCCGTCGCACGCGAGCCGCGCAATCTGCCGCTCCTGGGTCGTCAGCTCATCGCGCGTGTCGTCTCGGCGCTTGCGCACTTTCTCGCCCGTGGCCAGCAGCTCGCGCTGAGCGCGGCCGGCAAATCCCTCGGCACCCATCGAGACGAACATGTCATACGCATCGCGCAGCTGCTCGCGCGCGTCCACCCGACGGCTCTGGCGGCGCAGCCATTCGCCGTAGCTCAACCGCGCCCGGGCCAGGTACCACGCCATTCGCGATGGCACAAGCCACTCGATCGCCCGGCGATACAGATCGTCGGCTGCCCTCCCGTCCTCGACGAGCGCGCGCGACCGCGCTGCGCATCCCAGCGCCCATGGCGTACCGCTCGCGATGGCTCGCTCGGAGAGGCGATCCGCGGCGTCACGCGCCACATCCGGCCGGCCGCATCGCGATGCGGCCTCGACAAGCTCGTACAACGCCCACGATGAGGTGACGATGTCGTCCGACGCCGTCGCCTTCTGCGCAGCGTCGAGCGCCGACTCGTACTGCCCAAGGCCGTTGTAGAGGACCGCGAGATCGTATTCGGCAGCGGCGATCGCGCACCCTTCGCCCCGGGCGCGGGCGCCGCTGGTCATCACCTCGTACAGGGCCACGGCGGTTGACGCCTGGCCCCGCCACGCCGCGAGCCGGAGTGGGAACTCCGCTCTGACTTCCGGATCAAGCCCCTCGGCCTCCGTCAGCAGGAGCGCCGCCGAGGACAACTCTCCCGCTTGGGTGAGAACGCCCGCCAGGTAGTCGAGGGCGTACGGAAGCAGGAGCAGCGTTCCCGTTGCCCGTGCCATCTCGACTTGACTGGAGGCGAGCTCAAGCCATGCCTCGTCGTCCCACAACTCCTCAGCGGCAATGTTGTACGCCAGACACAGTCGGTCCAACCGGCGCTCCTCGGCCCGGTAGGCCCGAACGGCTCTGCTCAGCATCGGTGCTGCGGTGGCGCAGCCGTCGGTCAGCCGCGTCGCCAGGCCGAGCAGCAGCAGCTGACTGGCCGGTAGCGGCTCGGGCCCGAGCGGCGCCGACCGAGCGGCGACGGCGACGTCGGCCACGTCCGTTCCTGCGGCCAGACCGCTGGCATAGATGGCGGCGACGAGAGCCTCGAGATGGGTCTCACGGGCCAGCTCGGCGTCGAGCGGCTCGAGCCGCTGAGCCGCGCGCAGCAGCAGCCGCGGGGCGTCACGGCCGCGTCGCAGGTCAAATGCGATCTGGGCCCGCATACGCTGCACCTGCGCTTGCCCAAGCTCGCCAAGTGGCGCGGCTTCCGCGCTTGCGAGCAATGATTCGGCAGCCGCGAAGTCTCCTGTCTCGAACTTGGCCCGTGCGGCCGAGAGCGCCCGTGACGCTCGCTTCGCGCGATCCGGGGTGAACATCACCGCCCGCTCCAGGAACGCCGCTGCGGCGGCGATGCCTCCCCGACGCTGCGCACTGCTCGCACACACGATCAGCTCGCCGGCCACCGCCTCGTCCGGAGGGCTGACCGCGTGGGCTCGATGCCACGCGCGCCGATCCGGATCGGTCTCAGGATCGGTAGCGGCGGCGAGCGCACCGTGAACGACCTGACGGTCAGCCGCCGGCGAGGCGCGGTAGACCGCGGATCTGACGAGCGGATGCCGGAATCGCACCCCCGCTCCGATCTCGAGCAGCTGTTCGCTGCTGGCGGCCTGCGCGGCCCCGGGGTCGATCCCCAGCGTCTGCGCGGCTCGCCAGAGGAGCGTTGTGTCGCCAACGGGGTCGGCCGCCGCCAGCAGCATCAGTCGCTGTGTCGTCTCGGGCAGCGCGGCGATGCGCCGTCGATAGTGCTCCTCGATCCGACCCGGAAGCCCTCCGGCATCGGGAAGCGCGAAACCACCCGCCAGCTCTGCTGCGCTCATGCTCCGTGGCAGCTCCAGCAGTGCGAGCGGATTGCCTCGCGTCTCGGCGACGATGCGGTCGCGGACGCGCTCATCGAGCCGACCGGGGATGACACTCCCCAGCAGGGCGTGTGCCTCCTCGTCGGCCAACCCGGCAAGCGGCAGCTCCGGTAGACCGGCCAGCTCACGGTCCTCGCTCGGCTCGCGAACCGCGAACACGATCGCCACCGATTCCGCCAGCAGGCGTCGCGCCACGAACCCGAGCACCTGAGCCGAGGCAGCGTCGAGCCATTGCGCGTCATCGACGAAACACAGCAGCGGCCGCTTCTCGGCGACGTCGGACAACAGGCTGAGCGCGGCCAGCGCGACCAGGAAGCGATCGGGGGGCTTGCCGGGGGACAGGCCGAATGCGACGCTCAACGCGGCTCGCTGGGGATCCGGAAGCGCGCCAAGCCGGTCAAGCATCGGGCCGCAGAGCTGGTGCACCCCAGCGAACGGCAGCTCCATCTCAGCCTCGACACCGGCGATCAGCGCGACCCGGAAACCGGAAGCCTGCTGAGCCGCGTACCGCAAGAGCGCCGTCTTGCCGATGCCGGGCTCGCCCCGAATGACCAGAACGCCGCTCGCACCACCGCGCACATCGGCCAGCAGCTGGTCGAGCACATCACGCTCGCTGGTCCTGCCCAGGAAACCCAGCGCCTCATCGGCCACCATTGCCGGGAAGCTTAAGCTGCGGCCGCGGGCCTTTCAAACGCTCAGGCCGATACGGACGCCGGTCAGCGCGGAACTGGTCGCCACCGGTCCGTGGTGGCGGTGCTCACGAGTCCTCGGATCCTGCGCCGACCGGCTGGTGCGCGGACCCGATCTGGCCGCGCAATGCCTTCAGCGCGGCGCCGTAGATGTCCGAGAAACTGGGGAATGGCTGGATCGTGTCGCGCAACACCTCGAGCGGGATCCGAGCGCGGACGGCCAGCGTTGCCTGCTGCATCCACTCCCCGGCCTCGGGGCCGAGCGCATACGCACCGGTCACCACCTCGCCGTCGCTGAGCAGGGTCAGGAAGCCCGCCAACTCGGCGTAGGCGCGCGTGTAGGTGGCGGTCCGCGACACCTCCGACACCGGAACGGTGGCGCTGAAGCGCGCCTCGAGTGCACCCACCGCTACGGCTTGAGGGTCCGTGTAGACGACGCGTGGCACTGCGTCGTAGTTGGCCTGTCGTGGCTCGCCGAGGATGTTCGCCGCGACGACGTCGCCCTCGTACTCGCCCACGTGGGTCAGCGGCCAGATGCCGTTGACGTCGCCGATCGCCCACAGGCGCGCGCCCGCCCGCAGGTGTGCGTCGACCGGGATCCCGCCGGGGTCGGCCTGCACGCCGACCGTCTCGAGGCCGATCCCGCTGACCCGGGGGCGCCGGCCGGTGGCCACGAGCAGCCGATCGCCGCGCAGCGCGCGACCGTCGTCGAGCTCGAGCACGTAGTCCTCGCCCTCGCGCCGCGCCGCTGTCGCCTGTGCACCGAGAACGATCTCGAGGCCATCGCGGCGCAGCGCGTCGGCGAGCGCCTCACCGAGCGAGGCAGGCTCGCGCGCGAGGAGGTGCTCGGCGGCCTCGACGACCACTGCCGAGCCGCCGAGGCGATGCACGGCCTGGGCGAGCTCGACCCCGGCCGGTCCGCCGCCCAGCACGAGCAGGCGGCGCGGGACGGCCTTCATGCTGGTCGCCTCACGCGTGCCCCACACGCCCTCGAGCTCGCGCAGGCCGCGCACCGGGGGCATGGTCGGATCGGCGCCGGTCGCCACGACGACGTGCTCAGCCGTGTGGCGCACGCCGTCGACCTCGACCACGCCCGGGCCCGCGAGCCGACCGCTGCCGCGCAGCAGCTCGATGCCCCGGTCCGCCAGCCACCGCAGCTGCCCGGCGTCGGAATAGCCGGAGACGATGAAATCGCGCCAGGCGAGCGCCGCCTCGACGTTGACCTCGGCGCTCGCTGCCGCCTCGCGTGCGCCGTGCACCGCCTCGCCGGGGCGCAGGAGCGTCTTGGAGGGAATGCACGCCCAGTACGAGCACTCGCCTCCGACCAGCTCCCGCTCGACGACCGCCACGCGCAGGCCGCCGTCGGCCAGCGCGCCGGCGCAGTGCTCGCCCGGGGCGCCACCGCCGAGGACGATGACGTCGTAGTCATGATTCGTACCGGTGCTGCTCATCTCAGCCTCCATAGATCGGTTGAGGCGTTTCCGTCCCGCTCCGGCTCCGGACGGTCGTGGTGGAGGCACAGCGTCGGGCTTGGCGGCGTCCATCGCGCCCGTGGAACCCACTGGTCCACACCCCTGGCTCGCCGGCCCGGGGGACGGCGCGAACGTGGCGACTCAGTCGAGCGGGTGCTCGTAGACGACGAACGAGGTCGGCTGGGCAACGGTGTCATAGAGCGATCGCGCCGCGCCGTTGTACTGCTGCGTGTGCCAGTAGACACGCTCCGCGCCGCGCTCCCGGGCCCACGCGTAGACCGCCTCGATCAACGTCCGCGCGATGGGACTGCCGCGGCGCGAGGGATCGACATAGAGATCCTCCAGGTAGCAGTAGCCCGCGGCGCTCCACGTCGAGGCGTGGAAGACGAGATGGGCCAGACCGATCGGCATGTCGTCCGCGTCGACTGCGACCAGGCCGAGGACCCCCTCCTGGCCGTCGCGCAGACGGGCAAACGTCGTCTCGGTGACCTCGTCGGAGAGACGGGCGCGATAGAAGGCGAGGTAGCCGCTCCACAGCGCCTGCCAGCGTCCCCTGTCCCCTTCGCGCAGGCGACGCACGCGCACCGACTGACCGGCACCGGTCATGACCCCAGATGAATCGTCGTGATGGCCAGCGCCGATCGTCCGCCGCCCACGTTGACGGCCACGCGCAGGGTCACGGTCCGGACCCCCCGCGCGAGCAGCAGCGAATGCGCGCCGTCGAGCCGCTGGGTCACGAACCGTCGGGCCTGCTTGAGCGCCACCGTTGGACCGGGCTGACCCGTGGGTCCGTGCACGCGGATGTAGATCCGGCGGCCGCGAATGCTCACGGTCACGGAGTTCGCCGCGCGGCGAAGGTCGAGCACCCCGGCGCCGCGGGGAGCGAATCGCAGTTCCCCGGGGCAGCTCGGCACGGGCACGACCCGCAGCGCGGTGGAGTCGAGGAAAGGGACCGACCCGAGCTGCTGAGTGCCGCACATGACCCGCGTGCCCGAGGCGACAATGATGACGTCGCCCCCCGCCGGCCGCGGCAGCAGCGTCCCGAGCCGCAGCGCCGCCACGTGAAGCGGGACGGTCAGCTGGCGGCTGCTCGAGGTCCTGACGAGCGCCGGGCCGGGCGGGGACGCGGCGAAGGCGGGGTCCGGGCAGCGCGTGGCCGGTGGGTTGCCGCCGAGCGTCTGCAGGACGTCGGAGGCGATCGCCGGATCGTTCAGCAGGCTGTACTTGACGTGCGGGAAGAACGGCAGGAACGTATAGCTGTGCACGTCGGGAAAGGCGGGAAAGCACGTGAGACTCGGGATCACGCCTGCCCTGTCGAGTCCGACCGCCTGGGCGCTCTGGATACCGACGAGGACGTCATCCGGTGATGTGTAGGGGTCGCTGATTCCCGGCAGAGAGACGGCGTCGCCGCCGATGGCCGTCACCGGTATGCCGGTCAGCGAGGTTCCCTGGCCCGCATTCCATTGGGCCAGGGACGCCGCGGTGACCTGGCTGAGCGCGGGCTCGAACGTCAGGTCACGCACGGCGATCAGGAGGTACGCGATCGCCCGGCACTTCAGATCGGTGCCGCACAGGGCCGGGTCGACGGCCTCGCCGATGTCGGCCAGGTAGCTACCGAGGTGCGGCGTGCCCAGCGTGGTGATCGACTCCACGCGGACGGACGGGAAGTATCCCGACGCGAGGCGCAGGGCCCCGCGGGTCCACAGCCCGCCGTAGGAGTGCGCGACGATGCGGACCGTGTTCACGCCGAAGCGCGAATGCAGGTGGGCGATGAAGGACGCGAGGGCCGCGGCGTTGGCGTAGATGTCGCCGCGTGAGTTGATCGTCATGCTCGACGGCAGCTGCGCCGGGCAGTGGGAGAACAGCGGTGGATGGGGGCTCACCGCGCCCACCCCGTTCCTCACCGGCGCGGTGTAGACGTTGTAGCCGGCCGCCGCGTACGCGGCGGCGTTGTAGCTCCAGGTCTGACCGCGCGGATACGTCCCCTGGCACGGCGCCGACGGCGTCGTGAACGGCGTCGTGGTGGTGAGGCCCGAGACGAGCACCACCGCGTCCGGCCGCGTCGCTGCGGCGGCGGACGAGCCGAGTGCGAGCGCAGTGCAGAGCAGCACCGCGAGCACTCGGCCAATCCGGCCGGCCGATGCACCTGCCCCCCTCGAGCCCATCAGGCACGCGCCCCACATCACTCCTCCTCCTTCGATCGGGGCGTTCAGCCTATGGAATTCCGTTCCGTCAGGCCTGTTCCGTCAGGCCGCCTGACGCTCGATCTCGATCTCCGGCTCGGCGCCGATGTAGCCGGCCGGCTCCGGGTCCGACGCGATGGCGACCACCGTGGCGAGTCCGCGAGGACGCAGGACGACGAGCGCGATCACGATTCCCACCACGATGCTGACGGCGCCGAGTGCGAAGGCGAGGTGGTATCCGCTGACCAGCGCGGTGGCAAGCGTGTGGCCCTGGGCCACAAGACCCTTGGTGTCATTCGTGGCGATCGTGCCGAGCACCGCGAGACCGAGGGCTCCGGCCACCTGCTGCGAGAGGTTCGTGATTCCCGAGCCCAGCCCCGCGTCGGCTTCGGGGACGTCGGCCATGGCGATGGTGAGCAGGGGCATGAATGCGCTGCCGATCCCCAGGCCGATGGCGAAGTAGCCCAGGAAGATGGTGGGGAAGAAGGCCGTATGCACACCGACGGTGCCGAGCAGCACGAGGCCTGCGACCACCGTGCTCATGCCGGCGACGAGGACGCGCATCGGGCCGAACCGAGCGACCAGTCGTGCGGTGACGCCCAGGGACAGGACGCCGACCGTGACCGTCCAGGGCAGAAAACGCCATGCCGGTCTGCAGCGCGCTGTAGTGGAGCACATGCTCGAGGTACAGCGTGCCGAGGAAGAACGTCGAGTACATCCCGGTGACGAGGAATCCGCGGACTGCGCTGGCGCCCATCAGACCGCGCAGGCGCAGGATGCGCAGCGGCATGATCAGGTACTCGAGGCGCGACTCGATACGGCGGTCATCAGGGACGCGGTGACGAGGATGGACCCGAGCCAGTCGACGCCGTGCTCGAGTCCGAGCCCGTTGTCCCGGGGGATCAGGGCCCTGCCCAGCACGATGGTGGCCAGGCCGATCGGAACGTTGACGAAGAAGATCCAGTGCCAGCTGAGGGCCTGGGTGAGGGCGCCGCCGGCCAACAGGCCGAGCGAACCACCGGCCACCGCGACGAAGACGTACGCGCTCATCGCGCGGGCGCGATCGGCGGCGGCAGGGAACTCGGTCACGATGATGGCCAGGATCACCGACGCCTGGAGCGCGCCGCCGACGCCCTGGATCAGGCGGGCGGCGATGAGAAAGCCCTGACTGGGCGCCGCGCCGCAGAGGGCCGAGGCGGCTGTGAAGACGACGACGCCGGTGAGGAACACACGCTTGCGGCCGAGCAGGTCCCCCAGTCGGCCGGCCAGCAGCAGGAAGCTGCCGAACGTGACGAGGAAGGCATTGACGACCCAGGTGAGATTGCCCTGGGTGAAGTGGAGATCGCGCTGAATGACGGGGAGCGCCACATTCACGATGGTCGTGTCGAGCACGATCATCAGCTGCGCGAGGCAGACGACCGCGAGGCCCAGCCAGCGACGCCGGTCGCTGCTGGGAGTGGGCAGGGGTGCCGTGTTCACCTGGATTCCCAACGGTTGAAAGAGCAGCCGCGCCGCCCTCTACGCGGCCGGCGGACCGATCCTCGACCGCGCGCAGGCGTCCGGGGCCGTGCGCACCGACACCGACCTCGCCGAGGTCATCCAGATCGTCGGCGCGATCGCGAAGATCCCGGCCACCGACCCCGCCCAGATCGAGCACATCCTCGAAGTGGCACTCGACGGGTTCCGGTATCGGCCCGCGAGCATGTGAGCCCGCGCGTCCACGCGGGCTGATCGAGACCGAGACCCGGAAGCGGAAGCTGCTCGGCGGGCGAGGCGAGCCCTCAGGCGAGGACCGGCAGCGCGACCAGCGCGTCGTGCAGATCCGCAGCCAGATCGGCCGGGTCCTCGACACCGCAGCTGAGTCGGACGAGGTCGGCCGGCACGGCGGCGCTCGATCCCTCCACCGATTGGTGGGTCATCAGCTGGGGCACCTCGATCAGCGACTCGACGCCGCCGAGCGACTCGGCCAGCGTGAACAGGCGCGTGGCGCCGGCGATCTCCGCGGCCCGTGGATGGCGGAAGCTGACCATGCCACTGAACCCGGGCCATCGCACGTCATACACATCTGGGTGCTTCCTCAGCAGTTCGACGACCGCCTGCGCGCTGCGCGCGTGGGCCTCCATCCGCAGATGCAGGGTGCGCAGGCCGCGATGGACGAGGAAGCAGTCGAACGGCCCCGGCACCGCGCCGACCGCGTTCTGCACGAACCGCAGGCGCTCGTACCAGTCCGGGTCGTGCGTCACCACGACCCCGCCGACGACGTCGGAGTGCCCGCCGAGGTACTTCGTCGTCGAGTGCACGACGAAGTCAGCACCGTGCTCGAGCGGGCGCTGGTTCGCGGGCGTGGCGAAGGTGTTGTCGACTGCGACGAGCGCGTTGCGGCGCCGGGCCACCACCGCGTCGAGGTCGATCACATCCAAGCGGGGATTGGTCGGGGTCTCGATCCAGATCAGCCGCGTGTCATCACGGATCGCGCGCTCGAGCGCGTCGGCGTCGGTCTGATCAACGAGGTCGTAGGTGAGTCCCCAGCGCGTCATCACCTTGTCGATGAGCCGGTACGTTCCGCCGTACAGGTCGGCCGGCAGCACGACATGCGAGCCCGCCTGGCACACGACCGTGATCAGAGCGTGCTCCGCCGCGAGCCCTGACGCGTAGGTCACGGCGCTGCCGCCCTCGAGCTCGCCGAGCGCCCGCTCGAGGGCCATCCGCGTCGGGTTGGCCGAGCGCGCGTAGTCATAGTCCTCGACGAACTCGCCGGGGCGAGGCTGCGCGAAGGTCGAGGTCTGGTGGATGGCGGGGATCACCGAGCCATAGGTCGGATCCGGGGTGAGGCCCGCGTGCACCGCGCGGGTGGCGAAGGCGTCGCGGCGCTCACTCATGAGACGAGCGCCTCGAGGAGGTCGGTACGGGTGACGAGCCCCTCGGCATGACCGTCACGGGTGACCATGAGAGCCTGCTGATCGCCGACCAGCAGGTCGACCGCCTCGCGCACCGGGTCCTCGACCGAGACCGCCGGGAACGGCGGCTCCATCACCTGGGCGATCTCCGCCTCCAGCAGCGCGGGATCCTGCGCCGCATGCTTGAGCAGCCCCCGCTCGCCGATGGCGCCCACCACGGCGGACGGATCGTGGGCGCTCACGACGGGAAGCTGGGACACCCGGTGCTCGTGCAGCAGGGCGACGGCGTCGCGCACCCGATAGTCGGTGCGGATCGTGACCAGCGTCGGCACCTCGCCCGCCTCGCGCTTGCGCGCGAGCACGTCACCGACGCGGAGCTCGGTGTCCCGTTCCAGGAAGCCGTACTGGCGCATCCACGCATCGGAGTAGATCTTGGACAGATAGGAGCGACCGCCGTCGGGGACGATCACCACCATCATCGCCTCGGGATCATCGATCTCCGCGGCGGCGACGAGGGCGGCGTGGAGCGCGAGGCCGCCGGAGCCGCCGGCCAGGATCCCCTCGAGCTGGGCGAACCGTCGCGTGGTGAGAAAGGCGTCGCGGTCGGACACCGTGATCCAGCGGTCGATCACCGTCGGATCGAAGGTCTCGGGCCAGAAGTCCTCGCCCACGCCCTCGACGAGATACGGGCGCACGTTCTCCGCCCCGCCGGCATAGATCGAGCCTTCGGGATCGGCGCCGATGACGACGAGATCGGGACGTCGCTCGCGCAGGTACCGGACGGTGCCCGTGACCGTGCCGCCCGTCCCCACGCCCGCGACGAGGTGCGTGATGCGTCCGCCGGTCTGCTCCCACAGCTCGGGTCCCGTGGACTCGTAGTGCGCCTGCGGGTTGGCCTGGTTGAAGTACTGATTGGGCTGGAAGGCATCGGCGATCTCCGCTGTCAGCCGGTCGGCGACGCGGTAATAGGACTGGGGCGAGTCCGGGGCCACGTCCGTCGGAGCCAGGACGACCTCGGCCCCGTAGGCGCGCAGGAGGTCGATCTTCTCCTTCGACATCTTGTCCGGCATCACCGCGATCACGTTGTAGCCCTTCAGGCGCGCCGCGATCGCCAACCCCGTCCCGGTGTTGCCCGACGTCGGCTCCACGATGGTCCCGCCGGGACGGAGCCGCCCATCCCGTTCAGCAGCCTCGATTAGGGCGACCGCCACGCGGTCCTTGATCGAGCCGCCCGGGTTGAACGTCTCGAGTTTGGCGATGAGCTGAGGACGCAGGCCGGCCCCGATCCGCGACAGCCTGACCAGCGGCGTGTCGCCGATGGTGTCGAGAATCGAGTCCTTCACGGCGGAGGTGGTGATGAGATCGCTCATCCCGTCAGTCTGATGATCATTCGGTCGGCGGTCAAACCGCCGATGATTCTGCGAATATTGGTTGTTTGGACGAAGATCCTTCAGTGCCGAACCGTCCGCGCTCGCGTCTGCCGAATCATCAGCAGCGTGCCGTGGACGACATCGACCGGGCGATGCTCGAGTTGCTCGCGGCAGACGCGCGGATCACCAACCAGCGCCTCGCCGAGCGCATCGGCGTCGCACCGTCGACGGCGCTGAGCCGCCTGCGCGCACTGCGCCGGCGCGGCGTGATCCGTGGCTTCCACGCCGAGATCGATCTCGCGGCGCTGGGGCGCCCGCTGCAGGCGCTCATCGCGGTGCGGCTCGCCGTCCACGCGCGCGAGCAGATCGACGCCTTCACCTCGGCCGTGCGCGAGCTGCCGGGCGTGCTCATGGTGTTCCATCTGGCCGGTGCCACCGACTACCTGGTCTGGGTCGCCGCCCGTGACGCGCAAGATCTGCGGGAGTTCGTCGTCGACCATCTCGCCACCCATTCCGCCGTCGCCCATGCCGAGACATCGCTGATCTACGAGCACAGCCGCGGTCCGGGACTGTGGGGCTCGGCTGATCCGGCCTGAGCGAGAGCCCGGTCAGTTCCATGCCCGGGCGCTCCTCGTCACCCCGTCCGAGCCTGCGCTCGCCGGGCGCAGGCACGCCTCGAGGTCAGGGCCGGCCGAACTGCGGGTCGAACGGCTGTCGGTCCGACGCGCACACGGTCCCCTTCGGCGGCGCGACCAGATCGAGGAGGTAGACGCCCGTGGCGCGCATGACGCAGGCGCTCGGGTCGCTCACGCTGACGTGGCCGTAGCCGTCGTGGGTGAGCAGGACCGCGTTGGCCAGCCGCCGCACGACGCGGCGGGCATTGCCGAACTGCGTGTTGGGGTCAAACCGGGTGCCGACCACGAGGATCGGCGTCTTCGTGGCGGCGTTCCAGGGGCCTGTGTAACGCTCGGCGCTCCGCGTCGGCCAAGCGGCGCATGGCGCCCACAGCCACCAGCCGTTCACCGGCCCGCTCGTGCGGCTGACCCGAGTCAGGCCGCCGATGACCTCCGGCCACGCAGATGGCCCCACCCGCGGCGCCGGCTTGTCGGCGCACTGCAGCGCCGTCGCCGACACCAGGGCGGCCTGGAAGACGGACCGAGTGCGGCCGGCCTCCGTCTCGAGTGCCGACCCGTCGCCGCGCGCGGCACGCTCCAGGTTGGCCGCGAGCACCGGCCACGCGGCCGGGTTGCCCATCGCCGCATACAGGTCGAGCAGCAGATCGCCGTAGGTCAACCGCGACGGCGACGCCGATGGAGCCGGGATCGGGCCCTGGCGTAAGCGCGCCAGTACACGGTTCACGCGTGCCGAGACCGAGCCATGACCGGCGAGCGCGCAGCGCGCCGATCCGGCGCGCCGGCACAGGGCCTGGAGCTCGGCGAACACCCGGTCGGTGTCACCGATGTTGCCCGCGATGGATGCGGCGACCGACGTCGTGAAGGCCACCGGGTCGACCGCGCCGTCGAGGACCATCGCCCGCACCCGCCGCGGGAACATGTTGGCGTAGGTCTGGCCGAGGAAGGTGCCATACGACCACCCGAGGTAGGTGAGCTGCCGGTCGCCGACGAGCCGGCGCAGGTAGTCGAGGTCGCGGACCGTGTCCTCGGTGGAGATGTGAGCGAGCAGGCTGCCGCTCAGTGCCGCGCAGCGCCGCGCAAAGGCGGTGGTCCTGACCACGTAGCGAATGGATTGGGACCGCGTGATCGGGATCGACCAGTTGGGCCCCCAGAACCGAGCCTGGGCCGCCGGGCTGGCGAAGCAACGCACGTGGGTGCTGGCCCCCGTCCCGCGAGGATCCCAGCTCACCACGTCGAACCGCCCCTGCCCGAGCGCGGACAGCGCAGCGCCGTCGCCCCTCACGGCGTCGACGCCGGAGGCCCCCGGTCCGCCCGGGTTGAAGAACAGCGAGCCGATCCGGCGCCCGGCCCCGTCGGCGAGATAACGGATCACCGCCAGCGAAATGGCCCCTTCGCTCGGATGCGCCCAGTCCAACGGGACGCGGACACGCGCGCACTGAAGCCGCTGACCGCACGGGCTCCAGGCGATTCGCGCCGGGGTCGCCGCCGGCCGCAGGGCCAGACCGCGCGAGGGCCCGGCGCCGCCGAGCAACAGAACGACCGCGCAGATCCCGACCAGCCGGGCTAGTGTCGTGAGTTGGAAATTCGGATGCAGGATGTGCGAATTTCCGAATCAGGACAATAGGGTCACAGCGTCACCAGGGGGTGACGATACTCAGTGGTGCCACGCCGAGTGGGCGGGTAACGATGACGGAGCGGTCATGAGCGCGAGCACCGGGATCGATCGGAGACGGGCAGCGGCGGTGGCGGCCGGCGCTCGTACGACGAGCAGATTCGCGCCCGTATCGGCTTCGGGCATCCGCAACCCCGCCGCTCCGGCTGCCAGACGCCCGACCGCGTTCTCGGCTATGGGCTCGGCGTCTTCCGCAGCGGATCCTGGATTCTTCAGAACCCGTGGTTCGGAGGGGAGTTCGGAATCGAGGCTGTCTCCCCTCGCGACGGATCGCGATCGCGATCGAAACCACGTACCGGGCCGGCAGCTTCGACGCTCAGGGGAACGCGCCGAACTGGGCCACACCGATCTACACCCAGATCGGTGCCCTCCTCGCCCCCGGCGACCCACCGCCGACCGGCTGATTCGATGTAGCCCCGCACGCAGACGGGGGCCCGGGGAACGGCAAAGCGCTGCAACTGAGTATCGGGGGCCGGAACTCAGTTGCAACGCTTCGGTCAAGATAGTCGCGTGGGGCACGGTCTGTGCGCAGATCGACCACCGCCGGGCCACGCAAGCGGCCTAGTCTTCGGTCATGGGGTCCAACCCGACGTCGCTCGTGATCGAGTGCTGCTGGATCGCCTGGATCGCCTACTGGGTGATCATGGCCTTCTCCACCAAGCCGACGATCGAGCGGGGTGACTTCGTCGCCTACCGCGTCGTGATTCTCATCGTGTTCGCAGGATGCTTCGCCGTCCTGCGATTGCTGCGTGGGTCCTCTCAGGACCCGTTGTGGCACACATCAGTTGCGCTGGGAGTGGTGAGTGACTGCATCGTCGTCGCCGGCGCGCTCTTCACGGTGTGGGCGCGCGTCACGCTGGGTCGCAATTGGAGCGCGGAGGTCACACTCAAGGCCGACCACGAGCTGATCGAAGCCGGCCCCTACGGGCTCGCGCGGCATCCGATCTACACCGGCCTGATCATGATGGCCCTCGGCACGGCGCTCAACTACGGGCGGCCGATCGGCTTCGCCCTGTTCGTCGGATTGTGCGCCGGCCTGTGGTGGAAGGCTCGGCAGGAGGAGCGCCTGATGAGCAGAGAGTTCCCCGACGACTATGCCGCCTACAAGCGCCGCGTCCACGCGATCATCCCGTTCGTGCTCGTTCTGCTCCTCATGCTGGCCTTGGCCCCTCTCTCGGCCTCCGCCGCGACTGAGCGCACGCCGGTTGTCTTCTTTCCCGGATACGGCGCGACGACGTTGCGCGTCGAGGTTCGCGACCAGACATCGGTGCCGGGCTGTCCGCGGTCCGGGTCGTTCGAGGATGGGATCCCCGCCGACGTGGGCACGATGTTCAGCCAGGTCTGCCGCGACCGCCTGCTCACGCCGCGCTGGAGCAACAATCCGCACCTGTCGTTCCCGGAGCGCTTTTCGTTGCCGCCGGGGGTGACGGTGTCGATCCCCCACTATGGGCAGACGTCGAGCGCACCGGCCTATGGCGCGCTCTACACGGCTCTCGAGTCGGCCGGCTACCGGGCCGGCCGCGACCTCGTCGTGGCGGGTTACAACTTCCGGCTCACGCCCGACCTCGGGGGCTTCCGAGCCCGCACCGAGCAACTGATCCAACAGACGTGGCGGCGCAACGGTCACCGGCCGGTGCGGCTGGTGGGCCACTCCAACGGCCCGCTCTACATCCAGTACCTCCTCACCCACGCCTCCGCACGGTGGAGGCGAACGTACATTCAGGGCTTCACCGATATCGCCGGGAACCTCCCCGGCCAGGGCTCGACCTGGTCCTGGGTGTTCACCGGGGTCGACATCCCGACCGGGTTCTCGCTACCGACGACCCTGGCCACGGCGCGCAGCAGCGCACGACTGATCGCCCTCTCTCCCTCGACCTGGATGAGCACCTCTGACCCCGCCGTGTTCGGCCGACGGGAGGTGGTGGTTACGGACCAGGCCACCGGCCGCAGCTACACGCCGGCGGACACGGACCGTCTCCTTCATGACGCTGGGCTGGCCGCGATCAAGCCCATCGTCCATCACTACCTTGGGTTTGTGAAGTTCGCCGACCGCGCGCACTATCCGGACGTCGACGTGTCAGTCGAGAAGGGCTCGGGGCTGGCGACGCAGGTCGGAATCGTGTTGGCGAACCTCACGCTCGGCCAGGTCGTCGATCAGGTCACCGCGGACGTGATCAACCTGTCCGGGGACAGCAACCAGGAGGACATCACCAACGACGCCGCCAGTGTCTGGCGGCACATGCGCTGCTACCGCTTCCGGTTCACGGACAACCCCGGCGTTTCGCACCTGGGGCTGACCAGCGACGCGGGCGTGATCCGACGCCTACTCGCGGACCTGGCACGGCCCCCCTCACGCTGCGGGTGAGCCAATGCCCCGATTCGGCCGGCGGCAGCGTGTCCTGCGCCCACGATCGCCGCGCGCAGGACTGCGCCGACGGGCCCACTGGGGATGAGGAGCGCCGCGGCGGCCCCATCGGTCAGCGGGTAGTTTTGTGTGAGCGGCGATCACTTGATGGGCGGCTGCGAGCAGCTCGTGCCCGAGCCGGCCCGGAGCGCCGTCACGCTCGGAGAGGCTGACGAACTGGCGGATCGCGTGACACCAGCACAACTGCTGCTGGAGCACGTCGAGCCAGTGATATCCGGCGTACCGGTCGGTGATGATGAAGCTCCCGAAGTCCTCGCCCAACAGCTCCTTCGCCGCGGCCTGGGAGCGGGACGGGTCGATCCGGTAGCACGCCATCAACGCGCTCGCCGCGACCCACAACCAGTTGGTCTCTCCCCGTAGTCGCCACGATGTTTCGTCCGCGTGCACCGCCTGCACGTGGCGAACCGCGTCACGCAGTTCCCGCCACGGGTCGGCGAGCACACCGCTCATCCGCATGATCGTGGCGTCGACCGCGCCGACGCTGACCGTCGTTCCGAACATCTCGTCGAGCATCTCCACGATCTGCCGGCGCGAGAGCCGATACACCCCCGCCATGACGGCGACGTGTGCTTCCAACCGCGGCCCGAACGCCGACGCCGACACCCCATCGCCCTCCGCCAGCACCGCGGTCCCACACTCCGGGCACAGCAGCCGGTGCAACCTGTGCTCGATCACCAGTGCCACGACCTCCGGCAGCTCCCACTTCTGACGGAAAACCGGGACCCCAACCCGCTCCTCACTGCCGTCAAATCGACGCCCGCACCCGCAACTGACCGGAACATGGTCAACGTGATCATCGACCCGCTCCGGTGCGGCGAGTTCCCGGGTCTTGCCCTCATGCCCCGGCTGCCCGCCGCGCTGCTTACGACCCTCCCGCTTGGCTCGCTCGCGCTCCCGCGCGCGACGCTGCTGACGGGTCAACGGCGGATCGTTCGACGGCGCCAACGAACTGTTCCTCGAATCACGCTTCAACAACCGATCGTGCTCATCCACCCGCTCCCGCAACGCGGTGATCTCCGCCAACAGCCCCAGCACCAGCTCAACCGCCGGCTCACCACCCGCCCGAGCGATCCGCTCCGCATCCGCAACACGCACGAACGCAAGATTCCGTGCGCCCTGAAGGAATCCTCCCGATCACCCCGACCCCACGTGAACGCCTACGTCAGCGGCAGCTCGGGATACTCTGCGCACGTGGATACCACGGATGTCTCAACTTCCGGTCACGAGGCGGTCGTGATCGGCGCCGGGTTCTCGGGGATCGGCGCGGCGATCAAGCTCGACGACGCCGGCGTGCCGAATTACCTGGTCGTCGACGAGGGTGACGGCGTCGGCGGGGCGTGGCATTGGAACACGTACCCCGGCGTGGCGGTCGACATCCCATCGTTCAGCTACCAGTTCTCGTTCGAGAAGCGCGCCGACTGGTCGCGGGTGTACGCGCCGGGCGCGGAGTTGAAGGGCTACGCGGAGCACTGCGTCGACAAGTACGGGCTGCGCGAGCGCATCCGCCTGAAGACACGGGTGACGGCGGCCACGTTCGACGAGGAGCGCGATGTCTGGCGCCTCGACACGGAGGACGGCGCCGCGATCACGACGCGCTTCGTGATCAACGCCTCCGGCGCGCTGTCGCAACCGAAGCCGCCGGAGATCGAGGGCCTCGACGACTTTCAGGGCGTGGTGATGCACACCGCCCGCTGGGACCACGCCCAGGACCTGGCCGGCAAGCGGGTCGCCATCATCGGCACCGGCGCCTCCGCCGTGCAGGTGATCCCGTCGATCGCGCCGATCGTCGAACGGCTCAAGGTGTTCCAGCGCACGCCGATCTGGTGTCTGCCGAAGCCCGACCGCGCGCTCACCGCCCGTGAGCGCTGGCTCTTGAAGCACGTACCCGGCGCGCGTCTGGTGACGCGCGCGCTCAGTCAGGCGTTCGTCGAGCTCAACTTTCCACTCGCAGCCCATTTCTACGGGATCGTGCCGCTGGCCGATCGCGGCGAAGCCGTGGGCCACGCGTTCCTGCGCAAGCAGGTCCATGATCCGGTGGTCCGCGAGAAGCTGACGCCCCGCTACGGACTGGGCTGCAAGCGCCCGAGCTTCTCGAACGAGTACCTACCGGCGTTCAATCGCGACAACGTCGAACTCGAGACGACGGCGATCGAGCGCGTCACGCCGGCCGGGGTGCGGACCAGCGACGGCGTTGAGCATCCGGTCGACGTCCTCGTGCTGGCGACCGGTTTCAAAGTACTCGAGCCGATCTTCCCCATCTACGGTGCCGGCGGCGTCGAGCTCGACGCATGGTGGGAGGCCAATCGCATGCAGGCATACGAGGGCGTCAGCGTGCCGGGATTCCCGAACTTGTTCCACATCATCGGTCCGTACGGGTTCAACGGCGCGTCGTTCTTCGTGCTGATCGAAACGCAGATGCGCCACATCACCCGCTGCCTGACCCGCGCCCGCGTAACCGGAGCGACGCGCGTCGAGGTGAGGGCCGAGGCGAACGAGCGCTACTGGCGGGCCATGCTCGGCCGTCGCCACAACCAGATCTTCTTTCGGGACACGTGCGCGACGGCCAACAGCTACTACTTCGATCGCCACGGCGACGTTCCGTTCCGGGCCAGCCCGAGCCTCGAAACGATGTGGCGCAGCGCCCGGTTCGATCTGGACGACTACCGCTTCCAGCCACCGGTGGCCGCGTAGTCCTTCAAGGCGGAGGGTCCGGGACGACGCCGACCCGCTCCTCGGTGTAGAGGCGGTCGGCGAACGCGCCCGCCGGGTGCGCCCGTAGCCGCTCGACCTCCCGCGCGGGCCGCGGCGGCATCATCTTCAGCGGCGGGAGCGGCGACCCGTAGCGCGCGGGCAGCAGCACCGGCGCAGCGAGAGCTGCGAACGTGAGGTCTGCCGCGGTGAAGCGGTCGCCGAGAAGGAAGCGGCGCCCGTCGGACAGGCGCTCCGCGACATCATCGAAGACCTGGTCGATCCGCGCGAGCGCAGCACGGGCGGCCTCCGCGTCGACGCCGAGGTAACGCCGGATCGACACGCCGACGAGCGGGCCGGAGGCACGGAAGAACGCCTTCTCCCAGCGCGGGATCCCGTACAGCACCCACGGCCCCATGTCGTGGACCACGGGCAGCGTCTCCTCGTAGATCCAGAGCCGCGTGTCGGGCCCGAACTGGTCGTTGAGCGAGGACTCCAGAACCGCCGCCTCGGTGCCGAGCGCGCCCTCGGGGTACAGCCACCGCTCCGGCGCCAGCCTCGTGTCGGACCAGCGCAGGATCGCGGTGGAGTCCGGCAGCACCTCCCCGGAGTCCGTCACGAACACCGGCGCCGTTCGCCGTCCTCCGGCCAGGCGTGCGGCGAATATGTGCACGAGCTGCAGGTGCGGCTGCTCGACGTAGTCGACGCCGGCGCGGTCCAGCGCCCACCGCGCCTTCTCACAGAAGTGGCTGATCGGGATCGTCACCAGACGCGCGCTCACGGGGCGAGTCTCGCACACGGGATCAAGCCCGCGACCGCGACGCCGGTGTTTGAGGATGGGGTGCCGAGCGCGTAGGCTGCGTGCGTGTTGGGGGGCGCAACCGGTCATCGATCGAGGAATCGTGCCAGCAGCGTTCGCGCAGATCGCAATCCCGTTCGCAGTCGCCGGCGGAAGCCTGATCTTCCTCGCCGTCGTCGTGGGCCTGTTCTTCGCGGTGGTGTATGGCTACTACACGCGGCGAGGCAGTGGCATCAGTCAGACGCCCTACCGCCGTCCCGATGGGCCTCCTGAGTCACCGAGCGAGCTCGCGCACGACACAACACAGGACATTCGCCACTGGGAGCGCGGCACCGAAGGCCATCATCGCCTCCGCCCGACTGCTGCGGCTGGCCAGCTCCCCGAGTCGGTGGCACAGGCACTTTCGGACTGGCGAACAGGATCAAGCAGTGCGCCTGTCCTCGATCCGCCGATTGGTTCGGCCGACCGCGTACGCGGCCCCGAGCACGCTCCGACCTTGACCGCTTACCTCGACGTCGCGTCTGAGCCGTGCCGCAGCGCGTACCGACTTCTCTCCCAGCTTGCCGACGCGCAGCGGATTCGTTTGGCGGTGCGCCAGTTGCCGCTGGCCGACGTCCACCCCCTCTCGCTACCGGCAGCGGAGGCGCTTGAGGCGGCGGCGGCCCAGGGCACGTTCTTCGAGCTGCTCGACCAGCTTGCGATGCTGGGGCTCAGCGATGAGACTGGGTTGCTCAACCTCGCGAGGCGATACGTACCAGATCCCGATCGCCTCGAGCTGGAGGTCCACACTGGGCGCTACCGAGCTTCGGTGGTCGAGCAGATCCGTCAGGCCACGGCGAGCGGAGCGCACGCCGTCCCCGAGATCTACATCAACGGCGGGCACTACGGCGGACCGATCAGGACGGACGACCTGGATCGAGCCCTGCGCCGGTTGACGGCATCGAACTGACGCCACGCGCCGACACGGCGAGTCTGCGCCATGGCCGGGTACCGCGGGCGGGGGGCACACCGCGCCGGGGCATCCTCGCCGCATAGGGCAATTGCCCGATGTGCCCCGAGCAGCCCCGGCGCATACTCGCGCCAACCTCGGCGTCGCTCAGAGACGCCGGAAACAAAAGGAGGACCACAATGCTTCTGGCGACGACCACGGTCGAGGATCTCGACCGCTTCACGAGCGTCTTCTCCACCAAGGGTGCCGAGAAGCGCAGGCAGCACGGCTCGAATGGCGCCGTGGTGTTCCGCGACCCCAACGAGGGCGACCGCGTCTGGGTGCTCTTCGACTGGGACCTCGACGGCTGGCAGCGATTCGCCACCGACCCTGAGGTCCCCGGAATCATGCAGGAGGCCGGGCACAAGGGCCGGCCGCAGGTGGCAGAGCTCAACGGCCGCTACGAGGCGTAGGAGCGACGTCATGCGAGATGCAATCAAGATCGGCGTGATCGCCGACCAGACGGGCCCGCTCGCGGTCCTGGGCGGCGCCCAGGCCAACGTCGCCACGCTGGTCGTGGACGAGATCAACGCGTCCGGAGGTGTGCTCGGCCGGCGCGTGGAACTGCTCATCGAGGACAGCGCATCCAACGACGCGCAGGCGGCGGCCAGCGCCACCAAGCTCGTCCAGGACGACCATGTCGACGTGCTCCTCGGCGGCATCTTCAGCTCGACCAGGGAGGCCATCAAGAACTCGGCGGTGGTGGAGGGCGGAACGCTCTACATCTACCCCGAACAGTACGAGGGGCAGGAGTACGACCCGCTCCTCTTCTGCACCGGCGCCGTTCCCGCGCAGCAGGTCGAGCCGCTCATTCCGTGGGTGATGCAGCAAACCGGGGCACGGACGTTCTACCTGCCCTCGGCGGACTACATCTGGCCGCACGTGATGAACAGGAAGGTCCACGAGGTCGCCTCGGCCAACGGCGGCGAGATCGTCGGGGAGGAGTACTTCCCCATCGAGCATGCCGACTGGGGCGAGACGGTCGGCAGGATCAACGCCAGCGGCACTGACGTCGTGTTCAACACGACCGTGCCCCCCGGGTGCTTTCCGTTCCTCGAGGCGCTCTACGAGTCTGGTTTCACCAGGCGTGGCGGGCGTATCGTCACGACGTACATCGAAGAGAACCTCGCCGGCGCGGTACCCAGCGAGCACATCGAGGGACTATACGGGTGCATCGACTACTACCAGACCCTGGGCGATCCGTTCAGCAAGGAGCTGCTCGGCCGCTACAACGTCCGCTTCCCCGATGGCCCCCAGTTCAGTGCGGGGAGCGGGGCCACGGGCATGTACCGCGGCCTCAAGCTCTGGGAGGCCGCGGTCACGGAAGCCGGCTCGCTCGACCAGGCTGCCGTCGTCGCGGCGCTTGACCACGCGAAGATCGCCGAGGGACCAGGCGGCCCGGCGGAGATGGTGCCCGGCCAGCACCATGTGCGGATGAACATGTACATCGCCCAGGTGCGTAACGGCGCCCTTGAGGTCGTCGAGAGCCTCGGGGCGATCGACCCCAACGAGCACCTGCACGCACTGGCGTAGACACGGACGCCGCCGATGGGGGGGTCGCACGTCGCTCTGGAGCGGCTCCGCGACCTCCTCCAGACCCGCGCGTAGGAAGCGGAGCCGCTCCAGCGTCGACGCCTGGACGCTCGGGACGCGGCGCGGGTAGGATCCGCGCGATGGCGTCCGACGGCCGTAGCCTGTCCGCAGCGAAACGGTCTGGGGACCAGGCGCCCGTCCGTGCCGCGGAGGTGATCGGTGCGATGTCGATTGCGACCGATTTGGGCACCGGTCAGCCGCTCGAGCATGCGCTCAGGACGGCGATCCTCGCGGTCCGCCTGGGTGAGCTCGCGGCGCTCTCGCCGCCGGAGCTCGTGGACGCCTACTACATCTCTTTGCTGCATTCCTTCGGCTGCACGTCGGACGCGACCGAGCAGACGGAGCTCTTTGGGGACGACATCGAGCCGCGCGCCAAGTTCGCGCTCGTCGACGGAGGCAACCCTGAAGAGGTCGGCGCGTTCCTCATGGACGTGGTCGGACAGGGACGACCGCCTGAGGTGCGTCAGGCAATGGTCGCCCACGCGCTCGAGAACGCCCTCGAGATCGCGCGCTCGACGTTCGCCCTGCACTGCGAGGTTGCGCAACGCTTCGCCGGCTGGCTCGGCTTCGGGCCCGGCGTCGTCTCGAACCTGGCGTACGTCTTCGAGCGCTGGGACGGCAACGGGTTCCCGGGCGCGGCCGCGGGGGAGGCGATCGGACTGCCGGCGCGGGTGCTCCATGTCGCCCGTGACATCTCGGTCTTCCTTTCGGCCTCGGGCCCCGAGCGGGCGGGCGAGGTGATCGAGCAGCGCGCGGGCGGCGCCTACGATCCGCATCTGGCCGCGCTCGCGGCCGGCCACCTCGACGAGCTGCTCGACGGGCTCGACGACGCGCTGATCTGGGAGCAGGCGATCGCGGCCGAGCCGCCGCCAAAGCGGTGGATGGCCGGCAGCGAGATCGACGCCGCGTTCCGCGTGGTCGGGACCTTCACCGATCTCAAGTCCTACTGGCTGCGCGGGCACGCCGAGGGGACGTCGCAGCTCGCGGAGGCGGCCGCCTGGCGCCTCGGCCTCCCCGAGGACGAGGTGATAATGGTCCGCCGCGCCGCGCTGGCTCTCGACCTCGGCCGAGTCGCGGTATCGAATGCAATCTGGGAGAAGCCCGGGCCCTTCGGTCTCACCGACTGGGAGCGCGTGCAGCTGCACCCATACTTCACCGAGCGCTCGTTCGCCCACGCGCCCGCACTTGCGTCGATCGGCGAGCTGGCCGGCTCCCATCACGAGCGGCTCGACGGCGCCGGCTACCACCGCAAGGCGCCTGCGCCGGCGCTCGGCCGAGCGGCGCGCATCCTCGCCGCCGCCGACTCCTATCAGGCGATGCGAGAGCGGCGCCCGTACCGACCCGCGCTGGACGCTGACGGTGCCAAGGCCGAGCTGCTGCGCGACGCCAGCGAGGGCCGTCTGTGCCCGGATGCGGTCGACGCCGTGCTCGCCGCGGCCGGACACCGCGTGGCGAAACGGCCACGCAAGCTGCCCGCAGGCCTCACGGACCGCGAGCTCGAGGTCCTGCGCGCACTCGCCGCCGGGAAGACCAACAAGGAGATCGCCGAGACCCTCGGCATCTCCGCCAAGACAGCGGGTCACCATGTCCAGCACATCTTCGACAAGACAGGCGTGCGAACCCGGTCCGCCGCGACAGTCTGGGCGTTCGAGCACCAGCTCGTGCAATCGGCCTAGTGTCCCACCAGAACAGCGTCTCGCTACGCCCGGACAAGGATCGCAGGGCCGATTCTTCCTACCCCGTCGGCGTGATGACGCGAAGCGGTCAGCTGCGCTGAACGCGCCTGGCCGTTGCCAGGCAGGCAACCGTGCTGGAGCGGATCGGCCGGCCGAGCCTTTGCTGGAGGGAGTGATTCTCGGCGCGGAGAGCGCCGCGCTGCCCGGGCTCGAGCTGCGCCCAGAACGACATCGTGCCGAGCAGGGCGTTGAGCGCGTCTGCTGTGTGCTCGAGAAGTGCGGGTACGACGTCGACCTGCGTGTCGTCGAACAGGTCTGCGGCATACCCCCTCGCGAGCTCGTAGCCCCCCAGCCATGCCCATACCTCCGACACGTTGCCGCGACGTTCATCGGCCCCCCCGAGCGTGCCGTTCAGGTTGCGGTACGTCGGCCAGTCGGCAAGTCCCGGCGCCACTCTCGCTATCGCGGCGCGGAGGGCCTGCTGGTCGCCGGCGCTACGCGGCTCCCGCAATCCGAAGAAGGAGACCAGCGCGAGAGTTCCGCCATCCACCAGCGCCTCGGCAGTCGCGCGCCAACTGACATCCGGATCCACCCAGTGAATCGCCGATCCCGCAAATACGGCCGAGTAACGCGCGGGCGGCAACTGCGCGTCCTCAAGACGCCGATTGACGAACGTCACATCCCCGATAGTGCCGAGCTGATCGCGGGCCCGCGCAATCAGCCGGTCGCCGGGCTCGATCGCAGTCACCCGCAGGCCGCGGGCGAGCAGGCTGCGTGTCAGCTGGCCGGTGCCGCAGCCGATCTCGAGCACCGTTGCGCCCGGACCGAGACCTCCCAGCTCGCAGGCCCGGTCGATCAGCGCGTCCGGATAAGCCGGCCGGTGACGGTCATACTCCTCGGCGACCCCGTTGAAGACCTCGCCGTCACGACCGGGCTCGGCTGCGTGTGGCATGCGCGGAAGGTAAATGACGACCAGGACGAGCGGGGTACGGTGCTCAGCCGAGGGTGACTTGCACGCGGCGGCTGTAGGTGGGGCGGTCGGACGCGAGGAAGTTATCCCCGGATGGGTCGTTCCAGGTCAGCCTGACCGTCCCGCTTGACGGGAACGTTACGTGCGTGTCGAAGTAGCCGTGGCGATCGGTGATCGGGATGGTTTCGAGCGTCGCGAAGGGCCCGCGCGAAGCGGCCTGGAACTGAATCTCGGCGCTCTGGGGCCCACCGCCCGGGTCGGTCGTCGCGAAGGAGGCGGGCCGGATACATCCCCAGACCTCGAGGCTGTTCCCGCGACGGCCTGAGGTGGCCGGAAGGTATAGCGGCAGCCGCCATGCGCTGTACGTCGGTTTTGGGGTCCCGTCATGGTTGAGCAGCCCGCTGGCGAAACCGCCGAAGTCGTTGCCGGCGAGCGCCGGGACGGGGTCGTAGAGCAGGTACTGGTCGAAGCTCTGCACGCGCGCGTCGTGCCAGGAGATGTACTCCGCCCAGTTCAGGTAGTAGGCGGCGGTCGCCTGCGACACCCACGGCAAGCGCCTGGTGGGGTGCTTCGGCGGGCTGGTGATGTATCCGAACTCGGTGTCAAAGATCGGTAGGCGCCGGCTTGACCCGTATGCCCGCTGGAGCCGATCGAGTGCTCGCTCAAGCCCTCCGATTTCAGCGAGCGAGGAGTAGTCGCGGTCGGGCTGCGCCTCCCTGTTTGGGGCGTACCAGCGCATATAGGGGTGCTCAGAGAATCCAGTCGCTCCGAAGAGCGCCGGGTGTGTGCTGCGGAATTGCTCCGAGCCGGCGGCTGTGGTTGGGCAGCCGCGCGCCGCCGCCGCGCTGCCCCGAAGCTCGCGGTAGGACCGATCGACGCAGTACAGGGCGCGGAGGAACACGAGCGGCTTCATGCCCGAGAATGCGCCCCAGTCGTTCCGGCCCCTCGGGGCAAGCTCGCCGTAGATGAACGTATCGTGGGTGTGTCCGGTCACCTGCAGGGCGCGCCAAGCGGCATCCAGAAGGTTGCGATACATCCTCGGGCTGTTCTCGATCGTGAGATCGTGGGGAACGCCCTGCGGAGCAAGGCTCGGGCCATAGTCGGGCTCGTTCCAGATCGACCAGTAGTCGACTCGCGGCAGCGGCGCCGACGAACCAGCCGAGATGTACGTGCCGCTGTAGCGCTCCCCAACCGCGCGGGCGAACGCGCCGAAGCCACCGGGAGATGGGTCCCAGTTGGGGTGTGGCTTGTTGGTTGGCGCACCGGGACCGTTGCCCATAGAGGAGCACCACCGGCAAGGTCGACGTTGACCGTGATGCCGAGCTGTTGCGCGGTCCTGATGATCGTGTCCAGAACTGACCAGTTGGCTCTCGGGTACGCCGCCGGGTCGGCAGCATCGAAATTGGCCGGCCGCGTGTGGGAGAGCGGGCGAGGAGCGATCGCCGACCAGCTCACACGGACGCGCGCGATCTGCACGCCGAGCTGCCGGAAGCTCATGAGCGTGCCAACGGGATTCGAGCGCAGCTGCGCATCATCCTCGAACATCGCATCCTGCGTCGACGATGCAAGAGCTGGGGCGGACTCGACCACGGAACGGACCACCGCGATGGCAAGCGCAAGCGCGATCGCAGACACGCACATTGGTCGAGTCAACCGCATGCACAAGGAACGACACGCGATGGCCGGTGTTGCGGCCATGCTCACGCGCCGCCGGCACGGATGAGGTTCCACGGCGACTGCTCAGCGACCGTCCGCCCCTCGCTGCGCGCGATCAGCTTCGCCCGACCCCGCAGCGGGTCGCTCGCGTCGCTCGCTGGTGCCAGGGGGTGCTTCTAGCCGGTTTCGGGTACCGCGATCGGCTCTAGGGACCGGCTCGGGACCGGTTCGCCTCGAGTGTTGGTTGCGCGTGCGGCAATCAGCGCGGCGGCGAGGAGCACGAGGCTGCCCGCGAGTAGCGCACGGTGAAAGCCCGCGACGAGGGCTTCTTGTTGCGAGGCGTGGGTCACCAGCAGGTGATGTGCCCGCGAGGTCGAGAGCGCAGAGAACAGGGCGATACCGAGCGCGCCGCCGATCCACGTGGATGCGTTGACCAGGGCGGCGGCGAGGCCCGCCTTGTCGGGTGGGACACCGGCGTTGGCGGCGGTGGTAACACCGACGAACACCGCGCCGAGGCCAAACGACATGATCATCAGGCCGGGAAGCAGGTCGGTGAGGTAGGAGCCGTGGACGGGTATGCGGGAGAGCCAGTAGAGGCCGCCGGCGCCGAGCAGCGCGCCGGCGACGATGATCGGGCGCGTACCGATGCGGGCGAACAGTTGCGAGGAGATCCCGGACGAGATCGCGACGCCGAACGTGACCGGGATATAGGCCGAGCCCGCCTGAATCTGCGAGTAGCCGAGCACGGTCTGCATGTACAGGGTGATGAAGAAGAACATCGAGTAGAAGCCGGCCATCGCCGCCACCTGCGTCGCGTCCGCAGCCGCCAGCCCGTTGATCCGGAAGATCGAGAACGGAAACAGCGGGTTGCGCTGGCGCCGCTCGTTGACCACGAAGGCGCCCAGCAGCACCGCGGCGCCGACGAGCTCCCCGATCGTCCCTGCCTTGCCCCAGCCGACGTCGGGCGCCCGAACGAGCGCGTACACCAGCAGCAGCATCCCCGCGGTGAGCAGGATCGCGCCGACGGTGTCGAAGTTGGCGAGCCCCGAGCGGCGTCGCTCGCCTGAGATCAGCCGGTACGTCGCCCCCAATATCAGCAGGCAGACGGGGAGATTTACGAAGAACACCCACCGCCACCCCGGACCCTCGGACAGCACGCCCCCGACAAAAACCCCGAATGCCGAAGCCAGCCCTGCCAGCGCGCCCCACACGCCGAGCGCCGTGTTGCGGTCGCTGCCCTCGTGAAACGACGTCGTGAGGATCGAGAGTGCCGCCGGGATCATCATCGCCGCCCCGATGCCCTGGACGAGTCGGGCGCCGACGAGCATCCCTTCGCTGCCGGCGAGCCCACCGACGAGTGAGGAGAGCGCAAATACCGACGTTCCGGCGACGAGCAGTTGCCGGCGACCGATCAGGTCGGCCGCGCGGCCGCCGAGCAGCACGAACCCGCCGTAGGTGAGCAAGTAGCCGCTGAGCACCCACTGCAGGCTCTGCACGGAGAAGTGGAGGTGGTACCGGATCGACGGCAGCGCGACGTTGACGATCGACGCGTCGACGAAATCGAGGAACCCGACCGCGCAGAGCAGAGCTAGCGTGAGCTTGCCCTGCCGCGTTGCCAGAAATGATGCTTGAGGGGGCGGTGTTGCCATGCCGGCTGACCTCCAGTGTCGCCCATCGATTAAGTGAGTCCGCTAACTTAGCAGACGTCGAGCGCCGACAGAAGAAGGAACGCTATCCTTCCTAGTGAGATGACTGACTTAGCCGAGACAGGTCGCCCGACGGAGCTCACACCGAAGTCGGGAAAGCGCGAGCGGCTGATCGCGGCCGCGCGTCAGGTTCTGCACGAGCAGGGCGTCGAAACGACGACGCTCGCGGACATCGCCGCCGTGGCCGAGGTACCGGTCGGCAACGTCTACTACTACTTCAAGACCAAGGACGAGCTCGTCGCCGCCGCGATCGACGCCCACGCCCGAGACATCCAGGCCACGCTCGCATCGCTCGATCGTCACCGCACGCCGAAGGCCCGCCTGAAAGCGTTCGTGCGAATGCTGGTCGACCAACGCGAGCTCACAGCACGGTACGGCTGCCCGCAGGGATCGCTCTGCTCTGAACTGGACAAGCGCGACGATGGGCTCGCCGGCGCCTGTGCCGAGTTGATCCGTGTCCCGATCGAGTGGACCGAGCGTCAGTTTCGCTCGATGGGGCGGCGTGACGCCCGCGACCTCGCCGTCGCCCTGATCGCGGCCTACCAGGGGATCGCATTACTCACCAACACTCTCCGCGACCCAAAGCTAATGACCCGCGAAGGACGACGGCTCGAACGCTGGATCGACTCGCTCGAGTGATCCGATCCGCCCCCGGCAGATCGCATGACGCTGGCGCCACGACGGCTGGCCCGTAGGAGCGCGACCAGAAAGGCAGATCTCGCCCCGATCCAATCCTCCACCCACATTCCGCCAGAGGACAATGCGTCCCGGCACTGTTCGGGACCATTCGGGCGGAAGGCGCCGGCGTTCGGGTCGTTCTACGAGGCGAACGTGATGGCGAGGGACGCGACTTTGTCGATGTTGTACTTCGTGGCGTTGCCCATCACGACGATCCCGACTCCGAGCGACGGATAGATTCGCATCACGTTGAAGAAGCCTCCTCCTCCTCCGAGGTGCTCTGCGAATGGAGGGTTGGCGTCTCGTTGGCTTGCGGGGACAAACCATCCGAGCCCGAGGTCGTATCTCCGGCCCCGCGCGGTGATACGCCGCATTTCGACCGCGTGGTCTGAGGTGAGGATCCGGACGCCATCGAGCTTCCCATCGTTGAGATGCATCTGCGCGAAGCGCGCGGCGTCGTCAGCCGTCCCGACGAGCCCTCCATACGGCGCGCCGTCGACCAAGAAGCGCCGGAAGGTCATCCATCGTCCCCTTGACGCGCCACGCACCCACCGAGGGAGAACAGCACGCAGCGGGCTGTAGCGCGGATGATGTCCGGTGGCCGCCGCGTCACCCAGCCGGAACGTAAAGCTCGTGCCTGACATCCGGAGGGGAGCGAGCACTTCATCTTCGACGATGGATTCGAAGGGTGCACTGAGGGCGTGACTAATCGCGCTGCCGACGGTGAGTGCTCCGAGGTTGGAGTAGCTCGAGCGGGCCCCTGGCTCGAACCGCAGCCTTCGATGCCTTCTGAGCAGCCGCTCCAGAAACGCGTCCAGTTCGGGGCTCGGCTGGTCCGGGGGATGGATCCAGGTGACCGGAATCGGGTTCGAGAGGCCGGCGCTGTGCTGCAGCAGATGCCGAACGGTGATCGCTGCTGCCCATCGGCGTGGCCTCAGCAGCCGCGTGGCGGGAACAAGAGGAGCGATGGGCACGTCAAGTTCCAGCACTCCTCGCTCGACGAGGCGCAGCGCCGTGGTCGCCGTAGCGATCTTGGTCATCGAGAACCACGGAAAGGCGGCGTCGATTCGCATTGGCTCTCGCGAGACCGCGTCCGCAAACCCGGTCGCGCACCGGCCACGGACGCCCTCGGCCCCCACAACGACCACGACGATCCCCGGCGCAGAGGCCCCAACCGCGTTGCGAACGGCCTTCTCGAGGTCCACATCGGCCATCAACCGCTTCAGTCTGCCAAGGTCGAGCAACCCCGGAACGACCTCACTGCTGACCGCGCGGAGCGAGCGAGCGAGCGAGAACTCTCTGTCCGACACGACGCGTATCGCGCGGCGAATGCAGTAGCGGAACCGCCCAGGTTCCGGCGGCGGAGCACGGCGGTCCACGTTCGGCTTGATTTCGATTCAACTCCAGCGGGAGGATGGCGTCCCCCGCTTGCGTTGGGCGGGGGTTCGCCATGGTGATTGAGGAGCATCTAGAGCTATCGGATGGCCGGCGTCTCGCGTATTGCGAGTACGGGGCAGCCAAGGGCTCTCCCGCCCTCTTCTTCCACGGCTGGCCGGGCTCGCGGCTCGACTTCGCCGCCAACGATGCCGCTGCTGCAGATGTCGGCGTCCGAGTCATCGCTGTAGACCGCCCTGGCATCGGGGGATCCGATCCGCAGCCAAACCGCAAGGTGCTGGATTGGCCGGTCGACGTCGCGGCGTTGGCAGACTCCCTCGGGATCGAGCAGTTTGCGGTCCTCGGTTTCTCGTTCGGGGGCCCGTACGCTCGAGCCTGCGCTTACGCGCTGCCGGAAAGAGTCAGCCGTGCTGGGCTCATCTCGTGCCTCGGCCCAGTCGACCATCCCGCAGCCAAGCGTGGAATGCCACCACCGACCCGTTACGGACTCGCAGCCGCGCTGCTCTCGCCATTGCTCGCACGGCCGATGGCCTGGGTCACCGCGCGTCAGGCCCGCAGCGGGAAGATGATCGGGCAGCTCTCCAAGTCAATGCCACCCTCTGACGCGGAAGTCCTGCGCCGACAAGACGTCGCCGACGCGCTCGGAGAGAGTCTCGTCGAGTCCTTCCGACAGGGCATCGGCCCTGCGACCTGGGACGGGGTGACGGTCGCGCGCGGCGAAGGGTTCCAGCTCGAGGACATCCAACCGGACGTGCTCATCTGGCACGGAGAACAGGACCGCAACGATCCGGTGGCTATGGCGCACGTCCAAGAGCAACGCCTACCGCACGTCCGGGCGCACTACTACGCCGACGAGGGTCATCTGATCTTCTTCAGCCGAATCGAACAGATCCTCAGAGAACTCATTGCCCACCGATAGATCTCGGTCGCGACGCACACCTGACACGCCCCACACCTGGTGCGCCGGCGAGATCCGAGAAATGCCTTTCGCGGCATGAGTGGGGGTTTGGCCTCGCTGCGGTCGCGGGCGCGCTGGCCTGTGGTCTCGCCGGGGAAGGAGAAGCAGTCAACTGCCTTTGTGAGGTGTCCCGCTCGGCTAGGCGAGCAGCGATCGGGTTAGGGCATCGGTGAGCCGGGCCTCGGCTGTGTCCCATCCGAGGTGATGTCCGTCGGTCAGCTCGCGCCACGCTTCGTGGTTGGTGCTGAGCGCGAAAAGGGCCTGGGCGTGCTTTGGCGGCAGGCCTTCTCTGAGCCCGCCGAGCTCTTGGATTCGGCCGATGGTGAAGCGCGCTCCCTCTCGGTGGCGGCGCTGGCCTTCGGCGACGGCGTCGGCGAGTTCCGGTTCGGCGCCGGCGGCGGTGAACAGCGCGTCGATGAGGTCCCCGCAGCGCTCGTGGACTGCTCTCGAAATACGGATCCCGGCCCGGAGTGCTTCGTGGGGAGTGCTGGCGTCCCTGACGCCGGGGACGAGCTGGTTTACGCCAGCTTCCTCGTCGATGAGGTCGATCAATGCGAGCAGCATGCCGCGTTTGGACCCCAATCGGGCGTAGATCGTCTGGACAGCGACGCCGGCCGCGGCGGCGATGTCGTTGATCGAAGTGGCCGCGTAGCCGCGTTCGGCAAACAGGCGCCGGGCGGCGGCCAGGATGTCGCGGCGGGTTTGGTGGGCCATCTGCTCGCGGCGGTCAATGCGCGTTCCAGACATGCTTGACAGAATAGCGCTCCTGTGACTAGAGTCGCGTTCTGCTCATCGCAATCAGGCTCTACCTGATGGAAAGGACCGGGATGACCCTCGCAACAACAAGCGCCAACCGTGACCGAATCGGTCCCGTCGTGACGATCGCTGTCGCCTGCCTAGCGACGGTGATGCTGATGCTGGACATCAGCGTCATCAACACCGCGCTGTCCAAGATCGCGCACGGCCTCGACACGGGTCTGAGCGGCCTGCAGTGGGTCGTGGACGCCTACACGTTCCCGCTCGCGGCAACGGTTCTGACCGCCGGAGCGATTGCCGACCGATTCGGCCGCCGGAAGCTGTTCCTCCTCGGTCTGGCGATCTTCACAGCGAGCTCGGCGCTGTGTGGAGCGGCCGGCGGAATCGAGATGCTGGTGGCCGCGCGAGCGGTCCAGGGTCTCGGGGCTTCGATGATGTTCGCGACGGCGCTGGCACTCATCTCCCAGGTCACGCCTGACGTCACGTCTCGCACGAATGCGCTGGCCGCGTACGGTGCTGCGATCGGCGCTTCGTTTGCGCTCGGGCCGTTCATCGGGGGCTCGCTCACTGCGCTGTTCGGCTGGCGGGCGATCTTCCTCGTCAACGTGCCCATCGGGGTGGCCGTCCTGTGGATCACCTACCGCAGCGTGGCCGAGGGTCGCGACCCGACGCCCCGGCGCGTTGATGTGCCCGGACAGATCACGCTCATCGGTGGGTTGTTCCTGCTCGTGCTGGCGCTGCTGCGCGGCAACGTTGACGGGTGGGGCAGCGCCGGGGTGATCGCCGCGCTGGCCGGGGCGGCGCTGCTGCTCGTCGGTCTTGTCGTCGTGGAGGCTCGCTCGCGGGAACCGATGCTCCCGCTTCGCCTGCTGGGGCAGCGCCAGTTCGCGGGACCGCAGATAGCGGTGTTCGCGATCGCGTCATCATTCTTCGCAGCATTCCTGTACCTCACGCTCTATTTGCAGACGGTCCTGGGCCTGTCGCCGATCGAGACCGGGCTCGTCTACCTTCCTGGCACGTTCCTGGTGTTCGTCACCTCGGGGATGACGGCCCAGTTCGGGGCGAAGTTCGCCCCTGCCAAGATCGCCAGCCTGGGCCTGGTGCTAGTCGCCGCTGGCCTGGCCGGGCTGCTGATCAGCGGCGTGGGCTCCTCATGGACGGTGCTCCTCCCCGGCCTTCTGGTGACCTCCATCGGCACCGGTCTCTTCAACCCGACCGGGAGCGAGCTGGCCCTCCGAGCCCTGCCCTTCCATCAGAGTGGTCTGGCCGCAGGCGCCAACGACACCTTCCGCCAGACCGGTGTGGCAGTTGGAATCGCGGCGCTGGGAACGCTGGTGCCGGCAAGCGCGGCCCTCGGCGGGAACCCTCAGGCTTACGTCGACGGACTCCACCACGCGCTGATTGTGAGTGCCGCGATAGCACTCACAGGGGCAGTCGCGACCGCACTTCTGCTGATCCCGGCGCGATCGCCCGCTGAGGCCGAGGCAATACCGGAAACCGCATGAGCTACGGAGACGCCCGCCTTCCCGCTCGGAACCACAGAATCCAACCGGGCCCGCGCATGGACTTCTGCTTCGCTACCGCGACGGCCGCCCCCGCGACTTGCGCTTCGGCGACGGAACGCGGGTGCGTGGCCACCGGCACGGACGGGTCCAACCACGCGGACGGGCGCGCCAGCAGCCGGCGCCTTCGCGACCGCGTTGCACGAAATCGGTTGCATGCGCTTCGAGGCTCTAGTGGGGGCGACCTCTTGCAGCGTGACCGTCCTTCGGCTAGGTTCGCTGCATGCCAATCCTCATTCGCTACGCGCCCACGTCGTTGACCCGCGAGCAGTACGACAAGGTCAACGAGATTCTTCAGGAGAATGGTCCCGGCGGGCCCCCTGGACCACTTCAACTGCACGTCATGTTCGGTGGTACTGATTTAGCGGGTTCGGCAGGGGTTATGTAGCCCGCCGCGAACTTCGCTGGCGGTGGTTGCCGTCACCGAGTCAGACGTTGAGGTGCTCCCGGCCGAGGTGGTGGATGAGCTTGCGCGGCTGGCGGCGCGGTGCTCGGCGTTGGCGGTGGAGAACGAGCAGTTGTGGGGGGAGGCGGTCCGGCTCACGGCCGAGAGCGAGCGGTTGCGGGCCAGGGTCGAGAAGCTTGAGGGTCAGCTCGAGGAGGCGCGCCGGGCTGGGAAGCGCCAAGCGGCGCCGTTCTCGCGCGGGGAGCCGAAGCAACGCGCTCGCCGGCCGGGGCGCCGGTCGGGGGAGGAGCACGGTCGGCATGGTCATCGCGAGTCGCCGGGGGAGGTCGATGAGCAGTTCGACGCGCCGCTCGCGCCGCGGTGTGAGTGTGGCGGGGAGATCGAGCATGACCGGATCGAGTACCAGTATCAGGACGAGCTGCCCGAGCCGCGGCGGCTCCGTCGTCGGTTCGCTGTGCATGTCGGCAAGTGTCGGTGTTGTGGTCGCCGGCATCAGGGCCGTCACCAGTTCCAGACCTCCGACGCTCTGGGAGCGGCCGCGTGCATGCTCGGCCCGCGGGCGGTCGCGTTGGCGACCGAGCTGAACAAGGAGCTGGGACTCTCGCCGCAGAAGACCGCTATGGCGCTGGCCCGGTTCGGGATCCGGATGACCGCTGGCGGGGTCGTGCAAGCGATCGCGCGGCAGGGACGGGCGCTGGAGCCGACGTACCGGGCGCTGATCGAGGGCGTGCGCGCCAGTCGGGCGGTCGCGCCGGATGAGACCGGGTGGCGGATCGGCGGGCGCAAGGCGTGGTTGTGGGCGTTCGCCGGCGAGAACGTCACGGTCTATCTGATCGCCCCGGGCCGCGGCTACGAGCACGCCGCCGAGATCCTCGGCGAGGACTACTCCGGGGTGCTCGAGCGCGACGGCTGGGCGCCCTACCGGCGGTTCACCCGCGCCAAGCATCAGACCTGCCATGCGCATCTGCTCAGGCGGACCGGCGAGCTGATCGGCGACTCCGTGGCGGGGCAGGCACGCGTTCCGCACGCCGCCCGCGGGATCCTCAAAGACGCCCTCGCGCTGCGCGATGATCGTGACCAGGACGTGATCGACGCGCACGAGTTCGGGCTGCGGGTCACCGACCTGAACGAGCGGACCGACAAGCTGCTTGCGATCCGGCCTACCCACGAGCCGAACCGCCGGCTACTCGCGCACCTCGCCAACGAGCGCGAGCACATGTTCACGTTCCTGACCGACCCGGGGGTGCAGGCAACCAACTGGCGTGCCGAGCAGGCGTTGCGACCAGCGATCGTGAACCGCAAGAGCTGGGGCGGCAACCGGACCCAGAACGGCGCGCGGACCCAGCAGATCACGATGAGCGTGATCCGCACCGCCCGCCAACAACAGATCGACCCGCTCGAACTGATGGCCGCCGCTCAGCGCTCCCGCCAGCCAGCCGCCAGCGAGCTGATCACGCTCCCCGCCCGAGCCTCCCCAACATTACTGGCCGCCTGAGCCTCCGATGCCCCAACAGATCCCGCGACCGCTGCCCGAGACCCGCTACCGGATCGTCTGCTACGAGCTCGAAGACGACCAGCAGACCGTCATCCTCGACGCCACCGCACAAGCATTCATCGCCATCACCGGCACCATCGACGAGAACAACACGATGCGCGGCGAAGGCACCCACGCCGGACCGCTCCCGCTCCTACGACGACTCGCCCGCGTCATCGCCGACGACGAACAACTCGCCGACTGAAGTCGACCCGACGCGCTAACTCAATACGTTCGGTGAGGGGTCGGACCTTCGAGTCAGTGAGATCTGGGAATCGGAGGCCGCGTGGCAGCAGGCCTGGGACGGCGGCCTCAAGGCCGCACTGTCCATGGCTGGCGTTGACCTTCCCGAGCCCGACAAGTTCCCGGTCCACGAGCTCTGGGGAAGCCGCGTGGCGGACGGGTAGCGATCATGCGAGGTCGGTCTCGCTGACGCGCGCTGCGGACCAGCTCCTGCAGGAGGCGCAGTGGCAGTAGCCGGCGCCCACCGGATCGCCCGTAACGACAATCCTGACGGCACCGCAGTAGCACTGCCCGTCGAAGGTCTTCTCATCCTGGCTCATAGGTTAGGTCTCTCTCTCGAATGAGGCGAGGTCCGATGCCTCGGTTTGATCGGTGCGCTACGAAGCTTGATCCATCAGGCCGAGCTGCGTGAGGAGCCCGAGCTGGTCGTAGTAGGTGTGGTAGGCAACGACCTTCCCGTCACGCACGCGCGAGACATCCGCGAAGCGAAGATCAACCGCTGCTCCCGTCGGTGCAACGTCGCCGTCCTGCGTCGCGAGGGGACCCGTTTGGGTGCCGGTGAAACGTCCCTCCACGGCCACCGTCTCACCCGACTCCACGGTCTGCTCGAGGGAGTCGGCCTCGCCGCCGCGATCCTGATCGACGCGACGATCGTCCGAGCGGTGCTGCTACCCGCGACGATGAAGCTGCTCGGCGACTGGAACTGGTACCTACCGCGCTGGCTCGAATGGCTGCCTCGCATCGGCGGTGAGCCGACCGCTGCATCTCCAGCCAGCCCCACGATCATCCCCGCGCTTCCGCGTGCCGGGCAACCGAAAGCGTCACCGCACCGCCCACGGCCGCGCCTCTCCTTCCACAGGCACTGACGTCGATACTCGCGACGGTACGGAGCAGGCGGCGCCACTCGCGCTTGCGCCCTCCAATTCGTGCCGGAAGCAGAGCAGGGCCCTGTGTCCAAGGGTAGGAATCCCCGCCGCGGGTGCTTCGAAATACCGATGACGAAGGACCGCCACCGGGCAATGCTGCGGTGGGTGGCATTCGCTGTCCCGTGCTACCGAAGGAGGTGTCCTGATGCCGGCGCAGCAGACACCCACCAACGGCGCGCCCCTCGACGTCATCAGTCCCCTAGGGAGGATGAGGAGCAGGTTCGCGAGATGGCGATCAAGCAGATCGAGCATAAGCGTCGGTTCCATACGCGCGCGTCCAGCGCCAGTACAACAACGCGGGCGGTTGGCCGACAAGCGGGTTCAGCCGGAGCTCCAGCATCCCGCACAAGTGGAACAGCTGGATCCTCCATCCGATCATCGCCTTGGCGCTCGGGCGGCATGCCTTCTGCGAGCGGCCCGTTGATGGGGGTGTACCAGTCTGTCTGGTCGTCGATGGGTCCGAGTGCTGCTTCGAGCCGCTGTAGAACTCCTCCGACGAGAGATCGGCGTTGATATCCAGATCGTCCGCCAACCCAAGCAGCGCTTCGGGTCGCTGTGCCACCAGGGGTCAGCCTGAGCTCTTTGCCAAGCGCCTCCGCGAGAGTCGCGTACAGCTCGGGCATCGGGAGGGACTGCGTGACCCGTCGCACCTTGCGCTGGCCGGTGTCGTCGAGCTCGTACATATCGACGAACTCGTAGAAGTGCACGTACCCGCCGGTCTTGGCCGACCGTACTTCCTCAGCGGCCGCGTCGTAGTACCCCGGTTGCGCCGCGTGCTGCATGCCGATGAGCCGGACGCGCCGTTCTCCGTTGGGTGTAATCGTTGATGCAGGGGGCGGTGGCAGCTAGATCGACGACGGGCTCAGACATCGTGGGCTTCTCCTCCTCGAGGTCATGGGTGAGGTTGAGGATGCGCGTGAGGTCGCGGGGCAGGGGGCTCATGTGGCGGGCGCCTCTGCGACAGATTGGGTCGCCGTCATCTTGGCCGGGGCTGGACGTGTCTTCAGATCGTGGTAGACGAGTGTGCGGCCGATCGCCGCGTACTCCACCAGCAGCGCATAGAGCAGGGCGCCGAAGACGTTGACCGCGAGGGCCGGGACGGACGTGAAGAGGAACACGTAGCTGAGCCACGGCGGCAATATCTGACCGATCACGAAGAACACGACGGCGTAGACGATTGCGCGCACCCAGTGTCCGCGCACGACGCTCCGGCTCGCGTGAAATGCCTCCTTGACCGATCGATCCTCGAGGATCAGCTCCTGCTGGAAGAACATCCAGTCAGCGAACTTCTTGATCGCGTAGGGGATCCCGACGATCGTCACGACCAGCGCGAGCAGGGCGACGATGATGAACACCTGAGCAGCGATGATCCGCCCCAGCCGCCGGAGCACCGCGCCCCATGCCTGCATGAAGCCGACCCGCTCCCCGCCGTCACTCCCGCGCAGGACCGCGATCGTCGTGGTCGAGGTGAGTGCGATCACCAATGGCTGCAGGATGCCCGCGGAGGTGGCGGCGCCGAGCGCGTTCCCCGAATCGGTGAAGTTCAGTCCGGTCTCCCCGGCACCGACAACTCGCAGCACCAGATACTCGAGTCCGTCGAGGGCGCCGATGAGCAGGACCGAGGTGAGCGCGAGCATTGCCAGGGTGCCACGCCGGCGCCATTGCAGCCGTGCCGCCACCAGCATGACCTGTCCGAGTGCACGCTGCTGGCCCAGCGGCGCCGGCTCGACCGGCCGCCAGGTCGTGAACAACGCCGGAGTCAAGAAGATGAGCGCGATCAATAGCACCGCGACAACCGCGCTAAGCGCTGTTCGTGCCGCGAGGTTCATGAGCGAGGTCACGCCCGCGACGGCGCTGCAGAACCGGTGGGCGACTGACGGTCCCAGCACCGTTCCGACCGGCACGACGGGACTTGCCGTGCGTGTCCCATCCGTCCAGCTCAGCGGCGCGCTCCAGACGTCCTTCGTGTTCGGGCCGGTCGGCCCGTTGTTGAAGCCGGCCTCGCGCTGTCCCCAATGACCCTCGTAGCTCAGCCACGCAAACCGCCCGCGCGTGGCCGCATCATCGGGGAGCATCACCGGCCGGGGCCGCACAGCGGTCAGCGGCTTGGTGGTGTTGTCACACCCCACACCGGAGCCGTTGGAGCCGTTCCCCATGTAGAGCTGCGATTCGTAATAGGTCGCGTGGGACCCGGCCGCGGCGTAGACGACGGGATGGGTACCCTGCTTCTGCACCCGACCGTCGGTCCAATCCGCGTGTTCCCCGCCGGCGTGCTGGAACAGGACGATCGTCGAGGGCCGCTCCGCGAGGGCCTGCGCCGGAGTGCCAGCATCGAAGATGAGCTGGATGCCCTCCCAATCGCTCTCGTGAAGATCGTTGAACTGGTTGAAGTAGTAGTAGAACCAGTACTGCAACGCGAAGCCGGTCTCTCCTGGCTCCCGTGCGATGTGGGCGTAGGTCACCGCGGGCGTCCGGCCCGCGCTCCGCAGCGCCTGAAAAGCCTTGGCGTAGGTGCAGTTCGGGTCCACTGGATTGCCGGGAAGGTCGAGGTAGTAATTCGGCCCGCGGCCCGCGAGATCGGCAGCGGTGGGAGCGCGCTTGACAAGAACCATGTGCCGCCCATCGCTCCGCAGCAGCCGAACGGATGGATCGCCGAGCACGACATCGACCGAGGTCGGTGGCGCAAACTGCTCCTGAGAGGTGGAGCAGACATCGTGCTGGGCCCGCACCATCACCACCGGCGCGTAGGTGTCGGCGAGCTGCTGGGCCGGGCTGATCGCCGCCGTGCTTGGGGAGGGCGCGATCGTCGCCGCCGTGAACGTGATCGCCAGCACGACGCACACGGCAGCCACCGACCGAATGAGAACCCCCATTGGGCGAGGGCCGTTCCGCGACGGACGTGAGATCCGCTCGGCGGTGCTCATCGACCTGCGAACGCTAAGAGTCGCGTCGCGCGTTCGGCATCGGTGGATGGACCCGACCGGAGTCGGTAATTGTCCGCTTAAGAACTGCGCGGATCGTCGCTGGTCGGGGGCTCGCGCGGCAGCTAGGATCGCTCGCCGTGGACTGCGCGTTCGTCGTCGGGACGCTCGACCCGCTGAGCTCGTCCGGTCGGTCCGGGCGCGCGGCTGCGTTCTTGGTGCTGCTCGGGTTCGTCGTCTCGTTTCTGTTCATCCGGACGAGCACGCGGATGATCCGCGCGCAGGTTTCCTGGTGGCCGGGGAACATCGAGACCGAGTCCGGACTACACCTGCACCACCTGGTGTGGGGGATCGCCTTCATGCTGATCAGCGGGTTCGTGGCGTTCGCGCTGCGGACACCGACCACGCCCTGGTACCAGATCGCCGCGGTCGTCTTCGGCGTCGGAGTCGGCCTGACCTTCGACGAGTTCGCCCTCTGGGTGCACCTGCAGGACGTGTACTGGAGCGAGCAGGGACGGACATCGCTGGACGCGGTCGTGCTCGTGTGCGCGTTCATGGCGCTCGTCGTCATTGGGACCAAGCCGTTCGGACTGAAAGGCAACGAGGCACCCTTGATCGTGCTCGTGATCATCGCCCAGGCTCTGATCCTCTCGGTGCTGAGCTTCCTGAAGGGTCGGATCGCGCTCGGCGCCCTCGCCGTCTTCATCCCCTTTCTCGGGCTCTGGGGCGCCTGCCGGCTCGGCAAGCCGGACTCACCGTGGGCCCGGCGCCGCTACAGCGCCGAGAAGCTCAAACGCGCCCACCAGCGGTTCCCGCCGGACTCACGCGGTCGTCGCTTCCGCGATGCCTTCTTCGACGCGATCGGCGGCAAACCGAGCTTGCCGGACCCGCCGCACGGTCACGGATGATCGTCGGGCCGCAACTGCCCCAAGTTGACGTCGTGCCGCTCGCAACGCTATCGACCCGCGAGCGGTGACCGGCGGCTCCCGTGGAGACCTCCTTTGCCGCGGTCCACAACTCGTTGCGACACTCCGCCTCAAACCGGCCGAGCGCACGCGCGATCAGGCTGCCCTTCCAAGGTAGTCCCGCGGCCGCCAAGTGACGTTGGATCGTGCGCGCCGACGGCGCCGCGCCCTCAGCCTCCACGAGGATCCTGTGGATCTGCGCCGCCGTGCGAGCCGGCTGCTCACGCCGCAGCGCGACCGCAAGCTCCAACAGCCGCTCAGGCGTGGCGTTCGCGATCCGCCGCGGTGCTGGAACCAGCCCGTCGAACCCGCCCTCACGATACGCACGGATCCACCGATCCAGCGTGTTGCGCCCCACCCGCACCCACCGCCCGTCCGGGGCCAAGTGCTCACGCTCGGCCAACGCGCGGACCAGCCGCCCGCGCTCCCGCGCCGACAGTGACATGTCCGTCGCCTCGCCGACGATCTGCCAGCGGAACAACCCGATCTCCTGCGCCCTGTCCACATCCACCTCCTGACCGCTCTCAAGAACCGAGCGGCCAGGATCGTGGTCACTCAGGCACAGGCCAAGGCGTGCTCGTGTTGACCGCGAGCAGCCCGCCCGCGGTCAACGCCGACGCCCACGACCACGGCGAGCGACGACCGAACCGCAGCGACGCCACCCTGCTGCACCTGCCGATCGCTTCGATGGCGTCAGCGACCAGCGACCCCCGCCCAACCGGCGGATCAAGCGAGCCGTCCAAAGCGCGCGCCCACCGCAGGAAGTGACCGATGATCAACTCCGCCAACGACCGAAACCGCTGCCGCCAATCACGGACCGTCTCACCCGGCACCCCGAGCCGCTCCCCAGCCCGCCGGTACCCCTCCCGGCCCGCCGACAACAGCGCCGCGCCGATCACCGCCACGACGTACCGCCGGCGCGCCAAGCACAGATCCGGCAGGAGCACATGCGTCGCCCGACACGACCGCTCCCGGCAACGACCGCGACGCGGCCGCAACCGCCGCACCCCCGAACCGGTCCGAACCTCACGCAACCGCGAGCAGCCCCAACCTCCCAACACGCCCACCCGGCAACACGGGCACACCAACCGGCCGGCAGCGAGATCCGCCTCGACCACAGCACGATCGTCTGAGACGATGAGCACGACGACACCTCCAGTGGCGTCACGGGCTCCCTCGTCTCACCGCGTCAAGGTTTCGGCGAGGGAGCCCTCAATCAACAGGAACACCACCATCCTGTCGTCGGCCGCCTCCCCGCGCCAGCCCATCACCACCCAGCGTGTCGCCGCTCGCCCCGGTCCTCACCGTCCAGCGTGTCGCTCAACACGTGCTCGCCGCCGGCCGCGACCAGGTCCACACGATCGGCTGGCGCGAGGGTGACCGCGGGCTGCTCGCCGGCCAGTTCATCGCGATCCGGGTCCGTCCCGCCAACGACGCGCAACGCGACCAGGACGGCGTGCTCCCCGAGCGCTGGCTGCTGGCCGAGTGGCCCAACGGCAAGGACGAGCCAGTCAAGTACTGGCTCTCCAACCTCCCCACCGACACGCCACTCGCCGAGCTCGTGCAGCTCGCCACGCTCCGCTGGCGGGTCGAGCACGACTACCGCGAGCTCAAGCAATGCCTCGGCCTTGACCACTACGAAGGCCGCACCTACCGCGGCCTGCATCATCACCTCACGAGCGTCACCGTCGCGCACGCGTTCCTCACCTGCTACCGCCTCGCGCGCGGCGACCCGGACGCCGTCCGCCCTCAGACGGCGGCAGCCTGATCAGCCTCTACCAAGCCCAACGCGAGATCCAGACCGCGCTGGCGTGCTGGCACGGGCACTGCCCGACCTGCCAGCGCAGGCTGCCGCCATGACCCAACCTAACGAAGTCCTACTAGTCGCCCTAGACGACCACTTTCTCAACACGAACGACGACTACATCCAGGACTCGTGGGCGCTGCACCGCATCGCCCACGATGCCGGCCTCGAAACGCGTGAGCTGCCCCAGGCAGCTCGCTGGACCGGCGAGCTTTACGGCCACAGCTACCTGACGGCCCAATCCCGCCGATTCAACCAACAGATCCCACCCGTTCCCTTCACCGACCATGACCTCCAGGGGCTGGGTGAGTTCAGGATCACGCCACTTGGACGCGAGGAAGCACAACGGGTGCGCCGCCAATGGCGGGAGGCTGACACGGACGCTCTCCTCGGGCTCCGATTTCCAGATCTCGACCACCTGGCCGCCAGCGATACCCAACGGCGCGCGATCGAAAGCCCGCTGCGGCACCTCCGGCAAGCACTTGACCAGCGAGAGCGGAAGTCCCGCCCATTGCCGCACCGCGACCAAGCAGGAGCGGCGCGGTCGAGCTTGTGGGCGAATGCTCGCCGTCGGACTGGGCCAATCCGATCGTCGGTCGCCGCGCCCACGCCGCCCGATTCGGACAAGAGCTTCGTCGCCCTCTTGCGATCACCCGGCTTCGTCGCCGCCGCCGGCGCGGAAGCGATCGCCCGCTGTCGTGGTTCGGCAAAGCGCCCCCGACAAGCCGTGGTGCGCCCAGAGCGACAATCGCTCGTCCAACGACGCTACCGACCCATGGCCAGGACGGCTGACGTTGTGCGGCACAGGCTTGCTCAAGAGAACTAGCCGACACGCGCTATTCGTGTGTCAATGTTTACGCATGGGTTTTCGGGTGAAGATCGCTCCTGGGGTGCGGGTCGGAGTCTCGAGCCGGGGCCGAATGAGCGCGAGCTTTGGACCTCGGATCGCCCGCGCGCACGTCGGCAGTCGTGGCGTCGGCGTCTCGTCGGGAGTCGGGCCGTTCTCGGTCTATAGCGGGACGGGTAGTGGATCGCGACGGCGGCCGCGGTCCCAGTACACGGATTATGAGCGCGCGTATGCGCGCGCGGAGCGCGAGGAGGCGATCGAAGGTGCGGCTGCGCGCGACGAGGCGCTGGGTGCGGTCCTAACAGCGCACGAGGTCGAGTTCCCGCCCGCGCAGCGTCCCGTGGTCGCGCCGCCGACGATCGCTGACACGGCGTCGATCAGTGCGAATCTGCGCCGGGAGAAGTTCACGGAGATCCCTTGGTATCGTCGCCGAGACCGCGGCGTCGCCGCAGCTGAAGCGCGCAAAGAAGCCGAGGCGAAGGTCGAAGCCGAAACCGAACGTAAGCGTAAGGAGGCGGCGGCGGAGCAGGCATCACTCGACGAAGAGTGGCGGTTGCTGCTGGAGAACGACCCTGCGAATGTGCTCCAAAGCGTCGAGGATGCATTCGCCGACAACGCGAGCCCAGCGGCGCCTGTGAATTGCGAGGACGACGAGCTATCGGTCGTGATCAGGGTGGCGAGTCTCGACCGGTTGATCCCGACCCACAGCTATGAGCTGACGCCAACGGGTCGTCCGACAATCCGTAAACGCACCAAGACCAACCGCAACCATCTTTATTTAGGCTTGATTGCGAGCCAAGCGCTGGCGACGGTCAAGGAGGCGCTCGCCGTCGCGCCGGGTATTCAGTCCGTCGCCTTCCTGGTAATCACAGACGACGAGGACGAGGGTTACCTGACCCCGCTTTATTGTGGGCGCGTGACCCGCACCTGGGCTGATCAGGTGGACTGGGCAAACGCAATCGCGCTCGAAGCCCTGGGATCGATCGAAGACTCACGCTGGCACTGGCGGGGGCGAACTGACGAGATTACACCCCTCGATCTGTCCGACGAACCCGAGATAGCGGCGCTCGTCGAGCACATCGCAGCCGGCATGGACAAGTCTGTCGATCCACATTGCTATCCCCGCACAGTCAGACAACAGCGGTCCGCAGCACCGGGCAAGGCGCGTCCGTCCGATTCGACGACCAACGCACCAGGGCGAACATCGCAGACTAATGCGCCACTGACCGATGACCAGGAGCGAACCCGCCTTGGATTTCGGCCGCTGACGCTCAAGGAGGCCCGACAGGGGGAAACGCTCGTGTTGCAGACAGAGGATGGAGCCCAGGTGGCTGTCACGATTGGAACCGTCCTCGACCCGGTGCAACCACAGCACAGCTACGACAAGCCCGGAGAGCACGCGCACCTCGTTGCCGTCGAGTTTGAGCTTACAAATCAAGGCCCCGGCGTCTTCTCGTATGACCCCGCCTACAACTCGAAGCTCTTAGGCGCTAGCGGCGCCGAATATTCGTACTACGTGCTGGCGGCTAACACCGCCGGGACGGCACTTCCGGTACCGACCTTCAATGACCAAGTTCGATTGGCCCCGAACGCCTCGAGGAAGGCGTACGTGTGCTACGCCGTGAACGATGGCGATCGACCACAGCGCGTCGAGGTGCTGTTCGGCCTCGATCTAGAAGCAGATATCGGTCAGTGGTCGATCGACTCCGTGAGTCAAGCACTCCCCAGCTCGCCGGTACCGGACGGGGAAAGTGGCCCGCCGGTCACCGACGAGGATCGCATGACATCCCTCTGGCTCGCAGATCTGCAGCAGCCCGACGTCGAGAAACGAAAGGTGGCTGCGTCAGCATTGGCGCACGCGCCAACAGAGGCTGTTCGCGGAGCGGTGATCACGGCGACGAAGGACCCCGACTTCTCAGTGCGGTTCAGCGCTACAGAGGGCCTTGTCAAGCTAGGCGGCGACGACCTCTTGTCGGTACTCTGCGGGGCGCTCCAAGATTCCGTCCCCTACCTCAGACAGCGAGCCGTGCGGTGGCTCGCGGACATTCCAGGCGACGAAGCGACTGAAGCGATCAGGTCAGCCCTGAACGACACCGATCGGTCAGTCAGAGGCGAGGCAGAGCGGGCCCTCGACAGGCGCTCCGGCTACGCAGACCCCGCCGCGGCGGCCGTAGTGTCGGACGAAGAGGCCGTAGCCTTTGCAGTCCATGCGCCGGAGGGCAGCGTTCCGCTCTCACCGGAATGGAGCACGACCGTCACGGGCGAAGAGGACCATCAGGATGTCTTGCGCGAGCTCGCGCCAGCCGGGACGGGCCCCGAGCGGTGGGAGACCGCGACCCTTGGCTTCTGCACGATCGCGAAAGGCAAGTACGCCGGTCAACAGGCCATTGAGGTTCGCTTAGGTGGCAGGCGCGTTGGTCAGCTCACACGCGCAATGAGTGAGCGATACGAGAAGCTCGTACGTGACGCTCTGGACGCGGGGAAGACGCCTATCTGCCTAGTGAGTCTTTTGTCAACTCGCGACAAGGGAGTACAAGTCCAACTCATGATGCCCGCAGTGAAGCAATAGGGCTCGCGCACTGCATTATGCGGTTCCGGTGTCTTCGGCGCCCCGATGAGCGGGACCGACCGCAAACCAATGTCCACGCAAGACCACTGGGCAGAGTGCGTGTGCGACCGTCCGCGATCGCCCAACCGGCCCGTCAGCGGACGAGGCGGGACACACCGTCTCAGGGACCGGGACCGACGGTCAAACGCGTCCGCCGAGCGTAGAACAGCTTCAGAAGACGGCACCCGCCCTTCTCGGCCCGAGAAATGGTGCAGAAGGTGGCACGCACATCTCCAAGCGTTCCGATGAGCTCTGTCATGCCCGAAGCGTATGGACAACTGTGTGTGTGCGTAATCACTCCCGCCGGCTCACTCGAGAACTGACTCCGGAAGCCCGTGATGTTCAGCTCGAAAAGCTCTTGTGGCGTTCCGGTTGCTGGACCTACCCGCGCGGCGCGCGGGGGCCGTCTCTCGGAGTTCAAGGAGCAGTTTGATGAACTCATTCGGGAGCTGGTGGATGAGCGCCAGCTGAACGAAGACAAAGCGGCGCGCGTCAAAGCAATAGAACACAAAGTCGAGAGCTACAGCACGGCCGTCGCGTTGTAGGTGTTCACGGGGTGTCGGGGCTTGACAGCGGATTCCTTCTGTAACTCCGTGATAGCCCGGACCTGAGTTCGGGCCTGGGCTTATGTGGGCGTCAGCGACGGGATCGGCTGGCGGTGATGCGCTGCGGTCGCGGCGTCTTGGAGGTAGCCGAGAACGGAGCGGCCCTGGAGGCGGCAGGTTTCGCGGGCGGTGCAGATCCGTTCGATCCAGCGGTTCCCGTTCTGCGATTGGGTGCCGAGCTGGATCTTTCTGAGCAGCACCCCGTGACGCAGAGCGCGCTCAGCGGCGTTGTTCGTGGGATCGATCCCCGGCACTTCGCAGAAGGTCCAGAGCGCGTCGTACTCGTCCAACATGCCGGCGCAGAACCGGCGGGTCTTCAGATGACGGCCACGGACCCCGCGCTGCAGCAGCGTCTCGATCGTGTCGCGCGACGGTCGCAGCTGAGCGTCGAGCCAGGTCAGCTCGTGTCCGTTCTGGAGATACTCGCGGTGAGCGGCGATCACTTGATGGGCGGCTGCGAGCAGCTCGTGCCCGAGCCGGCCCGGAGCGCCGTCACGCTCGGAGAGGCTGACGAACTGGCGGATCGCGTGACACCAGCACAACTGCTGCTGGAGCACGTCGAGCCAGTGATATCCGGCGTACCGGTCGGTGATGATGAAGCTCCCGAAGTCCTCGCCCAACAGCTCCTTCGCCGCGGCCTGGGAGCGGGACGGGTCGATCCGGTAGCACGCCATCAACGCGCTCGCCGCGACCCACAACCAGTTGGTCTCTCCCCGTAGTCGCCACGATGTTTCGTCCGCGTGCACCGCCTGCACGTGGCGAACCGCGTCACGCAGTTCCCGCCACGGGTCGGCGAGCACACCGCTCATCCGCATGATCGTGGCGTCGACCGCGCCGACGCTGACCGTCGTTCCGAACATCTCGTCGAGCATCTCCACGATCTGCCGGCGCGAGAGCCGATACACCCCCGCCATGACGGCGACGTGTGCTTCCAACCGCGGCCCGAACGCCGACGCCGACACCCCATCGCCCTCCGCCAGCACCGCGGTCCCACACTCCGGGCACAGCAGCCGGTGCAACCTGTGCTCGATCACCAGTGCCACGACCTCCGGCAGCTCCCACTTCTGACTGTCAATGGCCATCGAGTTCTCCCCAACGGCGGCCACGAATTTCCCCACTGGTGGCCATCTTTTCTCCCCGCTGGTGGCCACGAATCTCCCCACCAACGGATCGACTTGTTTGCGTGTTTAGTGGAGTGGTTGGACCCCCTTGCCGGCGGTTGCCTGCGCGAGTCGGTAGCTGTCCTGCCCGTCGGTGATTAGGACGTGAGCGTGATGCAGGAGCCGTTCGACGGTCGCGGTTGCGAGGCTTTTGGGCATCAGCTCGTCGAATCCTGAGGGGTGGATGTTCGAGCTGATCGCGATTGACCGCTTCTCGTAGGCGGCATCGACCACGCGGAACAACGCTTCGGCCGCGTCCGCTGAGATCGGAAGGAGCCCGACCTCATCAATCACGACGAGATCGACGCGGATCAGCTTGCCGATCGCCTTGTTGACGCTGTCATCGACGCGGTGGCGGCGCAGCAGCTGCGCGAGCGTCTCGGGCGTGTGCCACGTGACGGTGCGGCCCTTGTCGATCGCCTGGTGCCCGAGCGCTTCGATGAAGTGCGACTTGCCGGTCCCGCTCGGGCCGCAGATCGCGAGCACCTCGTGGCGGTCGATCCATTCCAGTGTGCGCAAAGCCTGCTGGGTCGCCGATGGGATCACGGACCGTTCGGGTTCCCAGGCGTCGAACGTCTTGCCGGCAGGCAGGTTCGACGCGCGGCGTCTGGTCCGGATGGTTGCCTGGTCGCGGCCGGCGGCTTCCTCGGCGAGCAGCACTCGGAGAACTTCGGCGTGTTCCCAGCGCTGGCTGGTCGCGGTCGCGATCACGTCCGGCGCGGCCCGGCGGACGTATGGGAGCCGCAAGCGGTGAAGCAGCCGCTCGAGCTCGCCCGGGAGCGGCGGTGGTGCTGGCGTCTTGACGGTCACAGCCTCGCTCCGATCTGGGCTGCCTGCTCGGCGAAGCTGAGCAGCTCGAACGCGAACTCGCGCGCTTCGTCGGGAGTGAGGGTGCAGATCGCCGGCGGTAGCCAGCAGCGGTCCCGCCGGTCGTCGAAGCGGTGCTCGTCGGTCATGATCACGCTGATCTCCTGCACCGGCCGGCCGCCCTCGGGCCGCCACACCTGCTCGGGATCGATCCGGCAGTGGACGCCATCGCGGTAGTCACTCATCGCCCGAACCCCTCCCAGCTGCGAGTCGAGCGTTGCAGCGAGTGGTCCTCCGAGCGGGCTGGGAACGGGATCAGCTCCCCAGCCGCCTGCTGCTGGTGGGTGAGGATCGACGCGAGGTCACCGTCGCCGAATCGGCCGGCGTCAGCGCATCTCTCAAGCGCGCGGCAGACCTCGATCGTGCCGTGCAGCTTGGCGAGATCGACCGCTTCGGCCATCTTGCGCCGCACCCGTTGCGCGCCCGCCGCGCCGGCCTGGATCAACCAGCGCTCGGCGCCGTCGCCGAGCTGCAGGAACGCGCGCTCCTCCTCCGAGCGGGCGCGCGGCCGTCGCTCTAGCGCGCCTGCCGGCCGCGGCGGGTAGTGCTCGTCCTGGATGCTCGGCCGGCCCGGGGTGGTCAGCCGGTGGCGGGCGACCTCACGCGGACCAGCGGGCCCGTCGACATGGATCACGACCAGCTCCTCACCGGCGATCCGAGCCCACACGCGCTGATCGACAAGCTCGTGCGGGACCGAGTACTGCGCACCGCCCACCGAGATCAGCGACTGCCAGTTCACCTTGCGGGTCTCCCCGAAGCACAGCGTGTGGGGCAACCGAGGTAGCCGGTGCAACCGCTCGTGCTCCTCAGCCAGGCGGAACACCGGCGGCTCGAGCGTGGAGCGGTGCGGGCGCGTGTTGACCTCCGCCATGAACGCCTCGCACGCCGCCTCGACCTCACCGAAGCTCGTATACGCCGGCCGGAGGTTGTGATCGGTCGGGACCAGATCCGCCTTCGCCACGCGCACGGTCGCCTCGCTGCCGCCCTTCGACTGCGGGTCTGCCGGCACGCACGTCGCGATCGTCAGCCCGTAGTGACGACCAACCTCCACGATCTGCGGGTTGCGGACAGCGATCCCGCACACATGATCAACCGACACGGTCTTCTCGTTGTCCGTCAACGCGTACGTCGGCACACCACCGAACGCTCGCACCGCCCGGTCCAGGCCCAGCACCACCGACGGCATCGTCTTGTCCCGCAACGGCAGCACCACCCTGAACCTGCTCCATGCCAGCCACGCGCAGAACAACACCGTCGCCCGCCCGGCGACCTCAGGTCCGTCACCATAGTCCCACTGCATCCACAACCCCGGCTCCGGGATCCACGGCCGCGTCCGCCGACCGTGCTTGCGCCGCCACCGCCGCTTGGACTCAGCGACCCACCGCCGCGTCGTCCGCTCAGACCCCAGATAGCCGATCGCGACGAGCTTCCCGTGCGCGGCATCAGCCCGGATCTGACCGTGCGAGCGGTCGACCAGCTCATCGATCTTCTCGGCGAACACCGCCTCCATCGCCGGGCGGGAGCGCTCCACAACCGGCATCCCGCCGGCCTCGTCACGCTGCCTGACCCAGTACGCGACCGTCTTGTGATCACACCCGACCAAGCCCGCCGCCGCGCGGAACGAGCCGGTCAAGTCATACGCCTCCAGAATCTCCATCACAGCCTCCGGCTTCATCACGTGCCCGCCTCCCGATCGCGTCTTGATGGTCAAGACGCGCGGGATTACCGGGCGCTCAGGACAGAACCGGTGGGGAGATTCGTGGCCGCCCACGGGGAGAATTAGCGGCCGCCAGTGGGGAATTCCGGTGGCCGCCTATGGGGAGAATCTCATGGCCACGCACACTGACGGAAAACCGGGACCCCAACCCGCTCCTCACTGCCGTCAAATCGACGCCCGCACCCGCAACTGACCGGAACATGGTCAACGTGATCATCGACCCGCTCCGGTGCGGCGAGTTCCCGGGTCTTGCCCTCATGCCCCGGCTGCCCGCCGCGCTGCTTACGACCCTCCCGCTTGGCTCGCTCGCGCTCCCGCGCGCGACGCTGCTGACGGGTCAACGGCGGATCGTTCGACGGCGCCAACGAACTGTTCCTCGAATCACGCTTCAACAACCGATCGTGCTCATCCACCCGCTCCCGCAACGCGGTGATCTCCGCCAACAGCCCCAGCACCAGCTCAACCGCCGGCTCACCACCCGCCCGAGCGATCCGCTCCGCATCCGCAACACGCACGAACGCAAGATTCCGTGCGCCCTGAAGGAATCCTCCCGATCACCCCGACCCCACGTGAACGCCTACGTCGCGTTTATGGTGGGTGTTCGCGTGTGAGGTAGCCGCCCCTGGGGCATGCGACCGGTCCGATGCCATCGGCCAGAGCCTCGCAAAGGGCTAATACGAGCAGCGCCGTCGCTGCTCTCAGGCCACCGCGAGGAGCGGCGCTCCATGCCCGAGCGACACTGCATTTGTCGCCATTCCGGCACTCTCGATCTGACTGCCCTCTCCGCGACGAGCGGTAGCCGCGCTGACGAGCCACTTGAGGCGTGCTCCGGCAGTCTGACCACCGCGCCGCAGCGTGGCTGGTCTCGGGTGCCGGCGGTCATCAGACCGGACGATCGCTTTGATCTCGGGCGGCGGCGCACGGCGCGCCATCGCAATGGCGACCGAGCGCTCGTCCCGCGCCCGCTCCGGTCCGTCGCGACGCCGCACGGCTGGATCGTCGCCAACGCGATCGCGCGATGCGAGGCCGCGGGACGATGAAAGCGATCGTGCGGACCGCGGCAGCTGGACGCTCGAGATTGGGCGAAACCAGGCGCAGCGCAGGGGCTGCCGTGAGTCTGCTGGCGTCGCGAACCAAGCGTCGTGCGGTCGACGGTTTTCCAGGCGAAAGCGAGCGTCCGCCGGCTGAGAGTGACGGCGCGTACTTGAACGATGGGGTGAGCGGCGCCCCTCGGCTTAGTGCTGCCGGGGCGGGATGCTCTGGGCGTTGTGGAACAGGTTGTGCGGGTCGTATTTCGTTTTGACGTTGACCAGTCGGGAGTAGTTCTCGGCGTAGTACTCCTGCTTGTAGTCGTTGATGCCGCGGTTGGGGAAGTTCTGGTAGCTCTCGTTGGGTGTGTACGGGGCGATCAGGCTGATCATCTGGTTCGTCCAGGCGATCAGGCTGTCGCGAACGGACGGTGGCGCGTCGGTCGCCCACACAGGCGTCGCGCGCAGCATCGTCAGCATCTTGCGGTGCACGTACGCGGTGTCGCGGCGGCTGATCGAGTCCATGACGTTCCCGCCGATCCATCCGAGCGACCACATCGAGCCGTTCGACTCGTCGGTGCGGCTGGGACAGTCTGCGAGCAGGTCGGCGATCTTGGCGAGGACGTGGTCGGGCAGCGGCTTGCTGGAGTAGCGGGAGATGTCACCGAAGGCGTGTCGCTTGAGCTCGGCGCTGGCGAACATGAGCTGCATGTCCCAGTACTTCATCGTTGTGAGTGTCGTCTTGACCGGGGTTCCGGCGGCCGTGATCAGCGGCTGCACAAGATCTTCGAGCTCCGATAACGGCCCGATGTACTGGCCTCTGGAGAACACGGTGATCGCCTCGCGCTTGCCTTTGCTGGGATCGATGGGTACCGCCTGAGCCTGCGCGACCGCGTTGAGCGCGGCTGGCGCTGTCTTCAGCACCTGGTCAAACGCGCCCAGCACCGCTGCGGCGGCGTCAGCTCCGCGCCAGTCGAAGCGGTAGAAGGCAACATCCGCGCGCGGGATCTTCTGGAGATGGAAGGTGAACTGCGTGTTGATCCCGAAGCTTCCGCCGGCCCCGCCGCGGCAGGCCCAGAACAGGTCCGGATGGTGCTGTGCATCGATCTGCCGCACCCGGCCGTCGGCGGTCACGATCCGCGAGGCGACGAGGTGATCGGACGTCAGCCCGGCCCAGTGCGTGTTGTAGCCGATGCCCCCGCCGAGCACGAGGCCCCCGATCCCGACCGCCAGGCAGGTACCGCCCGGCAACACGAAGCCGGTGTTGACGGTCGCGTCGATCACGTTCTGGTTGCGGGCGGCGCCGCCCATCACCGCGGCGCCGGTGTGCTTGTCGTAGGCGACGCGCGTCATCAGGCCGAGGTCGATCATCAATCCCTCGGTCATCGAGTACCCGGCGTAGCTGTGGCCTCCGCCCTTGGCGACCGGTGGCACGCCGTGTCCGCGCGCCCAGTTGACGCACGTGATCACATCGCGTTCGTCGACGCATTGTGCGACGGCGATCGGCTTGATCCCGTCGTAGCGGGCGTTGGCCGGTGTGCTCGCGACGTCATAGGCCGGGTCGCCCGGCAGCAGCAGCCCGCCGCGCAGCGCCCGCCACAGCTCGTGGAGGGCTCGTTTCGGGATGCGTCCATTCGCTGCCCTCGCGTGCCACGAGGCCGACCGTGCATCAGCAGCGAACGGAAGCCACAGCCCGATAGCGCCCGCGGCGCCGGTGCGCAGCAGATCGCGCCGGGTGAGCTCAGTCATCTGGTCACCTCCACGGCGGCCATCATTCCGAGGTCCTCATGTGCGATCACGTGACAGTGCTCGACGAACCTCCCCGTGAAGTCGTCGAAGTTCGATTCGAACACGAGCGAATCACCGGAACGTTTGGTCAGCACGAATGTATCCCTCCAGAGGGGTGTTGAGAGCTTCCTGCCGTTGATCGAGGTGATCTTGAACGGGTTGACGTGGATGTGGTACACGTGGGCGTGATCCATCAGCTTGTTGTCGCACGCGTTGACGAGGGTCCACTCCTCGGCCGTGTTCAGCTTGACCCGGTAGGGCTCGCGGTTCGGGTCGAATTGCTTGCCATCGATCCCGAACGAGAGGAACTCGTTCATCACGTCACGCGCGACCGTGAACTTGAATCTCCGCCGGCGCGCGATCGGGCGGATCGGTGGATCCCACGCCGGCAGCGACGCGGGCAGCCGCATCTCGGGACCGCTGCCGCGTACCTCCAAGGTCAGGATCGAGCGCGGCTGCAGCTCCGGCGGCTGGTCCTCGAGGCCGGTACCAGCCATCGTGTCCGTGGTGCCTGTCAAGTTGCAGAAGAACTCAGCCCGTGACGTCGATTGGGGGACCGACGGGGGCATCCCCGGGATGTTCGGCTTCTGGCTCGAGCCGGGGGTCAGGACCAGGTCATAGATGCCGGGTCGTCCGGCCTTGACCAGAAGCTCGACCCGATTTCCCGACGACATGAGCACGAGATCGGATGGATCGGGCGCCGCGAGCGTGAGTCCATCCCAGGCGAGTTGGTGGAGATCGTGGTCCTGGAGTGCGAGCGACATGAACTTGCCCTCGGCGGCATTCAGCAGGCGCCACCGCTGAACCTCTCCGGGATACATCGTGACCTTTGGCTTGAGGGTCCCGTTGACCGTGTAGAGCACGTTCTTGCGCGGAAAGAACGCCTGCGACTTGGTCGGCTCCGGAATCGGGTCGAGCAGCTCGTAGTTGGCGCCCAGCTCGATCGACTGGAGCACCATGATCTGTTCCTTGGCGGCCCGGATCTCCGGCACGCGATCGAGATCCCCGCGGACGATGATGAGCCCGGCCATCCCGGCTCGAACCTGCTGACAGACGCCGCCGTGGTGATGCGGGTGATACCAGAACAGGCCGGCCGGGTGATCCTCGGGCACCGGGATCACGTGACGCTGACGCTCGCCCGGCGGAAGCTTAAGGAAGATGTTGTCGGCGATCCCGCTCGGCGAGACATGGAGTCCGTGCGTGTGGAGGTTCGTGGTGGTCCATTCGTGCGGCCGATCCATCGTCATGGGCGGCTGGGGTCCCAGCTCCGGAAGGTGATTGCGCAAATCGACGGACAGCACGTCGCCACCCCTGAGCTCCCACGTGTACCCCGGAACGATCCCGTCGTAGGTGTACGTCCTGACGAGCTCCGGCGCGCCCATATCCACCGTCGCGGGCCTGCACACCAGCTTCAGCATCAGGTTGCCGTTGCGGCTCCGCAGCACTCTCGGCGCCTGCAGCTGGCGCTGCGCCGCCCCAGCCGCCGGGGCGCCCCGCACGTTGCGAGGCCAGACCGTCTCCAGAACCTCCGGGACCGCGACCGCAGTCGCCGCACCGAGTCCGTACTTGATCATCCGGCGCCGCGAGATAGGACCCGGCAAGCGTCTCCTGTCCGTGATCTTGTTCCCCGATCCCCAACCCCAAAGTCCGGAGCCTATGGACGAGCGAGCTCGCTGTCAACAAGCGCGAATCGCGCCAGCGACCCCGCAGTCAGCCAGGCACACATCCCCACCCGGACTCAACGCGGGGCTGAACGCCGGCGTCGGCGTCGTCGAGCAGGCCGAGCGAGAGCCGGATGGACGCGGCAACGCGGCGCAGGCCCCTCGCGCACCAACGGTGCTCCATCGTCCGTTCTGTCCGCGTCACCGCGACTGGGTGTGGCTCTGCGTGTGCCGTGCGGTCAGATCGGGTTGGCCGGGGTGTTCGAGCACTCGTACTTCATCTGGTAGGGACCGTTCTGCTTACTCAGCCAGAAGGACGCAAAGCCCGGGTCGCCGGGACGTCCGCCGAAGGACAGCTGGTTGTCCACCAGGCCTTCGCCGTTCCTGTCGTTCGACACGGCCCAGATCTGGATGTGCACGCCTTTGACCGCCGACCAGTACGGGTTGCCAGACAGGAACCCCTCGTAGATGTAAGGATCGACCTTGGGGCAGATCGCAAGGACCTGAACCTTGTTGTCACCGCTCCTGGTGTCGTGCTGGTCGAGCCATTGGTTGCTGAGCTCCGGGGTGAGCAGCGGAACGCACTCACCGCCTCCCTGTCCGTGACCGTTGAACCGGCAGGTCTCGAAATTGGTGTAGCTGCCGTGCACGACCACCGACGCCGGAAACCCGCCACGAGGCGGTGTTTTGACCGTGCGGCACTGCTGTAGCCCGTTGCAGGCGAACTCGAAGACGGGTCCGAGTTGATCGCCGCTGATGGTGTTGTGCAGGTCGAGGCGTGCCTGGTAGGTGATGTACTGCGTCAGGTCCTCCTCCGGGGAGCCATTGGAGCCGAGCCCGTCCACGGTCACGGCCGGCTGGCTCAAGCCGCTGCCGAACTCCCGCAGGTCACAGCGAAGCCCGTTGGCTATGACCGGAACGCAAAGATGCTCACGCGACCGGTGCTGGAACTTGTCGCCCGTCCCGTAGATCACCGACAGCAGTGTCGTGCCATAGCCTGACGCCTGGGGATCGAAGCTGAAAGTCCAGCGAAACGCGCTGCTCGAGTGCCCTGCGTGCACGAAATGGGTGATCCGCAAATTCTGGGCGAGGCTCGGGTCGGTCTGGAACGGCTCGGCCTCGGTGCGCCAGTCATTGAACCCGTAGTTCAGTACGCCTCGCACCGAGTACACGGTGTTCGGGGTCAGGTCGCTCAGCTCGAAGCGCGCCTCCCCTAACTTGCCATCCGTGCTGGGATCGGCCTTCTCAAAAACCTTCAACTTGTAGTCCACGTTCGCCTTGCCGCGGCCCCACTCAATGTTCAGCAGCCCAGGGAGGGGACAGAGCCACGTCTTCTCATACGTGACCACAACCGTCGCCGAGGTCTGCGTCACCTTGGTCACGCTCACACCGCTGCCGTGCGCGAGCCCGCGAGAGTCATCGATGATCCTGAAGCAAGAAAGCCCCGTATCGGCCGACGCTCCCGCAGCCGCGAACGCTGCGACGAACGCCGCGCACACAACCCCACACGCAACCCTGATCAGCCGTCCCTTCATGGAACCCCTCCTCATCTCCGATCGGGTTCTGTCCGAGGCGGTGATCGGAACACGTGGCCGCTGCAGGAACGCCCCATCATCCACAGTACCGCGCCCGCCTAACGCCTCCGCGTCGCGGCCACCAATCAGCGGCCAACAAGCTCGACCAGCATCGCCTCTACGTCCGCTCCGAGATCAAACGCACGATCAGCGCACTCCAGGCGAAACAACCATGGGCAACGCTCTTGCCGAACGCACCACGAGCCTGCCCGCGGCGGCATCGGTCTTCTCGACGCCACGAACGCGCTCGCCATTGAGCCGGCAGTCGCCTGCGCGTGCTCTTGGGCGATTGCGCTCGTTCGCCACCGGCGTCGTGGAGCCGGATGCGGAGGCCTCCTGCGTCGCCGAAGGAGTTGCGAGCCGGGCGCCCGTGCGGGAGACGTATGCGATCGTGGGGACGCCGATGGCGGACGCGCCCTCGGGGCGATTGCGAGAGCGGACGTCACGCCCGTTGAAGCGAACCAACGCAACGGATGCGAGCATCAGAAGCACGCCGCGCGGGGCGACATGACAACGAGCCGAGCACGTCAGCCGGCTCCCTCAGGACGCGACGAAGTTGTGCAGCGGGACGACATGCGGCTCTGCCGCCGGCATACCGAGCTCCGTGGTGATCGGCATCAGCTTCTCCCCGAACTGCGCAAACGCCTCGGATGATTCCCACACATCGAATACGCCGAGCGCGCCCGATTCCTCCTGCCATGCGGCATGCGCGAGGCAGCCGCCACCCGGCCAATCGGAGAGGGCGCGCATCGGCTGGCCGCTGTTGAGCCGCCGGCACGCCTCGTCGTACTGCTCGAGCGTCGTACCTTCGAAGTTGAAGTACACGCCGATTGCCATCGCTTCCTCCTGTTGTGAGCGGCTGTCGCGGCAACGCTAACCCGGTCGCCACCTCTGGTCAACACGCAGGACGATTGGCGGGCCGCTACGGCTCTACCGGCGCCAACGCCCGATCACCGAACAGCGATCAAGTCGTTCGGACCTGGCGTCATCCGGCTCCGAACCCGAGCTGAGCCATCACCGTCGCGGTGTCGAAGTAGACCCGGTGGACACCGGCGTCCCGTCCTGGACGCGCCACACATCCGCGGCCTTGAAGCTGACCGGCCTCCCGGTCGGGGGGAGCTCACCTCCTGGCCCCGCGAGCGGTTGGGTGTGGGTGCCGGTGATCACATGCTCGATCGCGATCATTTCGCCGAGCTCAATCGTGTTGGCCACCTCGTGATGGATGTCGGGGAACGCCGACAGGAACGGCGCCATGAATCCGATCACCGCCTCGGCGACGCGGCCCTCGAACCCGGGCGCCGAGAACTCAACATCAGGGGAAAGCTTGGCCGCCACCGCGTCGAGGTCGTCGATCGTCGCAGATATGTCGCGTGCGATCCGCGGCTCACCCGACCAAGGAGCGGTGTCCCTCGTGTCCCTGAGATGTGTCCGCGCGGATTCCACAGTGGCGAGGGATGGAGCCCTCGCGGGCGTGTGTCGGGGACACGGGCGGACAAAGTTCGCGGAGTCCGTCACGCAAGTCCAAGCCGAGGTTGACGTCGCGCTCGCCGCCGCGCTTCGGTCGTTCTCGGGCAGCGTCGCGGTTGGAACGGGCGAGGACCCCGACGCCTGAACGCTGATCGCTCTGCTTCGCGTGTTCGCCGACACACCCACGATCGCCGACGTCGACTCGCTCCCGCAGCGGCGGCATCCGCTACGGCGAGGTCAAGGCGCAGCTCGCCGAGGTCATCGACACGCACGTCGTGTCGATGCGCGACAGCTACCAGCGGCTGCTCACGAACCCGGGCGCGCTCGACGCCCGGCTTGCCGACGGCGAACATTACGCCCGCCGTCGCCGACCGCGTGCTCGCCCGAGCGAAGACCGCCGTGGGCCTGTAGCGCTACGCGCCGCGTAGCAGATAGCCGCTGACGCCGCGCGCTCCGCACTTCCGATCACCAGCCCCCGGCTACTGCTTACCATGCGGAGGGACAGCGTTCTGGATGCCAGAACCAGCGCGGCGCGTGACCGCTGTCGGCCCAAAGGAGCAGTCCGACGCAGCGGCGCAGGGGACGCGCCTTCGGCCCGCTGTGCGCGCCCGTCCTCACCGCTCGCACGATCGCATTTGTGTTCTCGCCCGCGCGGACCGGGCGAGTGCTTCGGCGACGAAGCGCAAGTCCGCAACCGGCGGGTGTTAGCCGCCGGCCCGATGGCCAGCAAGCGGCCGCAGGCGTGCGGGCAGAAGACTCGATCCACCCCTGGAATCTGTGATGCTCCGGACGACGAGCAGCACTGTCGCGCCGGTGGTCGGACTGCCGCATCCGTTTGAGAATCCGGAAGTCCGCGGCGCCGTGGCCGAGGCTGATGAGTTGGAACGCCTCCGGCAGCCGCGGCTGAGGATGCACGGCGCTGCTGCTTGGACAGCGCGATGCAGCAGTGCGCGCTCCGGTTGCCTCTAAGCCTGGATCCACCGATCCGCTGGGGGTGGGGTGCGTGATCGGGTGATCTGGCCGAGTTGAGCGCGGTTGGTGGTGGTGATCGGACGTGATCGGGTTCTCACGTCGAGCTCGGCGCTTGCGCGGAAGCGTGCGCGGGTGTTTCCGGGCAGCGGCGATCGCGCCCGGGTCCGGCGGAGGCTCGGTGCTCGTCGGTGGATCGCGGTGGCGCCGGATCAGGCGGCGCGGAGCGCGCGGATCCGGTTCAGCGCGTTGAGGTAGTCGCCTTGCCATGGCCAGCGAGCGGGGAGATGCAGCGTCCATGCACGGCCGTGACGGGTCAGGCGCCCGGCGATCTGCAACCACCGGCGACGGATCGTCCGCGCGGCACGAATCGTTGTGTCGGGGAGCCCGAGTTGTTGTGTCCATCTGAGAAGGTTGTGCGCGATCGCGCCGAGCACCGTCCACGCGCCGTTGGCGTTGAACTCGCCGGACGGGAAGTGCGCCAGCGCCTGGTCCTTGAGATCGGCGATCACCTGTTCAACGACGGCATGGTCACGATGCTCGGCCTCCACCACGGCGAGCTCGTCGACGCGGTTGGTGATGAACGCGAAGTGACGCCAGTCGGGCCACAGCTGTGCCTGTCTGCCGAGCAGGCGGGTCCGGCGGACGATCAGCCGCCGCCCGCCGTAGATGGTCTCGGCGATCTGCGCCTCGCCGTCCTCGGGATAGTCCTCGACAGGCTGCCAGGCGTGCTCGTCGATCCCGTCAACCGCCTTGCGCAGCTTGGGGATCATGCGAACGCCGATCGAGTACTCCCAGCCCGCGCGCTCCAGTCGTGCGAACACCTTCTTTGACCAGAACCCGGAATCGGCGCGCAGCAGCTTCACACCGGTCGCGCCGGCGCGGTCGACGCGGGCGATCAGCTCATCGCAGAAGCGCAGCATCCCTTTCTGCGTGTTTGCCTTCCCGGCTCGCAGCCGGATGTGCAGCACCTCGCGAGTGTCAGCCCGCGTGGCAAGGATCGGGTGATACCCCAGCAGCTTGGTGTACCCGTAGGAGGCGCCCTGCTTGAGCCGTCCGCACACCTCGCCGACGAAGCTGTCGACATCGATCACCAACCGCTGATCGCCCGGTCCGGCACCGGCCTTCCACGCGCGCACGAGTGTGTCTCCGAGCAGCGCGTCGAGCTGGCGCACATGCCCGAAGGTGAACGCGCGCAGGAACGTGCCCAGCGTCGAGGGCGCCGGTATCCATCCGCCCAACAACCGACGCGTCCGCCCGGCCCGGAGCACCTCGCAATCATCGATCGAGTCGGCGCCGAGCACCATCGCGAACACGAGCGCCATCACCTTGCGGCCCGCGTTTGCCGCGCCCGGCCGATCCCGTCGCAATCTGACCAGCCGGCCCGCCAACGCCTCGATCCCGAGCCGTCCGGCGAGCGTCGCGACCAGCACCACCCCGGCGTCCGAGACCGCCCGCTCGTCGTCGAACTCGACGCCGAGACAATCCAGTCCGACCCGCTCGTCATCATGCACCACGAAGATGACCTCCTGTCTGCAGGCCCCGGCTGCGCCAATCAGCCGTTAAAGCCCTGCACAGGAGGTCATTCTTCTCCCGGGCCCGGACGGAACCCGCCTACCGGATCGGTGGATCCGGGCTAAGGCCACCAGCATGCGAGCCGATCGAGATCATCCCGTTCGTCGCATTGCCGCCAGATGACGCTTCAACCGGCCCGGGACCAAGCCGGGCCGCTGACGAACGTCACCACGTGTTCGTTCGCCGCCCGCTCCTCCGCCGTCGCCAATCGAAACCGAGGATGATCCCGCAGCGGATGCCTCGCCGAAGCCGCCTCGGGAGCCGCTGGGCGCTCGATCATCTCCCCCGCGACCTCGGCAGGGGCGGTAACCGAGCCCGTTCTTGCGGGGGCTGAGCGTGTCGAGCAGGGCTCGTCGAGCTTCCATAGGCACGCCGAACCGATCCAAGACATCGAAGGCGTGCCCTGCCATCGCCTGCGCGTCGATCTCGGCTCTGAGCACCCCGAGGTCGCGCGGGAGCACGCCGACCAACATCAACAGGTTCGCCTGCTCTGCCAGCGCAGCCAGGCGAGTGCGAATCGCACCGACCCGTGTCGCGTCGTGCTGGGTGGTCGCGGACACGAGCGCAAGCTCCTCCTGCGCTGCCTCGTAGCGGTCGATCATGTCGTCGACGATCTCGATCGGGTCACGCTCGCGCAGGCGCGGGTGGCTTGCCCGGTAGTCGGCCAGGATGTTTTGGCATTGGCGCTCGGTGAGTCCGAACGATCCGGCGATCGTGGTCCACGACAGCCCGCGCATGCGTGCGGCGACGATCTCGTTGTCGCGAGCCGTCTTCTCGCGCGCGTTCATGCGTGGTCCGGGCTTGGGCGAGGCGAGTGCGGGCATGGCCCCTCTGGGTGCGAAGTTCAACTTCGCCAAGCGTAGAGCCCCAGGGCGGGGTGGCCACAGTTCGATCGGCAGGATCCGGCCGGGAGGGAGACGGCGCTCGACGTCGTAGCCGAGCTCCGCAGGGTCACGATCAGCGAAGTACTCGTAGCTGGTGACCGGCAGCGGTGTCAAGCGAGAGCGTCGCTCCGCGAAGCCAGGCAACGGTCGCCGTCGAGACGGCCGGGTGCGGGCTCAGACTTGACTACAGGTAGCGGGCAAGGTTTAGCGCGCGTGCGAGCTCCTGTTGGGTTGAAGCGAGCGCACCGAGGCTGACGCCCAGGTCGTCGGCGACCCACTGCGCGCTCACCGACTCGCCGCCGGGGCCCAGGAGATGGTTGGCACGGGCCAGGAGGATGATGCCGCCGGCGGCCCATGCCTCCGAGCTGCCATGGCGCATCAGCCCGTGGCGGGCGGCGTCGGCGAGCAGTCGCCACACCAGCTCAGCGTACGGCTGTCCGAACTCGCGCCAGCACCAGGCGCTGGCGATGGTGGCGGCGCGCCGTCCCGGCGCCCCGGAGTCGATCGTCGGCGCTTGCGGGGCACTCACCTGGGCGAAGCTTATCGCCACCGCCCGCGTCCGCGTCTCGTCAGGCGCTACGCAATGCACGAACCGCGGCTTGCTGCCCCGTCCCGTCCCCTGTCGGAGTGCCTCGTGGGTACCCGCCAGGGTAGCTACGATCGTGGACCTCCGTATGGCGTCAGACAGCCTGGCTCTTAGCGTAAACGAGGCGACCCTTCAAGTAGCCCTTAGCCGGCTGTTGTAAACCAGTCTCACCCATTGGCTGGCGTGTGCCCATTCGCCGGCCAAGCGCCCGCCGGCCCCGACCGCCGGCCGGCTCACGGTCTCGCACTTTGTCTTGCTTGTGTGCGCGGACTGTATCGGAGGAGTTCCCCCGCCGCCTCCCCCCTTCCGGGCGGCGGGGGGCTCCTCGCTCGACCGCCCGCCTCCCCGGATCACGCCGGAAACCGCAACCAAGCGCCCCCAGTGAACGCAATGGCCGACCGCCCGTGTGTGGTGTGTGCGGGTGCCATCCCATTGCCGGTATCGGGGTTTGGGTTACCTCCAACGCGATGTTGGCGATCTGGATCGCCCGGGTCAGCACGGACGTGTGCACCACGTCGGGCTGAACTCCTGCCTCGGCGAGCAGTCGGCCCCCGTTGGCCGCCCCTTGCGCGCCCTTGCCCGACAACGCGATGTCAACCCACCCGGTGAACACCCCCTTGGAGTTCCACTCGCTCTCGCCATGGTAGCCGGCGGCGGCTGGGCGATCCGGCGGACGCCCCTCCCCGCCGACGCCAGAGTCAGCTTCCTCTTCGGGGCAACGTGCGCGGCGTCGATGTCCTGCACCGCCGCCGGGTTCTTCACCAACGGCGCCCGCGCCGGAGTGACGCTGGCGGAGCGCTGGAACGGCACCAGCTGGTCGATCCAGCCGACCCCCTACCGCATAATGGAAGACCAGGGCGCCGGGGCTGCCGCGGAGCCGAGGTTTCGGATCGAGGGCGGCGTCCGAGACGTGTCGAGCCGTTGTGCGGCGCGTCGGAGCTGGGCGATGGGGTCCGGTTCGATGATTGCACCGGCGTTGTAGCTATTGAAGGCGTGGATGGGGTGGATGGGGTGGGGTCGTTGTCCGATTGCGGCGATGATGTGCGTGATGGGTCAGCAGCGATCGTCGTCGTGTCCGTTGTGCGAGCTGGTCGCCTCCCGTGCGGCTGGGCGGCGCGCGGGGTCAGCCGCCGCGGTTGCGGACGGCTTTCCCGTGAGCACTGGGCACACGTTGGTGCTGCCGGTTCGTCATGTGCCTGATTTCTTCGCGCTGAGCGCGGAGGAGCAGGCGGACGTCTGGTGTCTTGTGAGCGAGGTTCGCGCGGATCTTGAGCGGCGGTTCGCGCCGGACGGGTTCAATGTCGGGCTCAACGCCGGGGCGGCGGCGGGGCAGACGGTCGATCACGCGCACGTCCATGTGATCCCGCGGTTCGTGGGAGACGTGCCGGACCCGCGCGGCGGCGTGCGATGGGTGCTGCCGGCCGCCGCCGCGTACTGGCGCGATGAGTAGGCGGCTGGAGTTCGAGGGGTTCGTCCAGCGGCTGTTGCAGCTGTTGGACGAGGGACGGTTCGTCGCTACGTACAAGTTCGCAGTGCTGTTGGGACTGCTCGAGGTGTTGTCGGAGGCGGTCGGACCGGCGGGCCAGGCGCCCGCCACGGTCGGCACCCGGCACCTCGCCCGCGCGGTGGTCGAGATCTACTGGCCGCACACCAGACCGTTCGGCCCGGCGGGAGCGCTTCGGCAGAACCAGAGCGGACAGGCGGAGGTCGTGCAGCTGATCGCGGCTTTTCGCGAGCGGACGGTGGGCGATGCGACCGCGCCGCTGAGCAACGCGCGCTGGGCTGAACCCGAGCGGTTCGAGGCGCTCGTGCGAGCGGTCGAGTGGAAGCTGGTCGAGATGCCGCTCGGGCGTCTGCAGCTGATCGGCAACCAGTACGACCCGTTCATCTACCAGCCCGGATGGGACCGGCTTCCCAAGGAGTCCGACGTCAAGGCCGACGCGTTCGACGGGCGGCTGCATCTCGCTCCTGGCGCCGGGGACCATCTGCTGCGCAGCGCCGGGCTGCTGCGTCCGCTCGTTCAGCGCAGCTGGGCGCTCACGGTCGGCCGATTCAACGGCCTGCCGCAGGCCGAGCTCGACGAGTTTCTGTTCGGCGCGACACGAATCTCGTTGGTGCCGGTGACCGCCGGCCTGCGCGAGGTGGCCGGCGGGCGATGCTTCTATTGCGGCATCGCTGTGCGCCGCGGCGCGCAGATCGACCACTTTCTGCCGTGGACGCGGCAGATCGACAACGGCATTGAGAACCTCGTTTTCGCGCACGGCATCTGCAACCGTGACAAGAGCGCCTATCTGGCCGCCGAGCCGCACCTCGAGCGGTGGGTAGCGCGGATCGCTGACACTGGCGCCGGCCGTGCGCTGCGGCAGATCGCCGATGAGAAGCGGTGGGACAGCCATCCGGAGCAGACCCTCGCGGTCGCCCGCGCGATCTATCTCAAGCTCCCCGAGGGGTATAAGCTCTGGGATCTCGGCAAGCAGTTCTCATCGATGAACCGCCCGCGCCTTGCCGCCGCGCTCACGGTCGCGTGACCTTGCAGCCGTCCACCCTCGGCTGGAGCGACTGGATCCGGCTCGATGAGCGATCCAGCCTCGGTCAGCTGCCGGCGACGGCCGGGCTCTACCGGGTCCGGGCCGTCGACGATGCGCTGCTCGCCTACGTCGGCCAAACCGGCCGGTCGCTGCGCGAGAGGGTCTCTGCGCTTCGAGGCGCGTTCGGGCGCGAGATGCCCTACCGCGATCCGCACACGGCCGCCCCGGCGATGTGGGCGTGGCTTCAGAGCGTGCCTGGCGCGCTGATCGTGAGCGTCTGCCCGATTGACGGCGACACGCCGTGTCGCAAGGCGCTTGAGGCGATAGTCATCGCCGAGCATCGCCAGCAGCACGGGGTCTCGCCGCGATGGAACTTCGGTCGCACGAGCGCGCGATCGTGAAGGCCGAGGACGAACTGACCAGGGTGCGCAACGGGCTCGGGTGAGCAACGAGGTTGGCGAGGCGTGGGACGCTGCACGGTGATCCCCCAGACTCGGCATCGACCACGCACACCACCGTCGCGGCGTGCACCTCCAAGCCGACCCAGTGCGACCGTTCGCCGGTAGGGCTCTTCCGGTGCTTGCTGGCCCGCCCCGGCTCAGTGCTAGCACCGCGCTGGATCGAACGCTGCCGACTCGTGCTGATTCGGCCCTGGTGGGGACGGAGCCGCCCTCGGCCACAGCGTCACCGCGTCCACCCAGATCCGGAAGCCTTGAGCAGCGTGATCGAGCACGTCGACCCCGCTTCCGACCCGAAGGAAGCCACGAGTTGGCCAGCGGAATTGGCCGTGCGCCCGGGCCCCCATCGGACACAGCCAGTCACCCGGCGCCGCGGCGGGGAATGCCTGTCTGAATGTGAAGGCAGGGCTCGCTCCGCGCGGGCAAGAGACCCGAGTGTCGCCAGATCCAGGGCAAGCTCAGGCCATCGTCGTGGACTGGCACAGGCCGCGAGCAGCCCGCGTCGATTGTGCGATCACGACAATCTGCGCGACGGCAGTCGATCCTAAGCAGAAGTCCAGCCGGAACGCGGTGACACGGCTTCTGAGCAATACCGACAGCGCCGCGCCGCCGTGCAATCACCGCTCTCTGCATAGGAAGCGCGATTGCCGCCGACGGCGCAGCGGGACCGACTGTCCTCAGCCAGGCTCAACGGACCGGCGCCGGCGTATGTGGCCGCCACCTCCAACGGCCACATACGTTCGGCTCGAGCCTCACGCTCAACGACGCGGCGCAGTTCGCGGGTCGGCGGGGATCATCGGTGCCGGGCGTTCGTGGACGGCGGCGATGATCTCGGTGTTGTCGATCCCGCGCAGGTATCGGGACGTGATAGCCAGGTCGGCGTGCCCGAGCTGTCTCTGGATCACGAGCAGCGAGATCCCTTCGCGCGACATCTCGACAGCGTGAGCATGCCTTAGCCTGGTTCCACCGAGCGACGTGACCGGTTCCGTCCGGTAGTGAATCTTAAATGACCTCCTGAGCAGGCAGAAAGCTGTCGTGTCGGGCGACGGCGGGCCTGCAACAGGAGGTCACCCATATGGTGCATGACGGTTCGGACGTTCCGGCGGGGCCGGTGAGCCTGGATTCGGTGACGGTGCGGTTCGATGAGCCGCGGCTCGTCAGTGACGCCGGGTTGCTGTTGACCGCTACGTTGGCGGACCGTCTCGGGATCGAGGATCTGGCGAACGAGTCGGTGTGGCTCGGGTACCGGGTGCCGGGCGCGGCGCTCCCGGGTCGCAAGGTGATGTCGCTGGTGCACGGGATGCTCGCGGGCGCGGACAGCATCGATGACATGAACGTGCTCCGCGCCGGGAGCACCGGGCTGATCTTGGGCACCGGGTGATGGCGCCGTCGACGCTCGGGACGTTCCTGCGCGCGTTCACGTTCGGGCATGTCCGCCAGCTCGACCTGGTCCTCGACAGGACGCTGACGCGGGCGTGGGATGCCGGCGCAGGGCCAGGCGAGCTGCCGTTGGTGATCGACATCGACAGCTTCATCGGCGAGGTTCACGGCGATCAGAAGCAGGGCGCGTCCTACGGCTACACCCGCCAGCTCGGCTACCACCCGATCGCGGCCGTGCGCGCCGATACCGGCGAGGTGCTGCACATCCGCAACCGCAAGGGCAAGGCGAACACGCAGCGCGGCGCGAGCAGGTTCGTTGACGAGCTCCTCGCCCGCGTCCGCCGCGCCGGGCACACCGGCCAGATCATCATCCGGGCCGACAGCGGGTTTGAGAACCACAAGCAGTTCAAGATCCTCGACCGCCGTGGCGTTGAGTTCTCGATCGGCGTCAAGCAGTCAAAGACGATCCGGGCACTGATCGCCCAGATCCGCGAGGAGGACTGGGTCACCGTCGAGGACTATCCCGATACCGGCCAGGCGCAGATCGCTGAGACCCGACTCGGAGACTGGCGGCTGATCATCAGACGCACGAGGCTCGTCGGCGCCCAAGCCGAGCTGTTTCCCGACTGGCGCCACCACGCGTTCGCGACCAACCGGACCGTCCCGACGCTCGTCGCTGACACCGATCATCGCGACCACGCCACGATCGAGCTTGTGATCCGCGACCTCAAAGACCAAGCCCTCAAGCATTTCCCCTCCGGACAGTTCAACGCGAACAGCGCCTGGACCGTGATCGCCGCCCTCGCCCACAACCTCGGACGCTGGACAACCTAGATCGAGGCAACCCAACCAGCCCGTCCGAACCGCCTCGGGCCGCCGCCGGCTCCTCCTCCAGATCCCCGGTCGACTGAACCGCACGAGCAGACAATGGACACTCCGGATGCCCGCCCGCTGGCCCTGGCAATCCCAGTTCAACACCGTTCTCGACACGATCCGCGCGCTTCCCGCACTGACCTGACAGCACCCCGCGGTCCACGACCACCATGCCGACCGCTCCCGCCGACGCCGGCGGGTTCACCGAGCCCGAAAACGGCCGCGGTCACATCTCCGCGAAGACGCCTGCAGGGGAAAAGCTCAGCGACCACACCCAGCTGGATCCGGCCGAACTCGAGAAGCCGGGCAATCATCCTAAAGACACGTCACCAGCCCAGCCTGATCCGAGGCTTTCAGGCGCAGGCAGAAAGCTGTCGTGTCGGGCGACGGCGGGCCTGCAACAGGAGGTCACCCATATGGTGCATGACGGTTCGGACGTTCCGGCGGGGCCGGTGAGCCTGGATTCGGTGACGGTGCGGTTCGATGAGCCGCGGCTCGTCAGTGACGCCGGGTTGCTGTTGACCGCTACGTTGGCGGACCGTCTCGGGATCGAGGATCTGGCGAACGAGTCGGTGTGGCTCGGGTACCGGGTGCCGGGCGCGGCGCTCCCGGGTCGCAAGGTGATGTCGCTGGTGCACGGGATGCTCGCGGGCGCGGACAGCATCGATGACATGAACGTGCTCCGCGCCGGGAGCACCGGGCTGATCTTGGGGCACCGGGTGATGGCGCCGTCGACGCTCGGGACGTTCCTGCGCGCGTTCACGTTCGGGCATGTCCGCCAGCTCGACCTGGTCCTCGACAGGACGCTGACGCGGGCGTGGGATGCCGGCGCAGGGCCAGGCGAGCTGCCGTTGGTGATCGACATCGACAGCTTCATCGGCGAGGTTCACGGCGATCAGAAGCAGGGCGCGTCCTACGGCTACACCCGCCAGCTCGGCTACCACCCGATCGCGGCCGTGCGCGCCGATACCGGCGAGGTGCTGCACATCCGCAACCGCAAGGGCAAGGCGAACACGCAGCGCGGCGCGAGCAGGTTCGTTGACGAGCTCCTCGCCCGCGTCCGCCGCGCCGGGCACACCGGCCAGATCATCATCCGGGCCGACAGCGGGTTTGAGAACCACAAGCAGTTCAAGATCCTCGACCGCCGTGGCGTTGAGTTCTCGATCGGCGTCAAGCAGTCAAAGACGATCCGGGCACTGATCGCCCAGATCCGCGAGGAGGACTGGGTCACCGTCGAGGACTATCCCGATACCGGCCAGGCGCAGATCGCTGAGACCCGACTCGGAGACTGGCGGCTGATCATCAGACGCACGAGGCTCGTCGGCGCCCAAGCCGAGCTGTTTCCCGACTGGCGCCACCACGCGTTCGCGACCAACCGGACCGTCCCGACGCTCGTCGCTGACACCGATCATCGCGACCACGCCACGATCGAGCTTGTGATCCGCGACCTCAAAGACCAAGCCCTCAAGCATTTCCCCTCCGGACAGTTCAACGCGAACAGCGCCTGGACCGTGATCGCCGCCCTCGCCCACAACCTCGGACGCTGGACAACCCAGATCGGGCAACCCAACCAGCCCGTCCAAACCGCCTCAAGCCGCCGCCGGCACCTCCTCCAGATCCCCGGTCGACTGACCCGCACCAGCAGACAATGGACACTCCGGATGCCCGCCCGCTGGCCCTGGCAAACCCAGTTCAACACCGTTCTCGACACGATCCGCGCGCTTCCCGCACTGACCTGACAGCACCCCGCGGTCCACGACCACCATGCCGACCGCTCCCGCCGACGCCGGCGGGTTCACCGTGCCCGAAAACGGCCGCGGTCACATCTCCGCGAAGACGCCCGCACCCCAAAACCTCGCGACCACACCCACCCGGAGCCGGCCGACCACGAGAAACCGCGCAATCAGGCTAACCCCACGTCACCCGCCCAGCCGATCGGTGGTTTCAGGCTTAGCTGATGCTTGTGCCGACGTCGGCACAAGCATCATTACGCCGACATGCTGGTTATGCCGATGTTGTTGAGAAAGTCTTTGCACGCTGGGATGTTGGTGTTGTAGGGATCGGCATAACGCGGGCGCTTGTGGTCATCCTTCCCGGATCGGTATCGGGAGAAGGAGGAGTGGATGGCCAGGTCGATGAGCAGGGTCAGCAGGGTGTTGATGACGGGTCCGTTGGCTCCGTTTGCGGAGGCGTATCGGGCGGAGTTGGTCGAGCGCGGCTATGCGCCGCTGTCGGTGGTCAGCGAGCTTCGGCAGGCAGCGCGGTTCAGCCGGTGGCTCGAAGCGGGTGAGCTGACTGTCGCTGAGGTGAGCGAGGCGCGTGTCGCGGAGTTCTTCGAGTGGCAGCGCGCGAACTGGCGTCACCGCCATTCATGGTCGCGACCGGGTCTGAGGTGCCTGCTTGATGTGCTGCGTGGGCTCGGGATGTTTGTCGCCGAGGAGCCCGAGGTGGCGGCATCGCCGACGGATGTGCTGCTGGCCCGCTTTGAGCGTTATCTGATCGCCGAGCGGGGGTTGGCGTCGGGCACCGTGGCGTTGTATTCGGCGTGCGTGCTGCGGTTCGTGGAGGGCCTTGCGCCGGACCGCGGGATCGCCGGACTGGTAGCCGGCGATGTGACGGCCGCGGTGCTTCGCGAGTCTGAGATCGTGTCGGTCAGCGCGACGCAGAACTTCGTCTCGGGGGTGCGGTGGTTTCTGCGGTTCTGCTTCATCGAGGGGCTGGTCGAGTCTGACCTTTCGCGGGCGGCGCTGTTGGCGAGAGGCCGTTCGAGCTCGCCGTTGGCGAGGGGGATCAGCACGGCGGACGCTCGCGCGCTGCTGGATTGCTGTGATCGCCGCCAGGCGCTCGGGCGGCGTGATTACGCGATCATCGTCACGCTATTGCGGTTGGGGTTGCGTCGCGGCGAGGTCGCCGGCCTGCGGCTTGACGACATCGACTGGCGGGCTGGCGAGCTGGTGGTTCGTGGCAAGGGCGCACGGGAAGAGCGCCTGCCGTTGCCGGCCGATGTGGGCGAGGCGATCGCGGCCTACCTGCGGCGCGGACGGCCACAGAGCAGCCGGCGGGAGGTGTTCCTGCGATCCAAGGCCCCATATGAGCCGATCGCTTCCGGGACGGTGGCCTCGACGGTGCGCCGGGCGTGCAGACGCGCCGGGATCTCGGAGTTCGGGTCGCACCGGCTCCGGCACACGGCCGCGTGCGAGATGGTCAAAGCCAACGTTCCGCTTGTCCGGATCGGTCAGGTGCTGCGCCATCGGAGCCTGCAGAGCACGGCGATCTACGCGCGCGTCGACGTCGAGCGTTTGCGAGCGTTGGCGGCGCCGTGGCCCGAAGGTGCTGGGCGATGAGCGGCCTGCAAGCGCACGTCGATGAGTACCTGCGGCTGCGTCGCGCGCTCGGGTTCAAGCTCAAGGAGGACGAGCGGACGCTCGGGCAGCTCGTCGCCTACCTCGAGGCTGCCGGCGCGAGCACGGTCATCACCGAGCTGGCAGTCCGGTGGGCGCGACAGCCCGTCGGACCAGCCCGACGATCGGCAGCGGAGCAGCTCGCTGACCCCTGGATGGCCCCCCAGGGCGATCTGCGACCATCCGGGACCTGCGCCCCTACGCGTGATCCCGCGCTTATCGCCCCCAAGCCCCGGATGGTTCGCTACAACCGAACGTAGGCGTCGGATGCCGGCGCCAGGCGGGGCTCAACAGAGAAAAACCCGCTCGTAGCGACTTTTCTCACACCGGATTGTGTCGCTTTGCGACGTTAGGTAGCTGCGTGTGTCGCTTTGCGACCTTAGAAGCCCTATGGAGGGTGACATCCCGGCCGGGCTGGTAAGTCTGGTCGGTCCCCCACGCGAGTCGTGGGGATGTTCTGGCCGCTGCGGATGCGACCCGCGCGGCCGGGCCACAACCGCATAGGAGGCCGACCATGGCACAGGTTCGCAGCTGGGCTGGTCTGGACGTGCACGCGCGCAGCGTGCTCGCCGTCACGCTGGACGCCGCGTCTGGAGAGATCCGGACGTGCAGGGGGCCGGGCGAGACCGCGAAGGTTGTGGAGTTCTGCGTCGGGCTGCCGGGCCCGACGCGCGTGGCGTATGAGGCGGGGCCGACCGGGTACGGCCTGGCGCGCGCGCTGGATGCCGCCGGCGTCGGGTGTGTGGTGGCGGCGCCGGGGAAGATCGAGCGTCCCGCGCAGGATCGAATCAAGACCGATCAGCGCGACCGGAGCGGGTGCTGCGGTTGTTGATGATCGACGCGCTGCACGCGGTGCGGGTCCCGAGCGTCGAGGAGGAGGCGCTGCGCGATCTCGTGCGCGCCCGCGAGGACGTCCGCGGCGATCTGATGCGCGCCCGGCAGCGACTCTCGAAGCTGCTGCTGCGCCACGACATCCTGTACGAGGACACTGGCAGCACGTGGACCGCTCGGCACCGTGCGTGGCTGCACGCGCAGGATCTCGGCGGCGGTGCGCAGGTGACGCTGCTGGAATACCTCGGCGCGGTCGACACCCTCGAGCTCCGCCGCGACACGCTCGAGCGGACGATCGCCGAGCTCGTGCCCGCCTCGCCGTGCGCACAGACCATCGCGAGGCTGCGGTGCCTGCGCGGGATCGACACGCTCTCTGCGGCTGGCCTGGCCGCCGAGATCGGCGACTTTCACAGGTTCGATCGCGCCGGGAAGGTGATGAGTTACCTCGGGCTGGTGCCCTCAGAGAGCAGCTCCGGCGAAACCCGCCGGCAGGGCTCGATCACCAAGACCGGCCCGCGGCACGCCCGCCGGCTGCTGGTCGAGGCCGCGTGGCACTACCGCAAGGCCCCCGCCCGCGGCGTGACCTTGCAGCGTCGCCAAGACGGCCAGCCCGCGCACATCGTCGCGATCTCCTGGCAGGCTCAGCTCCGGCTGCACCGCGTCTGGCGACGACTGGCCGATCAACGCGGAAAGCGCCGTACGATCGTCGCAGTCGCCGTCGCACGCGAACTCGCCGGCTTCTGCTGGGCCCTCGCCCGCGCCGACTGACACCCGGCCTACACGCCACGTCGGTCGAGGCGCGGCGGGACCTGGCACACGCGCGAGAGCATCAGCGATCTAAGCATGAGCAGCTCCAGCCACGCTCGATCTTAGACAGCACGGCTCTCACGACGAAAACCGGTCCTGCGGCGAGACGAACCGCGCATAAGAGTCTGACCGCGCGTCGCGCACCAGGCCAGCCCGCCGCCCCCCGACCGACAAGATGCCCGCCACCGTCGCGGGCATCTGGCGTTACCGACTTGACAACCTTCTCTCCATAAGAGTGATCCATGCGCCCCTGGCGGGGCCCACCCGGGACGGCTGAAAATGTTGTTGCGCCGCTGGCGCCCGGCACGCGCAGTCGCTGCAATGTCGCGGACCGTCTTGGTCGACGTCGGCCTAGCTTGGTGCCAGCGAGCCCGATTAAGAGTGAGACGCGAGAGTCTCGGGCACCCCGAACTGTTGCCTTGAGCACGAGATTCAGACTCCACAGCATGAGGCTCTCCCGGGCGGTCATTGCGTGTCATCCGACCCTCAGGAGGGGTTCATGGATCGTTTGATCGAGCGCTGCTCGATGCTGGACATCCACAAGTCCCAGATCACCGCGTGCGTCCGGGTTCCCGACGATGCCGGCGGGCGCCGCCAGGAGATCCGCGAGTTTGCGACCACCACCGCGGGGCTGCTGACGCTGGCGGACTGGCTGCGCAGCTGGGCCGTGACCGTCGTCGGGATGGAAGCCACCGGCGTGTACTGGCGGCCGGTGTTCTACCTGCTCGAGGACGAGTTCGAGTGCCGGCTCTACAACGCTGCCCATCTTCGTCACGTCCCCGGTCGCAAGAGCGATGTTCAAGACGCCGAATGGGGCTGCCAGCTGATCGAGCACGGGCTGGTGCGGCCGAGCTTGGTGCCGGAACGGCCGCTGCGCGAGCTACGCGACCTGGTCCGCTATCGGAAAGCCAAGATTCAGGAACGCACCCGCGAGGTGCAGCGGGTCGAGAAGACCTTGCAGGATGCCGGGATCAAGCTGTCCTCGGTCGCCAGCGAGGTGCTCGGCGTGTCCGCCCGCAAGATGCTCGACGCGTTGATCTCCGGGACCCACGACCCGGAGGTCCTGGCCGACCTCGCGAAGGGCGCGCTGCGCAAGAAGATCCCCGCGTTGCGCGAGGCGCTCGAAGGTCGCTTCGCCGGTCACCACGCCCTGCTGATCGGGCAGATGCTCGCGCAGATCGACTTCCTCGACGAGACGATCCAGACGCTGTCTGAACGGGTCGAGGAGCTGACCCGCCCTTTCTCCCGTGAACTCGAGCTGTTGGACACGATCCCTGGGATCGACAAGCGCGCCGCCGAGATGCTGTTGGCCGAGATCGGACCGGACATGAGCCGCTTCCCGACCGAGCATCACCTCGCCTCGTGGGCCGGGATGTGCCCCGGCCAGCGCGAGTCCGGCGGCAAGAAGCACTCCGCCGCGACCCGTAAAGGATCCAAATGGTTGCGCGGCACCCTGACCGAGTCCGCCAAGGCGATCGTGCGCACCAAAGGCACATACCTGTCGGCGCGCTACCACCGAATCAAGAGCCGCCGCGGTCACGCCAAAGCCACGATCGCGACCGGCCACAAGATCCTCACCGCCGCCTACCACGTCCTGAACCAAGGCGTGCCATACAACGAGCTCGGCGAAGAGTTCTTCTACCACCGCGACACCGAGAACACCGAACGCTACCGCCGACGGCTCGTCAAACAGCTCGAACGCCTCGGCCATCAAGTCACCCTCGAACCGCTACCAGAGGCCGCCTGACCCCAAGGCTCCTCGAATCCAAGGCGGTATTTTCGATTCAGCTTAGGCAGACATCTGCAGCTCAGCTTCGAGCGCCGTCAGCCTCGTTAGCTCGGAGTGGGGCAGCAGCCACTGATTGCGGCCCGGACGGCAAAGTCGGTCCTCGGCGACGAGACGATTCACGGCCATCGTGACGGTGGAACGCCGAGCGGCGATCATCTCGGCCAGTTGCGCATGCGTGAACGGCAGACACACAAGCAGCCCCTCGCGCGTCATGCTCCCGAACTGCTCGCCAAGCCGCCACAGCATCAGCTCGAGGCGCTCGTCCACCCGCGAGCGCGACAGGATGCAGGCTTGCAAGACCATCCGGCGCATGCGCATGATCTCCGGCGCATCAGCGCTGCGAATACCTCGGGCCAAGGGGTCATGTGTTCGGCGAAGCGGCGGTCCAGCACTGCCACGCAGCCGCTCTGTACCACCTGCACGTTGACTTGTTCCTGCAGCCTCGTGTCAGTCTCCAGCTGCCAAGGATTGAGCAGATCGCCCTTGCCGAGCACCTCAAGATGACTGCAT
>CAWDCP010000012.1:0-258661 GCA_963800815.1 uncultured Solirubrobacteraceae bacterium
GACAGGCGCCGGTATCGCCGGTCCCAGTAATCGAGCGACTCGACTCCATCATCCAGATCCGGCGGCGCGAGCAGCCGCCCCAACAGTTGCTCGTCTTTCGATCCTCGGCGGCTCATGTGTTCCCCGATGTCTACCGTCGCCCAACCGATATCTCGAACACACCCCGAAGTCTGACATATGTCGTGAAGGCCAACACCGACTTGATATGTAGTAGCTGCTGTCGCGTCACCCCGGCGGGCCGCACGGCCGGCGTCGCCGACGCGCAACGCGGCCGACTCGGCGAGACCTGCCTGGGGTGTGCGGGAGCTTGGTCCCCCAAAGCGGATCCGCGCGGTGCAAACCGCACGGCTGTTGCGCACCCGAGATCGCCCCCGCGCGGGCGCCGGTGCACAGCGTGCTCGTGCGATTCTCCTCGGCCTTCGCGATCACATCCCCGCCGCGTCAGACGCTCCCGGTCGGCGTGGATGCAGAACTGATGCCAACCGTGCCCAAGAGCGTCCGCGTGCGCGTCACCGGCTCGCACCGCGTCGGAGGAGTTGCGCTCGGTCGCCGAAGCGCTCGCAGGCTTGGAGTCGGCGCTGAGGTGGAAGCGATCGTCCGGTCTGACGTGCACTGCCATCCGAAACCAGCCACGCTGCGGCGCGTTGGGCAGGCTGCCCCGTCACGCCTATTGCGGTAGCGCTGGCCTCGAGGCCGTGGTGACCGCTCCAGTGCTTGCAGCTTCGGGATCATCGCCAGCGCGCAGCTTCGGCCTGACCGGTCCATCCGCGGTGGCCGCGTGCGCGCTTCTGGCGACGAGCAAGTCTCTCGTGAGGGCTGGGCCAACACCTGCATCCGTGTTGGCGCGCGTGTCGCCGCTGGCGGGCGGCGTGGCTGCCTGTGTCCGCAAGCGACAGCGGAAGCCCGGCGTTTGCGGGCCGCTGTGGTGGCTGCTTCGCCCGGCGAGCGACGGCGGACAGGGCACGCCCGCGATCTCGTGCGCGGCGTAACGCGACTCTTCGATTCTCGACCTTCCTTCGCCGGCCGCTGGCGTTGGCGCCTAGCGCGGTGCGCCGCTTCGACATGACCGCTGCGTGATCTCATCTCAGCAATCCCTCGGCTTGCGCCGCGACGCCGGGGCTGAGTGGCTCATCAGCTGTTCGCGCGGCTTCGCGTTGCACCTTGGCTTGCGCCTACTCGAGCAAGCCACGCTCCTTCAGGAACTCACGGTTCGCCTGGCCGACCTCGATCAGGTGCCCGTCGGGATCGTGCAGGTAGCAACGCAGCTCGACGCCGTGGTCGACTGGCGGGGTCAAGAACTGGGCTCCCTTGGCGCTCCAGTCGTCGTAGATCTCTTGGACGTTGGCGACACGGATGTTCAGGAAGCTGCTTGTCGTGTTGGGATCGGGTGCAGTCAGCGTCACGGCTGGCTTGTCGTCGGTTGGGCCACCGCCCGTGTTCATGATGATCCAGCTGTTCGCGAGCGCGACGACCGCGGGGCTTTCGGAGACGATTTCGCCGCCGAGGACATTGGCGTAGAAGTCTCGCGAGCGAGCGATGTCCTCAGAGACGATGAAGTGGGTGAGCAGGATGCCCGTCTCGGGGGCAGGGAACGGTGCCATATCAGTTCTCCCCTAATCGTTGAGGGCGGTGCGAGCAACCCGTCTTGGAGGCGTGGTTAGCTCAGCGATGAGTAGTTTCATGGTGTCTTTGGAACCGGTCGGCGAGGTGTTACGCGACTGTCTTTGAGGTGATGAAGCGGTGGATGGCTTCGTTGGCGTTGTCCTGAAATGACGGGTTGGCCAGATCGGGGAAGATGTCTGCTTGGTTGACCAAGGGACCTTTCAGCTTGTTGGCCGCGCTGGCGTAGAACACGCCGCTGGACAGGGTCGGGTCGGTGACGCCGTCGACCAGTCGCTGCGCGCCCAGGTCAAGTTTGTGGGAGATCCCTAGGGCGGGCATGACGTATTTGGCCGCTACACGCAGCGGTAGCGCAAGGCCGTTGGAGGCTTGGGTGCCGGTGGTGGCGCCGGGGCTCACGGTGATGAAGCGGCGGTCGGGGTATTGGCGGGCCAGGTAGGCCATCCACAGGGCCCCGATGTACTTGGCCTGCCCGAAGGCTAGGTTGAAGTCAGCTTTTCCGACGGCGAAGTAGCTGCCGTCGATGACGGTGGCGAGTTCATCGGCGGAGGTTGAGACGAACGATGGCCGTTTCATCCCCAACTTCGGAAGTCCCCTGGCCGCTTCACTTCCGGCGAGGACCGCCACCTCGCCAAGTCGATCCTCGGCCAGGAGCCCTTCGAGGAGGACGACGTGGCCAAGAACATTCGTCGCGAAAACGGTGGTGACCCCGTCAGCGGTCAAGGCCATCGACTGCGGGCCAATGACACCAGCGTTCATCACCAGCGCGTCGACGGATCCGTCAATGCCCGCCAGGCCGGCGCGGACCGAGCCCGGATCGGCAACGTCCATGAGAACGATGTCGAAGATGCGCCGGCCGGTCTCCGCTTCGAGCTCGGCCTTTGCCGTTGTCGCTCGGTCTTGGTTCCGGCACGCCAGGTAGATGCGGGCTATCTCGGGACGTAATGCCAGTTGCCGGGCCACGTCCTTGCCGATTCCGGCGTTGGCGCCCGTGATCAGCACGGTCTTTCCTGGGGTTGTGCTCATAGGGTTTCCCTCTCGTCTTTGTAGGTCCTGCCAGGGTTGGCTGAATGGTTTGGTCGGCCGCAGGGTTTGTACGACGGCTAGGCCCTGCTCGGCCTGGCCCAGCACAGCGGCTTCTTGCTTCCCGGCGGTAGCAGCACCGAGGTAGCTTGTAAATGGCTTGTGCGATCCACTCTGCCAGGTACATGTTGGAATGTCAAAGCCATTTTGGTCGGTATACTCTTCCGATGTCCTCAAGCAGTTCTGATCGGCCGCGGTTGACGCGCAAGGGCGCCGAGACGCGCGCGCGGATCGTCGACGCCGCGGCAGAGCTGATCTTTCAGCAGGGCGTTGCGTGCACGACGATCGAGGAAGTGCGCGACGGCGCACACGTGAGCAGCTCGCAGCTCTACCACTACTTCGACGACAAGCCGGCGCTGGTCCGCGCAGTCATCGAGCGCCAGGCCGACGCGGCCATCGGTACGCAGGAGCAGTTCGACCTCAGCAGCCTCGACGGCCTACGGGAGTGGCGCGATTTCTGCGTCGATCACACCCGCGACACGGACGGGCGCGGCGGTTGTCCGATCGGCTCGCTCGGTTCCGCGCTCGCCGAGACGGAGCCCGAAGCCAGGGTAATGGTTGCGGCGTCCTTCAAGCGGTGGGAGGCCAGCATCATGGCCGGTCTTCTGCGGATGCACGCGCTTGGTCGCCTCGCACCCGAGGCCGATCCGCGCCAGCTCGCCCTGGCGTTGCTTGCCGCGCTTGAGGGCGGCCGCCTGCTCGCTCAGATCCAGCGCGACCCCGAACCGCTCGCGGCCGCGCTCGACGCGATGCTCACGCTCATCGCCACCCTCAGCAGCACCACGAGCACTTCGCTCGACCGCTGAGCCTTCGGACCGACGACCTACGGGCAGTCGTCCCGAGCGCGTATATCCAGATCGACTCAGATTGGATCACAGGAACCATTCTTGCTAGGGTCGGCGCTGGCAAGAGTGGATCACACGTGCCAACTACCGAAGGGATGTCGACAATAGAAAGCCCGAGGTCAGCCCTCGAGCAGTGCTTTCAGTCGGCGCAGATCGGCTTCGTTAGCCCGCCGCATTGCGAGCGTCATGACCGGCGCGGTGACCGCGGCGAACCCTGACGGTTCGCCGGCGTTGCGAAGAGTCATCTTGGTCCTCCCGGGCGCCGCGTCGTCCCATACGTATGTGGTCTCCATCGGAAACGGCCCCTGAACCGTTGCCATAACGAAGCGGCGGGCGGGATCGATCTCGCGGACCTCGTATGTGTACTCCAACGTCCGGCCGAGGAACTGGGCGCGGAACCGCAGCTTGGACCCAACGGCTAGCGGCGGTGGGGTTTCCCATTCCACTGCCTTGATGTTCTTGTACCAGGCCGTCGCATTGCTCGGATCGGCGGCAAACGCGGCTACCTCCTCACGTGGCCGCGCAATCTCAACCTCGGTCACGACATCGACTGCCATCCGCAAAAGTCTCTCACGACAGCTGCTTGCGCAGAATGCGAGCGACCCTTTCCGGGCGCGGGCTACCGGGCTTCAATTACCGTCGGGGCGGGTTTTCGCGGCGGCCTAGTGCGACTGCTCGACCACCGTCGCCCTGGGGGGCGCGGCCAGCAGCTCAAACAGCGGCGCAAACGCGCTCATTGCCTCGCTTTGCTGTATCCGCTCTCGCGCCTCGGCCGAGTCCCAAGCGGAGATCTCGACCGCCTTGTCCGGGTCGTCGATGACCACGTAGAGGATGGTGGTGTGGCAGCCGGCGGTGCGCATGCCCTCGAAATGTGGCTCTCTCGGCATCGATGTGGTCAGTGTCACCCGATCCCGAGCGCGTGTAGTTCGTGCGGGAGGTGAAGGGTGATCGGCCCGCAGGTGAGGAGGACGAGGGCGAGTGCGGCTTTGGCGCTGTGGAAGCCGTAGGCGCGGCGGGTGATGAGGCGGACCTTGTTGTTGAGTGCTTCGGTGCGGCCTTGGTTGATGCCCAGGCGGATCGCGGCGAGGATCCCGTCGCGGTGACGGCGGATCGTCTTGCCCAGGCGGATGAACGGCTCGAGCCGGCTGCGGGCCAGGCGGGACAGGAGCCGGTCGATCAGGATCTCGACGTCCTCAACGGTGAGGCCTGGCGCGAAGATGCCGCGGACCGCTTCCTTGAGTTCGTAGGCGCGCCAGACCTCGCCGCCGGCGGCTCTGATCCGGGCGAGGGTGATGGCCTGCTGGTCGGTGAGCTTCTCGGGCTTCTTGAGCAGGCACCAGCGGGAGTCTTTGAAGCGCTTGGCGGCCTGCTTGTCGCCGGAGGCCCGCAGCTCGTTCCAGTAGGCGCGGCGGACCTCGTCAAGCGCCTGGTTGGCGGCCTGCACCACGTGGTAGGGGTCGATGCAGATCACCGCCTGCGGGGCGTGCGTGCGGGCGGAGGCGGCGTACCCGTGGCCCATGTCGAGCGAGATCGCCTCGAGCTTGGCGGCGCGCTCGCCGACGCTCGGCGCTCCGGGCGCCGGGAGGGAGCCAGCGATATCGGGGTCGAGCTCGGCGAAGAAGCGGTCGGCGGCCTTCTCGCCGGCGCCGTCGGTGCCCCATACGATCTTCCCGCGCTGGTGGTCGGCGACCAAGGTGAGGTAGTTGTGCTGGCGCTTCCAGCTGACCTCGTCGACGTTGCCTTCATTCTGCACCTCCGTCAACGGTTGTTGGGTTCAGGTAGCGGGTTCGGGGTGAGTCGGCGAGGCGTTGTCTGCAGGCGGCCTCGATATCGTCGTTGAACGGGATCGCGAGGCGCCGTCGTCCGGCGCGGCGGGCTTGGAGCTTGCCTTGCTGGATCCAGACGTAGACGACGTGGTCGCCGACGTTGAGGCGTTGCGCGAGTTCGTGGACGCCGAGCTCGTCGGCGGCGAGCGGCGACGGCGCGGGGATGCGGTGCTGCCAGCGCAACCAGCGAACCTTGGCCTCGTCGAACGGCTGTCCGGTGCCTGTGAGGTGGCCGGTGTGGTTGAGGTGGTCGGCGAGTTGCGTGTTGGTGTGCGTGGGCCCGAGCTCGTGCAGGATGTCGCGGACGGCGGCCGTGCGCGCGTCGCGGGCGGCGCCGGGGCGCAGCATGGTCAGCTCGTCACTGGCGCCGGAGCGCCAGTGGATCCCGACGCGGAAGTCGGGCTGGTCGGGAGCGAAGGTCAGGGTGACGTCGGAGATGAGGGCGCGCAGCAGCCGCTTGCGGTCGCGGTGCGAGGTCGACGCTGCGGCCCACAGGCGCGGGAGGTCGCGGGCGAGCGCTTCGATGTCGGCGCGCGCCGGCGGCGCGGGCTCACCGGCCTGGCTGGCGAGTTCGGCGTCGGCGTCGGTGAGCTCGCGGAGTTTGGCTTCCCAGCGGGACTCGAGGCTGCGCGCGACGAGCCGGTTGTCGGGGTCGCACTGGTGAAACGCGCGTTCGGCGCGGGCGGCGTCATAGCGGGCTCGTTCGGCGCGCAGCTCGACGGCGCGGGTCGCGCGGCCGCGGCGGTCGGCGACCGTGTCGGCTGCCGTCAGCGCGAGCGTGATCTGGTCGGGCGCGACGGCGGCCAGCAGCCGCTCGGCGACGGCCTGCTCGACGAGGTCGCCCATGACGCCGCGACAGCCGGGCGTGCCGACCCGATCGATGCGGCTGTAGGCGCAGTCATAGAACGGCTTGCCGTCGCTGTAGCGCGTCGCCATCGCGCGTCCGCAGCTGCCGCAGCGGATGATGCCCTGCAGCAGCGCTCGGCCCTCGCGGGCCGGGCGCGCGCCGTCCTGGGTGCGGTTGGCGGCGAGTTGTTGTTCGTTGCGCAAGAACTGCTCCCAGCTGATGTAGCCGGGGTGATGGTCGTGGATCACGACGCCCCATTGGTCGCGTGGCAGCATCGTGACCTTGGCGTGGATGGTGCCGTCGGGGTCGACGTGGCGGCGGCTGCGGCGCCGCCCGAACACGTAGGCGCCGGCGTAGGCCGGGTTGCGCAACACCGTCTGCGCGCGGCTGTGCGTGAGCCGGCCATGGCGGACCTGCCCGGCCCACGCGCCGCCGTAGGCGCGTGCCGGGAACGGTCGATCGGCGAACGCGCCGACCACCTTGTAGGCCGACCCGGTCTCCTGAAAGCACGCGAACACGTCAGCGATCGCGGCGCGGATCTCCTCGTCGGGGTCCACGAGGATGATGCCGTCGTCGTCGTAGACGTAGCCGACCGGGAGCGGGACGCGCAGCTCGCCGCGTTCGGCAGCGGCACGCCGGGCGCCCTGCAATCGGCCGGCGAGCAGGTGCAGCTCGGCCTCGGACATCGTCCCTTTCAGGCCGAGCAGCAGCCGGTCGTTGAACAGGCCGAGATCGTAGGTGCCGTCGGCGTCGATGATCAGCGTGTCGGTCAGGCTGCACAGCTCCAGCAGCCGCTGCAGATCGGCGCTCGAGCGCGCCAGCCGCGACACCTCCAGGCCCAGGACGGCACCGACCTCGCCGCAGCAGACACGCCCGACCAGCTCCTTGAACCCGGCCCTCGCTGACCCGCCGCGCCCCGACACGCCCAGGTCGGCATCGATCACCACGACCCGCTCGGCCGGCCAGCCGAGCCGCTCGGCGTCGTCGGCGAGCGCGTATTGGCGCATCGTCGACTCGCCGTGATCGCGGACTTGGGCCAGCGTCGACTGGCGGACATAGACGACCGCCAAGCGGTCCAGATGCTCGCGCGTGACCTTCGCCGAGCCCATCGTGATCGTGCTCATCGATGCCTCCCGCGGCCAGTGCCGCCTCGACCATGTTGGCCACCGCCGCCACCGCGTCGCCGCCAACGACTGACATCCGCCATCACCCCAGCGCCCGCCGGCGCAGCAGCTCGACGTTGATCACCGCGATCTCCTCCAACGCCGCCTGATTGCCCTGCGTGACGCCGACGCACTCGCTGACGATGTCCTCCGACGCCGCCGGCACATACAACGTCCGGTTGCGCCCCCCGGAATACAGCGCCAAGTACAGGTACGGGCCGTGCAGCTCACCGCGCCGGCAGCGGCAGCCGCTGCTCGAGCAGCGGCGCCCCTGGCGCACCAACGAGCCCGGCAACGTCAGCTCGACCCGCTGCACCGACGCGACCAAGCGCGCGCGCCACGCCTGCAGCTGCCGATCGCTCAGTGCTGAAAGATCCTCGATCATGAGCTTGTGTCTGTTTCTAGCACAGGCTCCGGACACCTTCCTGACCGTCGCCCATCCGGCCTGCTGATCGCCGCCACCAACTCGACCAGCCCGGCCAGCACCTCGACCGTCAGCGGCGTCGCCGCCGGCGCCGGCGCACGATCGGTCGCGTCCTCCGGGATCCCGATCGTCCCCAGCGGCCCGCCCTCACACACATACAGGCGCCCGCCCGCCCACCGCCGCTCATACAACACAGCCAGCCGTTGCCCCCGCAACGCATGGAACGGATGCGTGACGACCAGCGAATCACACGAATTGTTGGCTCCATGTGCACTATGCCTGCACCGTCTCGATCCCGATGTCGAACAGGTTCTCCAGCCGGTCGGGATCGAGTTCGTCGTCGCAGACGCGCTTGACGATCCGCCCGACCGTGTCCCAGTCGATCCGCAGCATCCGCTTGATGGTCGTCTTGTCGGTGCGGGTCGCCAGCCACGCGACCAGGCACTCGAAGTCGCGCGTGAACTCCGACCCCGGCCTGGCGAACGGGACGCCCTCGGTGCGCGCCCCGTGGAGCGGGCACCACAGCCGCCGCCGGCGGCAGTGAACCTCCAACCGCCAGACGCCGAGATCGAGATGCCGCCAGACGGTGTCCTCAGGCCGCGTGTCCTTTCGCGCCCGGCACGAGTACCCGCAGTCCGGACAGATCAGCCGCCGGCGTCGGAGTGCGACCTCCACGCGCACCCGGTCGGGCTCGAAGCGAACCTTCCTGACCCAGACGCCCGGCAGGCTGAGAAGCCTGGAGAATGCCGTCGCGACGCGCACGCTGTCCCTCCTTGCAAGCCGTTGACCTTCAAGCAGCCAGCAGCCTGCAACGGCGGGCGGCGGCGCGTCACCGACCAGCGCGCAACTTCCGAGAATTACCTCAGGCGCCGAAAGACCTGCTCAGGCGCTCAAACCGGCTCGAACCGCCACCACATCGATGCCGGGAGACCCCGAAATGTTGCGCCATGAGGCTCTCGAACAGGCGCACGAACTCGTCGCGCCGGCCCGGCTGGATCGCGAACTCGGAGATTGCCTTGACTGCCATTCGGAATCCAGTCCGTCGTGGTTGCTGAGCCAGTAGCTACTGCCAATCAGTACCAGGTCGCGCAGCGGTCGTGCAACGGGCCGCCTCTCACCGAGTTGCGCTCCCGGACCGAATCGTATGTTTTTCGGTTGCGTTATTTAGCCGATCTCTTACATGCCGGCCGACCCGCTCAGCTTGACGTTTGCCGCGCTCGCCGACCCGACGCGTCGCGCGATCCTGACCCGCCTCGCCGAGGGCGAGGCGACCGTGAACGAGCTCGTGATGGGCGTCGCCTGGCGCCCAGTCCTGGCACCACGACTCGCCCCTGACGGCGACACGGTCTCCGTCCCACTCGCCGCAGCGATCCGTGCCGGCGCCGTCGTGATGTGGCGCACCTACGCCGACGGCATGCCCGACGAAGCGGCGGCAATCACCGTGCTAGCGCTGGCAGACCTCCATGCCGCCACCGGCCTTCCAGCACGTCAGCCGGCAGGGATCCGGGACCAGCGCCACCCGGCCGAGCAACCGGTCCATCCTGAAGAGACACTCGCAACTCTCAGCCACCATCCCGATCCGGGCCCCGCAGGCGGGATCGACATCGGCGATATCTGAGCCAGTCGCGAGAGGTCGCGCCGATCTCGCAGCTGCTCTCCTCGTATCTGACTAAGTGCTTCTCTTCGTAAGTAAGGCGACGTATCAGCGTCCGAGCGCGGCCATAGCGTGCGTGGCATCCTGTCGTCTCGTGAGGGGACGCTGATGCCGAGGCATAGCCCGTATCGGATCGAGTTGACCGAGGAGGAACGAGGGGTGTTGGAGTCGTTGGCGCGGTCGTATACGTTGCCGTATTGGCAGGTGACCCGAGCGCAGATGGTGCTGATGGCCGCAGATGGCCTGCGCAACGACCAGATCGCTGCTCGGTTGCGCTGCGGCCGAGATGTCGTCTCGCAGTGGCGCAAGCGGTTCTTCGAGCAGCGCCTCGCCGGCCTCGAGGACCGACCCCGGCGCGGCAGACCGCCGAGTTTTCCCCCTCACGTGCGCGCTGAGGTGATCCGCCTCGCGTGCGAGCGGCCCGCCGATTGCGAGGTGCCGTTGGCCCGCTGGTCATCGGTGGAGCTCGCGCGCGAGGCGGTCGCTCGCGGGATCTGCGAGCAGATCTCCGGAATCACGGTCTGGCGCTGGCTCTCAGAGGATGCGATCAAGCCGTGGCAGTACCGCTCCTGGATCTTCCCCCGCGACCCCAGCTTCACCGCGAAGGCCGGCCGGATCCTCGACCTCTACGCCGGCCGTTGGGAAGGCGAGCTGCTGCACCCCGGCGACTACGTCGTCTGCTGCGACGAGAAGCCCTCGATCCAAGCCCGGCAGCGCAAACACGCGACACTGCCCGCCAAGCCCGGCGTCAAGCGCGGGCAGCGCGTCGAGCACGAGTACGAAAGACGCGGCGCTCTGTGCTACTTCGCCGCCTGGGACGCACGCCGCGCGAAGCTGTTCGATCGTTGCGACGAGAAGGACGGGATCGTCCCGTTCGACGCGCTGATCGCGCAGTTCATGAGCGTCGAGCCGTACAGCAAGGCCCGACGCGTGTTCGTGATCGTCGACAACGGCTCGGCGCACCGCGGCCAGGCGTCGATCAAACGCATCCAAGGCCGATACAAGAACCTGATCCTCGTCCACACCCCCGTCCACGCCAGCTGGCTCAACCAGGCCGAGATCTACTTCTCCGTCGTCCAGCGCAAGGTCCTCACTCCCAACGACTTCCCCGACCTCGCCAACCTCGAACAGCAACTACTCGCCTTCGGTCGCCGCTACGAACAGATCGCCCAACCGTTCGAGTGGAAGTTCACCCGCGCCGACCTCGACCGCCTCGCCCACAAGCTCGACCTACCCGTCGCCCAAGCCGCCTAACCCGAATACGCGGGAATTCGAGCCAGAGACTAAGACGGCTCGATCGGATCCACTTGCGAACCGACCCGTAGGAGGACTGGCTGCCGCGCTCGCAGGGGCTACGAAGGTGGTTCGGGCAGTCCGAAAAGCTGGAAGACCGCGAAGGCGAGCAGCAGCCCCCCGATGCCGACCAGGCCGAGGCGGGCCGAGCGGATCCGGAAGTGGCCACTGATGCCGATGAGGAACAGTACGGTGGCCAGGAAGACCGTGTCGCGGATGTACTTGTCGGCGGTGGCGCCTGCCTCCTCGCCCGTGCGGAAGGCGGCGTCGGCCTGCGCGTCGAGGATCGTGGCGGCGGTCTCCTGGGGGATGACGTACTGCTTCATGTAGGCCGGGCCGGGGGGAGAGTCGGGGTTGTGCGCGGGATCGGTGGCCAGCCAGGCGTTGAACGCCGGGCGGTATCCCGGTCGGAGTCGCCTCACCGCCAGCCGTTCGGCATTGGCGTTTCCGGCCGCGAAGGCCGTGAACCAGGCATTGAACGAGGCCGAATCGAGCGTGCGGGTAACAATTCCCTCGGCGTTGGCACGGTTTGCCTTCGCGCGTTCAGCGGACGCCTTTGCGAGCGACACGGAAGACTCGGTGCCCCACTTGGCCGCCGCGTAGCCTGAGTACGCGGCGAGGACGGCCACGAGCGACAGCAGCAACGCTTCGAGAACCGACAACCAGCGATCAGAACGGTCGTGATGCTCGTCGGCAGCGGCGTGCTTCTTGTGCTCTGTGATCTCCTTGCCGACCTCGGCTGCTGAGAGACCCTCGGGCACGGTTCACGCGTGCCCGTTCCGGCGCCCTGGAACCTGCTCGTCGCGCTCGGCGTCATGATGATCGCGTGAGCTCTTCACTGTCCGCGGGCGGGCGGCTGGGGCGAGGAGGATGACTCGCTCGCCGGCCCGAAGCTCCGTGTCGCTGACGGGCGGTACCGTCTCGCGTCCTTCGGTGACCGCAACGACTCGCGAGGCAGGTGGCCAGGCGATCTCGCCGACGCGATGGCCGGCGGCGGGCGACTCAAGGCCGAGCGTGATCTCAATGATCTCGTAGCCCGCAAGCGGGGTGCTCGGTCTGTGCGCGCGCGATTCTGGGTCATCCACGCCGAACTCGGCGGCGACGGCCCCCTGCTCGATCTCGCCGGTCGAGGCGCTCACACTGGCGGCGAGGGCCCGAACGACGTCGTGGTGGGTGATCCACCCTCGCAGATGTCTCCCGTCGTGGGACAGGACGGGCAAGCCGTCGTGTCCGTATAGAACCAGTTGTCGTAGGGCCTGCTCGAGGGTCTCGTCGGGGAACAGCTCTTGTGGTTGGCGTGTATCGGTCACGTGCCCGACGAGGCGCTCCCACGGACTATCCACAGCCACCTCTTCTTCGGTGGAGGTCCCGTCCGGTCCGAGGAGCACAGTGTCGCCGTTGAGTTGAGGAACCGGTTGCATCACCGCACCGACGGTCAGCGTATGCAGCATGCCGGTCGTTCGTGGCCGTTCGATGTCGATGCCGCGACGTAGCAGCTTGGTGGTGTAGATATTGCCGTAGCTCAGTTGCTTCGACACGGCCGCCGCGATCCCGCAGGCGAGCATGATTGGGAGGGTAAGACCGAAGTTGCCAGTCATCTCCGCGACGCTGGCGATTGCCGTCAGCGGCGCCTGAGCTGCCGCCGCGAAGACTCCGCCCATCGCGACCACCGCATACAACGGGGCAGGGCCGACCGGTGGTCCGAACACGTTGTGGACGAGCGTGCCGAAGGCCATCCCGGCCATCGCGCCGATGAATAGTGATGGGGCGAACACTCCGCCTGAGCCGCCGATCGAGAGGGTGAGGCTTGAGGCGGGGATCTTGCCGAACATTAGGATGGCCATGAACCACAGTGCGTATTGGACGGCCAGGGCCTTGCCCATCACGGGGTATCCGACCCGTACATCTGGGGCAACGCGAGCAGCACTATTCCGAGCGCGACGCCCCCGACTGCCGGACGGGCCCATTCCGGGCGGCCCTCCCAGAGTTCATCAACGAAGTCCTCAAGCCAGTACAAGAATGTCTTGAAGCCGACGCCGATCAGCCCCGCACCGAGCGCCAGCACGGCCACGAGCAGGTAGGTGCTGTCGCTTGACACGGCGAGGTCGTGGGGCACCTGAGTGAAGAACGGGGCTGAGCCGAAGAAGGCGCGACTGATCACATCGCCTGTGACCGCTGCCAGGCTGGTCGCGAACAGTGCATCGAGCGAGAACTCACGCAGGACGATCTCGAACCCGAAGAACAGCCCGGTGATCGGCGCGTTGAATGTGGCGGCGATCCCGCCCGCCGCTCCGCACGCCACGATGATCCGGAGTCGACCCTCGGACATTCGCACGAGTTGCCCGAGGGTGGAGGCGAGCGCTGATCCGATCTGAACGATCGGGCCTTCCCTCCCGACCGATCCACCGGAGCCGATGGTGATCGCCGACGCGAGCGCCTTGACGACCGTCACCTGTGGGCGAATTCTCCCGCCGTTCTCGGATACGGCGAGCATCACCTCCGGCACACCGTGTCCGCGGGCCTCGCGTGCGAAGCGCTGAACGAGCGGCCCGTACAGCAGCCCGCCGACGATCGGGACCACGAGCACGAAGAAGATCCCGAGCCGCGGGAGATGCAAGCTCGGGACATGGCCCTGCTGGCCGAACTGCGTGTAGCCGGTCGCGAGCCAGGTGCACGCGAAGACCAGCCACCGGAACGCGGCCGCACCAAGCCCCGCTGCGGCGCCGACGATCAGTGCCATCACCGCGAGCCCGAGTCGAGCGCCCCCCAACCATGCTGAGGCCGTCCGAATCAGCACAGACGGGGAAGGATCCTGCTCACCGGCCACGCTCAGGATCCCATCCCAGCGACCAGTCTTGCTCAGGCACCTCACCGGCCGCATGAGCGAACGCTCGTAGCGCGCTCAGTACAGGACCCCGATGCGCCTTGGGCATCCGCTCAACGATCGTCACGATCTCTGCGCGGCGACGGCGACTCACCTCCGCGACCAGCTCGGCTCCGGCAGCCGTAAGCGTGACGCGCACCCCGCGACGATCCTCGCTGATCCGACGCCTAGTCACGAGGCGCTTGCGCACCAGGCGGTCGCACATTCTGGTCGCGGTTGACCGGTCGACGTCCAGCGCCACCGCGAGGTCGGCGAGACGCTGCGGACCTCGCGCGGCCAACACGACCAGCACGCGGTACTGCGCAAGGGTCACATCCTCAGCCACGTCCGCGAGCGAACGCGCAGCCACCGCCACAAGAGCACGACTCGCGCCAAGCACCGCGTCAACCAGCTCGTCTCGACTCTGGCTCGGTGCCTCGTGCGTGGACTCAGCAGATGCAGGCGTGGTGTGCAGACTGCCATTATTGCATAATGCAACCATATAGCCAGGAGTCATGAGCACGGCTGGTCCGTGGCGGCCGTCTGCGCCGGTCTGCGGCTAGGCTGCTCGTGGCTCGAGTACGAGCACCAGGGTCGTTCGCTTGGGTGGATCTGACGCCGCGAGGGTCAGCACTGGTTCGCGCCCGCGACGGCTCATCACCTTGTCCGAGCAGCGAGATCGACCAACGGCAGCGGCAGCCGAACGGCGCGTCATCGTGAGTCACGCGGACTCCTCCTCGGTTCGGGCCGGCGAGCCTGAGAACGCGCTCGGGCGCCGCCCTCAACCACGTCTGCCAATCCTGTCGGCAGAACCTGGAGTCAGTTCATCCTAGGTTCCGTCTGCGCGCCCTGCCTCGGGTGCCGGCTGGCTTCCGCCCTGGTTGCCGTCCCGGTGCGATGGCCTGTCGCTCGACTGTCCGCTACGGTGCGATGATGGTGGTGCGGCGCAGTGGTCGGGTCCGGCTGCGGATCGTGATTGATGATCGGTTGGTGGCCTCGCTGACGCATCTGCGGAGGGCGACGCCGAATGTCGTGGTGTGGGAGAGCATCGTCCCCGAGCTGGACATCGATCTGCGCTCTGCTTACACGGGGCGGCGAGGAGCTGCTGCTCGGGTCGAGCATTTGGTGCTGACATCGGCGGCGGATATCGAGCCGGCGGCGGAGCGTGCGGTTCTGCCGCTGTTCGACGATGTGCGGCGGGATCCGTCTGACCATCTGCTGCGTCTCGTTGAGCTTCTGGAGGGGTCGGGTCATCGCGCGCGCATCAGCCAGCTGGGTCGCATGGAGCGGTTGCGGGAGGCGATCCGGCTCCAGCGCTCGATGAGGTGATGCGATTCGGGCTGTTGCTCGCGTGCTGATGGGTGGCTGGCAGTTGTGCGCTCAGCGGGGGAGCGGCACGTCGAGCTGTTCGGTCGCGTTGCGTGCACGGTCGGCGAGGTCTGCGTCGCCCGGGTGTCGTGGGGTGCGGTAGATCGGGCTGTCGGGGGCTTCGATCAGAAGCGAGGCGCGGGCAAGGCCGGTGACCGAGGCGGGGGACGGGCTGGCGAGACGTCGGGCGAGCTCGAGGAGGTCGGTGCGCGCGGCGAGCACCGAATTCGCGCGGAGCGGAGGGTCGATTCCGTGGGATCGCCAGTAGTCTGCGGGTTCCTCGGCGGCATGGATGATGTTGGTGAGCTGCGCGGCGAGTGCGGCGCGGGTATCCGAGCGCTGCAGCGATTGCGCGCGCTGGGCGAGCTCGGGCGAGGTGTCCGGGTTTGCCCCGAGCGCAAGTGCCCTGTCGTTCGTGGCCCGACGGCGCCGGATGCGCACTCGGGCGGCGAGCAACCCGAGCACGAATCGGTCACGACGGCGGGTCCGGGTTTCGGCGAAGTCCATCAGGTCACGTCGCGCCCTGGATGTGGGCTGGTGGTGATCACTGCGCGACAACCATAGCTTCCGGATGTCGGCGGCGTGCTGACTGTGGAGCATGAAATCGATCGGGTGGGATCATGATGGTTGTGGACGCCCGCCGGGCGTGTTGGCTGGCGAGGGTGGCGTGTAGGCTCTGGGTAGGTGTGCCGGGAAGACTGGTCGGCGATGTAGTGTCGACCCCGCAGGAGGCCTATGGTTCTTCCCGATACGCCGGACCCCGCGCAGTGCCCGCGGTGATGTCGCCGTCGTTGGCAGCGCCCTTGTTCGTATGCTCGCTCGGAGTGACCCTCGCGGCGGCGCGGGTATTCGCGCGGCGGCTCGATCGCCTCGGTCTCCGCTTCGGGTTCCCGGAAGCGTTGATCGGGCTGCTGACGGCGTTGGCGGCTGACGGTCCGGAGATCTCAACCGCGCTGGCCGCGCTGGCCAAAGGAGCTCACAGCGTGGGCGTGGGGGTGCTTGTGGGGTCGAATGTGTTCAACCTGGCAGCGATGATCGGCCTCAGCGCGGTATTGGTCGGACGTGTACGCCTGCCTCGGGAGATGCTGGTGCTCGAGGGTCTGGTCGCCGTGCTGGTGACTCTGATCGCGGCTGCCGTCTTGCTCGAGTGGCTCGCACCGCTCCTGGGGCTGTTTCTGCTCGCCTGCGTGCTCATCCCGTACTTGTTCTTGCTGGTCAACGGACCGCAATCGACGGATCGGCGACCGGTTGCGAGCGTTCTGGGGCGCGTGCCGCGGGTGGTCGGTCAGCGGCGGCAGAGTGAGCGACCGCCGAACCTCCAGGAGGGTCGGGCTCGTCACCTGGTCGCGCTGATGGTGCTCGATGTGGGGTTGATCGTGGCGGGCAGCGCGGGGATGGTGCAGTCGGCGCTGGCGCTCGGCGATCGCTGGGGAATCTCCGGAGCTGTGCTCGGCGTGCTGATCCTCGCGCCACTCACGAGCATTCCAAATGCGATGACCGCCGTGCGCCTGGGGTTCGCGCATCGTGGATCAGCGCTGGTCAGCGAGACGTTCAACAGCAACACGATCAATCTCGCCGCCGGCGTGGTCGTCCCGGCCCTGTTCATCGGCGTGACCGGCATCACAGCCGCGGGGAACATGGATCTCGCGTGGCTGATCTTGATGACGACAGTGTGCCTCGTGCTGCTCGCCCGTCCCGGGGGAATGCGGCGCACCGGCGGGGTCGTTGTGATCGTTCTCTACGCGGCGTTCACGGCGATTCAGTTGTCGGTCGCGTAATCGAGCGGACGACTATTCAGCCGCTGACTGCCCGGGCTAAAGGCAAGACGCGCCTCACCCGCAGCCTCGATCGGTCACCCGGCCGAGGCTGAGGAGATAGCGCATGCGCCACAGCTGCTGCTGCAGCTCCTCGCTGTCGCCGGCGTAGAGCCCCGAGCCGTAGCCGCCGATCAAGAACAGCTCGAGCACGGCCACGCCGCGCACGTTGGGCACGGGTGCTCGCACGAGCTCGGCGATCTGCTCCACCTCGCATACGAATGCGGACAGCAGCTTGACTCCCTCCGGTGGTCGTGATGCGACGCTGATCTGGTGCCATCTGCAGGCCTGGTCGAGCGCGCATTCAAGGCGGTCCGCGAGTGCCGAGCGGTGTCCAGCGTTCATCAGCCGCCGCTTCTCGCGCCCCAGCTCAGCGAGAGGGAGAGGTTCGGAATTGCTCGCGATCATCGTGAGGACGCGTTCTCGCCTGAGCTCGCAGCTGAGCGCGAGGATCGCGAGCACGATTAGCTCGACGAATACGGCGACGGCCGACAGGATCGCTGCCCACGGCTGTCGATCCGCAGCGGCGAGCGCCCCGGTCGTCGCGATCGCCGCGGTCGCGATTGCTTGCATGGCGAGCGTGTGCACGAACTCGGTGCTGCGTGTGAGCGGGTGCTCGGGCCCGAGGACCGAACGTGCGTCGGACGGGCCAAACGCCTTGAACCAGCCATTGAGCTCTGTGCGTCGGATCCGTTCAGGTTCAGTGCTCATCACGCATACACTCGGTCGCCGCGATGAGCGTTTGCGCGAGCGTGCCCCTCGGGCTGTCCGCGTACAACGGGCTGCCGCCGTCGCTCAGCAATCGACGGATGCGCGCCATCCCTTGCGCGCGAACGTCGCCATCATCCCGCAGAAGCTCGATGAGCAGACGAGTCTCGCGGCCGGCGCGCAGCAGTTCGCCTCGCTGGACCGGGATCGCCGCGGTGAGACCGGTCCGTGGTGTTCGGGCCTTCACGAGGTGAGATTCGAGCGCGTCCGCCGTCAGCCGGCGAGCGCGCCGCGAGGTGAGCTGCGCCGCTCGCCGCTCGAGCAACACACCGGCTCTCGGGTCGGTGCCCGCGGCGAGCGCGCGATCTAGCCGGCCGGCGCTCACAAAGGTGGCGATGGACACGAACGGCCGCCAGGCTCGGGGACTGGTAGCGCCACGCGGACGCGCCTCGGACCGGTCGTGTCCTGAATCCGCAAGTACGCCGGCGGCGTACTCACGAGCGGTGTCCGGGTCGGCCATGAGGCCTCCTTCGGGGTCGACAGCAAATCGCCGACCAGACTTCCCGGCACACCTGGGGCATACCGTACTCCCCGGCGCTCCAATATGAACGCCCTTCGCGGCAGCATCGCCTCGCGCAGCCGTGATCGGGAGGGTGTGGTGGGGTCAGTCGCCGTGCTCTGCTTCGACGAGCACGCTCGCGATCCCGCGGGGGCGCCCGGCGCGGACCCAGAGCCCGTGCAGGCCGAGTCCGATCAGCAGTGCGGCGAGGACCGACACGATCGGATTACCCCGAGCCAGGTTCGAGGCCAGCGTGAACGCGACCACGAACGCGCCGACGGCATTCAGCACCAGGGACCCGTAGTTGCGCTCGCGGCGGGAAAACCGCGCCATTGCCAGCAGCCCGACCAGAAAGCTCATGAACACCGAGACCGCGTAGTACAGGACGAGTTCTTGGTCGTGCGCCCCGGCCGCGACTGTCACGATCGCGGAGATGACAAGGAACAGCACCACCGCCCAATGGGGCGTGTGATGCACGTTGGTGTGCCCCATCCAGCTCGGCAGGATCCCGACCCCATCGCCACCCGTTCCGCCGCGGCGCGCCAATGCTTTGAGCAGGCCGGGTCCGGCCTGGAATGACGAGCTCGCAGCGGCCAGTAGCAGCAATGCGGTCGTGAGCTGGAAGAATCCGAACAGGCCGTGGCTCACACTCGCCTTCGCGAGATTGCCGATCTGGGTGCTGTTCGCGGCCGGGATCCCGATCTTCAACCGCACCGCCGCGGCGGTCAGCCCCAGCGTGAGCGTCCCGACGATCCCGAGCGTCAGCCACAGCGTGACGCGTCCGAACCGCCGCCGCCCAGCATTGTCGAGCTGGCCCAGCTGCGCGATCGCCGAGGAGGGCGCCTCGACCCCGGTCGCGAGCGCCATCGCGACCGGAAACGCGAGCAACACCGCGATCGTCGCCGGGTGACCACTCGAGTGCGTGACCTGGCCGACATCCGCCACGGGAGCATTCAGGCCGCCGACGAGCACAGCGACCCCGGCGGCCACGAACGCGAGCGTCATCACGGCAAAGATCGCCCGGCCGAAATGACCGAACCACGTCAACCCCGCGACGAACGCCAACAACGCCAAGGCAAGCGGGACCCTCACCGGCGCCAGCGCAGGGACATAGTCGATAAGCGCCGATGCGCCAGCCGCGGCGCTGATCGCGATCGTCAGCACGAAGTCGACGATCAGCGCGCCGATCGGCACAAACGCCCAGCCCTCCCCAAACGCCTTTCCCGCCGCCGCAGCGGCACCGCCACCCTCGGGGAATCGGGCGACCAGCTGGTGATAGTTCGTGATCACCAGCGCGATGATCGCCACGACCAAGCACATCGCCGGCAACAGCAGCCCAAGGTTCCCGTGAAGCGCGCGCAAAGCCGCCTCGATCGCATACGCGACCGACGACACCGGATCGGCCATCACCGCGAACGCAAACGCGACCAGCAGCACCGGATGGCTGTTAAAGACCTCCCGCCCTCGAGCGAGACGCGCTCGACCCCCAGGGCCCGACGTCTGCGGCGAGGTCATCCGGTCCTCCAACTGGTCGACGACGAATCGCCGACCAGTCTTCCCGGCACACCAGCGCTCAGCCTACCGCTAAAGAAACGAGACCAAGCACACGACCCTGATCGCCCGATTCACCGGTCTGACCCGACCGGCGGCGGATCCATCGCCGCGGCCGCGAGGCGAGCAAGCCGCCTCACCGTCCCCGGCTCAGCCCAGACGAACAACGGGCTCGCGAGATCGCTCAGCATCCGCTCCACAATCGCGACCCCTTCCGCCTCGACCGGATTAGGACTCTCGAGTCGCTCGACCAACGAAAGCAGCAACTCGCGACAGTCCAGAACCTCCCCACGCCGCACCGGCCTCGCGCTCATACGCAACGCCGACACGCCGGCCTCCGCCTCCCAGATCGCCGAACGAACACAAAGCGCCAAGCCGCGACGATTCCGCGCGTCCACGAGCCGCGCCGCCCGCAGCGCCAGCTCCGCGCTCGCCATGGGATTTGTGCCACGCGCCAGCGCATGATCGAGCGCAGCACGCCCAACCAGAACCCTCAACCGCACCCGCAACGATCGCGACCCGCCCGCGTGCCAGGTGCACGTGTCGACCGACGAGACGGTCGGCGTGTCCGATGTGCTCATCCGCCCTCCCACGGTCGACAACGAACCGCCGACCAGACTTCCCGGCACATCTAGGTCGACACGATACTCGCCAAAACGCCACTGCCCACAAGAAGCCCCCCCTCCGCCGGGCTTGCCCAATGCTCCCGAGAGGCGCGAACCTCCACGGACCATTCAGCCGTACGGCCCTCAGCCGATCTGCAGGCATGGAAATCCCGTCCGCCCCACCGACAGGTGTTAGTCCGGTTCTCAGTCTGGCGCGTGAGGTCGTTGCCTTCCGGTTGGAGCCTGAACTGTGTGGTGCGCTCGATGCCGTCGCGCGCAACCGAGGGCTCTCACGCAGTGGGCTGGCTCGTATCGCCTTGATGAAGGTGTGCGATCCCGAACGGCGTGCCGGGCCTGCTTCCCGGTCGCACGACCTTGCGGGGGTTCGACGGCGTCACGAGACCGCGGCGGAGCGTGTCCTTTCGCGTGCTCGCGCCCGCGACCGCATACGCGATCCTCGGGTCCGTCGCGCGCGCCGGGGCGGCGGTGGTCCGAGGTGCTCGTCCTTGTCGGGGCGCAGGACGACGATCTCGCCGGGGGCGTTGGCGAGCAGCCAGGCGACGTCCTCGGGGTCGAAGCCGGCGCCGCCGTGCTGGGCGGCGGCGATGACGATCCGGTCGAAGCGCTCGTTGTCGATCGTCAGCCGCAGGGCGTGGCGGTAGGTGCGGCCGCGCTCGATCCGGGCGTCGACGGGAATGCCGAACTTCGTCGCGCGTTGCTCGATCGCCTCCTGAAGCGGGATCGCGATGGCCGACTGGCGGGGGAGGGGCGTGTCGAGCGGGAGATGCAGCGAGACCCGGGCCAGGAACACGGGGACGAGGGTGGCGTCCTCGGCGGCGCACAGGCGCAGCGCGGCGTCGAGCGCCTGCTGGGAGAGCGCGTAGGCCACGAACGGGAACAGGATCCGGCGCCGGCCGCCGTTGGAGCTCGTCGATCGCGACGGTCGCCGTTGCCGGTAGCTGAGATGCACCCAGGCGAGCACGGCAAGCGCGACCACGAGCACGACGACGATCAGGATCAGTGGGAGTGTCATCCGTCTTCCTCCTTGGTCATCTGCGTGCGGTCGGCGACCATCCGCAGGTCGACGCCGGGCAGCAGCCCGAGCAGGCGGAACGGCAGCGCCGGCTCGATCAGCCGGCGCATGGCGTTGCGCGGCTTACCGGCCTCGACGAGCCGGGACTCGAGCACATCCGCCGCCACTCGGCGAGCGCGCCGCGAGGTGAGCTGCGCCACCCGCCGCTCGAGCAACGCACCTACCCTCGGATCGGTGCCCGCGGCCAACGCCCGATCAGGCCGGCCGGCGCCCACGCGAGCGACGATCGACGCGAACAGCCACCAAGCCGGCGGGCTGACAGCGCCGCCCGGACCATCCTCGGACGGGTCCTGCCACAGATCCATCAGTACGCCGGCGGCGTCCTCAGGAACGGTGTCCGGGTCGGCCATGAGGCCTCCTTCGGGGTCGACAGCAAATCGCCGACCAGACTTCCCGGCACACCTGGCGCGTACCGTACTCCCCGGCGCTCCAATATGCACGCCCTTCGCGGCAGCATCGCCTCGCGCAGCCAGCACCCGCGATCGGCGCAGCACGGATGTCGTCTGCCCTCTCGGGTGCTCTCAAAGGGGGACACGAGATGTCCGAACTGAAGACGATCCCGCTCGCGACCGCGATCGCGGAACGCCATGTACGCAGGAGTTCGCCGATCACGTTGGGAACCGGTTGGCGCGCTGCTCGTGGCTGTGGGCCTGATCGGCCTCTCGTTCGTGACGCATCGCGAACTCGGCTTAGTGATCATCACGCTCGCGCTGGTTGGAACCGGCCTGGGATTGGCGTTCCCGGGGTTGACCACAGCCGCGCTCCGGAGCGGCGGACCGGCGGCCGCCCGAGCCGCCAAGACGGTCGCCGCGCGCGACGCCGGGATCGTGCTTGGACTGCTGGTCCTTACGCCGATATTCGTCAACCAGTTGAACGAAGCGCCCAATCAGGCGTTCCCAGCTGCCACTGAAGCGCTGCTCAGCGCGCCGATCCCGTCGGACCTCAAGCTCTCGCTGGCGCCTGGGCTCGTCGCGGCCTACAAGAACGCCCCGCAGAGCGAGCTGCCCGACTTCGGCCCGACGTTCGCGCGGGCAAGCGCTCACGCCACCAACGCGGAGAGCGCGGTTCTACGCCACCTCCATAACCAACTCGATTCGATCGTCCAACGCGCCGCCACCAGCGCGTTCAAGGTGCCATTCCGCTACGGTGCCGTGTTCGCGATCATCGTCCTAGGGCTGCTGAGCGTTCGACTCATATACCGAAAGCGAACCAGCTAGAGGTCACCCGCAGCCCGCCCCAGTGAGCGATCCAGGACTCAAACGTGGGACCTCTTCCCTATCAGGCTGAGGGTGGTACCGCACAATCGCTGGGTCGATGCAGCGCGGGTTAGACCGCAGGGGCATGCTGTGCTGGTGCGCTCAGGTGTCCGATGATCGTGAACGTCGAAGAAGACATGGATCGGCGTCGGCGCGTGTGGTCCCGCTTCGATCTCCTTCGAGGTTCTCAGCCCGATAGCCCGACGCACCCCTTCGCAGAGAGCGCGCATCACGCCGGCGATAGCTTTTGCGTCTGAAACCCCGCCGCGGCGCGCGACCGCTACGGCGACGGAGCAGCCAGCCGCCGCCCCGCGCGACCTCGCGGCTGCTCATGTCCGTAAGGAGCAGCCGACGGCACGATCGCTGGCGTCGAGCTCGTGGCTGCTTCTGCGTGGGAGCGGCACTTTGCGGGCATGCGGTGGGCACTTCCGGCTCTCGATCTCAACAGCGTGAGCTCTGTGGACGACGACTCTCGGAGCTCGGACGCGAGCAGTCGTATCGCATCGGCATCCGGTCGCCCTTGGGGTGGCAGCGACTCGGGGGGTTAGCGGATCTGGAATCCCGTTGAGATCGGAGGGACCGGGTTTGGCTGAATACGTTCTTTCACAGGGAGGCTCGCCAGATGTGGAGCGGGCTCGGCTGGGGTTGTTGGAGGAGTACCACGATCCGCTGACCGTCAGTCAGTTGGATGCGATTGGTGTTGGCGAGGGCTGGCGCTGTTTGGATGTCGGCGCGGGCGGAGGCTCGGTCACACGCATGCTCGCCGAGCGGGTCGGGATCTCGGGCTCCGTGGTTGCGGTGGATCTCGACACGAGCCTGCTCGACGAGCTTGCGAGCGATCGGGTCGAGGTGCGCCGGCATGACCTCCTGTCCGACCAGCTGCCCGGAGCGGCGTTTGACCTCGTCCATGCACGCCTGCTGCTGATGCCGCGCTGGCCGGTGGCTGGGATCCTGGCTACGGTGCCCGCCTGTGCGGCGACCTACGCGCAGGGGGACTCGTCGATGTGCACGCCGACTACATCGCGCGGTGCTATCCCGGCGGGGCGCTCCCCTCGCGGCTTCTGTCGCTGACGGTCGAGCGGCTGAGAGCGCGAATGGTCCTCCTCGGCGCAGACAATGACGAGATCGACCAGGCGCGGCGCCTGCTCGAAGAGCCCGCCAGCACGATCAGATCTCCAACAACTTGCATGGCGCGCGGCCGGCGCCCCGACCACTCCTGAGCACCCTCGAGGCGTCGTCAGTCTCGCGCGTCCAGACGGCGTCGCTGCTCCGCAACGAACCCAGCGACCTCACGCCCCGGCTCGATCGCTACCGCCTCGAGATGGGAGCGGACACGGCGCGACCGTGGCTGCTTGAGGCGTCAAGCATCAGCGCGCCCGGACGGCCCGGCGCGGCTCCTCCTGTGGGCCCGCGGCCGTCCGAGCTGACGATCGCTTTGCTCGGCGCGAGGTCGCGGGCCGCGCGATCGAGTTGGCGACACGAGAGTGGTCCGCTGGCACCGCCGTCTCGACGGGCGCTTGGCCACGAACGCGATCGCCAGCTCGCCGCCACTGCGGTCTCTGTGCGAGGCGTGGAACCGAGAGGAGCTTCTCCACACAACTCCGCTTGCGCGTTATCTCGTTGGGACGGATCTGGGAGTCGTCTCCGCGCGGGCGGATGTTCACTGGACACGGCGGCTCGGCCACAGCGCCGATGACGTGCTCCGAACCTTGGGTGTTCGGTACATCTGGCTGGACTCTTGGCTGCTCTGGGTCGCGGGTGAGCTATGGCTGAAGTTCCGGAGGCTGGCGTGTGCCCGCGGGGGGAGCCCAGATCCCGCGGTCCTGCAGCAGCTCCACCTGGCGGCGGGTCACGTGCTCGCGATACTCCTGGTGGGTGTAGGGAGGGCGGTCGAGGTACAGGTTTCGCGGGTACACCGGCTGCTCGTATATGAGCTGGTACTGCTCAGTGGTGAGGTCCTTCATCCAGTTGTCCCACTGGGCGGTCTGGCGGAAGTGGCGCAGCGCCTCGATGTTGAGCGTCCCGCCGATCCAGGTCGAGCCGGCGCCGTACGGGACCTCGGTGACGATCTGCCCGCGGTAGTCGACGATCTGCGAGCCACCTGAGAACGTGTCGATCGGCGTCGGCGAGTCCTTGTCGAGGTAGTAGGTACCTAGGTTCATACCGATCACGTACATGTTGTTGTCGAGCGCTCGGGCCCGATTCTGGACCGAGAACATGCCGCTCATCACGCCCGGCGCCGGGTAGGGACCGCGGTAGGCGATCTCGCAGCCGTTCATCGCCAGCCCGCGCGCGTTTTCGGGATAGGACGCCTCGTTGGCCATCATGATCCCGATCCGTCCGATCTCCGTGTCCGCCACCGGATAGAACGCGTCGAGTTCGAGTCCGTAGAGCTCGATCCACCGGTCCCAAACGTTATGCGGCGTGACCGAATGCTCGACCGGCAACAGCGGGACAAGCTTGTGGTGCTTGAGGATCACCGTGCCGTCGACCGGCTCGATCACGAACCCGACGTTGAAGAACCGTCGCGGAAATTCCGGGTGGCGCGCCTTCGCCTGCGCGACGATGTAGGCGTCCCACTGCTGCGCGAGCCGGCCGAGATACTCGGTCTCCGGGCCTGGGATGTCGATCGCGCACTCGTGCGCGTACTGCTCATGGTCGAGATCAAGCACCTCGTCGGTGAACCCCTGCAGCCCGCCCTCGGGAATGCAGATCAGGCGGACCGGAAGATCCATGCTGCTCAGCCACGAGGCGGCCTTGATCATGTGCGAGATGTGCTCGAGGTTCCATTGAATCTCCTCGCGCCGTCGGATCCCGCGCATCGTCTGGATCAGACCGACGGCTTGGTAAGGCTCGATCATCGGCTTCCTCCCCCTTGCTCGGGTTGGGCGTAGGTGTGCGCCAGGGAACCTAACCGACGCCTGAGGACCGGAGGCTCGCCCGGTCAGGGGGACACGATGCTCCTGACGGGCTGGATCCACCGCGGGTCGCGGGCTGTGTCGCCCACCTCCACAAAGGGGCCCACCGATGACCACGCTTCGTGAAGCCGCCCAGGAGTTCGCTGTGCCCCAATTTGGCGACGCAAAGACATCGCCGGGATGGCGACCCATCTCGTGCTCAGGCTTGGTCAACCCAGTGAACGAAATGCGGTTGTCGTCCACAGCAGCTCAAGCCGGACGAGCACGGCCGACCGCTCCCGACTACTCCGCCGAGCACTCGCAGTAGCTACGGGACCGCCAATCCCATCGAGAGCGCGTTTGCTGCCCCCCGACTCCGTGTGCGCCACGATCCAACGCGCGTCCTGCACGATCGCTTTGCCTCCGCGCACCCGGGAAACGCGCGCCATCGCATCGGGCACGGTCGAGCGGTTGAGATCGACCCTGCGCTGGCTGACCCGCACGAGCGCTTGCTCCTGAAGCCGTCCGCGCGCTGACGAGCGGTTAGGCGACTTGTCGCAATGTCGAGTGGCTTGAGCGTCGTGGTGCTCGCGGTCAGCGGGCCCGTAATCCGGCCGTCGGCTGTGGCCGCCCTGAGGAGCGGCCACATTGCGGTCGGCTCGAGCGTTTCAGCGGCGAAGCGCGATCCGGGGGTCAGCGGGGACCATCGGTGCTGGGCGCTTGTGGACGGCGGCGATGATCTCCGTGTTGTCGATCCCGCGCAGGTACCGGGAGGTGATCGCCAGGTCCGCATGCCCGAGCTGTCGCTGGATCACGAGTAGCGAGATCCCTTCCGCGACATCTCAACCGCGTGCGCGTGCCGGAGCTGGTGCGGCGCGAACCGACGCCGGACCCCGGCCACAACGGCGGCGCGGTGCAGCTGGGCGCGGACTCCGGCCGTCGCGCACGGCCGCCCGCGGGTCGGACCGCGCACGATGCAGAACAGCCAGCCGGCCGGCAGCTCCTCCCTGAGCTCGAGCCACGGGTCGAGGTGCGCCCACGCCCAGCGGTCCATTCCGACCTCGCGGCGCTTGTCGCCCTTCCCGTGCCGCACGAGCAGCGAAGCCGCGGTCCGGGTCAAGGTCGGTCTCGTGCAGCGCGAGCGCCTCGCTGATCCGCAGCCCCGCGCGCCAAAGCACCACGACGATGCCGCGCAATCGCACACCCTCGGTATCGTCGCCGGCGGCGCGCATGACAGCGACGATCTCCCTCGACCGTCGGCGGGTCGGCCGGGTACCGCAACCCCTTGTTAGGGGGCGTGATCCCCTTGTGGAAGCTGGACGTGGTCGCGGGCGATCGAGGCCTGCCAGCGCGATCCAACAACGGCGTGGATTCCATGACGTCCTCCTCTGGACGGCAATCGACGATCGCGCCATCGTCCCGCCTCCGCGCGCGACCACAGCCGGAATCGTGCGCGAGGCAAGGAGACGTGAACCGCAGGCATCGCCCAGCGCATACGCCCAGTCTGTCGTCGCCAACGCGATCGTGAGCTCGGCGACATCGGGTCGATCAAAGCGGTCGTGCGCGGCGGCGCTCCCGGGCGCCTGCATCTGTCCGATGGGAGCAGTCTGGGCGAGGCCGGGCCGACTGCTGCTCTTGTGCTTGCTACCTGAGGAGTTCGTGGCTAGCGGTGGACGGTGACCGTGATCGGCGCCGCCAGAGTGCTGCATCGCTGGGGCGAGCCGGCAGCGGTGGCCGTCCCGACGGGCGTGGCTGGTGACGTTCCAGACCAGCAGTGTCCGACGGTCCGATCCGGTTGGTGGAGACTGCCGCGGTTAGCCCGGAGGGGCTGTCTGCGCAGACCTCGGGCGGAGTGTCGGTTTCGGTAGATAGGGCTCGTCTGCAGCATCCAGGATCAGTCCGCAGGAGAGAGCTGCCTGATGATCATTCCGACACTCCGAGTGAGTCCGATAAGAAATACGGGAGCAGCAACACTTGCCTGCTCGGGCTGCAGTCCGGCTCCTTCTGCCTGTTCACAGGATCAGCGGCCCCGGAGGTGGCCGCGTCGCACATAGCTGACGGAACGCGTAGGCTGGATGCAACCACGGACGCGACCGGTGATTTGAGCTCGCCTCGCCCGGCCAGTTCAGGGTCCGTTTGCAGATGGCGGTGCTTGCCTCCCGTTGAGGCGAGAGGAGATGCGATAGGAGCAGGAAGGGAGAACGGGATGGACGAGATTGGACCCGTCGACTACGCGGTGATTGCTTTTCCGGGCAACCAGTTCAATGGCGAGATCGTTCCCGCGCTCGACGACCTCGTTACGGCCGGCACGATTCGCCTCATCGACGCGGCGTTCGTCGGTAAGGACGAGAAGGGGGAGGTCTTCGCACTCGAGGTCACCGAGCTCGCTCCGGACATGCAAGAGAGACTCAACGCGCTCAACATCGAAGTGCAGGGGCTTCTGAACGATGAGGAGCTCTTGGCCATCGGCCAGCAACTAGAGCTGGACACCTCGGCCGCGCTCCTTGTCTGGGAGAACGTGTGGGCCCGCAACGTCGCGCAAAAGATCCGCGACGCAGGAGGGGTTCTTGCCGCGTTCGAGCGTGTCCCGCACGACGTCGTCCAGGCAGCACGCGAGTGGGTGCTTGAACAGGCCTAGCCAGCTACGGCTAACACGAAGAGGAGGACTCAAATGAGAGGACGAGGACGCAGAGGTCCGGGACTGATTGGGACTGCGGTCGTGGTCGGCGGGGCGGCTCACATGGGTGCCAAGAGTGCCCAGCGCAGTCAGGCCGCCGCGCAGCAGGAAGCCGCCCAGAACGCGCAGATCGCTGATCTCCAGGCTCAGCAGACGGCGGCCGCCCCGCCGCAGGCTGCCGCTCCAGCCCCGGCCCAGCCTGACGATGCCGCGGAGATCCAGAAGTATGCAGCGTTGAAGGAGCAAGGCATGATCACCGAGGAGGAGTTCGCGGCGAAGAAGAAGCAGATCCTCGGCATCTAGGCACTCCGAGGTGTAGCGCAGCTCAGCAGTCGCGGCTTTCCCAGTTCAGCCCTGGCCGACACGGCAGCGGAGCACAAGCCGCCGCTGGTCGAACAAAGTACGGCTCGGCAGCGTCGCCGTCGAGCGGGGTCGTGTCGTTACTGCATGCCTACGGCGAGGTGGAACCGCTCGTCGGGGGAGATCATGTGATCGGCATCGTGTGCGTCGTTGCCGACGTCGAGCGGCCAGGAGCAGCCGTCGTACGCGTCTGCGGGCCAGCCTTCCGCAAAGCCATGAAAGGGACAGCGCGCTAGCTCGACCGGAGCCTCCTGCTCAGATCGAGATGCAGCAGCCCCAGCCTGGCGTCGGGGGTATCTACCCTTAGCGCCGTCTAATACCAGCTAGCCGGAACGGGCATGGCTTCCGCTCCTAGCCCGACGCAGCCGTCTGGCTCGTCGTGGCTCAGACTGCTCCTTGTGCTCAAACTCAGCAGTCTGAGCGAGCGTGCCGGTCGATCAAAGGAGCTGTGCTGCTCGATGCGCCATGCCGCCGTTGTATCGGTGCGCGCGTCCGGGTCGTCGGAGTCATCCCGCGCCCGCGGGTGGGGACCGCCGGTAGCCGGCGCGGAGGATGTGCACGCTGACAAGCATCACCCACACTGGAAAGAGCACCTCGACCCAGGGAACCGTGCCTACGGCGAGCAGCAGCACGGCGGCGATCAGGTAGCCAGAAACGGTGAGCCAGCGAGGCGCGGTCCCGCTGCGTATCAGGACCGTCGAGGTCGAGACCACGAACACGGCTCCCAAACGCATCGACTCGTCGATCAGCGTGTTCATCGCATGTCGGGCGACCCCCCACACTCCGTTGGCAAGTAGAGCGTTGCCGTTGCCTTGCTTCCCGCTGGCTATGAGGCCAGCGGCAAGCGCTGCGGCGGCGAGCAGCATCGCTAGGAACAGCAGGCCGCTGCCGAGGAACACCGACGCAAAGAAGCGGTCCTCGCGATCGCCGATGTAGTCGCGCACCACGCCGATGAACCAGAGAAACGCGATCGCGGCGAACGGCAGTAGGCCGAGCGCAACCTGCGCTGACGTTCGGTGCGCCGGATCTGTCAACCATGCACCGCCGTCGCTGGGCCTGGCCCCAACCGCTTCTCGCACCAGCACCAGCGCAACGATCAGCAGGCCAGAGAACAGTAGCCCGGCTACTCCCGCTGCGCGCGGCGTGCGGATCTCTCGGCGGATCGCTCCACCCCGGTCTCCCAACGGTCCGTCGAGCAGCTCCGGCAAGAGTCCGATCCTACGCCTGAGACCGGCAGATGCGCGTCCTCACTACCGCAGAGAGATCAAGTTTGGAGCGTCGGCCACCACACTCCCCACGGATGCCCCGCGTTCTGCCAGACCGCTGGATTGGGCTAGGACCGGAAGCCATGCCCGTTCCGGCTAGCTGGCGTTAGCCGGCGCTGAAGCTGGATACCGCCGCCGCCGCCGGGCTGGGCTGCAGCATCTCGATCTGAGCGGAAGGCTGCGCCGCTATCGCATGCACCACGCGGCGTTAACGATCCGCCACCCCTCGGGCATGCGAACCAGGTGGAGTAGGTCGACATAGCGATGACACAGGCACGTCACACTTGCGACGCCGTCGCTGAGGTTCGTGATGTCGATCGCGATGCGACGATCATCCGCGTCCTCCCCTCGCCCGATCCCCTCGGCGGTTGCGTCGACCATGTCCCGCGCGGTGAGCGTTTCGAGCGCATCGGGATCATCCCCCTCGATGCCCCGGCAACGCTTCACCAGCTCCGGGTGCAATGCTCGCTCCATACGACGAGCGTCGCCGTCGAACCAACCCTCGACGTAGTCAAGAACCACGCCACGGATCTCGTCCTCGTCGCTCATCTTGACACCCTCCTCAGAGTGACTGCCAGCACGAAACGCAGATGCTCCCACAAAACAAAGCGCTGTGATGAGGGGCGGGCTCGTTGCCGCGGCTGGTTGTCGCTTTGGGCTATATGCAGCAGTCTCGATTTTGACGAATCGGGCTCTGGTGCGAGCGCGTACGGGGTGACAGAGCGCACGACATAGTCGCGCTGCGCCTCAGGCAGGTTCCGCAAGACACCAGTTCGCGGCGACCCACTGTCCGCTGATCATTGGTCCACGCGACGCCACTCTGCCGGCCCGCGCCCGCCACGGACGGTCCGAACGTGTGCCGCAGACGGCCACGGGGGCGCCTGGTAGGTTGTCAGTCGTGCTTGAGAGCGGACTGCGACGCCCTGCGGCGCGACGCGTGGCCGCGGTGGGGGTGTGCTTGGTGGTCGGACTGTTCGCGGCGGGGCGGGCGGGTGCCCAGCCGACGGCGCTCCAGGTCGAGGCTCCGGGCGCGCCTCAGTATGTCCATGGCAGCGACGGACGCGAGCACGTCGAGTACGACCTGATCATCACCAATGTGTTCACGGCCGACGCGACGCTCAAGTCGCTTGAGGTGCGTGGCGACGGGAGGCGGCTGCTGGTGCTCAGGGGCGCTGCGCTCGCGGCCGTCACCCTCCCGCCCCTCGGCTCGGGCCCGACGGCGCGCATCGCGCCGGCGTCGACGGTCGTGACGCTCGTCGACATCGCGCTGCCGGCCTCCGCCGGGCGGGCGGCGCCCACGCGCGTGACGAATCGGATCCAGTACGCGATCCCTGCGGACGCTCCAGCGCGGTCGCTGATCGGCAGTACGACCGTCACGGCACCCCTGCTCCGCACCGACCAGCGCGCGCCCGTCGTGATCGCACCGCCGCTGCGAGGTTCCGGATGGATCAATCTCAACGGGTGCTGCAGCGATCCCACCGCTCTCCACCGCAACGTCGTCCTGTCGCAGAACGGGACCTACGTCACGCCTGAGATCTTCGCGATCGACTGGATCCGCCTCGTCGACGGTCGGCCCTACACCGGCGATGGCAAGCACAACAGCGACTGGCCGGCCTACGGCGCCCCGCTCTACGCCGTGGCGGATGGCACCGTGGTCTCGACCGTCGACAACCTCCCAGACATCCCACCGCTCGCCGCCCCAAACCTCAGCGGACCCCAGGACTACGGGGGCAACAGCGTCTGCATCAAGATCGGCCCGGCCCGGTACGCGGTCTATGCGCACCTGCAGCCCGGTTCGGTCCGCGTGAGGCGTGGACAGCGCGTCCGGACCGGGCAGATCATCGGCCTGGTCGGGAACAGCGGGAACACGACCTTCCCCCACCTGCACTTCGGGATCCAGGAACGACCCGACCCCCTGTCCAAGAGCGAACCATTCGAGATCGACCGCTACACGGTGCAAGGGACCGTCGATCTGGCGACCTCGGTCCCGTCGCAGGTCACCGTCACCGGCTCGCCGCACCGGGAGCGCCGATCACTCCCGCTGATCTACTCGGTCATCAACCTGCCTGCGCGCTGAGGCGGCACCAACAGGCTCGTGAGCCTGCGTTTGCCATGGCCCTGCAGGCCTCGAACACCCAGCCCGAATCGAGGCGACAGTCCGTGCCCGACGCGATCGCGAGCGTGAGAAAACGTCCATGGAGAAGAACGCCGTCCCCCGGAAACCAAAACACGCTTCTGCTTCGGGCTAACCGCGGCAGTCTCCACCAACCGGATCGGACCGTCGGACACTGCTGGTCTGGAACGTCACCAGCCACGCCCGTCGGGACGGCCACCGCTGCCGGCTCGCCCCGGCGATGCAGCACTCTGGCGGCGCCGATCACGGTCACCGTCCACCGCTAGCCACGAACTCCTGAGGTAGCAAGCACAAGAGCAGCAGTCGGCCCGGCCTCGCCCAGACTGCTCCCATCGGACAGATGCAGGCGCCTTGGAACCATGGCCACGGACGACCGCTTATCTGTGCAGTCGGTCCTTGTCAAGCCCCGTCGTGGTGAGAAGTTGTTGGTGTGGCTGGGGCAATCCCGGCCACGTCGTTGTGATCGGGCGCGGGCGGTGGCGTCCTGTCACCCGGGAGGGCGGTCCGAAGGGCCGAGCGCGGAGCGCTTGACAGGCGCTGGCGGCTGGCGCTATCGGCGTTTTTGTGCGCGCGGGCGCCCATGCTTATCTTGGTCCACGACCCTGGTTGGCTACGGGCCGGCGACATGATGGTGATGGGGTGTGGTTCCCGCTGGGGAAGTGCGGTGCGGCCGCTCGGTCTTTGCGGGCCGTCCACGCGGGCGTGGCGGCAGCAGTCTGTCGGGAGCTGGCCGCGGTGCATCGGTTGAGGTGGGGCGCTGGCGCACGATGAGAAGCTCATGCGGGCTGGAGCGCCTCGTCGCCGAGTTCTCGCAGCGTGTGGTAGCTGCGTTTGAGGAGTTTGCGAGCGATCGACAGGCACGCACGCTTGTGCCCGAGTCGAGCGGCGGCTTGGAGGTAGTAGTCGCGGTCGGGTGAGCCTGTTCGGCTGGCGACCACGGCGGCCTCGTACAGCGCCCAGCGCAGTGTGGAGGGGCCTTGGCGGCTCAGGTGCCCCGGCGAGCGGCGCTGATCGGATTGATACACGGTGATGTCCAGGCCGACGTAGCGGACGGCGTGGCGGGAGGAGGAGAACCGGCGGCAGTCGCCGAGTTCGGCGAGGATCGCGACAGAGGTCAGCTCGCCGATCCCGTAGTGGCCCATCAGCGCCTTGCAGCCGGCCTGTCGGCGCGCGTACGCTCGCAGCTGGCGATCGAGGACGGGCAACTGGCGGTCGAGCGCGTCGATCATCCGCAGGGCAACGGCGACCTGCTCGCGGGCGGTGTCGGGCAACGGTGCCTGCTCAAGCCAGGCGCGGCCCTCCGCTGTCAGCAGCACCAGCTCGCGTCGGTGGCGGATCCCGTGGTGGTAGAGCACTGCGCGGATTCGCTGCTGCCACTCGCCGCGATCATCGATCAGCGTGTGCCGCAACCGGACACGAGCACGAAGGTCCAGCAGATGCTCCGGCGGGATCCAGCACTCCGGCAGCTTGCCGATCATCAACAGCTCACGCAGATGCCTGGCGTCCGCCCGGTCGGTCTTCGGCCGCTTCTTGTTGCCTCGCAGCGCGCTGGTCTCGGCGGGCTCGGCGAGATGCACCCGGGCGTCCACCGCCCGCAGCTCCTCGACCACGAACCGCCACCCGGTCGTCGCCTCCAGCGCCACCTCGAGCTCCCGACCACCGAACCGCGCCAGGAACCTACGGACCGGCTCCCGATGCGCGGGCGCTACCCGCGCCCGGCCGATCTCGCCCGTGTCGGTGTCGATCCACTCCGCGGTGATCTGCGCCCGGTGCTGATCCAGTCCCATCACGACTGTCATCCGTCATCTCTCCTCGCGTCGAACCGACGCGCGGGCAGCGTCCAAGCCGACCCACCAAATACCGTGGGTCACGGTCGGCCCTTCGTACTCGAATGAACCGGCCGCGCGGCTGGTACCCGCGCGCGCCTTCAACGTATGTCATTCGACGCGGAGGGCCGGCCACCTGCACCGGCAGCGGCCACCGCGCCGTCACTGCTCATGCCATCTTTGCTCGTCCTGACGTCGCTGAGCTGACGATCGAGTTGGCGACGAGGTGATCACGCGGTCACCGCCAGCGGGGCGATCCCTCTGCCACGCAGGCGGAAGCGCAGCGTAGCCATACCATTGCCGAGCGGCGACTAGAACGGGGTCGCTCCGATGACCATTTTTTGGAGCTGCGAGTCTCGTGATCCAGGTGCCCACTTCGCTCATCTGACGCTTGAACGCCTCAGGCGGGTGGCCGGAACTCGTCGGTGCAAACCAAAGGCGGGGGTGCGGTCGCGACCGGCGCGTATAGACGCGAGGCGCACAGGGGCTGGTCCGCGTCGTCGGCTACGCGAGTATGCTGCGCCGAACCGGATCGATGGGGCTTGAACACTTAACCGCGTACGTCGGTGCGCTGGTGATGAGCGGCGTTGCGGACATTGCGGCGGCGCTCGGGATGTGGCGCCGGCGGGGACGGGTCGGGCGCGCCAGCCTGTGCGTCGTGCTGGTCGCCGCCGCTGCCTGGTGCCTGGCCTACGCGCTGGAGTTGCTAGCGTCGGGTGATAGCCGTGTGCTGTGGGGCGCACTGAAGTTCATCGGCACGACCCTGCTGCCGCCGGCGTGGCTGATCTTCGCCTTGCAGTACACGGGGAGGCTGACCCGGCCGGGTCGGCGGCTGCTCGCCGCGCTCGCGATCGAACCGGTGCTCGTCCTCTCGCTGCTGGCCTTTCCGCCGGCGCGCTCGCTGATCCGCTCCTACGCTCCGGGGCAGCTGCGGGCGACGCTGCCCACCGTCCGTCTCGGGGCTGCCTACTGGATCCACTTTGTCTACACCAACGCGCTCGTCCTCACGGCAAGCGCAATCCTGGTGCTTACACTGATGCGGATCTCGCACCTGTACTGGCGCCAGAGCATCCTGCTCGGGGTCGCGATCTGCGTGCCGTTGATCGCAAACGTGATGTCGAGCTTGGACGTCGCGCCGTTTGCGCAGTTCAACGCGACGCCGGTCGCGCTCTCAGTGTCGGCATGGACGCTGGTCCTCGGAGTGCTTCGCTACCAGTTGCTCGATCTGCGTCCCGTCGCCCGGACACTGGTCGTCGAGACGATGCGCGACGCCGTCGTCGTGGCCGATGCGCACGGGCACGTGGTCGACGTCAACCCCGCAGCGCAGCGGCTACTCGGCATCCCCGCCGCGGCGCTGATCGGATGCCCGGCCGACACATTGCTTGCCGATCACGAGGCACCGGGCGGAAACGGTCGGACGCCACCCCACGAACTGCCGCGAGAGGCCTGGGAGCGCACCGCAGACCTTGAAATCGTCGAGACGCCATTGATCGACCACCGTGGAGCGACGGCCGGCCGCGTGCTTGTGTTCCGCGATGTCTCTGAACGCAAGGAGCTTGAACGCAACCTCCGACACTTGGCCTACACCGACGCGCTGACCGGCCTGCCCAACCGGACGCTGTTTCACGACCGGCTACAACAGGGGCTGGCGACGGCGTCGCGCCGGGACGGTCCGCTCGCGGTCTTCTTCCTTGACCTAGATCGCTTCAAAGTCATCAACGACAGCCTCGGGCACGACGTCGGCGACCGTGTATTGATCTCCGTCGCCCGGCGCCTGCGGGCATGTCTGCGCGACGAAGACACGCTTGCCAGGCTCGGTGGGGACGAGTTCGCGATCCTGCTGCCGGAGATCACCGGCGCTCGCGGCTCGTCGACGGTGGCCGACAAACTGCTCAGAGCCCTGGCCGCTCCCCAGCTCATCAATGGCCATGAGTTGACCGTGGGCGCGAGTATCGGCATCGCGTTGTTTCCACAGAACGGAAGCGATGTGCAGTCACTGCTTCGCTCGGCGGATGCTGCGATGTACAGCGCCAAGGCGCGCGGGCGGGGACGAGCGGCATTGTTCACGCCCGATCTTGGGGAGCGTAACACGCGCCGCCAGCAGCTCGAAGTCGAGCTAAGGCGCGGTCTGCGCACCGGGCAGATGCAGCTGGCATTCCAGCCCTACCACGAGCTGGCCTCGGGAGCGATGGTCGGCTACGAAGCTCTCGTCCGCTGGAAGCATCCGCGCAGCGGCCTGCTTGCACCGGCGAGCTTTCTCACACTCGCCGAGGATGCCGGCCTGCTTGAAGCGATCGACCGCTGGGTGCTCGACGAAGCCTGCCGGCAGGCCCGCAGCTGGCGCTCCCCACTGACGATCTCAGTCAACGTGTCACCCGGGCGACTGCGGGCAGGCGACCTTCTACAACACACCGCCCAGATTCTCGGTCAGACCGAACTTGACCCGGGGCGCCTGACCCTCGAACTGAGCGAACGTACCCTGTTTGACGATGAACCGGACGCCTTCGGGATGCTCTCGGAGATCGCGACCGCCGGCGTCGGAGTGGCGCTCGATGACTTCGGCGCCGGGTACGCGTCGCTCGGGCACCTGCGACGCTTGCCACTCACACAGCTGAAGATCGACCGCTCGCTCGTCGCCACGCTCGGCCAGGAGGGCGACTCGCCGATCGTTGCGGCAGTGACCAGCTTTGCCCACGCGCTGGGACTGTCGGTCACCGCCGAAGGGATAGAGCATCCCGCCCAACTGGAGCGCCTCGTGGATCTCGGATGCGACTTGGGCCAGGGATTCCTATTCGGGCACCCGCAGCCCGCCAGCTCCCTGAGTGACGCTTAAGGACCGGACCGGCCTCCCTCACCGCGAGACGACCCAAATAGTTAGGACACGCTGCGGTCGGCGCTCGTATTTCGCATTGAGTGAACAGCCCGGGTTGTCATCTGCACCGGCGCGGTGTTTACGTGGGCTCGCGCTCTCAGGAGACAATACCGCCCTCAGCCTGGCTGCCGCCTTCCATGCGAGGCGCTCGGCCGATGAGCCTGGCACCGGGGACGCGTGAAATTCGGTGAATGCGACCGCAGACCAATCCATCGGGCTGACTGTGCTCCCGCCCGGCTCGCGCCGACGTCCTCGACTGGTTTCGCGCTTCCAGCCGTCAACGCCGACGCCAAGGCCGCGCTCGCTCCGCGCATCAGCAGCAATCGGTCGGCGCCGGCCCGGACGACTCCTTGCTCGCAGCGACATCGCCGAGCCTATGATCGCAACGGCGACGACCGAGGAGCCCGACCTCAAGCGTCTGGTCGGTGGGCTCACGAGCGCTTTCACCATCGCACCGGTGGCGAGCCGCGCTTTTGCTTTGGCGAGAGGATGTCGCGCAATTACCGTGTCCATCCGGCGGGTTTAAGGCGGAGGCTGGGCTGGTCAGGCCGGGGGTGTGCGATGTAGGCGTTCACGTGGGGTCGGGGTGATCGGGAGGATTCCTTCAGGGCGCACGGAATCTTGCGTTCGTGCGTGTTGCGGATGCGGAGCGGATCGCTCGGGCGGGTGGTGAGCCGGCGGTTGAGCTGGTGCTGGGGCTGTTGGCGGAGATCACCGCGTTGCGGGAGCGGGTGGATGAGCACGATCGGTTGTTGAAGCGTGATTCGAGGAACAGTTCGTTGGCGCCGTCGAACGATCCGCCGTTGACCCGTCAGCAGCGTCGCGCGCGGGAGCGCGAGCGAGCCAAGCGGGAGGGTCGTAAGCAGCGCGGCGGGCAGCCGGGGCATGAGGGCAAGACCCGGGAACTCGCCGCACCGGAGCGGGTCGATGATCACGTTGACCATGTTCCGGTCAGTTGCGGGTGCGGGCGTCGATTTGACGGCAGTGAGGAGCGGGTTGGGGTCCCGGTTTTCCGTCAGAAGTGGGAGCTGCCGGAGGTCGTGGCACTGGTGATCGAGCACAGGTTGCACCGGCTGCTGTGCCCGGAGTGTGGGACCGCGGTGCTGGCGGAGGGCGATGGGGTGTCGGCGTCGGCGTTCGGGCCGCGGTTGGAAGCACACGTCGCCGTCATGGCGGGGGTGTATCGGCTCTCGCGCCGGCAGATCGTGGAGATGCTCGACGAGATGTTCGGAACGACGGTCAGCGTCGGCGCGGTCGACGCCACGATCATGCGGATGAGCGGTGTGCTCGCCGACCCGTGGCGGGAACTGCGTGACGCGGTTCGCCACGTGCAGGCGGTGCACGCGGACGAAACATCGTGGCGACTACGGGGAGAGACCAACTGGTTGTGGGTCGCGGCGAGCGCGTTGATGGCGTGCTACCGGATCGACCCGTCCCGCTCCCAGGCCGCGGCGAAGGAGCTGTTGGGCGAGGACTTCGGGAGCTTCATCATCACCGACCGGTACGCCGGATATCACTGGCTCGACGTGCTCCAGCAGCAGTTGTGCTGGTGTCACGCGATCCGCCAGTTCGTCAGCCTCTCCGAGCGTGACGGCGCTCCGGGCCGGCTCGGGCACGAGCTGCTCGCAGCCGCCCATCAAGTGATCGCCGCTCACCGCGAGTATCTCCAGAACGGACACGAGCTGACCTGGCTCGACGCTCAGCTGCGACCGTCGCGCGACACGATCGAGACGCTGCTGCAGCGCGGGGTCCGTGGCCGTCATCTGAAGACCCGCCGGTTCTGCGCCGGCATGTTGGACGAGTACGACGCGCTCTGGACCTTCTGCGAAGTGCCGGGGATCGATCCCACGAACAACGCCGCTGAGCGCGCTCTGCGTCACGGGGTGCTGCTCAGAAAGATCCAGCTCGGCACCCAATCGCAGAACGGGAACCGCTGGATCGAACGGATCTGCACCGCCCGCGAAACCTGCCGCCTCCAGGGCCGCTCCGTTCTCGGCTACCTCCAAGACGCCGCGACCGCAGCGCATCACCGCCAGCCGATCCCGTCGCTGACGCCCACATAAGCCCAGGCCCGAACTCAGGTCCGGGCTATCACGGAGTTACAGAAGGAATCCGCTGTCAAGCCCCGACACCGGAACAAGTCGCGATCGATGGGACGAAGATGGCGGGCAACGCGAGTCGTGAGTCGACCCGCGACTTTGGGCAGATCGCCCGGGAGATCCTGGCCGAAGCGAAGGCGATCGATGAGGCCGAGGATGAGCTGTATGGCGATCAGCGCGGGGATGAGCTGCCTGAGCAGCTGCGCACGCGGGAGGGGCGGGCCGAGTTCTTCCGTCAGGCACGCGAGCGGCGCACCTCCGCGACCGCGGAAGATCAGCGCGCCCCGGACCAGGAGCCGGTCACGGCTGCGGAGCCAGAGCTCGAGTTCGACAGCGAACGGATTGTGGCGCGTCATCAAGGACGCGAAGGGTGGACGCGCGAAGCGCACCGTCAGCTTGAGCAGCGCCGCTGGAGGCAAGGTGACCCTGTTCCTCGCGGACGTCAGGAACGGCTGGTGCTCGCCGGGGAGCGGCTGGAGGCCGACCGCGACGCGCAGATCACGGCCAACCGAGCGTATGCGGAATACCGGGAGAACGGGCGTGACACGCAGGGCCGCCGGCTCGGTCGCCGCCCGGAGCCGTGGGTCGCGCCGGCGGTGCCCGACGGGATGGTGAGTGTGAGCGATCCCGATACGCAGCGGATGAAGGCCAACCGCGGGTACGTGCAGGGCTATAACGCCCAGGCGGTCGTGGACGAGGGGCAGATCGTCGTGGCCGCGGAGATCACCACCACCCCGGGTGACTTCTCCAACCTCGACCCGATGATTTGCGCCGTGCTCAACGAGCTCCAGCGAGCCGGGGTCACCGAGCGGCCCCAGGTCGCGCTCGCCGACGCTGGCTACTGGAACGAGCAGCACATGGACGAGGTGATCGCCAACAAGCACATCCACGTCCTGATCCCTCCCGACTCGGCAGGTCGAACGGAGCCGCGGCCGGGGTGGACCGGCGGGCGCTACGCATCGATGCGCACCGTCCTGGCCAACCACGGCAAGCTGCTCTATCGAAAAACGGATCCAGATGATCGAGCCCGTGTTCGCTCACACCAAACACAACCGGCTGATCTCCCGGTTCCACCGAAGAGGCCGGATCGCGGTGCGGACTGAATGGCGGCTCCTGATGGCAACCCACAACCTGACCAAACTGCACCGCCACCAACTCGGCGCAGCCCGAGCCTGAACAGGCTCTCTGACGGTTGACACCGTCAAGGCGATCACGCCGGTCAGACCATGGGCCGCCGCCGAACGGTTGCGCGCGACAGCCTACGCGATGACGCGATGACGCGATGACGCGATGACGCGATGACCGGAGCGTGCATGATCGCGGCGCCTCTCACCCGGCTCCGATCGGGCACCCACGGTTGCGCTATGCGCGAGTTGCGAGACTTGACTGGCGATGGGGTTGGCCCTGCTCTTGTGGGGCGGCCGGGCGTTGTCTGCGCTTCTGCTCGCGCGAGAACCGGAACCGAGCCGATGGCGGGGTTGTGGCGGCTGTTCGGCCCGCCGGGGAAGGTCTGCTCGATGTCGCCGGCGCGTTGTGAAATCCGGGCGAAGGAATGGTCTCGGCGGACGTGGCGCGCAGACCGTTCCCTGCGCTCAGTGCTCGGAGTTGAGCTCTTGTGCGACTTTGATCACGGCGGTGCGCTGGTAGAAGTCGACGGCCACGATCGCTCCGGGAGTGTGACGTTCGAGGGTGCATCGCAAGATGCGGGCGTGCAGGAAAGGCGCTCGACCGATCTGTGCGTTGATCGTAGGGCTGGGAGGGAAGGGTGGGATCCAGTGGTTGAGCAGCAGCAGCGGGCTGTCTTTCGTACCTCGGTAGCGAGCGCAGCTGAGCTGACCGGGGCGTAGGGCGCCGAGCGGCGTGTCCTGGATGAACGAGAACGCGGGCATGTACCACGTCGGCGAGCCCCCCTTCACCTCCGCGAAGACGAGCAGCCGGCGGCCGCTGGTGATCAGTTCGCCAAGGGTCGGTAGCGACGCATACTCTCGCAGAGTTGCCAGGTAGCGCGTCAGCCCCGCCGTGGCGAAGGCCTGTTTTATCGTCGAGGGCGGAACGTAGTCCTCGACAATCACGATCAGGACCTGGTCGGGATGGTCGCCGAGGAACGTGTCGATCGCTTTCAGTTCACGGTCCAGCGGCTCCGCGCCGAGCTCGCAAAGGGTATGGCAGAGGTAGGGCTCCGGCTTACCCTTCAGTGTGCCCAGTCCAACGCCGCCCGCCACTCGATCGGCGACGTGGAGGGCGCTTGCCGGCAACTGCTGGGCAACCTTGTTGCGATCGGAACCCTCCGCAGCGAGGTCGGTCCGAACGCGTCCTGTAACCGCGTCCTTGACGCCGTAGTGGATATCGATAAGAAGTGCCCGGATCCCGTCGTCGAGCTGTCGAGGCATCGGGTACGTCTGGCTGGCGAAATACCAGCCAGGCTCATTCGATGCAGCAAACGAGTTGTGCGTAGCAGGAAAGATCACCTCGTTGAGCGGCCGAGAGCACAACGCTGACGACCCATTGCACGAGCGGACAGGCGCTGTCGGATGCCGAGCCGCGCCGCACGCGGTGCAGACGAGCACGAGCAGAGTCATCAGTGCAATCGCCGCGAGGACCGGACTATGCGCTGGTGAGGCTGTTGTCACTGCGGATCTCGAATATTTGGCGTTCGGCGCGGCTCGGCGGCAGCCTGCCCGGACGACGTCACAGCCCGCGCGCTCAGATCGGGGAAGGCTAAGCCGCCGCGGCAGGACGTGGATCGCTCGCCCATCGTGGGAGCCACCAACGGGACAGATCCGGCCATATGGCGGGTTGGCGCATCATCGCGCAGCATGCAACGACGAACGGGCGCATCGTCGCCGCGTCGCCGGCCAGCGGGACCCAGCACTCCCGCCGATCGCCTAGCGTTCTTCAGGCACACGGGGTCGCCGCCTTTCTCATCGCCGCGTGACGTTGTCAGCTTGAGCGCCGCGCGAGAGCGAGCGCACCACCGTCGATCCGCTTGAGTGCCGCCGTCTGTCTACGAAAGCCGTCAGATGCCCCAGCACGTGGCAGTTCAGCCCGTCTACTGGGCGGTTGTCCCCGGTCGGTATCGCGCTCGTCGTGCTATGGGTGGTCGAGGGGGTGGCCGTGGTCGTGGAGGTGCCGGTGTGCAGCCAGGAGCCCGGATTGGAGATCGGTCAGGCTGTGTGCCGTTGCTTTGCGCAGCACCCCGGCTGGGTCTTCGAGTAACCGTCTGGCGCGTGTGGCTTGCTCGTTGGCGAACCAGTCCACCAGGTGGGTGCGGTCCGGCGCCGGTCGGGGCTCGTTGAGGGTCAGGAGCTGGCCGAGGTCGGCGGCGTCGGCGACGCGAGGGCTGAGAGCGTGCGGATGGCTCGTCCGGCGCCGGTGGGCGACTGCGCTGGGGGGTGACGGTCCCTCGAGCTCGGTCGCGCAGAATCGGCGTAGAATCGTCTTGGGGATGCTGGCGTGGTCGAAGAGGGTGTGGGAGACCGAGCCGGGCTTCACCCATGGCGAGATGACGAACGCCGGCACCCGCACCCCGTAGCCGGTGAACGTCGCGGGTTCGTCATCGGGTGGGTGCTCGGGCGGTGCGACGTGGTCAAAGAAACCTCCGTGCTCGTCGTAGAAGACCAGCAGCAGCGTCTTCTCCCACTTTGGACCAGTGGCCAGCGCGTTGTAGATGAGCAGCGCGAGCTCTTGCCCGTGAGTGACGTCTGAGGGCGGGTGGTCGTCGTTTGGCGCAGACCCGATCAGGTTGAAGTCTTTGAAGTTCGGGTCGATCCACGAGACAGCCGGCAGCTGACCGTACGCGGCATCCTCGAGGAAACTCGCAGCATCCTCATTGAGGTACAGCAGACCTCGGCCACGCGTCTTGAACACCAGCTTGAGCTTCTGCACATAGGCGAAATGCTCGCGGTGTCCGACGCGATACTTGGCATCAGCGAGGCGAAGCGTCGCGACGTCGTGGGAATACCAGCGCCACGAGACGCCGGCGGCCTCCAGGTGGCGCACGAATGAGTGCTGATGGTAGATCGGCACTTTGGGATCGTCGCGGCTGCCGGCGCCCCTCCCGGCGATCGCGTACAGCCGGTTTGGCCAGGTCGCTCCCGCGACCGAGCTGTACCAACGGTCACAGACACAGAACTGCCGCGCGAAGTGGTCGAACACGGGCAGGTCGGAGGCGTTGTAGTAGCCCATCACGACCCCCGGATCGGCATCCTCGACCCCGCGAGCGGCAAGCGTCTCCGCATAGCTCGCGGCGAACCCGTCCATCGCGCCGCCGTTGATCTGCCAATCGACCGCCGCCGCGGTGTGCTCAGGATCCCAGCGCTCGTTGGGGAAGTACCTCGCGCCGAGATGGTGGATCGGATAGCGCCGCCCCCCGAGGTCGTTCGCCATCCCTGGCCGCAGACCATCAATCTCGGTGCGGCCACCCTCGAGCGAGAGGTAGCCGAGCATGTGATCAAAGGAGCGGTTCTCCAACATCAGCACGACGATGTGCTCGATCCGCTCACGACCGTTGCTCTCAGCGACAGCCACAGACCGCCTCGTTCACTCGATCGGCGCCGGATCTGAACCGATCAGACGCTCAGGATCTGTGCCTTCTGGGCGGCGAACTCGGCGTCGGTCAACACGCCCGCCTCGCGCAGCTCACCGAGCTGCTTAAGCTGCGCGAGCTTGCCACCCATGTCCGGCGAAGCCGCAGCCGGCGCCGGCGCCGGTGCGGCGGCGATCGAAGCGGCCGAGCCAGGCTGCATCACCTGTCCCGCCGGCGCTGGGTGGCCCTGGGCGGCCGCATGCTCCTGCTGACGTGCGAGAACACGCTCATGGATCACATCAGCCGTCTTCACCGCCACCGCCGCTTTCAACCCCGTCTTCAACAGTCCCATTTACGTGTCCTTTTCTGCAGTTCAAGCGGGGTCGGTCGCATCCAGCTCGGCGATCAAGTCGCCGGCCGGAATCCGCCCCGCACCAACAAGCCGCGCGCTGCTGCGGTCAAGCGCCGTCCACATCGGCACCGCCCAAACGTTCTCATACACGAGGATCCCCGCCAGGCTGCCCGGGTCGATCGCCGCGGCGACCTGATCGATGTCCGATTGGTCAAGCAGACCGGACGACAAGCCCCACAGCCGCTCATCGAGCGCATCCGAATGCTGAACATCAGCCACCTCGATCTTCGACACCGTCCCGTCAGCGTCCTTGCCGATGAACAGGATGTCGAGCACGCGGACGATCCCGCGGTCGACAAGATCCATCAGCAGCCGAAACCCCTCACCGGTCACATGCCTCTCGGGCCACTCGACCGCCAGATAGTCGATCGGTCCCAGAATCGCATCTCCCAAAGTCTCACTCCCTCTCGTGTCGAGAATCGCGCGGGCAGCGGCGCGCGCAGTCTACTCCGGCGCGTCTCGCAGCCCGAGGCCACTCGGCGGACAAACCGTCCAGAACATCCGGGTGTCGATGGCACGGAACCTGCTTCGCTCCCGGCGCTCTACTCGTCGGTAATCCGCTCGCGCACCTGCTCAGCGCGGCAAGCGCGCCCCGGCGCTCGCTCCGCGCATCGCCGCCGAATCCTGCCCCGCGTATTCCCCCCAACCCTCGCGTTGCAGGGAAGTCTTCGGCGACGCGCGAATACGCGACCTCGGTGAAAGCAAGTCCCGGAAACGACCGGCGCGAGCGCTGTCGCCGTGGCACAGGGTGTTGGTAATGAGCCGGAGGGCAGTCTGAGGCGTGGGCAAGCAGAGGACGCTCCTCTTCCGGTGCGGCGGCTTGTAGTGTCTGCGGCGCGCTCAGCCTGCTGCTGCAGCGAGGCCCTGCGACCAGGGGATCACGCTGGCCACCGTCAGAGGCGTGATCGCTTGGCCACGGACGCACTCGTCCGCAACGGCCAGCGCGGACGAGTGCAAACGGCCGGACGGCTGCCAGGACGCAGGGAACACGGCTGGGGAACATCTTCGTGACCACGTCTCCCCGATCGAGCCAAGAAACCGCGCCTTTGCAGCACTTCCGACGATGGGCGGTGACGGGCTCGAACCGCCGACTTCCTGCTTGTAAGGCAGGCGCTCTACCAGCTGAGCTAACCGCCCAGACCGCGTGATGGTACTGAGCGCGCCCGGACGTTCCGGTCAACCGGGGTCGAGTGGGCGGCCGCTACCATCGCCTGGCGCCATGGACCTAGGGATTGCCGGGAAGACCGCGCTCGTGACGGGCGCCTCGAAGGGCCTCGGCCTCGGGGTCGCCACTGCGCTCGTGGACGAGGGCGCGCGGGTGGCGATCAGCTCGCGGTCGGCGGACGCGATCGAGGCCGCGGCGGCGAGGATCGGGGCGGCGCCGTTCGTGCACGATGCCTCCGATGTCAGTGGGACCGAAGCGTTCGTGCGCGAGGTCGAGGCCGAGCTGGGGCCGATCGACATCCTCGTATCCAACAGCGGCGGTCCGCCCGCGACCCGGGACCCACTGGCCTTCACGCTCGATCAATGGCGTCAGGCCTACGACCTGCTGCTGCTCGGGGCGATCGCGCTGATCGAGCAGATCCTGCCCGGAATGCGCGAGCGCAAATGGGGACGGGTCCTGTCGCTGTCCTCGAGCCAGGTGCGGGAGCCGGGCCCGAATCTCGTGCTCTCGACCGCCCACCGCGCCGGCCTGCTCGCGGCGCTGAAGCCGATCGCGCGGTTCGTCGCCGCCGACGGCGTGACCGTCAACTCGTTGCTGCCCGGGCTGGTCGCCACCGACCGGACCAAGGAGCTCGGCGCCGATCGGCCCGACCGTGTGCAGGAGCTTCCCGCGCGGCGGCTCGGCACGGTCGAGGAGTTCGCCGCGGCCGCGGCCTTCCTCTGCTCCGAACCGGCCGGCTACATCAACGGCGTTGCGCTGCTCGTCGACGGCGGCCTGACGAGGAGCGTCTAGCCACTCGTGTCGTATCTGTCCCCGAGCGATCTCGCCGCCCGGCGCGAGGCTGCGCGCCGGCGGGGGGTGCGGCGGCGCATGCTTGCGGCGGGAGTGGCGGCGGCACTGATCGCTGCCGCCGTGGCGGCGATCGTGATCAGCGGGTCCTCCGCCTCCTCCGCGCCGACGCCTGTGGCCGCAGCCGCGCACCCGTCGGCCCCGCATGCGTCAACCCGGCACGCCGCCGCTCATCATGCGCATCGAGCGGCTCCCGTCCTGCCCCCGATCCAGCCCGCCCGGCCCGGTGTCGCCACCGTCTACCAGCAGGGGCCGGCCCGGCCGGAGGTCGCGCTCACGATCGACGACGGGTTCTGCAGCACCTGCGTCGCGCGGCTGGTGCGCGCGCTCGAGCGTACGCACGCGCACGCGACCATCTTCCCCAACGGGCGCTACTCGGCCGCGTGGGATCCGGTCGCTCCCGCAATCCGGCGCCTTGTCGCGGCGGGACAGCTGACGATCGGCAACCACACCTTCCTGCACATGTCGGCGCTGGAGGAGTCCTCGTCATCGCTCGAGACCGATCTGACCCGCAACGAGGACTGGATCGAGCACACCTTCGGCGTCAGCGCACGGCCCTTCTTCCGGCCGCCCTACGGCGCCTACAACTCGAGCGCGCTGGCCGTCGCCGGGCAGCTCGGGTACACGAAGGTGATCATGTGGTCAGGAACCGTGGCGGATTCCAACGTGCGCACGGTGGGCTACATCCTGGGGGCGATCCGGCACTGGGCCAAGCCGGGGGCGATCATCCTGATGCACGGCAACTACCCCGCTACCTCGTTCGCACTGCCGCAGATCATCCAGATCCTGCGCCGGCGCGGCCTGCGGCCGGTGACGCTGGCTGAACTGCTCGGCTGATTATTTGCACCGCTGCCGTATGTTCCGTGCATGAGCGATCCCCGGCTTGACGCGCACAGTGTGCTGATCGCCGCCCGGCGCGGGCTCGAGCGGACCCCGCTCCGCGTCGCGGACGGCTTGGCCCGGGCGATCCGGCGGGCGCCGGACACCCGGCTCGAGCAGTTGATGCGCACGCCACCGGTGCGACGCGTCGTGCTCGAGGGGATCTTCCGGCAGATGCCACAGCACCTGGTGGCGCAGCAGGCGTCCGGAGTCAACGCGGTCGTCCGCTGGCGGATCACCGGCCGGGCCGACGGTGGCGCCGACACCTACCAGTTGCACATCGCCGGCGGACGGTGCCGCGTGAGCCGGGGGGTCGATGGGCCGGATCCGCAGGTCACGATCACGCTCGGCGGGACCGAGCTCCTCCAGCTCGCGATCGGTGACCTCGATCCGATGCAGGCCTACTTCAGCGGCCGGATCGAACTCGCCGGCGACATCATGCTCGCCGCACGGCTCGGCTCGCTGTTCCACATCCCGAAACCGCAGCGCGCGCCGAGCCGGTAGCGCCGAACCGCGCCGACCGGAGTCGCCGCGTCCCGGGGCCGGCACCACCAGCAGTCAGTACCCCCAGGGGGAATCGAACCCCCGCTACCAGCGTGAAAGGCTGGCGTGCTGACCGCTACACCATGGGGGCGGACCAGGTAAGTCTAAGCTCGCGCGGTGCGGGACATCACGTGCTCCTTCAAGTGCCGACCGTCGCGGGCCGATACCAATCAGGTCATGATTCTCTCCGTGCGTGCGCGCGGGCTGACGATGCTGGCGGCAATCGCCGTGATGACGGGAGGATGCGGGCAGGCCGGATCCGGAAGCGGGGCCGGGACCAGCGCGCCGGCGTCCTCGCGCGTATCCGACGCGGTTCCGGGTGCCAACCCGCTCGGACTCCGCGCCCACCCGCAGGCGATCGAGCCGGTGGCCGGGGCAGCGCCAGCCTCCGGGGCGGCGAATGGGACCGACCCGTCGTCGGTCAGCGTCGGCCCGCCGAGCAGCGGACTGGCTCAGCCGGTCTCCGACGCGGTCGTCCGCCAGGAGCTCGCTGCCAGCGGCCTGTCAGCGAGCTCGACCCAGGCCACCCTGACGGCCAACCGCCTGGCGATCGCACCGATCAGCGCTCCGCCGCAGGTACAGGCGATCATCACCGCAGGGAACCAGATCGCCCACCTGCCATACATCTGGGGCGGCGGCCACGGCAGATACGAGGATACGGGCTACGACTGCTCGGGCTCGATCAGCTTCGTGTTCGCGGCTGCGGGCCTGCTCAACACAACGCTTGTGTCCGGGGAACTCGCGCACTACGGCCTTCCGGGACCGGGCAAATGGATCACGGTGTTCGCCAACTCCGGGCACACGTTCATGTACGTTGCCGGTTTGCGCTTCGACACGGTGGCTCTGGCCGAGACCGGAAGCCGCTGGTCCGATCGGCCGGCCGACGAGCCCGACCTGTCCACCTTCTCCGTCCGTCACCCACCAGGCCTGTAGCCGGTGCTGCCCGGTAGGTGGTAGAACTGGCGCCGACCGTGAGGATCACCGAGACCTTCCCCATCAGCGCATCGGCCTAGTTCGTGATGGCACGCTCGACCGGCGAGATTCTCCCGGGCCTGTGGCGGTTCGAGGCACTGCACCCCGAATGGACCGACGAGGGCGGCGGCGAGGAAGGCTGGGAGCAGAGCGTCGCCTGGTGGGCGATCGCCGTGGCGCCGGGGCTGGTGCTGGTGGATCCGCTCGTCGTCGACTGGCCCGCTCTCGATCGGCTCGTCCGCGGGCACGGCGGCTGCGCCGGCATCGTGCGCACCTGCCATTGGCATCAGCGCAGCATCGCCGAGGCGGCCGTCCGCTACGGCGCCGGGGTGTGGGCGAAGCCGCCCCCGAACGGCACGGCATCCGACCCCTTCGATCACGCGGTCGCCGACGGCGAGCTCGTCTTCGACGCGGTGCGCGTGCTCGACGTGGAGCGAGCGGACGAGATCGCGCTGTGGCTGCCGGCGCAGGCGGCACTGGCGTTTGGAGACGCGATGCTGCGGACCGCCGCCGGGGACCTTCAGCGATGCCCGGCCTCGTGGCTACAGCCCGAGGGTGGGCCCGCGCGACTGCAGGCCGTGCTCAGCGGCCTCAACCGGTTCCCGGTCGCGCACGTGCTCGTGTCGCACGGCCCGCTCGTGCTCGGCGACGGGCCGGAGTCACTGGTGGCTGCGACGCGCTGACCCGGCAGCAGGAGGAACACTCACGCCTGCTCGTCGATCCAGGCCAGGATCGCCTTGGAGTGGATGATGACCGTCCCGTCGGGGAGCTTGAGCGCCGGCAGCTTCGTGTTGCCGGTTGCCTCACGCAACTCGGCGCGCGAGCCCTTACGCAGGAAGGGCATCGGGCTGCCGTGGGCGGCGATCACCTTCTCGTACCGAATGCCCTTCGCGCGCAGCGCCGCCTGCACACGACGACAGGGATGCATCTTGGGGCCCCCGTTGTCGCCGTGGCAGACGTACAGAGTCGGAATCTCGGCCATTTTCGTCCTCCCGGTTGACCCAGTCCACCCCACGACGAGGCGGATGCCGTCCCATCATGATGGAGGACGGCGTCGCCGGCGGAGTCCTTCCTGCCGCCGAACATGCCCGCACCGCCGGTGCCTAGACTCGCGTCGGTGACCGATTCTCCGGACGAGACGAAGATCGAGTGGCAACTCTCGCGGCGCCGAATCGCCGCAGCCGCCGCGTGGGCGCTGACGGACGAGATCGTGCTCATCGGCGCAGGCGAGCCGATCGCGGTGCCGGGGCGGGGCGACATCACCTACCCGTTTCGCGCACACTCCGAGTACTTCTACCTGACCGACCGCAATCGGCCGGAAGATACGCTCGCGTTCGACCCGCAGGAGGGCTGGTTCGATTTCGTGGTCCCGATTACCGCGAGCGAGCGCGTGTGGTCGGGAGCGACGGCCGATGCTGCCGATGGTGTGCCGGCGGACGCCCTCCACGGCTGGGTGGCATCGAGGCGCGGACGGCGGATCGCGTGTCTCGGCGCGCCACGGTCCACCGCGCCCTGCGACCCGGAGCTGACCGACAGGCTGCGTTTCGGCCTGAATCATGTGCGCCGGATCAAGGACCCCGTGGAGCTCGAGCGCATGTGCGTGGCCGAGCGCGCAACGAGCGCCGGGTTCGCCGCCGTGGTGGCGTCACTGACCGAGAGGACAAGCGAGCGAGAAGCGCAGATCGAGCTCGAAGCCGAGGTGTTCCGGCACGGCGGCGATGCCATGGCCTACGACACGATCGTCGGCTCTGGGCCCAACGCGGCGGTCCTGCACGTCGCTCCGAGCTCTCGGCGCTTTCGCTCGGGAGAGCTCGTGTTGATCGACGCCGGCGCCGAGCGCGAAGGCTACGCCAGCGACGTCACGCGGACCTATGCGGTCGGTGGTCAGCTCAGCTCCGAGCAACTCGAGCTTCATTCGCTCGTCCACACCGCACAGCTGCAGGCAATCGCGCTCTGCACGGCGGGCCGCGAATGGCGAGACGTCCATGTCGCGGCGGCACGGGTGATCGCCGAGGGCCTCGTCGCAGTGGGGCTCCTGCGCGGAGCACCGGACACCTTGCTCGAGACCGGAGCTGTCGGGCTCTTCTTCCCCCATGGGATCGGGCACCTCGTCGGCCTCGGCGTCCGCGACGCGGGCGGAACGCTGCCCGAACGCCGTGAGGACCCGCCACCGTTCCCGAACCTGCGGATCGATTTGCCGCTGCGACCCGGGATGGTGGTGACGGTCGAACCCGGGATCTACTTCATCCCGGCGATCCTCGCAGACGCCGAGCAGCGCCGCCGCCACGCGCGCCAGGTCGCCTGGGACCGCGTGGACCGGATGCTCGCGTTCGGTGGCATCCGCATCGAGGACAACGTGCTCATCACCGAGCACGGCCATGAGGTGATCACCGGCGACGTCCCCTTGCTCGGGTAGCTCGACCCCGCCGCGCCGGCACGGGCTCTGCAGCCAGACGCGCTCGTCGTGACCCGTGTCAGAGGTCGAGGCTGGCGGCGATCATCACGGCAGCGCGCTCTTGCGCGGCGTAGGTGGCGCGGAGCGCCGGCACCACGTCATCTCCATCGGCTCCCGCGGGCGGGGGGTGGGCATTGAGCAGCCCGCGGACCTCCCAGCCGAGCGAATCGCCGCCGACCGCGTCGGCCAGAGCCGCCAGCACGTCCGCGCGCACCCGCGCGCCCTCGACGAAGGAGCCGATCACTGTCTCTCGCGTCAGCGGCGCGCGTCCGAAGACTCGGGCGTGCAGCACGGCCGGATTGACGGCGTGAGGACGGAGGAGCGCCCGGCGCTCGCTCTCGGGCAGACCGGCCGCGGCGGCCAGGTGCTCGATCGCCCGCGTGACACCCTGGGCATCCACGGGCAGCGACGCCTGCATCTCCGGCGACAGGCGGGACATGAGACCGGCGTGCTCGGCCGCCGCCTCGGCCAGCAGTGCCTCGACGCGGCCACGGTGAGTTTCGTCCATGCCGCGCACGGTAGATGCCCAGGGCTCTGGGCATCGGTCGCTGGCTTCGCTGCCGGCTCACACGATGGCGACGGGCACCCCGGCCGATGTGACGCCGCCCGCAAAGCGGGCCGCGGAGTCGGGGTCGTGCGAGGGCAGGTAGATCGTCGGGTGCCGGGCGCAGTGGGCGAGGATCGTCTTCAGCGTCGCAACGTGCAGTTCGGGATCGGGTGCGATCGCGTCCGCGCGAAGCGCGTAGAGCTGTTCGAGCGTGTCCGTGGCATCGCCGGCGAGCAGCACGTGCCGCCCCGAGTCATCGATGCAGATCACCGACACATGCCCGGGCGTGTGACCGGGCGTGTCGACCGCGATGATGCGTCCGTCGTCGCTGAGCGCGCGGCTGCGAGCAAACGCCCCGAAGGGACCGCCGTCGAGCGCAAAGGCCTCGGGGGCGAACCCCGCGGGGAGCGGCTGACGCAGCACACGGCGCGTCACACGCGCCATCGGCGAGGCAAGGAACCGCCGCTCCGCCTCGTTGATGAGGACCCGAGCGTGCACATGGATGAGGCCGTCGATGTGGTCGCCGTGAGCATGGGTGAGGATGACCTCCGAGACATCGTCGGGCCGGAGGCCGGCCGCGGCCATCGCGCCCGGAAGCTCTTGCTCACGCGTCACCGCCATGCGCGCGAAGGGAACGTTGCGGGCCGTGGCGGTCTCTCCCGTATCGACCAGCCTCAGAATTCCCTCGTGCTCGATGGCCCAGCAGTGGATCGGCAGCGGCTCCGAGAAGGGGCCGGGCAGGAACAGGTCCACCTGCCGGCGCGGGCCATGACGAGGGAACAGGAAGCTGTGCTTGACGCTCACGGCTCCGGTTGTGAGAGCGTGGATCTTCATGCCGAGGGCTCCGATCGTGGGGGCGTCCGGTGCGGGCGCCGAGATCCGCCTGCTACAGCGGTCATGGTAGGGCGATTCGCCGCGCCCACGCCGACGATGAGGACTTCGCACCCACCGCCCTATGCCGCTCGTCGGCCGGCGGCCCGTCGAACTTCGCTGTCAGGATCCCGGAGTGCTCGGCGCCTTCGTACTGGTCATCGTGGTGTTGCTGTGGGCGCTGGTCGCCGGGCGGCTGGCCACGTTCAGCATCACGACCGCGATCGCGATCGTGGTCGTGGGCATGCTCTTGACCGCCGGCTCGCACCCGGTCATCCGGATCAATCTCGATACGAAGATCGTTGAGCACGGGGTCGAGCTGACGCTCGCGATGCTCCTGTTCCTCGACGCAACCGAGGTCCGCGGGGGCATCATGCGCCGCGAGCGGCGCGTACTTATGCGCCTGCTGGCGATCGCTCTGCCACTCAGGGTCAGCCGGCCGCTGTGATCAACGAGGTGCCGGCGGGACAGGCCCAGGATTAGTACCCAATGCCTCCGGTGAGCGGTTCGGCCCCGGTGGTTCCCCGAGCCCGACTACGCCGCGCGCCGTGGTGATTCCGCCGGAACCACTACGCCGCGCGCCGTGCCGCGTGACCGCGGCGCTGCTCTCGCTTGGCGTCGAGCAGTCTCTGATCGGCCGCGTGGAGCAGCGACGCCGGTGACGCGCCATCGTCGGGAAACAGGGCGACGCCGTAGCTCGCCCGCAGCGTCTCGATCCCAGCGGTGACGTCGCTGACCGCTCCGGCTATCCGCGCCGAGAGCGGCCCCGTGCCGGCCAGATCGGTTTCCGGAGCCAGCACGCAGAACTCGTCTCCTCCGAGCCGGGCGACCGTGTCCTGGCTGCGGATCGCACTCCTCATCGCGGCGGCAACGTCGCGCAGCAGATCGTCGCCCGCGGCGTGGCCAAAACGGTCATTGAGAACCTTGAAGCCGTCGAGGTCGAGCATCAACAACGCGAACGTACGGCGGGTGCGGGTGTGACGGGCGATCTCGTATTCGACGCGCGCGAGTAGCGACCGTCGGTTGGCGATGCCTGTCAGTGCGTCGGTGAGCGCGAAGCGGCGGAGCGCGTCCCGTTCGCGCCCCAGACGCTCACGCACGGCGACGAGCACGGCCACGCTGGCCGCGGGGACGAGCAGCACGAGCGGAAGCCCGGGCGGCGCACCACGGTGCGGCGCTGCAACCACCGGCGCGATGGCCAAGGCGACGACCGTCGCCGTGCTGAGCACGACCCCGATGCGCGTTCGGCACAGTGCGGAACACAGCAGCGCAGAGGGCAGGCACAACCAGAATGCGTCTCCACCGCCGGCCAGGATCACCACAACCGTGGTCGTGGTCGCGATCGCGACCACCGACAGCAACACCACACCGGCCCGCCGCCTCACGTCGCGACCTCGCATCCGGTCGGGCCGCGGCGACGCGCACGGATTCGTTGAACGTGGGCGCTCATCGCCGTAGTGTCTCGGCGGCCGCGGACAACCCCAGGCCGCGGCGCCTAGCTACAGCGGCGGCGTGGTTGGTCAGGCGGATGGTGCCCGGAAGTAGTGACCCTGGTCGAGATCGTCGATGAGCCCTGGATGCGTCGGCTGCCACGCCATCAGCTCGCGGGTCAGCGCGCTCGAGGCCGGACTGTCGAGACCGATGAAGCCGCCCAGCCACGCGAAGTGCTCACCGGCCTCCCCGGGGGGAATGGCGACCAGCGGGAGATCGAGATGTCGCCCGATCACCTCGGCGATGTCGTGGATCGGCACGCCCTCGTCGGCGACGGCGTGCAGAGTCGATCCCGCCGGCGCCGTCTCGAGCGCGAGGCGAAACAGGCGCGCGGAGTCGAGCCGGTGCACGGCTGGCCAGCGGTTGGTGCCGTCGCCGATGTAGCCGGAGATGCCCTTGTCGCGCGCGATGGCGACCAGGGCCGCGAGGAAGCCGTTATCTCCATCGCCATGGTTTGTGGGCGACAGTCGCACGACTGACGCGCGGACGCCGCGGGACGCGAACGAGAGCACGAACTCGGCGGTGGCCAGGCGAGCCTGCGGACCTCCGCCCGGCACGGTCGAGGCCGGACCATGTCCGTCCCGCTCGGTGGCGACGCGCCCCGGTGCGAGCCCGAGCAATCCGGAGGCGATCACGAACGGTCGCTCAGAACCTGCCAACGCTTCGCCGAGCGCCTCGACAGCGCGGTGATCCGCGTCGGCAGCGCCCTGAAGATCTCCCGAGAAAGCGAGGTCGTGTTTGAACGCGAGGTGGATCACGCCATCCGACGCGGCCGCCGCGCTCGCCAGGCTGTCGAGGTCATCAAGGGTGCCACGGTGCACCTCAGCCCCGGCTGCGGCAAGGCCGGCGGCCGACGCATCCGAGCGGGCCAGGCCGATGACCTGGTGGCCCGCGCCGATGAGCTCGGGAACGACCGCGGAGCCGATCCAGCCGGACGCGCCGGTGACGAATACGCGCATGAGAAGACCTCCAGGTTGCCGACCGTCCCACCGCACGACACGCGCTCGGACGGCCTGATGTCAGTTGCTGTCATCAGCGTAGCAGCCCATGACAGTCGCTGTCATCGCTACGATCCGGGGATGGGTCGATGGGAGCCAAACGCCCGCGGCCGGCTCGAGCAGGCGGCCCTGGAGCTTTACGGTGAGCGCGGGTTTGAACAGACCACGGTGGTAGAGATCGCCGAGCGCGCGGGGCTCACGGAGCGAACGTTCTTCCGGCACTTCGCGGACAAGCGCGAGGTTCTGTTCTCGGGCGCGGGCGCACTGCAGGAGCTTCTCGTCAGCAGGCTCGCCGGCGCGCCTGACTTCATCGCCCCCATCGAAGCGGTCGGCGCGGCCCTCGAGGCCGCCGGCGCTCTCTTGCAGGAGCGGCGCGAATTCGCCCGTCAACGCCAGCGCATCATTGCTGCCAACACCGAGCTTCAAGAGCGCGAGCTGAGCAAGCTCGCATCCCTCTCCGCAGCGCTCGCGGACACGCTGCGCCGGCGCGGCGTCAGCGAACCAGCGGCGAGCCTGACTGCCGAGGCAGGCATCGCCGTCTTCAGGATCGCCTTTGAACGCTGGGTCGAGGAGACCAACCGGCACGACTTGCCACAGCTCATCCGTGATTCGCTCGACGAGCTGAAGGCCGTGGCGACCGGAAAATGATCAAGCCATGCCGGGTCAAGGTGATTCTCGGGATCTCTGGCCAGCCGAGCCGTTTCGTCATCGCACCGGGTGCAGTCGTGGCGGCGAGAGACGTTCAAGTTCTCCACCGACCCGTCCAGGTGTTCTTCTCGATCATCACCCCTAAACGAACTTCAGACGCGGACGCTAGGCCACACGGACACCGAGAAGAGCGAGAGGATCAGATGATGCTCGATCACGTCGGCTTCACCGTTGCCGACTACAAACGAAGCAAGGCGTTCTACGAGAAGGCGCTGGCGCCGCTTGGATTCACACTCCTCATGGAGTTCTCCGGAGCGGCAGCTGGGTTCGGCAGGGATGATGGAGGACGACCGTCGTTCTTCATCGAGGCGCACGGCGACCCCGTGCGGGGTCGGCTTCACATCGCACTGAGGGCCGAGAGTCGCGCGCAAGTGGACGCTTTCCACGCCGCGGCCATCGAAGCGGGCGGGACCGACAACGGGGCACCTGGCTCCCGCTGGTACCACCCGAACTACTACGGCGGCTACGTGCTCGATCCCGACGACCACAACATCGAGGCCGTGTGCCATACCCCCGGCTAGAACGACCTCGCTCCGCAGGTTCGTCGACGGCTACCACGATCGCTCTCAACCGTGCCTCCGGGCAAGACGCCGGACGAGATCCATCCCCCGCATCACGGTAAACGAACTTCAGACGCGGGACATAGGGAGTGGAAGTGGTGTGAGGGAGGGGTGTGGTATTTGGGGGATGGGAGGTGGGAATATAAGAGTGTTGAGGGTATGTGGCATGAGATTGAGTGTGTCGATGACTGCTGCTGAAAGCGTATGTGTCACAGCTGCAGGTTGGGGTAGGTGTGCGGTTCTGTGTGGTATCTCGGGTATAGATTGTCGCGGGCTGCTGGTGGATGGTGATGCTTGGGCGAGAGAGGTTGCGCGCGATAGTGAGATCGGTGCTTGGTTGGGCGCGCCGGATCGCTCGCGGGATGACGCAAGCTCGATCACGTCCGTCGCACCTGGAGGCAGCGAGAGAGAGGGCGCTTGGGGTTGTGCGGTGGTGTGCCGAGGAGTTAGCGGGTCTGGAGCGCGGAACGATCGCAGAAGCCGGGGGTCGCGTGCTTGATTTCTTCTGGGACGAGCGGCGCGTGGCGCGTACTACTTCTACATTCTCGATGAGGAGTTCGGGCCGGCGTATCAAGATCTGCACCTATGGACGTGGTCGGCGAAGGTCTGGGTCAACGGGCAAGAGTGGGCTAAACGCCAGGCCGCGAAGGCCGGCATCGCGTTGGTGCCTTGTCGAACGGGTTGCGTTGTGATAGCAGAGCAGCTGCAGGCGATATGCGACACTTGGCTGAGCACGTGCAGGCGTTTTCGATCGTGGATACCACATCCCAACGCCGCTCACGATAGAGGATAGTGCCGCGGCTACTGGTGGGAGCTCTCGATGCGCAGGTAGAGACGTGCACGCTGTGTTAGACGACGCGCGCGCGCAGCTTCTTCGAAGCGCTGTTAGGACAACATGGGATGGCGCGAAGAGGTCTCGATGGTTTGCGTAACTGAGGCGATAGATGAGCATCGCTACAGACGGATTTCACACGGCATGAGGTGGATAGACTTGCTACAAGCACCGGTGTCAAGCAGTATCAAGGATGGTGCGCGCTGGATAGAGACGGTATCAACGCGCCGACGACTTCGATGTCAAACGGCCTGCAGCATCTTGAACTGATAGATAAAGCTGCGCGTCACGGTGGCTGCTTGATTGAACAGGGGTTAGAGCTGTGCTATGGCTCTGCGCTCTTTGAGCGATTAAGCTCTACAACTATGAGGGCAAGAAGGAGGTTGCGCTTGGTGATGTAAGAGCACAGCTTGGTGGCGCACTGTGCACGTTGGTGCGTCACGGCTTCATGAACAAGAGTTTCGCCACTGTGCGGATATCTGAAGCACTACACAAAGCAAGATGAGCTATGATTCGCGCTATGTTGCATGGACTATAAGTATCGCAGAAAATACTACCAGATGGGATAAGTGTGACGTTCTAAAAAAAGCGAAAAAGGATAATGAAGAAAGATGGAGGAAGAAGAAAAAAAGAAAGAGAAAAAAAAAAAAAATAAAAAAAAAAAGAGGAGGAAAAAGGAGGAGGAACTAGGCGAGCGCGATTGACAACAGCGCCTCGAACTCGTCACGCACACCCTGTTCCAGCACCTCGAGGTCGGGCGACGCCGCGTGGTCGGCATTGATGCCGAAGACGAGCTCGCCGTCATAGGAGAGGATGGCCATGCCGACGGCGTGATCGGCAGCCAGCGGGACGAGCGGCAGGATCCGGCGGAGGCGGGCGCCGAGCGCGTAGAGGGGCATCCGCGGACCGGGGACGTTGGTGATCGTGATGTTGAACAGCCTGGCGCCATAGAGGACTTGGGCGATTGACTCGTGCAGCAGTGGCGGCGCCAGGCCGGCGACGAGGAGGACCGTGGAGGTCCCGAGCGTGGCGGTGCCGGACTTCAGCGCGGTGGCGGCCGCGCGTGTCCGGGCGTACCGGCGACGGGGATCGGGCTCTCCAATCGGGAGCTCGACGAACAGAGAGCTCACCTGATTGCCGAGATTCGAGTGGTCCTCGCCGCGAACGTTCACCGGCACCATCGCTCGCAGCGGAAGGTCCAGCGCCTCGCCTCGGTGCTCCAGCAAGCGTCGGAGCGCCCCCGCGGCGATTGCGAGAACCGCGTCGTTGACGGTGCCGCCGAGCGCTTGCTTGATCTGCTTGACGGCGGCGACCTCGAGCGGCACCGACGCGAAACGGCGCGTCGTGCCGATCGGAACGTTGAGCGTCGACGGGCGCGCGGCCTGGATCTCGTCCTGCCAGATCACCCCGGTCATCGCGACCGCCGCCTGCCCGGTCTTCACCCATTCGCTCGGATGTCGGGCTGTGTTGATCGTCCCGTGCGCGGCGGCGACGGCCGGCGAGAGCCAGCGGGGCAGGCTGGACCTGGCGCTTCCGCCGTCGGAGCGGTGAGCCGCGGGATGCAGCCGCGCGACCGGGTGAGGCTCGGCGTCGAGCAGGATGTGGCCGATATCGATCGAGCCGACGCCGTCGACCATCGCATGGTGGGTCTTGGTGGCGAGCATCCAGCGACCGCCCTCCAGGCCGTCAACCAGCACCATCTCCCACAGCGGGCGCGCGCGATCGAGCCGATGCGACCAGAAGTCGGCGAGCCACTCATGCAACGCGGCCTCCGCGCCGGGGGTGGGCAGCCTCGCATGGCGGACGTGGGCATGCACGTCGAACGACGAATCCGAGACCCAGTTCGGCCGGCGCAGGCCGTGCACACGCGGCTCCGAGAGCCGGCTGCGGAAGCGGGGGAGCAAATCGAAGCGCTGATCGAGGAGTTCAACCACCTGCTCGGTCGATGGGATTCCGGCGCCATCCATGGGCTCGAAGATCAGCGCGCCCCCCGTGTGCATCAACGCCCCGTCATCAGCCTGCTCCAACTCCAGGAACGTCGCATCCAGCGAGCTCAGGCGCTCCTCGGTCGTGGACATGGCAACCCTCCTCGATCACGTAGGTGGCGCGACCCTAGGCCCGAACCGACGACGTTACGAGCGTGGAACGCCGCTCGATCCATCCGCGTAACTACGGATGCGCGTCAGAACGAACCACCCCGCGATCCCGGTCAGGAGATGGATGGTGCTCACTGGAGTATGCGCGGAAGTCCGAAGTGCGGGAACACGCTGCCGTCCGAGAACCAGGTGATCGCGGAGATCCGGTTGTCCTGAAGCGTGAGGACGAGCAGTCCATATGGCCGCCCGACCTCGGTTTGCGAGGCCTGGACATAGCACCCGAACGCCGGCTGGTTGTTTGCGCGGATGGGGACGAGCCGCAGGGGCGCCCCGCGCCGATCCGCGCGATCGTGGAGGAACGCGGCGATCGCGGCCGGTCCTTGGTACTCGTACGGCTCAGGCGGCATGGTCAGCCACGCGTCATCGGTGAGCAGCGCCACCACGCTCTCGGTGTTACCGGCCTGGACCGCGTCGGCGAAGCGCCCGACGATCTCTCGCTCGCGTCTGGAATGCGGCAACGGTGCGCGGTCGCGGTCGGTCGCCGGCAGCCGTGCATCGAACGCGCTTCGTGCGCGGCGCAGCAGGCTGTTGACGGACGCCGGGCTCGTGTCGAGCATCTCGGCGACCTCGTCAGCGCGGTAGCCGAGCACATCGCGCAGCACGAGCATGGTCTCCTGGAGTTGATCCTCGGCGTCCTGCACCGAGCCGAGGATCCGATAGCAGTGCAGTTGCAACTCACGCCGGTAGGGATCGGTCAGCTCGCGGAAGGCGAGCTCGTCACCACCACGCGCACGGAGCAGGGTCTGATCGGTCACGTTCACATCCTCGCATCGTTGTTTGCTTCGCTCGCCACCATCGATACGACGTCGCTCGCCACCGAAATTGGTCGCTCAATTCTCGTCGGCCCTCACGCCTCAACCAGCACAACGACCAATCGAGACCGCTGGAGGCTCAGTGACGTCCAACTCCTCACATACCAATCGCCGGTACGCGTTCGCGCTGCTGGCAGTGGCGTACTTCATGACGACCGTCGACCTGACGATCGTCAACGTCTCGCTACCGACGATTGGTCGCGACCTGCATTTTGCGCCGACCGACCTGCAGTGGGTCGCGACGGCGTACGCGCTCACGTTCGGCGGCTTTCTGCTGCTCGGCGGTCGCGCGGCTGATCTGCTCGGCCGCCGCCGGATCCTGATGCTCGGGCTCGGTGTGTTCACGGCGGCGTCGCTGGGATGCGCGCTTGCGGCCAGTCAGGCGTTTCTCATTGCGATGCGAGCTGCGCAGGGCTTGGGCGCTGCGGTCATGCTGCCAGCCGCCCTGTCGATCGTGATGAACATGTTCCGAGAGGCAGAGAGCGCAACAAGGCGCTCGGAGTCTGGGGCGGCTTGGGCGCCGGCGGCGGGACTGTCGGGTTGATCGCCGGCGGGGTGATCACCCGCTACATCGGGTGGGAGTCCATCTTCTACCTGAACGTCCCGATCGGCGCCGTCGCCCTGGCGCTCGTGCCGCGGATCGTCCCCAACAGCCGGATCGTCGAGAGCCGGCGGCAATTCGACGTGCCGGGAGCGATCACCGGTACGAGCGGGCTCGTGCTGCTGGTGGAGGCGATCTCGCAAGCACCCCAATACGGCTGGGGCGCCGCGCGGACGATCGGGCTCCTGGCGGCGTCAGCCGTGATGCTCGTAGCGTTCCTGATCATCGAGACCCGGACCGAGGATCCTCCGCTCCCGCTCTCGATCTTCCGGCTGCGCACCCTGGCCGGCGCGAACGTCGTCGGCCTGTTGCTCGGGGGAGCTTCTTCGCGTTCGTGTTCGCCGGCACGCTCTACATGCAGGAGGTGATGCATTTCAGCGCGCTGCAGACCGGGGCCGCCTGGCTGGCCGCGTCGATCACGTCGATGGCGCTCGCGGGCGTCTCGCAGCTGCTCGTCACGCGGGTCGGGCCGAACCCCGTGATGGCGATCGGGATGACGCTGATCGGGGCCGGCGTGATCTGGGCGACCCGGGCGCCGGTCCACGGAGGGTTCCTGGCCAATCTCGCCGGGCCGTTCGTCGTCGCCGGCGCGGGAACGGCATTCTCGTTCATCCCGGTCTCGGTGGCCACCTTGCAGGGCGTGACCGAGCGCCAGTCCGGACTTGCCTCTGGGCTGCTGAATACCTCCACGCAGTTTGGCGCCGCGATCGGGACCGCCATCGCCTCGAGCGTCGCGGCGAGCGGCACGAAGACGCTGCTGCGAGCGGCGGACGCCGTACCGACAGCGCTGACGGGCGGCTTCCACCAGACGTTCTGGGTGCTGGGAGCGATCGCGCTGCTCGCGCCCCCGACGGTCTTCGCCCTCGTGCGACGATCTGGCCCCGCAACGCCGGTCACCAACCACCGCAACCGCGACGGGCAGCACGCCCTCGCCACCAAATAATCCATCCGACCACAGGAACCGATCACACACCAAGCGAAGGAGTCACCATGCACGATCAGGCGAACACCGGGCGGGAGGCCGAACCCGACGTCCCGCGTTCCGAAACCCCCCCAGCCGTCGACCGGGCGAGGTTTCAGGCAGAGCTGGATGCACTGCGCGCCCGCGAGAAGGCGCACACCCGCGAAGGCGACGCGATCGCCGCGCCGGGTCGGCATGTTCCACCTCGTGTGCTACCTGCGGGACGGCGACAAGGTGTTCGAGACCTACTGGACGAACGGCCGCGGCGTCGAGGCGATGGACAACAGCTACGCGCTGATGGATCTGACCGTCTATGGACGCCAGGAGCCGTGGGAGGACTCGCCCCCGGGCTGGCCACAGCAATGGCAACTCGACCGCTCCATCTGGCGCACGAACGGACGCCCCACCGCCCAATGGTCCCGGATCCAAGCCGGGCGCTCCGACGACCTCGGCAACGGTGCCGCATGACGACGGCAGCCGAGCCCAATCGGGCCGGCTCAGTCCCGTTCACAGCTCGCGACGCTCGAAGCTGGCCACTGCGGCGATCAGGACGATGAGGAACCAGCAGGCCACCCACAGCAGGTACGGCCAGGATGGTGCCCCGGTGGCGTAGAACGGGTTCTGGTTCTCCCCTCCGACGAGGCGCTCGCTGATGACCGAAGGAGGTTGGAGGTAGTAGATCGCGGCGTGCCACAGGCCGTCGGTGGGCAGCACGAACCGACCGACCTGCCCCAGCGTTCGCAGCGCACCGATGTTGAATACGGCGCCCAGCGATCCCACGACTCCGGCGAGCCACCCGGCGCCGAAGGCCGCCACGGCGATGACGCCCGCCGCGATCACCGGCATGCGCGTGCTCAGGAACAGGGACAGGGTCAGCAGCAGTGCTCCCTCGAAGAACAGGTACACGCCCGCGAGCACCGGGTTCGGCGGGAGGAATCCGCTCACCCAATCGACGACGCCGAACTCGAGGAGGCAGACCACCCCGGCGTATCCGGCGAGCAACGCTGCGAGGCCCAGCCACTTGCCCAGCAGCACCTCGGTGCGCCGGACGGGGCGGGTGACGACCGTCATGAGTACACCCGAATCGATCTCGGCGGAGATCGACGGCGAGGCGATCGCCGAGGCGCTCAAGGCGACGACAAAGCTGAACATGAACATGAACAGGATCAGCGCCTGCGGAACGGCGAGGTGACTCTCACCAGAGGTGATGCGGTGGCTGTGGCTCAAGCGGTCAAAGCCCCACGCGCTCAGTGCGACGATGACAGCGGTGATGGCTACGAAGGCGAGGAGGAGACGTCGCCGCACCGCCTCGGTGATCGTGAGCGCGGCGATGGTCAAGGTCGCGTTCATCGCTCGCTCAGCAATTCAAGGAACCGGGCCTCCAGGCTCTGCTGCTCGGGGATCACGGCCTCGACGCGTCCACCGAGGGCGACCACCTCGCCGACCAGGTCAGCGATCCGAGACGGGTCGATGCCCTCGACCGAGACCCACTCCTCAGACGCGTGCCAGCGACCGAACCGACCCAGACCGGCCCACCAATCCTCCCCCAGGCCTCCAACCTTGAGCCGCACCCTGCTGTGGTGACCGAGCAGTTCATCCAGGGTGCCGGTGGCGACTGCCGTCCCCTTGTCGATGACCGCCACGCGATCACACACGTGCTCGGCCTCTTCGAGCAGGTGGGTGTTCAAGAATACCGTGGCGCCCCGCTCACGAAGCCCACGAATGATCTCGCGCACGTCATGGCGCCCGACCGGATCGAGGGCGCTCGTCGGCTCATCGAGCACCACCAGCGAGGGGTTGCCGAGCAATGCCGCGCCCAGCCCGAGCCGCTGCTGCATTCCCTTCGAGAACGTGCCCACCCGGTCATCGGCACGCTCGAGCAGGCCAACGGTCTCCAGGGCCCTGGGGCCCTCCTCCGACCACACCGCCTTCGGCAGCCCGAGGAGGCGGCAATGCAGGCGGAGGACCTCCCTGGCGGTGAGCACGGCTTGGAAGCGAAAGAGCTCGGGGAGATACCCGATCTGCCGCCTCGTCTCGCGATCCCCCAACGGCGCGCCCAGGACCAACGCTTCACCCCCGCTGGGACGCGCCAGCCCGAGCAGGAGCTTCACCACCGTGGTCTTCCCCGCCCCGTTGGGGCCGAGGAAGCCGAATACCTCACCTCGCTCAACCGTCATGGACAGCGACTTCACCGCGATCGTCTCTCCGAAGCGCTTGCTCAGCGCCACCGTGTGGATCGCGGGGGACACGGTCGGCCGGGGCGAGTGGTGACCGACGGGGGAGCCCGCAGCCTCGGACGCCCCGCCGCCGGCCTGGGCCGCGGACCCGTCGAGTCCGTCGACCGCCGTCTTCTCAGCCAAGTTGGCGGGCGACATTGAGCACATCTTGCGAATCGAGGATCCCCGCGACGACGTGGACGGTGCCGGAGCCGTTCTCCCAGACCACCCCGGCGGCCGCGTTCGAGCGGTCGGCGACGAGCACGCCCGGCCAGCCGTGGACCTGCACCGAGCGAACCGAGGCACCCGACGGGACGGGCACCGGGAGCGTTGTTCCCAGATCACCGAGCAGGCGCACCTCCTCCCCCAGCTGAGCCGGGATGCCGGGTTGATCGAGCAAGAAGGCCTCGATCTGACTCATGGTGGCACCCGTCGAGTGCGCTGTCGGACGGGCCATGGTCGCCACGCCTAGGGTGGGCAGGTCGGTCCCGCTCGCCGAAGCGTATTGAGCGAGGGCGGCCGGCCCGGCGTCAAGCGTCACCGAGCTACCGCCGAGGCCGGGGGCGTTGGAGTTGAAGGTGACGGTGGCGCTCACGCGCGGCTGAACCACCAACCGCCGGACCGCGCCCACCCCGGCGGGAAGATGGGCGGGCAGTGAGACCCGAAAGCCGGCTGCCGCGGTGGCCTCGGCAAGCGAGGACGCGGGCTGGGCGACGCCTGAGGAGGACCACGTGATCGTTCCGAACCGGAACGTGCTCGACCCGCTCGGAGTGGAAAAGCCCCCCAGCACGCGGCTGTCGCCCAGCCCCACGAACGCGGCGATCGCCCGCACGTCGCCTTGGCTCAGGGACACCGGCGCCACGTGGGTCGGCGCGAAAATGGTGGTGAACGTGGCCGCCGCCGCCGTGCCCGCGACCGCAATCCCGACGGCGCCGATGGCCAGTCCCGCGCGCAGCGACACCCTCGGCAGCCCGCGGCGCCGCTGAAAGACAGGTGCTGGCCCGCGGCTCCGGTCGACTCCCACCTCCAGGCCGCGGTGCAGTTCGCGCTGGAGCCGAGCCCACGCCGCGTCCGCGTCCGGGACGACCCGGGGGGCGGACAACAGCCGGCCTGCCCGTTCGCTGTCGGCGGCGATCTGGGCTTGCCGAGCGCTGCAGCGCCCACAGCCGGCTACGTGCTCGGCGACCCTGTCGGGCACGGCCAGAGGCTCATCATCGAGCCGGCGAATCATCCCTTCAGCGACGTGTCTCACGGTCCATCTCCTTTCGAAGCCCGGACTCGGCCCTCCTGAGCAGAGTCCCGACATGTCCAACCTTCACCCCGAGCGCCTCAGCGATCTCTGCGTAGCTCATGCCACCATGACGCATCACCAATACCGCGGCCGAACGGCGCGGCAAGCGGGCCAAGACGCGCCGAACCTCCGCCCGCGCTTCCCGGTCGATGACCGTGTCTTCGACACTGGGCAACGAGCCGGCACCGTGCACCATGAGCTGGCGCTTCTCCCGACGCCGTTCCCCGCGAAGCAGGTTGAGTGCCGTGTGTACGGCCGCGACCCGGACCCATCCTGCGGCCTCCCCGTAGTCGCCCGGGAACCGCCGGTAGGCCGCCAGGAAGACGTCCTGTGCCACGTCCTGCGCTGCCTGAGGGTCACCGACCACACTCTGCGCGAGGCGCAGGACGACCCCGTAGTTGCTGTGGAAGAAGGCCTCGAACCCAGCCGCGACGGATGCGTCATCGACGCACTCCAAGCGCCCCTCATTTCCCACGCGCAACCCGATCACATCCACTAAAGCACCACCGAGGCGCCAAATGTGACACGTCGGCGCGGGCCGTGCCTGCGGTGGGCGCCGACACCGACGCCCCGGCGCCCCGGCGCCCCGACGCCCCGACTCCCCGACTCCCCGACTCCCCGACTCCCCGACTCCCCGACTCCCCGACGCTGGGCGAAGGCTGACTCTGCGACGATCGTCGCGTGGATGCCCGTCTGCTGGTGGCGTCAGAGAACAACGCGAGGTGGTGCGAGCTCGTCTGCCGCTCGCTTGGCATCACCGCTGTGTGGCGGCCGGAGTTCTGGGTGTCGTCGCGCCGCACTCCGCGGCTCTACCCGGACGCGGTGACCCTGCGCCCCGGTGTCTTGGTCGATGCGTTGCTGGACTGTGTTCAGCTCGGGCGCGGTTGCTCGATCAAGGACAGCTTCGCTGACGTGAACCTGACCTCGCGCGGGTTTGAGGAGCTGTTTGGGGCGCACTGGATCTATATGGAGCCCGTGCGTGATCGCGAATCAGCCGCCGAGCCCTGGTCGATCGTTGACACGGAGGAGGAACTGGTCGATTGGGCGCAAACGGCGGGTCTATGCGACGTCTTCGGTCCCGAGCTGCTGCGAGATGTGACCGTGCGGGCCCTGCAACGGCGAGGACCGAGCGGCGTGGACGCCGGCGCAGTCGTGAACCGCACCGGATCGGTTGTCGGCGTCAGCAACGTCTTCAGCATCGACATGAGCGCGACCGAGGTCTGGACCGGTGCCGTGGCGGTGATCTCACGCGAGTTCCCAGCGCTGCCGATCGTCGGCTACGAGCGCGGCGAGGATCTACACGCGGCCCTGGCGAGCGGCTTCGAGGCGATCGGGCGTCTTCGCGTGTGGCTGCAGACGGAGGAGCTCTGACTGACTCGGTCGACGAGGCCAGGAAGCTTCTCGCCGGGACGCGAGCGGTGCGAGCGTCGGCGCTCCTGCGCGAACGTGGCGACGACCGGATCATGAGGATCGTCGCCGCATATATTAGGTTTTGCTAAAATGATAAGATGCCCCGCGGACAAGCCGATCAAGACGTCTTTCATGCGATTGCCGACGGCAATCGCCGCATGCTGATCGACTTGATGGAGCCCGGGCCCCGAGCCGTGGGTGAGCTCGTCCTGGCGTCAGGGATGTCCTATTCGGCGACCTCTCAGCATCTGGCAATCCTGCGACGAGCCGGGCTTGTGAGCAGCGAGGCCTCCGGACGGCGTCGCATCTACCGGCTTCGCCCAGCGGGGCTGCGAGAGGTCCACGACTGGTCGGGTCGATACAGCGAGTTCTGGCGCGACCGGCTTGACGCGCTGGGCAATCTTCTCGGCGAGCAGCCATGAGGCTGGATATCTCGATGCAGGAGCTGTTCCCAGTACCGATCGATCGTGTCTGGCAGGCCCTGACCGATCCGGGCATGATCGAGCGCTGGCTGATGAGGCCCGATGGCTATGAGGCGAAGGTCGGGGCGCGTTTCACCCTGCGCGAGACATCGCGCGAGAACTGCCGCGGCCAGGTCGAGTGCGAGGTGCTCGAGCTCACGCCGCCCAATCGCATGGTCTGGTCCTGGCGCGCCTACGAGGATCCCGCAACGACGCGCCTCGTCATCGACCTGGACGTCGACGAGCGGGGAACCCGCCTGACGCTGCGGCACACCGGTGAGTCCGATGAGCGCACCGTCAGGGGCACCACGGGCGGATGGACGGACAAGCTCGGAGCACTCGCCGAGCTGCTCACCACAACAGGAGGTAACGGGAATGACTGAGCCGCTACACAGTGTCCGGTTTCCGGCCGAGACCGATGAGTACCGGCGGGCGCGTAACGAGCTGCTCGAGGCCGAGATCGACCTGCGCCGGCGCACCGAGGCGGTGGCAGCCAAGCGGCGCGAGCTGCCCCTGGGCGGGGCTGTGCCCACGGACTACCGCTTCGAGGAGGTCACCGACAACGGCGGCGAGGTGAGGTTCTCCGAGCTCTTCGCGGCGGGCCGGGATACGCTCGTCGTCTACAGCTTCATGTTCCCGCGCTCCTCGGGGGACACGCGGCCGGAGCCGGCTGGCGAGACCGGCAAGCTGCCGCTCGCAGAGACTCCATGCGCGTCCTGCACGTCGATCCTCGACTCGCTCGACGGCGCCGCTGCCCACCTCCGGCAAAGGCTCAACCTTGTCGTCGTCGCGAAGTCAGATCCGCAGCGAGTCCGCACGTTCGCCCGCGAGCGTGGGTGGAGAAACCTGCGCCTCCTTTCCTCGCGGCACAACACCTACAACCGCGACTACCAAGCCGAGACCGCGGACGGTGCCCAGCTCCCCATTCTGAACGTGTTCGTACGCCACGGCGACGAGCTTCGTCACGCTTGGGCCACCGAGCTCATGTTCGCACCGCGCGACGAGGGCGAGGACCCTCGGCACGTCGACTCCATCTGGCCAATCTGGAACGTGCTCGACATGACCCCAGGGGGGCGCGGAACGGATCGTGCCTTTCCCAAGCTGCGGTATGACTGAGCGCGTGGAGCAGACGCGCAGTTGAATCGGGGTCGGGCCGCTGTCGGCCGTGCCCGCGGCGTAGATTGTTTCGATGACCTCGGTGCTGCCGCCGCTTGTGGGGGGCCTACCGGACGGTGTCAGCACGGTGAGTCTGCCGACGCCGTTTCGGGTTGGTCGCGTCAACTGTTACCTGCTCGGCGATCCGCCGATCACGCTGATCGACCCGGGGATCCTCGACCCTGGCTCGCTGAGCGAGCTGACGACGCTGCTGAGCGCCAGAGGTCTCGGCTTTGGAGACGTGGAGCAGATCGTCGTCACGCATGCGCATCCGGATCATTTCGGGGCGGCGGCGGCGATCGCCGCCCGCTCCGGAGGCCGGATCGTGTGCGGCCTCCCCGAAGTGGCGGGCCTGGTCCGCCCGACGGACTCTCAGGCGGCATGTGATCTCCTGATCGGGCTCGGCGTGCCCGGATCCATGGCGCGTTCCCTTGTCTCGTTTCGAGACGCCGCGGTTGAGCGCGTGGTCGGGTGGGCAGATCCGAGCAGAGTCACCGCCGTCCGAGACGGGGACACGATCTGCGCCGGCGGTCGCGAACTCGTCTGTGTGATCAGCGCTGGGCACACGGATGGCCACCTCTCGCTGTGGGACCCGGCGGCGCGCGCCGTGTTCAGCGGCGACCATCTGCTGGGTCGCATCATCCCCGTACCAAGCCTCGAAGCGGGCAAGGCACACACCCGTCGCCACAGTTTGGTGGAGTACCTGCAAGGGTTGTCACGCTTCGTCGCGCTCGATCCGACGGTCGTGCTACCCGGTCACGGCAGTCCGTTCGCCGAGATGGCCGTCCTCTCGACTCGGCTGCGCTCCCACGCTCGCGAGCGGGCCGAGGACATCGCGACGATCCTGCGGGATGGACCAGCGACGCCGTATGACGTGGCGCGCCGGCTGCAGTGGCAGCCGGAAGGGGCGAGGCTCGTGATGGGGCTCGCCAACGCTCAGGGGCACCTCGATCTGCTGGAAGATGCCGGCCGCGTCATTGCTGACGCCGCGGGCGATGTGACGATCTACCGGCTGGTGTAGACCACCGCTGACTCGCGCGGCTGGCGCCTGGCTCAAAGCGGGCTGGGGGCAGGCCGGGGCACGGCGCCCGCTGCCGTGCATGACGGGAGCGGTGCGTCCCGACTCTGGCTCACGCCGTGGGGGTACCCAACCGCTCGCGAGCGCCTGACGATTCTGAGGCCGGATGGAGTCGCCCCGCTTTCCCCAAGCCGTGGGGCGGCATGTTCCCGTAGACGGCTTCGTACTGCCCGGCCCTGACGAGATACGTCTCATGCCAGATCCCGGGGGGAACATCCATTTCGTCGTACCTCGCCGGTCCGGCGCGCCGCCGCGGAACTTAATGGCTGCCTGACAGCCATAACGTTCCCCGCGCCGCTCGGCCACGGTCGAAGCGCCACGAAATGGATGTCATCGGCGCGCCAGCCGATGATCACTCCGATCGCTATCGGCAGCGTCACACGGAGGTCGTGATGGCGCTGCACCCCGGCATTTCGCTATCGCGCGACAGGCGCGCTCGACTCGCGCGAGCGGGATGCGTTCGATTCTTTCCACTGCATCGTGACGGTCGTCCGTGGACATGACTGCGACTGGCACCAGCAGTAGCCGGCCCCAGCGAGCCCGGGGCCTCGGTGACACCCGAGCGCGGCGCTCACCCGGTCTTGGCGATCACGCTCCTCATCTCGTCAGCGCTGAACGCGCGGAGCGTGGTCGTACGGAGGTTGCCCTGGGAGGAGAGCATGAGCAACGCCGCCGCCAGTGTCTCCTCGTCAGGGGCATCGAGGATGGCTACGAGGTCATGCCCTCCGAGCGTCCAGTACGTGTCCTTGAATGTGACGTTCAGCTTCTCAAAACCGCCGCGCGCCGCTTCGTATCGGTTCACGGACTCCTTGAAGCTGCTGACGCCCTGTTGCGTCCAATCGATCAGCACGACATAGGTCGCCATGCGCACCTCTTTCCGTTGGGTTTGATCGACCCTAGGGCTTCCGCCTCTTCACCTCAAGGACCGGAGCCCGGAATTGGCGTAGGGTCGGCCGGGGCCGCGGGATGGGACGCGCCCGGGTCAGCCGGCCGGGGCTGATGATGCCTGCGGTCGAGGCGTGCCGACCGGCACTGTCACGATTGAGCCACAGTTGGCGCACGTCCAGGCGATGGACCGGGGATCGAGCTTCATGAGCACCGGGCAGTCCCAGGCGTGGGACGGGCAGATCCTGTTCGACGGGCAGGCTTCGCGCCGCCTCGACGCGAGCGCTGTCCCGTTGAGCCTTGGACGTTGGGCGTGTGGAGTGGTCATATACCGCGCTTTCGCGTTGAGTCGGTTATCAGTGCGGTCCCGAGGTTTCAGGACGGCCCTGAAGAGCGCATAACGGTTTGACACGAGGCTTCTCGTCGGTGGCCCATGATCTCGGCCGGCGATTGATGCGGTCGTCGTCGCCGGGTCCGATGGTGGCGGCCGTTACGATCTCCGCAGATCACAACACGTCGCCGGAGTCCTGGCGGCGCACGAGGGCGCCGGGCTGAATGGAGTGGAGCGAGCGGATGGGATTCTCGGACAGGCTCAAGGAACTCGGCGACAGGGCCAAGAACGCCGCCGCCGACAACAAGGACCGGATTAGCAGCGCCGTCGAGTCGGCAGGCGCGATCGCCGACCAACGGACGGGCGGGAAGTACAGCGACAAGATCGCGAAGGCGACGGAGAAAACCGGCGCGATCGTCGATCGCCTCGCGCCGAGCCAGGACACCGAGGCGGGCGCACCCGGTCAGCCCGACGGCTCGGGGGCGACGCAGGCCTGACCGCACCCGCTGTATGGATGGTCGGTGGCGATGCACCGGCGGGCACCCGAGTTCAGCGTTCTCAGGACCTCCGCTCGCTTGACATGCAACCAATCGGGCTGGTCTACAACCGGTGGGTCAACAAGTACATCGAGGCCTGGGCAGCCGGCCTCGTCGACCTCAAACACGACCTGGAGGGGAACGTGGAGAAGGTATTCGAAATCTACATCCGGACCACCCCGGAACAGCTGTGGCAGGCGGTCACCGACCCGGAGGCCCGGGCGCGCTACCAGTTCGGCGCGCGAATCCAGTCCGACTGGGCGATCGGGTCGAGCTACCAGGTCGAGCACGCCGGGGCGCCTGGCCCGCTGATCGAGGACGAGAACCTCGAGATCGAACCGGTCGGCGACTCGTGCCGGCTCACCGTTACGCACGACCAACTGCGCGAGGGCGCCGACGAGCACCTCTACGGCGGCTGGCCGATGATCCTGTCCGGCCTCGAGACATGGCTCGAGACCGGGCAAGAACTCACCACGCCCGGCTCACTCATGTACGGAGGGACGCAATGACCCCCCTCGACAAGACGTTTACCGCGGTTCTCCAGCGCAGCCCGAACAAAGGCGGCTGGACCTACGTCGTCATGCCCGGATCGGCCGAGTACTTCGGCACCCGCGGCCTCGTCCGCATCCGCGGCAGCATCGACGGCCATCCGTTCCACGGATCGTTCATGGCCCTCGGGGACGGCACCCACAAGCTCGCCGTCCCCGCAGACATGCGCACACAGATCGGCAAGGAGGCCGGGGACGCAATCACCGTCCACCTCGACGAACGCATCCCGCCCACCCCGCGTAGGAGCGCCCGATGAAAGCCACCAAGCCCCACATCACCGGAGGCCGAACCGTCACCATCCCGGTCGACGACCAACGCGTCCGGTACACGCCTCGCGCACTCGTCGCGTCTGGGTGTGTCGTTCCGTTGCGGTCCTGATGCGTGGGCAGCACTACCCTTCGTCAGCGTGCCCAAGGTCGTGGTGATCCAGCATCTCGAGCACCCGGACCTCGGATACGTCGGCTCGCTGCGCGAAGCCGGGCTGGAGCTTGAGGAGTGCCACCCGGTGAACGGCGACTCGCTGCCGGATCTCGAGCATGTCGACGGCCTGGTGGTGATGGGCGGCGTACAGTCAGTGGCCGACGGCGCCGACCCGCTGCCCGACGAGGTCGACATGCTGCGCCGAGCGATCGACGCCAGGGTGCCGGTGCTCGGCATCTGCCTCGGCGCACAGCTGATCGCCCGCGCTGCCCGCGGAGAGGTACGTCACAGCGGACGCAGGATCGAGTGGCGCGCGCTCAGGTTGACAAACGCGGCGCAGGGCGACCCAGTGTTCGGGATGCTCCCCGAACCGGTCCCCGCACTGCATTGGAACGAGGACGTGATCGAGCCGCCCCCCCACGCGCTCGAGCTCCTCGACCGAGGGGGAGAAGGCGCCGAGGCGTTCCGGGTCGGCGACGCCGCCTGGGGCGTGCAGTACCACCCCGATGTCGACGCCGGCGCACTCGACTCCTGGTACGACCACTACGCCGACCACATTGGCAACCTGGATGTCCAAGCGCTCAAGGCCGAGGACCGTCGCCGGGAGCCCGACCAGCAACGCGCCAGCAGCGCGCTGTTCGGCGCCTTCGCGCGCCTGGTCGCGGAGCGGGCCGGCGGCCGGGCGCGCGCCTAGCGAGCGCCCGGTGGTGTCTACAGTCCGTCGAGCAGGGCGCGGAGCGTCTGCGTGTATTCGTCGAGGGCCGCGCGCCCTCGGTTGGTGAGCGCCACGGAGGTTCGCGACGCAGGCCCGCTCCCGGTTTTCTCGCTGGTGAGATAGTCGACGTCCTCGAGCTTGCGTAGGTGCGTGATCAGGTTGCCGGGCGTGAGCCCGATCATCTCTTGCAGGCGGGTGAATGACAGCGCGTCGCCGTCGGGCAATGCGGCCAGCGTGGCCACGATCTGCAATCGCGCGGGGGCATGGATCATCGGGTCAAGCGCGTCGGTGGTCATGCGTCTGATCGGGGCGCGCGGAGCGGCCAGGCTTGGGCGGCACCGTCCGCCAAGAGCACGACGCAGAGGCCAACACCGTTGCTCAGCCAGACCCCGCGGGGTCCTGCGAACGCGCTCCCCGCGGCGACGAGCACGACCGCGATCGAGATGCCGAGTCCCCGCCAGTCCTCCCGTACCGCCGAGCGGGCCGCCCCGAACGTGCCCAGGACGAGCATCGTCGCTGTGACGACATACACGCCGTAGACGACCCCGTCGCTCGCCCCGGCATTCGCCAGGGCTCCCATGACCGCGTACACGGCGACCAACGCCACCGCCAAGGCCGCCCCTTCGGCGCGCCGCCGGCGCACCGAGCCCCCACTCACGCCGGCACTTGCGCGGCGATGGGCGTAGAGCACCGAGCCGATCCGGATCGCCACGACGGCGTACAGGCCCAACAGACCCACGACGGTCGGATATCTGTACGGATGCTGTCCTCGGACCGACAGCCACACCGAGCCAAAGGCCACCAGCGCCGCCGCGGCCGCGAGCAGCGAGAGCCACGGCGACCGAAAGTCCAGCGCACGTTGCGTCTGTCGTTGAGTCTGCGCCAGCAGGCGCGCCGCTTGACGGGGCTCCAGTCCCCCCTCGTCCTCGTACGTCCCGGCCTTGCCCACCTCCGACGTCCCGTTCATCTCCCGCTCCCTCCTAGTCTTTGTGGCACAAACCGTACTACGCTTTGCGGCATAAAGTCAAGGGCCGGCCGGCTCGCGCGCTTGCTTTGCGACGGCCTCGGAGGCCGCCGTCGGGCGAGACCCCGGCCGTTTCGGGACGCAGGCCCTGGGTCTGCATCCACAGCCATACGGCGTCGATGCGCCCGGGGGAGCGCCTATCGTGTGGGCATGCTCGATTCGGGTCTGCGCTTGCGGTTGTTGCTCGGTTTATCGAGGTCCCGCGGACGCAGCGCTCCCGCTGCCGCCAGCGTTGTCGTGCTCGCGCTCAGCTTGGGCGCCTGTGGCGGAACCAGCAAGCAGGTTGCGACGACAACCCAAGCGCCAACGTCGACAAGTACGGCCACGACGACCAGCGCACCGCCCCGCAAGGCCCCCGCGAGCCGGACGCAACCCAATTCTCACACCACGTCCGCAAAGCGAACCGCAGCGAGCCACACGACGTCAACGGCCGCGGCCCCCAGCACGGCGCCCAAGATTCACATCACGACGAGCAGCATTACCACACCAACGACGAGCTCGCCTCGGCCGCATGGCACGACCCCCGTCTATACCCGCCCGATCAACGCCACGTTTGCGGGCGAGAACCATGCGCCGAAGGTGAACCAGGCCTGGAGCTACTCGATCACTGTCACAGATGCGAAGGGACATCCGATGTCCGGAACGGTGGACATCGAATTCGCGCTGGCCGGGCAGGTGGTCGGTCATGACACACCACCAACCCACCCGATCAGGAACGGCCGCTGGCACGACACGCTTCAGTTCCCCGCTCAATCAGTCGGCGTGCCGCTCGATGTTCAAGCGGTGGTCCATACCAGCCTGGGCTCGAGCACGCTCGATTGGGCGGTCAAGGTCCGGCATTAGCCACGCGCGCGGACTGCGGTTGCGATCACGCGAGGTCCGACGCGAGCGCGACGCGCGTCTGTGCATGGGTCTGTTCGTCGAAGTCGGACGACAGCGATGAACTCGGAGCTGGCTTGCGCCCGGTCAGGACCAGCTGCCCGTGATCGAGTCGAGGACGATCGCGGCGTACTTCGTCGGCGCTTCCTCCCACACGAAGTGCCCGGCATCGACGATCACGACGCGGCTGGTCGGCAGCCGCTCGTCGAGAAACGCAGCGTTGGCGAGCGGAACAACGCGGTCGTGGCGGCCGGCGATGATCGTGACCGGCGTGGCGATCTGCGGCAGCAGATCGGCCAGTGCGGGCAGATCCTCGGGATACGCGCGCGCATAGAGCATCGACTCGGCGAAGCGTTCGCCGTCGTAGCAGTCCAGGTAGTCGGCGCGGATGTCGTCGGGTACCCCGCCCGCGATCGTGTCCAGCGTCGCGTCGACGATCGTCCGCGCGTCCATCTCGCGGTACTTGTCGAGGTCGGGGTCGAGTACCCACGACGCCAGCGGCTCACCAAGCTGGATCGGAACCGCAGTTCCGCCGCTGCCCACGATCACGGTCGCGATCCGTTCCGGATGTGCGGCCGCCGCAAACAGAGCGGCCGCGGTCCCGACATCCGGCCCTACGATGTGCGGGCGACCGAGGTCGCATTCTTCGATCAGGCGGACGAGGAACGCCCCCATTGCCTTCGGCGAGAGAAGGTCGCGCGGTTGCTCGGACGCTCCAAAGCCCGGGAGGTCCACAGCGAACAGGCGGAACCTGCTCGCCAGCGCGCTCCATACGGGGCTGAAGGCGTACACGCTCTCGGGCCATGGGCTCGTCAGCACGATCGTCTGATCGGCGGGACCGTCGCTCTCGGCGTAGCGGATCCGCACGCCGTCGACGATCCGGAAGCCGAACCGCATCATGGAGGAGCCGGGGGATTGCGTGGCCGATTGTGAGGTCGCGTCCTCGTTCCTTTCCGTGGCTGCATCGGTGCTGCTCATGTTCACCTCCGTCGTGCCTGTCTGGCCTCCAGTGACCAGTTGTTGTCGTGGTTGATGGCAAGGCGGGGCCGGTCGGCCGACTCTCGGTCTGCCAGGGCAGCGACGTCGATCGTCACTCGTCCCACTCCCGGCCCGGAAGCCGTGTCTTGATCTCCTGCAGCAGCCACCCGTTTCCATCTGGGTCGCTGAACGAGGCATACGTTTGGTAGGAGCGACCTTGCGGGTCCGGGCCTGCAACAGGCGCGTGCGTCTGGGCGTCATTGTGGAACACGTCGCTGACCTCGACGCCGCGGCTGGTGAGATCCTCCCGCGCCGCGTCGATGTCGTCCACGACGAGCACCAAGTGCTGCGCCGAGCCGGGCTCGGTCGCGACGAAGCCCTTCCCGAACGCGATCGAGGACGGCGAGTGGGTGGGCGTCAGCTGGACAACCCGAAAGCTGTCGCCGACGACGATGTCGGCGTCCAGCCGACATCCTAGGCTCTGGTAGAAGCGTTTCGCCCGATCGACATCGGCGACGGGCAACGCCATGACCTCGAGCCGCATGTCGGTCGTCCCCACGTCCGGGATCTCCGTCGCATGGTCAGCGCTCACGTCAGTGCTGCTCATTGTGACCTCCGGCGGGCGATTGGAATTGACAGCAGCGTCCCGCTTCGACTGCCCGGTCGCGCCCGTGAAGTCCCTGGTCCGAGCCCTGGCGCGCCGGCGTCTGCTCGGGGCGAACGCGCCGGCGCTCCGATCAGTCCCGCCGTGGCTCGCGGAGGAGCACGGACCTGACCCGGGGCTGACCAGGAGTCGGGCGATCCTCAACGCCGGATGCCGGCCACGAGCGCATCCCAGTTGCCCGCGGCGATCCGCTCCCGGTCCGCCGGATCGAGCCCCGCGGTCTGAAGGAAGTGCTCGACGCCTCCGTCGGGTCCGGGTCGGTACGGGTAGTCGGTCGCAAACAAGATGCGCTCCACGCCGACGACCTCGACCGCCCACCGCAGGTAGCGCAGGCTGTAGACGCCGCCGGCTGTGATGTAGGCGTTACGGCGAACGTACTCCGAGAACGGCCGGGGGAGCTTGGCCTGCATGGCCAGCCCATCGGCCCGTTCGAGGTAGAACAGGACGACCTCGCCCCAGTGGCCGAGGAGGACTTGGAGCTCCGGGAAGCGGTCGAACACGCCGGCGAGCGCGAGCCGGAGGAACTGCACGCCGGATTCGTAGTGCCAGCCGATGCCGTAGGTGGCGAACGCGTTGTTGATCGCGTCGTCGAAGCCCGCGTACAGGGCAGCCCGCACTCGCGGCTGCGGGACCTGCGGGTGGATGTACAGCGGGGCGCGGAGTGACGCAGCGACCTCGAAGATCGGCCAGTTGTCGGGATGGTCGAGATTGCGCTCACCCGTGCGGCCGAAGAGCATGGCACCGTTGAGCCCGAGCTTGGTGACCGCGCGCTCGAGCTCATGCGCGGCTGCGGCCGGCACGGGAGTGGCGAGGGTGGCGAAGCCCTGAAAGCGGTCCGGGTGGGCATGCACGAGCTCGGCGATACGGTCGTTCGTCTCGACCTGCAGGCGGGTGGCCTCATCCCCCGGCAGGTTGTGCAGGCCGGGCGAGGTGAGCGAGATCACCTGGATGTCCAGCCCCGCCTCGTCCATCGCCGCGATCCGGTGCTCCCCGACGTCGCAGAGACGGTCCCCCAACTCCCCTGGGGGGGCGGCGCCCCGCGAGTCCTCGCGGGCGGGGTGGTCGAGCCGGCTCCATGCCGCGACGACCTCGTCGGTGACGAAGTGCTCCTCGGTGCCGATCGTCTTCATCTCAGTGCCTGCCTCCTGCCGATTATCAGAGCTGCTTCGCGCCGAATGCGTGGGGGGCACGGCCGATCCTAGTCATAGTCGTATCTCCGGGAACGTCCGGTTAGCGCACGCGGTCTTTCGTGCGGGATCAGCGGTTTCTACGCACGATTTCTGTGGGGCGCCCTGATGGCGTCTCTCAGGAACCGGGTCTACGTTCGTGGGCGCAGGGAGTGAGAATGGATGATCGGACCCGAACGGAGGGCAGACGGATCACGACGACATACCTGAACCGGTTTTTCGGTTGGGGTCTCGCCGCCGTACTGCTGGCGAGCCTGACGATGGTCGGGGTGCTACCGGCGTCCCGCGCCGGCGCGTCCTCTGTGTCTCGCGCCGGCGTGTCTCCCGCCGCCAAGTCTGCGGCGGGCTCATGTCTCACGGGCACCCTCGACGGTCGCGTCGCGGGCCACATTGAGACGGGCGTCTGCGCGTTCGAGGGGATTCCGTACGCCGCACCCCCGGTCGGCGCGCTGCGCTTCCGGCCCCCGCAGCCGGAACCGGCGTGGCGCGGCGTGCTCCAGGCCACCAGGGCGCGTGCCGTCTGCCCGCAGGACCGCGATCTGCTGGAGGAGTACCCCACCGAGCAGAAGCGCTTCACCAACGAGAACTGCCTGTTCCTGAACGTGTGGACGCCCCATCCCGATCACCGGTTGCGGCCGGTGATGGTGTTCATCCCCGGAGGCGCCTTCGTGGTTGGCTCGGCGAGCGAGCCGATCTATGACGGCTCGCCCCCCGCCGCACGCGGGAACGCCGTGATCGTCAGCCTCAACTACCGCCTCGGGATCCTCGGCTGGCTGGAGCTGGGCGGGCTCGATCGCTCCTATGCGGGCTCGGGCAACAATGGCCTGCGTGACCAGCTGGCCGCGCTGCGCTGGGTCAAGGACAACATCCGGGCCTTCGGCGGCGATCCCCGCAACGTGACCGTCTTCGGCGAGTCGGCGGGGGCGATCTCGATCAGCGCGCTGCTGGCGATCAATCACCCCGATCGATACTTCCATCGCGCGATCCTGGAGAGCGGCAGCGGATACCTCGTGCACACCAAGGCGTACGCGGATACGATCGCGCAGCGCACCTTCGAGGCGGACGGGATCCACAGCGTCCTGGCGCTCAAGTCGATGAGAGTCGACCAGATCCTCGACCTGCAGAACACGGTCGTGAACGGCGCGCCCGACTTCTCCGGCGACTCGTACTTCGCGCCCTACGTCGACGGACAGCTGCTTCCCGGGCCCGTCCTGCCTCGCATCGCCGCCGGCAATGCGCGCGACATCGATCTGCTGTCGGGGACCAACGAGGACGAGGCGAAATACTGGCTGCTCTACAGCCCGCCACTGTTCTCGATCCCACCGCAGGCGAATCCGTTCTTCCCCAAGGCGCTCGCCGCCCAGCAGGCGGCGATGATCGCGCGCTACCGCGCCGATCGGCCGGGCGCGAGCAACGGCGAGATCACGTTCTCGATGCTCACCGACCAGCTATTCCGCGTTCCCCAGATCAGGCTGGCCCAGGCTCAGTCCCGGTGGCAGCGGCATGACTACATGTACTGGTTCCGCTGGCACGTGCCGTACGTCAAGCGCCTCCCCCCACAGGAGAACGTCGGCGCGATGCACGGGATCGAACTCGGCTTCGTGTTCGGCAACCTCGACCTCACCGCGGTGCCGCGCAGCAGGACGACCAACAAGCGCGAGCTGGCGGAGAGGCGCCTACTGTCGAACCGGATCATGGACGCCTGGCTCTCATTCGCCCGAACCGGAAACCCGAACGCGATGCACGACCCGGGCGTACCGATCTGGCCGTCCTACACGGTGCCCAAACGCGCGACCATGAGCTGGAACGTCGCACCGCAGGTAGTCGACGCACCGCTGGACGGCGAGCGGGCGCTCTGGGACGCGGAGACCTTCAGCGCCTGGGACTTCACGCCTTAGCGGCCGTCCGCCCGTCGGCCTCGCGGCCGGCGTCAGCGCGGTGGATCAGCGCATCCAGCTCGAACGCGTCGATCTCGTCGGCGTCAAGCCGTTATGGTGCGCGGGACCCAGGCGCCGACCGCATCCGGTCGGCGAAATCGGCCACCGTATCGTTGGGCGGCAGCGTGACATCGACTCCCTGCAGGCATGGATTGCTGACGCTGGGCGCGCAAGTCTCGCTGCGGAACGGCTCGTACGTTCGTGTGCGTCAAAGCGACAGCTCCGACAGGGAGCTCCTGCTGCGCGCGTTCGAGCATCTGGGCACCGAGTCACGCTATCGCCGGTTTCTGTCGTCCTCACCGACCTTGAGCGAGCGGATGCTGCGTTACTTGACCGACATTGACCACCATCGTCACGAGGCGTTCATCGCGGTCGACGAGCGATCTGGCGAAGGGGTCGGCTTCGTTCGCTACGTCCGCGACACTGAGCGACCCACCAGGGCTGAGGTGGCCCTGACGGTGCTGGATGGCTGGCAGGGACAGGGTCTCGGCACGCTGCTGCTCGAGCTGATCTGCGCTCGTGCGGAGCAGGAAGGGATCGCCACCCTCTCCGGGGTGATCCTGGCCACGAACCGAGAGATACTGGAGGTGATCCGCTCGCTTGGACCCATGCGGATCGTCAGGCAAGAGGCTGGGACAACTGAGATCGAGCTGCCGATACCTGAGGTCAGCTTGCCGCCCACGCTCACGGAACTGTTGTGCGTCGCGGCGCGCGACGAAAGCTGCCGTTCCCACAAGGCATCGGCCGACGCAAGGAAGCATCCGTAGTTCCCGCGCATAACCTGCGGCATCGTCCGGATGCCCCGCCCTGGTCGAACGAGTAAGCCTGGGGTGTTCGACCTCCGATTGAATCAAAGAGGCGAGGAGGTTATTGCGATGATCGGCCTCTTGTTCATAGCAGCTCTGCTGTTGTTCGATACGTTCGTTTATCGTCGTATCGGTAATCCCTACCGATGAGCTCTGCGCGTCACCTCCTCTCAACGTGGCCCTGAGTGTTGTGTCGGTGCAGCACGGGTCACGCTGGGGGGCGATGAGGTTGAGGTTATGAGGCGGTGAGGAGGTGATGTACCGTGAAAGTGGCAGGCGGGATTGTTGCGGTTGTCCTTGCAGTTCCACTACTGCTCATGGTTGCCATCGGGCTCGGCCCTGTAATGCTTGGCATCCTGTGTGTGGTCGGATTCGGGCTGATCGTCTTTGTTCTCGTCAACCTTGCGATCGCACTCGTGATCGGATTCGGTCTTCTGGTCCGTTCAGCCGAGCGAGCCGGGTCGGCGTATGGGCATCATGCGCGGGTACCGCAGACCTAGTGTCGTGAGTTTTGCGAATCAGGACACGAGAGTCCCTCATTGTCAGTGTCGTGAGCGCCACCGGGCGGTGAGCCGCTTGGTGGCGCAGTTGCCGATGTGACCGGATCGCGGCCGCTCAGCCCGAGCGCGGGACAACTGCCTGGGCCGGCTCTGCGCTCAACCGCCGCGACCGAGTCGTGCTCGCCCGGCTACTTGTGCCGGCGACGGTGGTCGCGGCCCCCCGCGGTCCTGTCCCCCTCCACTTTCAACTTATACCAGCCAGGAGGCTCTCATGAGGCCCTGATTCGTGCCGCATAATCGCCCGCCGCAGGCCGAAACCAACGAACAGGAGTGGGGTTGACCGGGTCAACCCCGAGGGAGGTGAGCGGATGGGCCTCGTGTTGGATTTCCAGGAGATCGACCAGACCCAGGTTGCGGTCGTCGGAGGCAAGGGCGCGCTCCTGGGCGAGCTTTCGCGGATCGAAGGCATCCGTGTGCCGCCTGGCTTCTGCGTGACGACGGACGCGTTCCAGCGGATCCTGGCGAGAGCGCCGTCGATCGACGATCGGCTCGATCGGCTCTCGCGCCTGGAACCGGAGGATGGGGAGGCGATCCGCGCGCTGAGCGCGGAGATCCGTCGGGCCGTTGAGGGGATCGCGATCCCTGACGACGTGGCGTCGGCGATCACGCGCCCGCTGGCCCGACTCGGCGAGCAGGCGGCCTGGGCCGTTCGGTCGAGCGCGACGGCGGAGGACTTGCCGAACGCATCCTTCGCAGGCCAGTACGACTCGTACCTGAACGTCGTGGGCCCGGAGGCCGTCCTCCAGCACGTGAGCCGGTGCTGGGCCTCGCTGTTCAGCGAGCGGGCCGTGACCTACCGCCTGCGGAGCGGTTTCGAGAACCGCAAGGTCCAGATGGCCGTGCTCGTGCAGCAGATGGTCGTCCCGCAGGCTGCCGGGATCCTGTTCACGGCCGACCCCATCACCTCCAGCCGGAAGGTTGCCTCGGTGGAGGCGAGCTTCGGTCTCGGTGAGGCACTCGTCTCCGGTCTGGTGAACGCGGACACCTTCAAGGTGCGGGACGGCGAGGTCGTCGCGAGGGCGCTCGCTACCAAGCAGCGCGCGATCCACGCCTCGCCGGTGAGCGGGACGGAAGAACCGGCGGTCGCGCCGGCGCGGCGGGCGCAGCCGGCGCTCACGGACGCGCAGGTCGTGCGGCTCGTACGGCTGGGCCGGCGGATCGAAGCACATTTCGGCCAGCCGCAGGACATCGAATGGTGCCTGGCCGAGGGGGACTTCTGGTTCGTCCAGAGCCGGCCGATCACGACGCTGTTCCCGATCCCCGAGGCCGCCGACCGAGAGAACCACGTGTACGTCTCAGTCGGTCATGGGCAGATGATGACCGAGGCGATGAGGGCCCTGGGCGTCTCGGTGTGGCAGTTGACGGCCATGGTGCCCATGCACGAGGCCGGTGGCCGGCTGTTCGTCGACGTCACCCGACGATTGGCTTCGCCGAGGACTCGGGTAGGTCTCCTGGAGGTCATGGGGAGAGGCGATCCGCTGATCGGGGACGCGCTGCAGACCATCCTCGAACGCGGCGACTTCCTCCCCTCGCTCCCGGACGAGGAGCCGGGCGAGCCGCCGGTCGGGAGCGCGCCCGCTCAGATCGACACCGATCCGGCAATCGTCACCGAGCTGATCGAGCGCAACCGGGTCTCGATCGCCGCCCTGAAGCGCGACATCCAGACGAAGTCCGGGCCAGCGCTGTTCGACTTTCTGCTGGAGGCCTTCGAGGAGCACAAGCGAGTCCTCGGCGATCCGCTGAGCCATCGGGCGATCATGGCGGGGATGCAGGCCACGTGGTGGGTCAACGAGCAACTGGAGGCGTGGCTGGGCGAGAAGAACGCGGCCGACACGCTCACGCAGTCCGTCCCCGGCAACGTCACGTCTGAGATGGGGCTGGCGCTGCTGGACGTCGCGGACGTGATCCGCCCGCATCCGCACGTCGTGGCGTTCCTGCGACACGTCGAGGAGGAGGGGTGCGCGGATGAGGCCTTCCTGGACAAGCTGGCGAAGCGCGCGGGCGGCCGGGAAGCGCAGGAAGCGATCCGGGCCTACCTCGAGAAGTACGGCATGCGCTGCGTCGGCGAGATCGACATCACCAGGCCACGATGGAGCGAGCGCCCGACCACGCTGGTGGCGCTGATCCTCGACAACGTCAGGAACTTCACGCCCGGGGAGGCCAAGCGGCGCCTCGAACGAGGGCGGCAAGCGGCCCGGAGCAAGGAGCAGGAGCTGCTGGAGCGCCTGCGCACCTTGGCAGACGGAGCGAGGAAGGCCCAAGAGGCCAAGCGCATGATCGACCGGGTGCGGACCTTCAGCGGCTACCGCGAGTACCCCAAGTACGGCATCGTCGCCCGCTACTTCGTCTACAAGCAGGCGCTGCTGGAAGAAGCCGAGCGCCTCGTGCAGGCAGACGTTCTTCATGACAAGGAAGACATCTTCCACCTCACCTTCCACGAGCTTCACGACGTCGTGAGCACCCGCCAGGTGGACCAGCAGCTGATCCGCCGGCGCAAGGGCGCGTTTCGCTCCTACCAAGCGCTCACGCCGCCCCGCGTGCTCACCTCAGACGGCGAGGTCATCGCCGGGGCCTACCGACGCGACGATGTTCCCACGGGAGCGCTGATCGGCCTACCGGTCTCCGCCGGGACCATCGAAGGGCGAGCCCGCGTCATCCTGGACATGTCACAGGCCGATCTCGAAGCGGGCGACATCCTCGTCACCACCTACACCGACCCCAGCTGGACACCCCTGTTCCTCGCGATCAAAGGCCTGGTGACGGAGGTGGGGGGCCTGATGACCCACGGCGCGGTGATCGCACGGGAGTACGGCTTGCCCGCGGTCGTGGGAGTTGAGCATGCTACGAACCTGATCCGGGATGGACAACGGATCCGCGTGCATGGAACGGACGGGTACATCGAGATCCTGCCCTAGCCAGCCCAGCTCGGCAGATAGCCCGATCCGCAGGCGCGCCGGTTCTCGCAGAGCGCGTCAGTTCAGCATGCGCGAGGAAGTCCGCCGTGACCACCACACCTGGTGTCGCTCGCCGCCACGACCTCCCGAGGGCCGGCGGAACTGGCCGGCCTCAGCGGTCATTCCAGCCGGCGCCGGTCGCTGCGTACTCCTCAACCCGCGCCCGTAGCAGCGACTTCAGAAGCTCGGTCGGCAGCTCGCGATCGTAGGGGAGCTTGATGAAACCCTGACCGGCCTCATAGCCAGCGGCCTCGACCGTGGCCTTCTGCCCGGCGAAGAAAGGTGGCGGGAACCGAAGCGAGCAGTGCTGCTTGAAGTTCTGAAGCATCCAAAGGCTCGTGTTCTTGCCGCGGACGTACACCGGTAGGTTCCACTTCAGCTCCTCGCGCGCCTCCGGGTCGGCATCACGGCTCAGCTCCCTGAGCGCCTCGAGGTGCGGCCGCTGGACGTCGCTGAGTTGCGCGAAGAAATCATCGACGCTCGACCGCTTGGGCATCGGCATGGTCTCAGCCTACCCCCCGGCAGATCGTACGTGGGCACGGCCGACGGGTGCTTGCGAGTCTCAGTGACGCGCGCGACTCGGGTCTCACGGGAGAACCAAGCGGTTTGCCGCGAGGCCAGGTAGGCTGGCGGTCCTGCTCATGGTCGCGAGCAGCTGACCGAGTGCACCTGAGGGAGGAGCAGCGTGCATGGTCGCACACGTGTAGTCACGCACCACCAGTGTCGCGAGTGGGAACTTCGTAAGCAGGATGCGTGCTTCTTTCCCATCAGGACACGACGTTGTGCCCGCGATGAGCGACGGCCGATCGCAGCGACGGGTGTATCTCAGCTTCGAGCGAGGCGAGACGGGCGCGCTCGCCGAGCGTCTCATCGCGGATCTCACGACGCGCGGGTTCGAGGTCGCGGGGCCGACCAAGGGCGTTCGCCCGCGGGCCGCGATCGCGGCCAGTGACGCGGTGCTCGTGATCCTCTCGCCGGCGGTGATCCGCTCGGATGAGCGATTGGAGGAGATAGCCTGCGCGCGGCGCGGCGATGTACCGCGGCCGGTGGTGCCGGTGATGGCTGTCGAGTGTGAGGTTCCGGTGGTGATCGTTCGCCTGCAATGGGTTGACATGCAGGGCTGGGATGAATCGGCGCAGCGATACGAGACCGGCCTCCAAGAGCTGGTCAGGTCGATCGACGCTGTGGTTGAAGGCTGATCGCGAGCGAGCGGGCACGCGTGGCGGATCCTGGATCGACACCCGGAAGCGGCGGCCAGCGGCGGGTACGTATCTTCGAGAGCTACGGGCGAGGCGACACCTCGGAGCTGGCCGACCGGCTGTTCAAGGACATGGACGCGCGCGGCTTCGACGTGTTCCTCGACCGCGAGGCCGAGGCGCTGCACGGCGGCGCCGTGTGGGAGAAGAAGGTCCACGAGGCACTCAGCAGGAGCGAGGCAGTGATCGCGATCCTGTCGCCCCACGCCGTGCGTGAGGCGTCACCGTCGGGCGACAGCCTTGCCTCGGTGTGCCTCGATGAGATCGCGTTCGCGCGTTACAGCAAACCACCGCGGCCGATCGTGCCCGTGATGGCGATTGCCTGCGAGCCGCCGTGGACGCTCTATCGACTCGAGTTCATCGACATGCAGGGATGGGAGCAGTCCGAAGCGCGCTACCAGCAGGCCCTGGAGCAGCTGCTCGACGCGATCGAGCTCGCCAAGCAGGGCAAGCAGGCGCTGCGCGGGTTCGTGCTCAAGCTCGAGCCCGACGAGTATCTCGCCGCTTTCCTGGATGACAAGCGCCAGAAGTTCACCGGTCGCAAGTGGCTGTTTGCCGAGATCGAGCGCTGGCGCGACACCACCAACGAGCCCACGCTGGTGATCACCGGGGATCCCGGCGCCGGCAAGTCGGCGCTCGTCGCAGAACTCGTGCATCGCAATCCGGGCGGCCAGGTGGTCGCCTACCACTGCTGCCTCGCGCGCCTGCCGGAGAGCCGCAGCGCGGGGAAATTCGTACGCAACATCGCCGCGATGCTCGCCTCGCAGCTGCCGCCATACGCGCAGGCGATCGAGCGCGGGCGAGCGCTGGAGGCGCTGCGCGACGCCGAGACCGACCCGATCAGCGCGTTTGCGCGCGGCGTCATCGGACCGCTGATGCAGCTCGACGCCCCCGCCGGACCGCCTCGGTACATCCTGATCGACGGGCTCGACGAGGCTCTCGCCTCCGATCCGCGTCAGACCGCGGTCACGATTCCCGAGCTGCTGGGCGACGAGCTCGCGCGCTTCCCGCACTGGTTGCGGCTGGTCGTCACCTCGCGCCGGACGGAAGTGGTGCTGAAGCGGTTTCGCCCAGTGCGCGAACTTCGGCTCGACGCTCACGACGAGCGCAACATGGCCGATGTCCGCGCTTACCTCGATCATCGCCTGCGGGACCCTGACGACCTCGCCCGGGTGCTCGGCCACGCCGGGCTGGACGCGGACGAGGCTCTCGCGCGCCTGTGCGCGCTCGCGGACGGCAGCTTCGTCTACGCCAAGCACGCGGCCGACACGCTGAAGCTCAGCAACCTCGACATCGACGAGCTCGAGCGCCGACCGCCGGGACTCGAGAGCCTCTACGGCGAGTCCTTCACACGGACGTTCGCCGAGCCGGGCAGCTGGCCACCGTGCGCCGAGCTGCTGGCGGTGCTGCGCGCCGCGCGACGCGGTCTGCGCCGCAGCGAGCTGGAGGCGGTGCTGGGAGTCACGCCACACGAGCTCGCCGACCGGCTCGTCCCGCTCGAGCCCTATCTGGCGCTCGTCGACGACGGCTACGCGATCTTCCACAAATCGCTGGCCGACTGGCTCACAGATGCGTCGACCGACGCGCGGGAATACCGCTTTGATCGACGCCAGGGCGAGCCGGCGCTGCTCGCGTGGTGCCGTACCTGGCGCACGCTCGAGGACGACTACCCGTTGCACTACCTGCCGGCCCACCTCGCGGCCGCCGGTGCGGTCGACGAGCTGCTCGCGCTGCTGGCCGATCCCGAATTCCGGCGCCGCCGCCGGGCCGCCGCCATCACGCCGCTGCTGGACGTCGAGGACTACACGGCGCTGAGCAGTTTGCTGCTCGAGGCGGGCCGGACCGATGAGATCGCGCGGCTGGCCACGACCACAAGCCCGTATCAGCGCGACGGGATCGCGCTGACGCTACGGGGCGCGGGCCAGAGCCGCGATCAGCTCGTGCGGGCGACGGTCGATCGACTGCTGAACCTGGGTCCGCGCCGGGGCGGCGACGAGCTCCCGCCGGAGCTGCTCAACGCGCGCATGATCGCGATAGAGACCGCGGCGGTTCGCGGCTACGCGGACGCGCTCGTGGTCGCGTCGAATGACCGCTCGCCCGCTGTGCGGGCGCTGCTCGTGCCGCACCTGTATCGGTTCTGGAAACATCACGGCGAGCAGGGCTGGGCGCTGCTCGACGAGCTCGGCCGGCAGCTGCCAGGGCGCCTCGGAGTGCCCCGCCAGAGCCAGGTCGAGGTCAGCGGCGGCCTGTCGCTCGCGATCCTGACGCGTGACTCCGAGGATCAGGCGACGATCGAGCGCTTGGGCGCATTCTGGCGCGGGATCGTGCGCAAGCTGATCGCCTCCCCGCTCGCGCGCACCGTCGGCAAGGGCCTCGCGCTGAAGGCCGTGCTCGCCGCGCTGAGTGCCGTGATGCGCGACCAGCCCGAGTATCAGCCGCTCAATCTGCGCGAACTGCGGCACACGTTCGCCGGTCCGGCGGCGCACGAGCGGCCGCTGGCCGCGTTGCGGGCGCTCGAGCAGCCCGCCGCCGGGCTGGGCTGCGTGGTGGAGGCGCTTCAGGAGCGGACGCTCGATTTCGACGTCTACCTGATGATGGTCGCCGAGCGCGCGCTGGTGCTGCACGGCGCGCGCGACCCGGGCCCGACCATCGCGGCGATCGAGCAGACGTACCACCAGGGCTGCCCGTGGTTCCGCCAATCGTGCCTCTACAGCGCCTTTCACACGCTCAACGTCGACGCCGCGGTTGACCCCAGCTGGCTCGATCTCTACGGCGAGCTGACCGAGGACTTCTTCCGCGCCGATCGCGCGCGGCTGCAGACCGCGGTCGGCTCGTACTCGTTCCCGCCCCATCTGGCGTGGCCCGAGCTCGTGTTCGAGCGCCATCGTCCGTCTGGCCGCTCGCGCTTCCTGAGCCGCTTCTTCGGAGAGGCACACGGGCGCGAGGACGAGGCGCTCTGCCGGACCGTGATCACGGCCTGCCAGCTACTCAGCTTCGCCTACCGCAAGCCGCAGCTGGCGCTCGATGCGCTGCGCGACATCGCGCCGATCGTGCCCGCCGGAAGTCCGCTCCAGGAAGCGCTCGTGCAGGCGCTCGCGAACATCCGACTGTATGAGGACGCGAGCGTCGATCGCTTCCTGCGTGGGCTCGACGACCACGAGCTGACGAGCCGCGTGCGGGCGCTGACGCCGAGCGTCAGCGCGGAGGAATTCCCGACCTGGATGGACAGCTTCTTCAACCACCAGCTCGTGACATCGGAGGACTTCCGAATCGAGTGCTGCGGCGCATTCCGCCGCGCCGCGGACGCCACCAACGTGCGCGAACTGCTCTACGACAACGTCATCTGGGTGCTCGACATGCTCGCCGGCGAGCGACTGCTGAGGACGGCCACCAAGTCGAACTAGCGCCGCCCTAGGCGGCGGTGGTGAGGCTCTCTTGACGGCTGAGCGCTTGGCAGAACCTCTCGACGACGGTGGGATCGAATTGGGTGCCGGCGCATCGGTGCAGTTCGGCGATGGCCTGCTCGTAGCTCATCGCGCGGCGGTAGGAGCGGTCGGTCGTCATCGCGTCGAACGCGTCGCAGACGGAGATGATCCTTGAGCCGAGGGGGATCGCGCCGCCGCGGAGCTGGTCCGGGTACCCGCTTCCGTCGACGTTCTCGTGGCTCGAGCGTACGAGTGCGCCGACTTTCATCAGCGCGGGCGCAGCGGTGATGATCCGTTCGCCGATGAGTGTGTGGCGGCGGATGAATGCCCATCCGTCGTGGTCCAGACCGGCGGGCTTGTCGAGGATCGCGTCGGGGATCGCGACTTTTCCGACGTCGTGGAGCTCGGCGGCCAGACGGATCTCCTCGATCTCCTCAGACGGGAGCCCGAACCCCCGGGCGGTGGCGACGGCGAGCTCGGCCACGTCGCGGAGGTGCGTGTGGAGGGTTGGGTTGCGCTCCTGGAGGACGCGGAGCAGGACGTCCTTGGACTGGCGCGAGGCGGACGCGCGGCCGCTTCGCTTCTGTGTGTACATGCGGATGTCCGCGAGCCGTAGCGCGCTCTCGGGGCTGGCGGCCTCCAGCGGTAGGAGAACCGAGCCGTAGGAGCAGCCGATCGTGAATCCCTCACCCGAGGCCGAGAGAGCGTCGGCTGCCCCACGTACCTCCTCGTCGATCTCCGGTGCGGATCCGTCGATCAGCGCGCAGAACTCATCCCCGCCCATTCGGTATGCGGTGCCGCGATGCCCAAGCCGCGCCGATAGGCTCGCCCCGAGGCGCTGGAGCAACGCGTCGCCGGCCGGATGGCCGAAGCTGTCGTTGTAGTGCTTGAACCCGTCGAGATCGAATAGCGCCAACGCCGTCGGACGGTCCGTGCTCGCGGCGGCGATGCCGGTGCGCAGGTCGGCGATCAGCGCACGACGGTTGTGGAGTCCCGTGAGTGCGTCGGTGATCGCATCTTGCCGACTGTCGGATAGCAGCCCGACGTTCTCCTGCCAGGTGATCACAAGCCGCGCGAGGACGACGACGATCGCCAGTGCCGCCAGGCCGATCGCCAACGGCCCGACCGTCGCGAAGCTCGACGCGCACAGGACGAGAAGTGCGGTGACGGCGAACGCGAGCAGCATCGCGATCCCGCGTGCGCTCGTTTCACGCGACACGCTGGCCGTGCCGAGCCGCGCTGGCACCCAAGCGGCCCAGGCCGCGAGTACCGGCGAGAGGTACCAGAGGCCGTTGTACCAATCGGTCTGGCTGTAGGTGCCGGTCGCGACGGACACGAGATAGCAGCTGTCAGCGATCCAGAACGCGAGCACCGCGGCGCCGAGCAGGGCAAGCTTGCGGTTCAGGCGCCATTCACCGACGGCCATCGCGCCGATCAGGAGGCCAAGCAGAGCCAGGTCCCAGACTGGGTAGGCCAGGTTGGTCGCGATCGCCCACGCGCCGCCATGGGCGTGGGCCATCACCGGTTCGACAACCAGCGCGGCACCCACCGCCCCGGTCGCGAGCGCAACCGCCGCTGCATCAGCGATCAGCGGCCGGGAGGCGTTCCGCGTCCGCCCACGCACAACCGACAGGATCCCGGCGAACGCGAACGGGCAGAACAACAGATACCCGGCGTCCGCCCATGACGGAACCGGCGGACTGCTCAACGCTGCGAGCCTCAACTGCCAATACACATCGCCCGACGCCCAGCAGAGCGCCCCGATCCCGATCAACGCCCAGCCGCGATCACCTCTGCTGCCGCGAAGGATCAGCAGCACGCCCGCCAACGCAAATACCGCATCAGGCCAAAGGCCCGAATACGGTGCCACCTGCAACAGCCCTGGCGTGAGAGTGTCGCTGAGCTGCTCGCCGATCTCCCACACACTGAGCAGCAACAGGAGGGCCAACACGATGGGTGGGACATTGGCCGGGAACCCTGCTGCCGCGATCCGTCGGTCACGCGCTGCTCTCTGGCCCGAGAGTCGCATACCTCCTGGTATCGACCACGCGACCGAATGCTTAAGCCGCCACGCCACCAACGGGCGCGGACCCACACGTATCAAGGTGGACCAGGGCCGGATGTCCCGACAGTCGCACCGCTACCCTCGTGCCGCAGTGTCTGCCGTCGACATGCGCCCAGAACTTCCCTCCGAGGTCTATGCCCGCGCCGTCGCGCTGTGCGAATGGAACGTGCGTGATCGGGTACGAAACGTGTATCTGACGCCGCAGTGGCTCGAAGCCGGAGATCGGTTCTGGTATGAGCGTCAGCTCGCGATGGCTCGGAGGTGATCCTTGTCGATCCGGAGAAGCGGTCGAAGGGGGTGTGGCCGAACGTGCACGGTGGCGGGGAGCAACCGGCGCGCGGGAATCGTCGCGCAGCCCGCTGCGATGTGGTCGCCAGACAGCGCACGGATCCTCACGCACCGCTTGGATCAGCGGCAGGTTCCTGAGCTGGCGCTCCTCGAGGCGCGCCGCCGGCCGGGTTTCGCCCGCTGCTGCACACCTATCGCATGCCGTTTGCCGGCGAGCCGCTTCCGAGTAGCGCATTGCTTGTGATCGACCTTGAGTCTGGGGAGATCACTCCGGTCGAGGGCGAGCCGCTGCTCTGCGACTTTCTCTCTCCGCTCGAGATGGGTTGGGTCTGGTGGGGCTCCGACGCGAGCAAGTTCTGGTTCCTGCGTGAGGCGCGCGGCGCCCGGCGTCTGGCGCTGTGTGTTGCCGATGTCGAGAGCGGCGCGGCGCGGGAAGTCATCGTCGAGGAGGCCGACACCTACGTCGACGTCGATCCGCTGCTTCCATGGACCAATTTGGTGCGCCTGACGCGGAATGACACGCGGGTGGTGTGGCCTTCGGAGCGCGACGGCTGGCGTCATCTGTATCTGTTCGATGCCGCGACCGGTGAGCAGGTCCGGCAGCTGACCGCGGGTGATTGGTTCGTACGTGACGTCCTGCACGTTGATCGCGACTGGGTGTGCTTCACCGGGCTTGGACGCGAGCCGGGGCTCGACGGCGCCCGTCTCGCGACTTCGTCGCGCCGACGGCGAGCTCGTGACGGAACTGGAGACGGCCGACGTCTCCGAGCTGCATGCGGCTGGGTGGCGGCCGCCGGAGCGCTTTGTGGTCAAGGCGGCGGACGAGGCGGCGGACGAGGCGACGGAGATCTACGGCGCGCTGTTCTTGCCCTCCGACTTCGATCCCGATCGTCGCTACCCGGTGATCGACAGCACCTATCCCTGTCCTCACGTGCTGCGCTCGCAGATCGCCTTCGGCATCGACAGTGCGATCGGTCCTGACGAGTGGCCAGGCCAGTGGAGCGCGCAGGCGCTCGCAGAGCTCGGCTTCGTCGTGGTCACGATCGATGGCTGCGGGTCGCCTCTGCGCCAGCGCTCCTTCCGCGACCAGAGCACCGGGCGGTTGCACGAGTACGCCCTGGAGGATCACATCGCCGCGATCCGGTCGCTGGCCGCCGTCCGGCCCTGGATGGACCTGGATCGCGTCGGGATCACGGGGCATTCCGGTGGTGGCGCCGCCGCCACCCGCGCGGTCATCGAGCACCCCGACGTGTTCAAGGCCGCGGCGGCGGGATCCGGAGACCACGACCTCCGCCGCTATCTCGCCTACTGGGCCGAGAAATACCAGGGCTACGGTCCTGACGTCGGTTACGCGCCGGCCAGCAACATCGCACAGGCGCACCGGCTCGAGCGGCCATTGCTGCTGCTGCACGGAGAACTCGACGACAACTGCCACCCCTCGAACACCATCGCGCTGGTCGATGCGCTTGTCCGGGCCGACCGCGACTTCGAGCTGGTGATCATTCCCAGCGCCAACCATCACTGCGACGCCCACCCCCATTACGTCCGGCGTGTCTGGGACTTCTTCGTCCGCGAGCTGCTCGGGCTACGACCGCCGTCGACCCGGCCGCCGATGGTGAGCCCGCGCTCGAGCTGACGACAGTCACCGAGGGGCGTGCCGAGGGGCGTGCCGGCTGGCCGGCCGTGCGCTGCGCACACGTGATCCTCGCCACGAAGCCCCGCCGCGCACCGGTCGCCGACGGGCCAACCCTGGTGCCTGCGGTCTGGCTCCGTCGGCGGGCAACAGATGTGTCGCGGTGCAACACGATTACGATAAGCGCGCGCAATGACGACTCAGCCGGCAGCGGAGTACCGCGTCCCGCGGACGCTCCAGATCGTACGTGACTGGCTTGCGTCGGGACGCCGCCAGGCCACAGCCGCGCTCGGACTGTACGTTGCTATCTCGATCGGGTACTTCGGCCTGCACGTGCTGCCCCATCTCGGAACCGAGAACGTGGGACTGCCGAATTGGACCGATCCGACGGTCAATATGTGGAGCCTGGCCTGGTGGCCGCACGCGCTGCTTCACGGGCTGAACCCCCTGGTTACCAGCGCGCTATTCGCCCCGGACCGGATCGATCTCGCCGCCACCAGTTCGACGTTGTGCCCGCTGGCGGGGATCGTCGGCGCGCCGATCACCGTCGCGTTCGGCCCAATCGTGTCCTACAACCTGCTGATGCTGGCAAGCCCGGTGCTTGCGGCGTTCTTCGCCTTCCTGTTGTGCCGGTACATCACCCGCAACTTTGCGGCGAGCCTCTTCGGGGGTTATCTGTTCGGATTCTCGACCTACATCCTGGGGCACATGCAAGGGCATCCCCAACTCGTGCTGATCTTTCCGATTCCGGCCGCGGTCCACCTCGCGCTCCGCCTGATCGACGAGCGCATCAGCGAACGGCGGTTCATCCTCCTGATGGCGCTTGCCCTGGCAGCGCTCTTCTTGACCTCGAGCGAACTTGCACTGACATTCGTAGCCCTCGGGGGCATTGCCCTCGCCGTGGCTTTCGCCCTTGCGCCCCCCGAGCGACAGCACATCATCCGCGCCGTCAAGCCGATTCTCCTCGCCGGAGCCGCGGCGGCGATCGTGACGAGCCCGGTCATCTACTACGAACTCCACGGCATCGTGAGATTCGGACCGAACATCGGCGACATCGACGGCAGCGACGCGCTCGGGTTCCTCGTGCCCACGAACCTGACTCGATTTGGCAGGACGACTTTCGCGGCGCTTTCTCAAGCATCCAATGTCAGCGGAAGCGACGCCGAGGCCGTCACCTACGTTGGCTTGCCGCTCGCGATCATCGTCGCGCGCTACACGATCACGCGCTGGCGCCTCGCCTCGACGAGGATCCTGCTCGCGATGCTGGCGGTCGTCGTCGTGCTGCTCCTCGGGTCGCGCCTGCACATCGCGGGCTACCCGACGATCCCGCTTCCGTGGAAGCTGCTCGACCAATGGTTCTTGCGCGATGTGATCCCACTGCGCCTCGCGGTCTATATGTTCCTGATTGTCGCGGTGATCGCGGCCATGTGGCTGGCGCAGCCACGCCCGGGAAAGTGGGGTCTGGCGAAATGGGCGTTGGCGATCGCGAGCATCGCATTTCTGGTGCCCAACATCGGCGGTGGCCTTTGGCGCAGCCGGCTCACCAACCCGGCGCTCTTCACCACCCATGCGTACCGACGCGTCCTGACGCGCGGCGAAACGGTCCTCATTCTGCCGTTCGGCCAGCTCGGGAACAGCATGCTCTGGCAGGCCGAAACCGGCATGTGGTTCCGTCTGGCCGGCGGATATCTCAGTCCGGTGTATCCGACGGATTACAAGACGGACCCGCTTTTCCCCGCCCTCTATGACCACGCCCGGCCAGACCCACAGACGCTGCGCTCTTTTCTCGCCCGTCGGCATGTGGGCGCGGTGATCGTCGATCCCAAAGTGCCACAGCGGTGGCCCAGGGCTCTCGCGGCGCTCGGGCTCAAGCGCAGGTCGGTCGGCGGCGTCTGGTTCTACCGCGTGTAACGGACCTCGGCTCTGCTGGGCCGTGCCGCCGGAGGGAGACATGGGGCTCGTGGTGTCATCATGCGCAGGATGACCGGTTACTCCGCGAAGTCCATTGACGATCTGCCGACCCTCTGGGACGGGTTCGCGAAGCTCGTCCGCGCCGGCCTCGACATCAGCGCGTTCGGCGCCAACATCATGGACCTGCCACCAAACTACTCAACCAGGTCCCACGACGAGGCCGAGTCGCGGCAGCAGGAGCTGTACGTTTCGCTGCGCGGCTCGGGCACGGTCGACGTCGACGGAGCCCGTCTGCCGCTCGATCCCGACCACCTCGTGCGGGTCGACGCCGGCACCGTGCGGGTGCTGTCCTCCGGTCCCGATGGGCTGCGCGTCCTCTGCATCGGCGGCGTGCCCGGGGGCATCTACGAGCCGCCGGCCTGGAGCTCGGCAGGCGAATAACTCGACACGCCGCGGCGGACAGCGCGCCACTTGATCGCGCGCCTCGTCACGCAGACCCGTCGGCGAGCGTTCGCCGGGTTCAGTCGCCCGCCGCAGCGTGGCGCAGCAGCGCCACGCCGCGGTCAAGCGCGGCGTCGGCCATGCGCGCATGGCCGAGCACCAGGCCTGGCTGGTGCTCGCCGGTGTAGCTGTGCAGCGAAAGCCCCTCGATCGCGACGCCGTGGCGGGCCGCCGCGGCCAGCAGCCCGGCCTCATCGGTACCCGTGGGGAGATCGATGAGCACGTGCAGCCCACCTGCGGACTGGTGTGGCCGCCATCGCGGCAGCTCCCGTGCGAGCGTCGCCACGAGGGTTCGGTGACGGTGCGCGTAGCGCAGGCGCATACGCCGCAGATGGCGTTCGAGTTCGCCGCGGGCGATGAAGTCCGCGAGCGCGAGCTGCCCGGAGATCTCCGAGCCCGCGTCCTCGATCGCCTTGGCGGAGATGAGCGACCACGACAGCCACGAGGGCGGGGTCATCCACCCCAAACGCATACCGGGCGCCAGGCGCTTGCTCGCCGATCCGATGTGCAGCACGCGATCCGGCGCGAGACCCTGGAGCGATCCCACCCGCTCGCGGCAGAGCTCGGAGTCATAGTCGTCCTCGATGATCAGCCGGTCGCCGCGCTCGGCCCAGTCGATCAGCGCCGCACGCCGTGGGGGGCTCATGACTGCGCCCGTTGGGAACTGGTGCGCCGCGGTGACGACGACCGCGTCGGCGTCGCTGCGCACGAGCGCAGCCACGTCGATCCCGTCGGCGTCGACGGGGATCGGCGTGACCTCGAGGCCCGCCTCCTCGACGATCAGCTGCTGCGGGTGCCAGCCCGGATCCTCCAGCGCGATCCGGTCGACGCCCTGACCCCGGAGCCATCGGCAGGTGAGCGCCAGACCCTGGCGATAGCCCGTGCAGATCACGAGTTGCTCGGCGTCAGCGGCCACGCCCCGAACGCGACCGAGGTAGTCGGCCAGCGCCTCGCGCAGCTCCGGCGCACCGCGCGGATCTCCGTAGCCGATCGCGTCGAGCGGCGCGTCACGCCACGCGAAGCGCACCGAGCGCAGCCAGCGGTCACGGGGAAAGCCGTCCAGGTCAGGGAGCCCGGGGCTGAAGTCGTAGGCCGACCGCGCCAACAAGGGCGGCGCGGGCGGCGAAGCGGACTGGGCGCGGACCGCGCGGGCGACGCGGACAGGCGCCCCCTGCCTGCTCTCCAGATAGCCCTCGGCGACGAGCTGCTCGTAGGCGGCCGTAACGACGCCACGTGAGACTCCGAGCTCGGCGGCGAGGCCGCGGCTCGATGGCAGGGGCGTGCCGGCGCGCAGCCGGCCGGCCCGGATGTCGTCCCTCAGCGCCCGCTCGAGCTGGGCGTGCAGCCGGACCTCGCCGGTCCGGCTGAGCGTCACCAGGAGGTCAACTGGCCCTCTCGCCTGCTCCATGACTGGAACTGTACGACGGTCCAGTGGCGCGGTACGGTCCGTCGCATGCACACGATCACGATCATCGGGGGCGGCGTCGCGGGACTGACCGCGGCGATCACCTGCGCCGAGCAGGACGCCGAGGTGCGCCTGCTTGAGGCGCACGAGAGATTGGGCGGCCGCGCCCGCAGCACCGACGGGAGCTACAAGGCCAACCTGGGACCACACGCGATCTACAAGGGCGGCATGCTCTGGAACTGGCTTCACCAGCGCGACCTGATGCCGCCGGTGGCCCGCCCGCAGCTCACCGGCTACCGCTTTCACTACCAGGACGCGATTCACCGCACGCCACCGCTGACCCTGATTCCCCCGGGGCTGCGGCTGCGGGGCAGGATGGCGCCGGTCGATCAGGACTTCCGCTCGTGGGTGACTGACCACAGCGACGCGCACACCGCCGACATGCTGTCGTGCGCCGCAGGGGTCTACACCTTCCACCACGACCCCGGGGAACTGTCGGCCGCGTTCGTCTTGGAGCGCAGCCAGCGGTTGCTGCTCAGCGCCAACCCGCCGGCCAGGTTCATCATCGGCGGCTGGACGCGCCTCGTGGAGGCGCTCGAGCGACGCGCGCGGACGCTCGGGGTCACGATCGTCACCGGCGAGCGCGTGGACGCGCTGCCGAGCGGCACGGTGATAGTCGCGCTGGAGCTCCGCGACGCCCGCCGGCTGCTCGGAGACGAGAGCCTCGACTGGCCCAGCGGCAACACCATCTGCCTGGACCTCGGCCTGAGCAAGCACCGCGGCGACCCGTGGATCGTCTCCGACCTGCAGAGCGCCGGGTGGGCCGAGCGCTACAACGCGCAGGACGCCACCCTCGCACCCGCCGATGAGGACCTGGTGCAGGGCCACATGCCGATCCGGCCGGGCGAGGGCGCCGACGAGGCGGGCGAACGGCTCGAACGGCTGCTCGACATCGCCTTCGAGGGCTGGCGCGGGCGCGTCACCTGGCGCCGGCGCCAGGTGATGGACGGCCGCAGCGGCGCGCTGGACCCACCGGGCACGACCTGGCGTGACCGGTCCGCGATCGACCGTGGCGACGGCGTCTTTCTCTGCGGCGATCAGGTCGCGGCGCCCGGCTGCCTGGCCGAGGTCTCGTTCGCGAGCGCGATCGAGGCGGGCACGCTCGCGCTCGCCAACGCCAGTCGCGGCGCCCTGCCTCGCGTGGCCTAACGCAAACGGGGGCGGGGCACGATGCTCCGATCCAGCCCGCGAGAGCCCGCCGACCGCGCAAATCCGGTCGTGCGTGCCCTTCACCGGCAGGCGCCGCGCGCCTCCCAGCTGGTCGGGCCTACTGGTCCGTGGGTGGGGCCCGCGTAGTCGAGTCGGGCAACCACCGCATCCCGGGATCAGGTGCTGCGGTAGGCGGCCAGGAAGACGTCCACCGCGCTGTCGGTGTAGCGCTTGAGCTGCGTTGCCCCGGGCGGCCGGTCGTCGCCGCTGAACATGGCGTGGTTGAGTGGGGTCGTGAGGACGAGCGATTGGAAGTGCTCGGCGGCGAGCGCGGGGTCGTCCAGACGTAGCAGTCCTTCGTCGGCGAGCCGTTTGAACGCTGTGGTCCATGCCGCGATCGCGCGCCCGGGGCCGTCCTGTTCGTAGGCGCGACCAAGATCGGGGAATCTGCTGGCCTCGCCGATCACGAGTCGACGCAAGCGCAGGTTCGTCGGCGCCATCACCCCCGTGAGGAGGAGCGTGGCGAGCTCGCGCAGGCGTTTGGCGAGATCTCCATCGACGTTGAGGCTGACGATCTGCTCATAGAAGGGTTGGGTGATCACGGCGACGAGGTCGCTGACGATCTGCTCGAAGAGCTGCTGCTTGTCGGCGAAGTGGTTGTAGACAGTCGGCTTTGAGACCCCGGCGGCCGTCGCGATCGCGTCCATGCTCGCTCCGGCGAAGCCCTCGGCGAGGAACACCTCGGTGGCGGCGTCGAGGATCGCGCGACGCTTGCGGACGGATCGGGACTCTGAGATCGGCTTGGCAGCGGCGGGGTCGGTCATGGCGATTCCATCGTGACGGGCGATGAGTTTCACTACTGGCGCAGGTCTACAGCTATGACTGAACCGTTTAGTTTGCCGGAGCGAAACCCTCGTACCTACTACACGGTGCAGTTTAGAACCAACGGCCAGCGAGTTCACCCAACCCACAGCCACCCTCGAAGGAGAAGATGATGGGCACGATCGCGGTACACGAATTCATCACGCTCGATGGCGTCATCGATGCGCCGACCTGGACGTTCGACTACGGGTTCGATCCGAAGATGGGCGAGGCGATCGGCGCGATCATGGGTTCCAGCACGGCGATCCTGTTGGGTCGCCGCACCTACGAAGAGTTCGCGCCGGCCTGGTCGGGCCGGACGGCCGAGCAGGACCCAGGCGCGCCGTTCATGAACGACTCGCCGAAATACGTCGTCTCGTCGTCATTGCACCGGGCGGAGTGGAGCAACTCGACGATCCTGGGCGCCTACAGCGCTGAGGCGGTCCGGTCTCTGAAGGATCAGACCGACGGCCAGATCTACGTCAGCGGCAGCGGGACGCTCGTCGACGCGATGCTTGCTGACGGCCTGGTTGACGAGCTCCACCTGTTCGTCTACCCGTTGACGCTCGGCGCGGGCCGGCGGCTGTTCGCCAACGGCCACAAGACCAAGCTCACGCTCGCGACAAGCGACGCCTACGACAACGGCGCCGTCCACTTGCACTACCAGCCGACCGCATAGCGCACCTCATGCCGCGGCCACGGCCCCACCGACCTGGTGGGGCCCGACGGCCCCCGGCAGGGATCTAACACACCAGGAGCAGAGCATGCCTGTGATCAAGACAAACCCCGAGGGAACGCAGACGATCCAAGGCGTCGAGCACGGAGCCACAATCTCCCTGATCCTCGACCGCAGCAACCCCGGGCAAGGGCCCAAGCTTCACCGCCACCCCTACGACGAGACCTGGATCGTGGTCGACGGAACCGTCAACTTCCAGGCCGGAGACGAAACCCGCGCCGCCGGCCCTGGCGACGTCGTGATCGTCCCGGCGAACACCCCGCACAAGTTCATCAACGACGGTCCCGGCCGCTCAAGGCTCGTGTGCATCCACGCCAACCCCACGGTGATCGGCGAATGGCTGGAATAGCCGCCGTCCCCTCAGGACCGTAGGCCGTTCACCACGCCACCTGAGGACGGTGTTCTCAGCCTTCGGAACGCGTGACCCCGATCGAGCCGCGCCGCCTCGTGCGATGGCAGCGTGAGCCGCGGAGGGCGCAGGGTGAGGTCTGATTCCGCGCCCCGGAATGGTCCGGCTAGTCTCTGTCCGTGGAGAGTCAAGCGGCCTGGCGGCGGGGCCCGCGTCTGCGTGTCCCGCCTATCGGCGTCCTCTGGCCGACTATGGCCGTGCTGGTCGCACTTTACGCTGCCCACCAGGGCCTCGGGCTGGGCGGGCGGGGCGCGGACGGTCTCTTTGATTACTGGATCAACGATGGGGTGCTGTGGTGCGCCGCGCTCGCCTGCCTGGGGGGAGCTCTGCGCCAAGGCAGGAGCCGCGCGGCGTGGCTCCTTGTCGCCCTCGCGCTCGCGAGCTGGGCTATCGGTGACACGATCTGGAGCATTCGCTTCGGGCACGCCGCCGCACCACCATCGACGAGCATTTCAGACGTCTTCTGGCTCGCCTGGTATCCACTGATCGTCGCAGCGCTGGCGCTGCTGGTCCGGGAACGGGTCCCTGGCTTCGAGCTTCACCGTTGGATCGACGGCGTCGCGGTAATGCTCCTCGTTGCGACGCCCTGGGTGGCCCTGTTCCTGCAGCCGGTCGCGGAGCACTCGAGCGCCTCGGGGCTGGCCATCGTGCTCGACTTTGGGTATCCGCTGGCCGACGCGATCCTCGTGGGGGCGATCCTCGGGGTGTTTGCCGTGATGGGCTGGCGCCCGGGTCGGATGTGGCTGGCGCTCGGTATCGCGATCACGGCGATGGGGGTTGCCGACGCGATCAATTCGGTGCACGCCCTGGCGCACTCTCATGATCGGGGCGTCTACGATGCCGCATGGGCGGGCGCCGCCGTTCTCGTCGCCTACGCGGCCTGGGAACCGCACCCCGGGCGACTCGAGCGTCGAGAGGTCACCGGCTGGTCGGCGATCGCGCTGGCGATCACGGTCCAAGCCATCGCTGTATCGATTCAGACCTACGCCATCTTCCACGAGATCCCCACGAGCGAGCGAATGCTCACCGTGGCTGTCCTGATCATCGCCATGATCCAGATCGTGATCAGTCGGCCCCGGCCACGATCCGACTCCCCGGCGGGGGACGCTCCAGGCTTGCCCGCATCGACGACCACCTCTGACGGACGCGATACCTCGGGGGCGAGCGCCGCGGCGCCCGAAGCCAACTGGCCAAGCGAGACGTCCGATCTCCCCACCCGACGACACGACCGGCGCTGATGTCCGCCCCGGGAGCCTTGACCGAACAAGGTGCCGGATCCCCGTGAGGCCCGCGCTTGCGAAGTTGGGCCGGCCCATCACGTAGTTCGTCGCTTTCGCTAACAGTCTGCTCGCGCCGCTGCTCGGCGGAGCAGTCGGTCGATCAACGCGCCGCACCGCTCGGGGTCGTCCAGGAACGGAGCGTGGCGCCCCGGCATGACCTCGAGGTGCGCGTCGGGGATCAGCGCGGCGGCGCGCCGGCCGATCTCCGGGCCTCCGTAGGGGTCCTCGTCTCCCCAGATCATGAGCACGGGCGCGGCGATGTGTTGAAGCTCAGCGTCGGAGAGGAAGTTCTCCGCACGGGGGCGTCCGAGGCGCATCGCCAGCCACATGTGGCTCAACATCGCCGTACGGAAGCCCGGCTGTCTCATGCCCTCATGGACGACATCGAAAAACCCATCCGGCGCGAGCTCGGCCGCACGGGATCCGATCGCGCCGTGGGCCAAGGACCGGCGGGTGACAGCGACGCTGGGGGAACTGACCCGCGCGACCAGTTGACGCACCCCGGGCGTGGTGAGCGCAGTGAAGGCGGGGTCGCCGCGCATGCCGGGCAGCGCGACGGCAGGAACCCCGAGCGAGGCCAGCGCGGTGATCCGCTCCGGCGCTTCGACGGCCAGGCACAGCGCCCACATCCCACCCAGCGAGGTGCCGATGACCGGGACCCGTTCGAGATCGAGCGCGTCGAGCAGCGAAGTGAGCTGCGCAACCGCGTGCCTGCGCAGCGATCGGCCGGCGTAGTCAAATGCGTCGCTGAGCCCGAACCCCGGCAGGTCGAAGGCGATCAGCCGGCGGTCGGCGAGGTAGGGCAGCAACGGCGCCCACGTCGACGCGCTCATGCCGCTGCCGTGCACGAGCAGCAGCGGCGGACCATCGCCTGCCTCGAGCACACGAACAGCAACCGGCGGGTCAGTCAGGCGGACGCGTCGGCTGACGATCTGCGTCGCACATGCGTCAAACAGGTGCCGCTCCGCCGCCTCGAAGGCCGCCGTTCGAGCACTGTTTCCGCGCTTGGACATCGCTCTCCGACTGAATCCTCAACGCCCGCAGCGCTTATGTCCATCCCTGGGTTCCCGTCGACTGCCATGTACTGCGCTAGTACGAATGCACCCGCCTGCGGATTGTGGCCGCGGCCCTTTCCCATGCCGCGGAAGGGGATCGGAACCTTCGACCTTCGGATCAAGAGATCGCCCCGGAGGTGAAAGTGCTGCAGCTGGGGTGCTTTGGGTGTTCGTGGAGCGGCTGAGATCGGGTCAGAAATCATGCGGGTCGGCCAGGTCAGCGGTCGCCCTCACCAGCTCCGAATTGGCGCGCTATTGCTTGAGCTGGTTGTAGAGCTCCCAGGCGCTGCGTTCGACCCAGTTGTGGGCGAGCTTGCCGGTGGGCGTGACCGCGAAGATGGCGTTGCCGGGCGTTGGCGAAGGTCTCGATGGTTTCCCACTTCAGGTCGGCGATATTCGACTGGAAGCCGGCGACCCAGGCTTTGAACTCCTCACGCCCGGCGACGTCCACGCCAGCGGACGTGATCACGAAATCGTCGGTCACGAAACGATCTACCGCCGAGGGATCGCACGCGGCCCACACCTCTTCCCAGAAGGATTCAACGAGGTTGATGGCAGCTTCTGGGGTCATGTGCGAGTCTCCTGCTGGAGGGTGGATCGGCGGTGGGCTTCGAACTCCGTGCCGTTGGTCTTGCTAGGTCTGCTCTGGTGCAGGTGGTAGCACTTCGTGCAACTCCGTCAGCGCGGCTCCGAGCCGCACAAGAGCATTTTCGCCATTCCGATCGTCAGCTCCGCGACCTCCAGGGAGAGCAGTCGTGAGTGTCGTCGCTGCCCCGCGCCCGCATGACGGACCGCGACTGACCGCGCCGGCGTGGCTACGGCGAAGCGAGCGCGCGTGCAGTTCGGCAGCGGGCAGAGGAGCAGACCCAAGCTCGTCGCGGCCGAGGGGTCAGCGACCGAACCAGCGTGCTCGGCGGGTTGCTCCGAACGCCTGTTTCTCGATGGCGTGACTCGCGTGAGGGGTCGTATCGCTGGGCGTCGGGGGCATCGCCCCTGAGGAAGTTGACCTCGACCTTGCTCACGAGTCCGCCGCCAAACTCGGCGTAGCAGATGCCTGATGCCTCATACGGCGCCGGAGGCTCCGCGCCCGCGATCGCCGCACCGATGTCGTCCGCGACGACACGCGCCGCCGACTCCGCGAAGATCCCGGCCTTGGGGACCGTCCTGGGGCCGGTGCACACATCGCCGAGGGCGTAGATGCCCGGGAACTCGGTCCGCAGATTGCGCTGGTTGACGGGCACCCAGCCGTTGACCGCGAGACGAGACGCGGACAGGACGTCGGGCGCGCGGTGCACGGGGACACCGATGAACAGGTCGTAGGCAAGCATCCCGCCGCTCTCGAGTTGCGCCGTTCGCGTGGCCGGGTCGATGGCCGTGACGAGCTCCCCGGGCAACTCCTCGACCCCGCGCGCGGCGAGCCCGTCGCGGAACAGCTGCGAGACAGAGCCGGTCACCGGGACGGGGCGAGCCATCGGGAAGGTCGTCGACATCTGCACCGACTCGCGGATGCCGCGCTGCGTGAAGTACTCGTGGAGCAGGAAGGAGCCCTCGAACGGAGCCGGCGGGCACTTGAACGGCTGCCCGAGGACTGACAGGAGCACCCGCCCGCCTCCGAACTCGGCCAGTGCGTCGCGCAACCGCTCGGCGCCGGCGAGCGTGTAGTACTGGTGGCCGCCGGTCTCGAAGCCCGGTGTGGCGGCCAGGTCGTAGTCGGCGCCGAGCGCGATCGCGACAAAGTCGGCGTCGTAGGAGCCGTGGTCGGTCGTGACTCGCCGCGTCGCCGGGTCGATGCCGATGACCGTCTCCTGCCGGAACTCGACGCCGTCCTTCGCGAAGTCGCCGTACGAGAGCTTCACGTCCTCGGCCGACTGGCGGCCGAGCATCACCTCGAGCTTGGAGAAGCCGAATAAGAAGGCGTCGTTGCGGTCGATCAGCGTGACCCGAACCTCGTCGGCGATCGTCTCGGACAGCCGCGTCGCGAGTTCCAGGCCACCGAAGCCGGCGCCGAGGATCAGCACATTCTTCTTCACCGGGGCCACACTAACCGACACCAACTGTTCCGGTTTGACGATTCGCGCCGGGATACAGGCTACGGCCTGGCGATGAGCACACTTCGCGTCTACCACCGAGACAACGGTGGGCGTCCGATGCCGTCGGCTCGGGCGAGTGTATGCGTGGCTCCGGTGACGCAGCGGTCGCGATCGGGTCGGCGAGGCGGAGAACGCACAAGCGAGCCGGCGCCGCGAGCGGGCGTGATCCGGGAGATCGGACGGTCGCCGAAGTGATCACGCGTCCGTGCGCAGTAGCGCCGGCGGGAGCCCAGAGCGATCGTGCGCCGCGGCGTCACCGGATGTTCCGCGTTGGGCCATCCGACTCGACGGTCGGGCAGCCACTTCCGCCTTGTCTGGATAGCGATAGCTCCAGCAGGGCGCGGCGTCAGCCCGGCGGTCCGGTGCCCGCGGTCATTCGGGTCGCGTGTCGCCGTGGCCGGCAGCGCGATCGCCACATACTGAGGCGCACCCCGTACTCGGTACCGATGCGCGGCGCCGGCCCCGGTCGTATCGTGGGAGGTGATCAAGGAGATGTTTCATGCCACAGACCGTGGATCGGCCCGCGCAGCGTCGTGTGCTTCCGGTGGTGCGCGGTCGCGGTGGCAGCGGGATGCGCCGGATGCTGGGTGCCGTCTCGGCGGACGCGCAGATGCTTCGCGCCATATCGGTCGACGTCGCCCACGCCGCCGACCCGCGCCATCTCGCGCGCCGGCCGCGGGCCGCCGACCCTTTCGAGCTCCGTGACCCCGAATACATCGCGCGCACGCTCCCCGCGCTGCGCGTGATGGCGGACGTCTGGTTCCGCGCCGATGTGCGCGGGCTGGAGAACATCCCGCCGCGCGGGCCGGTGCTGCTCGTCGGCAACCACTCGGGCGGCACGCTGATCGCCGACACGTTCGTCTTCTCACAGGCGTTCTACGACCACTTCGGCCCCGAGCGCGAGTTCTTCCAGCTCGCGCACGACCTCGTGTTCAAGCTGCCCGGCATCCGGGCCATGCTCACACCGTACGGGACGGTGCCGGCCTCGCCGGAGAACATGCGCCGTGCGCTCGCGCGCGGCGCCGCGCTGCTCGTCTATCCCGGCGGCGACCACGAGACCTACCGCGCCAGTTGGCACTCCGCCGAGATCGACTTCGCCCACCGGACCGGGTTCGTACGGCTCGCGCTCGAGCACGGCGTGCGCATCGTCCCGGTCGTTTCGATCGGCGGCCAGGAAACGGCGCTGTTCCTCGGCCAGGGCGAGCACATCGCGCGACTGCTGCACCTCCACAAGCTGCTGCGGATCGACGTGGCGCCGGTCCAGATCGCCCCGCCGTGGGGCGTCACGGTGCTCGACCTCCCGGGACGCCTGCCGCTGCCGGCAAAGATCTCGATCGAGGTGCTCCCGCCGATCGATCTGCGCAAGGAACTCGGCGGCGCCCGCGGCGATCCCGACGAGGGCTACGAGCTCGTCACCGGGCGGATGCAGGACGCGCTGCGCGCACTCGACGACGCGCGCGCGCTGCCGCTCATCGGCTGAGCGGACGCTCACCGCAGCCCGGGCACCCCGCTCGAGCGGCATCCCGCGCCGGCGGCAGAGCAGGTCTCTGACCGCCCTGGGAGCCCGGCCTCGGGATTCGCCGCAAACCTAGGGACTCGCCCGACGGCCCCCGTGATCGGTGACAAGATCGACCGGTGCAATCCGACTCGGATCCAGGGCGGGACGACCGGAACGTCGAGGAACCGGGCCTCACCCGCCGGGGGTGTTGTGCGCAGGACGACTGCGTGCCGGGATGCAGGCGGGGTGGGATCATCCCTGCGTGAAGCAACTGCCGTACTGGTTCGGCGAGCGGAGCGTGAGAGGGATGCTGACCAGGATGGTCGGTGCTTGGCTGCTCATCGGGCTACCCGTCATCGCGGCCAGGATCTGGTGGTCCGCTCCAGCGGCGATTGGTGTGTTCGTCGTCGCGCTTACCGCATACGTCACGTTCGCCAGTCGCTACGTGCGCCGTCACGGCCCCCAAGCGTGACGCGAAACCCAGCTCGCCTACGGCTCCCTGTGTTCCTCGACCGGCGCCACCGGGCTCTGACCCGGTATCCATCTCTGATGAGACTGCGACACGACATCACGTCCGTTCTCGCCCTCAGGCTCAGTAATCCAACAGCGGAAGCTGTCTCACACGAGCTTGGCAGAGAGGGGACGGGCAGTTCGGCCGCAGCGCGGACCTCCCACAGCAGGCTCCAAGCGGGGGAAGGGGTCGAGCGCTGTCCGCTCGTGGCTAGCTCCCGGCCTTTACCACCAGCTTGGCGGTCGTCTGGTTCGCGCCCGGATCTGTTGCGACGAGCTTGATTGTGTAGCGTCCGGCGTGGTTGAAGCGAACCTTGATCCGCAGGCCGTGCGTTCCGGCGAGGGCCTTGGCGCCTCTGGGCAGTGTCCACTTCACCTCGGTGGCGACCGGCGCGGCGAACGTGTCGGTCGCTCCGCTGACGAGCGTGACCGTCTGGCCGGCCTTTGGCTTGGCCGCGGCGGTGTGGGGCTTGAGCACCGGTCGCGCGTAATCGCCCAGAACGGCTACCACGTGCTCGGGGTTCTGGCCCTGCTCGAGCAGCACGAGCAGGCTGCCGGCGCTGTCGCTGACGAGCCCGGCGGCGCTGCCGAGGAACGTCGGCGCCATTCCCGGCGCTGCCGTCAGCGCGGGTCCGGGCACGCCGGCCCGGAACGGGAACAGAGCAGTTCCGGTTGCCTTGAGCTCGAAGCCGGCCACGGGCACTCCCGCGGCAAGCGTGGTCGCATACGGGAACGAGTCGACGTCCGCCTTGGCGAGAAACGTCGCGGTCTGAGGCTGGCCCGCCTTGATCAGATTGAACGCCGTCTTGGGGTCGTTCATCGAGTTGCTATGCCAGATGATCACCCCGTTGCCCTTCCTGTCCAGCGTGGCGCGCGGCTCCTCGGGACTGTCGCCGGGATCGAACACGTTGTCGCCGTCGATTCGGCCAAGGCTCTCCCAAGGCGTGTTCTGCGAGATGTCGGCCGTATGGAATCCGACGACATGGAAGTTCGTGTCCCGCGCCAGCGCGATCACCAGGCCCGACGGGGACACTGCGATGGACGGCTCGTCCATCACGTTGGCTGCGATCTGCTCGGTCTTGACCTGGGCGCCGACGATCCGTGTGGCCTCGAACGCGGCGCCGGAGATTCCGACCGACAGGATGTTGCCGCGAGAGTCCATCGCGATGTCCTGACACGGGTTGCCGGCGACGTGCTCGACCCAGTGGCCGGCGCCCGGGGCGAGCGTCGCGATGATGTTGTGGCCGCTCACCTGGTCGCTGTAGCAGACCGCGGCGGCGCCCGATGCGTCCATCGCCAACGTGTTGCCGCGGGAGGAGTGCGAGTTCAGCGCCTCGAAGGCGACGTTCTCTCCGATGGCGCTGATCTGCTCGATCGGCCCACCCGCACCGTTCTGCAGCCGGCGACCGAACAGAACCGTCTTACCGTTCACGTTCTCGTCCGCGGACGGTACCCTAGTCTCTCTCAGCAGACTTGGGCTTTGGACTCTGCCTGCTTGGACGAGTCGCTACGGTCCACCACCTGGCCGGCTGCTCGATCTGTTTCGTGGGCGCCGCCGCCGACCGGGCCGATCCCATTGGAGGACACCATATCCAAGCCAAGACTCGTGGACGTGACCGGTCGTCTGCGATCCCCAGCCGCAACACCGGGGCACTGGGCGGGGTGCGCGCCGCCGAACAAGGGAGAGCGCTACCCGGCGGATCCGCCGACCGTCGAGGAGATCATCCTCGTCATCGTCAAGCCGGACGAGGGCTATATGCGGGCAGGACACGTGCGTTGATCGCGATCCTGTGGCGCGCCGGGCTCCGCCGGTCTCTCGATCGATACGAACGAGGACGGTAGGTTGCGCCTCAACCATGTTCGAGAATGCGCCGATGAGCACGGTGACTCGCAGGACGCTCACAACCTGGTTGGTGAATCACGGCTTCACCGAACTCGCCGGCAAGGCTACGAGCCATCGGCGCTTCCGCCACGAAACCGGTGTGGTGATCACGGTTCCCGGTCACGGCAGACAGGACCTCAGCCAGAAGCACGTCGGCATGATCTTGCGCCAACTCGAGGCCGCAGGCTTCGACCGCGACACAGTGCGCCGCGATCTCAACGCCCGCTGACTGCCCGCGAACGCGTTCGCGGTCGCGCAGCTGTGCCATGTCGGTCAGCGTCGTGATCGAGGCGTCGCCGATCGCTGCTTGGCCGGCGAGCGGCGAGGCCGCGCGTGTGGAATGGGAGCCAGAGTTGCCTGTGTCCGAACGTCGAAGTCTGCTTGCAAATGGGCAGATCCTGCGAGCGCGGAACTCTTCGCGGGACAAGGCGACCCTGCGCCGCTCAGTGGGCTGTTCGGTAGGCCCGCCCGAGCGCCGTCAGCTGACCACGGTGGGTGAAGAGCGCGGTCGGGATGCAGGAGCGATCGGTCCAGCACTTGTCGGTGAACCACGCGTACCGCTGCACAAAGGGCAGCCCGTCGAGCATGGCCACCACCCTGCGCATGTAGCCGATCGCGCGGATGGTCGTGGCGGGGAAGGACAACTTAGCGCCCCAAACGGTCTTGTCGGGCGTGCCGAGCTCGGTGATCCACAACGGCCGGTGCCAGCGACTATGTATTCGGAGCAGCGTTCGGCGGAGCTCCCCCACCGAGCCGGGATTCGTCCAGTCGGGGTAGAAGTGCAACGCGAGGAAGTCGACGCGGAGGTGCCGAGCGCCGGCCAAGGCCATGAAGCGCGCGAGCCAACCGTCGCTCCAGACCGCCGGCGCCGGGGCGCCGAGGATCAAGCCCGTCTGCTGGAGCTGGGGCCAGAGCGCAGCCACTTGCGCGGGCGTGAGGTTCGCCTGGTGGCGAAAGTCCGGCTCGTTGAAGGCCAGCAGGTAGCGCGCGCGGTGCGCGTCGCGGTCGCGGCGCAGCGAGCGGATGATGCCGGGTGTGACCGCCCGGGCGCCCCACACCATCGGCACCCACTCGAGCCCGCGCACGCTCGCGGGGAGCTTCCACGACCAGTCGTAGGCCCAGGTTGCCTCGACGCGCTTGAGTCCAGCAGGGTCGAACCACATGTACCACTCGGAGGCCACCCCCTGCTTGGGATTGCTCCGCGCCTGCATGCGCGGAGAGTGGGCGTTCGATCGCACGCCGACACCGGAACCCGCACCGGCGTTGCGCGCACCGAGCGCCAGGAGAGTGAGCCCCACCACCAGCACGTAAGCAATCCGTGCTTTCACCATCGCCCAGGATAGGACCTGACTCAAGCCGCAGCCCCGGCAGGCCCGGATGACGGCCAGCATCGCGTTGACGGGGAGTGAGTGCCCCTCGACCGGCCTGATGCGTTCACGCGTCAGATGAGCGCCGCTGGGTACCTGGATCACGAGACTCGCGGCTCCAAGAAATGGTCATCGGAGCGACCCGGTTCTAGTCGCCGCTCCGCAATGGCTATGGCTACGCTGCGCTTCCGCCTTCGTGGCGGAGCGAAAGCACGGACGCGACGTCCTCCAGTGAGAGAAGCGACCGTCAGCTTCCACTCCCGCGCGGTACTCAGACGCCTGGCGCACGGAGACGAGCCTGAGGTCGTTCGGGTAGCGGCGGTCTCGCCGAGTCGGTCGAGGTGACGCCGTTCAACCCACGGGTTGAGGTCTGAGATCAACCTGTGGTTCAACCCTCGGGCCGACGACATGGGGCCGCCTGAAGCAGATCATGGCGCCTATGACCATTACCGATTACCTCATCAATGCAGTGTTCGTCCTGATCGTCTTGCGTCAGGCTCGCGAGCGAGAGCTCGACCTCCGCAGTTTCCTCATCCCGCTGGCCGTCGTCGCCTATGTCGCGCATATCTACGTGCGCTCGATCCCGACGTCCGGCAGCGACCTCGTGCTGATCGGCGCGCTCGGGACAGTCGGCCTCACGCTTGGTATCGCCAGCGGCCTCGCCACCCACGTCCGCGCGGGCGAGAACGGTCTCGCCGTCGCGCGCGTCGGCTGGCTCGCCGGCGCCCTGCTGATCGCCGGGATCAGCTCGCGGATGGTGTTCATCTTCGCGATCCACCACGGCGCGCGCCACGCAGTCGCGAGCTTCAGCATGGCTCACCAGATCAACGCCGCGGCGTGGCCCGTTGCGCTGGTGCTGATGGCGCTACTCGAGGTCGGCACCCGGATCACGATCGTCCAGCTTCGGGGCCGGAAGGCAATGCGGTCAAGCGCCGCTCCCCTGGCTGCGGTTGCATGACCCCAGAGCATCCCGGATCACGCGCCACCGGCCCGCGGGCCGGTGGTCGTTCTATCGTCCGTGCTGCGGTGACCGGTTCACAGCGAGCGGCGGCCCCGGAGAGCGAGCGAGTTGCGAAGGCTCGGGCGCGTGCTCACGAGCGTCTGCATCGGCAACGAGGGACGCTGCGGCCGCTCGGCTGGGCGGTGCTGCTCGTGGTGGTGCTCGGCAGCGCCAACAGCGAGCCGGTCCCCGGACTGCACGGCAAGGCGCTGGCGGTGACGCTGGCTCTCTGCGTGTTCGCAGCGACACTCATGGTCGCGGTCCGCGACGGCTTTCCCGAGCGTGACGTCAGGCTGCAGACGGTCGTGATCGCCCTGATGGGCGCCGCCGGCGTCGCGATCGCCGGACTTCAGCTCAAGGGAGCGACCGGGGTCGCGGCCGGCGCCGCCGTGTTCATGGCGATCACGCGGCTCCCGTTCACGGCCGGTGTCCGGATCGGTGGCGCGGTGACCGTCGCGCTGGGTGCGGTCACGGCGGCGGCCGGAAGCTCCTCGTCGGCTGTCGCGGCTGGAATGCTCGTGACGGTCCTGGTCGGTGTCATCGCGCTGTTCCTCAAGCAGTCTCGGGAGAGCCAGGACCACACCGAGATCCTGCTGGCGCAGCTCGAGGACGCGCGCGATGAGCAGGCCCGCGCGGCGGCGATCGCCGAGCGCGGCCGGATTGCCTCGGAGCTGCACGACGTGCTCGCGCACTCGCTCTCCGGCGCCGCGATACAGCTCCAGGGGGCCCGCAAGCTCGCCGAACGCGAGCACGCTCAGCCACCTCTGAGCGACGCGATCGACCGCGCCAGCGAGCTCGTCAAAGCCGGGCTAGCCAACGCCCGCCAAGCTGTCGGCACCCTCCGCGGCGACGCGCTACCAACGCTCGCCCAGCTCCCCGCCTTGATCGACAGCTACAAAGACGACATGAACCTCGACGTGACGCTCCGGATCGAAGGTGACGCGCGGACACTGCCACCCGATCCGAGCCTCGCGCTCTACCGCGCCGCACAGGAAGCGCTGACCAACGTCGCGCGCCACGCGCCAAGCGCGTGCACCACCGTCACCGTGCGCTACGAACACGCCCGCACGAAGCTGTGGGTCGACAACGGCGCCTCGGCCACCGGACCGCGACAAGGGATGGGCGGCGGCCGCGGACTACAAGGGCTGTGCGAGCGGATCGAGCAGGCCGGCGGCACGATGTCGGCCGGCCCGACGACCCAGGGCTGGCGGGTCGAGATCGAGGTGCCCGCATGACCATCCGCGTCCTCATCGCAGACGACCAGCCGGTAGTGCGCGATGGACTGGCGATGCTGCTCGGCCTGATCGACGACGTCGTGATCGTCGCGACCGCGGCCGACGGAATCGAGGCAGTCGAGCGCGCCCGCTCCGAGCTCCCCGACATCGTGCTGATGGATCTGCGAATGCCTCGCCTCGAGGGAGCCGAGGCGACCCGCCAAATCCTCGCCGCGTTCCCCGACACACGCGTGCTGGTCCTGACAACCTACGCCGACGACGAGTTCCTCTTCCCCGCCCTACAAGCCGGCGCCCGCGGCTACCTGACCAAGGACGCGACCGCCGAGGAAATCGAACACGCGATCAGGGCGCTCATCGCGGGCCAGACCCACCTCGACCCCGCCGTGCAGCAGCGACTCGTGACCGCCGTCCTCGATCAATCCCCGCCAACGCCCGCCACCGACCCGGCGCCAGCATCGCCGCCGGACCTCCCTGACGAGCTCACGCCGCGCGAGGTCGAGGTGCTCAAGCTGATCGCGGCCGGGCAGTCGAACGCCGAGATCGCAGACGCGCTGTTCCTCAGCGGCGCCACGGTCAAGACCCACATCAACCGGATCTTCTACAAGACCGGCGCCCGCGACCGCGCCCAGGCCGTCCGCTACGCATACCAGCACGGCCTGGCATAGCGGTGGTTGGTCCTTCCACACAGTCCGGCAGTCCCGGCTTTCGTCGCCCCGGCAGAACGACATCGGCGACGAGCCATTCGTGACGGCGGAGCATTTCACTCTCCAGGGCGCTCGGTCGGCCAATGCGTCGTGACAGCCTGACGCGGACAGCTAGCCGTCGAGGCGTCCGGCGCCGAGTCGGCTGCGCAGTTCCGACCGCCGGATCTTGCCGCTGATTGTCTTGGGTAGTTCGTCTACGAAGTGGATCTCGCGCGGGTATTTGTACGGGGCGGTGCGGTCTTTCACGAAGTCTTGTAGTTCGTGGGCGAGTTCGGGTGACGGGATGTGTCCCGGGGCGAGCATGCAGAAGGCCGTAACGATTTGCGTGCGTTCGGCATCGTCCTTGCCGACGACGGCGGCCTCCATGACGGCCGGGTGCTCGACGAGCACGCTCTCGACCTCGAACGGTCCGATGCGGTAGGCGCTCGAGGTGATGACGTCGTCGTCGCGGCCCTCGAACCAGAAGTAGCCGTCCGTGTCCATGGCTGCCTTGTCTCCGGTGAAGTAGAAGGGCCCGCGGAACGCCTCCGCCGAAGCCTGCGCGTCGTTGTGGTAGCCGGGGAACAGCCCGACGGGACGGTTGGGTTCGCAGCGCACGACGATGTTTCCCACCTCGCCTGCCTCGACTGGTTGGCCATTCTCGTCGACGATCGTGACGTCGTAGCCGGGCACGGGGCGGCCCATCGACCCGGGGCGAACCTCCATCGTGCGGTAGTTGGCGACCAAGCACGTCGTCTCTGTCTGGCCGTAGCCGTCGTAGATAGTCAGCCCGCGGGCGCCCGCTTGCCACGCGCGGATGACCTCGGGGTTCAGCGGCTCGCCGGCGCTCGTGCAGTGCCGCAGCGCCGAGAGGTCGTGCTTGGAGAAGTCCGCCTGGACCATTCGTCGGTACAGAGTCGGCGGCGCGCAGAACGACGTGACACGGTGGCGGGCGAGGATGCCGAAGATCGCGTCGGCGTCGGGGCGGCCGAGCGCAACGTTGAGGATCGCTGCCCGCTCATGCATCTGCCCGAACAGCCCGCCCCACGCCGCCTTCGCCCAGCCGGTGTCGGTGACCGTCCAGTGCAGGTCGCCCGGGCGCAGGTCATGCCAGAAACGCGCCGTTCCGATGTGACCAAGCGCGTAGGACTGAGAGTGCTGGACCATCTTCGGGTAAGCAACCGTGCCGCTAGTGAAGTAGAGGAGCAGCGGATCGTCGCGATGAGTCGGACGGACCGGTGTCTCCCCGTCCCCGGCCGCACGGCACCGCTCATCGAACGACAGCCAGCCGTCGGGCGCCCCGCCGACGCATAGGCGGGTAGCCAGATCGGGCGCCGCCTCGTCGACCTTCTCCGTGCCCGGCTCGTCAGTGATCGCCGCGGTAGCGCCGGTCTGCTCTAAGCGGTAGGCGATGTCCTTCGAGGTCAGCAGGTTCGGGCCGGGCATCGGGATCGCGCCGATCCGCATCGCGCCAAGCAGCGCCGCGTACCACTCCGGGATCCGCGGCAGCATCACAAAGACATGGTCGCCCTTGCCCACGCCTAGATCCAACAGCGCGCGCGCTACCTCCCGCGAGGCACGCGCCAGATCGGCCGCCGACTGTTCCGCGACAACGTCCCCCACTGCGTCCACAGACAGCACCGCCAGCGCATCGGGGTCCTCCGAGGCCCAAGCCTCCACGATGTCCAGCACAGCATTGAAGCGCTCCGGGACCTCAACCCGATATCTGGCGCGCTCGACGTCAAGATTCGCCAAGCGGGGGGAGCAGTCGCGGGCGGGACGATCAAGAGAAACGCTCAACATGCGGGATCACCTCTGTTGGCACATGCGATTCATTGGACCAAAGACGAGCTAACCGGTGTCACGAACACTTCGCCGATGTGTTCATCAGCTCCGTCACCGCCTCGGGCGAACGGTGCGCCGTTTCTAGACCGTGCAGAGCGGCTTGTCATCCGTGTAAGCACGCGGTCATGCTGTGCCGGACTACGGTGCAGGGAAGCAAGCGGGCACACCTCGCGGATATCGCGACGCTCGCGTTCACGTCACCGGTGTCCACCATCCGGACGCTCCCTTCGACGATGCCGGCCGGCGCTGCATGGGGCCGGGTATGACCGCCTCGCCGCCGTTAGCCGGGGGAAGTAGTTAGGGCACGCCGTAGGCGACGATTTCGCCGGGGTTGGTCCGTGATTGGGTCCCGAGCGCGGCGATGACGATCGAGCCGACAATCGCGACGCCACCGTAGGACGGGGAGCCGAGTACCGGGGCGCCGAGCAGCGCTCCAGATCGGGCGTCGCGGATTGTGAGCGTGCCGGCGGCGTTGGTCGAGTACGTGACACCGTTGGCCACGGACACCGGCCCGAGGTGGTACGCGAGCGGGCCGAGGCCTGGGCCGAACATCGTCCAGCTCGGGCGGCCGGATGTCGTCAGCGACCAGGTCTCACCGTTGCGCGTACCCGGTCCGTAGATTCGGGCTTGATCGAGTGCGGCGGAGCCGATGATGCCACCGAGGCCCGGGATCGTGTCGGTAGCCACCGATGTGCGCCACACGAGCCGCATCGTGCGCCGGTCCAGGGCCCAGTACACACCGCTCTTGTCGCCATCCCCGACCATCGGCCGGTTCTTGGGGCCGAGAAAGAGATTTGGCGAGGCTTCGAAGTCGAGGTCCGGACCGGGCCCGCTGCCCTGGTTGACGTCCCCGGATCGAGCCTGAAAGCGGCCCACGATCCGGCCGTTCCTGGCGTCGATCTCGATGATCGCATCGGTGGTATTTGCGGCCGGCGCGTGGTACGCGTTGCCCGTGCCGATGAACAGATGACCGGTCTTGGTATCGATCGCGGGCGTCGTGGCCACTGCTCCCCCGTCAAAGCCACGCGCAACCGTGTAGGTCGTCCATTTTCGCGTACCCGTGTGGGCGTCGAGCGCGACCAAGCTGCCGCGTGCGCGCACGCGTGGGTCTTGGTCCTCCCCAAAGCTCGCAGTCGTGCCCAGATAGACCGTGCGATGCCAGACCACAGGGCTGCCGTAGAGATCGGAGTCGCGCTGACGCCCGATCGTGGTGCGCCACAGCAACGCGCCGTCCGAGAGCCGCAGCGCCGCGATCCCCGGAGCCCCGACCGTCGCGAGCGGCACATACACGATTCCGGAGTCGATCGCAGCGCTGCCGTTGATCGGCGCGTGCAGATCGTCCGACCACGTCGGCACGCCCGAGTGCAGCGCGAGCGCGAACACGACGCCGTTCCGCGCGCCGGCGATCACCTCACCGTCCGAGCTGACAGGGGTGCCGGTGAAGTCACCGCCGAGTGAGCGAAAGCGCCACAACTCGGTCAGCCGCCCGACCGATGCCGGGGAAGGGCCGGTGCTACCACCGTTACGCGAGTTGGACAGGTCGTGTCCGTACATCGGCCACGCCGAACTGGTCACGGCGACCAGCAGAGCCGCTGCCCGCGGCCCACGACGTGGCAGCCACCAGCGGCGTGCCCGCTCGTACACGGTCCGGTTCATCCTCCTCGATCGCGCATCGCAGCATTCTCCCACCCCGGATGCTCGAGACTCACCGACTGACGACCCCGGACGCTTGCATTCGGGCGAGGAGCACTGTCGGGTCGACCGCACGGCAACAGCATCGCAAGCCCATGGCGCACGCCCGTGCAGGAGCGCAGAACGCGGCCCGGGCTGTTCAGAGAGGAGCTCCTCCGTGACCACAAGGGCCGCCGGGATTGGACAGTTCCACGGGGCTCTCGTCAGTACCGCCACCGGGATTCGAAGCCAGCCCCTGAGGAGTGACATCGGCGGTTCTGCCAGCACATCGTCTGGTTCGTGGCGAACCGCTCTACCGCCCGGTCGTTTGCGGGTTGTAACTCGCGTGGTCCGAGCCGATGGCGATCGGAGATCTCTTCCTCGCCGTCCGCCGGGGCATGCGCGGCCGCGTCGACTGAGATACGCGGGTTGCGCTGGAGCGGATCAGGGCGACGGACGTCGCGGACGTTGTTACCGAGAGCAGGTTGTATGCAGTGAATTGGGCGGCATCATCTTCTCGCGCTCCTTCTCTCGAGCACCCTGGCGGCTAGTCAGCGGCGCCCTCCTATTGCCGCTCGACGGGCACCTCGACCGATCGTCGGGAGGCGCTGGCATAGGAGCGAACTCTGCGCGGTCAAGCCGAAGGGGCGCTCTCCCGACATGCGCCGACGACTCGCAACATGACCAGTAAGTTCGGAGGGGTTTCGCAGCGCGGCTGCGGCACTCGAAAGGGTCGTCGGGTGCATGCCAGTCAGCCGCAAGTGCCGATTTGCGGCCATTTTCATGCCGCCGGAGGGGATCGAACCCTCGACCTTCGGATTAAAAGTCCGCTGCTCTGCCAACTGAGCTACGGCGGCCGAGCCATGATCGCGTAACCCGGCGCCGGATGACGGGCAGACGCTCGGCTGTGCGCGGCGGGCGTGGACGCCCGGCGTCAGGCAGTGGTGACGGCACGGGCGGCGTGGGCGCGGGTGGCGACGACGGTGAGGAACTCGTCGAGGCCCATGACGTCGAACACCCGGCGGACCTCGGGGTCCTGGTTGACGACGACGAGCACCGCCCCCCGGTCGCGGAGCCGGCGCGCGGCGCGGAGCAGGGCGCGGCAGGCGCACGTGTCGACGAAGGTCGTCGCGGCCAAATCGACGACGAGACCGTCGTGCTCGGACTCGGCGAGCTCGGCGAGGCGCTCCTGGAACTCGGGAACCGTGTACATGTCCAGGTCGCCCCGGACGGTGAGGATGGCCGCGGCGTCCTGTCCGCGCGGCTCCAGCTTCAGCGCGAAGGACACCATGGGCTGACTTGGCTTACCCCGCGGGGTGAGACATAAACGCGCTGCGGATCGCGACCGCTTCGATCTCCACGAGCATCCTCGGATCGATCAGGCCGGACACCTCGACCATCGTCATCAGCGGTCGGATCGCCCCGAAGACCTCGCCGTGGGCACGGCCGACGTCCTCACTGCGTGCGATGTCGGTCACGTACACGCGGGTCGAGACCACGTCGGCGAGCGACGCACCGGCGCGCCCGAGCTCGTGCTCGATCTTGCGCAGGATCTCGAGCGTCTGGTCATAGGGACCCTGGCCGAGCACGACTCCGTCCACCGTGACCGAGGTCGTGCCGCCGACGAGCACGAGCGGGCCCGTCGCGACCACGCGACTGAAGGCGAACTGCTCCTCGTAGGGGGAGGGCGGGTCCCCGGGCAGGCGCTCGATGCGGCCGGCGCCGAATTCCGGCTCGCCGGTCAATGGCGGAAGTGTCGGCGGCCGGTGAACACCATCGCGCCACCCGCTGCGTCGACCGCTTCGACGACGTCGGGATCGCGCACGGATCCCCCCGGCTGGATGATTGCCGTGACCCCGGCCTCGAGCGCGAGCTGCGGACCGTCGGGGAAGGGGAAGAACGCATCGGAGGCCATCGCCGCGCCGGTCAGTTCGGTGCGCGCCTTCTCGATCGCGAGCCGCACCGAGTCGACGCGGCTCATCTGCCCCGCGCCGATCCCGACCGTGCCGAGGTCCTTGGCCAACACGATGGCGTTGGAGCGCACGTGCTTGCAGACCCGCCAGGCGAAGGCCAGCTCGCTCCACTCGGCGTCGGTCGGCCGCCGTTGGGTGACGACCTGCATCTCCCCACGATCCTCGAGATCGAAGTCGCGGTCCTGGACGAGGAGGCCGCCGACCACCTGGCGGAGGGCCGGCTCGAGCAGGTTCGCGCTGCGGCGCTCGCGGTCTTCGAGGATGCGCAGGTTCGGCTTGGTCTCCAGGACCGAGAGCGCCTCCTCGTCATAGGCGGGGGCGAACAGCACCTCGACGAACTGCTCGACGAGCGCCTCGGCGAGGGCGCGATCGACCGGCCGGTTGAGCACGATCACCCCTCCGAACGCCGACAACGGGTCGCAGGCGAAGGCGCGGCGGTAGGCGTCGAGCCCGGTGGAGCCGACCGCCACCCCGCACGGATTGTTGTGCTTGACGATCACGCAGGCCGGGATCTGGAACTCGCCCATCAGCAGCCGCGCGGCGTCGAGGTCGAGCAGGTTGTTGTAGGAGAGCTGCTTGCCGCCCAGCTGCGAGATCATCGAGAGCACGTGGGTGCGCGCCCCGACCTGGGCGTAATAAGCGGCCCGCTGGTGGGGGTTCTCGCCGTAGGGCAGATCGAGCACCTTCTCGAACGCCCGCACGAACAGGGGCGGGAAGTCCTCGCCCTTCTCCTGGAACCAGCGCGCGATCGCGGTGTCGTAGCGGGCGGTGTACGAGAACGCCTCCGCGGCCAGGCTCTCACGTGTGGCCAGCGACAGACGACCGTCGGACTCGCGCAGCTCGGCGAGGATCGCGTCGTAGCTCTCCGGGCTGACGACCGGCGCGGCAAAGGCGGAGTTCTTGGCCGCGGCGCGGATCATCGTGGGACCGCCGATGTCGATGTTCTCGATCACCTCGGCGTCGGCGACACCCCGCCGAGCCGCAGTGCGCTCGAACGGATACAGATTCACGCACACGAGATCGACGAACTCGACGTCCTGCTCCTCGGCGGCGCGCATGTGCGACGGGTCGTCGCGGACGGCCAGCAGGCCGGCGTAGAGCTTGGGGTGAAGCGTCTTGACGCGGCCGTCCATGATCTCCGGGAAGCCGGTGAAGTCGGAGATCGCCCGCAGAGGCACGCCGGCGTCCGAGAGGGTCTGGGCGGTCCCGCCGGTGGAGACGATCTCGATGCCGAGCTCGGTCAGACCGCGGGCGAACTCGACGATTCCCGTCTTGTCGGACACCGACAGCAGCGCGCGTGCGACGCGGACGTCCCCGGGGCTGATCGGTGCGGCGCCGACGGGGTGGACGATGTCCTCCATTGCGAGCCCGACTCTACCGGTCCACGATCACGCGCCGTGGGTTGCCGGGATCAAGCCGCACCGCGCCCGCGGCGATCAGGCGAACGGCCTCGGGCAGCAGCTCGTGCTCGACCGGATGGAGGCGCTCGAGCACCTGCGCGGCCTCGCGCGCGTCCGGAAGCTCGACCGCCCGCTGCAGGATCACCGGACCGGTGTCGACACCCTCATCGACGAAGTGCACGGTGACGCCGAAGACCTTGACGCCGTAGGCGAGCGCCTGCTCGACGGCGTGAATGCCGGGAAACGCCGGGAGCAGTGCCGGGTGGACGTTGATCACCCGACCGGGAAAGCGGCTGAGGAAGTCCGGGTGCAGGAGCTGCATGTACCCGGCGAGGACGACCAGTTCGGCCCCGTGGTCGGCTACCCAGGCCGCCATCGCCCGGTCGCGCTCGCCGCGATCGGCGTAACCGGCGAGTGCGAAGGAGGCCGCCTCGAGGCCGGCGGCGCGTGCACGCTCGAGCGCCTGGGCGGCGGGCCGGTCGGAGGCGACGGCCACAAGCTCGACGCCGCCACGGCCGTGCACCCGGTCGATCAGAGCCTGCAGATTGGTTCCAGTGCCCGAGGCGAGAACCGCGACCTTCATGCGGCGCGGAGCTTCGGGAAGCGACCACCGGTCGAGCGCAGGGTCCCCGCGTCGAGCAGCTCGTCGACCCGCCCCAGCACGTGCTCGGAGCGCAGATGCGCAAACGCCCCGTACGCCGCCAGGTCGTCGTAGGAGTGCTCGGCGATCACCTTGGAGCGGCCGCCGCGCAGAATCTCCACGGCTCGCGTGCGCCCGACCGGGGGCCGCGCGGCGTGGACCACTTCGAGGATCGCCGCGTCGAGCGCGGCGGGCAGGCCGGCCGGCGCCGGGGTGCCGGCGCGCCGAGGAGTGCGGCTCTGCGCCCGTGCGCCGGACCGGGGCGCGACGCCTCGCCGTGCCGGCGCCGCCGGAACCGGAACCGGAACCGGCGGCAGCATGCTCGGCGCGCACACGTCGCAGCAGGGCACCGACGGCGTGGGGGCCGAGCGGTCGCCGAAATGGCGCAGCAGCGCCTGCCGGCGACATTGCGACCGTTCGACGTACTCCCAAACGGTTCGATACTGGCGCCAGCGGACCCGCTCCGCTTCGCGGACCGAGCCACGACAGATGGCCAGCGCACGGCCGTCCCACGCGGCCAGCAGCCGCCCCGCGGCGCGGTCGGGCGGGGCCGGCTCGGGCGCGATCATACCGGCCCGCGCGAAGTGGCCGATGATCGCCCGCAGGTGCTCCTCGTCGGCTTTGGGCCCGACAGCGCCGGCGAGCTGCGCCAGCGGCACGTCGTAGCGGCCGTCGGCGCCGGCCCACCGCAGCCGCTCGGCGACGAGCTCCAGGACGGGATCCTCAACCCGGGCGCGCTGGATGAAGAACACGTGCAGGCCCTTATCGCGCTGCTCGGCGAACAGCAGACAGCGAGCCGGTGCACCGTCGCGGCCCGCGCGACCGGCCTCCTGGTAGTAGGCCTCCAGCGATTGCGGCACCGAGGCGTGGCAGACCGTGCGCACGTCCGCCTTGTCGATCCCCATGCCGAAGGCGTTGGTGGCGACGATCACCGGGACCTGCCCGGACATGAACTGCTCCTGGGTGGCCGCCCGCCGCACCCGGTCGAGGCCGGCGTGGTAGGCCGGGACCTCCTGCCCAAGCGCCGAGGACAGCAGGCGCGCCAGCCGCTCGCTCGCTTTGCGCGTGCCCGCATAGACGATCGCCGGAAGCGCCCCCGGGCCACGCAGCGCGGCGGCGATCCGCCGGTGCTTGTCGGCCTCGTTCGCGCTCGGCACGACGGCGAAGCTGAGGTTGGGACGATCGAATCCGGTGGCGATCCGCACCGGGTCGCGCAGCCGCAGCCGGCGCGCGATGTCGTCGGCGACCTCGGGGGTGGCCGTCGCCGTGAGGGCCAGGGTCGCGCGGGCGCCGATCCCGGCCGCCGCGTCAGCGAGCGAGAAGTAGTCGGGCCGGAAGTCGTGACCCCACTGGGACACGCAATGGGCCTCGTCGACCACGAACAGCCCGACCCGTGTCGTGGCCAGCCCGGCGGCGAAGCCGCGGGCAGCGAAGCGCTCGGGCGCGACGTAGAGCAGGCTCACCTCCGAGCGCAATGCGCGGCTCATCACCTCTCCGTTGGCGGCGTGGCCGCGCTGGGCGTTGACGACGGCGACCCGGCCGGGGGCGATCCGGTCCAGGGTGTCCACCTGATCCTGCATCAGCGAGACCAACGGCGAGACGACGACCGTGAGGTCGTCACGCATCAGGCCGGGCAGCTGGTAGCACAGCGACTTGCCCGACCCGGTCGGCATCACCACGAGCGCGTCGCGATCCACGAGCGCGGCGGCGACCGCCTCCTCCTGGCCGGGGCGGAAGTGCTCGAACCCGAAGGTCTGGCGAAGCGCGTCACGAGCATCCATGAGGCCGCCGACGATACCGGCGCTGTCGGCTGCTTCGGGGGGCGTGCGTCAGGCCCGGACGAGCGGCAGCGCGGACTCGAGTGCGAACTTTCCGTTCGCGTCCTCGCTGCCGGCCAGCGGGTACTCGCCCGTGAAGCAGGCATCGCAATGGGTCGCCCGCGATCCACCAACCGCCTCGTAGACGCCATCCAGCGACAGGTAGTGCAGGGAATCGGCTCCGAGCTCGGCCGCAACCTCAGCGACAGTGCGCCCGTGGGCGATCATCTCCTCGCGCGTGGACATGTCGATGCCGTAGTGGCACGGGTGCTTGATCGGCGGCGCCGAGATGCGCAGATGCACCTCGGCCGCGCCGGCGTCGCGGAGCATCTGCACGATCTGGCGGGTCGTGTTGCCCCGCACGATCGAATCGTCGACCACGATCAGGCGCTGGCCGGCGACAACCTCCGGCAGCGGGTTGAACTTCAGCCGCAGACCCTGGCGACGGAGCTCCTGGCCGGGCTGGATGAACGTCCGCGCGACGTAGCGGTTCTTGATGAACCCGTCGTCCTGGGGCAGTCCGGCCGCCCGGGCCAGGCCGCGGGCCGCCGCATTGCCGGAGTCCGGGACGGGGATCACCAGGTCGGCCTCGACCGGAGCCTCGCGCCACAGGATCTCGCCCATCTTGGCGCGGGCGACCTGGAGCACGGTCCCGCCCATGCGCGAATCGGGCCGGGCGAAGTAGATGTACTCGAACACACAGAACGCCCGGCGCTCGGAGGGCTCGATCATCCGCGACTCCACGCCACGGGCCGAGAGGCTCACCATCTCACCAGGCTGCACTTCGCGTACGAACTTGGCGCCGATCAGATCGAAGGCACACGACTCGCTGGCGACGCAGTAGGCGGGACCGCCGAGGACAGCGTCATTGAGCTCACCGAGCGCGAGCGGGCGCAGACCGTGAGGATCCCGGAACGCGACCACCCGGTCGCCGGTCATCACAACGGTCGAGAAAGCGCCCTTCAGGCGCGGCAGCACGTCGGCCACCGCGTCCTCGATCCGCTCGGCGGGATGCGTCTCCAGCATCGCCGCGATGATCTCCGAGTCCGAGGTGGAGCGGAACGGGACGTCCTGCGCGCGCAGCTCGGCGTGCAACTCGACCGCGTTGATCAGGTTGCCGTTGTGCGCGAGCGCGAGCGTGCGCTGGTCGTTGCGCACGATCGGCTGGGCGTTCTCCCACTGCGAGGAGCCGGTCGTCGAGTAGCGGACGTGACCGACCGCCATGTCGCCGAGCAGCGAGCGCAGCATGTGCTCGTCGAACACCTGGGCGACGAGCCCCTGGTCGACCACGGCCATGATGTCCCCACCGCGCACGGCGGTGGCGATGCCCGCCGATTCCTGGCCGCGATGCTGGAGTGCGAACAGGGCAAAATACGCGAGCCGAGAAACGTCGCGTTCAGGCGCATAGATGCCGAACACCCCGCACTCGTCTCGCGGCCCATCGCGATGATCAATAGATTCGGGCATGACGGATCGGAGCATGCCGTGCCGCGCGGCCGGTCGCACCCAGGGTACCAGTAGAGCTACTCGGGATTTATGCAAACTTGACGAGCCCGCCGTCCCGTGCGGCGCGAAGCTCGGAAAGTGCGACCTGCACGCGGACCGTGGCTGCACTGAACTCGAGCGCCTCGCCCCCGACGTGACCGATCACGATCGCGTCGGGGAGGGCGGCCCGCAGCGCGTCCTCCGGGCCAGAGACGATGAAGGCTCGGCCCGGTGCCTCGCCGAACAGATCGGCGTCCCCACCGGCGCCGGGCAGCGCGATCGTGGCGCCGAGGCCGCCGGCGAGGCAGGACTCGGCCAGCGCCACCAGCACGCCACCCTCGGCGATGTCGTGGGCAGAGGCCAATGCACCTGATCGGACCGCCTCGCGCACCGCGGCGTGGGCGGCGCGGGCGCCGTCGGCGTCGAGCGCCGGCAACGGCCCCTTGGGCGCCCGCCCCCGCAGCTTGGCCAACTCTGAGCAGGCCAGCGCCGGCACGAACGTGCCGACGATCGCAATCGCGTCGCCCGCGCGAACGAATCCGAGCGGCGCCGCGCCGGCCGGGTCGGGCAACCGTCCGACCATGCCGACCACGGGCGTGGGAAAGATCGGCCCGGTCGGCGCCTCGTTGTAGAGCGAGACGTTGCCGCCGACGACCGGCACCCCGAGTGCCTCACACGCCTGCGCCAAGCCCTCGACCGCCTCGGTCAACTGCCACGCCACGTGCGGCTTCTCCGGGTTGCCGAAGTTCAGGCAGTTGGTGAGCCCGAGCGGCTCGGCCCCGACACAGGCCAGGTTGGCCGCACATTCGTAGACGGCCTCGGCCGCGCCGCGGCGCGGATCACCGGCCACGCGGCGCCCATTGCCGTCGATCGAGACGGCGATCGCGCCGTCGGCAAGGGCCAGCACGGCCGCGTCGGCTTCCTCGGGCCGGCGCACGGTACGCGATTGCACGATGCAGTCGTACTGCTCGAACACGGGACGGCGGGAGGCGATGTTGGCGCTGGCCAGCAGCGCGAGCAGGAGCTCACGCGGCGATTCGGCGCCGGAAAGGAGCGCCGGCGGCGCTTCGTACAGGGGCTGTGTGGGCGGCGCGGGCTCGAGGTCGTACAGCGGGCAGTCGTCGACCAGGGCCGGCACCGGGATCTCGGCCTCGACCGCACCGTCGCGCAGGACGCGGAGGTACGGGCCGGAGGTGACCTCGCCGATCGGCGTGGCCACGGTTTCCCAGCGCTCGCACACGGCCAGCACGTGTTCGAGCTGAGCGGGCTCGACGACGCACAGCATCCGCTCCTGGGATTCGGAGATCATGATCTCGAAGGACTCCATCCCGGGCTCGCGGAGAGGGACACGCCCGACGTCGATGTCGAGTCCGACCTCGCCCTTGCTCGCCATTTCGGCGCTCGACGAGGTGAGACCGGCGGCGCCGAGGTCCTGAAGCGCGACCAGCAGCTTGCGGTCCAGCAGCTCGAGCGAGCACTCGAGCAGCTTCTTCTCGGCGAACGGATCCCCGATCTGGACCGAGGGCCGCTTGGCGTCGTCGCCCTCCCCGAGCTCCGCGCTGGCCAGCACCGATGCGCCGCCGATGCCGTCGCGGCCGGTCAGGGCACCGATCAGCACGAGCACGTTGCCGGGACCGGCCGCGGCGCTGCGGATCAGCCGCTCTCGGGGCGCGAGCCCCAGGCACATCGCGTTGATCAGGCAGTTCTGCTCATAGGAGGACTCAAAGTAGATCTCGCCCCCGACCGTGGCGACGCCGATCGAGTTGCCGTAGTGCCCGATGCCGGCCACCGCCCGCTCGAGCAGAAAGCGCGAGCGCTCGCTCGTCGCGGGCTCGCCGAAGCGCAGCGAATCGAGCACGGCGATCGGCCTGGCCCCGACCGCGAACACGTCTCGGAGGATTCCGCCGACGCCCGTGGCCGCGCCCTGGAACGGCTCGACCGCGCTCGGATGGTTGTGCGACTCGACCTTGAACGCGATCGCCATCCCCGCGCCGACGTCGACGACGCCGGCGTTCTCGCCCGGACCGAGCAGCACGTGGGGCCCCTCGGTGGGAAGCCGGCGCAGCAGCTTCTTCGAGTGCTTGTAGGCGCAGTGCTCGGACCACATGAGCGAGAACATGGCCAGCTCCACACCGCCTGGCTCCCGCCCGAGCTTCTCGACGATGAGCGCGTACTCGGCGTCGGTGAGACCCAGCTCGCGGTGGCGCATCGGGGACGCCTCGCTAGGCCGGGATCCGGTCGCCAACCTGCGCTCGCATCGACTCGAAGATCGACAGCCCGTCGGCGGAGCCCGTGAGCGGGTCGACCGCGTGCTCCGGGTGAGGCATCAGACCGAACACGTTCCCGGCCCGGTTGCAGACGCCGGCGATGTCGCGCACAGACCCGTTCGGATTCTGGCCCGGCGCGTAGCGGAGCAGCACCTGGCCGGCCGCCTCGAGCGCGTCGAGGTCGGGCTCGGGGGCGTAGTAGCGCCCGGTCGTGTGCTTGACAGGGATCGACAGCGGGCGGTCCGGATCGCAGGCGCTCGTGAAGGGGGTACCAGCCCGCGCGACATCGAGGTCGACCTGCCGGCAGACGAAGCGCAGCGAGACGTTCGGGAGCAGCGCCCCGGGGAGCAGCCTCGCCTCGCACAGCACCTGAAAGCCGTTGCAGATGCCGAGCACGAGGCCGCCGGCGCGAGCGAACTCGGCCACCTCCTCCATCACCGGGGCAAACCGGGCGATCGCGCCGGCGCGCAGGTAGTCGCCGTAGGAGAAGCCGCCGGGGACGATCACCGCGTCGACGCCGCGGAGGTGGCGATCGGCGTGCCACAGCATCGTCGCCTCGCCGACGCGCTCGGCGGCCAGCAGGGCATCCACGTCGTCACACGAACCGGGGAAGCGCACGATTCCGAACTTCATCGCCAGCCCGGCCTCATGCGGTCTCGACGATCTCGTAGTCCTCGATCAGGGGGTTCGAGAGCAGCTTCTCGCACATCTCCGGCAGGTGGGCCGGATCGTCCACGTCGAGCTCGATCAGCCGGCCGACGTGCACGTTGCGCACGCCCGAGAACCCGAGCGCCGGCAGCGCGCGCTCCACCGCCTGACCCTGCGGGTCGAGGATCCCGGCCTTGGGTCGCACGAGCACCCGCGCCCGCATCAGGAGTGCCTCCGGAGGTTCACGTGGGCGGGCGTCAGGACTCCGCCCGGCGCAACCACTCGGCGAACGGCTCGGCGGAGAGCAGTTCGTAGGCTTCGATGTACTTCTGGCGCGTGCGATCGATGACCCCGTCGGGGATCGCCGGCGCGGGCGGCGTGCGGTCCCAGCCGGTGGACGACGCCCAGTCGCGCACGAACTGCTTGTCGAAGCTGGGCTGCGAGCGGCCCGGGGCGTACGCCTCGGCGGGCCAGAAGCGCGATGAGTCGGGCGTGCAGACCTCGTCGCCGATGGTCAGGATGCCGTTCTCATCGAGGCCGAACTCGAACTTCGTGTCGGCGAGGATGATCCCGCGTGAGAGCGCATGCGCGGCGGCGCGCTCGTACAGCGCGATGGACACGGCGCGCAGCCGCTCGGCGAGGCCGCGGTCGCCGATCAGCTGCACCGCCCCCTCGAAGTCGATGTTCTCGTCGTGGCCTTCGTCTGCCTTGGTGGCCGGCGTGAAGATGGGCTCGGGCAGCCGGTCGGAGTCGAGCAGCCCGCCGGGCAGCTCGATCCCGCACACCGCGCCCGTCTGCTGATAGTCCTTCCAGCCCGAGCCGCTCAGGTAGCCGCGCACGACGCATTCGACCGGAAGCATCTCGAGCCTGCGCACGGCCAGCGCGCGGCCGCGGACCTCCTCGGGGACGCCGTCGGTGTAGGAGATCAGGTGGTTGGGGACGATCTCGGAGGTGAGGTCGAACCACATCACGGAGAGTCCGGTCAGGACGTTGCCCTTGTCAGGGATCGGCGTGGGATGAACGACGTCGTAGGTCGAGATGCGGTCGCTGGCCACCATCAGCAAGGACCGCGCGTCCAGCTCGTAGATGTCGCGGACCTTGCCCGAGGCGAACAGCGGCAGGTCGGCAAGGGTGCTCACGGCGGCGATGCTAGCAACGGGGGCGGCGCGCGATCAGGCGATCGCGTCGAGCCGTCCGACGATCGCGTCGGCGTAGCGCACGTAGGGCGCGTAGTCGAGGATCGCATCGAGATCGAGACCCTCACCGGCGGCGTCGCCGGCCAGCAGCTCGCGCAGCCCGACGCGCTCGTCGAGGGCCCGCTGAGCGAGGCGCTGGACGATCCGGTAGGCGTCGTCGCGGCCGCTGCCGCGCTCCACCAGTGCGAGCAGGACCCGCTGGGAGAAGAGCGCGCCGTGGGTCAGCTCGAGGTTGGCGCGCATCCGCTCGGCGTTGACCACCATGCCCGACGCCAGCGCGATCACCCGTCGCTGGAGATGGTCGAGCAGGATCGTCGAGTCAGGCAGGATCACCCGCTCGACCGAGGAGTGCGAGATGTCGCGCTCATGCCACAGGGCGACGTTCTCGAGCCCCGCCTGAGCGTTGCCGCGCAGCAGGCGTGCGAGTCCCGTGACCTGCTCGGACTTGATCGGGTTGCGCTTGTGGGGCATCGCGCTCGAGCCCTTCTGCCCGGTCGCGAAGGGCTCCTGCACCTCGCCCACCTCGGTCCGCGCGAGGTGCCGGATCTCCGTGGCGAAACGCTCGAGCCCGGCACCCGCGAGCGCGATCGCCTCCAGCAGCTCGGCGTGACGGTCGCGGGCCACAACCTGGGTCGAGACCGGCTCGCGCTCGAGGCCGAGGCGGTCGAGCACGCGCTGCTCGAACTCGGGAGACGTGGCCGCGTACGTACCCACCGCGCCGGAGATCGCGCCCACCGCCACCTGCGCAAAGGCGCGCTCCAGGCGCCGGGCGTTCCGGTCGGCCTCGAACGCGAACCCGGCGAGCTTGATCCCGAACGTTGTCGGCTCGGCATGGATGCCGTGGGTGCGCCCCACACATAGCGTGTGTACGTGCTCGCGCGCCCGCGCGGCGAGGACCTCGACGAGCCGGCGCGCGCCCGGCAGCACCTCCTCGCCACAGCGCCGCAGCTGCAGCGCGAGCCCGGTGTCGAGTACATCGCTCGAGGTCAGGCCGTGGTGAATCCAGCGCCCGGCCGGGCCCGCGGAGGCGGCCAGCACATCGACGAACGCGGCGGTGTCGTGGTCGGTGACCTTCTCGCGCTCGTTGATCTCCTCCACCGTGAAGGTGGCGGAGCGGATCGCCTCGAGCTCCTCGGGCGTGGGTCCGTCCATCTCCTCACAGGCGGCGACCTCGACCTCGCGCATGGCTTCGAACCGGGCGTGATCGGACCAGATCGCCTCGAGCTCAGCCCGGGTATAGCGGGGGATCATCGCGGGACCCCGGCCCGCTGGGTCGCCGGCGACGGGCTGCGGGAGGTGTGGCCGGCGGCGTCGCTGTGCACCGCGCGCACGGTATCGAGGCCGGGCGCACGACGCTTCGGCCAGCCATCCGCGTGTTGCCGAATGCGCGACGGTTCATGCGGATCTCGGTCGCGGGCGCGATCACCCACCCGCGAGCTGCACCGCCTTCACGACCAGGAGCGCAATCGAGACGAGGAGATAGCCCTGGAGGGTCAGCATCGCGGCCTTGCGCCCGGTCGACCACTCCGGCCGGGCGAGCAGAGCCAGCGGCGGCATCGTCCACTGCTCCTTGGGAACCTGAGGCCCCGTATCGATCACCGTGACCGACTCCGCGCCCTTGCGCGAGCGCAGGGCGACCAGCCCGACTGCGATCAGCACGACCACCATCACCGCGGCGCCGTAGAGCGCCACCTGCGTCACGTCGATGTTGGGGAACACGGTGGTCGCCATGAGGATCAGCGAGAGCAGCACCAGGATCGCAACGATCACGCTCGCCAGGGCGTTCAGCCACGGCGCGTTGCGCCACGGACCGAGCACCTCGCGGTCGTTGCACAGCAGCAGCAGGAACATGCTCGCGCTGGGGAGCAGCACGCCGGCGAGGGCCTGGACGGCGAGCGTGATCACGCCGAGGGGGGCGCCGGGGATGAGCACGATCGCCGCGGCACCGGCGACGATCAGTGCGAAGCCGAAGTAGAAGCCCTTCTCCTCCTTGAAGCTGCGATGCAGCGAGCTCTTGGTGCCGAACACGTCGCCGAAGGCGTAGCTGGTCGACAGCGTCAGCGCTCCTGCGCCGATCAGCGACGCGTTGAGCAGGACGATCGCGAAGAAGGCCCCGGCGGTCGATCCGAGGACGCTCTGCAGGCCGGAGGCGGTCGCACCGGCATTGGTGAAGTGGCCGAAGTACGGCGTGCCCTGGAACGCGAAGGCCGAGATGCAGATCAGAGCGCCGGCCCCGATCACGACGATGAACGCACCGATCCAGGTGTCGAGCCGCTCGTAGTTGATCCAGCGCGGGGTGATTCGCTTGTCGATGATGTTCGACTGCTGAAAGAACAGTTGCCACGGCGCCACCGTCGTGCCGACGATGGCGATGATGAGCAGTACCGAGGTCGACGTCGCGCCACCCTGGATCCCGGGGACGAACAGGTGCTGGACGATCGGCGAGCCCTTCGGGTGGGCCATGAAGAAGAGCGGGATCACGAGCAGGTTCGTGAACACGAACACGAACATCGAGCGCTCCCAGAAGCGGAAGCTGCCGCTGGCCGTGATTGCGACCAGGCCGGCGGCGGCGATCGGCACGGCGATGTACTTGGAGACCCCGAAATAGCCGAGCGCGAGGCTGACGCCGATGAACTCGGTCACGACGGTGAGGAAGTTGAGCAGGAACAGATCGCCGACCGAGAACCAGCCCCAGAACCGCCCGAAGCGCTCGTTGATGAGCTTCGCGTGACCGACGCCCGTCACCGCCCCGAGCCGCACGACCATCTCCTGGTTGACGACCAGGACGGGAATCAGCAACAGCAGCACCCACAGCAGGCTGGTGCCGTAGTTCTGACCCGCCTGGGAGTAGGTGGCCACTCCGCCGGCGTCGTTGTCGCCGACCATCACGATCAGGCCGGGGCCGATGATCGCGAGCAGAGCCATCGCCCGCGCGCGGAGGTTGCGATGACCGTCATCGTGCTGGCGGATCGTCCCGAACGCGCCCCGGATGTCGCCGACGTGGGCGGAGTCGAGCACGGTCTGCTCACGCGAGTCGGGCGGGGCGATCGGCGCCCGCGGCTCTGTCGTCATCTCGTTGAACCTCCTTTCCGATCCGCTCCGGACGCACGCGGCCGGTCGGGGAGGTCCTGTGGCAGCCGGAGATCAGTCGCCGGCGAGCGCGGTGAACCTCACGGCGACAGCCGCGAGCCTGCTACTTCGCGGTAGTTCGCTGTCCTGGTGTATGCCGGGGTCACTCATCACGTACAGCCTCTCGAAGCCGCCGATCGGCGGCCTCCACGAGCGTACCAGCGTGGACGTGTTGCGACCAGCCGGGGCCGTCAGCTGCGCGCGAGACCGGATCGCCGGCGCCACTCGGTCGGCACCAACAGCTCGAGCACGTCGTCCACGGCGACGACGCCGATCGGCCGGCTCTCGGCGTCCACGACCGGCATCGCCATCAGGTTGAAGTCGGTCATCAGGCAGGCGACCTCGGGCAGGTCCGTCTCGGGCGAGACGGTCGGGACCGCGGACTCGATCAGGTCGGACACCCGGCCCTCCGGCGCCGCCCGCACCAGCTCAGCGAGCGTGACCGCGCCGACCAGCACGCCGCTCTCGTCGACCACGAACGCCGTGATCTCCTGCTGCGGAGCGAGCTCGCTGGCGCGGACCGCGTCGAGCGCCTCGGCGACCGAGATGCTCGCACCGAAGGACAGGAAGTCGGGGTTCATCAGGCCACCGGCGGTCGACGGGTTGTAGCCCAAGAGGCGCTTGATCTTCAGCTGCTTGGCCGCCGGCAGCAGGTTCAGCACCGGGATCCGGCGATCCTGCTCGATCTCCAGCAGCAGATCCGCCGCATCGTCGCTGGCCATCCGCGCCAGCACGGCGGCGGCCTGCTCGTCGGAGCGCTCGCGCAGGAACTCGACCTGATGTTCGTCGTCGAGCTCCTCGAACACATCCGCCTCGAGCTCCTTGTCCTGCCCCACCGCCGCCAGGATCTCCTCACCCTCATCATGCGACGCCGCCTCGACAAGATCAGCGATCTGCGCCGGATGCAGCCGCGCCAGCCGCCGGTGCGCGAGACGCAACCGCGAGGACGGGACGTGGCTGACGAACGGCTCCATGTCTCGCCAGGGCACGAACTGCGGGTGCTCGCCGGTATGGGTCCGGAAGCGGCGCGGGCGCAGGCGGGTCAGGCGCGCGCTGAGACTGGGGTCGATGCCCGCCACGCGCCACGTGCCGTCATCGCAGATCAGCTCGACCTCGCGGGCCCGGACCAGCCGGGCGGTGTCGACGTTGATCAGGCTGCGATCGAGGACGTCTGAGCGCAGCAGCAGCTCTCCGGGCCGCCGGTCGAACTGGGCCAGGTTGAGCTTCGTGGTCGCGGTGCGCGCGGCGGCCGGCTCGAGGTGGGCGATTCGGTCGGCGGGCACGAACATCTGGCGACCGCCGATGCGGGCCTTCAGACCCGTGACCGGCGGCAGCTCATCGCCTGAATCGAGCCTGACGATGACATCTTCGACGCGCCCGAGGCGCTCGCCCGCGGAGTCCAGCAACGGGCTTCCCGCCACCGATGACAGATGGACAATCGATTCGGACATCAAAGGTGGACTCACAGGCTAGCGCGGCCGCGGCACGGCACGAGGACGGACGCCTCAGCCCGGCTCAGGTGCCGAGGATGCGGGCGGCGAGCACAGCCGCATTTCGGGCCGCGTCGATCCCGACGCAAGCCACCGGAACACCAGGTGGCATCTGGGCGATCGACAGGAGCGCGTCCAATCCCCCGGCGACGGAGGTCCGGCTGGTCAACGGGACGCCGATGACCGGAAGGTCCGTGTGCGCTGCGACGACCCCCGGCAGCGCGGCCGAGAGCCCGGCGCCGGCGATGATCACCCGCAGGCCCCGTAGCTTCGCGTTCTTGGCGTAGTCGGCGACCTTGTCCGGCTCGCGATGCGCCGACATCACCCGCACCTCGCAACCGATCCCGCGCTCGGTGAGCTCCTTCTCCGCCGCCTCCATAGCGGGGATGTCGCTCTTGGAGCCCATCACGATCCCGACCTGCGGCGAGTCGACTTCGAGGCCCTCGAACGCCGCCTCGGCCTCGGTCACGGTCTGCGGCTGCTCGGCCGGCTGCTCGGTCATGGCGCCACTCCGAGGGCGATATCACGCCGCATCTGCTTGCCCGCGAATTCGATCATGTCCGCGGCAGCATATGCTGCCGCGCGGGCGGCGGCGGCGTCGGCTCCGAGCGCGGTCACGGCCAGCACCCGTCCGCCGGCGGTCACGAGCTCGCCGGTGGCGCTGCGGGCGGTGCCGGCGTGGGTCACGTCGACGCCCGCGGGGATCCGCTCGAGCCCCGTGATCACGTCCCCGTGCGATGCCGACTCCGGATACCCGGCACTGGCCGCCACGAGCGTCACCGCCGTCTCCGGGGCCCATTCGAGCCCGACGCCCTCGAGGCCGCCCGTGACCGTTGCCGCCTCGAGCAGGCCCAACAGCTCGGAGCGCAGGCGCGGCAGAATCGCCTGGGTCTCGGGGTCGCCGAAGCGCACGTTGAACTCCAGCACCTTGGGGCCTGCCGCGGTCAGCATCAGCCCAGCGTAGAGCACGCCGTGGAAGGAGATCCCCCGCTGCGCGAGCTCATCGAGCACCGGCTGGTGGACCGCCAGGCAGAGCTCGGCCGCGCGCTCGGGACCGATCGCCGGGACCGGCGAATAGGAGCCCATGCCGCCGGTGTTGGGGCCCCGGTCGCCGTCGAGGATCCGCTTGTAGTCCTGGGCCGAGGCCAGCGGTACCGCGCGACGGCCATCGCACAGGGCCAGCAGCGACAGCTCCTGACCCTCGAGATGCTCCTCGATGACGACCTGCTCGGTGCCGAACCGGTGCTCGACGAGCAGCGCCTCGAGCGTCTGGCGCGCGTGCGTCTCGTCCTCCACGATCACCACGCCCTTGCCCGCCGCCAGTCCATCGGCCTTGATCACGATCGGGTAGCGATCGATCGCCCGCATCCCCGCCTCGACGTCGGTGATCACGGCGTAGGCAGCCGTCGGCACGCCGGCCGCGGCCATGATCTCCTTCGAGAACGCCTTGGAGCCCTCGAGCTCGGCGGCGGCGGCACCGGGGCCGAAGCAGCGCACACCGGCGGCGCGCAGGGCGTCGCCGAGACCGGCCACGAGCGGAGCCTCCGGCCCGATCACGACCAGATCCACGCGTTCAGCGAGCGCGACCGCGACGAGCCCCTCGACGTCGTCGGCCGTGACGTCGATCAGCCGGGCGTCGCCGGCGATCCCCGCGTTGCCCGGCGCGCACAGCAGCTCAGGCGAGCGCGGCGAGCGGGCGAGGGCGTGGACGAGGGCGTGCTCGCGGCCGCCGGAGCCGACGACGAGCACCCGCGGCCGCCGGCCGGGCGCGCCACCGCCCGGCTGCTCCCGAGCCTCAGATGGAGCCAATGAAGTCGTCGATCGGGATCGCGGCCAGAGTCTCGAATCGGGCCGTACCGCGCGAACCGAGCTCGAGCGATACACGGGCCATCGTGGCCTCGTCGGGCGCTTCCACGACGTTGACGAAGTCGAACCGGCCCAGCGTCGCCCACTGCGCCTTGACGGTCGCGCCGAGTTGTTCAAGCTCGCGATTGACTTCCTTGATCCGAGTCGGATTGTTCTTGATCGTCTGGACTCCGTCTGGCGACAGCGTCGAAAGCATGATGTACGTAGGCACGTCGACCTCCTCATTGAGCCCGATGGAGCGCCACTTGTACCCGATCGGGCCCGATCGGGTCATCGTGACCCCGGGTTGCGCCCACTCGGTCGGATCGGCAACATGGCCGCCCTGCTCACCTACGGCCCCCGATCCCCGCGCGGCCGGGCCGCCACCGCCGCGCTCCTCACCACCGCCGGGCTTCTGCTCGCGGCGCCGCCGGCCTTCGGCGCTCCGTCGGTGCAGACCGACCGCGGGTGCTACCTGGTCGGTCAGCGGGTGGGACTGCGCGGCGCCGGGTTCGCCGCCGGTCGTCCATTCACCGTCCGCATCGACGGCGTCTCCTTCGGGCAGAGCACGACCGACTCGCAGGGGGGCTTCCGCACGTCGCTGCGACCGGGCGGGCTCGCGGCCGGCATCACCCAGCACGTCGACCATCTCGATGCGACCGACGGGTCGGTGCACGCCGGGACGGCGTTCACCGTCACGCGGCCTCCCGGCGCCCGCTTCTTGGCCTCGAGCGGCGACGCCTCCACCCTGAGCGCCCCGTTCGAGGTGTGGGGATTCGCCCGCGACGGGCACCGGCGGACGGTCTATCTGCACTACGTCACCCCGGCCGGGCGGCCGGCCGGGACGGTGAAGCTCGGCCGGACCTCGGGACAGTGCGGGTCCCTGCGGACGCGCCGGCGCCGCGTGTTCCCGTTCGCGCCGTCGCTCGGCGCCTGGACGTTGCAGCTCGACACGAGCCCCGGCTACGCCCGCCACGTGACGACACCGGTCGCTCGGATCCTCGTGCGGATCCGCGCGGCCGGGTGAGGGTCAGCGACCCGGGCGCACGCGGTCGCGCAGGGTGCGCAGCGGAGCGGCCAGCGGCGAGCGTCGGAGCAGCTCGCGCGCGACGTCGGCCGGCCCCTGATCGCGGCCGGCGATCTCGCCGCTGAGCAGTCCGTCGGTCTCGGCCCGCAGCAGCCGCAGGCTCGTCTGCAGGCCGACGAGCTCGCGTGGCTCGCCGGGGTCGCAGCGTTCGAGATCCCCGGGCGTGAACGTGCCCGGGCGCCGGCGCAGCGCGATGTAGCTGTGGGTCACCTGCGACTTCCCGTCGGCGTCGCGAGGCGGGCGCATGATCTCCAGCACCTCGAACGCGCGACCCCAGTGTTCGCGCAACCACCACTCCGAATGCAGGACCCAGGCACCGCCGGTGTGCCAGTGACGGAGCACGGCGATCCCAACCTCGTCCTCGTGGTAAGGCTCGCCGAGCAGCGCCTCCCACATGCCCTCGCCCAGCCAACTGGCGATCAGGATGCCGCCCGGCGCCAGCACTCGGTGCATCTCGAGCAGCCACGCGCTCCACCGGTCGATGTGGGTGAACACGGAGGTCGCCCAGATCAGGTCGAGACTGGCCTCGTCCAGAGTCAGCGGCGGCACGAGGCGGTTCTGGAACGCATGCAGCGGCGGGCTGAGGTTGGCCCGGAGCCAGTCGATGCTGGGGCCGTCGATGTCGCAGCCCCAGAATTCGCCCCGAGCAGCTTCGGGCAGGAAGTGCCGCAGCACCCGACCCGAGCCGCAGCCGAAGTCGAGCACACGCTTGCCCTCGAACGACCACCCCGAGGGCAGCATCCGCTCGATCCGCTCGCGCACGAGCGCCCCTTCACGCTGATAGAAGGCCAACGGGTCGGCACCTTCGACGGTGCCGACCCGGGTGATCAGCTCAAGCGGCGGAAGCGGCGGCGGAGAGCCCACCGCCGCGAGACTACGGTCCCGACCGCTCACGCGGCCGCTGGGGCCGCCGGGGCGCCGGCCCGTTCGAGCACCAGCTCACCGTCCGCGGCGTCGACGGTGACGAGGTCGCCGGCCACGAACCGCCCTTCGAGGATGGCCAGCGCCAGCTGGTCGACAAGACGCTTCTGGATCACCCGCTTGAGCGGGCGCGCCCCGTAGGTCGGGTCGTAGCCGAGGTTCCCCAACAGGGTCCGGGCGGCGTCGGTCAGCTCGATGTCGATGTCGCGCTCGCGCACCCGCGCGACCAACCGGGCGACCTGGAGATCGACGATCTCCGAGATCTGCTCGCGGGTCAGCGGCTCGAACTCGACGATGTCGTCGAGGCGGTTGATGAACTCGGGGCGGAAATGACCCTCCGCGCCCTGACGGCCGCCCGGGATGTTGGAGGTCATGATCAGCACCGTGTTCTTGAACGACACCGTTCGACCCTGGCCGTCGGTCAGCCGCCCGTCGTCCATCACCTGCAGCAGCGTGTTGAACACGTCGGGGTGCGCCTTCTCGATCTCGTCGAGCAGCACGACGGAGTACGGCCTGCGGCGCACGGCCTCGGTCAGCTGTCCGCCCTCCTCGTAGCCGACGTAGCCGGGCGGGGCGCCGACCAGGCGCGAGACCGCGTGCTTCTCCATGTACTCCGACATGTCGATCCGGACCATCGCGTCCTGGGTGTCGAACATGAACTCGGCCAGCGCCCGCGCGAGCTCGGTCTTGCCGACCCCGGTCGGGCCGAGGAACAGGAACGTGCCGATCGGGCGGTCGGGATCCTGGAGGCCGGCGCGCGAACGGCGCAGGGCGCTCGAGACGGCCTCGACCGCCTCCTGCTGGCCGATCACCCGCTGGTGCAGGCGCTCCTCCATGTGCACGAGCTTCTCGATCTCACCTTCGAGCAGGCGCGAGACGGGGACGCCGGTCCACTTCTCGACCACCTCGGCGACATCCTCGGCGTCGACCTCCTCCTTGAGGAACTTGGGAGCGCTCACGGACCCCTCGTCAGCGGCCGATTCAGCCGCCGCAAGCTGCTTGTGGAGGTCGGGGATGGTGCCGTATTGGAGCTCCGCCGCGCGGCCGAGGTCAGCCTCGCGCTGGGCGCGCTCAAGCTCGATCCTGGCCTGCTCGAGGCGCTCCTGAAGCTCGGCGACCGCGCCGATCGTCTCCTTCTCGCGCAGCCACTCGGCGTGCATCGCGGCCGAGCGCTCGCGCTCCTCGGCCAAGGTGCGCTCGAGCTGCTCGCGGCGCGCGGCCGTCCCCGGGTCACTGTCGTCGCCCAGCGACTGCAGCTCGATCTCGAGCTGCATGATGTGCCGGTCGACCTCATCGATCTCGGTCGGCTTGGAGTCGATCTCCATCCGAATCCGCGACGCGGCCTCGTCGACGAGGTCGATCGCCTTGTCGGGGAGGAAGCGGTCGGCGATGTAGCGATGGCTGAGTGTGGCCGCGGCGACCAGCGCCGAGTCCTGGATCCGCACCTTGTGGTGGACCTGGTAGCGCTCCTTGAGCCCGCGCAGGATCGCGATCGTGTCCTCGACGCTCGGCTCGCCCACGTAGACGGGCTGGAAGCGCCGCTCGAGTGCCGGGTCCTTCTCGATGTGCTTGCGGTACTCGTCGAGTGTCGTGGCGCCGACTGCGCGCAGCTCCCCGCGGGCAAGCATCGGCTTGAGAAGGTTGGCGGCGTCGACCGAGCCTTCGGCCGCGCCGGCGCCCACGATCGTGTGCAACTCGTCGATGAACAGGACGATCGACCCGTCGGCGTCGGCGATCTCCTTGAGCACCGCCTTGAGGCGGTCCTCGAACTCGCCGCGGTACTTGGAGCCGGCGACGAGCGCGCCGATGTCGAGCGCCACCACGCGCCGGTCACGGAGGCCCTCGGGAACGTCTCCGGACACGATCCGCTGCGCGAGGCCCTCGGCGATCGCCGTCTTGCCCACGCCCGGCTCCCCGATCAGGACCGGGTTGTTCTTCGTGCGCCGCGAGAGCACCTGGATCACGCGGCGGATCTCGTCGTCGCGGCCGATCACGGGATCCAGCTTGCCCTGCGCGGCCGCCTCGGTCAGGTCGCGGCCGAACTTCTCCAGCGCCTGGAACTTGTCTTCCGGGTTCTGGTCGGTGACCCGATGCGGGCCACGGACCTCGGCGATCGCCTTGAGCAGCTCATCGCGGGAGGCTCCGGCCGAGCGCAGCGCGTCGCCGGCGCGGCCCGGATGGGCGGCCAGGGCGAGCAGAAGGTGCTCGGTCGAGACGTATTCGTCCTTGAGGTCGCGGGCCTCGGCCTCGGCCGTCCGCAGGATCTGCACGAGCTCGCTCGACCCACCCGCAGGCTCTCCGGGCTGACCCTCGCTCAACCTCGGCAGCGCCTCGAGCGCCAAGCCGACGGCGTTTCGGACGGTTGCGGGCTCCGCCCCGAGCTTGCGCAGCACGGGGACGACGACGCCGCCCTCCTGCTCGAGCAGAACGGCGAGCAGATGCTCGGGGGTCGTCTGGGGGTTGCGACGCTCATCCGCCAAGCGCTGAGCGGCCTGCAGCGCCTCCTGGGACTTGATCGTAAAGCGGTCAGGTTGCATATATCGGTTTCCGTGTTCTCGCTGTCAAAGGTTCTTCGGGTACAAAAATCTTAGTGAGATCGACTTAGATTATGACAGGCGGAGGTTGATTGCGCAAGGGTTCGAGCGCGCGAGCTCTGACCACTATCCCTGCGTGAGGTAGGTGCGGCGCTCGACCTGCGTGAAGGTGCGGGTGGTGTCGCGCTTGGCCACCGCGAGCAGCTGCTGGAGGTTCCCGCACAGGTCGCATGGATACACGGCGACGCCGGTGGCGGTCGCCGCAACGAACTGGGTGCCGGCAGGATTGAGCGCACCGTGAACTGCGAACACCTTGAACAGCTGCTGGTGGTCGGCTGGGTCCCAGGCCTCGAGGCGGCCGATGTGGATGGACGAGCCCAGCACAGGAGCCACGGCGAGGACGGTCGCAGGCGCGCTCGGCGCGCTCGTGCTGCCGACCGAGTTGGTCGCCGTCACGATGCAGGTCAGCGACGAGCTGCCGGGCCGCAGGTCGGGGACCGAGATCGACTGTCCGGTCCCGAACGGCGTCGTCCGGTGGATGACGTGAGGCGCCTTCTTGGGGCCGGTCGGAACGGCCACCAACTGCGTGAGCGACCACGCGTAGGCGAAGCTCGGTCCACCGGACCACATGCCCGGGTCGCAGCTGATCACCCGGTTGGCCGCGGGCAGGCGCCGGCGGCGTCAGGATCGGCGCCGGATCTGGCCGGTGGGCTGAGGTGCGATCGTCGGCGGCGGGGTCAGGACGGCCGGCGCCGCGAAGGAGACGGTGCGTCCTGCGGCGTGTCCGTGCCGCTTCAGCGTGCCTGACCGCACGGCAGCGATCCGATCTCCGGCCTCAATCGGGACGTTCGCCGGGAACGGGCCCTCGAGCGCGTCGACACCGGCCCCGCTGCCGACCACGCTTGGCCGGCTGGCTGGTGGCGACCGCGGTCCAGACGTTCCCGGTCGTATCCGCCGGGCGCAGGACGCGCAGGACGAAGGTGCTCCCGTTGGCGACGCCGGCGCTCAGGAAGCTCCACTTCGTGATCGTTCCCGTGACCGGCGAGGTGAGCGTGTAGTTCGCGGCGGCGTCCCCCTGGAACACGGGCACGTTCGCGCCCGCCCCGATCGTCCCGGTGCTACCGCTCGATGTCAGCGTTGACTCGCCGATGACGACCGTATTGGCGCGGGCGACGTGGGCGTACACCCCGATCCAGGCCAGCGCGACGGCCGCTACGGCGAGCGCCCGGAGCGCGGTCGTCCGACCACGGCCCGATCCAACGCGCTACGTCGCCCCAGCGTGCACGCAGCGATTCTGCACCAGCGGAGGGGCCGGCGCAAGCGCCGACGCAGGCACAGGCTGTTGGAGGACGCTGACCTTCCCTATCCTCGGTGCCATGAAGACCGAGGATTCGGGCGAAGGCGTGTCCGCCCGGTTAGGTCAGTCCTGGGCGCCGTTGGAGCTCGATTGCGCCTGGGACGACCTCGTGCTTCCCGATGAGCAGCTCGAGCTCCTGCGGACGATCTGCACAGAGCTCCGCCGGCGCGACCAGGCGGCGGCCGACGGCGTGCAGCGCACGAACGGGCGCAGCTCGGAGTTGCGCGTCCTGCTCACCGGCGAGCCGGGCACGGGCAAGACGCTCGCGGCCCGGGTGATCGGCGCCGAGGTCGGCCGTGAGGTCGTCCGGGTCAGCCTCACGCGGCTGGTCGAGGAGGGCGCGGCCGCGGTCGAGCGCTCCCTGCGGCGCGTGCTCGCGGCGAGCGAGAAGTCCGGCGCGATCACCCTGATCGATGACCCCGAGGCGGCGTTCGTCAAACGACCTCCCGCGTCGCGCCGCCACGGCCCGGCCGTCGACCCCACACCGTTGCTGGCCCGATTCGACGCGCACCGCGGGCCCATCTTGTTCGCATCACGGCTCAAGGCGCGTATCGACACCGAGCTGATCGACCGCCTCGACTTCGTCGTCGATCTCCCCTTCCCGGACGCCGAGGATCGCGGGCGCCTGTGGCGGTCCTCGCTCCCGGCCGACGCCGGCGTGCGCGGCCAGGACATCGACTTTCTCTCTACCTCGTTCAAGCTCTCCGGCGGCGCCATCCACGAGTGCTGCGTCTCGGCGGAGGTGGAGGCCGCTGCCGATCGTGTGCCGGTCGACCTGGGTCACATCGCGCGGGGACTCGAGCGGGAATACAGCCATCGCCTGCTGAGCGGCTCGACCCGCGAGGCGATCGACGAGCTCCATCGGCGGCCCACGAGGACCGAGGTCGCTCCGAGGGTCGCAGCGGATGTCGTGCCGCCGCCCGGCGCCCCGGCCCACGACGCGCGCGCCCGGCGGGTCGGTTCTGGTCCGCCGACGCCGGCGTCGCGGCGGCGTCGCCTCGCGCTGCTGGCGATGGGTGCGGCGGTCGTGGCCGGACTGCTCGGGCTGCTCGTGGCGGTCGCCGTCGGAGGGTCGGAAGCGCCACCGGCTCCGTTGGACGGCCACGCGAGCGCCGGGCCGCTCCGCGTCTCATTCCCCACCGACTGGAAGCAGCGGACGCCGCCGGCATCTCCGGCGCTCGGGTTGACGGACGAGCTGGCGCTGGCGCCACCGTCATCCACCGGGGGCGCGGTGGTGATCGGCCTGGCGACCACCGCCGACGCCTCCCTGCTACCGCAGGCGCTGCTGGCGACGCTGCCCGCCCAGCCCAGACCGCAGGTGGTCTCGCTGGGCGGAGCGCGGTACTACCGTTATCTCGATCTCGCACCACAGGGCGCGAACGGTCCGGTCTCCGTGTACGCCCTCCCGACGACCGTCGGCACCCTGGTCGGAGTGTGCCTGAAGTCCGGAGCCGCAGCGAGCTTCGCCGGCGAGTGCGAACGCGTGCTGGGAACGGCACGGCCGACATCGGGCTCGGTCCTCGCCCTCGTGCCGAGTGCGACCTACGCGGCGAACCTCAATGCGGCGATGTCCAAGCTGAACCTCGTGCGCGCGTCAGCCGGTCCGAAACTTCGCGGAGCCCGCACCCCAGCCGCCCAGGCCAAGGCGGCGAACGAGCTGGCCGCGGCGCACAAGACGGCCGCTGCGACCGTCACCGGGCTCAGCGCCGGACGGGCGCAGGCGGCCAACCTCAACCTGGCCACCGCGCTGCTGTCGACGGCCACCGCGTACGCATCGCTCGCGCGCGCCGCCACGCGCAATGACACGCAGGGCTACACGACGGCCAGCGCATCGCTCACCCGAGCCCAGACCGAGCTCGAAGCGGCCTTCGCCCAGCTCTTGCGGCTCGGCTACGCGGCGAGCTGAGGGGCGGGCGGCGCCGGCCTTCAGCGGAGCTGCGGCTCAGCCGCCGCCGCTGACGGTGCCGCTCCCGCTCGAGCCAGAGGATCCTCCGCTGGGCGTGCCGCCGCCGGAGCTCGTGCCGCTGCCGCCGGAGCCGCTGCCGCTGCCGCTGGAGGTGGGGGCGCTGGGGGCGCTGGGGGCGCTGGTGCCGCTCGAGGCGGGAGCGCTGCCACCTCCGGAGCCGCTCGAACTCGAGCCGCCACCGCCGCCGGTGAACGTCGTTCCGCTACTCGTCGAGCCGCCGCCGGTGGTGGTCGCCGGGCTGCTGAGGGCGGGTGCGGGGGCAGCCGCGGCGGGGGTCGCGGCCGTCACGCGAGCCGGCTTCGGCTTTGGCCTGACGATGTCCGCGAGGCTGGGTGCAGGCGAGGCCGTCTTCACGACGATGATCTTGGCCGGCTGGGTCCCGACCGCCGGTGCGGCCGGCGCGAGCGCCGCCGGAGGCGCAGCGTGCTTCGTCGTCGCGTTCGCGATCGCAAAAACCCCTGCAAATGAGGCGACCGCGACTGCCGCGACAATCGCCACCGCGCGGCCAGAAGTCGCCGGACCGGAAGCGGACCGGCCCGCCGGAGCGCGCCCGGCCACGCCGCCGAGAGAGTTGCCTAATACGGGTCCGGCTTCCATCGTCGGCACCTGTTCTTTCGCATGGTTGCCTTGAGCCTGAGGGGATCATACGCCCGGAACGACGAACGCGGACAACGGCCCCTCGGAAACCGCGCGCCATCCGCTACGCTAGCGCTGCCGACGGTCGGGGAACACCGTCTGCGAGGGCATCAGTGGGACTTACCGAACCCAGGCCACAACAAGCAGCCGCAACCGGCTGGATCGCCGAGCACCAGGCGCGAGTGGCGGTCGCCGGGGTCATCTTCGTCGTCCTGATGGCCCTGAGCTGGGGGCTGGGGGCGGGGGCGGCAAGGGCGGCGGTCACGCCAGGCGTCGCGGTGACGTTCTCCCAGTCCCCGATCATCGCCAACGGCGTTTCGACGACCACCGTGACCGCGACCGTCGGGGATTCGGGGGGCAACCCGGTGGTCGGAGATTCGATCACGTTCTCATCCAGCGATACCGGTGACACCTTCGCCGCCGTGACCGGCGCGACCGACGTCAACGGCCAGTACGCAACCATGTTGACCAGCTCGACCAAGGCCGGCCAGGTCACGATCACCGCCGACGACACGACCTCCAACCTCACCAACACCGCCCTCCTCGCCCAGATCCCGGGCCCGGCACACGCCGCCGCGGTTGCGGTCAACCCGAACCCGATCGTGGCCAACGGCACCTCGACCAGCACCGCCACGGCGACCGTCACCGACATCAACGGTAATCCCGTCAGCGGTGACGCGGTCACGTTCCGCTCCAGCGATCCCGGTGATCAGGTGAGCACAACAAGCCCGGGTCTCGCTCCCGGCACTTACACCGCCACGATCACCAGCTCCACCACCGTCGGCGCCCCCACGATCACCGCCACCGACAGCTCAGTCACGCCGAGCGTCGTGAGCCCGGGAGTGACGCTGACCCAGACCACCGGGACGCCCGCGCCGCTCTCCGTCACGCTGTCCCCGGCCGCGATCCCCGCGGACGGGATCTCGACCAGCGTGGCCACGGCCACCGTGACCGATCTGCAGGGCCACCCGCTGACGAACGAGATCGTGACGTTCCTCTCCACCGACGGCGGCGAGAAGATCGGTCCGACGGTCAACAACAACAACGGCACCTACAGCGCCACGATCACGAGCTCGACCACGGTCGGCAACGCCACGATCACCGCGAACGACATCACGTCCGGTCTCGTCAGCCCGCCTGTCACGTTGGCCCAGACCGGCATCGCGAGCACGACGATCCTCACCACCGCCCCGAGCACGGCCGTCACGAACCAGACCATCACCATCATCGCGACGGTGACCACGGGATCCGGCAGTCCGGCCGGCGCGATGACCTTTGAGCAGGCCGGCATTCCGATCACCGGCTGCGCCATCGTCCCGGTCGTTCCAGCCGGCCCCAGCATTCCGGTGGTGACCGTGGCATGCCAGGCGACGTTCGCGGCCGTCACCTCGCCCGACCAGCTCACGGCCGTGTTCACGCCGGCACCGGGCTCCGATGCGTCCGGCTCCACGAGCGCGCCGGTGACGCTCAGCGTCGGCCCGGACACCACCACCACGACGCTCGCCGCCTCGAACACGAACCCGACCGCCGGGAGCAAGGTGACCTACACGGCGACGGTCACGCCCGCCCGGTCCGGTCACGCCACGCCATCGGGGGCGGTCGAGTTTCTCGACGGGACCGCGACCATCGGCGGCTGCGCCGCCCAGCCCACCGGGGCGTCGGGCGGGTCGGTGACCGCCAGCTGCTCGGTCACCTACGCGGCTGCGGGGACGCACACGATCAGCGCGCGCTACCTCGGTGATGCGAACTTCACGAGGTCGACCTCGGCCGTCGCCGAGGTGGGCGTGCACAAGAAGACGGGCGCCGCGCCGCGCCGACTGACGTCGACGATGCAGTGGACGTTCTTCTACACGCCGAGCTACACGAAGATCCTCGAGTTGGTGGTGGATCAGGTGCCGCTCGGCGCCAACGTGCTGATCAGTTGCCACGGAAGCGGATGCCCGTTCGCGAGCCACACGTATGCGCTCCTGAAGCGGACCGTGTGCACACCGAAGTCGAAGGGCAAGTGCGTCGTCAAGACCCCGTCGAGCACCGTCAATCTGCAACCGGCGTTCCGCAACCGGAGGTTGCACGTCGGAACGAAGCTCACGATCAACGTCCTGCGGTCAGGATGGATCGGCAAGCACTACGTGTTCACGATCCTGTCGCGGGGGCCACCGCGCACCCAGATCGCCTGTCTCGCACCGGGCAGCAACCGGCCCGGCGTCGGCTGCTGAGAGCCCACTCCGGCCCGCGCTCTTACTCCTCGCCGCGCTCGATCCGGATCTTGAACCGCTGGATGTCGGCGTGGCGGACGAGCTCGCCGCCGCGCTCGTAGGGCACGATCTCGGCGCGCAGCTCCCGGCGCAGCGCCTCGAGCCGTTCCACTTCCCGCTTGAGCTCGTCGGCGCGGCGCTCGAGGGCCCCGACCTTGCGGGCCATCAGGTCGAGCTGCCCCTCGAGCTCGAACACGCGCTCGACGCCGGCCAGGTTCATGCCCAGCTCGGCGGTCATCTCCTGGATCCGGCGCAGGCGGTCGACGTCCGCCTGCGAATAGAGCCTGGTGCCCTTGGGCGAGCGCTTGGGCTCGATCAGGCCGCGGGCCTCGTACATCCGGAGCGTCTGGGGGTGCATCTCGGCCAGCTCGGCGGCCACGGAGATCATGAACACGCCGCGATCCGAAGAGACCTCGACCCGGGTGGTCGTGCGCACGCGCCGGGTGGCCATCAGCTCTGCTCTCCGGCCTTGCTGTGGGCGAACAGCTTCGCCCGCGGGTCACCGTTCATGACCTCGGAGAGCCGGTCGATCGCCTCGGACTGCTCCGGCGAGAGCGAGGCCGGGACGTCGATCACGAAGCGATAGTGGATGTCCCCGCGACCCTTGCCGCCGAGCTTCGGCGGACCCTCGCCGCGGATCCGCTGCACGGTGCCGTGCTTGGTCCCGCGGGGAACCCGCAGGCGCTTTGACCCGTGCAGCGTCGGCACCTCGATGACTGCGCCGCGGATTGCCTCCGGGATCGTCAGCGGCACCTCGACCTCGAGGTTGTCGCCGGTGCGCTTGAACACGGGCGAATCCGCGACGCGCGTGATCACGTACAGGTCGCCGGGGTCGGCTCCGTGCAATCCGGGCTCGCCCTTGCCGGCGAGGCGGATGCGGCTGCCCTCGCGCACGCCGGCGGGAATGTTGACGCGCAGGCGGCGAACGCTGCGCTGAGCGCCGGTCCCGCCACACGTGGTGCACGGATCCTCGATCACAGTTCCCGAGCCGTTGCAGTTGGAGCAGGGCTGGGAGATGGAGAAGATCCCCTGACTCTGGGACTCCACGCCGCGGCCCTCGCAGACCGGACACACCCGCGGCTTGGTCCCCGGCTTGGCTCCGGTGCCGTGACAGGTCGGGCAGGGCTGCGAGGTCGGGACCGCGAGCGGCAGCTGTGCGCCGTCGACCGCCTGGTCGAAGGTGAGCGAGACCTCGGTTTCGAGGTCGCGTCCGCGCTGGACGCCGGTCCGGCCCCGTCCGGCCGCGCCGCCGCGGCCGCCGGCGGGACCGCTCCCGCCGCCACCCGCACCGCCGAACAGGTTCGAGAGGATGTCGCTGAAGCCGCCGCCGAACGAGCTCGCATCGAAGCCGCCGGGCATGTTGAAACCGCCGAACGGCCCGGTGCCGCGGTCGTACTGCTTGCGCTTCTCCGGATCCGAGAGCACGTCGTTGGCCTGGGAGATCTCCTTGAAGCGCTCCTCGGCCTCCTTGTTGCCGGCGTTCGTGTCCGGGTGGTACTTGCGGGCGAGCTTGCGGTACGCCTTCTTGATCTCCTCGTCGGAGGCGTTCTTACCTACGCCGAGGATCTTGTAGTAGTCGGGCCGCTCGGCCATCGCACCCGCTCCTTACCCCGCGACGACGACGCGGGCGGGCCGCAGAACGCTCTCGCCCAGCCGATACCCACGCTGGTAGACCTCGACGATCGTCCCGGCCGCCACGCCCTCCACCGGCTGCTGCGCGACCGCTTCGTGATGTTGGGGATCGAACTGCTCGCCGGCGGGGGAGAACGGCTCGATGCCGACCCGCGCCAGCGCCGCGATCACGTCCGCGTGCACGAGCTGGATCCCGGACACGAGCGTTCCCTCGGTCGTGTCCGAGTCGGTGGTCGCCCCGGCCGCCTGCGCGGCCGTCAGGGCACGATCGAGGTTGTCGACCGCGGGCAGGAGCTCACGGGCGAGCTTGGTCACTCCCCGCGCCTCCGCCAGCCCCATCTCGCGCGTCGCACGCTTCTTGTAGTTCTCGAAGTCCGCCTTGGTCCGCTTGGCCAGGTCGAGATACTCATCGGCTTTGGCGGTCTGGACGGCCAGGTCCGCCTCCAGTCGCCGCTCCTCGTCCGGCGTACATACTGAATGGGCGCCATCCCATCCCGGCGCACCGGCATCGGACTCCGGCTTCATCTCAGTCTCGGACGCGACACCGGGCTCCCCTCCGGAAGCCCGGCCGCCATCCGCCGCGGGGGCCGCGTCCGTGTCCGAGCCCACTTGAGTGGGCTCGGGCGCGGATCGGGTCCCGCCGGCGGGCACGCCCGCCTCGGGCCCCGGCATCCCGGAGCCCGGATCGTGCTGAGACCCATGCATTACTTGCCCTCGTCGACGACTTCGGCGTCCACCACGTCCTCGGCGCCCGCGCCGTTGGTGGCGTGCTCGGCACCGGCACCGTCAGTGGAGCCGGCCGCAGCCTGCTCCTGGGCGCGCTGGTACATCGCCTCTGACACCTTGTGGAACGAGGCCTGGAGCGCCTCGGTCTTGGCGTTGATGTCCGCGGCGTCCTCGGAGGTGAGCACCTCACGGACGGCCTTGATCGCGGCCTCGATCTCCTCCTTGGAGCTCGAGTCGACGGTCTCGCCGAGGTCCTTGAGCTGGCGCTCGGCCTGGTAGGCGGCGTTCTCGCCGTTGTTCCGGGCCTCGGCGAGCTCGCGCAGACGCTTGTCGTCGTCGGCGTGCGCCTCGGCGTCGGTCACCATCCGCTTGATCTCGTCGTCGGACAGACCCGACCCGGCCTTGATCTCGATCTTCTGCTCCTTGCCGGTGCCGAGATCCTTGGCCGACACGCTGAGGATGCCGTTGGCGTCGATGTCGAACGCGACCTCGATCTGCGGGATGCCGCGCGGGGCGGGCGGGATGCCCGTCAGCTGGAACTTGCCCAGCGACTTGTTGTACGTGGCCATCTCGCGCTCGCCCTGGAGCACGTGGATCTCCACCGACGGCTGGTTGTCCTCGGCCGTGGAGAAGATCTCCGACTTGCGGGTGGGGATCGTGGTGTTGCGCTCGATCAGCTTGGTCATCACGCCGCCCTTGGTCTCGATGCCGAGCGTGAGCGGGGTGACGTCGAGCAGGAGGACGTCCTTGACGTCGCCGGCGAGCACGCCGGCCTGGATCGCAGCGCCGACCGCGACGACCTCGTCGGGGTTCACGCCACGGTGGGGCTCCTTGCCCGTCAGCTCCTTGACCTTGTCCTGCACGGCGGGCATGCGCGTCATGCCGCCGACCATCACGACGTGGTCGATGTTCGCGGCGCCCTTCTCCTTGGCATCGTCAAGCGCCTGGCGGACCGGGCCGACGGTGCGGTCGAGCAGCGCGGCGGTCAGCTCGTTGAGCTTCGCCCGCGAGAGACGGGTGTCGAGGTGCTTGGGTCCGCTCGAGTCCGCGGTGATGAACGGCAGGTTGATCTGCGTCTCCTGCGTGGTCGACAGCTCGATCTTGGCCTTCTCGGCCGCCTCGTAGAGGCGCTGCAACGCCATCGGGTCGGCACTGAGATCGATGCCCTGCGACTTCTTGAATTCGGACACGAGCCAGTCGACCACGGCCTTGTCGAAGTTGTCACCGCCGAGGTGGTTGTCACCCGCGGTCGCCTTGACCTCGAACACGCCGTCGCCGATCTCGAGCACGGACACGTCGAACGTGCCGCCGCCGAGGTCGAAGACGAGGATCGTCTGGTCGGACTCCTTGTCGAGCCCGTAGGCCAGCGATGCGGCCGTCGGCTCGTTGATGATGCGCTTGACGTCGAGGCCGGCGATCTTGCCGGCGTCCTTGGTCGCCTGGCGCTGGTCGTCGTTGAAATACGCGGGAACGGTGATCACCGCGCTGTCGACCGTCTCGCCGAGATAGGCCTCGGCGTCGGCCTTCAGCTTCTGCAGGATCATCGCGCTGATCTCCGGCGGCGAGTACTGCTTGCCGCCCGCCTCGACGCGGGCGTCGCCACCGGGGCCGGAGACGACCTTGTAGGGCACGATCGATTCCTCCTCGCGCACCTCGGCCTCCTTGCGGCCCATGAAGCGCTTGATCGAGAAGATCGTGTTCTGCGGGTTGGTGACGGCCTGGCGCTTGGCGACGGTGCCGACCAGACGCTCACCGGATGATGTGAACGCGACCACGGACGGCGTCGTGCGACCGCCCTCAGCGTTCTCGATGACCGTGGGCTCGCCGCCCTCGAGCACTGCCATGCACGAGTTCGTCGTCCCCAGGTCGATACCGATCGTTTTAGCCATGTTCGTCTGCTCCTGTATGTTCGTAAAAATCTCAGTCAGGTTATAGCAGATCTTGCCCCATCGCTCCAATGCCGCGAGACGATCGCCGGCGCCCTCCTAGGGCAGGAACTCGGCCGCACTCGGACACATCCGCCGCAGCGCACACATCGCGCACTCGGGCCGGCGGGCGTGACACGTGCGGCGCCCGTGGCGCAGCAGGTTCATGTGCAGCTCGAGCTCGTCGCCCGCCGGGGTGATGGCGAGCATCGTGTCGTGCAGCTCCTCGAACGGCGCGCCGGGACGGAACAGGCGCAGGCGCGAGCCGACGCGCGAGACGTGGGTGTCGACCGGCACGTCACGCATCCCGAGCGCGAACAGGAGCACGCATGCGGCCGTCTTGCGCCCGACGCCGGGCAGCGAGCACAGGTAGGCCTGGGCCTCGGGCACCGGGAGCTCTCCGAGCCAGTCCAGCGAGAGCTCGCCGTCACGCGAGGTCTCGGTCACCGCCTCGAGAATCGCCTTGATCCGAACCGACTTGACCTTCGAGATACCGCCGGGGCGGATGGCGGCCTCGAGCTCGTCGACCGGGGCGTCGCGTACCGCCTCCCAGCTCGGGAAGCGCTCGCGCAGGCCCAGGTAGGCGACGTCCCGGTTGCGGTCGTTGGTGCTCTGCGACAGGACGGTGAGGACGAGCTCGGCGATCGGATGTCCGTGTGGGCCGGCCAGAGGCCGCCCGTAGACCTCGCGCAGGCGATCGCGGATCGCCCGCACGCGTCGCGCCGCCGGCCGCCTCCACGTGCTCACTCCAGCGCGCCCAGCCGCTCGCAGGCCCGGGCGCCTTCGGTGACCGCCTCGCGGAGCGCCGCGGCGGCCGCGGCGGGATAGAAGCCCGACCGCGCGAGCCGAGCGAGCAGAACGCCGGTCAGCACGTCGCCGGCGCCGATCGTGCTCACGACGGCCGCCGGGACGCCGGGGATGTCCGCACGGAGCTCGCCGCGCAGGATCGCCCCGCCCGCGCCGAGCGTGATCACCACGAGGCGCGCGCCGGCCTTGAGCAATGCCGTGGCCGCGCGCTCCGGATCGTCCTCGCCGGTCATCAGCGCCGCCTCGGCGCGATTGGTGCGCACCAGCAGCGCACCGGGCACGCACGCGTTCGCGCTCGCCGCGGCGTCGGCGCGCGAGCTCCAGCGGTGCAGGCGCAGGTTCGGATCGACGACGATCGGGCGACCGAGCTCGAGCGCAACCTCGCGGGCGCGCATCGTCAGGGCGCGCTCGGCCGCGCCGACCAGCGTGTTCGTGCCCAGGAGCAGACCGGCGGCGTTCCCGACCGCGATCTCCAGCTCGTCGCCGAGCGCCTCCGCGAGGCCGGCCACGGGATTGCCGTAGATCCGGTAGCGCGGCTCGCCGTCGAGGCTCAGTGCGACCAGCGCCAGCGGCGTCTGCGCGCCCGGCGCGAGCGTGAACCACGACACGTCGACGCCCTCGTCCTCGAGCCGGTCGCGCAGCCACGCTCCCCACTCGTCATCGCCCGCGGCGCCGGCCAGTGACACGCGCGCGCCGTGGCGCGCCGCCGTGACCGCGATGTTGGCGGTGGCGCCGCCGAAGCGCGGCACGAACGAGCCGGCGTCGGCGAGGTCGGCCACCGGATTGGGGGCGATCAGATCGACGAGCGCCTCGCCCAGACAGAGCGTCGTCGTGGGCACGCGGGTATCCGCTGACGGGACGGTGCTCATCGGGCGGGACGTTATCCTCGCCGACGGGTGCGCGTCGACGAGCACACGATCGAGGTCGCGGCAGCGCCCGTCTTCTACCGCAGCGCCGGCGACGGCGCGGCGCCGGTGCTCTACCTGCACGGGTGCCCGACGAGCTCTGACGACTGGCCGGACTTCCTGGCCCGAACCGGCGGTCTGGCCCCGGACCTGATCGGCTTCGGCCGCACCGCCAAGGGCGGCAATCTCGATTACACGATCGACGGCCTGGCCGACTTCGTCGAACGCTTCCTCGATGCCGTCGACGCGAACGAGGTGCGCCTGGTGGCTCACGATTGGGGTGCCGCGGCCGGGCTCGTGTTCGCGCAGCGCCACCCCGGGCGCGTGCAGCGGATGGTCCTGATCAATGCGATCCCGTTGTTGGAGGGCTTCCGCTGGCCGCGACTGGCCCGGGCCTGGCGGCGTCCCATGCTGGGAGAGCTCGTGCAGGGGATCACGACCCGGCGCCTGCTGGCGCGAGAGCTCCGCCGCGGCACGGTCCGCCCCGATGCGTGGTCAGACGCCCGTCTCGACGCTGCGTGGTCGCAGTTCGACCAGGGCACGCAGCGCGCGATCCTGCGCCTGCATCGCGCCACCAGCGAACAGGTTCTGGCCGCAGCCGGCGCGCAGCTCGGCAAGCTCGACGTCCCGGCGCTCGTGCTGTGGGGCGAGCGCGATCCGTGGCTCGGGGCGGAGCTCGCCGACGCCTACGGCGCTCGCTTGCCGCGGGCGACCGTCGAGCGCATCCCCGCGGCCGGGCATTGGCCGTGGCTCGACAACGCGGGCGTGCCGGACCGCGTGGCGGCGTTCCTGGAGCCACGCTGATGCGGGTCGATCCGCGGCGGGTCGCCCCGGTGGCGGTCGCCGGCCTGCTCGCGACCGTGTACGTGATCGTCTCACCGCCGAGCCTCGACCTGGCCGCGCATCTGCTCCGGGCGAAGCTGTTCAGCACGGAGGGCTTCGGGGTCTGGAACAACTGGTGGTATGCCGGGCATCACACGCCGAGCTACAGCGTCCTGTTCCCGCCCGTCGCCGCGGCCCTGACGCCCCAGGTGGCGGGCGCGATCGCGGCGACCGCGACCGCGGCCCTGTTCGAGCCGCTGGCACGCGACACGTTCGGCGAGGACGCCTGGCTCGGCGCGACCTGGTTCGGGGCAGCCACGGCGACGAACCTGTTCACGGGCCGGCTCGCGTTCGCCTTCGGTCTGCTGCCCGCGGTCGGCGCGATGCTCGCGCTGGACCGCCGCCGGCCGGTGGCGGCGTGCGCGCTGGCCTTCCTGTCGGCCCTGTGCAGCCCGGTCGCGGCGCTGTTCGCGGGGATGGGCGGCGGCGCCTACGCGATCGGAACCTGGATCGCCGCCCGTCAGGGCGGCCGCGCGCCAACGGACCGGAGACCGCCCACGGAGCGCGGACCGCGACGGCGGCGCCCGGGGCCCTGGGCCGGGATCGCACTCGCCGCCTCAGCGCTGATCCCGGTCGGCCTGCTGGCGATTGCGTTCCCAGAGGGCGGCTCCGAGCCGTTCACCTTCGCCACCCTGTGGCCGATCCCGGTGATCGGCGTGATCGCGCTGCTCGCGATTCCCAAGCGTGACTGGACGCTGCGCACGGCGGTGGCGCTCTACCTGCTCGGCTGCCTTGCCGCGTACGCGATCGCCACCCCTGTCGGCAGCAACGCGGCCCGGCTCGGGGCGCTCCTCGCCGGACCGCTGGCGGCGCTGCTGTGGTGGCGCCGGCGTCCGGTGCTGCTGCTGGCGGTGGCGATCCCCTTGCTCTACCTGCAGTGGCAGGCGCCGGTCCGCGACGTGCGCACCTCGACCGGTGATCCCTCGGCCTCGAGCGGCTATTACAAGCCGCTGCTGAGCTTCCTGGCCTCGCAGCCGGGACCGCCGTTCCGGGTCGAGATCCCATTCACGCAGTTCCACGAGGAGGCCTACGTGGTCGCCCCGCGGTTCGCGCTCGCGCGCGGCTGGGAGCGTCAGCTCGACATCAAGGACAACCATCTCTTCTACGGCGGGCCGCTGAACGCCCAGACCTATCACGCCTGGCTGCGGCTGCTGGCGGTCCGCTTCGTCGCGGTCCCGGACGCCACCCTCGACTATTCCGCGCACCGTGAGACAGCCCTGATCGACGGAGGCCTGCCGTACCTGAAGCCGGTGGCAGGGCTGCCCCACTGGCGCGTGTACGAGGTCACCGACGCGACCGAGATCGTCCAGGGCGCCGCGACGCTGACGGCGATCGGCGCCGACTCGCTGACCCTGCGGGCGCTGCGCCCCGGCCGCGCCTTCGTGCGCGTCCACTTCACCCCGTACTGGAAGCTCTCGGACGGATTCGGATGCGTTGGGCCGGCGGGCGATTTCACCGAACTCACACTCCGGCGAGCCGGGACGGTGCGCCTCCAGACCGTGTTCTCGCTGGGGCGCATCCGGGCCCATTCGCCGCGCTGCTCCTGATCGGCGCACGGCGCGGATTCGGCGTGGGCTCGAGCCTCGATAGGATGCCCGCAGCCATGCGCCGTCGGCTCCGGACCATTGAGGCGCGGGTCCTTCCGCGCGGCTGGCCTGACGTCCTTCGTCAGGTTGGGTTGTTCGCGGTCGCGTACCTCTTCTACCAGGTGGTCCGTGGCCTGGTTGACGGCAGCGGCTACAAGCCGTTCGGCGACGCGACCAAGATCATCAACTTCGAGCGCCTGCTGCACGTGTTCGTGGAGCCGAACATCCAGGCCTGGGCCTCGAACCGGCACTGGCTCATCGACGCCTCGGACTGGATCTACCTGAACGCCCACTACATGGTCACGCTGGGCGTGCTGGTGTTCATCTACCTGCGCCGCAACGACTCGTTCTACTTCGTGCGCAACATGTTCATGATCGCGATGGCGATCGCGCTCGTGGGCTACTGGCTGTACCCGACTGCGCCGCCGCGACTGATGTCGGAATGGGGCTTCACCGACTCGATCGCCCAGTTCACCGGCGTGCAGGTCGACAATGGTCCGCTGCACAGCTTCCTGAACTTCTATGCGGCCGTCCCCTCGATGCACGTGTGCTTCGCGATCATGGTCGGGTTCCCGATGGCGCGGATGGCCAAGTCGCTCCCGGCCCGGATCGCCTGGCGGCTGTACCCGTTGCTGATCACGTTCGTCGTGATCGCGACGGGCAACCACTACCTGACCGACGCCGTGCTCGGCGCCGTGACCGCCGGCGCCTCATGGCTGCTCGCCGATCGGCTGTTCGCCCGCGCCCGGCCGCACGTCTGGTCGTTCCAAGAATCGCGCGCGCGGGCGTCGATCTAGGCCCACCACCCCATGGCACAGCAGACCCAGCCGCCACGCGCCTCGGGCGGCGGTCCCCGCCGCGGTCGCCCTCGGCGCGAGGGCCCTTCGACGGCGGAGATCTCGACGCTGATGCGCGACCGGCTGATCGAGTCGCGCCTGACCCCGAACGCGATCTCGCTGACCGGCTTCGTTCTCAACGTGGCCGCCGCCGTGCTCGTGGTCGAGCGGCTCTTCTTCCTGGCCGGGCTCGCGTTCATCATCGGCTCGATCATGGACACGCTCGACGGGCGCTATTCGCGCATGTCGGGCAAGGGCACCCCGTTCGGGGCCTTCCTCGATTCGACTCTCGACCGGCTCGAGGAGGGGATCGTGCTGACCGCGGTGGCCGCCTACTTCGCCTCCCGCCACATGCAGATCGCAGTCGCCGCGGTGGTCGTCGGCGTGCTGTTCTCGATGATGGTCTCGTACACGCGGGCGCGCGCCGAGGCGCTCGGCGTGGCCTGCAAGGTCGGACTTGCGACGCGGCCGGTGCGCGTCGTGATCATCGCGATCGGGCTCGTCTTCGCGAAGGGGGCGGGGCTCGGCCACTTCGAGCTGCTCGCCCCCGCCGTGTACGTGCTCGCCGTGGTCACGGTGCTCACCACCGTGCAGCGGATTCTCTACGTGCGCACGCAGTTGCGCGAGGCGCCCTGACGCACGACGCCGGCGGGCGCGCCGTGGCGGGCGCACGCGGGTGTAACCATCTCGTGTCCGAGGGATACATAGCGCGAGGTCTCGGCACCGGGCGCGCCAACCGGCCGCTTGCCCGCAGCCTTACCAGGAGACGGCGCTCCCGGGCCCTCCGGGCGCAGCGACGCGAGCATTCAGAAGGGAATACGTCATCGTGAGCACCAGCAACGGCTCGGCCAACGGCGTCGGGCGCCATCAACAGGACAAGGTTCGCGTCGCCATCATTGGCGTGGGCAACTGCGCGAGCTCGTTCGTGCAGGGCATCAACTACTACAAGGACGCCGATCCGGCCGAATCGGTGCCGGGTCTGATGCACGTCGATCTCGGCGGCTACCACGTTCGCGACATCGAGTTCACCGCCGCCTTCGACATCGATGTCGAGAAGGTCGGAAAGGACCTGTCGGAGGCCATCTTCTCCGGGCAGAACAACACCCTCAAGCTCGGCGGGGATGTCCCCAACCTCGGCGTCGAGGTGATGCGGGGCATGACCCACGACGGCCTCGGCAAGTACCTCAAGCAGAAGATCACCAAGGCGCCGGGGCCCACGGTCGACATCGTCGACGTGCTGCGCAGCACGAACACCGACGTCGTCGTCTCCTACCTGCCCGTCGGCTCCGAGCTGGCCACCAAGTGGTACGTCGAGCAGGTGCTCGACGCCGGTTGCGGGTTCGTGAACTGCATTCCGGTGTTCATCGCCCGCGAGGACTATTGGAACAAGCGCTTCAAGAAGGCCGGCCTCCCGATCGTCGGCGACGACATCAAGTCGCAGGTCGGCGCCACGATCGTGCACCGCACGATGGCCCGGCTGTTCCACGACCGCGGCGTGAAGCTGCTGCGCACCTCGCAGCTGAATGTCGGCGGCAACATGGACTTCTACAACATGCTCGAGCGCGAGCGCCTGGAGTCCAAGAAGATCTCCAAGACCAACGCGGTCACCTCGATCATGGGCCACACGCTCCCCGCCGACGATGTGCACGTCGGCCCCTCGGACTACGTACCGTGGCTGACCGACCGCAAGTGGGCCCACATCCGACTCGAGGGCCAGGCGTTCGGCGACGTGCCGCTCAACGCCGAGCTGAAGCTCGAGGTGTGGGACTCGCCCAACTCGGCCGGCATCGTGATCGACGCGGTGCGCTGCTGCAAGCTGGCGCTCAACCACGGGATCACCGGCCAGCTCGACGGCCCCAGCTCCTACCTGATGAAGTCGCCGATGCACCAGCGTCCCGACGATGAGGCCCGTGAGCTGACCGAGAAGTTCATCGCCAAGTACGCCGGTAAGACGACGCCGCCGACGGCGCGCAGGCCGGCCGCGAAGACGCGCCGGGCGACGAGCACCACGTAGAGCCGGGCCGGCTCACCAGACAAGGGCCGCGTCAGCGGCCCCTCTATCCTCCTCCTCGTGTCGCCCCTCGCGATCGCGCAGGTCACTCCGTTCGCGTGGGAGACCGCGAACGAGGTCAATGACTACGTCGCACGGGTCTCCGACGAGCTGGCGCGTCGCGGCCACGCCGTGGTGGTGATCGCGCCGTCGGAGTCGGGCGCGCTCGTGCGCGACTCCCGCCGGGCGATCCGCGCCGCCCGCGAGCAGCCGCAACGGCTGCTCGACCGCGCACTCGGCACCCCGCTGGTGCTCGGCGTCGGCGAGGTGCTGCCCTTCTCGCCGACACGACGCCGGGCCGCCTCGCTCCCCGTCGACGTGGCCCGCACGATCGAGGATGTCCTCACCGCGCTGGCGCTCGATGTCGTGCACGTGCACGAGCCGTTCGCACCCAGTGCCTCGAGCTCGGCGCTGCGCCAGTCCCGGGCGCTGAACGTGGGGAGCTTCCACGCGCCGACCGAGCGGATCCTCTCCACGCAGCTGGCCCGACCCCTGGCGCAGCTCCTGTTCGGCCGGCTCGATGCCCGGACCGCGAGTTACCAGGCCACCCGCGAGCTGATGCAGCGCTACTTCCCCGGCGACTACGAGGTGATCGCGCCGGGGGCGGATCCGGCCCCGGCGCGAGGCGGCGGTGAGCGAGTTGAGCTGGCCATGGTCGCCGGCGAGGAGCGGGCCGCGCTGCGGACGTTCCTGCGCGCCCTTCGCGAGCTGCCGCTCGAGCTCGACTGGGGCGCCACCGTGCTCTCGCACCGGCCGCTCGCACCGCCCGCGGCGCTCGGGCGCCTGGTCCGCGATCGGGTGACCTTTGTCGGCACCGATGAGCGCAGCGAGGCGGACGTGCTCACGTCGGCGGACATCGTGGTGCTCGCCTCCGAGGGCATCCGGACCACGCCGGGGGTGCTCGTGCGGGCGATCGCCGCCGGCGCGGTGCCCGTTGCCTCACGGCTGGCGCCCTACGAGGAGATGCTGGACGAGGGCGCGAACGGCCTCGTCTTCGAGCCCGGCGACGCGCTGACGCTGAGCGCCCAGCTGACGAAGCTGATCAGCGACCCGACGTTGCGCGAGGAGCGACGGGCGTCGGCGGGGGCGCTGCGCGAGACGTTCGCCTGGCCCCGGGTCACCAGCGAGCTCGAGCGCATCTACGAGCGGCTCACGGCCCGGCGCCACGACGACCGCGGCGACCGGGCACTGCGCGCGCGCCTATCCGAGCGCCCGCTGATCGACGTCGATCTCCACATGCACACCGACCACTCCTACGACTGCGCGACGCCGGTCGAGGTGCTGCTGGCCGAAGCGGCCGCCCGTGGGCTCGGCGCGATCGCCGTCACCGATCACAACGAGATCTCCGGCGCCATGGAAGCGCGCGAGAAGGCCGTCGGCGTCAAGGTGATCGTCGCCGAGGAGGTCAAGACCGCCAAGCAGGGCGAGGTGATCGGGCTGTTCATCGAGGAGAAGATCCCTCACGGGCTCACACTCGAGGAGACGATCGCCGAGATCAAGCGCCAGGGCGGCCTCGTCTACGTGCCCCACCCGTTCGACCGGCTGCACTCGGTGCCCGACTATGAGCACCTGCTGACGGTGCTCGACCAGGTCGACGCGATCGAGGTCTTCAACCCGCGGATCGCGATCAGCGAGTTCAACGAGGAGGCCGTCCGGTTCGCGGCCAAGTACCGGATCCCGGCCGGCGCGGGCTCCGACGCCCACGTGCCACAGGGACTCGGCTCGGTGCGGATCCGCATGCGCGATTTCAACGGTCCCGAGGAGTTCCTCGAGTCGCTGCGCGATGCCGACATCGTCCGCAATCCCGCCAGCCTGTTCTACGTCCAGGCGCTGAAGTTCCTGCAAACCAAGGCAATGCCGGCCCCCGCGCGCCAAGCGTCGCGGGACCGTCGCGTGCGCCGCGTGACCGGCCGAGGCCCGCGCAAGTCCTGATGCACTCGCAAGGACAAGCCCGCGAGCCGTCCAATTCGAGGAGCATGCCGGCCACGGACGACGAGATCCGCGAGAAGTACCTCGAGCGCGCGATCCGCGAGCTCAACGCACTCACGCGGGAGCTCCAGAACTGTTCTGAGTGCCCGCGGGGCAACCTGATGCCGGTGCTCGGGTCCGGACACCCGCAGGCCGACATCTTCCTGATCAAGCACTCCGCGCGCCCGGCCGAGGTCGAGGAGGGCGTGGCCTTCTACGGACGCACCGGCAACGCGCTGATGAAATCGCTCAAGCGGCTGTCGATCGATCCGCTCGCCGTGTACGGAACGCTGTGCGTGAAGTGCCCCGTCCCCGACCCGGTGATGGCCGATCCGGCCTGCGTCGCCCGGCTGGTCGAGGAACTCGCGATCGTGCAGCCGAAGATCGTCGTCGTGATGGGTGTCGACGCGCTGGCCACGGTGAACGATCTCGATATCCCGCTGGCGCGCGAGCTGCAGGCGGAGCCGGGCGAGCTTCAACGCTTGACCGGGTCGATCGAGGCGCTGTACGTGCCGAACATCGACGAGGCGCTTGACGAGGAGCCGGCCAAGCGCGCGTTCTGGGCCGCGTTCCGAGTGCTCGGCCAGTGGTGGGCGGACCTCCCGCCCTATTAGTCTCGCGCTCGTGTCCTGCTGTCGGGACGTGACTGTGCCCGGGGCGCGCGCGTGATCATCGACCCCGACTCGTTCCTGGTCGTGGTGATCGTCGGCGCGTTCTCACCGCTGATCGCTGCGCTGGTGAACCGGCTGTTGCCCGGCGTGATCGTGCCGATCGTGGTGGCCGAGATCGTGCTCGGGGCGCTGGTCGGTCCCCACGGGCTCGACCTGGCCGCGATCACGCCGACCCTGGACTTCCTGGCCACCCTCGGCCTCGGCTTCCTGTTCTTCTTCGCCGGCTATGAGATCGACTTCAAGAAGATCCGCGGGGCACCCCTGTGGCTGGCCGTGCTCGGCTGGGGGATCTCGCTCGTGCTCGCGTACACGTTCGCGGGCCTGTTGGCCGCCGCCGGGGTCGTGATCTCCGGCCTGCTGACCGGCTCGGCGATGTCGACGACGGCGATCGGCACGATCCTGCCGGTGCTGGAGGATACGGCGCAGCTGAAGGGGCGCTTTGGCCCGATGATGCTCGCGGCCGGCGCGATCGGCGAGCTCGGGCCGATCCTGATCGTGACGTTGCTGCTCAGCACGCAGTCCGACACGGGCTCCAAGGCGCTGCTGCTGGCGGCGTTCGTGCTGCTGACGATCGGGGCCGCCGTGGCCTCGCACGCGACCTTCGACCGTGCGTGGCCGTTCCTCGACCGCACCATGGATACGAGCGGACAGGTCCCGATCCGGCTCACCGTGCTGCTCGTGTTCGCACTCGTCGTGATCGCCTCCAAGCTCGGGCTCGACATCATCCTCGGCGCCTTCGCGGCCGGGATGATCGTGCGGATGCTGCTCGAGGGGCGCGACCCCCACCGCTTCGAGTCCAAGATCGACGCCGTCGGGTTCGGCTTCCTGATCCCGTTCTTCTTCATCCAGAGCGGGATGAACCTCGATCTCGCCGCGCTCGGCGGCAGCATCCACGCCGTGCTCAAGGTGCCCCTGTTCCTGCTCGGCTTCCTGGTCGTCCGCGGCACGCCGGCGCTGCTGCTCTACCGCGGCGTGCTCGACCGCGCCGAGCGCAAGGCACTGGCCCTGTTCTCGTCCACCGAGCTGCCGCTTGTGGTGGCGATCACCAGCCTCGGCGTCCGCGAGGGCGAGATGCGCCCCTCGACCGCCGTCGCACTGGTCACCGCCGCGGTGCTCTCGGTGCTGATCTTCCCCTCGCTCGCGATCTCGATCCGCCGGCACGACACGCCCGAGCCGGCCGAGCCCCCGGGGGCCGAGCTCACCGTTGATCCGGCGACGGGGTAGAGGCCGGCTCGAGCGAATGTCTTGAGCCAGGCTCCGAGGGATAGACTGGGGGCATGGGTCTCGAAGAGCGAAGCATCGAAACGCTCGGCGACCGCTGCGAGGAGTGCGGCGCCAAGCTGACGCCACAGGAGTTGCAGGCCGTCATGGAGTCGGGCGGCCCGGTGCTCTGCTCGATCCACGCGGCCGAGGATGAGCCCGGCCTCGCCGAGGCCGAAGCCGAAGCCGAGTAGCCGGCTCAGTCGCCGGCGGGCAGCAAGACGATCTTGCCGAGCTTCCCGCCCGCGGTGAAGCGTTCGTAGGCCACCTCGACCTCGTCGAGCGGGTAGGTCGCCGCGATCGGGACGTTGACCGTGCCGGCGGCGATCAGCGGCAGCACCGAGCGCTCGACGGCCCGGGCGGTGAGCGCCTTCTCCTCGAGCGGACGTGGCCGCAGCGTGGAGGCGAGCACGCGGCCGCGCACGGCCATCAGCGCCGCGAGGTTGAGCTCGCCCTTGGCCCCGCCGCCGATTCCGATCACCATGATCCGGCCACATGTGGCCAGCGCGGCGACGTCCTCGCCCAGGTTCGGAGCCCCGACGAGTTCGAGGATCACGTCGAACGGTCCGCGAGAGCCGAATTCCTCGGGTGCGATCACCTCGGCGCCGAGGGCGGCGACCTGGTCGCGCACGCTCTCGTTGCGGACCGTCGCGATGACGCGCGCGCCGGCCGCCCGGGCGAGCTGGATCCCCGCCGTGCCGACTCCACCGGCGCCGCCGTGCACGAGCAGGCGCTCGCCGGGCTGGAGATCCGCCTGCGTGAACAGAGCGTCGTGCGCGGTGGTGAACACCTCCGGCAGCCCGCCCGCCTCGGCCCACGACAGCCGCTCGGGCACCGGCATCAGCACGCGCTCATGGACGGTGACGAGCTCGGCCTGACCGCCTCCGGCCACGATTCCCATCACGCGGTCGCCGACCGAGAAGCGCTCGGCGCCCGGCCCGAGCGCGGCGACCTCGCCGGCCAGCTCGAGCCCGGGGATGTCGGCGGGAGCGCCGGGAGGAGCGGGGTAGCGCCCGCGGCGCTGGAGCATGTCGGCGCCGTTCAGTCCCGCCCCGCGCACGCGCACCAGGACCTCGCCCGAGCCCGGTTCCGGGTCGGCCCGCTCGACGACGTGCAGTTCCCCGTCGCTGATCGTGACCGCGCGCATGACGCTCCCAACCCTACCCGCGGTCCAGCACGGCCACGCATTCGATGTGCGGGGTCTGCGGGAACATGTCGACCGGTCGCACCCGGCCCAGCCGGTAGCCCGCCTCGACCAGCTGCGCGGCGTTCGGGGCGAGCGTGGTCGGGTTGCACGACACGTAGACGATCCGCTTCGGCGACGCCTCGATGATGCGGCGGACGATCTTCTGCGACAGGCCCGCGCGCGGCGGATCAACGACGAGCACGTCGGGGCTTCCGGCCTCGGCGACCAGGTCCCGGAGCACCAGCCGGACGTCGCCGGCGAAGAACTTTGCGTTGTCGATCTCGTTCAGCCGCGCGTTGGCGATCGCGTCGGCCACTGCCTGCTCGACGAGCTCGAGGCCCCACAGCTCGGCCGCGCGCGGCGACAGGGTCAGGCCGATCGTCCCGATTCCGCAGTAGAGGTCGTAGACGCGCTCGTAGCCGCTCAGCCCCGCGTAGTCGCGGGCCAGCCCATACAGCTGCTCCGCCATCTCGGTGTTGGTCTGGAAGAACGCCTGGGGTGAGATGCGGACACGCATCCCGAGTAGCTCCTCGTCGAGGTAGCGCCGGCCCGCGAGCTGCTCGGTCTCGCCGCCCTGAGTCGTTTCGCCGACGCTCGAGAGGCGCGTCCACAGCAGGTTGGGCGTGCTCACCGCGTCGGTCAGCTCCTCGGTGTGGAGCGGGCCCTCGGAGGTGACCAGGCGGACCTGGAGCTGTCCCGTGCGCCGGCCCTCGCGAACCACGAGGTTGCGCAGGAAGCCCTCGCCCGTGCGACGGTCATACGCGCTCAGGCCCTCAGCGCGACACCAGGCAACGACCTCCTCGCGGGCCGCGTTGGCGGGCTCGGAGGCGAGCAGGCAGTCGGTGATCTCGACGATCTGGTCCCAGCGGCCGGGGGCGTGGAAGCCGCACACCAGGCGTCCCGCCGGGTCGGTGCCGAACGAGTACTCGAGCTTGTTGCGGTAGCGCCACTGCTCCACCGCGGGCACGATCGGCTCGAGCGTGAAACCGTCGAGGCGTCCGATCCGCCGCAGCGCATCTTCGACGAGCGCCTGCTTGACCTCGAGCTGACGCTCGTACGGAAGCACCTGCCACGGCGCGCCGGGATGGTCGGCAACGGGCTCGATCCGCTCGGGACCCGGCTCCAGGATCTCGACCGCACGCGCCTCGGCGTAGGCGCGCTTTGACTTGCCCACAACGGCGCGGACGCGGTCGCCGGGCATCGCGTCGGAGACGAAGACGACGTAGCCGTCGAGCCGCGCGACGCCGGCGCCGCCGAACGCCAGCGAGTCGATCACCAGCTCGAGTTCGGTGCCGCGGGCGGGCCGCGGCGTACGTGACGCCTGTGCCTCCATGGTGACTAGCATGCCAGCCGCATGGACCTCGACGCGTACCGGGCCTCCGCCGAGGCCTTCGTCTCGGACCTGACGGCCGAGTACTACCGCCACTTTGCCGGGCTGAAGGACGACTACGCGATCGAGCCGATCTACGAGCGCGACGCCTCGCTGTTCACCGGCGAGAGCGTCCAGGCCCTGCGCGAGCTCGCGTCCATCCCCGAGCCGGGGACCGACGAGCACAGGCGGCGGCGGATGCTGCTCGACTTCGCCGTCGAGGGCCATCTGGGCCAGGCCACGAAGGCGATCGACGCCGAGCTCGCCCGCCGCGAGGCCGACCTGGCGATCGAGGTCGACGGCGAGCGAATCGGCTTCCGCGAGTCCGCCGTCGTCCAGGCCAACGAGCCCGACGCCGAGCGCCGTGCGCGCATCGACCGCGCCCGGCTCGAGGCCACCGAACGGCGGCTGAACCCGCTCCACCTCGAGGCCATCACGCTCCAGCACGAGGGCGCCCGCGAGCTCGGGTTCGACAGCTACCGGGCCATGTGCGGCGAGCTGAAGGCGATCGACCTCGACCGCCTCCACGGCGGCACGGCGGCGTTCGCCGACGCGACCGAGCGGAGCTACGGCGCTGTGCTCGATCCGCAGCTGCGCCAGAGCCTGGGCCGCGGCGTGGATGAGCTGCTCCGTTCGGACCTGCCGCGCTTCTTCCGCGCCGCCGAGCAGGACGCGTCCTTCCCCGCCGGCGCGCTGACCCGGAGCTTCATCGACACGATGCACGGCCTCGGCATCGACATCGCCCACCAGCCGGGCGTGGTGCTCGACGTCGAGCCCCGGCGCAAGAAGTCACCCCGCGCCTTCTGCGCCCCGGTGCAGGCCCCGGGCGAGGTCTACCTCGTGCTCTCGCCGGTCGGGGGCGTCGACGACTTCTCGGTCCTGTTCCACGAGGGTGGGCACACCGAGCACTTCGCCCACGTCGACCCCCGGCTCCCGTTCGAGTTCCGCCTCCTGGGCGACAACGCGATCACCGAGGCCTACGCGTTCCTGTTCCAGCACCTGGTCGAGGATCCCGACTGGCTCTCGGCGCTGCTCGGTGTCGCCGACCCCGAGCCGATCTGCGCCCACGCCCGCGCCCAGCGCCTCGTCTACCTGCGCCGCTACACCGGCAAGCTCGCCTACGAGCTCGAGCTGCACGCCGGCGACGGGGTCTCCGGGCTGTCCGGGATGGCGGATCGCTACGCCGCGCTGCTGGGGCGCGCACTCCAGCTCGAGTGGCCCCGCCAGTCCTACCTGGCCGACGTCGACCCGGGCTTCTACTGCGCCGCGTATCTCCGGGCGTGGGCGCTCGAGACCCATCTGCGCCGCTATCTCCGCGATCGCTTCGGCGCGCGGTGGTGGAACGAGCGCGAGGCGGGAGACGTGTTGCGCGGGTTGTGGCGCGACGGCCAGCGTCTGACCGCCGAGGAGATGCTCGGGGAGCTGACGGGGGAGGAGCTGCGGTTCGAGGTGTTGTTGGACGATCTGGGGCTGGCGGGGCGGGGGCGGGGCGGGGGTGTCTACCGCGTCGGCGCCCCGGGGCGCCGACGCCAAAGGCGGCTGGGGATGAGGTTGGGCGCGTGGGGCGGGCGCCGGGTTGTGGGGCGGGCGCCGGGTTGTGGGGGGTGCTTATCTCGACAATCTGGCGCGTCTCCGGCGAGTTTGCGCGCCTAAGCGCCTGGGAGGCGCTTAGATGGCCGAGGAGGCCCGACAAGTCGGTGATCTGTCGACATAAGCACCGCCGGAGGCCAGTCGATCGGCACCGCGGTGCAGCCCGGCCACGCCGGTCGCCAGTCGATCGGGACCGCGACGCAGCCCGGCCACGCCGGTGGCCCGTCACCGCCACCGAGGACCGACCACCCTCTTCCTCAGCAGCCGTTGACGTTCGGCCACGGACGCGACCCGGGGACCGGCGACCCCGCGACCCGCCCGGCGACCCGGCGACCCGCCCCGACAGACCCGCCCGACCCGACAGACCCGCCGACCCGACAGACCCGGCGGTCCGACAGACCCGACAGACCCGCCGACCCGCCCCGCCGCCTACCCCAACTCCCGCTCGATCGCTGCCAGCACCGACTTCCGGTTCGCGTGCCGGCGCTCGTAATCCCGAACCTTGCGCAGCTGCGCCGGCGACAACCCGCCGAGCCGGTCCTCGACCTGGCCGGCGGTGAGCTCGTCGTAGCCGAGGATCGGGAACGCGGGGCCGACTCCGACCTTGCGCCGGGCCTGGTCGGCGGTGCGCACGATCCGGTCGACGGGCTCGGTGCGTCGAGCCCGCTTGGTAGCGGTCTCGAGCTGGGAGCGGCCGCGGTCGAGCAGGCCCTCGATGTCGGCCAGCACGTCGTCGGTCTGCGCGCGTCCGCGCCTGAACAGCTCGGCCACGAGCTCGTTGGCGTCATCGTGCGTGACGCGGCCGCGCTCGGCGGCCTCGTCGAGCGTGTCCTGAATCCGCTCGCGCGTGATCATCACCAGCTCGAGCGGGTTGAGGATGCGATGCGTGAGCTGCTCGCCGAAGCTGGTCACGCTCTGCGGAACGCCGGCGGTCCGAGCCGTCTTGGTGGCGGCCGACTTGGCCTGCGTGGCCGTGCGCTTGCTGCCGGCACGGGCTGCCGTGGCCGTGCCCTTCCCCCCCGAACGAGCACTCTGGGCGGCCTTGGGGGTGCCCGACGCGGCGGCCTTGCGGGTCCGGGTGCCCGCCGATTTGGCCTGCGTGGCGGTACGGGATGCGCCCTTCCGCGTGCTGGTGGCGGTCGCCTTGGCGCCGCTCTCAGCGGCCGCCGCCGCCTTCTGCGCACTGCCGCCCGAACCCCGCTCGGCCGTGCCGCCCGAGCCGCGCTTGGCCGTGCCGCTCGAGCCGCGCTTGGATCCCCTGGATCCGCCGGACGAAGATGACGATTTCGGTGCAGGCATGCCCTTGTGTTCCTCTCTCGAGACGCTTGGTTCGAGGCTACCCGAACGGGTCCGCCTGCGATCGTTTTCCGCCCGGCGGCTCACCGCCGACGAGCAGCTCGAGCAGGGCCTTCTGCGCGTGGCGGCGATTCTCGGCCTGGTCCCAGATGCGCTGGCGATCGCCGTACAGAACCCCGGCCGTGATCTCGTCGCCGGGATGAGCGGGCAGGCAGTGCAAGGCGATCGCCCGCGGGCCGGCGCGGTCGAGCAGCGCGTCGTCGAGGCGGTAGGGCTCGAGCGCCTCGCGCCGGGCCTCGGCCGAGCTCGGATCGTCGCTCATGCTCACCCACACGTCCGCGTAGACGGCGTCCGCTCCCGCGACCGCCGCGACCGGATCGTCGGTCAGCACGGCGCCCGCCGTGGGCTCGAGCTGGTAGCCCGCCGGCGAGGCGATCCTCACCTCGACGCCGGCCAGGGCGCCGACGATGGCCAGCGAGCGCGCGACGTTGTTGCCGTCGCCGACATAGGCGAGCGTCAGTCCTGCGAGCCGACCGAAGGTCTCGCGCAGGGTCAGCATGTCGGCCAGCGCCTGGCAGGGGTGGTGGGCATCGGTGAGCATGTTGATCACCGGGACGGTGGCATCATCGGCCAGCAGGCGCGCGACCCGGTCCGGTCCGGTCCGGATCCCGATTGCCGCCACGTGGCGGGAGAGCACGAGCGCGGTGTCGCGCAGCGACTCGCCCCGGCTGAGCTGGAGGTCGTCGGGTCGCATCACCGTCGGGTGACCGCCCATCTCGACGATGCCCACCTCGAACGATACGCGTGTGCGCGTCGAGGGCTTGTCGAACATCAGCGCGACCGCACGACCGGCCAGCGCCTGCGAGGCGCCCGGAGCGCTCTTGAGGTACAGCGCGCGCTCGATCAGGCTCTCGACCTCGGTCGGGGTCAGCTCCTCGCCGGTGAGCAGGTGGCGCGTCAAGCGCAGCAGTGTACGTTGGCCCGGTGCGGCTGGTGTTGCTCACCTGGAACCTGTACCACGGCCGCTCGGTGCCGCCATGCGGCCGGGACCTGCGCGACGAGTACGCGGCCACGCTGGCCGGCTGGGACTGGGACGTGGCCCTGTTGCAGGAGGTCCCACCGTGGTGGCCGCCGGAGCTCGGCCGCGCCGCCGGCGCAGAGTCGCACTCGGTGCGTACCTCGCGCAACGGCCTGCTCGCCCCGCGCCGCGCGATTGCCACCCGTCGACCGGACGTGATCAAGTCAAACGGCGGCGGCGCCAACGCGATCCTGGTGAGGGGGGGCGTCATCGCCGAGCAGCGCTCGCAACGTCTCTGCCTCCTGCCCGAGCGGCGCTATCTGCACGCCGTGCGGCTGCAGTCTGGTCCGTGGGTGGGCAATCTGCACGCCACCGTCCACGACGCGCCCGCCGCGGTACAGGACGCCGGACGCGCCTGGAGTGCCCTGCGCAGCTGGGCGGGAGGCGCCCCGGTGATCCTCGGAGGCGACTTCAACGTGCGCGAGCTCGCACTCGACGGCCTGTGCCACGCCGGCGGCCACGATGTCGATCACGTCTTCGCCGGAGGCCTGCTGCCGGTCGGCCCGGCCGAGGTGCTGGAGCGCGGCCGGCTGTCCGACCACGCGCCTGTGCGGGTCAGCGTCGCCGCGCCCTGACGGTCAAGCCAGCGTGGCCGCAGCGGAGCGCACGAGCTCGATGATCTCGGGGGGAGCCTTCGCTGTGGACCCGCCGACGAACGGCGGCTCGGGGTCGTATTCGATTCCGAGCTGGATCGCCTGCGCGTACTCGTCGCCGGCGATCCGGGCCGCCAGCGTGAGCGCCATGTCGATCCCCGACGACACGCCCGCCGCAGTGAGAACCTTGCCCTGCTCGACGATCCGCCGGGTCACGGGCGTGGCGCCGTACTGCCTCAGCCCCTCGAGCTCGAGCCAGTGCGTGGTCGCCTCGAGTCCGTCGAGGATGCCGGCGGCGCCGAGCACCAGCGATCCCGTGCACACGGACGTCGTCCACTGCGAGGTCTCGTGCGCGCGCGCCAGCCACGCGAGCATCGTCGCGTCGCCGGCCAGGGGCCGCGTTCCGTAGCCGCCGGGGACGACGATCACGTCGGGGTCGGGCACCTCGTCGAGCCGGTGATCGGCGACCAGCGCGAGCATGCCGGTCTCGGTCCGCTTCGGTCCGGGCTCGACGGCAACGAACATCACCCGCGCCCCGGGCAGGCGCGACAGGACCTCATAGGGGCCGACGGCATCGAGCGCCGTGATCTGGTCGAAGATGGGAATGGCGATGTTCACGGCGCGGCCCTCCTGATCGGGATGACGTTGTCGGCCGGCGCCGGCGGCGCGGCCGCGGGTGCGGGTGCGGGTGCGGCGGTGAAGCGGCTGCGGTAGTCGCTCGGGCTCACCCGCAGACGCCGCGCAAAGCTGCGTCGCAGTGTCTCCGGAGTCCCGAAGCCGCACCGCGCCGCCACCTCCTCGAGGGCCAGCGCGGTTGTCTCCAGCAGCACCCGGGCGCGCTCGATCCGCACCGACTCGACGTATGCCGCCGGCGTCAGGCCGACCTCACGTCCGAACACGCGGGCGAAGTTGCGCGGGCTCATGAAGCAGCGGGCCGCGAGCGCGGTCACCGACAGGTCCTGATCGAGATTGTCGGCGATCCAGTCCTGCAGGTCGCGCAGCGACGGGCGCTCGGCGGCCTGGCCGGCGAGTCCCGCGCTGAACTGCGCCTGGCCGCCCGGCCGACGGACGAACAGGACCAGCGCGCGAGCGACGTCGAGCGCGGCCCGGCGGCCGAGGTCCTCCTCGACGAGCGCCAGCGACAGGTCGATCCCGGCTGTGACCCCGGCCGAGGTGTAGACGTTGGCGTCGCGGACGAAGATCGGGTCGGGCTGGACGTCGATCGACGGATAGTCGCGCTGGAGCGCGTCGCAGGCCGCCCAGTGCGTGGTGGCCCGGCGCCCGTCGAGCAGACCGGCGCGCGCGAGCAGGAACGCCCCGGTGCAGACCGCGCTGACACGGCGCGAGCGGCGCGCGGCGAGCCTGATCCACGACACCAGTCGCTCGTCGCGCGCGGCGGCGCGGGCCCCGAGGCCGCCGGCGACGACGAGGGTGTCGATCGCTCCGCGGCAGGCCGCGGTCGAGGAGTGCGCCAGCAGCGTGAGACCACTGGAGGCACGGACCGGCTCACCGCCGAGGCTCACCAGCTCGATTGAGTACGCGCCCGGGGCGGCGCGGTCGGCCAGCGAGAACACCTCGCTGGGACCGCTGACGTCGAGCAACTGGACGTCGGGGAACGCGACGAGCACGATCCGTCGAGTCCGGTGCGGCGGCGCGAGGGTGTCCATGCCGCGATCATGGCGCCACCGCGCCGTGGCCGCAATGACTATGGGCGGACGATTTCTGCCAAGTGGGTGCTCAGCGCCCCGCGGCGGGCCAGGCGCACCAGTGCGGTGATCGCCTGCGGCGCGAACTGAGCCCCACTTTCGCGCGCGCACTCACTCAGCGCCTCGCGGATCGTCTTGCTGGGCTTGTAGCTGCTGCTCTCGGTCATCACGTCCCAGGCGTCGGCGAGAGCCAGCAGCTGCGCTCCGTCGGGGATCTGGTCGCCGGCCAGCCGGTCCGGGTAGCCGGTCCCATCCCAGCGCTCGTGGTGCCCACGGATCCACCCCACCTGCTCGCTCTCGAGCACCTCGGCCGAGATGTAGCCGCCGAGGCTCGCGTGGCGCTTGATCTCCTCGAGCTCGACACTCGTCAGCGGCCCCGGCTTGAGCAGGATCGAGTCGGGGATCCCGATCTTGCCGACGTCGTGCAGCAGGCCGGCCAGATGCAGCAGCTGCGCGCGCTTGCGCGTCCAGCCGAGTTCCAGCGCCAGCAGCTCCGCCAGCTTGGCCACGCGCTCGGAGTGGCTGTGCGTCGAGGAGTCCTTGGAATCGATCGCCCGCGCGAGCGCCCTGACGCTCGACATGGTCTGGAGCCGCTGGGGCGCGGGCGATGCCTCGGCGAAGGCGATCCGTGCGCCCTCGCTATAGATGAAGGTCGAGTTGCGGCCGCCCTCCTTGGCCCAGTACAGCGCCCGGTCAGCGAGTCGCACCAGATCCGCGGCGCCGGTGGCGCTATCGCTCGAGCAGACGCCGGCGGAGATCGTCACTGCTCCGACCACGTCGAACGGCTCACCCTGGATCGCGCGCCGAGCGCGGTCGGCGGCCGCGTAGGCGCCCTCCTGCCCGGTCTCGGGCATCAGCCAGGCGAACTCCTCGCCCCCGATCCGGGCCACGAGCTCGCCCTCCCGGGCCTCGGCGGTGATCCGGCGCGCGGTCTCGGCCAGCACCTCGTCGCCGGCCTGGTGACCGTGGGTGTCGTTGATCTGCTTGAAATGATCGAGGTCGAACAGGACCAGGCTCAGCGGGCGCTTGTAACGACGCGCGCGTTCGGACTCGTCGCGCAGCCGCTGATGGAACGCGCGGTGGTTGGCGAGCCCGGTGACGGCGTCCGTGGCCGCCTCGTGGGCCAGCGTGTTCCACGTCTCGGCGTTGGCGATCGCAACGGCCACGAGCTCCGCGAAGCGCGCCAGCCTGGGCTCGGCCCCGACGGGTACCCGGACGCCTCCGAAGCCGGCGCTGACCGCACCCCACAGCGTCCCGCCGACGGTGACCGGCGCGCTCATCCCCCCCTCGAGCTCGAGCCGCTGCAGCACCTCGTCCTTGCCCGTCGCGGAGTAGCGCTCGATCCGGACGGTCTCGCCGGTCCGGAACACCGCCGCGGCTGCACTCGGCCCGTCGAGCGCGAAGGTCTGCCCGCCCACATCGTCGCCGTCGGCGGTCCAGCTGCCGACGATGACCCCAACGCCCGCGGTGCGGTCGAAGCGGATGATGGCGCCACAGGTGGCCGCGAACAGCGACGCCACCTGCTGGGCAACGGCCTGGAACACCGATGCCGGGCCGGCGCCGTGCGCAACCAGCGTCGCGATCTGACCGAGCGCCGTCTGCTCGGCATCGTGCTCCGCCCGCTCGGTTACGTCCGTGGTGACCACCGAGCCGCCGACCACGTTGCCGTGCCGGTCGCGCACGGGAGCGATGCGCGAGTCGTAGACCCGGCGGTCGCCGGTCACGGTCTCGAACCGCACCTCCTCGCCGGCGAGGGCGCGGCGGTAACGCGCCTTGAGCGGTCCGGCCGTCGCGGGCGCGTAGACCTCGTCGACCATCTTGCCCTCGAGATCGCCGGGCGAGTGACCGAAGTCGGCCAGCGCGGGGCCGTCGGCGATCAGGTACCGAAGCTCGGTGTCGAACAACACGATGCAGCCGCGCGGGAAGCTCCGCGCCAGCGTCCTGAGCTGCTCGGCTCGGTGTCCCAGCTCCTGCCGCGCCGCATGCTCGCGGGTGATGTCCTGAATCGTCCCGCGCACGTGCGCGGGACTGCCGTCGCCGTTGCGATCGACCCGGGCCCGGAAAGCGGCCCGGATGCGCGCGCCCGAGGACTGCGTGATCCACAGCTCATCCTCGATCTGCTCGGAGGCATCGGCGCCGCCGAGCGCCGCCAGCACGCGGGGGCGATCAGCGAGATCGATCAGCTCGACCAGGTCGTCGAGCCGCGGGGCATTCTCGCGCGGCTCGAGGCCGAAGATCCGCCACAGCTCAGGCGACCAGGAGCCCGAACGGGCGCCGGTCAGCTCGTAATCCCAGCTCCCCAGGCCCGCGATCGACTGCGCCTCCACGAGCGAACGGCGCGTCCGGGCGTTGGCGGCCTCGATCCGGTGTCGCTCGCTGATGTCCTGGATCTGGCTGATGAAGTAGCGCGGCTCGCCGTCGCCGTCGCGCACCAGCGACACGGACAGCAGCGTCCACAGGACCGACCCGTCGGCGCGGAGATAGCGCTTGTCGATCTCAAAGCTCCGGATCTCTCCGGCCAGGATCCTGCGCACAGGCCCGAGGTCGGCGTCGAGATCGTCCGGGTGGGTGATCTCCCGGCATGTGCGGGCGAGCAGCTGCTCCTCGGTGTAGCCGGTCATCTCGCACAGCGCGCGGTTGACTCGCAGCCAGCGCCCCGCGGGGGACATGATGGCCATCCCGATCGGCGCGTGGTCAAACGCGAGCCGCTCGGACCCCAGCGGGAGCTGATCACCGCGGAGCAACCGCGCGGCGGATCGGCGGGAGATCGCATCCGCCCGGTTGCAGAACCAGCGGGCTGTCTCGATCAATGTCACCATCGGGAGTCCATCTCCTGTCATCGGCAGGTCGGGGCGCGGGCTTGACGTATCAGGACCTTCGCGCACGGTGACGCGAGCCGCTTCGCTCTGGCGGTCAGCACTGGTCGGCTAGGACGGCCGGCCGGCCCGCAGGCCGAAGCCGCGGAGCATCAACAGCGCCTTCTCGCCGAGGGTCCCGCGGGCGGGCAGGACGCCGAGCTGGGTGGCGGCGTCGTAGAGGTCGAAGAACGCACGCACGCGGAGCAGCCGCTCATGCTCGAGCTCGCAGTAGAAGACGCAGTGCACGACGAGGAACCGGTTGGTGGCGGGCAGGCCCTCGAGCGGGGCCCGGTGGGTACCGAGCAGCTTGGCCGGAGCGGCCACGAAGTGCCCGTCGTCCAGGCGTGCTCCGGCGCGCTCGAGGCGAACATCGGGGAACGCGCTCCACAGGCGCTCGGCGTGGCGGGCCAGGTTGTCGAAGCCCTCCAGCGGTTCGTCGGTGAGCGGGTCCTCGTAGTGCAGGTCGGGGGCGATCACCGCTTCGAACGCGCTCGCGTCCTTACCCGACCACGCGGCCTCCCAGGCGTCGAAGAGCTCGTCGACGGTCATTCGGCGTGTGCGGGCTGGCCAAACTCGGGCCTGCCCTCCTCCGGAGTCGATGCCTCGGCGTAGCGGCGACGGGGGATCCGCCCTGCGCGGAGGGCGAGCCGTCCAGCCTGGACCGAGAGCCGAATCGCCTCGGCCATCGCCACCGGATCGTGGGCGCGCGAGACGGCGCTCGCGCACAGCACCGCATCGCAGCCGAGCTCCATCGCGATCGCCGCGTCCGAGGCCGTCCCGACGCCGGCGTCGAGCACCACGGGCACCCGGGCGCGGTCGACGATGATGGCGAGGTTGTAGGCATTGCGGATCCCCATCCCGCTGCCGATCGGGGAGCCCAGCGGCATCACGGCCGCACAGCCCACGTCCTCGAGCCGGCGCGCCAGCACGGGATCGTCGGTCGTGTAGGGAAGCACGACGAAGCCCTCGTCGACCAGCTGCTCGGCCGCGGCCAGCAGCTCGACGGCGTCGGGCAGCAGCGTGCGATCGTCCCCGATCACCTCGAGCTTGATCCAGTCGGTCGCGAACGCCTCCCGGGCGAGCCGGGCGGTGACGACGGCATCACGGGCGGTGAAACAGCCGGCGGTGTTCGGCAGGACCTGGACGCCCGAGGCGTCGAGAACGTCGAGGATCGAGCCGCGCGCGTCGGGGTCGAGGCGCCTGAGCGCGACCGTGCACATCTCCGCGCCCGAGACCTCGAGCGCGCGCGCGAGCACGTCATGGCTCTTGAACCCGCCCGTGCCGAGGACCAGCCGCGAGCGGAACTCGCGGTCGGCGATCGTCAGGGTCTCGTCCACTCCCTCATCCTCCCTGAATCGCGGCCACGACCTCGACCCGGGCGCCCTCGGACAGCGGCGTGCTCGACCACGTCGTCCGTGGAACCACCTCGCCCTCCACGGCCACGGCGACCCCGCGAGCGTCCTCATCGCCCGACAGCAGCGCCACCACGTGCGCGACCGTCGCGCCGGACGGCAGCTCGCGGCGCTCGCCGTTGACGATCACGGTCACGCGCCACCGCCCACCGTGGCGCCGACGAACCGCCCAGGGTCAAACGCCGCGGCGAGCGGCGGCGGGGATTCCCCGGCCAGCTCCGCGGCGAGCAGCTCCGCCGTCACGGGCATCAGCAGGATGCCGTTGCGGTGGTGACCGACCGCCCAGTGCAGGCCGGGCTGTGCGCCGGTCCCGATCGCCGGCAGGTTGTCCGGAGTGCCGGGACGCAGGCCGGCGCACAGCTCGTCGATCACCAGCTCGGAGACGCCCGGCACCAGCTCGAGCGCGTCGCGGAGCAACTCGAACACGGCACCGGCGGTCACGGTGGTGTCGAATCCACGTTCCTCCATCGTGGCGCCGAGCGCGTAGCGGCCGTCACCGCGGGGCGCGATGTACGCGGGCGGCATCCGGACGATCCGGTTCAGCAGCCCGGGTCCGGCGGGATCGTGCAGGCGCAGCACCTGTCCCTTGACCGGGCGCAGGGGAACACGCAACTCCGGCGACATGCCACCGATCTGACCTGACCAGATGCCAGCGGCGATGACGACCTGCTCGGCCCGCAGCTCCGATCCGTCGAGCAGGCGCACCCCTGCCACCCGCCCGGCCTCGAACAGCACCTCGGCGACGGTCGTGGCCTCGCGCAGCCGTCCGCCGGCGCGTACCAGCGCGGCGGCCAGGGCGGCGGTCAGCTTGTCGGGCTCGATCACGTGGTCGTCGGGGATCGCCAGCGCGAGGCGCAGCGACGGGGCCAGGGCCGGCTCGAGACGGCGTGCCTCGCTCGCCCGTAGGCGCCGCACCGGAAGGCCGAGGCCCTCGCGCATCGCCAGCTCACGCTCGAGCGCCTCGCCCTCGTCGGCATCGCGGGCGACCATCAGGGTCCCGCAGGGGAGATAGCCGGTGTCCATGCCGCTCGCCTCGGACAGCTCTTCGACGAAGCTCGGGTAGGCCGCCGCGCTCGCCTGCCCAAGCGCCAGCAGAGGCTGCTCACCCGGGTCGGCCTCGGTGATCGGGGCCAGCATCCCGGCCGCCACGCGTGAGGTCCCAGACCCGACCTGGTCGCGCTCGAGCAGCACCACATCCATGCCCCGCTGGGCCGCGCGCCACGCGATCCCGAGCCCGATCACACCGCCGCCGATGACGGCGACGTCGGATGATGGGCTGCGGTTCGTCACTTGCCTCCTCCCTGCGCCGGCATTATCCGGGTCAGGTTCAGACGGTCGGCGGACCTCGTATCCGCCCTCTCAGCCCAGTGGCCGGGCTCCCGTACCACCAATGCTACCGCGGCGCTCATGCCAGACTTGCGGCGTGGACCACCGTCGCCAGCGTCTCGCCGACTCACGGCTCTACCTTGTCTGCGGCGAGCAACCCGAGAGCTTCCTGCATGCCGCGCTCGAGGGCGGCGTCGACGTGATCCAGCTGCGCTGCAAGAACGCCGGCGACGAGCGGATCCTCGCCGCGGCCGGGATCTTCGCCCGCGTATGCGCCGAGCACGGGGCGCTGTTCATCCTCAACGACCGACCCGACCTCGTGGCGCGGGCGGGCGCCGATGGTGTCCACGTCGGGCAGGACGACCTCGCTCCTCGGCAGGCCCGGGCGCTGGTCGGGCGGGAGCGACTGATCGGCCTCTCGACCCATTCCCCGGCGCAGATCGACGGCGCCGACGACGAGGTCGACTACATCGGTGTCGGTCCCGTGCACGCGACCCCGACCAAACCCGGGCGACCCGCGGTCGGCCTGGAGCTGGTGCAGTACGCCGCGGCCCACGCGCGGACCCCGTACTTCGCCATCGGTGGAATCGCGCCCGAGACCGTGGCCGCCGTCCGTGCCGCCGGAGCGACCCGGGTTGCCGTGGTGCGGGCGCTCACCGACGCCGAGCACCCGGAGTCGCCCGCGCGACTGCTGCGGTCGGCGATGGTCGCGCCGCCGCAGCCCTGCGGGGAGACCGTTGGGACAACGTAGCCGCAAACGCGGGCGCCGCGAGCCTCCCGCCGCCGCGGTCAAGGCCGCGCCGCTGCCCGCGGCCGGGGACGCTCCGTCACCCCCGAGCCGTGCGGAGGAGCGCAACGCCGCCGTGCGGGCGACGCTCAAGCCGTTCGCCGACGGCGAGCGGCCATGGTCGATCAAGATCAGCGTCGTCGTCGCCGCCCTGCTCGGCGCAGTCAACTTCATCCTCTTCGTCGTCGGCACCAAGCCCAGGCTGGGTGGACAACAACCGCACCTGGCCGAGATCCTGATCTTCTGCGGGCTGATGCTCGTCTGCGCGGCCGGCATGTGGCGCATGCGCTACTGGGCCGTGCTGGGCTTCCAGACGCTGCTGGCGATCGGCCTGCTCGGCTTCTCGCTGGCGCTGATCAAAGCCTCGAGCTTGCTCGGCGTCGCCATCTGCCTGGCCGTGATCATTCCGGGCGGGTGGCTGTTCTACAAGCTCGTGCGGATCCTCGGCCGCCTGCAGCTCCCGGCGCCACCACGCCGCTAGACGGGCGGCGCTGTGGCGTCTGCGGCCCCGGTGAGCGGGCTCGCCAACCGCCGCCAGGCGGCTATCAGCTAGGCTCCGCGCCCGGATGGCTGACTCTGCTTACGATTGCGTCGTCATCGGTTCGGGCCCCGGCGGTTACGTGGCCGCGATCCGGGCGGCGCAGCTCGGCATGAAGACGGCTGTGGTCGAGAAGGACCAGGTCGGCGGTCGCTGCCTCAACTACGCGTGCATCCCCGCCAAGGCGGTGCTCCGCGTCGCCGACGTCCTGTCCGAGATCCGTGAGGCCGGCGACTTCGGGATCACCGTGAGCGAGCCGAAGGTCGATTACGACGCCGTCAGCCAGCGGCGCAGGAAGGTCGTCTCGACGCTCACCGGAGGCGTCTCGGGCCTGTTCAAGAAGAACTCGATCGAGCTGATCGAGGGTGAGGGATCGCTCACCGCCGAGCGCACGGTCAGCGTCGGCGGACAGACCATCGACGCGAAGGCGATCGTGCTGGCCACCGGATCGGTGAAGCGCCCGATCCCGGGCACGAGCTTCGGAGGTCGCGTGATCGGCACCGAGGAGGCGTGGGCGTTCGAGCAGCTGCCGCGCACCCTGGCCGTGGTCGGCGCCGGCGCCTCGGGAGCCGAGATCGCCTCGGCCTACGCCCGCCTGGGCGTCGACGTGCTCCTGTTCGAGGCGCTCCACCGGGTTCTCCCCACTGAGGATGCCGACATCTCGAAGCTGGCCGAGCGCGGCCTCAAGAAGCAGGGCATGACGATCCACACCGGCACCCTGGTGCAGAACGTCGAGTCCGGCGATTCGAGTGTCACCTTCAGCTACGGCGAGGGGTCCGGTGAGGCCGACTGGCTGGTGATCGCCGCCGGGCGCAGCCCTGACGTCGAAGCGCTCGGGCTCGAAGCCGCCGGCGTCAAGCTCGACGAGCAGGGACTGATCGCCGTGGACGGCGCGATGCGCACGAGCGCGGAGAAGATCTACGCCATCGGCGATCTCGTGCATGGTCCGGCGCTCGCGCACAAGGCCTCGGACGAGGGCGTGATCGCGGTCGAGGACGCAGCCGGGCTGGCGACCCACCCGATCGAGTACATCGACATCCCGCGGGCCACCTTCTGCAAGCCCAACGTGGCCAGCTTCGGCCTCACCGAGGCGCAGGCGAACGAGCAGGGCTACGACGTGGCGGTGGGCAAGATCCAATACGGCGCCGTCGGCGCGGGCACCGTGTACGGCGACCGCACCGGCATGATCAAGATCGTCGGCGACAAGCAGTACGGCGAGCTGCTCGGCGGCCACATCGTCGGCAGCAAGGCGACCGAGCTGATCCAGGAGCTCGTCAACGCGAAGGCACTCGAGGGCGGCTACCCCGAGATCGCCCGCACGATCCACGGCCATCCAACCCTCTCCGAGGGAGTGATGGAAGCCGCGCGCGCCGCCGACGGGTGGCTGATCCACGGTTGACGTGACCGGCGTGCCGCAACCGGCGCAGCCGATCTTCTTCTACGACCTCGGCAGCCCGGCGTGCTACCTGGCTGCGGAGCGGATCATGGGCGAGCTTCCCGTGGCTCCAGAGTGGGAGCCGGTGCTCGGCGCGATGCTCGACGGCGCCCTTGCCACGACCGAGCCCGACCGCGACGAGGTGGAGCGACTGGTCCGTGAGCAGCATCTGCAGCCGCTCCGCTGGCCCAGCCCATGGCCACCGCGGACGGAGCTCGCGATGCTCACGGCGACCTACGCCAAGCACGTCGGCCGCGCGGTCGCCTTCTCGCTGGCGGCGTTCCGGCAGGCGTTCGCCGGGGGCCGCGACCTCGGCGATCAGGACACGTTGCTGATTGCCGCGGCCGCCTGCGAGATGCACCCGACCGCCGTGCTCAAGGGGCTGGGGCTGCGGTCGGTGCGCGCGGGCCTGGACACGGCAAACGAGCGCGCGCGCAGCGCGGGCGTCGTCTCGCTGCCGGCGATCCAGGTCGGCGAGACGGTGTTCGACGGCGGGGACGCCGTGAGCGCGGCCGCGGCCGCGCTCGGCGGGAACCAGCCGTGAAGGCCAACCGGTACTTCGAGCTGATCGTGTCGCGATCGAGCCACGAGCCGACCTTCCTCGGCGACCCCAACCGGCTCGATCGGATCGAGGTGGTCTCGATCGACGACGGGGAGGTCGTTCTGTTCTGGGATCTCCCGGTCAAGGAGGCCAAGGGCCTGCTCCGCGAGCTCCGCGCCGACCTCGTCGGCCTCAGCGCCGAGGAGTTCATGCGCACCTGGGAAGGCCGCGACACGGGCGCGCAGCAACCCGAGTATTAATGCCACCGTTGCCCACATGACCGATCCGCCGGCCGGCGCCCCGGACCCCGGGGCCGGCGCCACCCCCGAATCCGGGACCCCCGCCGCTCCCGAGCCCACGACCGGGCGGGGCGAGACCAGCGTGCAGGAGCCGACCCGCAGCGAGCGCACGATCGCGCGTCGCACGGCCGAGGCCCGGGCGACGATCCCCGACATCGAGCTGCGCGCCGAGGTGGACATGTCCGCCTATGTCGCTTCACGGTCGGGCGACGCGAGCGGCCCATCGCTTGACGCGGTGCTGGCGCGAGCGTGTGCGCTCGCCCTGCGACAGACCCCGCGGGCCAACGCCGCCTATCGCGACGGGCGCTACGAGCTGTACTCGCGGGTCAATGTCGGGCTGACGGTCGACACGCCGGAGGGCTACGTGGCTGTGACCCTGTTCGACGCCGACCGCAAGCCGGCGATCGAGCTCGAGGCCGAGCTCGAGCGGCTGAGCGCACGTGCCCGGTCCGGTGAGATCACGCCCCCGGAGCTGTCGGGCGCAACGTTCACGGTGACGAATCTCGGCCGCTACGGCGTGGCGGGCGCGACCGCGGTGATCGTGCCGCCGCAGGCGGCGGCGCTCGCGGCCGGAGCGGTGCGGGCAGCGCCGATCGTGCGCGACGGGGCGATCGTGCCCGGCCACGCGATGTCGATCACCCTCGCGTGCGATCACCGGATCCTGTTCGGTGAGCATGCGGCGCGGTTCCTGCACCACATCACAGAGCTGCTGGAGGCACCACAGGCGTGAGGACGGTCACGCCCAGAGCGGCGCCGTCGCCGCTGCCCGCACAGCCCCGAGATCCGCGTCCGTTGACGGGACTTGAGCGCCCGAATAGGGTCGCCTGAGATGCGCCTCGAGCCCGTCGCATACAAGTTCGACACGCTCCGGCGGATCGCCGAGTCGGGCCTGCTCGGGCCCACCATGCCCGACCGGCTGCTCAAGGCCGGCATTGCGCTGTGGCGCTTCGGCGCCACCCCCGCGGCGGCCTGCGCCGCCTCCGCCGCCCGCTATCCCGAGGACCGGGCGATCATCGATGAGCGTGGCCAGGTCACCTTCGCCGAGCTGCACCTGCGCACCAATGCGCTTGCCCATGCGCTCTCCGATCACGGCGTCAACGAGGGCGACAACGTGGCCCTGCTGGCCCGCAACCATCGCGGGTTCGTGGAGGCCACGATCGCCTGCTCCAAGCTCGGCGCCAACATGCTCTATCTCAATACGGGGTTCGCCGGTCCGCAGATCGCCGACGTGGTCAGGCGCGAACAGGCGGCCTGCGTGATCTGCGACGACGAGTTCCTGGACCTGATCGGCGACGCCATCGACGAGGGTCGACGGTTCGTGGCCTGGGTCGGCGACGCCGACGAGCCGACCGGCGATCCGACGCTCGAGGACCTGATCACGATGGGCGACGCGAGCGATGTCGTGGCGCCCGCCCAGCATGGGCGGCAGACGATCCTCACCTCGGGCACGACCGGTACGCCGAAGGGAGCGTCGCGTGGTGCTCCGACGGGTCTGGACCCGCTCGGGGCGATCCTGTCCAAGATCCCGCTCCGGGCCCGGGGCGTGACCGCTGATGCGGCACCGCTGTTCCACACCTGGGGCTACTCGCACCTCCTGCTCGCCCTGGCGCTGTCGAGCACGCTCGTCCTGCGGCGCCGCTTCGACCCGCTGACGACGCTCGAGGACATCGAGACGCACAAGGTCGACACCCTGATCGTGGTCCCGGTGATGCTGCAGCGGATGCTCGACCTCGGCCCGGAGGAGATCCGCGCCCACGACCACTCCTCGCTGCGGGTGCTGGCGCTGTCGGGATCCGCACTGCCGGCGCCGCTGGCCCGGCGCGGTCTCGACGCGTTCGGTGACGTGCTCTACAACCTGTACGGCTCCACCGAGGTCGCGTGGGCGACGATCGCCACGCCCGAGGACCTGCACGCCGCGCCCGGCACGACGGGCAGACCTCCACGCGGGACCGTCGTGAGGCTGTTCGACGAGCATGGCCAGGAGGTGGCGCCCGGAGAGCGGGGCCGCATCTTCGTCGGGAACGAGATGCTGTTCGACGGCTACACGGGCGGCGGCAGCAAGGACATGATCGACGGCCTGATGGCCACCGGAGACGTCGGCTACTTCGACACCGACGGCCGGATGTTCGTCGAGGGCCGCGACGACGACATGATCGTCTCGGGTGGCGAGAACGTGTTCCCGGCCGAGATCGAGGAGCTGCTGATGCGGCACGAACAGATCTCCGAAGCCGCAGTGATCGGCGTCCCGGACGAGAAGTTCGGCGCCCGGCTCAAGGCGATCGTGGTCCCGCGCAACGGCGAGCAGCTGAGCGAGTCCGCGGTCAGGGAGTACGTCAAGGACAACCTGGCGCGCTACAAGGTTCCGCGCGATGTCGAGTTCGTGGACGAGCTTCCGCGCAACACGACGGGCAAGGTGCTCAAGCGGGAGCTGGTCGATCGCGAGACCGACGACTGAGCTGCGTCGCCGCCCGGCGCACGCCCGGAAGCGGCGCCGGCGCGGCTGACCTAGACTCCGCGCCCGTGAGGCGCCTGTTCGGACCAGTGTTCATCGTCGCCGGGATCCTGCACTTCGTGATCCCGCGGACGTACGAGGCGATCGTCCCGGATTACCTGCCCGCCAAGCGCGAGCTGGTGTACGCCAGCGGCGTGGCCGAGATCGTCGGCGGCGCGGGCGCGTTGTCGTCGCGCTCGCGGCGCTGGGCGAGCTGGTGGAACATCGCCACGCTCGTGGCCGTGTTCCCGGCCAACCTGCACATGGCGGTGCACCCTGAGCGCTACCGGCAGATCCCCGGCGGTCGTCCGGCGCTGCTGGCCCGGCTGCCTCTGCAGGCGCTGTTCATCGCCTGGGCCTGGGCCGCGCGCCGCTGAGAGCGCGTCGGTGCGGCGCCGGTTGCGCCGTGCGCCGGTCGCGCGCACACCGCACCGCCGCCCGCTACGCCGGCTCCGCCTCCAACACCCGGATGTCATGCGCCAGCCCCTCGGGGGTGAGCTGGTCGGCGGCGAACCCGACGCGCTCAATGCCGCGCTTGTCGATCAGCAGCACGAACGTCGAGTGGTCGATGTTGCCCTGCACGGGTTGCATCGCGTAGTCGCGCCACACCCGGCGCAGCGTCCTCAGCGGGCCGTTGACGAACTCGAGCCGGCCGGTCATCCGGTGCTTGGCCAGGAAGGCCCGGCGGTTGGCGGGCGTGTCCTCGGCCGGGGCGACGCTCACGCCGATCGCAGGCACGGCGCTCCCGTTCCCGGGCAGGCCGTTCAGCGCGCCCTTGATCTGCTCGACCATGAACGGGCAGGCGTCCTTGCACAGGGAATGGATGAAGGTGAGCACGACCACGTGGCCGCGATAGGACGACAGTGTGACCCGATGCCCGTCCTGATCGGCCAGGGTGAAGTCGGCGGCGCGCAGCCCCGGCGGCATGGTGGGGCCGGCAAACTCCGATCTCGTGGCGGCCGCGCCTGACGCATGACGCGAACCCGTGAACACCACCACGCCGATCCCGGCCAGCAGGACGGCCAGTACCGCGAGTAACGCCCGTTGCAGATTCGAGCTCGCAGTCATCGGTGTCGATTCTCGCACGCCCACCGCCGATGGGCGCTCAGCGGAACACGCCGGTGTGACCGAGCGAATAGCGCCCCGGTTGCGGATACACGCACAGTCCGTGCGGGCCCTCGCCGACCGGGATGCGGCGGATCAGCCTCCCGGTGCTCGTGCTGATCGCGTACACCGCGGCGTCGTAGCGGCCCGAGAGCCAGAGCACGCGGCCGCTCGCCGAGACGCCGCCCATGTCGGGGCTGCCACCGGGGATCGTCCAGGTTGCGATCACCCGCCGGGTGGCGAAGCTGACCACCGACACCGTTCCGGCCGAGCGGTTGGAGACATACAGCCGCGTGGCGTTGCGGCTCGGATAGAGGCCGTGAGCGCCGGCGCCGGTACGGAGGAACCGGACGACGCGAAAGCGCCGGGCGTCGATCTCCCACAGGCCGCCGTAGGTGAGGTCGGCGACGTAGAAGATGCGACCGTCGGGCGAGAGCTTCACGTCCTGCGGCGAGGCGAGGAGGCGCAACCCGATCATGCGCACGATGCGCTCGCGCGCCACATCGACGAGAACCATCGCCGACCCGAACTCACAGCTGGCCAGCATGTACCGACCGTCGGCGGTGAAGTCGGCATGGTTGACCCCGGCGCAGCCCGGCACGGCGAGTGAGTGGTGCAATCGCATCGTGTGCGCGTCGCGGAAGTCGATCCGCCGCCGCTGCTCGGCCATCACGACTGCGTAGCGCCCGTTGGGCGTGAAGTACATGTTGTACGGATCGTCGACCGGAACCGGGCGACCGGGCACGCCGGTGGCGGGGTTGATCGGCGTGAGGCTGTTGCCGAGATCGTTGGTGACCCACAGCGTGCGCAGGTCGTAGGAGGGGACGACGTGCTGGGGCAGGGTGCCGACCGCGAAGCGGCGCACGATCCGGTAGGTGGTCGGATCGATCTCGTCGACGGTGTTGCTGACGCTGTTGGGCACGTACACGAGCGAGCGGAATCCCCGCACCACAGGCGACTCATCGCCCTTGCCGTCGGCCGCGTAGACGTTCGACGGGTCCACGAGCGGCGGCACGCGCCCGCTCGCCGCCGCCGCCCGACTCGCTGCCGCCCGGCGCGCCACGGTTCCCCCGCTCGTCGCAGCACCTCCGCTCGCTGTGGCGACGCGGGCCGGACGGTGCTGCGAGCTGCTGCCCGTGCGTCCGAGCAGGAGCACCAGCGCGACCACGGCCACGGCGCCGAGGAGCAGTCCGAGCGCAAATCGCCTCATGGCGCCGGGACCCGCGGCGACAAGCTGTAGATCTGGTCGCTGAGCACCCCGGTGCGACCGCGACCGCCGGCGACGATGATCCGCCCGCCGACCGTCGCCGCGCCGACATCAGACAGCGCGTGCGGGAGGTGCCCGGCAGGCGTGGCCGAGCCGGTCGCCGGATCGATGGCCAGGATCTCCCGCGTCTGGGTGTCGACGCCGGCTCTGCGACCGCCGATCACGTACACCCTCGCTCCGAGGGCCGCCGCCGCGGCATGGGTCAGCGGGTGCGGGAGGCTCCCGATCCGGGTCACCCGGCCGGTCGCGGGGTCGAACGCGTAGATCGCCCGCAGTGCCGCGTCGCCGCTGGTCCCGCCGGCGATGATGAGCCGGCCCGCGGCCGCGGCCACGGCCGCGTACCGGACCGGCGCCGGCAACCGCGCGACGACCCGGCCGGCGCCCGTTCCCGACCAGGCGACGATTGTGTCCAGCGGAGCGGTTCCCGTGTATCCGCCGACGACGTACACGGCGTGACCGATCGTGGCCGCGGCGACGTCGGATGCCGCGGCGGGCAGGCTGCCGGCAGAGAGCACCGCGCCCGTCGAATCGATCGCCGTGATCTCGGCATGCGAGGGCTCGCCGCCCCCGATCACCAGCGACCGGTCGCCGAGCGTGGCCGCGGCCGCGTCGTGGAGGGCGAGCGGCAGCGTGGCGAGGCGAGTCGCCCCGCCCGGGCCGATCACGATCACCGCGGATACGGACTCATCGGCCTGGTCGAGGCCGCCGATCAACAGCACACGACTCCCGAGCGCGGCAGTGGCCGGCGCCTGAACCGGCGCGGGCAGCGATCCGGCGGCGATCGCGTGCAGCGCCGGCGCCCCGTCCGCGGCTGTGGGCGGGCGAGCCGCGCTCGAGACGGCGGGACCGGGAGCGGAGCCATGCGTCGCGGTCTGGGACGTCGCGGAGCCTCCGCACGCTCCCGCGGCCATGGCCAGCAGCACCGCCCCTGCGAGCCTGAGCCTCAGCGCGACCTCAGCCCGGCAGGCCCGTACCACCGCTGTATGACCGCGCGGGCACCGGGAGGCTGGAGAAGAAGCTCCAGATCGTGCAGGCGCCGCAGATCGTCGATGGAGGACCGGGATCGGGTGGGAGGGCGCCGGGCCACTGGTGGGCGCCGCCCTGGATCCTGATGTGCTCGACCTCGGTGTCGTCCTCACAGCCACCCCACCGGTACACGGTTGTGCGCGTCGCGATCGCGTGTTCGGCGGCCGTGCGCGAGCAGGCGTCCCGGTGGACCCAGCCACTCACGTAGGGTGGCAGCCCGCTCGCCGAGACCCGGCCCCGAGTCCCGAAATAGGGCGCGATCTGGTCGGCGGTGCCGTGGATCTCGAGGACCGACACCGGGTGGCTGAGACGGCAGGAGGGCTGCCCGTCGTAGATCCCGGACACCGGCGCGATGGCGGCGATCTCGTCCGAGAGCGCGCACCCGAGCAGCGCCACCATGCCGGCGCCGTTCGAGATGCCCGCGGCGTAGATGCGATGCGTGTCGATGCACATGCGCTGCTCGACCGAACTGATCAGGCCCGCGATGAAGGCGACGTCGTCGGGCCGGTTGCGGGCCGCGGTGATGTTCCAGATGGGGCCGTCGGAGTTGGGATACACGGCGATGAACTTGTGCAGGTCGGCCTGGTGGGAGAAGCCGCTGTAACGCTCCATCGCACCGCCGTTGCCACCGGCTCCGTGCAGCGCGAACAGCAGCGGCACCCGCTTGCCCGGGGCGATTCCAGCCGGGACGTGCACGAGCACGTAGCGGAGCTTGCCGTCGAAGAGGACATGCGACCCGTGGGAGCCGGGCGCGGGCGTCGTGGAGCAGTTGCCCATTGCACTGGCCGCGGGCGCCGAGGATCCGAGCACCGCCACCACGACAAGCAGCAGCAGGCCCGAAAGGGCCGGCCAGAAGCGCCGGGGACGCCCCGACGGCACGGATCTCAGCTGTGCTCGGCTCATTCGATATCGGGCGGTGGCTTCCCACCCACCGTCGAGCGCCGGCGGCCATGCTGGCCACGCGACTTCAGAATGGCAGCATAAGATAGAGCTTAGTCCCGCCGGTCAGCCCCGCGGCTGCGCTGACGTCGATGCCGTTGTTCCGAATCCATACGGCGGCGGGGCCACACGAGGCCCAGGTCGCGTGCTGCGGGGAACAGGAGAACGAGCCGACGAGCGCGTATCTGATCTGTCCCGCCCGTACCGCGGCCCGGAGCTGGGCGAGGCTGCGCACCGGTCGCCCGTGGAAGCTCGTGAGCGGGAAGATCGGCCGCTGGTCGTGGATCAGCATCGGCGCCAGCGCCAGCGGCTCATCGACGGCGAGCTCGTAGTGGATTCCGGCGGTCCGCGGCTCCAGGTAGCGGGACAGCGCCGCCTCCGTGACGTCCGGATGCGTCGCCAGGCCGAGCGAGTCGTTGTCGTGCGCGCGGACCAGCTTCAGCGACTCGTGCACCGGAAACAGCACGCTGCCCGCGACGATCAGCGACAGCGTGAGCCATCGTGCGACCACGCCCACGCGGCCACCCGAGGTCGAGATCAGCGCAGCTCCGACGGCGGCGATCGTGATCCCCACCGCGCCCCAGGCGATCGAGGACGGATGCAGGTGCAACGTGTAGGCGCAGACCAGGCCGAGCGCGACGCCCGTGGCCACGACCGCCGCCCCGCGGGGCTCGCGACGCCACGGAGCGAGGCCGGCGAGCGACGCGGCGCCGAAGCCGATCGCCGCGGCCACCGCCGGCGCCATCGCCTCGAGGTAGCGCGTGTGCAGCGTGCCGACATGGCTGAACAGCGCCGTCCCGATCACGATCCAGACGATCAGCGCGACCGCGAAGGCACGCGCCATGACGCCGGCGTCGGCTCCGTGGCGGATGCGGCGTCCGAGAGCCAGCAGGAGCGCGGCGCCGCCGATCGCCAGCCCGGCGACGAGGACACAGCCGAACAGGACGTCGAAGTTCCAATTGGAGGCCTGGAACAGCCGGAACGGCCCGGGGCCACCCGGGACCGCTCTCGCCGGCGCGTTCGAGACCCGGCCGAAGCCGTTGAACACGAACATCACGTTCCACACCGTCCCGTCGGTTGATCCGACCGGATACGGATGAGGGCCCGGCGAGAGCGAGACCGCGACGGCCCACGACAGCCCCACGACGACGAGGGAGGCGCCGGCGGTCGCGATGCCGGCGAGCTTGCGGCGCCACGACACCTGGGCACCGAGCACGTACAGCGCCAGCAACGCCGGCGCCGCCACCAGCGCCTCGAGCAGCTTGACGTTGAAGGCCAGTCCGAGCGATGCACCGGCCAGCAGGACCCATCGGTGGCGCCCCGTCTGACAGGCTCGGATCGTCAGCCACAAGGCCCCGATCACCAGCAGCATCATCACCGAGTCCATCGTGTCACTGCGCGAGGTGAGCACCGACTCCGGCATGACGGCCAGGACCGTGGCCGCGGCGAGGCCCGCCGGGCGCCCGATGACCCGTCGTACCGCGTCGTACAGAAGCGGCACCGACAGCGTCCCCCCGAGCGCCTCCGGGAGCTTCAGGGCGGCGGCGTTCCAGCCGAACAGCTTCACGCTCAGCACCTGCAGCCAGAGGTCAAGGGGCGGCTTGTCGACGGCCAGGATGCCCCCCGGGTCGAACGCGCCGTAGAAGAAGTTGTGCCACGACAGGGTCATGCTGCGCACCGCGGCGTCGTAGAACTGGTTGGCGTGGACGTCGTCCACCTCGGCGAACCGAAGCGCGGCCGCGACGGCGGTGATGATGCACACGGCCCACGGCACCGAGCGGGCCATCCGAGCCAGTCCAGCGGCGACTCTCGCGGCGCGCGGAGCCGCCGCGGCCCCGAATGCGAGTGGCGCCGACTCGTCGAGGCCTGTCATCTCAACGGCGCGGGTCGCCTTGCCGGCCACCCGGGATTCACCGAGCATCGAAGGCAATGTTGTCAGAGGATGCCCTTCCGGCGACAGCCACAACCCGACCCTAATCGACACGTCCTCGGGACTCCTAAAGTCGTACCCATGACTCGATCTCGCCACGCCGGCCGAACCGAGGGCGATGCGCTGCTGCGGTCGATCGAGCTCGCCGAGCGCCTGCGAGGAATGATCCGGAGCGAGCGGACGCTGGAGGCGATCGCCGCGGTCCCGCGGGAGTGGTTCGTGCCGGCGCGCGAACGCTCGCGGGCGTACGAGAACGTCGCCCTCCCGATCGCCTGCGGCCAGACGATCTCGCAGCCGCTGGTCGTCGCTCGGATGCTCGACCTGATCGATCTGCGGCCCGGCGACCGCGTGCTCGACGTCGGCACCGGATCCGGATACCACGCGGCCCTGCTGGCCAAGCTCGCCGCCCACGTGTGGACGATCGAGCGCCACCCGGAGCTGACCGAGCTCGCGCGTCGCACGTTGGCCGCGCACGGCTTCGACAACGTCACCTGCCTCGCCGGGGACGGCTGTCTGGGCCTTCCCGACCAGGCTCCGTTCGACGCCGTCAACGTCGCGGCTGCCGGGGTCCTGCTCCCCGAGGCGCTCGAGGATCAGCTGGCGCCGGGGGGCCGGCTCCTGGCGCCGGTGGGCGGCGATTATCAGCACCTCACGCTGGTGACGCGCGCGCCCACAGGGCTGACACGTGTGACGCTCGACCCGGTCAGGTTCGTGCCCCTTGTGCCCGACGGGGGGTAGCGCCGCTCAGGACGTCGCGGCGGCTGGACCCGGCGCGGTCAGTCGCGCCCGCATCACATCGACCGCCACCGGGCTCGCATCGATCAGCACGTACCGGCGGTCAAGGCCGCGGCAGACGGCGCCGAGAGTGCCCGATCCCGCGAAGGGGTCGAGGCACCAGCCTCCCGGCCGCGAGGAGGCGGCGACGATCCGGCGCAGCACACCCTCGGGCTTCTGGGTCGGGTAGCCGGTCTTCTCACGGCCGTTGGTGGGGACGATGGTGTGAAACCAGACGTCAGTGGGACGCTTCCCGCGCGCCGCCTTCTCCGGCGTCACCAGCCCCGGCGCCATATAGGGCTCGCGCTCCACCGCGTCGGCGTCGTAGTGGTGAGCACCCGGGTTGCGGACGTAGACGAGGATCGTGTCGTGCTTGGCCGGCCAGCGTCGGCGAGGCTTGGCGCCGTAGTCGTAGGCCCAGATGATCTCGTTCAGGAACGCGTCGCGGCCGAAGATCTCGTCGAGCAGGAGCTTGCAGTAGTGCGCCTCGCGATAGTCGATGTGGAAGTACAGGCTGCCGTGCACGGCGAGCAGCGCTCGGGCCCGCGTGAGGCGCGGCTCCAGGAATCCGAGGTAATCGCCGAACGCGTCGTCGTAGCTGAGCGTCTGCAGCAGGCGCGAGCGGTAGCGGCGGCCGCCGAACCCGGTCCGGTCGCCGTCCTCGTCCCTCCTCACCGCCAGCGTCGCCCGTGCCCGTGCCCGTCCGGTGTTGAAGGGAGGGTCCATGTAGACGAGGTCGAAGCGCGACTCGGGCAGCTCAGCCATCACGTCCAGGCAGTCGCCCGCGACGACCAGATCATCGTCGAGCACGATCGGGTCAGGGGCAGGATGTAAGCGCACCTACGGCAACCTAGCGCCGGACTCGGCCGATTCCGCCCGGCCCGATACCCTAGGGAGACGTGCTTGCCGATCGTTACGCGACTTTTCGCGACTCTCCGCTCGCGGGTCGCGTGACCCGGTACACGATCGGCTCGGTCATTGCGGCCGGGGTGAGCGTGATCGTGTTCGCCTTGCTCTATGTGCTCGGAGCGGGTACGACCGCCTGCACGGTGACCGCGTTCGTGGCCGGTGCGATCCCCAACTGGTTCCTGAACCGGCGCTGGGCCTGGCGCCGGAGTGGGCGTCTGGCCGTCGGACGCGAGGTCGTGGGCTACATCGCCACCTCGATCGTCGCGCTGGTGCTGGCGTCGGCCGCGACGGCCTGGACCAAGGCGCAGGTGCAGAGCATCCCCGCTCACCACGGGATTCGCGTGGCACTCGTGACGGCTTCGTACCTCGCCGTCTTCGTGCTGCTGTTCTTCGCGAAGTTCGCGGTCTACGAGTTCTGGGTCTTCTCGGAGCGCAGTCGCATACGCGCCGCCCTGCGATCGCGCGTCCAGGTGCTGAGGACCGCCCGCGCGAACCGCACCCCGTAGCCGAAGTTGCCGCCCTTCTTGGTGCCGGTGGCATCGACGCCGCGGTCCCGCATCGTGGTCGGGACCTCGGCGAGGCGGTAGCCGGCCAGCGCAGCGCTGATCATCAGCTCCGAGGCCTGATACTGCGGCTGTTCGAGCGTCACCGCCGCGGTCACCTCTGAGCGCATCGCCCGCAGGCCGCAGGCCGGGTCGGTGATCCGCTGGCCGACCAGGACGCTGATCAGCGCAGCGAACACGCGCACGCCGGCGTGCCGGACGGAGTCGGTCGTCAACTCGGTGCCGAGCCGGCGAGACCCGGTGACCCAGTCGGCCTCGCCGTCGACGATCGGCGTCACGACCCGCGCGAGTTCCGCCGGCTCGTACTGGCCGTCCCCATCGAGCGTGGCGATCACGGTCGCGCCGCGCGCGCGGGCGAGCCAGTAGCCGAGCCGCAGCGCCGCGCCCTGCCCGCGATTGGTGGGCACGTCGCACACGAGCGCGCCGGCCGCAGCCGCCCTGGCCGCGGTGGCATCCGTGGCTCCGTCAACCACAACGATCACCTCGGTGAGAAGTCCGGCCGCCTCGGGCGGGACCTCGGTCACCACGGCGGCCACGCTCGGCTCCTCGTTGAAGGCCGGCACAACGACGGCCAGGGGGGCGCCTTCGCCCGGCCGGTGCTCGTGCAGGAAGGCCGACGCCGCGCCGCGCTCCTCGGGAGCCAGGCCGGCGAGCTCGTGCTCGAGCACGAACGGGCGTGCCGGCGCGATGCTCACCGTGCCCCTCTCGTGCCCGCCCCGGCCTGTGGCGCGGGCATGGCGCCGTCCGCGCCGGACCACTCCTCCCAGACGCCGGCCAAACCCTCCGACAGGCTGTAGCGCGGAGACCAACCGCGGCTGATCGCGACGCTGTTGTCGACCACGACGGCGGGCATCTCGCCCGACCGTGCCGGCCCATGGCGCACCTCGAGCTCCGCACCGGTGACCTCGCGCGCCGCGTCGATGACGTCGAGCACCGACAGCGAGCGGCCGCTCCCGATCACGACCGGCCCGTGCCAGTCCTCGGCGTCCAGGGCAAGCCGCGCCGCCGCCGCCACGTCCCCGACATGCACGTAGTCGCGCACCTGGCGTCCGTCGCCGTAGATCTCGAAGGTCGACCCGGTGCGTATCGCCCGCATCAGGCGTGCGACGATGCTGTCCTTGAGCGCCATGCCCGGCCCGTACACGTTGGTGAGCCTCAGGCACGCGCAGCGAAGCCCGTAGGAGGACGTGTAGGCGGACATCAGCATCTCGCCCGCGGCCTTCGTAGCGCCGTACGGCGTCAGCGGCCGCGGCACGGATGACTCGGTGATCGCCGGGCCGTCCATTGGCCCGACGACGGCGTTGGTCGAGGCGAACACGAGCGCGCGCACGCCGGCCTTGCGGGCCGCCTCGAGCAGCGAGGCGGTGGCCGCGACGTTGGTCCGATAGGTGAGCTCCGGATGCTCCACAGAGCGCAGCACAGAGGTCACGGCCGCGAGGTGGACGATGGCTGAGATGCCGCCGGCGAGCGACGCCTCGACGACCTCGGGCTCGGCCAGATCGCCGAGCACGATCTCGACCTCGGGGTCTGGATGGGGCTCGAGGTCGATCACGCGCACCGGGACACCGGTGGCACGCAGTGCCGCGACGACGTTGCGCCCGATGAAGCCCGACCCTCCGGTGACGAGGACCTTCCCGGGCTCCCCCCTGCCGAGAGCCGCCGTGCTCACTTGCTCCGGGCCAGTTCGTTGGCGGTCTCGCGCCACCGGACGGTCGGCAGGATCGCGGCCGGATCGACACGCTCCTGATGGCGTTCGACGACCGCGAACAGGTGGTCGATCAGCGTGTCGCTGAGGAGCGTGGGCACGAGGCCGAGATCCACGAGCGCCGTGTGCTTGGCGTTGTAGTAGTGGTTGTAGGCCTCGACCCGCGGGTTGTCGATCTCCTCGATCGTGCAGGTGCCGGGAAAATCTGCGGCAATCGTGTCAGCAATCTGGCGCACCGACATCTGCTCGGTGAACTGGTTGAAGACGCGGAACTCGCCGGCGGCGGCCGGGTTCTCGGCGCTGATCCGGATGCATTCGACCGTGTCGACGAGGTTGATCAGCCCGCGCGTCTGGCTGCCGTTGCCGTAGACCGTGAGCGGATGGCCGAGCACCGCCTGGATGACCATGCGGTTGAGCACCGTGCCGAACACGCCGTCGTAGTCGAAGCGCGTCGAGAGCCGGGGATCGAGCTTGGTCGTCTCGGTGTCGAGACCGTAGACCACGCCCTGGTTGAGGTCGGTCGCGCGCAGACCCCAGATGCGACAGGCGAACTCGATGTTGTGGCTGTCGTGGACCTTCGAGAGGTGGTAGAAGGAGCCGGGACGCTTCGGGTACATGACCCGATCGGTGCGGCCGTTGTGCTCGATGTCGATCCACCCCTCCTCGATGTCGATGTTCGGCGTTCCGTACTCGCCCATCGTGCCGAGCTTGACGAGGTGGATGTCGCGATCGACGTCGGCGATCGCGTACAGGAGATTGAGGTTGCCGACCACATTGTTGGTCTGCGTGTAGACCGCGTGGGCCTGGTCGATCATGGAGTACGGCGCCGAGCGCTGTTGTCCGAAGTGGACGATCGTGTCCGGGCGGAACTCGCTCACCATCGCGTGCACGAACGCGGCGTCACACAGGTCGCCGACGTAGGACTTGAGCGTCGTGCCGGTCAGCTCCGCCCAGGTCGAGACGCGCTCCGCGAGCGTCGCGATCGGAACAAGGCTCTCGACGCCCAGCTCCTCGTCGTAGCTGCGCCGGGCGAAGTTGTCCGACACGGCCACGTCGTGGCCGGCGGCCGAGAGATGAATTGCGGTCGGCCAGCCCAGGTAACCGTCTCCGCCTAATACGAGAATGCGCATTTTGTCTTGCCTACCACCCGCTCGCTTTACAGGGACGAAAAAGGCTCCTCGGCCGAGAAGGTGGCGCGGCGACCGGCCAAGATCTGACGCCGTCGCACGACGAGCGTCGATTGACAATAACCGAACAAGACCCCGGACAGAGCGCCGCCGCATAAGTAGTTCCACAGAACTCGCGGCGCCGGGACATGCTGGTACCGTCGGCCGCTCCGTGTCGGAGCAGACGATCGAAGCACCGGCGATCGCCGGACGGGGCGCCCAGCGTCACGGCCGACCGCCCCGCGGAGGCCACCTCACGAGGGTCCTTCGCGCCCATCCATGGGCAATCGGCATTGTCGCGCTCGCGGCGGTGTCGGTGGTGGTGATCGCCTGGGCCGGGACGCGTCCCGGGTTCGATCCGTACGGCTGGCTGGTGTGGGGCCGCCAGACGCTGCACTGGAACCTCGACACCAACGGCGCCCCGTCCTGGAAGCCGCTGCCCTACCTGTTCACCGTGCCCTATGCCGTGACGGGGCACTACGAGATGTGGCTGTGGATCCTCACCGCGGTCGGGATCTCGCTGTCGGCGGTCGTGTTCGCCGCGCGGATCGCCTATCGGCTGATGGACCCGACGCCCGAGCGGCGCGCCGCCGCGATCGCCGCGGCGATCGTCGCGGGCCTGATGGTGCTGGGGATCCGGGACTACACGCATTTCATCCTAAGTGCCCAGTCCGACACCGTGATAGTCGCCTTCTGCCTCGGCGCAATCGACTGCCATCTCTCCGGACGGCCGCGGATCGCGTTCGTGCTGCTCGTGCTCGCATCGCTGGGGCGGCCGGAGGCGTGGCCGTTCACAGTGCTCTACGCGCTGTGGCTGTTGCGCGTCCGCGGGCGCGTCCTGGTCGGGTTGGGCCTGGCCTCGATCCCGCTGCTCTGGTTCGGAATCCCGGCGTTGACGGCCAAGAGCTGGTTCGTGGCCGGCAACCTCGCGCTGAACTCGCCGCGCGCCCTGCACGAGAACAAGGTCACCGGCGTGATCGACCGGTTCCTCGATCTGCACGAGCTCCCCGTGCATCTCGCCGCGCTGCTCGCAATCGCATTTGCGATCTACCGGCGGGATCGCCCGACGCTCCTCATCGCCGGGGCGGCGTTCGCCTGGGTCGTCGTGGAGATCGCGTTCGCCCTGCACGGCTGGCCGGCGGTGCCGCGCTACCTGTTCGAGCCCGTCGGCGTGGTGGCCGTGCTGGCCGGAGTGGGCGTGGGGCAGGTGGCGGCCTCGGTGCCCCGCCTCGCTCGCGCGCCGTGGCTCGTGCCGCTCGTGGTCGGGGCCCTGTTCGTCGGCACGCTCGTGCCCGCCGCGCAGTCGCGGGTCAAGATCGAGCGGCTCGACCTCAAGCATGAGCGCGCCCGCACGACGCAGATCAACCGACTGCACTCGATCATCAGCGAGCTGGGTGGCGCCAAGCGCATCCTCGCCTGCGGGCAGCCCGTGACCGAGGTCGAGTTCCAGAGTATCCTCGCTTGGCAGATCGGCCTCAACGTCGGCGAGGCCGGCTTCACCGGACGCGCTGCCGAGAGGTCCGGGCACCCGATCGTGCTGATCGAGCCGATCGGCAAGGGCTGGCGGGCGCGCGCGTTCAACCAGCTCCCGTCGCAACAGGCCCTGTGCGCCGGCATGGTCGCCCAGACGCCGTTGAACTAGCGGGGACCACCAATGCGCCCGCAGCGGGTCAGACTCGCCCTCCTCGGCTCCGCTGTCGTGCTGGTGATCGCCGTCGTCGTGTCGGCGTCGCGCGGGGGCGCTCCGGCGCCGCTCCCCCTGCCCGGCCTCGGACGACCGCCCGCGGCGGGGGACCCGTTCGCCTACCACGCCGCCGGCGAGTCCGCGTTCGCCGCCCGGGCGGCCTCCGGCGAGGCCCAGGTGCTGTTCAGCAAGAGCCCCGGCGGGGTTGTCGCGACGGCCGCTCGTGTGGCCGCGGTGCGCCCGCTGATCGACGCTGCCACCGCGGGCACCCCGATCGATCCGGCGACACTCGAGGGGCTGGTCTTCGTCGAGAGCGCGGGGCGAACGGACGCGCTCGCCGGCAGCGATCCGTCGTCAGCGGCCGGACTGACCCAGATCCTCGCCGAGACCGGACAGTCGCTGCTGGGCATGCACGTCGACCTGGCCCGGAGCCGAACGCTGACCGCCGCGATCGCCCGCGCCGCCGCGCTCGGCCAGGACGGCGTCGTCGCCCGCTTGGCGCGCGAGCGCGCGAGGGTCGATGATCGCTTTGACCCCCGCAAGGCGCTGGCCGCGACGGTCCGCTATCTGGAGCTGTCGGGCAACCGCTTCGGCCGCGCGGATCTTGCCGTGGTTTCCTACCACATGGGTATCGGCAACCTCTCGAACGTGCTTGCGGCCTATGACGGCGGACGGCCCGTGCCCTACGCGCAGCTGTATTTCGACTCGACCCCGGATCGACACGGCGCCGCCTTCAACCTGCTGAGCGGCTTCGGCGACGACTCCTCGCTCTACTACTGGCGGGTGCTCGGCGCAATCAACGTGATGCGCCTCTACCGCTCCGACCGCCGCGCCCTGATCCGCCTGGCCGGGCTCGAGACCGCGCACGACTCCGCGGAGGAAGTGCTCCATCCGCCCGACCGGACGCCATCGTTCGCCGACCCCGAGGCGCTGCGGGCGGCGTACGCGACCCGGGCTGTGCTGCCACTGCCGTCCAACGCCGCGAGCCTCGGGCTCGCCTATGGGACCGGCCTCGGTACCTCGGCCGGATCGGTGGGCGAGCCGGCGGCGCTCTATCGCGGTCTGCGCCCTGCCGCGATCGATCTGTTGATCGAGCTGGCCGCGCGGGTCAAGGCATTGTCCGGTGGCGCGGCGCCGCTGATCGTGGCAAGCGCGGTGCAGGATCACCGCTATCAAGCTCAATCCGACGTGGCCGACCCTGAGGCCTACGACGGCTACTCGCTCGACACGACCGGCTATGCCTTCGACCTCCGGCGCAGCTACGTCAGCAGGGCGCAGGCGGTGGCTCTGCAGGCGATGCTCGACCGCCTGCAGGCGCTGAACCTGATCGCCTGGGTACGGGAGGCGGACGTGATCCACGTGACCGTGTCCGGCGACGCCTCCCAGGTGATCGCCCGGGGCCTGTGAGGCCACGGTGTCCGGCGCCGCGGGAGCGCGGCAGAATAGGCTGGTGTCGGCAACGGCCTCGCCGATGCCCGAGGGCCGGCTCCACTGACACGAAAGGCGCGCCATGACCGATGCCGTCCGGACCCCCGACGAGTTGCTCCAGGGTCTTCCCGATTTCCCGTTTCACTCGCAGTATCGCGAGGCGGACGGTCTCCGGCTCGCCCACCTCGACGAGGGCGAGGGACGACCAGTCGTCTTCGTCCACGGCGAGCCCACCTGGTCGTTCCTGTGGCGCAAGGTGATCCCGCCGGTCCGCGACGCCGGGTACCGGTGCGTCGCACCCGACCTGGCCGGGTTCGGACGCTCGGACAAGCCGATGGACCTCGACTGGTACAGCTACGACACGCACACCGAGCTGACCGCGGCGCTGCTCGAGGACCTCGACCTGCACGACGCCACCATCGTCGTACACGACTGGGGCGGCCCGATCGGGCTGCGGCTTGCCGTCGAGCACCCCCAGCGGATCTCCCGGATCGTGGTGATGGACACCGGGCTGTTCACCGGCCATCAGCCGATGACCGATGCCTGGATCGCGTTCCGCGATTTCGTGTCCCGCACCGAGGACCTGCCCGTGGGCTTTCTCGTGCGCGGTGCCTGCAAGCGCGATCCCGGCGATGAGGTCATCGCCGCCTACGATGCGCCGTTCCCGAACCCCGCCGCCAAGGCTGGGGCGCGGTCGTTTCCCCTGATGCTTCCCACCTCGCCGGAGATGCCCGGCGCGGCGGCGGGGCAGCGCGTGCTCGATGCGCTGCGCACGGACACCAGGCCGAAGCTGATGTTGTGGGCGGACTCGGATCCGGTGCTGCCGCTCAGCACCGGCCGGCGGTTCGCCGCCGCGCTGGGCTCAGAGATCGACCACGTGATCGCCGGCGCCGGCCACTTCCTGCAGGAGGATGCCGGCGCCGACATCGGCCGGCTGATCGCCGACTGGCTGACGGTCGAGGGTTGAGCTCGGACGGCTGAACGGGATGCGGCCCGGGAGACCCGGGCCGCGCTCCGGCAATCTGCTCAGACGGTCTCGATCTCCCGGTCCTCGGCCGCGGCGGCCTGCTCGACCGCCGCTGCCGCCTTGTCGACCGTGGGCTTCGGCTGGTTGCGCTTCGCCGCCGTCTGATCGGCCAGCGCGACGGTGTCGGCCATGCGGGCCTCGTAGTCGGCGCGAGCGCCATGGTCGGGATTGGTGAGCACCTGATCACCCTTCAGCGCCCGAGCCACCGCCTCGGCGAGCGCCCGCGGCAGCAGGGCCTGGAGCCGCGTGACCAGGCCCAGGGTCTTGGGCACGTAGACGTCGTAGCGCCCGTGCTGGAGCGCGTCGACGATCGCCGCGGCCACATCCTCGGGCTCGGGCGTCTTGAACCCGCGTGGCTCAGGCAATCCGGAGTACAGCTCGGTGTTCACGCCGATCGGCATCACGACGCTCACCCCGATATCGGTGCCCCGGACCTCCTGGCGGATCGACTCGCTCAGGCCGACCACGGCGTGCTTGGTGGCACAGTAGGTCGCGCCGCCCGGGAACCCGGCCTTGCCGGCCGCCGAGGCGATGTTGACCAGATGACCGCGGCCGCCGCGATTGAGGAAGCGCGTGAGGGCGAGCTTGGATCCGAAGATCACGCCGTGCAGGTTGATGTCGATCATCCGCAGGGCGGTCGAGTCAGACTCCTCGATGAACGGCCCGATCGGCATGATGCCGGCGTTGTTGATCAGGACGTCGAGCGGACCGATCCGGTTCTCGACCTCATCCAGGAACGTCTCGAAGCTGGCGCGGTTGGTCACGTCGAGCGGCAGGCCGACGGTGCCGGCGCCGAGCTCCATGGCCGTGCGCTCGGCCAGCGCTGCGTCGATGTCGCCGATGGCGATCCGTGCGCCCTGAGCGATCAGCGCAGCTGCGGTCGCGCGACCAATGCCGCGGGCGCCTCCGGTGATGGCGACGACCTGGCCGTTGAGCGAGCGGGGAACTCTTGCCATTGAACAGTCCTCCTGGTTTGACACGGTGGCGTCGTAGACGGTATCGGGCCTGACGCCGCGGCGAGCGCTGATGACCTCGCCGCGTCCGCACTGCGTCTGGCGCCACCGAGCCTCGTGACCGGGCCTACGGCCTGACCAGTGGATCCGCGCTCCCGCCCGAGCGACGGCCGGCTCCGTGCCGGGCCCTGCGAGGGCCCACCGACGGGCGGGGTCGGGGCCACGACCGCAGGCCCGGATGTGGGCGTGATCGGAACGGTCCGCCCCGGAGTGGTGCGCCGGTGGCCGAGGTGGGCCGTGCCGGGCTGCGGTACCGGTGCGGCCGAGGACACCGGCACAGCCACAGGCTGGATCTGCGGCGTCGCGGTCGAGTTCCCACTGCTGAACCGACCGGCGACACCCACCGACGGCGCGGCTGAGGCCGCCGAGGACGCCGGCGTGGACGCCGACCGGGCCGCGACAGCATGCGCGGGCGCGCCCGGCCTCGACGCCGTGGCGGACGCGCCGGTGGACCGATCGAGGCCGAGCTGATGAGCGGGGCGCACGGGGGCCAGATGGAGGCCCTGAACCGCGACGATCGTGCCCGCGGTTCCGATTCCGGCCAGCGTGGCCGCGATCAGACCCTTGACGGTGAAGCCCTTGAGCGCCGAACCGGCGAGCAGGCCGCCGGCCGCACCCGCGCCGGCCGTACCGCCCAGCGCGATGCCGATCACGCCTTCCTTGAGGGCGATGGTGGGCGCGACCGGCAGGATCAATGCGAGGTGCCGGCGCTGGCGCTCGATCTCCTTGCGGTAGTCGCTGCACCCGGCGCACTCGCGCAGGTGACGACGCAAGTTCGCCCGTCGCAGGCCGCCACCGTGCATCGTCGCGAGCTGCTCGCGGATTTCGACGCAACTGGTCTCACGGGCGGCTCGGCTGGCCAAGAGCGACTCGCGGGCCTGGAACACAAGCGCCTTGACCTTCTCCCTCGGCACGCCGAGAACCACGCCGATCTGCTCATGGCTGAGGGCATCCATCTCGGCCAGCACGAGCGCGGCCCGCTGGTCGTCGGGCAGGCGCCCCAGGTCGCCGACGAGGTCGCGAAGATCCTGGCGGCGCTGCACCTGCGTCGCGAGCCCCTCCGTGACGGCCTCGGCCAGGTCCGCCGCAGGATGCTCGCGGCGCGCGCGGAGCATGGAGTAGGAGCGGTTACGGGCGATCGTGAACAACCAGGCGCGCAGGTGAATCGGCTTGTCGGATGAAACGAGATCGTTGTAAGCCGCCAGGAACGTCTGCTGCACGGCGTCTTCGGCCTCCTCCCTGGAGCCGAGCATGTGACGGCAGAACGAGAGGATCGACTTGTGATGCCGGTTGTAGGCCGCCTCGAATGCGGCTCGGCTTCCGGTCCTGATGAGGGCGACCAGGCGATCGTCCGACGCCAACCGCAACAGCCTCGGCGACGTGACCCCAGCAACCCCGACCGGTGCCAGCCGCCGCACCGCGCTCGCTTCCATCCCGGCATTATGGCGCTTGGAGGCCGAAAAGCGAGGCGCCGGCCGTTTGTGCGGAGAACCCGTGCTGCTCGCTCACCCGGGGGCAGGCGGGCCCGGTGGCTCGACGATGTCGCGGCCGGTCGGCCGCAGCTCCTGGTCGAGCTCGAGCTGCCAGAAATACCGCGTAAAGGTGACGCCGGCCGTGAACTCACCCACGTGCGGTGCAATCTGCTCGCCGCGGGCCATCATCACGATCAGCTCCGGGTAGGTTCGCCCGGGCGACGCCGCGTACATCGGAGCCGGGAATGCGCCGCCGAACCTCGTGTTGACGTCGGTGATCCCGAGGCCGATCTCGGCATCACGGAACACCTGCACGGTGCACGGGCCGCGCACCTCCAGCGCTTCCACCACGCGCCGGCCGAGGTCGACCAGCTCCGGGTCGTCGAGCACGGTCCCCTTGATCGACTCACCGCCGCGCGACTCGATCATCGTCCTCGGGATCGCGTTCAGACAGCGGCCGCCCAGGTCGGACAGGCAGTCAATCGAGAACTCGGGGCCGTCCATCAGCTTCTGGACCATCGTCGGCTCATCGACGTAGCCGATGAAGAACTCCGCGGCGCGCGCATCATCGGCACGGTGGATCGAGCGCGCGCCCGATCCCTGTCGCGGTTTGATCATCACCGGATAGCCGGCGGCCGGCTCGCCCGGGAGGACCGTCGGCGGCGACGGGAGCCCGAGCCGCTCGAGCAGGAGGTGCGCCTCATACTTGTCGAACGTGCACCGGGCCACCTCCGGATCGGGGACGAACGCCGGCAACTCGCCCGCGACCCGTGCGTGCGCGAGCACCTCGATGTCGAGGTCCGTGAGCGGGACGACGGCGCCGACGTTGTGGCGCTCGCACAGCTCCTGTAGCGCGGGGACGTAGCCGGGATCGTCGATCCGCGGCACGGCGCAGCGGTGATGGGCGGCGTATTGTGCGGGCGCCAGCGGGTTGGGATCGGCGGCGATCACGGTGGCGTGCTGAGCGAACGCGGACACGATGTCGTAGCGCTTGCCCACACCCGTCAGTAGCACGCCTATGTCTCGCTCGGTGGCTTCCATCCGCCCGTTTCTCCTTTGTAAAGGCCATGACCGCTCAGCACCATCCGCGCGGTGCGAGCGAGGATCTCGAGATCGAGCCGCAGTGACTCGTGCTCGACGTACCATAGGTCGAGCTCGATTCGCTCGGGCCAGGGTAGTGACGCGCGACCGTTGACCTGCGCCCACCCCGTGATACCCGGCTTGACCGCAAGGCGCCCACGCTGGCGATCGCTGTACTGCTCGACCTGGACCTGGACCGTGGGCCGCGGACCGACGATCGACATCTCGCCCCGCAGGACATTCCACAGGTTCGGCAGCTCGTCGAGTGAGTAGCGCCGCAGGAACGCGCCCACGCGCGTGATGCGCGAGTCCCCCTTGTCGATCGCGAGCCCGGCCCCGGTGAATTCGGCGCCGGAGACCATCGTCCGCAGCTTGTAGATCGAGAACAGTTCGCCATCCTTGCCGACGCGGGTCTGTCGGTAGATCGGATGCCCCGGGGACTCGACCCGCACGGCAAGCGCGAGCACGGCCAGCAGCGGCGCCGACAGCACGCTCACGAGCGCAGCGACCGTGAGGTCGAGCGCTCGCTTGGCCGCGATCGAGAGCGGACTCACCGGGTCCCCTCGGCCGGCTCCCAGCCCGCCTGCGTCCCGCGCCGCAGCCAATCCCACAGGCCCGCGGCGAGCGAAGCCGTGGTCAGCACGTAGTAGCGCGCGATCAGCAGCGGACGGGCGCGGATCACCCCGGCCAGCAGCGCCGCCGCCAGCAGCGCGAGCTGGACCACGACAGCGACCGCATACACCCAGCCCTGCCCGCTCAGGGCGACGCTGGTCGCCAGCACGATCACGTGCAGGAACGGCGTCGCGTACCGGAGCCCGCGATGGGACACGATCATCAGGGCGTAGAGCGGGTCGTACCCGCGCGGTGACAGCATCCCGCCACGCAGGACGATCGGCCAGGTGTGGCTCATCATCCGCCGCTTGCGGGCGAACTCGCCCTCGACCGTTGGCACCATCTTCTCGGTCGCGCGGGCATCGGGCGCGTACACAGCCAGCCATCCGCGCTTGACCATGTTGAACGGGAAGGAGAGATCGTGGCCCATGATCGGGTCGACGACGAGGTAGGCCTCGCGGCGGGTGGCGTAGATCGCACCGTTGCCACCCGTCACCGACCGCAGGCGCGACTCACGCACGCGCAGCGCCATCTCGTAGCGCCAGTAGAGGCCCTCCTGGTTGGTGCCGCGATCGTTGACGAAGCGGACATCGCCGCACACGTAGCCGACCCGCCGGTCCGCGAACGGCGCCACGAGCCGACGCAGGGCGCCGGACTCCCACACCGCGTTGGCGTCGGAGAACGCGACGATCTCACCGGCGGCCCGCTCGACGCCGGCGTCCTGAGCGCGGATCTTGCCGCCGCGATCGAGCTCGAGCACGACGTCGGCGCCCGCGGCGCGGGCGCGCTCGGCGGTCGCGTCGGGGGATCCGTCGCAGGCGACGATCACCTCGATCAGCTCGCGCGGATAGTCCTGCTCGCGTAGGTTGCCCACGCGCCGGGCGATCACGTCCGCCTCGGCGTAGGCGGCCACCACCACCGACACCGAGGGCAGCTGCGCCGCTGGCGGCACGGGCGAGCGCGGCCGCCGCAGCCGACCGAGAGCGGCCAGCAGCAGGCCATAGCCGGCCTGTGCGTAGAGCAGCAGACCGACGGAGACCCAGAACACGATCACCAGCGCGGTCATGGCGCGCGGATTGTCGCCGTTTGCTCAGGTTGCGGTTGCCACGGTGCCCGCGCGCAGCCGGTCAACCGGCGTGAAGGCGCTGATACAGCGAGACCGTCTGCCGCGCCGCAGCGTCCCACGAGTAGGGCCCGGCGGCGGCGGCCCGGGCGGCGGCGGCGAGCCGCCCGCGCGCGGCCGGATCATCGATCAGCCGCGTCAGCGCCGCGTGCAGCGCCGCCGGGTCATCGGGGGCCACGAGCTCCGCCGCCCCGAGCTCGGCCAACTCGCCGAGGCCGCCGATGTCGCTCACGACCGCCGGGCGCCCGAACGCCAGCACGGTCGAGAGCACGCCCGACTGATCGAAGCGCTCGGTGCGCCTGTACGGGAGCGCCACCACGTCGGCGCGCCGGAAGAAGGCGGGAAGCTCGGCGTCGCTGATGAAGCGCTGGATGAAGCGGACGTTGGCCGGCGCGCTCGCGCGCAGCGATCCGATGTCCATCCGCGGCCGGCCGACGATCCACAGCTCAGCCCCGGCGATTCCGCGCCAGGCCTCGAGCAGCACGTCGAGGCCCTTGTAGGGCCTCAGCAGGCCGAAGAACATGACCACCGGCAGCTCGACCGCGGCCAGCTCGGGGTCGAGCCCCACCTCGTCGGGTTGGCGCGTGAGGTGCTCGAAGGCGCCATGATGGATCACGTGGACCTTGTCCGCGTCGACGCCGGCGAGCTCGAGCAGCCGCCGCCGGCCGTAGTCGGAGTGCACGACGATCGCGTCGACGCGGTCATAGAGGCGTCGTTGCGCGGCGGCCTGACCCGGCCGGGGCTCACGCGGGAGCAGGTCGTGCGCGGTCAGCACCAGCGGTCGCGACGGCAGCAGATGAACGTCCAGCGGCTGTACGGTGAGCCATTGGAAATGCACGACGTCGGCGCTCGCGGCGACGCGGCGGTAGCGCAGCATGTCGGGCACGTGCTCGATCAGCTTGGCGAGGGTGCGCGTGCGCGAGCCCGGCGCCCCGCGGGCGTGCCGGTAGAAGAGCTCGCGCACGGCGAAGCCCTCAGCCGATGGCACGGACCCGTACGCGAAGCGGCTCGTGATCAGCTCGACCTCGGCGCCGGTCCGGGCCAGCGCCGCGCACAGCGCGTGGTCATAGGGAGGCGTGAACGCCGACGGGTCGACCACCTGAACGCGCATCAGGAGTCTCCGGGATCGTGTAGCGGCCGGCCGGTGAGCGCGGCCAGGCGTCGCGCCGTCGACCGCGCCCGGACTCCGCCCAGCGGCTGCACGCGGGCGCCGCGGTCGTGAGCGAGCCGGAGCACCGCCGGCGCCAGCGCCGTCAGCGAGGGCCCGCGCCCCCCCCGGCGGGTCACGTCTCTCAGCGCCCGCAGGGGGTGGCGAGCCGCGAGGCGGACCACGGCGTACAGCCGCGAGGCGGCACCGTCGTCTTCGCGGAAGTCGATCCGCAGCGTGCGTCCGGCCGGCGCCACGACCTCCGGTCGCGCCGCCGCCTCGACCCGCGCGCCGGCGACCGCGAGCGCAAGCTCGACCAGTGGGTCGCCCTCGACCGGGAAGCGATCGGCGACCAGCACGACTCCAGCGGGCGACGGAGCCTCGTTGTCCGGACGATTCGAGAGCGCAAAGCCGGCCAGCTCATCGCCGGCCAGCAGGGCATCGAGAGCGAGGAAGCGAGCCCGATCGATCCGGCCCACCGCGGCCGGCGGCGACGCTCGGGCCGCGGGCGGCGTCGCGCCCCGTGCGGCGTCCACGCCGGCGCCGCGTCGGCGATGCGCGGCCCGGGACAGCACCCGCGCGACCGCCGGCTCGGGCTCGAACCCGGCGTAGCGCCGCGACAGCCACGCTCGACCCGCTGCATAGCCGCGCCATTGCCGGCGCAGCTCGCGCAGGGAAGCCCGATACCGATGCTCGACGCGCGCCTGCGGGCGAATCTCCAGCGTCCACCCGGCCTCCTGCAGCCGCCAGCAGAAATCGGTGTCCTCGGCCGCCCGGACGCCTTCGTAGAAGCCCCCGACCTGCTCGAACGCCGCGCGCCGCACGAGCAGGTTCGCCGCCGCGGCGCGTGGTCGGTACGGATGGGAGAGATGGGACTCCTGGCGCAGGAAGCTGCGCGCAGCGCCGTAGCGCGCCGCGAGTGTGCGGCCGCCCGGGGCCGGCACGACCTCGCCGGCCAGCGCGCCGACCACGGGCGCCGGCAACGGCTCGAAGTAGGCATCGAGCAGGCCCGCGGGCGCGATCGTGTCGGCGTCGAGGAACAGGATCCAGTCGTTGCGCGCCCGCGCGGCGCCCACGTTGCGGGCATGCGCCGGCGACTTCTCTCCTGCCACGAGCACGACGCTCGGGCCCTCCACGGCGCCCGCCACACCGGAGTTGTCGGCCAGGATCAGCTCGTCGCCCTCCTGGAGCGTCAGGCCGAGCAGCATTCGTGCGGCCGCCCCGGCCGCCACCGCGTCCCCTGCGAACGGCATCACCACGCTGACCTCAGGCCGCGCCACGCGCCACCCCGCGCTCGATCAGCAGGCGCACGCGGCGCAGCTCCTGTGGATGCGCGAACCCGGTCACGAGCAGCGCCAGCGGGATCAACGCGAACGCGGCCGCGCGGCCCAGCAGGCCGACGAAGCCGTGGGTCGGCAGGAGCAGCTCCCCGGCCGCGGCGATCCCTCCGGTCAGCGCGGTGATCTGGACCAGGCGCCGCCACTCGAACGCCACCCGGAACAGCGCGCGGGTGAGGAAGTGCATGACCACGAGCATCACCACGTAGGCGCCGCAGAGCGACAGGCCGGCGCCCACCAGGCCCAGCGGGGGGACGAGCAGCAGGAGCAGGATCACGTTCGTGGCCAGGCCGGCGAACGCGGCGGGGAAGTTCCGGGTCGTCACCTTGGCCCGGCCTGCGATCACCAGGAAGATGACGAACAGCCCGTACATCGCCCAGCCCAGCGCGACCCACGGCAGCGCCTTATAGGCAGTGAAGAAGTCGGGCGCCGCGAGCAGGCGCACGATCCAACGGGCGAACAGCGCCAGCCCGGCCACGACCCAGCCGCTGACCAGCACGTAGTAGGTCGTGACCAGGCCGTAGAGACGCGCCGCCTCGGCGTCGTCTCGGACCGAGTAGGCCAGCGGCGGCCACGCGTACTGGAACGCCCGCACGATGAAGGCCACCGAGCCCGCGAGCTTGATCGAGATCGAGTAGATCCCGGCCAGAGCCGCGCTCTTGTGGTGGTAGATGTAGTAGCGATCGACCAGGTTCAGGGCGAACACGGAGGCCTCGGCGGGGACGGTCGGCAGCCCGAACCGGAGCAGCGCCGGGAGTCGCTCGACGCTGCCTGAACGGTGCAACAGTCGCGCCCGCATCGTCCACCACAGCCCGACCAGGACGACGGTGGTGGCCGCATAGTTGCCGAGCAGGAGACCGCGGGCGCCCATCCCCAGCCCGACCACGAGCACGAGCGAGGTGGCGATGGTGAGCCCGACGTTGATCAGCGAGGCGGTCGCGTACGTGCGCGAGCGCTCGTCGACGCGCAGCAGGCCATAGGCGAACTCGAGGTTGGTGAACGACCACAACCCGAGCACGGCGATCAAGAACGTGGGGACGTCCTGGTAGCCGAGCACGAGACGAGACAGCGGAGCGGCCAGTGCGGCGAGCACGATCGCGGCGATCGTCGTCGCGATCAGCAGGAACACGGCCGTGCGGCGAGCCAGGGCGTTGCGACGCGCTTCGTCCTCGTCGGAGAAGTAGTAGCGGATGAACGCCTCGATCATCCCGAAGCGCACGACGATGCTGACGAAGATGACCAGGTTGGCCAGCAGCTCAACGACGCCGTAGCCCGCCGGGCTGACGTAGCGCGTGTAGACCGGGAGCAGCAGGACGGCGATGAACTTGGAGACCACGTCCGCCAGCTGGTAAGCGGCGAGAGACCTCACGAGGCGTGTCAGATAGCCAGTCACGAAGCGGTAACGCTACGGGTCGAGCCGACCGATCGGCTGCGCGTCAGTGCGACAGGATCGTCCACACGCGCCGGGTCAATTCCTGGGCGTCGACGCTGCCGGCCACGGCGGAGCCGAACCCGGGTAGCCCGATGTCGATCACGATGCCCTGCCCGAGCCGGTAGCCGATGATGCTGGGAGTGCTGGTGCTCGTGCCGGCGGCGGAGGCGATCGGCGCGCCGGACGGAGTCACTCCCGTGAACGGCTGGTAGGCGCTGAAGCCCTGAAAGGCGCCGCTGGTGCCGGTGAAGATCCCAAGCCCGTCCCGGATCACGAGGATCGAGTCGGCGCTGTGCGTGACGACCGGAGCCGGCTTGGCGCCGAGCACGTCAGCGGCCGCGGGCGGAGATGGATCCGAGGCCTTCGACCCCCGGACGATCACGGTCCGCCGCAGCGAATCGATCCCCAGCGAGAGCACACGTCCGCCCTTGACGACGTAGCTCTTCAGCGGCCCCGCCAGCGACGGCGGCACCCACCGTTCACTGCCGGCGAACACGACGGCACTATGGCCGAACAGGCCGGGGCCGACGCCGTCGATCAGACCCAGGTCGGTGGTGAGGTCGTACGGAAGATGAGCATGGTCGAGATAGGCCAGGAACGCCGCCTCATCGGCGAACCCCGCCGGCAGTCCGGCGGCCAGCGGCCGCGCGAGGCTCGCGGGGCCGCCCATGTCGAGCGTGTCCGGAATCCCGTCGCCGTTGTCGTCGGCAACGTTCTCACCCTGCCACGTGAGTGCCGGGAGGACGACCAGGATGCCCCCGGAGGGATGGCTCGAGTAGGCGACGAGCGGCACACTGGTGCTGTTCGCCCCGGAGCGGATCGCCAGCTCGTACAGTCCCGCGCCGCCGGCCGGGACCGGAACCTCGAGCTGTGGGCTCGAGCCCCGGCCGGTGGCAAGCGTGGGCTTCGATGATCCCTGCCGGGCCAGCGTCCAGGTATAGGGGTGATGGCGCGCGTCGACGAACACCGTCGCCTTGGCGCCGGCCCGGACCGGATCGAGCTGGGGCTGCGCGGCCAGATAGCGGACGGTCACGCCGGCGCCCGTCGTCGAGCCGGCGGTGGGCGGGACGATGGCCGGGAATTGTCCCGTGTTGCAGGCGCGATCGGTCACCGACAGTCCGATCAGATAGGTGCCGGCCGGCGCCGGCGCGCCGTGGATGCGCCCGTCCCAGGTCGCCTTCTCGCTCGTCCACGGCGTCGGGAAGCTCCATACCAGGCGCGGCGCGCCGGGTAGGTCGGTGCGGTAGACGTGGATCGTCCCGCCCCGGGACTCGTTGCCGGCGTAGTGGATCACCGCGCCCGCGCCGAGCGGCAGCAGCGCGTTGTCGATCCGGGTCACGACGGGGCGCGGGGCCACGGTCTTGAGCTCGGTCGGATACCCCGTGAGATCGATCGAGCGGCCCTGCCGCGCCAGACCGACACGGAAGTAGTAGGTACCGTCGGGCGCGAGCGAGCCGTTGTCCTCGCGGCCGTTCCAGACGAACACCCTGCGGACCGGCGGGCGCGCCTGCATGTACATGCCGGTGACGAGCGTGCGGATGATCGTGCCGTTGGGGTCGATCACGTAGACGCTGACGTCATCGGAGCGATGCAGCAGGTAGAACGAGATGTGGGTGGTGGGGCGGCAGGTCCCGGGCGAGAACGGCTGCGGATGCGAGATCCCGGTGAGCACCGGCGTGGTCACCTTGAGATGCTGCGTGACGAAGAAGGCGCCGACCGTGACGACCACGAGCGCGACGAAGGCCGCGATCGACAGGCGAGCGGCGTTCACAGCCTGATCACGGCCACGTTCGGGACCTCGAAGGCGTGGAACGCGTCGAGCCCGCGCGGGTCCTGGCGGCACAGCATCACCCGGATCGAGCCCCCGTGGCAGATCACGAGGGCGGGCAGCTCAGAGGTCTCCTGAATCTCGACCAGCGCCTCGGCGACGCGCTTTAGCTGGTCGCGCAGCGACTCGCCGCCTGGGAATCGGAACGACTCCCCGGCGCGCAGCCAGGCCGCGTAGAGCTCAGGCTCCTCGCGCGCGATGTCGACGAACAGCCGCCCCTCCCACTCGCCGCGATAGGCCTCGCGCAGACGCGCGTCACGACGCGCCTCGAGGCCGATCCGGACGCCCACGATGTCGGCTGTCTCGGCAGCGCGAACGAGGTCGGAGGACCACAGCGAGCCGATCCGCTCACCCGCCATCCGCTCGGCGAGCTCGGCGGCCTGAGTCCGGCCCATGTCGTTCAGCGGCGTGTCACGAAAGCCCTGGACGCGGATCGGCTCTCGGTTGTCGTTCGTCTCACCGTGGCGGGCCAGCAGGAGCGCTCCGTGGCGCCAGTCAGACATCCCGGCCGATGCCCACGGTGTCGGATCTGAGCCCGAGGCGGATCGTCTCCAGCGAGAGCACGTCCCGAGGGGCGATGTTGCCCAGGTTGACGTTGGGGCCGAAGCGGCGCACGAACCAGACCTGCTGATCCTTGCGCGGGGCCTCGAACAACACGCGGCCTGGCTCGATCGCATGGGCGATCTCGTCGATCAGCCCCATCCGTACCTCTCCGTCAGGCCGGAAGATGCCCGCGGTGCCGCTCTCCCGCGCTTCGGCGATCACCTTCCAGGCGCCGGCTTCGAGCTCCTGCTCGATCTGCTCCACCCACATGTACGGGGCCATGATCCGCTCGTTGTCCTTGGCCCCGACCTCGGACAGGACCGTGAACTCGTGGGCCAGCCGCGAGATGAGCTCGAGCTTGCGATCGTGCTCCAGCACGATCGTCCCGTCGGAAATCTCGACGTGGGTCAGTTCGAGCTCGTGCAGCCTGGCGATCAGCGCGTCCAGCCGGTCCTGGGAGATCGCGATCTCGGTCAGGGTCCCGCCCAGCACGACGTCGATCCCGTGCTCGCGGTACCGAGCGAGCTTGCGCTCGAGGTTCCCCGTCACCAGCGCGGTGCCCCACCCGAGTTTGATCAGGTCCACCGACGCGCCCGCCACCTCGACCAGGCCGTCGACCTCGGCGACCGAGAGCCCGCTGTCGAGCACGTGCGTGATCCCCTGCTCGCGGGGCTTGGACGTCCGATCCGGAAGATCGAGGAGATCAGCCATAGGTGGACGCCGCCCCGGGCGTTACTGAGACTGCAGGTCGGCGCCCACGGTGACCACGACGGTCGCCGTGCACGGCGAGGCCCCCTGGCAGGCGATCGACTGCGTGCTCTGGTCGATCGGCTGCACCGAGGCGGAACCCAGCTTCAGCGCCTTGGCGACCGCCGCGGCGTCCCTGCTGTGGCCGGGCTGGTAGGCCACGATCGTCGCCTGGCGGGTCTGGTCGCCCGCCGTGGCGACCGTCCCCTGCTTGAAGCCGTCGGCGACCAGGCGCGTGGCGGTCCGACCCGCGAGCCCGGCGACCGGAGTGCCGTTCAGGACCGCCACGGTGACCGTGGCGGGATTGAACGGCTTCGGGCGGGCGGGCCGATGGGCCGATGGGGCGTTGGTGGTCGGCGCGCCCGCGCTTGACGTGGCGCTCGTGTTGTTGGAACCGGCGGAGGTGACGATCACGAGCACGACGATGACCGCAGCCGCCCCGAGCGCCACGACCGCGGCCAGCAGCCAGCGCGAGATCCGGCTGGGCGCCTGACGCCTCGGGGCAGGTCCGCGTGGTGGGAGCGACCCGGAGCGGGCGGCGGCCGTCGCACCGGGGCGTCCACCGGCATCACCGGAACGGCCTGGTGCCGACGGACGGCCCTGAGGCGGAGCCGACGCCGGTGCAGCTGCGGGTCGCGGCGGGACCACGGTCTGCTCGCCGGTGCCGTTGGTGTACGCAGGCGCGGCGGTCGGGGCCGCGGCGGCCGTGGCGGGAGCGCCGGCGGCCTGGACGCCGACCGGCACCGGTGCGGGGGCAGCGGGCGCAGGGGCGATCGTGGGGGTGGGCGTGGCAATCATCCGCGTGGCGGCCGTCAGCGCGGGGGCGCCGACCCCGGCCGGCGCGCTGGGAGCCATGGCGGCCTGGCGCTGGTGCGAGGCGGCGATCTCGCCGGCGCCCACCGCGGCCACGGCAGCTGCCGAGATCGGCGCCGGTGCCGCGGAGCCCGATCCCGCGGCGGCGGCGACGATCGGGTTCGCGACGGGCCGGGCGGCGGCGCCGGCGGCTGGGGCTTGTGCGGGCTGGGCCTGGCCGAGCTGGGCCAACCGCCGCTCCAGCTCCATGATCCGAGCGGCCGCTTCCTTGGCGTTCTCGCGCAGCGATGCGGTCTCGCGAGCCTGCGCGAAGTACAACAGCACCAGGATCGCGAGACCGATGATCGCGGCGAAGCCGGCGTCGGCACCCACGGAGTTGATGAAGTTGTGGACCGAGAAGGCGTAGGCGGAGGACCCCATAATTGCGCTCGCAGTCTACGTTGCCAGCCGGGCGCCTTGCGCGTCAGCAGCGCCGGCCCGGGCCTTGGACAGCTTCGAGACCTTTTCCGCGAGTGCGGCAGCATCTCCTTCCAGCACGAGCAGGTTGATCTCGCCGAACGTCGTCTCCACCCAGGCCGGATCCAGCGACTCGCGCTCGGCGCGAACGATCTTCTGCGCAGGTGTCGGCTGCGGCCGCTCGTAGGGGTTGAACAGGTCCTCGTGCAGCTTCTCTCCCGGTCGCGCGCCGATGATCTCGATCGCGATGTCCCGCTCGGGCTCCAAGCCAGACAGGCTGATCATCGCCTTCGCGAGGTCGATGATCATCACCGGCTCACCCATCTCGAGCACGAACACTTCGCCGCTGCCCTCGCGCAGCGATCCGGCCCGGATGATCAGCTGCACGGCCTCGGGGATGGTCATGAAGTACCGGCTCATGCGCGCATCGGTAATCGTGACGGGGCCGCCGGTCGCGATCTGGCGGCGGAAGATCGGCACCACCGAACCCGAGGAGCCGAGCACGTTGCCGAACCGCACGGTCGAATACGTCGTCCCGGGATGTCGGGCGGCCGCCGCCTCGACGGCCCACTCCGCCAGCGCCTTGGAGGCGCCCATCACGGTCGCCGGCTTGACCGACTTGTCGGTGGAGACGAGCACGAACGTCTCGACGCCGAGCTCACCGGAGATCCTGGCCATGAGCCGCGTGGCCAACGCGTTGTTGCGCACCGCCTCGACCGGATTCAGCTCCATCATCGAGACGTGCTTGTAGGCGGCCGCGTGGAACACGGCCGCCGGCCGGTGCTCGGAGAGCACCTCGCGCATGCGCTCCTCCTCCTTGCAGTCGGCAAGCACGGGCACAGCCGTGCGGACGTGGCGCTCCTCCTCGAGCTCGCGCAGGATCTCGAACAGGTTGTCCTCGGCGTGATCGACGAGCACGAGCCGGCGGGGGCCGACGCGGGCGATCTGGCGACACAGCTCGCTCCCGATCGAGCCGCCGGCGCCGGTCACCACCACGACCTGACCGGCCAGATAGGCACCGACGCGCTCGAGCTCCATCATCACGGGCTCACGGCCGAGCACGTCCTCGACCTGCACCTCGCGCAGCTGACGCGTGACCTGGAGCTGCCCGGAGCCGTCCTGGAGCAACTCGAACACGGTGGGCGTCGTGCGCACCGGGATGCCGCGCGCGCGGCAGGCGGCGACCACGCGGGCCCGCACGGTGCCGGGCGCGGAGGGGATCGCGATGATCACCTCGTCGGGCTCGACCTCGTCGAGCACGCGTGAGAGCTGTTCGGTCTCGGTCGTGCCGAGCACCTTGAGGCCGTGCTCGTCCTTCGTGCCGCGCTTGCGGGGATCGTCGTCCACGAACCCGACCGGGCGCAGTCGCAGCTGCGGGTTGCGGGCCAGCTCGCGGACCACGAGCCGGCCGCCCTGCCCACCGCCGACGATCAGCACGTCGCGCGCGTCACGGGCGACACGGAAGCTGCGCACGCGGCCCTCGACGACGAGGTGGACGAGAAACCGCACCCCGATCAGGAAGGCGAGGGCGAGCAGCATGAACAGCGCGATGACGCTGGCCGGGAGGGTCACGGCCGTGGAGACCAGGCTCACCGTGCTGTGGCGGAACTCGAACGTGGGCGGGGTCTGGACGGGATGGAGGAACGTGATTGCCCCCACGATCACCAGCGTCGCGACGACCACTCCCTTGACCACGGCCTCGTAATCGCGCTGGCCGACGAAGTTCCACAGACGCTGGTAGAGGCCGAAGGCGGCCAGCACGGCGAGCACGACGGGGACGACCCACGGGATCGTGGCCTCGAACAGCTCCTCGTACAGCCTGGGAACCGCGAAGTTGTCGAACCTCAGCCGGAAGGCGAGGAAATATGCGAGCGCGACCAGCACGCCGTCCACCAGCAACTGCGGCAGAGAGTGACGGTGAACGGGGAAGGCCGCGGATCTGATCCGCCGGCGCACGGTGCGGATTCTAGGTGCTTCGGGGGACTGGTTCTGTTTGCGCTCTGTGAGACGCGCGCGCGATAGGCCCTGGGCCGGTCAGATCCCGCCCGCCGGTGCGGCGAGCAGATTCGCCATCAACGCCGGGTCGCGGCGCACCCGTTCGCCGCCTGCGCCCGGGGCCCGTTTGACCAGCGCCACCTGCTCGGGGCTGCGCAGGCGCCGCAGCCGTCCGTCGGCGATCAAGCGCTCGTCGACGGCCCCCAGGCGTCCCTCAAAGACCGTGAACACAGGGGTGCCGAGGGCCACAGCCTCACGATTCATGGTGCCGCCCGCCGACACCACGAGGTCCGCGTAGGCGATCAGCGATTGCGCATCGATCGCCGCCTGCGGCACGATGAAGCCGCCCGCCGCGGTCAGCTCGGCGCGTTGCCGGGCGGTGCGCGGGAAGACCACGGTCTGGGTCCCGCGCAGGTGGTCCAGGACCCGGCCGAACAGGTCGTTCTCGAACCGGTGATAGAGCGAGACGACGGGCGGGGTGCGGACCACCGCGATCGGCTCGGCCGGGTCCAGGGCGAGCTCGTCGAGGATCCCGGGATCGGGCTCGAAGCGCGCCAGGTAGTACTCCTCCTTGAGGCCCGGGTACGTGTGGAGCTTGCCACGCGCGCCGTAGCGCCACAGGCGCTCGGGCGGGATCACGTCGGGCACCACGACGGCCTGGGCGAGGCGACAGTTGACGTTGTGCTGCACCGTCGCCCACTCGTAGTCGAACGTCGTCGTGCACGGGATCCGGAGCAGCGCCGCCGCCACGGTGATGTCGTTGGAGCCGTGGCCGAGCGCGAGGTCGAACCGACGCGGTCGCGCCCACCGGGCCAGCGCCACCGAGCGGTCGGCGAGGCCCCACGCCTTGGCCGCCAAGCCGCCGCCGCGGTGGTGGCCGATCGTCGTGCGCGCGATCCCGAGGCGGTCGCACAGACCGAGCGTCTGGGCAAAGTCACGCGCCGTGACCTCGACGTCGTGCCCGTGCGCGCGGAGCTCGTCGATCACGGGCGCCAGCACGAGCACATGCGGCGAGTTGGTGAAGTCGACCCAGACCTTCACGGCCGGGGGGCGGCGGCCACCGCGCCCACCACCTCGCGCACCTGCTCCCGGCTGAGCACGGGGCTCATCGGCAGCGCGATGTTGGTCCGCGCCAGCTCGTCGGTGACCGGCAGCTCGGGGGAGCCGGCGCGGTAGGGAGCCATCGCGGGCTGCCGGTGGACCGGCGTGCGGTAGTAGCCGCGCGCCTGAATGTCCTGTCCCCGAAGCGCGGTCAGCAGCTCGTCGGCGCGTGGGTGCGTGACCACGTAGAGATGCCACGCCGGGTCGGCGCCCTCCGGGACCACGGGCAGCCCGCAGTACTCGCCGAGGCCGAGCTCGGCGTAGGCGCGCGCCGCCGCGCGGCGCCCCGTTGCCCAGGTGTCGAGCTCGGGCAGGAACAGCCGCAGGACCGCGGCCTGGAGCTCGTCCAGGCGCGAGTTGTAGCCGACCTCGATGAACGTTGCCTTGTCGTAGGAGCCGTGGAAGCGCAGCGTGCGCGCGAGCTCGGCGACTCCATCGTCGTCGGTGGCGATCGCCCCGCCGTCCCCGAGCGCGCCCAGGTTCTTGGATGGGTAGAACGAGAAGGTGGCCGCGTCGCCGAGCGCGCCGGCCCGGCGTCCGTCGAGGCGTGCGCCGGCCGCCTGCGCCGCGTCCTCGAGGACCGGGAGCCCCAGCTCGCGCAACTCGGGCACCGGCGCCGGGCAGCCGAACAGGTCGACCGCCACGATCGCCTTCGTCCGCGGTGTCAGCACGGCGCGCACGGTGTCGGCCGTGACGTTGCGAGTGTCCCGGTCCACGTCGCAGAAGATCGGCGTCGCCCCCGCGGTGACGGCCGCCTCGGCGGTCGCGTAGAACGTCAGCGAGGGAACGATGACCTCGTCTTCGGCGCCGATTCCGAGGGCGCGGAGGGCGATCGTGATCGCGTCGGTGCCGTTGGCGACGCCGACCACATGGCGGACCCCGAGGTAGTCGGCAAACTCACGCTCGAACGCGGTGACCTCGGGCCCGAGGATGAACACGCCGCGCTCGATCACCGCGGCCATGCGCGCCTCGATTGCCGGGCGGAGCCGGCGCAGCGGCGTCTGGGTGTCGAACAGGGGGACCGCCATCGCTCCGCGAACCCTAGTGCAGCGTTCCGAAGGATCTTTGGTGGTCTGGCGAGCATGGATTTCGGGAACGTCGCACCGGCGACGGGTCGCTACCCTTCGCCGCCGTGCTGCTTTCCGTCGCATCACTCACTGAGCCGCTGGTGAACCTGGCGATCAACATCATCAACGACCTCGGGCTCGCCGGGGTGGCGCTGCTCACGTTCACCTCTGCGGTGATCGGGCTGCCCGGAACGGAGCCGACGATGCTGTTCGCCGGCTTCGACGCCTACCAGGGTCACCTGACGATGATCGGGATCATCGTCGCCGGCCTGATCGGCGACATCGGCGGCGCCTCGGTGGCCTACGCGATCGGCTACTACGGACGGCGCGACCTGCTCGAGCGCCACGGCAGCAAGCTCCACATCAGCAAGAAGCGGCTCGACGTCGCCCACCGCTGGTTCGAGCGCCACGGCGCGCCGGCGGTGTTCGTCTCGCGACTGATCCCGGTGGTCAGGGCGGCGTTCCCCTACGTGGCCGGCGTGGCCGAGATGGGCTATCTGAAGTTCGTCACGGTGGCCACGCTCGGTTCGATCATCTGGATCGTCGGCCTCGCCGAACTGGGGCACGCGGTGGGGAGCAACTGGCAGAACTGGCGCCACCATCTCGAGATCGTCGACTACATCGGTGCGGCGATCGTGGTGGCGGCAGTCGTCTATCTCGTGATCCGTCGGCGGCGCGGACCTGGGGGCGGAGAGCCCACACCCGCCGCGGATGCCTCGGCCTGACGCACTCCCGCCGCTGCGCGAGGCTGTCGCGCTGGGCGTCCTGCACGGGCCCGCCGAGCTGCTGCCGATCTCCTCGTCGGGCCACATCGCCCTGATCCCCTGGCTGCTCGACTGGCGCTACTCCGAGCTCGATCCTGAGCTGCGCAAGTCCTTCGAGGTGGCGCTGCACGCAGGTACCGCGGCGGCGCTGCTGATCACCCTGCGCGAGGAGGTGGCCGACACGGTGGTCGCGATGAGCGCCCACCGGCTGATGCTGATCGCCCTCTCGTTCGCCCCGCCGGCGGTGGTCGGTTACACGCTCGAGCGGCCGATCGAGCGCCACCTCGGGACGCCGCCCACGATTGCCGCGGGACTGATCGCCGGCTCGCTCGTGATGGCCCTCGCCGACCGGCGTCCCCAGACCCGGACCACCGAGGACGCCGGCTTCCGGGATGCGCTGTGGCTGGGGGTGGCGCAGGCCTGTGCCCTGATCCCGGGCGTCTCGCGCAACGGTGCGACCCTCGCCGCCGCCCGGCTGCGCGGCTTCACGCGCGCAGACGCGAACCGCCTCTCGCGCCACGTCGCCCTGCCGGTGATCGCCGGTGCGACCGTGCTCAAGGCCGTGCGGCTGCGGCGCCGGGGCCTGCCGCCGGGAACGGGCCTTCCGTTCGCCGCCGGCGCGGGCGCGTCGTTCGCCTCGACGCTCGGCTCCACATGGCTGATCCGCCAGGTGGAACGGGATCGCTCACTGCTGCCCTACGCGCTGTACCGGATGGCGCTGGCGGCCGCCGTGCTGACGCGGATGGCCAGGCGGCGGCGGTCCGGTGGGTAGTGGACAATTGCTCGGGTGAGCGACGCGTACGCAGCAGCAGGGGTGGACACCGGAGAGGCGGATCGCGGCGTCAGCGCCCTGGTCGACGTGCTGAGGACGATCGACACCGGTCGTGCCCCCCGCTCGGTTCCGCTGCCCGGCCACTACGCCAGCGTGATGCGCGTCGCCCCGGGGCTCGGGATCGCGCTCGCCACCGACAGCGTCGGCTCCAAGGTGATCGTCGCCGAGCAGGCGCGCCGGTTCGACACGATCGGCATCGACTGCATCGCGATGAACGTCAATGACCTGATCTGCGTCGGCGCCCAGCCGATCGCGCTGCTCGACTACCTGGCCGTCGAGCGGGCCGATCCGGAGCTGCTGGTGGAGCTCGCCAAGGGTCTGAAGGCGGGCGCTGAGCAGGCCGGCGTGGAGATTCCCGGCGGCGAGGTGTGCCAGCTCCCGGAGGTGATTCGCGGCCATCCGTCACCCTATGGATTCGATCTCGTCGGATCGGCGTTCGGCACCGTCGCGCTCGACCGGATCGTCGACGGCAGCGCCTGCGCGCCCGGCGACGCCCTGATCGGCCTGCCGTCCTCCGGCGTGCACTCCAACGGGCTCACGCTCGCCCGGCGCGCTCTGCTCGACGACGGCGGGCTGAGCTTGGCCGCCAGGCCGGGCGAGCTCGCCGGCGCCAGCGTCGCGGACGTCCTGCTCGAGCCGACCGTCATCTACGTTCGGGCCGTGCTCGACCTCCTGGCCGGCGACATCCCGGTCCACGGCCTCGCCCACATCACCGGTGGCGGCATGCTCAACCTGTTGCGGATCGGCGTCGGCGTCGGTTACGAGATCGACGCACCACTCCCCGTCCCGCCGGTGTTCGCCCTGATCGCCGAGCTCGGTGGCGTCAGCGCGGCCGAGATGTGGGAGGTGTTCAACATGGGCTGCGGTCTCTGCGCGATGGTGCCCGATGAGCGGGCGGATGAGGCGGTCTCGCTGTTGGCGCAGCGGCACAGCGGAGCGGCACGGATCGGGCGGTTGACAGATCAGGCGGGCGTGGTGGCGCTGCCGGGGTCGGGGTTGGTGGGGGAGCGCGGAGGGTTGCGGGCGGTGGCGTAGGACGCGGGCGGTGGCGCAGGGATGCTTCCGTTTCCTCGCCTTCCTTCGTGCGAGATCGTTGGTCGGGGCGTAAACGAGTTGCTGGGAAGGCTGGCGGGCCCGCCAGCCCCGGTGAACGTCCATTTCGTTCCATTTCTCCCGCTCGGAAGACGGGCGCGGCACGAAATGGCTGTGGTGCGTCACTTATGTTCCGCGGCCGATCCGTGGGTCGGCGAGATGCAACCAAATGGACGTTGTGCAGGGAGATCACCGCCGATGGTCCCAGCCAATCCCCTTCCCCAGAAAGCCGGCTACGCGCGGAACCGCGACCCCGCCCACGGCCGGCCGGCCACAGCCCGCCTCCACGCGTACGCCACGAACAGCGACCCCGCCCACGGCCGGCCGGCCACAGCCCGCCCCTACGCGTACGCCACGAACCCCGGCAGCTCGAACACGACCCTCGCCCCGCCCGCCTCCGACCGCCCCACCCGGATCACCCCGCCGTGGGCTTCGACGATCGCCTTGGCGATTGCGAGGCCGAGGCCGGCGCCGCCCTCGGAGCGGGCACGGGCGCGGTCGGCGCGGTGGAAGCGATCGAAGACGAGCTCCCACTCGGCCTCGGGGATGCCGGGGCCGTCGTCCTCGACGGCGATCTGGAGGCGGCCGTTGCGGACCGCGGCGACAATCCGCACGAGTCCGCCCGGGCGGGTGTGGGCGATCGCGTTCCGGGCCAGATTGCGGACCACCTGGGTGGTGCGATCCGGGTCGGCCATGATCGTTCCGTGCGGGATCGGTGAGAGCTCGAAGTGACGATCGGCCGTGGGGACGAGGGCGTGAAACAACTCGAGCATGAACGGCTCGACATCGATCTCCTCGAGCCGCACCAGGTGGCCCTCGTCGGAGCGGGCGAGCAGCAGCAGGTCCTCGACCAGGCGCTCCATCCGCTCGGTCTCCGTCCGCACGAGGCGGCCGACCCGCTCGACGTCCTCGCTGCTCGGATGTTCCTGGCGCCCCAGCACCTCGAGCTGGCCGCGGATCGCGGTCAGCGGCGTGCGCAGCTCGTGTGATGCGTCGGCGACGAAGCCGCGCTGTCGCGCGAAGGCATCCTCGAGCCGGTCGAGCATGTGGTCGAAGGACTCGGCCAGCACGCGGACCTCGCGCGGTGAGCCGTTGATCGACATCCGGTGCGACAGGTCACCGGCGTCGACGTCGGCCGCCGTGCGCGCCATCCGTCGCAGCGGCCGCGAGATACCGCTGGCCAGCACGTACCCGGCCAGCACCGAGGCCAGCAGGGCGAGCAGGCCGGCAAGGAAGAAGGTGCGGCTGACGCCTTGCTGCGCCCGGCGGACGGCATCGAGCGACTCCCCCACGCCGACGTCGGCCACAAGCTGCCCCCCGCGGCGGACGGGACTGACGAGCAGCCGCACGTCACCGGCGTCGACGAGATCGACCGTGTGGTATCCGGGCGGCGCGTTGCGCGCCCGCGCTGCCGCGGCCCGCTCGTCGGCTTGGGTCGAGCTCGTCTCGAGCTCGGTCAGTGGGTCGTTGGAAACCCCGAGCAGCTCGGGCTCATTGGTGATCGTCGATCCCCCGACGACGCGCGCCAGGTACAGCCGGGCAGAGGAGCCGAACGAGGGCTGACGGGCGAGATAGGCGCGCACGGAGGCCTCGACCTCGGCCGGGGTGGTGGCGCTCGCGGGGATCCCGTCGCGGATGAACGCCGCCGTGTCCTGGCGCAGGTCCTGATCGATCTCCCCCCTGACCTCGCTGCCGGTGCCGTGGTAGGTGACGATGAAGGCGGCCGCCAGCGCCGCGGCGACGATCGCTCCGAGCGCGATCGTCAGACGCGCGCGCAGCCCGAGCCGCTCACTCAGCGTTCGCAGTGAGCTCACGATCGCGCAGGCGGTATCCGACCGATCGGACCGTCTCGATCGGCGCCGGGCGATCGGCGCGGGCGAGCTTGCGGCGCAGGTAGCCGACGTAGACCTCGACGACGTTGGTCCCGGGGTCGAAGTCGTACCCCCACACGGCACTCAGGATCTGCTCCCGGGTCAGTGCCTGGCCCGGGTGGCGCATGAAGTACGCCAGCAGCTCGAATTCACGCGAGGAGAGCCTGACCTCCTCGCCGTCGCGGGTGGCCAGCCGACGGACGAGATCGAGCTCGATGCCTGCTGCCTGGAGCCGGGTCGCGTCGTGCTGGCCGGGGACGCGCAGATGCGCGCGCACGCGCGCGGCCAGCTCCTCGAACGAGAACGGCTTCACCAGGTAGTCCGTGGCCCCCGCGTCGAGACCGGCCACGCGGTCGTCGATCTCGGCTCGGGCGCTAAGCACGATCATCGGCAGCAACGGCTTGCGGGCGCGCACACGGGACAGCACGTCGAGGCCGTCGCGGCCCGGCAGCATCAGGTCCAGGATGACCAGATCGACCGTCTCCTGGAGCGCCCGACGCTCCCCCTCGATGCCATCCGCGGCGCACACGACCTCGAATCCCTCGGACTCGAGACCGCGCTGCACGAAGTCCGCGATGGCGGGCTCATCTTCGACCACAAGGACGCGCATGGGCCCGACTGATCGTAGGGAGTAGCCCCGATGAGAGACCTCTCAACACGAATTCCTTGCCATCAGGGGGTGTGAACGACGGCCCCGTGCCGCAAAATAGGGGCCGACAGATGAGCACGATCCTCGGCACCACGCTCAACGGCCGATACCGACTGGAGGCGCGGATCGGCTCGGGCGGGATGTCGACCGTCTATCGCGCGCTCGACGAGACCCTGCAGCGACAGGTCGCGATCAAGCTGATGAACCGCGAGATCGCCAGCGATTCCGACCAGCTCGAGCGGTTCCGGCGCGAGGCGCGCGCCGTTGCGCAGCTCTCGCACCCGCACGTCGTCGGAGTGATCGACGCCGGCGAGGACGAGGGTCGCCCCTACATCGTGTTCGAGTACGTGGAGGGCGAGACGCTCAAGGACCGGATCCGGCGTCTGGGCCGTCTGCCGATCGGAGAGGCGGTCGCGTACGCAATCGAGATCGCCCGCGCGCTCGGAGCCGCCCACGCGCGCCACATCGTGCACCGCGATGTCAAGCCGCAGAACGTCCTGATCGACGAGGAGGGGTCGGCCAAGGTCACGGACTTCGGCATCGCCCGGACGCTGGACGAGGAGGGCCTGACGGCGGACGGGCGGGTGCTCGGCACCACCGACTACGTCTCACCCGAGCAGGCGCTGGGCCAATACGTCAATGGCCAGTCCGATCTCTATTCGCTCGGCGTGGTGCTGTACGAGATGCTGACCGGCGAGGTCCCGTTCAAGGGCGAGAACCAAGTCGCGGTGGCGATGAAGCACGTCCGCGAGGTGCTTCCCGACGTGCAGGCGAAGCGACACGAGGTCTCGGCTGCGCTCGCCGCCGTGGTCGATCGGGCAACGGCGAAGCGCCAGGAGGACCGCTACGCCGACGACGCCGAGCTGATCGCCGACCTCGAGGACGTGCTGGCCATCGAGACGGCTCGTGCCGGCAGCGCCACGGGCGAGGTGACGACGGTCCTGCGGACGCTGCCCTCGAGCGCGCAGCGGCGCATCCCGTTCCGGCTCCGGCACCGGGCGATGACGGTGATCCTGGCGCTCCTGGTGGTGATCGCGCTGGCCGGCGGCGCCGTCTGGCTGGCCACCCGGACGCACCACGGAACCGGGCACCTCGCCGCCGCTCCGCCGCCCGAGAGCGTTCCCGTGAGCCTGTGCCAGTCCTGCGCCCACGACTACGACCCGCTGGGCGATCACGTCGAGGACCCCGGTACGGTCGGCAACGTCGTCGACCGCGATCCGAGCACGTACTGGCAGACCGAGAGCTACTACAGCGACAGCCTGCAGAAGCCGGGCGTGGGCGTCTACCTCGACGCCTCGCCGGGGGTGCGGGCGCGCAAGATCGAGATCGACACGCCGACGCCGGGCTGGAACGTCGAGATCTACGCCCGCGACACGCCGCCGCCGGTGGCGCTGACGGCGGGATCGTGGCCCGATGGGTGGACCAAGCTGGGCGCCCTGAATCGCGTCCGGAACAGGTCGGTGATCACACTCACTCCGAGCGCGACGCACGTCTACTACCTGGTCTGGATCACTCAGCTCCCGCCGCACAGCGAGTTCGTGCGGATCTCGGAGCTGACGCTCTACAGCTGATCGCTTCTACGTGTACTCGTAGAAGCCGCGGCCCGACTTCCGTCCCAGACGGCCGGAGGCGACCATCCGCTTCAGCAGCGGCGGGGGCGCGTACTCATCGCGCTTGAACTCCTCGTACAGCGAGTCGCAGACCGAGTACAGGACGTCGAGCCCGATGAAGTCGCACAGCACGAGCGGGCCCATCGGGTGCCCGCATCCGAGCTTCATGCCGGCGTCGATGTCCTCGCGCGCGGCGAACCCGTCCTCGTACATCCGGACGGCCGCCATCAGGTAGGGGACCAGCAGCATGTTGACGATGAACCCGGAGCGGTCCTTGGTCACGATCGGACGCTTGCCGATGTGCTCCACGAACGACTTCGCGGTCTCGAGCGTCTGCACCGAGGTGTCGAGTGCGACGACGACCTCGACCAGCGTCATCACCGGCACCGGTGAGAAGAAGTGCAGCCCGAGCACCCGCTCCGGTTGCCTGACCGCGCCGGCCAGCTCGGCGATGGGGATCGACGACGTGTTGGAGGCGATGATCGTGTCCTCCCCGGCGACCTCGTCGATCGCGTGCATCACCTCGAGCTTCAGGCGTTGGTCCTCGGGGACGGCCTCGATCACGAGGTCAGCGTGGGCGATGCGGGCGAGGTCCGTGGTCAGCTCGATCCGCCCACGCGCGACGTGGGCGTGAGACTCGTCGAGCTTGCCTCCGGCCACGGCCCGATCAAGCGAGCGGTCGACTCCGCGGCGAGCGCGCTCGAGGCCGCGTTCATCGATGTCGCGGAGGATCACCGGCAGGCCCGCGACCGCGACCGACTCCGCGATCCCCGACCCCATGAAGCCCCCGCCCACCACGGCGACCGACCGTATGCCTGCGAGCTCCGTCATCGGCCGTCAGCCTACATCGCGGCGCTCGGAGCGGGGCGTTCAGGCCATCGCGCCGCTCAGAACCGGTGCCGGCGCTCGTCCTCGTAGCGCTCGAGGGCCAGGTGCACGAGTCGGTTGAGCACCTCCGGATAGGGCATTCCGCTCGCCCGCAGCAGCTTGCCGAACACGCTCGTGCTGGTGAACCCCGGCATCGTGTTGAGCTCGTTGACGAGCACATCCTCGCCGTCGACGAAGAAGTCGACGCGGGCGAGCCCCACGCAGCCGGCCTGCTTGAAGGTCCCGACGGCGAGCTCGCGCACGCGCTCGCGGACGTGCTCCGGAAGGCGCGCCGGGACGATCAGCTCCATTCCCCCCGGCGAGTACTTCGCCTCGTAGTCGTACCACCCCCCGGCTCCTGCGGTGAGCACGATCTCGCCCGGCTGCGAGGCGACGGGATCGGCATTGCCGATCACCGAGCACTCGATTTCGAGTCCCGGCGCCGCCGCCTCGACGATCGCCAGCGGATCGTGCTCGAACGCGGTCTCGAGCGCCGGGCGCAGCTCATCCTGGGTGAGCACCCGCACGATGCCAACGGAGGAACCGAGCCGGCAGGGCTTGACGAACACCGGCAGTCCGAGCTCGGAGAGCCCCGCGAGGACCGCGTCCGCGTCGGTCCGCAGCTGCTCTTCGCGCACTGCGCGGTAGGCGACCTGGGGGACGCCGGCGCGGGCCATCAGCTCCTTGAACACGACCTTGTCCATGCACAGCGCCGATGCGAGCACGCCGGCCCCGACGTACGGGACGTCGAGGCACTCGAGCAGGCCCTGAAGGGTGCCGTCCTCCCCGAACGGGCCGTGCAGGACCGGGAACACGACCTCCGCACCGTCGACGCCACGGCCCGGAGCCACCCTGATCTCGGCCCCGTCCCGCCGCCACACGCCGTCGCGCCCGATCTCGATCGCGAACGGTGCGTGGCCCGCCTCGGTCAGGCCGGCGAGGACCGACGCCGCGGAGGCGAGCGAGACATCGTGCTCCGATGAGCGTCCGCCGCCGAGCACGGCTACGCGCAGGCGGCTCATGTCGTCGTCGTGCGCGGGGGCGGCGTCGGCGTGGTGGTGGTGGTCGTGGTCGTGGTCGTCGGCTTGAAGTGGCCGACGACGATCGTGACCGTGCTCCCCTTCTTGACGGTCTGGCCGGACGTCGGGCTCTGTGAGAGCACGATCCCGTCCTCGTTCTGCTTGCTCGTGTCCATCGTCTTCTCGGTCACGCTGAAGCCGGCGCCGCTGAGCGTGCTCTTTGCGGCCGCGGCCGTGCTGCCGGTGACGTCGGGCACGGTCGCCGTCGTGGGCGCCTTGGCGATGACCAGGTTGACCGTCGCGTTCGGCTGCACCTTGGTGCCGCCGGCCGGGCTCTGGCTGATCACGTTGCCCGGCTGCACGGTGGTCGATTCCTGCGTGCTCGTGGTCACGGTGAAGCCCTGCGACTGCAGCAGCGCGGTCGCGGACGACTGGCTCTGGCCGGTGACATCGGGCACGGGAACCGCGGCCGGTCCGGAGGACACGAACAGCGTCACCTCACTGTTGATCGGAAGCGGCTGCCCCGATTGGGGATCGGTCCGGGTGGCATCGCCCTTGGGCACCGTCGAGGACGGCTCGGTGACGGTTCGGCCGACCTTGAGTCTCGCGGCGTTGAGCTCCTGCTTGGCCTGCGCGGCCGTCAGCCCGGAGACTGACGGGACGTTGACCGACCCGGGTCCATTCGAGACGGTGAGGTTCACGGTCGAGCCCTCATCGGCCTTGGCGCCGGCAAGCGGCGACTGCCCGATCACGGTCCCGGCGGGATGGTTGTCCGTGACATACAGCACCGACACGCCGAAGCCGTCGTTTTGCAGCACCGTGCGCGCGTCGTTGAGTGACTGGTTCACGACGGTCGGCACGATCGTCTTGGCCGGCCTCGTGAGCAGATAGACGGCCACCCCCCCGCCGATCAGGATGATCGCGGCCACGAGTGCGATCCACAGCCAGCGCCGGGATCGGCGCTCCTCGTCGGGAGGCTGATCGCCTCCGACCGCGGCCGGGTCCTCCCAGGCCACCGGCGCGAGGGCCGGATCCGGCACCACGTTCGCGTAGGCCGCCGTCGGAGGAGCGTCGACGAACGCCGCGCCGACGCCGAGCGCGGTCAGCTCCGCAGTGCGCTGACCCTTGGCGCCCGAGACGATTTCGGCCCGCACATCCTCCAGGGCGGCGATCAGCTGGTCGGCGTCGGCCGGACGCCGGGCCGGGTCCTTGTCGAGGGTCCACAGGACCACGCGCTCGAGATCGGGTGGCACGGCCGGATTGATCACACTCGGCGGCGTGGGGGCCTCGGAAACGTGCTTGAGCGCGATCGTGACGGCCGCCTCGGCGTCGAAGGGCACGCGCCCCGTCAGCAGCTCGTAGAGCACGACGCCGATCGAGTACAGGTCCGAGCCGGCGCTGACGACGTGGCCCTGGGCCTGCTCCGGGGACAGGTACTGGGCGGTCCCCATGATCGAGCCGGTCTCCGTCATGTCCGACGCTCCGGCGCGGGCGATGCCGAAATCCGTCACCTTGGCGGTGTCGTTCTCGTCGATGATCACGTTGTGCGGCTTGAGGTCGCGGTGGATGATGCCGCGCCGATGGGCGAAGCGCGCTGCCTTGAGGATCTCGACCGTGATGTCGATCGCGCGGATGGGATCGAGCGGCGCCTCCTCACGGATCAGCTGCTTGAGCGTGCGGCCCGGGAGGTACTCCATCGCGATGTAGTACGTATCGTCGAACGTGCCCCGGTCGTAGACGCTCACGACGTTGGGGTGCTGCAGGCCGGCGGCGGCCTGGGCCTCGCGTCGGAAGCGCTCCACGAACCCCGGGTCCTCGGCGAAGCGCCGGTGCAGGAGCTTCAGCGCCACCTTGCGGCCGAGCTGGTGGTCCTCGGCGAGGAACACGTCGGCCATCCCCCCCGAGCCCAAGCGCGAGATCACCTCGTAGCGATCATCGACCAGCGTGCCGGGGGCGATCTCCGTCATTTGCCCTCCGCCAGGAGCGTCTGCATGACCGCCTTCGCGATCGGGGCCGCGACCGTGCCTCCGAACCCACCCTGGGTTCGCTCGACGGTGACAGCGATCGCCACGGTTGGATTGTTCACCGGGGCGAAGGCGATGAACCACGGCTGGGTGACGTTGTTGCCCGCGACCCCGACCGACGCGGTACCCGTCTTGCCGGCCACCGCGATCCCGCTGAGCGCCGCCGCAGTACCGGTTCCCTCCTGCACCACATGGGTCATCATCTGGCCGACGGCCTGCGCGGTCGACGGCTTCATGACCTGAGCATAGGTGGTGGGATTGATCGTCTCCACCGTGCGTCCGTCCTGGTCGACGGCACGGGCGGTCAGGTGCGGCACCATCAGCTTGCCGTTGTTGGCCACCGCCGAGGCCACCATCGCCATCTGCAACGGCGTGACCAGCAGGCCGCCCTGGCCGATCCCGATCCGGCCGATGTCCTCGTTCGGGCTGCCGGGCACGTACGGCCGGCCATTGGGGGCGTAGGGCCGGCTCGAGTTGATCTCGTCGGGTGGATAGTCCAGCGGCGGCTTGGAGTAGAAGCCGAAGCGCTGCATGTAGTTGGTCATCGTCTGGCGACCCACGGTCTCGGCGACCTGCGCCCACACCGTGTTGACCGAAAAGGTGAGCGCCGTCGTGAGGTCGATCGTGCCGAACGACTGGCCGCCATCGTTGGACAGCGGAACGCCCGAGATCGTGACCGGCGAGTTGCCGTTGACGGTCGAGCTCGGGGTGAACTTGCCACTGTCGATCGCGGCCACCGCGGTGACGACCTTGAACGTCGAGCCCGGTGGATAGCCGGCCTGCGTGGAACGGTTGAAGCTCGACACGTTGGGGCCCGTGGCGTTCGGCGTGTTGTCGTCGTAGCTCGGGAGCGCGGCCATCACCAGCACGTTGCCGTTACGCGGGTCCAGCGCCACCACCGAGCCCTTCGGCGAGCCGATCTGCGCCGCGGCCTGCAACTGCTGGTAGGCGACCTGCTGGGCCTTCGGGTCGAGCGTCGTGTAGATGTCGTCCCCCACCCGCTGGGCGCCCCCGAGCGGACCGAAGATCGAGCCGAAGCCGGTCTGCAGACCGCGCAGCTCGTCGCCCCTCGAGCGCTCGAGTCCGGCGCTGCGACTTTCGCGAGGCAGCGAATACCCGACCGCCTGTGAGAACAGCGACCGAGTCGGGTAGAAGCGGGTCCACGTCTGCCCCGGCGCGGGGACCGAGCGCGCCAGCACAGTGCCGTCGTCGGCGATGATCTGGCCCCGCTTGATCTTCAGCTCGTCGATCAGCGTGCGCACGTTGAGCGAGTTGTTGCGCAACGATGTGGCCTCGAACACCGTCCAGCGACTGGTCCATCCGATCAGCAGGGCGAACAGGACCACGATCAGGCCGAACAGACGGACGATCGGAGCGTTCATCGCACCGGCCTCCGGGCGCGATCCGACACGAGCAGCAGCAGTGCCAGCAGGACGAAGTTGGCGACGATCGAGGAGCCGCCGTAGGAGATGAACGGCAAGGTCACGCCGGTCAACGGGATCACGCGGGTGACCCCGCCGACGATCACGAAGACCTGCAGCGCGAACACGGCGCTCAGCCCCGTCGCCAGCAGGGTCGAGAACGAGTCGCGGGCCAGGAGCGCGGTCTTGAAGCCGCGGGCCACGAACAGCAGGTAGGTGAGGAGCACCGCCACGGCGCCGAACAGACCGAGCTCGTCGGTGATGACGGCATAGATCATGTCGGTCTGAGGCGCCGGCAGGAGGTTGAAGTTGGTGCCGGGGACGGTCAGCGCGGCCTGGCCGAAGCCCTGGCCGAACATGCCGCCGGCGGCCTGGGCGAACATCGAGTTGGCAAGCTGGAAGCTGCCGCCGACGCGGTGGTAGAGGTTCGGGTCCAGCGGATGCAACCACGCCTCGACGCGGTCGTGGACGTGCGGGATGTGCGTGCCCAGGTACCAGGCGCCGACCCCGAACGCGATCAATCCGACGACGACGAACGAGAGCCGGTCGGTGGCGACGTAGAGCACCGCCAGCAGCGCCCCGTAGAACATCAAGGACGAGCCGATGTCGTGCAGCACGATCAGGATCAGCATGCCCAGGCCCCAGATCACGACGAGTGGTCCGAAGTGCTTCAGCGGCGGGATCGTGACGCCGAGGAAGCGCCGCGCGCCCATCACCATCACCTGGCGCGTGTCCCGCAGGTAGCTGGCCAGAAAGATGACGAAGCCGATCTTGGCGAACTCCGTCGGCTGGAACACGAACACGCCGGGGATCCGCACGCCGAGGTAGGCACCATTGGCCTGATAGCCGATTCCCGGCAGGCGCGGCAGCACCAGCAGGCCGAGCGAGACGAAGGCGATCACGTAGCGGTACTGCTCGAGCTTGCGGTAGTCCCGGAACACGATGATCGTCACCGCGAACAGGATCAGGCCGAACACGAACCACTGCGCCTGCTGCCGAGCGTCGGTCGCGCTGATCCTGTAGACCATCACGATCCCGAAGCTGGCCAGCAGCGCCACGAGCGGGAACATGTACGGATCGGCGTAGGGCAGCGTGATGCGGATGAACACGTGGCCGGCAAGGCACAACCCGAGGAAGATCGCGCCGTAGGTCAGCGAGACGTTGGAGAGGACGTTGGAGCGTTGGATGAAGACGCCCGCAAAGCCCGCGGTGACCAGCAACGACGCCGGGATCAGCCCGAGCAGCTCGCGGTTCCGGGCACTCATCGCCGCACGCTCACTTGGACACCTGCCCCAACTCCAGCGCCTTGACCAGATTCGAGGCATCCGACTGCGAGCGCAGGTGGTGGTTGAGGACCTGGTTGCGACGGTCGGCCGGGATCGAGGTGGCCGGGACGCCGGAGACGTAGTAGCTCTCGTACAGGCGGATCCCAGCAGGCAGGTCGTAGGGCAGGCCCCGGTAGATCGTCACGATCCCCTGTGGGTTGGTGCCGATGAAGTACAGCTGGCGACTGGCGAGGTAGCCGCCTGCGCCGATGATGAACAGTACGACGAGCGTCGAGACCACGGCCGCGACCAGCCGGGCGTGGCGCCGGCCCGAGCGCGGCGCGGGGGGCGGCGGCGCGCCCTGAGTCCGCGCGAGCCGGGCGCGACGGGCGCGGGTCTGCGTTCCGGCGGCCGAGGCGCCACCCGGAGACGCAGGAGACGGGGCGGGGGTCCGCTGAGCGACGACGGCGATGTCACCCGGCGGCGCCGCCATGCCGACCAGGGTCGGCTGGTCGCCTCCGGGCTCGGATCCGACCTCCTCGAGGCGGAACAGGACGACGGTGATGTTGTCGCGGCCCCCGGCGCCGTTGGCCTCGTCGATCAATCCCTGGGCCGCGGCCTCGAGGCTCTCGGAACGCCCCAGCACGGTCGCCACGAGCTCTTCGGAGACCATCGAGGTCAGCCCGTCGCTGCAGAGCAGGACCACGTCCCCATCGCGCAGCGGATAGGTCCAGGTGTCGATCTCGACCTGAGGCTCCGGCCCGAGCGCGCGGGTGATGATCGAACGCTGCGGATGCTCGGCCGCCTGCTCCTCGGTCAGCTTGCCGCGGCGTACGAGCTCGTCCACCAGCGAGTGGTCCTGGGTCAGGCGCGTCAACGTCCCGTCGCGGTACAGATACGCGCGGCTGTCGCCGACGTGCGCGATGGCCAGGTCGTCCCGATCGAGGTACGCAGCCGTCAGGGTCGTACCCATCCCGGCCCGCTCGGACTCGGCCTGGGAGAGGTCGTGGATCCGCGTGTTGGCCTCGCGCGCGCGGCTGGCCAGCCGCTCCTCGGGGCTGCCGTCCTCCGGCAGTCCCTGCTCGAACGCCTCGACGGCGATCTGCGAGGCCACCTCGCCCGCCTGCGCGCCGCCCATCCCGTCGGCAACCACGAACACGGGCGCCCGGGCGTACGCGGAGTCCTCGTTGTCCCGGCGCTGAAGCCCGGTGTCGGTCTTGGCGACTGTCTCTGCGGCGCGAAGCATCGTGAATCTCTACTGCAGGTAGGAGAACTCGCTGTCGCCGATCCGGATGCGGTCGCCACTGTGCAGCGGCTGCGGCCCGGTGAGCGGCTGTTCGTTGAGGTAGGTGCCGTTGGTGGACCCGAGATCCTCGATCACGACCACGTGTCCCTGGCGAGAGATCCGCGCGTGACGCGAGGAGGCAAACGGATCCTCGAGCTGAATCTCGACGTCTCCCCTGCCGAGAGTAGCGCCGTCGCTCAGGTCATAGGCCACTCCGGACTCGTGACCGAGCGCCCGCTCGACCATCAGCCGCGGCTCGAACTCGTCATCGAGCTCCCCCAGGCCCGACGCCGCCGAGTACATCCCGGTGGCGTCGGCCGGTGGCGGCTCGTCGGACGCCACGACCCCGCCCTGGCCCCGTCGGAGATCCTTGAGCGCGCTGCGCACGACCCAGAGCAGGAACAGGTAGAGAACGGCGAGAAAGCCGAACTTCAGGCCGACGGAGACAGGCTCGAGCATGCGTGGCGCCTCGGCCGCTATTCAAGCTCGAATGTGATCGCGGACGTGCCGAGTTCGATCAGATCCCCGGGCTTGACGACCTGCGGACCCTCGATCCGGCGGCCGTTGAGGCTGACCCCGTTGGTCGACCCGAGGTCGCTGAGGACCCACGCTCCGCCCCGCGGCCGCACCTCCGCGTGCTGGCGCGAGACGTTCGGATCGCCCAACACGACGTCGCATTGGCGGCTGCGGCCGATCGTGGCTCCGGCGGGACCGACCACGAGTCGTTTGCCATCGACGAGCAGCAGCGCGGTCTCATTGCGCGCCCGGGCGCGCTCCTCGAGCGGCTCGGCGACCCGCTCCGCGCTCGAGTAGATCATCGTGCGGCCCGACTCCTCGTCGGCTGCGTGCTGCTCGGGCCCTTCGGCCGCGCGGACCACCCGCGTCTGGATTCCGAACTCCCCCAAACCGAGCCGCTGGTCGGTCTCGAACTCGATCACCGGACGCGAGAGCATGGCCAGTCGCTCGCGGCGGGCGTACTCGAGCAGATAGCCCGACAGTTCTCCGGCCAGCGCATCCTCGTAATCGGCGAAGCGATCGCGATCGGCCGGCGACAGGAACACCCGGTATTCATTGGGCACATAGGTGCGAGACACGGAGAAGGACTTGTGCTCCTCCATTTCGCGCGCGAGCTTGCGCGCGATCTCAACCGGCCGCACCTCGGATCTGAAGGCACGGCTGAAGGTGCCCTCGACGAGGCCGGCGATCTTGCTTTCGAGGCTCTTGAGCACACTCATGGCACGCCCCTGGGGGCAGGATGATGCTACGGAAGTCCGGCTTGCGAGGATCGCGACTTGCGGGCCGCGTGCCACGACCGGGTGGCGAGCGGCGCGAGCGCGACCACGACGCTCGCGATCGCCCCGAGCACGGCCCCGCGCGGTGTCCCGTAGCCCGTCGGCACGTGGGCGACGCGGACCGCGGCTCCCGTCGCCGAAACGAGTATGGCGGCCCAGGCCGCAACGCGCACCAGGTCCAGGGCGGGCGAGCGCCCCCTGACGATCCAGGGCAGCACCGACGCGGCGGCCCCCCACACCGCTGCCGGTAGCAGCACACCGGCGCCCAGCAGTCCGCCGAGGACGTCGTGAACCGTGACCTGCAGCGAAGCGGTCCAGACCGGCGGCGACGGCGTCCCGGGTGGACGGCCGAGGTACAGCACCGCTCCGGTGAGGCGCTCGGCGATCGCAAGCCAGAGCCAACCGGTGGCCCCGAGCACCGCCCGGCGCCAAACGCCCCGAGCGCGTCCCGCCACCGCGGGCCAGGCACCCGCCAGGCCGAACACGCCGAGCCCCGGGGCGCCGGCTGACAGCGGCCAGGCGGACGGAGAGAACGGGAGCAGCACGGCCGGGAGCAGTGCGCCGAGGGCGAGCACGAGCGAGGCGCCGGGCTCGTGCTCGATGGCCAATGACACGCACAACGCGACCCAGACGGCCACCCATCCGAGCCTCGGCAGGGCGGCGATCGCAAGTCCAGCGCAGAGTCCCGCCATCAGCGGCACGCCTGGGGCCGGGTGCAGCAGATGCGTGAGGAGCCAGGCGATCATCCCCACCGACGCGCAGGCGGCGAGGACCCGCGCGCCCAGAGGCACCGGCCGCGCGCGCGAGCCGCGGTCCAGGGGCGCCGCGACCGGGGCGCCGTCGTCCGGCCCGGACAGCTCGTCGCCCGTACCGGCCCACCTCACCCCGCGGTCCGCGGTCCCGTCGGGCACGCGGTCCGCCGTCCGCGTGGACGGGCGCCACGCCGGCGCGACGATCCCGGGCTGGTCCTGCACACCGGACAGCGATGCGGACAGAGCTTGGCGCAGGTGTCTCACGGTCCCGCGCTCCCGCGCGCGCGGGCGCAGCGCCTGGTCGATGCCCTGGCCGAGCTCGCGGGGCAGGTCGCGGCGCTGCCGGCGCAGCGGGGGCAAGTGCGCCCCGAGGCGCCGCGCGTTGCGCGCCGCTGTGCCCGTCTGGATCGGATTGATGCCGGTCAGCGCCTCGTAGATGACCAGCGCCAGTGCGTACAGGTCGGCGGCCGCACCGGCCTCGCGGCCCTCGGCCTGCTCGGGCGCCATGTAGGCGGCGGTCCCCACGACGTCGCCGGTGCGGGTCAGGGAATCGCCCCCGACCACGCGCGCCACGCCGAAATCGGTCAGCTTTGCCACCTGATCGGGCGTCGTCGGACGCTCCGGGACGAGAATGTTTGACGGCTTGACATCACGGTGAACGACCCCCTGAGAGTGCGCGTGCGCGAGCGCGTCGCACAGCGCAATCCCGATCGTCACCACGTCGCGGTCCGAGAGGCGACCGGTCTCGAGCAACCCGTCAAGCGTCGCTCCCCGCACCAGCTCCGAGACCAGGTAGGCACCCTCGTCGTCAGCGCCGGCCTCGTACAGGGTCACGATCCCCGGGTGGGCCAGCCGCGCGGCGGCCCGCGCCTCGCGCTCGAAGCGACCGCCGACAATCCGCTCCCGGGGCACGATCTTCACCGCCACGTCCCGGTCGAGGCGCTCGTCGCGCGCCATCCACACCGTCCCGTACGCGCCCGCGCCGAGGCGCCGGTACAGGCGGTAACGACCCAGAACCAGCGGTGCCGCGGGCGCGGCGTGCGGCTGACGGGGGGCACGCGTGGGAGCCTCGGATGCGCTCTGCAGCTCGCTGCGAGTCATGGTGGGCTTTTCAACGCGGCGGCGCTCGTCCCTGCGGTCTCGGGGCTTCGCAGGCTGCATGCGCGCGTGCGAGATTGCATTTCCGGCCGTGCGGGAAGTCATACTGAGCTTTCCGGATCCCGGAAGGAGCGAGAAAAGCTTGTCGTTCTTCGATGAGGCGGACGAGCCTCGCACGCCACCGCCGCGTACCCGCCGGCCCTCCGGGGCGGGTCGTCGGCCGCCGAGTAACCGGCAGTCGGTCCAGGTGCGTCGCGCGGTGGCCGGGGTGGCCATCGTCATCGTCATCATCCTGATCGTCCTTGGCGTGCACAGCTGCCAGGTCAGCGCCCGCAACAGCGCCCTCAAGGACTACACCAACAACGTCGCCTCGATCCTCCAGGAGTCCGACAACACCGGGACGCAGTTCTTCAACCTCCTGTCCGGCGCCGGCGGGGCGAGCAATGCGCAGAATCTCACCAACCAGCTCAACGAGACGCGCGTCGCCGCCGACTCCGAGCTGACGCACGCTCAGGCGATCGACGTGCCGGACGAGGTCAAGGGCGCGCAGTCGAACTTTGTGCTGGCGATGACCATGCGCCGCGACGGGATTGCCAACATCGCCCAGCTCGTCCAGTCGGCGCTCGGCACCACGAACAACCAGAACGCGATCCACCAGATCGCCGCCAACAACGCCCGCTTCTACGCCTCGGATGTGCTTTACACCGACTACACCGCGACGGCCATCGCCGCGGCCCTCCACGGCGCTGGGATCGTCGTGGGGCCCAACGGCGAGACGATTCCGGCCGGGCAGTTCCTGCCAGACATCGGATGGCTGAGCCCGGACTTCGTGGCCACCAAGCTCGGCGCGAGCTCGTCGTCGTCCTCGTCGTCCTCGAGCGGCCCGATCGCACCGGGAACGCACGGCCACTCGCTTGATTCGGTCAGCGTCGGCGGAACGACGCTGCAGAGCGGCTCGACCAACACGATCCCCAGGAGCCCGACGCCGAGCTTCACGGTCAACTTCACCAACAGCGGGCAGAACAACGAGAAGAACGTCGTCATCAAGGTGTCGGTCAGCGGGACCAGCTCGAGCGGGCAGACGGTGGTCCCGCAGACCACCGCGGGCCAGTCGACCTCGGCGACCGTACCGCTCAATCAGTCCCCGCCGGCGGGCACGTACAACGTCACCGTGACCGTCGTGCCGGTCCGCGGCGAGACGAACAGCGCCAACAACACCCAGACGTACCCGGTCACGTTCCAGTAGGCGCACCTCCGGCGATCCGGCGGGCGCCTATCCTTCACCTCCGTGCACGATCTCACCAGCACGGCGGGAATCGTCGCGGTCGCGGCTGCGGCGGTCGCCGTCCTCGCGCTCGCGCTCTGCGCCTGGCTGGCCTTCCGGCTGCGCAGCGTGCGCGCCGACCAGCGACTCGTGCTCGGCGAGCGCCGGCAGGATCTGGTCGAGCACGCGGCCGCGCTCGAGCGGCAGTTCCACGCCCTGCATGAGTACGTGGAGGACGCAGCGGCGCGCCTCAACGACCGCATGGAAGCAGCCGAGTTGCGCCTCGACGGCACCGTGGCCTACCGGGCCCTGGTCCGCTACGACGCCTACGGGGAGATGTCGGGCCGTCAGTCGACCTCGATCGCGTTGCTCGACGCGACCCGTTCGGGCCTTGTGCTCTCGTCGATCCACCATCGCGACCAGGCGCGCCTGTACGCCAAGCAGGTGCGCGACGGCCGGGCGGAGCTCGAGCTCTCGCCCGAGGAGAATGAGGCGATCGAGCTCGCCCTGCAGGGCGACGGCGGCCAGCAGCCCAGCAGCTCATAGCGGAGCCCGGGCGGTGATCGTCGGCTACTTCGGGCCCGAGGGCACCCACACGCACGAGGCGTTGATGACGGCAACCGCCGGCCTCGAGCTGGAGCCGGTGGCGTTCGCCACCGTATACGACACGGTCATGGCGGTGCACGCCGGAGCCGTGGAGCGCGCCCTGGTCCCGATCGAGAACTCGATGGAGGGGTCGGTCAACGCGACCCTCGACGTGCTGGCGATCGAGGCCACCGACGTGGCGATCGTCGGCGAATTGGTGGTCCCGATCGAGCAGTGCCTGATCGCGCGCGGACCGGTCGAGCTCACGCAGATCGAGTTCGTCGTCTCGCATCCCCAGGCCAACGCGCAGTGCGCACGATTCATCCGCACGTCTCTGCCGGAAGCGAGCGTGATCGCCGCGAGCTCGACGGCCGAGGCCGTGCGGTTGGTCGCCGAGCACGACGGGCGCTGGGCGGCGCTGGGCACCCGGCTGGCCGCCGAGCACTACGGCTGTGTGGTGCTCCGCGCCGGCGTCGAGGACGGCCCCGACAACGAGACCCGCTTCGTGTGGCTGGGGCCGGCCGGCGTCCCCCCGGGGGCGCCGGCCGAGAGCCCACACCCCATCGGTCCGTGGAAGACGGCAATCGTGTTCTGGGGCGCCGGATCGTCGCACCCGGGCTGGCTCGTCAGCTGCCTGTCGGAATTCGCCGAGCGGGAGGTGAACCTGACCCGGATCGAGTCGCGGCCGCGGAAGCTGGGCCTCGGCAACTACATGTTCTTCGCCGACCTCCAGGGGCGCGATTGCGCGCCCGAGGTCGCTGCGGCACTGGCCGGCGTGATGACCCACGTCGACGCGCTGCGAATCTTGGGATCATTTCCAGCTGCGACATGAGCGCGCTGGTCAGGGAGGGGGGCACCGTCCGTGGGCGGACGAGTGGGTCCAATTCACCCGTCACGAGCATGACATAACGCGGCCCTCCCCCCCGGTACACTGGCGCGACGATCATGGCGAATCCAGTACCACCAGCGCCATCGTGGTCCGCGCCGCTCTCTGAGCACCGGCGGCGCGGGCGTGAGGTTGGCCGGGTGCTCGTCTTGAACGCGACGTACGAGCCGATCAACGTCTGCACCGTGCGACGCGCCGTCGTGCTGCTGCTCAAGGAGAAAGCCGAGATCCTCGAGCACGCCGAGTGGGAGCTGCACTCCGCGACGCAATCGATGTCTCGCCCGATGGTGATCCGCCTGGTCAGCTACGTCCGCATCCCACGCGACACACACCGGCGCAAGATCACCCGTCGGGCCGTGTTCGCCCGCGACAACTGGACCTGCCAGTACTGCGGCTCGCACTCGAACCTGACCGTCGATCACGTGATCCCGCGCTCCAAGGGCGGGCCGTCGAGCTGGGACAACATCGTCGCCTCATGCGCACCGTGCAACCGGCGCAAGGGCAACGCGCTGCCGCGCCAGGCGGGCATGCAACTGCTGACCCAGCCGCGCACCCCGAGCCAGCACGTCTTCATCCAGGTCGCCAGCCCGACCATCCCGGCCGCCTGGCGCCAGTACCTGGCCGCCTAGGAGCGTAGGCCCAGATGGTTGACTCCGCGGCCGCGTGCGGGCGGCCGCGAGAGCTCGCCCGAATATGCGAAGGGCGCCCTCGACGGGGGCGCCCTTCACGAACATCTGGCTGCTTTCCGGGGCGAGCTTGGTACATGCCGGAGGGACTAATCCCGGCGCCCACCACGACGGTGTCTCGGGGGGACTCCGCTAAGCGGGGTCAGCCTCCGACCTAGCGGCCGGACACCTCCAGGGTCCCGCAAGAACTGTCAGACAATGTCGGACCACCTCCTTTCTCTGGTATCGGGGAGAGTAGCGAACCTTGCGGGCGTATTCGAGCGCCCCGGTGTGGTTACGGGCTCTGCTGGGGTGCGAGCGGTGGCCGGCGGGACCAGCGGCGCTTCGCTACTGCGCGTCGGCGTCGTCGCCGGAGCTCGGGTCGTCGATGCCGGGCTCGGTGGGGGCGTCCGGGTCGTCGATGCCGGGCTCGATTGCGTCGGCGCCGGCGGCGGGGCCGTCGAGCGCGGTGGCGGGGCCGTCGATGACCTCGCCGTCGAGGACGGACGCGGCGGTTTCGGCTTCGGACTCGATGACGAGGGCGACGGCGCTGACCTGGTCGTCGTCGCGGATGTTCATCACACGGACGCCCTGTGAGGCGCGGCCGTAGCGATTGATGCCGCGGACGGAGGTGCGCTGGACCATCCCGTTCTGGGAGATGAAGACCAGCTCCTGGTGCTCGCGGACGACGAGCGCGCCCGCGAGGGCGCCCTTGTTCTCGGTCAGCGCGATCGTCTTGACACCCATCGTCCCGCGTCCCTTGACGGGATAGTCGGGGATCGGGGTCCGCTTGCCGTAACCGTTCTCGGTCACGACGAGCAGCTCCTGATCGTCGCGGGCGACGTCCATGGCGAGCACGGCGTTGCCCTTCTGCGAAACGTTCATGCCGCGGACGCCGCTGGTGTCGCGGCCCATCGCGCGGACGGCGTGCTCGCTGAAGCGGGCCGCCTGACCGGAGCGCGAGACCATGATGATGTCGTCGTCGCCGCTGGTGCGGCGGACGGCGATCAGCTCGTCGTCGTCGCGAATGTTGATCGCAATGATCCCGTCGGCCTTGATCGGCGTGTTGTAGGCCAGGAACTCGGTCTTCTTGACGATGCCGTTGCGCGTTGCGAACACGAGGTACTTGCCCTCCGTGAAGTCCCGCGTGGAGAGCACCGACTGGACGCGCTCGCCCTCACGCAGGGGCAACAGGTTGACGAGAGCGCGGCCCTTGGCGGTGCGGGACGCCTCCGGCAGCTCGTACACCTTCAGCCGGTAGACCTTGCCGCGGTTGGTGAAGAACAGCAGGTAGTCGTGCGTGGAGGTCACGAACAGATGCTCGATGTAGTCGTCGTCCTTCATGTCCATGCCGGTCACGCCGATCCCGCCACGCCGCTGCTGGCGGTAGGTCGACAGCGGCAGCGACTTGATGTAGCCGGAGTTCGTGATCGAGATGACCATCTGCTGATCGGCGATCAGGTCCTCGATATCGATCTCGCCCTCGGCGTGCGTGATCTCGGTGCGGCGCGGCTCGCCGTACACGTTGGCGATCTCGGTCAGCTCGTCCTTGATCAGCCCGTTGACGAGCGCCTCGTCGCCGAGGATCTCCCGCAGCTCCTTGATCCGCTCGGTGAGGTCGGCGTGCTCCTTCTCGATCTTGTCGGCCTCCAACGCGGTCAGGCGGCTGAGCGTCAGCTGCAGGATCGCCTGGGCCTGGATCACCGTCAGGTCGAAACGCTCGACGAGGCCCTCGCGCGCCGCGGCTGGGTCACGAGAGCCGCGGATCAGCGCGATCACCTCGTCGAGGTTGCCCAGCGCGATCAGCAGGCCCTCGAGCACGTGCGCCCGGGCCTCGGCCTTGGCGAGCTCATCCTTGGTCCGCCGGATGATGACCTCGCGCTGATGGTCGACGTAGTGGCCGATAACCTCGCGGAGCGAGAGCGTCCTGGGCACGTTGTCGACGAGCGCAACCATGTTGACGCCGAACGTGGTCTGCATCGGCGTGTGCTTGTAGAGCTTGTTGAGGACGACCTTCGGGATCACGTCGCGCTTGAGCTCGATCACGATCCGCATGCCGTGGCGATCGGACTCGTCACGGAGGTCGGAGATCTCCGAGATCTTCTTGTCGTGGACGAGATCGGCGATCTTGAGGATCAGGCCGCCGTCGCCACCCTTGCGCACCTGGTAGGGCAGCTCGGTGACGATGATCGCCTCCTTGCCCTGCCCGATCGGCTCGATGTGGGCCTTGGCCTGAACGCGCACCCGGCCGCGGCCGGTGGCGTAGGCGTCGCGGATCCCGTCCCGGCCAAGGATCGTGCCGGCGGTGGGGAAGTCCGGACCCTTGATGTGGCGCATCAGGCCGTCGACGTCGATGCCGGGATCGTCGATGTAGGCGATCGTCGCCCCGATCACCTCGCGCAGGTTGTGCGGCGGGATATTGGTGGCCATCCCGACGGCGATCCCGGTCGCCCCGTTGACGAGCAGGTTCGGGAAGCGCGCCGGCAGCACCAGCGGCTCCTGCCTGGTTCCGTCATACGTCGGGGCGAAGTCGACGGTATTGGCGTCGAGGTCGCGCAGCATCTCCGTCGCCAGGCGGTCGAGGCGAGCCTCGGTGTACCGCATCGCCGCGGCGCCGTAGCCGTCGATGTTGCCGAAGTTCCCGTGGCCGTCGACGAGCGGATGGCGCATCGAGAAGTCCTGGGCCAAGCGGACGAGCGTGTCGTAGATCGACGCGTCGCCGTGCGGGTGATACTTGCCCATGACCTCGCCGACGATCTGCGCGCACTTCACGTGCTTGCGCGTCGGCTGCAGACCGAGCTCGTTCATCACGTAGAGCACGCGACGGTGGACCGGCTTCAGGCCGTCGCGGACATCGGGCAGCGCGCGCCCGACGATCACGGACATCGCGTAGTCGAGATACGCCGAGCGCATCTCGTCCTCGAGCGCCCGAGGCTCGATGTTCCCTCCGCCGATGGTGTCGATGGTCGACATGGGCTACACGTCCAGGTTGCTGACGAGACGCGCGTTCTCCTCGATGAACACACGGCGAGGCTCGACCTGATCGCCCATCAGCATCGAGAAGACGCGGTCGGCGGCGGCGGCATCCTCGACCGTCACTTGCACCAGCGTCCGGGTGGCGGGATCCATGGTTGTCTCGCGGAGCTCCTCGGGATCCATCTCGCCGAGGCCCTTGAAGCGCACGTAATCGACGCCCTTCTGGGCAACCTCGAGGATCGCGCCGCGCAGCTCGTCGAAGGTGTGAGCGGTGCTGGACTGGTCGCCGAGCTTGACCGAGAACGGCGGCGTTCCGGCGATCTCGGCGATCTCGGCGTGGACCTCGGTGAGACGGTGGTACTCGGTGGCGTCGAGCACGCCGCGGCCGACGTGGTGCGTGCTGGCGAGACCGGTGGAGGCCTCGATCGTGCGCACGACGATCTCGTCGGGTGTCTCCGAGATGAGCTCGGCGTTGTAGGCCTCGCCGTCATTGCCCGCCTTGGCGATGTGGCGGAGCATGCTCTCGCCGTCGGTGATGCCCTCCTCGAGGAGTCGCGCCTGCTGCAGGAAGTGGACGACCATCTGTCCGTGCGTGGCGCGCAAGGCCGACGCCCATCCCTCGTACTGCTTGAGCAGGCGGCTGAATCGCTTCCAACGCGCCTCGGTCAGTTTGAACTGCTTGTTGAATCGATCGAAAACCTCGATCCGCTCGAACTTGTCGCCGAGCAGAATGTCCTCGAGCTCTGATTCGCGCTCCAGGTAGCGGTGCTTGCTGCCCTTGGAGAGGCGGTACAGCGGCGGCTTGGCGATGTATACGTAGCCCGCCTCGATCAGCGGCTGCATCTCCCGGAACAGGAGCGTCAGCGCCAGCGTGCGGATGTGGGCACCGTCGACGTCCGCGTCGGTGAGCATCACGATCTTGTGGTAGCGCGCCTTGGAGAGGTCGAATTCGTCACGGACGCCGGTCCCGATCGCCGTGATCAGGGCCTGGATCTCGGTGTTGCCGAGGACCTTGTCGATCCGGCTCTTCTCAACGTTGAGGATCTTGCCGCGCAGCGGCAGGATCGCCTGGGTGCTGCGGTCACGGGCGCCGACCGCGGAACCGCCGGCGGAATCGCCCTCGACGACGAACAGCTCCGACAATGAGGGATCCTTGATCGAGCAGTCGGCGAGCTTGCCCGGGAGGCGGGAGTTCTCGAGCGCCGACTTGCGGCGGGTCAGGTCGCGCGCCTTTCGGGCGGCGGCGCGAGCCTGGGAGGCCTGGACGGCCTTGCTGATCACGTCCTTCGCGTCCTTGGGGTTCTCCTCCAGGAACTCCGACAGGCGGGCGTTGACGACCGAGTGCACGAAGCCCTGCATCCCCGGGTTGCCGAGCTTGGTCTTGGTCTGACCCTCGAACTGGGGATCGGTGAGCTTGGCCGAGATGACCGCCGTGAGCCCCTCGCGCACATCCTCGCCGACGAGGTTGTCGTCCTTCTCCTTGAGGAAGGCCTTGTCGCGCGCGTACTTGTTGAGCGCGCCGGTGAGGGCGGAGCGGAAGCCCGACAAGTGCGAGCCACCCTCGTGGGTGTTGATGTTGTTGGCGAACGAGAACACCGACTCCTGGTAGGAGGCGTTCCATTGCATCGCGACCTCGACGGCACCCTCGTTGCTCTCACCGGAGAAGAAGATCACCTTCTTGTGGATCGGCTCCTTGTTCTCGTTCAGGTAGGCGACGAAGTCGACGATGCCACCCTCGTAGCGGAACTCGATCTTGTGGCCCTCGGCGCGGACGTCGTCGAGCGCGATCCGCAGGCCACGGGTCAGGAACGCGGTCTCGCGCAGGCGCTCCTCCAGCGTGGCGAAGTCGAGCTCGAGCGTCTCGAAGATGTCGGCGTCGGGCAAGAACGTGATCGTCGTGCCGGTCGCCTTCGTCGGCTCGCCCCTGACGAGGTCAGTCAGCGGCTTGCCGCGCTCGAAGGTCTGGCGCCAGTGGTAGCCGTCACGAAGGATCTCCAGGTCGAGTCGCTCCGACAGCGCGTTGACCACCGAGACGCCGACGCCGTGCAGGCCGCCGGACACCTTGTATCCGCCACCATCGCCGAACTTGCCGCCGGCGTGGAGCACTGTCAGAACGACCTCAGCCGCTGGGCGCTGCTCCTTCTCCATGATCGCCACGGGGATCCCGCGGCCGTTGTCGGCCACCGTGACCGAGTTGTCGGGGTGGATGGTCACCGTGACGTCGTCGCAGTGACCGGCGAGCGCCTCGTCGACAGAGTTGTCGACGAGCTCGTAGACGAGGTGGTGGAGCCCCCTCGGGCCGGTGGACCCGATGTACATGCCGGGGCGCTTGCGAACCGCCTCGAGGCCCTCGAGGACGGTGATGTCCTGGGCGTCGTAGCTGGATTTGCGATCTGGGCGCTCTGACGCGCCGTTGTCCTTTGTCAACGATCCTCCGATGACATTGAGACGCCCCGGGTCCGCGCTGGATGTGGCGCGCCGGGGCGTCGGAAGCTGGTGTACAGAAGAATAGCACAAGGACCCCCCGAGCGACCCCTGTGCCGGTAACAGAATTGCCTGCAAACTGTGGAAAAACTGTGGCTGTACGCCGCCTTTCTCAGAACGGAGCCGTGATGCACTTCAGGCGCTGGATTCGGCCGCGTCGCAGCGACCCGTTCAGCCGCTCCAGGATTGCCGGCGCCATCAGGTCGAGCTCCTGCGCCCAGACGGATGCCGAGCACGAGATCGTGAGCACTCCAGCCCGCTCGGAGGTCGGGCGGGCCTCGGCAGCGATCGACCCTCCGACCGCCTCCGGCCAGTTTCGCTGAACCTCGGCCAGCAGCGTGTCCGGCGCCAGCTGATCGCGGATCTGATCGAGCGCGAGCGTCGCCGGCCGGGGGCTGCGGCGGTGGCCCGTCACGCCGCCACCGCCTCGGCCAGGAGGTGTCCCTCGGCGACCGAGAGTCGCGTGATGTCCTCAGCGGCGGCGTCGGGCACGTGGTCGAGATCGGTGGTCGTGATCACCGACTGCCCGCTCCCGCTGCGCAGAAGTTCGACGAGTGACCGGCGGCGGTCCTGGTCGAGCTCGCTCATCACGTCGTCGAGCAACATCAGCGGAGGTGCCATCCGGCTCGACGCTATCGCCTCGCGCTCAGCCAACAGCAGTCCGAGCAGCGCGAGCCGCTGCTGGCCCTGCGACCCGTACGCACGGAGCTCCCGGCCGGACCGGAGCATCGCCACCTCGTCGCGATGGGGACCGTGGCCGGTGAAACCCCGCTCCAGGTCGCTCTGGGCTCGCTCGGCCAGTTCCGCCGCAAGCTGCTCCGGAGCCGTGGCTCGCGATCGCGGCCGGTAGGTGACCGACGGATCACCGTCGAGCCCCAGCTCGCCGCACAGGCGCTCGAACGGCGCCTGGAGCGCTGCCACCGCGCGCTCGCGGTCGGCCATCAGGGCGAGGCCGTGCGTCGCCAGCTGCAGGTCCCAGGTCGGAAGCGACTGGCGTCCGGCGCCGCCGACACGGATCCGGGCCAGCAGCGCGTTGCGCTGCGCCAGGGCCTGGGCGTAGGCCCGCCGTGTTCCCACGCGTGACGGCCACAGGGCTGCCACGAGCTGGTCGAGGTGCCCGCGGCGTAGGGCCGGAGGACCCTTCACCAACTCGAGGCGGTCGGGCAGGAAGATGCTCACCAGCGGCCGGTCGGGAACGTCCAGCATGCGCTGCACAGGGGCGCCGTCCACCTGCATCCGCTTCGGCTGCCCGGGCTGGAACCCGACGGCCAACTCGTGCCGTCCGTCCGCGCCCTCCGCGCGCACCACCACGCGGGTGGCGGGCGCTCCGAACCGCACGACCTCACGTTCGTTGGTGGTCCGGCACGACCTGCCGGTGCAGCCGAAGTACAACGCCTCCAGCAGATTCGTCTTGCCGGCACCATTCGGCCCGGTGACGACCGTGAGGCCGGGGCCGACGGCGACGGCGGCGTTGTCGTAGCCGCGGAAATCGCGGAGCGTCAGGCCCAGGACGCGCACCGGCAGCGCCGACCTAACCCGCCGGCGCGGCCATCACACGTTCAGCCGGATCGGCATGATGAGGTAGAGGAACCCGCTTTCGTCGGCAGCCTCGATCAGCCCGGGCCGCAGCGGGCTGATCAGCTTCAGCAGCACATCCCCGTCCTCGATGGCCTCGAGCCCGGCACGCAGGAACTCGGGGTTGAACCCGATCTCAAGCGGCTCGCCCTGGAAGGCGACCGGTAGCGACTCGAGGGCCTCGCCGACGTCCGGGGTCTGAGCCGAGACGGTGAGCTCTCCGGGTGCGAACGCGAGGCGCAACGGCGCGTTCTTCTGGGCCAGCAGACTGATCCGGCGCACGACGTCGGTGAGCTCAGCCCCCGGGACGCGGAGTTCGTGCTCGAACTCCTCGGGCAGCAGCTGCCGGTAATTCGGGAACTGACCGTCGATCAGGCGTGAGGACAGGATCACGCGACCGACCTCGAACAGAACCTGGTTCTGACGCACGCTGATCCGGACCTCCTCCTCCTCCTTGGCGTGGGCGGCCACCCGGGCGAGCTCCTGCAGGGCGCGCGCCGGCACGTTGACCTCGAAGGCGCTGGGAAGTGGCGACTCCAGCTTCGTCTCCTTGACGCTCAGGCGATAGGAGTCGGTCGCGACCATGCGCAACTCGCTCTCCGCCGCGGAGACGAGGATCCCGGTCAGAACAGGCCGCGTCTCATCTCGTGACGCGGAGCCCGCGACCTTGAGCGCTGTCGAGACGAATACGTCGGCCGGCAACGCGACCGCGGTGTCCGGATCGGGCTCGGGAAACGGCGGGAAGTCCTCGGTACGGAGGGTGCGGATGTGAAAGGTCGCATTGGCCGACACGAGCTCGACGTCCTGCTCGGCGGGGCGGAGCTCGAGCGTGACGCCGGGGGCCGGCAGCGACCGGACGACGTCGAGCAGGAGACGGGCCGGGAGGACGACGACTCCCTCTCGCGCCACCTCCGCCTCGAGGGGAACGCGCAGGCCGACATCCATGTCGGTCGCGCGCAGCTCACAGGACGGTGACGCGGCAGCGATCTGTACTCCCGACAGCGCCTGGATCGCGCTCCGCGTGGAGGCGACTCTGCTGACCGTCTGCAGCTGCGCGAGCAACGTGTCGCGGTCGAGGGAGATCTTCACGATGAATACCTCAGAAGGAGGGTAGGAGTCATAGGACGGATAAAAGCTGTGGAGAAGTCTGGATTCGGGCGCTCGGAGCGGGGTTGTTGTGGCCTGAGGTCGACAGGCAAGTCTGTCAAGACAGGCGGTCGTCTTCGTTGCCGAGGATCTCTTCGGTCAGATCGTGGACAGCTGTTGATGCTTCGGGGTCGGCCACGAGGCGGTCGGAGACCTTGCGGCAGGCGTAATGGACGGTGGCGTGGTTGCGACCGCCGAAGGCCGCGCCGATGGCCGGCAGCGACGCGTGCGTGAGATCGCGGGCCAGGTGCATCGCGAGTTGGCGCGGCCACGAGACGCGGGCGGCCCGACTCTGTGAGTTGAGCTCGGCCACGGTCACGCCGAAGTGGGCGGCAACGATGGCCTGGACGTCGGTGATCGTGACCGAATGACGCCGTGTCTCGGGGTACATGCTGTCGAGGACGGTTTCGGTGAGACCTAGGTCGATCGGCCGGCGGGTCAGCGAGTGATAGGCAACGACCCGGATCAGCGCTCCCTCGAGGGCGCGGACGTTCGTGCTCACGCGCTGGGCGATGAGCTCGAGCACGCCGTCCTCGGCGGGTGAGACGTGGTCGAGCGCGGCCCGCTTGCGCAGGATGGCGAGGCGCGTCGCGTAGTCGGGAGGTTGGATGTCGGCCACCAGTCCCGACTCGAACCGTTCGCGCAGCCGCTCCTCCACCGAGACGAGCTCGCGTGGGAGCCGGTCACATGTGAGGACGAGCTGGCGCCCGGTCTCATACAGCGCGTTGAAGGTGTGGAAGAACTCCTCTTCGGTCTTGGCCTTGCTGGCCAGGAACTGGACGTCGTCGATGAGCAGGACGTCGGCGTCGCGATAGGCCCGCTTGAAGCCCTCGAGAGAGCGGCTGCCCAGCGCCATGATGAAGTGGTTGGTGAACGACTCGACGGTGGTGTAGCGGACGGTGGTTCCGCCGCCGAAGGCGAGCACGTAGTTCCCGATCGCATGGAGGAGATGGGTCTTGCCGAGCCCGGGCGGGGCGTGGAGGAAGAGGGGGTTGTAGGCCTGACCGGGGAGCTCGGATACCGCCAGCGCGGCGGCATGGGCGAGGCGGTTGCCGTCGCCGATGATGAACTGGTCGAAGCTGTAGCGCGGGTTGAAGGCCTGGGCCGTTTCGATGGAGGGAGCCTGAGTGGCCGGTTGGCCCCGGCGCCCGCGCCCGGGCGAAGAGGATGACCGAGCGGGCTCGGTCGGTGGGGCCTCGAAGGCGATCTGGACACCGTCACCGAGCACGGCAGCGGCGGAGATGGAGATCGCGCGACCGTAGCGCTCGGAGACCCAGGCCTGGGTGTCACTGGATCCCCGGAGGACCAGCGTGCGTCCGTCGAAATCCTGAGCCTCGAGGGAGGCCAACCAGATTTCGAACGTCGAGTCGCCGACGACCCGTCTCAGCTCGTCTCGGATCTCGCGCCAGGCGTGGGTGAGGTCGACATTCGCAGGCAGCGCCAAGCGCCCTCCTCCGGGGAGCGATCTGGTCAAGTCTTGGTGAGGGCTCCGAGCGGGGCGGTGCTCGGGCGAGCGAATATATCAACGGCCATCGGGCTCGATCGGCGCTCGGTGGAGCGTTGGCGCAAAGCGCGGGAAAAAGATCACCGCGGAGGTCTGGAGGGGCGCCGGCGGTCGGTGCCGGCCAGCCGGTGCGAGGGCTTCTCGCATCGCACGCGAGGTGGAGGGCAAACCGTGCGTATACTGGAAACCTCCCGTCCTCGGGATCGTGAATCATGAAGCGGACCTACCAGCCGAAGAAGCGCAAGCGCGCTCGCACCCACGGATTCCGGACTCGCATGCAGACGCGTGCGGGCCGACTGACGCTCAAGCGGCGTCGCGACAAAGGCCGCAAGCGGCTCACGGTCTGATGCGCCAGCAGCCTGGCTCTCGGCCACGGCCGGGGCGCGCAAGGCTGTCGAGAAGTGCTGATTTCGATCGTGTGTTCCGGCAGGGTCGCTCGCATGCGAGTAAGGAGCTCGTCCTCTACGTGTTCCCGCGGGGCCAGCAGGCGGGCGCGCCCCGGTTGGGGCTGTCCGTGTCCCGGAAGGTCGGCGGTGCGGTGGAGCGCAACCGCGTCAAACGGCTGCTCCGCGAGGCATTTGCGCTCGAATGCGGGCGGCTGCCGGAGGGGACCGACGTCGTCGTCGTTGCGCGCCACGAGGCTCGGTCTCTGGCTGAGCGTGAGGGTTTGGCCGGAATCCGCAGCACATTGGCGGAATTGATTGACCGCGTAGCCGGCCCGGCGCCGCCGGTTGACGCGGCCGTCGGTGGTGGCGAGCGATGACCGCCCTGCGCTCCCTGGCGGTCCTTCCGATCCGGGTGTATCAGCGTCTGATCTCGCCGCTCGTCGGATCCCGCTGCAAGTACTACCCGTCGTGCTCCGAGTACGCCGCGCAGGCGATCGGCGAGTTCGGCATACTGCGCGGGCTGATCCTGGCGGGCTGGCGGTTGCTCCGCTGCAACCCCTGGAGCCATGGGGGATTTGATCCCGTCGCGGAGCAGCATCTGTTCAGTCCGCGATCGCCGGCGCCCACCTCCTGACCCTCATGCTCGTCCCCGCGAACATCTTCCAGCCGCTCATCGACGTGTTCGAGTCGGTGCTGAAGTTCTTCCACAACAGCGTGGGGGTCTCCTGGGGTTGGTCGATCGTGCTGCTCACGATCTGCGTCCGGGCCGTGCTGGTGCCGCTGACCGTCAAGCAGTTCAAGTCGATGCAATCGCTGCAGCGTCTCCAACCCCAGCTGAAGGCGCTGCAGGCCAAGTACAAGGACGACAAGCAGCGCCAGCAGCAGGAGTTGATGAAGTTCTACAAGGAGAACAAGGTCAACCCGCTGGGTTCCTGTCTCCCGCTGGTCCTGCAGCTCCCGGTCTTCATCTCGCTCTTCTACATGCTGCGACAGAGCCTGCGCCAGGACATCTGCCCGAGTGTCCAGCTTGCGGCGCACACGGTCCACCACGTGGCGCTTGGGAGCACCGTGCCGTGCACCGCCTACGGACCGTTCCCCAAGGCGTCGTTCCTGTTCATTCCCGACCTCACGAACAAGGCCAGCGGCGCCGTCCTGGTGACGCTGATCGTGCTCTACGTCGGAACGCAGCTCGCGTCCAGCCTGATGATGTCGAGCCCCACGATGGACAAGACGCAGCGCCAGATCATGCTGTTCATGCCGCTGATCTTCGTGGTCTTCATCATCAACTTCCCCGCCGGCGTGATCGTCTACTGGATCACCACAAACACGTGGACGATCGGCCAGCAATACGTGGTCAAGCGCATGATGGGCCCACCGGCGCCGTTGCCCGGCGTGCCGCCGGCCGGTGACGGGCCCGGCGGCGGCGGATCTGGGCCGCCCCCCGAATCGAATGGGTCCTCGGGCGGCATCGGGGCCCTGATCCGTTCTGCGCGGGGCAAGACGGACGGGACCGAGAAGGAGAAGGTCGCCGCCAGCGGTGGCACTCGAACCACGGCTCCGCCCCCTCCGCCGCGCAAGAAGAAGAAGCGCTCGGGACGCCGGCGGTAAGCGTGGAGGCTGGACTGAGTCCGGCGGGCGAACGCGTCCGCGAGATGATGGAGCGGATTGCCGACGCTGCGGACGTCGACGCCGACATCGAGGTCCGCGAGGATGGCGACGGCATCGCGGGCGAGTACGTCGGGGAGGACCTGGGCCTGTTGATCGGTCATCACGGCCAGACGGTCGATGCGATCCAGCATCTCGCGTACCGGATCGCGTTCCAGGGCGGGTCGGCGCGCAAGGGCGTCGTCGTCGATGCCGCGGGATATCGCGAGCGGCGCGCGGAGGCGCTCCGCGCCGATGCTGATCAGGCGGCTGACGCCGCCGTCCGAGACGGTCGCCCCGTCGAACTCGAGCCGATGAGCGCGCTCGAACGCAAGGTCGTGCACGAGTATCTCCGGGAGCGTCACGACGTCGAGACCTACAGCGAGGGCCAAGAGCCCGCGCGCCGTCTCGTGGTCGCTCCGCTGGTCACCTGATTCACCGCGGCCACAGCCGCCGTTTCACGTTTTTCTTGACGGTGAAACAGCGGCCCGATAGAACCCCTGCGTGCCCGCATCTCTGTCGCCGTTCGACCGCGGCCTCGTGGTTGGACTCCTGATCGGAGAGGGCTCGTTCGGGGGTGACGGCAAGCAGCCCCAGGTGACCCTGCGGATGCACGTCCGCCACGAGGCTCTGTTCCGGTGGCTGGTCGCCCGTTTTCCGGCGACGAAGCTCTACGGCCCCTACACGCACGGCGGCCGCTCCTATTACCAGTGGATGGCCCGCGGCAGCACATTGGTGCACGACCTTCTCCCTCTACTCGAGGAAGAGCTTGACGATCAACTCGACGGTTATGCCACCGCCCGGCTCCGCGCGATGGAGGAGAAATACGCCGCCTTCATCGCGCGCGAACGGGAACGCGAACAGGGGCCGGACTGATGCCGGTTGCGCCGGACGGACCGTGTCGAATGGATATGCGCCGCGAGCTGGACGCACTTGCCCAGCGGTATCGGCTCGACGCCGATGCCGTGGCGCGGCTGGCCCGCGTGATCGCATCGGTGGCATCGGACCCCCACGCACCGACCACGGTGCGCGACCCCCGCAGCGCAGTCGACGTGCATCTCGCCGATTCACTCGTCGGGCTCGAGCTGGCCCCGATCCGGACGGCGGCGCGGATCGCCGATCTCGGCGCCGGCGCAGGCTTTCCGGGCTTGCCGCTCGCGATCGCGTTGCCGCACGCCGAAGTGGCGCTCGTCGAGAGCAACGGCAGGAAGTGCGCATTCCTCGAGCGGGCTGTGGACGCCGCGGAGATCACGAACGCACACGTCGTCCACGCGCGGGCCGAGGAGTGGGAGGACGGGATCGGACGTTGCGACCTCGTCACAGCGAGGGCGCTCGCTGCACCCGCCGTGGTCGTCGAGTACGCGGCGCCGCTATTGCGGATCGGGGGGGTGGTCGTGGTCTGGCGCGGGCGACGAGATCCGCAGGCCGAGACGGCCGGCGCCCGCGCCGCGGCCGAACTCGGGCTGCAGGTCGATGGGCCGGTCCGTGTGCGCCCGTATGCGGGCGCGGAGCACCGCTACCTGCACGTGATGACGAAGCTCACCCCGACGCCGCCGGGCTTTCCCCGGCGCGCGGGAATGGCCCTCAAGCGCCCGCTCGGGGAGCGAGCATCCGACCGCGCTCGTCGCTAGCTTGGAGAAACGATGGGGACGGTATACGCGATCGCCAACCAGAAGGGGGGCGTTGGGAAGACGACCACCGCCGTCAACCTCGCGGCCTGCGTCGCCGAGGCCGGCTACGACTCACTGCTGGTCGACATCGATCCGCAATGCAACGCGACCCTGGGGCTGGGCATCGGCAAAGACGCGCCGCTCACCATCTATGACGTGCTCATGGGGACCTCCTCGATGGACGAGGTGATCGCTCCGACCACGATCGAGCACCTCTGGATCGTTCCGGCCGGTCCCGACCTTGCCGGCGCGACGGTCGAGCTCCCCCGGATCTCCGGCTCCGAGACGCGGCTCCGCGAGGCTCTCGAGCCGATCAGGGGCCGGTTCGCCTTCACCCTCTTGGATTGCCCCCCGTCGCTGGGTCCGCTGACCGTCAATGCCCTCGTGGCCGCTGACCGCGTGATCGTCCCGGTGCAGGCAGAGTATTTTGCGCTTGAGGGTCTCGCCGGCCTGCTCGACACGCTGTCATTGATCCAGCGCGAGCTCAACCCGCGCCTCACCGTCGCAGGCATGCTGCTGACGATGTACGACAGCCGCACCCGGCTTGCGCAGGACGTCGAGCGTGAGGTGCGCGAGCACTTCCCCGAGCTGGTGTTCGACACCGTGATCCCGCGCAACGTGCGCGTCGGTGAGGCGCCGAGCTTCGGCAAGCCGGTGATCCATCACGATCCGCACTGCGCCGGCGCCGATGCGTATTTCGAGCTCGCAAAGGAGGTGGCCGCCCGTGGCTGAGAGGCAGAAGGGCATGGGCCGCGGACTGGCGGCGATCCTGTCCGTCGCGCCGCGCGAGGAGACCGAGGAGTTGCGCGACGTGCCCGTTGAGCTCATCGCGCCGAATCCCAACCAGCCACGCCGTACGGTCGACGAGGCGTCGCTGCTCGCGCTGAGCGAGTCCATCAAGCTCCGAGGCGTCCTGCAGCCGGTGCTCGTGCGCCCACTTCCCGGTGGACGGTATGAGCTGATCGCCGGCGAGCGTCGCTGGCGCGCCGCCGCGCTCGCCGAGCGCGAGACGGTCCCAGCGATCATCCGCCACCACGACGACGCGGCCTCGCTCGAGGTCGCGCTGATCGAGAACATGGCCCGCGAGGACCTGAACCCGGTCGACGAGGCGCGGGCGTGTGCCGGTCTGGTCGAGGAGCTCGGGCTCACGCGTGAGGAGGTGGGCCTGCGCGTCGGCCGGAGCCGGGTCGCGGTCTCCAATCTGATCCGGTTGCTCGATCTGCCCGACGAGGCGCTCGAGCTGATCGAACGCCGGGAGCTGACCGAAGGCCATGGCCGCGCCCTACTGCTGGCCGAGGACCAAACGCTGCGCCGCCGACTGGCGCGCGAGGCGGTGGAGTCGCGCTGGTCGGTCCGTGAGCTCGAATCGCGCGCCCGGAGCGGCGCCGTCCGCGCGCAGACGCCGGCGTCCCGGCGCCGGACGGTCACCTTGCACCCGGACCAGGAGGCCGCCGTCGAGCAGATCGGCGACGCCCTCGGAGCGGCCATGGGCGCCGAGATCGAGGTCAAGCCAGGGGCCGGCGGGAGCTACCGCGTGCAGCTGAGCTTCGACTCGCTCGAGGCCGCGCTCGAGCTTGCCCGCCGCCTTGGCGTCCGCGCGGCGGCCTGACGCGAGGCGCGCTTGCGGCTCGTGCCGGCCGCGCTCGGGGTGGCCTTCGCGCCGCTACAATCGCCCGACTCCGAGGGCGATTAGCTCAGTCGGTTAGAGCGCTTCTCTGATAAGGAAGAGGTCCCAGGTTCGAGTCCTGGATCGCCCACTAGCCGATTAGCAGGGAAAACGTGGCATCGCCGGTGGTTCCTCAGCCGAGCTCGTTGGTTGCTACGGAACTCTGGCGGAACTCCAGATCGGCTCGGGCGGACGCGATCAGCGCGTCGAGCCCGTCATAGCGGGTGCCGCTGATCGCGGCGACGACGTGCGCGTAGGTTCGCCAGTGCAGCCCGAGCCCGTGTCCCATCCGGTCGGCCGCCTCGGGTGGCGTGAACCCGGCGTAGTGCAGCGCCGATGCGTGGGTGTGGCGCAGCGTGTAGACGGTCGCGTCCGTGATCCGCCCGTTGGTTGCGGCGGCGACGGCCGGTCGTAGGCGCTTGGCGCCCCATAGCCGGATCGCGTTGGCGGTCATCGCTCCGACGATCGGCTGGTCGTCAGAGGGGCGTCCCGATTCGAGCCGCCACGCTTTCGGTTCGCGCGCCGTGATCTCGGGGACCGCGATCACGCGGGTGCGGCTGGCGGTGCGCTTGGTGCGCGACCGGCCGACGGTGAACGTCTGGGCTTGCAGCGCGCTCCACGGGGCGGTGCGGATCTCGATTGGCCGCAGCCCTAGGTGGCCGGCGAGCAGGACGATCGCGCGATCACGGCCATGCACGCCGGCGATCAGCCGCTCGAGTTCGATCGGGGAGAGCGGCTTGACCTCTTCGGACGGCTCGGCGGGCACTTTCCGCAGGGCACGCGCCGGGTTGGCGGGAATGTGGCCGTGCTCGACCGCGACTTGCAAGATCCCGCTGAGCCGGGTGAGCGCCTCCCGGACCGTGCTCGGGGTCGTGCCGCGGTCGATGAGGTGTCGCTGGTGTTCGGCGAGGCGCGCGACGTCGATCGCGACGAGCGGCTCGTCGAGCAGTTCGGAGAGGTGCTTCTCGAGCGCCCAGGCGTATTTGGCGCGGGTTGGTTGCGCGAGGGTGGCGGCGTGTGTGCGCCACGGTCCGCGGACGTAGCCGTCGAGCGTGATCGTTTCGCGCTCGAGTTCGGCGGCGAGCACGGGCCCGAGCTGCCGGCGGCGGGTGATGTCGGCGTCGAACGTGGTCGCGTCGCCCTTGCGGTCGAAGGTGCGGGAGCGCTGTTTGCCGCCGAGCCGGTACTTGACGCGCCAGCGCTTGCCTTCCTTATGAACGCTCATCGTGGGCTCCCTTGGACTCCCCGGTCACGTCGGCGAGGATCCTGCTGACGCGCGCTTTCGTGAGTCCTACGAGACCCGCGACCTCGGTCTGCGTCCTACCCTCGGCGACGGCCTGGGCGATCGCGGCGTCGCGAAAAGTCTGTGCCTGGTAGAGCTTTGCTTCAGCGTCCTGCACCTTGCGCGCACGGGCTTTGAGTTGCCTGTCAGTCATCATTGTCGTTCCTTCCTGGGGTGCGGTTCCGACCGAGTATACCGCGGTTGACAGCAGATAGTCAACAGCGGTTTACTCATCGCCTGGGTCAGTCCCGCAGGAAGTCGAAGTTCCGCGACGCTCGCGACCGACGACGAGCCGGCGCCGCCCCGACGCGCTCGAGCCCGTCAACGTACGCGCGCAACTCATCCGCCCGGACCATCATCCGCCCGTGCTCGATCACCGCCGGCAACGACCGCTCCGCGATCCGCCGCCGGATCGTCCGCGGCGAGCAATCCAGCAGCCTTGCGGTCGTCGCGGCCGACAGTAGCGCCGGGACTTGGAGCACGGCGACCGGCTCGAGCTCGGCGTCGGCGAGCAGCGTGCGGACGGGGCCGGTCATGCCGCCTCCGCTCGTCTGAGCCCGTTGCGGCTGGTCACGGTCCGGTAGCCGTCCTCAAACTCGATCAGCGCGCTGTTCATGTCCCGGCCCTTGAGTTCTCGCCCGCCGTCATCGGTCCAGGGCTCACCGCGCCGGGAGCGGGCGATCACCCGGCAGCGCTGCCCCTGACGCCTCAGGCAGCACCGCTGCCGCTGTGTGCCGTGGCCCTTCCACGCCCACACATAGGGATAGGCGTCCTGGCCGGTCACGCCGCCCTCTCCCACGCCGCCAACCACAGATCCGCGTGCGCGGCGCCGCCACTGGCGGCCAAAAGGATCGCGGCGCGGAGCTCGTCAATCACGCCGATGTCGCCGTCGCAGATGGCGATGTCAACGACCGGGGCGTCGAGCCAGCACAGCAACCAGAACGCAAACCGGCGACGGCTCTGGGCGGCGCGGTACCGCACGTCGCGCGGCCGCGCTGTCGCGGACCGCTGCTGATAGCCTCGCACCCGTTTCGCGGGGATCCGGAAGGTGCGACGGGTTTCACCGGCGAACTGCTGCTGACGGAACCGCAGCACGTAGTAGGAGGCCGGGCCGCCTCGGTCGAGCTCGACAGCACGCAGCGACCACGCTTCGAGTCCGAGCAGATGTTCGACCTGGCGGGCGTGAGTGCCGTACAGCGGACGATGATGGCGGGCGGCCATGCTGCTGTTAGTCCTTTGCCGCCCCGGCGTCGAAGCCACCGGCGTTGATCTCGTCCCTGAGCTGGTGCCACTTGGCGCTCTCGTGCTCCGGTTGGCACCGCGGGCAATCCCAGTCGTGCGCGACGGTGGCGACGCGGACCTTGCCCGGGCCCGCGTCGTCGGGGATCGTGATATTGGGGTCGCACGTGCAACCCTGCGCCCGGGCGGACGCGAGTACCAGAGCGACCGCTTCGCGGTGCATCCGCCGGTGGAACGAGCGTTCGTAGCCGGCCATCAGCAATCACCAGAGGTATCGCGCCAACACCGGCCACGACCGGCGGCGGCGGCGTCTTCCCACTCCCTTGTGGTCCGCGCCCACGCCGCATTGGGCTCTGGTCCCGAGCCGTCCAGGGTCTCGCCGCGGCGTATGCCGCCGATGGCGGCAAGGAGCTCGTCGGCCAAGTGCTCGGCCTCGTCGATGGTCAGCGCGCCGGCGAGGGTCAGCGTCCGTCCGGCGACGTCGGCGCGGCATAGGTGCGGGTCGAACGTCGCGATGCTGATGTAGATCCGGTCGTCGCGGTCGAGGTCGGGTTTTGCGAACACGTCGATGCGTCCTGCTCCCATGAGGTTGTTCTCCTTCGTGTTGTGGTTGGTCATGCTCCGTCACCCGCCCCGTTTTTGTGGGCGGGTGACGGCAGGTGACGGTGCTTACGCGTACGCGCGCGAGGCTGGGTTGACGAAAACCTCAACTCCCTCTGTGCTCGCGTACGCGTAGGAGTCGTCACCTGCCGTCACCTGCCCCGGCTAGGCCGTCTTCCCAGCCCACGTTCACGACGTAGAACGCGAGCACGATCGTCTCTTTCGTGCCCGGTTCCGTGGCCTTGATCCGTCCTTCGTGACCGCGCTGCAGCCAGCCGTCACGCAACAGCGCCTGCTTCACCCGCTGCGGCGTGGCGCTCGACCCGATCCGCAGCCGCATGAAGTGCTGGAACCAGCCGGCGTGCACGAACCTCTCGCCGGTGGTCCTGTCCCCCGGGATCAGCACACGCCGGGCGTACGGCTCCGCCGCCGTGCTTTCCCGATTGCGGCGCTGCGCGCTCGTTTCGAGCGCGGGGGCTGCGGGCACGTCCTCGGGATCCGTTTCGGCCAGCTGCTGCCATGCAGCCCATTTGCTGGCCTGGTCGTTGAAGTCGAACTCGACCGACTGCGCGAGCGCAGCAGTCGAGCGGCCTCGTCGACATAGACCTCGTGTTCGCGCAGCTCCAGGTCGCGGTCCGCAAGCTGGCGGACGAGCGCCGCCACACGACGCGCCTGCAGCTTGCTGAAGTCGGTTGCGATCCCGACGGTGGTCGCGAGCTGGTCGGCGAGCTTCGCCGGTTGCGCGACGTGCGCGAAGCTGGCGAACTCGATGCTGTACCCGTCATCGAGCACGATCGACGCCGACGCGCTGTTGCCGTGGCCGGCGACGTGCGTCTCGGTCACACGCCGGCCGATTTCGCCGACGCCGGAGCGCCTTCGTGAGCTCCGCGAGCAGCTCGTCGTCCTTGCGTCCGCTGGTGACGTATCCGACGCGCTTGCGGACCGCGGCGACCGTCTTCTCGACGTAGTCGTCGCGTTCGCCCTTGTCCTCGCCGTGGACGCGGCGGGCGTGGCGGATCAGCGCCCCGAGCACGCCGTCGTCGTAGCCGTGCTCCGCGGCGCGGCATCCGAGCATGAAATCCCACGCGTGCGCCGGTGCCGTCTCCGGGCTTGGTTCCCTTGCGGGCGACGATCTTCGCAAGGTCTTCGTGACGGTCGAGGATCTCCGCGACGCGCCGCGCCGTCACCGCGATCGCCGGCTGTCGGTGTCGGCTCGGCTCTCGATCTCGACCGCTTCCGCGGCGATCTGCTCGATCGTGTACCGCGGGCCGCCGTCGTCGAGCAGCCGCACGGGCGCGGGCGCGTCGGCCTTGCCGTTCATGGAGCCGGGCACACGAAAGACGCGGGCCAGGTCGTGCGTGCTGTCGAACTTGGTCATGCCGAACTCCTTGCGCCTCTTGCCGCAGTCGCGCTTGCCAGCCCCGCACAAGCCGTTTGGCCTCGGCGCGCTGCTCGTCGTCCTCGAGCAGCCACGGTCGTGAAATAGCCAGTAGGCGTGCAGTCCGTAACCGGAGCGGACCATCAGCGTCGGTGCGAGCACGCTGTGCGCGATCTCCATCGCCACTTCGATCGTCGGCGCGCGCGTCCGCGACGTGCCGCCGTTGCCCGTCGGGCGCGCCGTTGACGTCGATCTCGGCCCACACGCCCGGGATCGCGACGGTGTCGGCCTCCATACCGCGTTTCTTGGGCCGGTGGGCGACAAGTCCGAGCCGGAAGTACACGTCGCGCCGCCCGACGACGTAATGCAGCGCGTCGGCCGGCGTCTTGACACAGTGCGGACTGCCCCACTTCGGCGCGATCGTGATCGCGATCAGCCCGGCGGGCTGGGCGCCGAAGACATCCTCGAGGAACAGCCGCGCGTCGCGTTCCTCAGTGCTCTCGGTTCGTTCGGCGGTCATCGCCGACCCCTGGGCCCGCGCCCGTGCCGGCGTGGCGGCCACGCCGGCCGGGCACTACCGATGCGTTTGGGTGGCCGCGTGGGGCGCGGCTGCCGCGACGATGATCGCCGCGGCGGTGGAGGTGGTGGGTCCGAGTCTCCGGCTAACCCGGAGCCGTCATCACCCGACGAGCACCGGGCTGTGGCGCGCCGTGCGCGCCGCTCACGGCCTCGAGCAAGCACCCGCGGCCTCCCGACTGCCGGCGGTCGGGCTGGCAGCAGCGGCGGTCTTGTGTCGCGCCGGGCCTCCGCGACCTCGGCGAGTTTCAACTCGTGCCAGTCGAGCATTTGGAGGACTAGGCCGTGCTGCAGTTTCGCGTCGACGATCATGTTGGCGTCGGCCTCGACCGCCTCAAACATCCCCACGGTCAGCCGTGCTTCCGTCTCTTCGCGCTTGAGCCGGGCTATCTCGGCGATCAGTTCGTCAGCGGTCCACGTTGCCGGAGTCGCCAGCCAGTCGCGCAAGGCCTGCGCGTCGGCCTCGGCTCTACTGGGCGAGGACATCGGCGTCGTCTGATCGCGAAAGTCCCATGCACCCCTGAGAATCGCAAACCGCGCGGACAGACCCTGTTAAACGCAGTCGCCCCCGGCAAGTTCGCTTACCGGGGGCGACTCAGCTTCAAGGTTGCATGAGACTCGAAGCGGCGATCAGGGATGACGCTCCACAACCGTAGCAACCGCCGGTGACAACAGCACATCTACCCGGGCGGATGTGTCCACGGTGGCGCGCCCTCGAGCACCTGACGCCAGCGGTCCCTATCCCCCTGACTACCGGAGTTCCCGTCCAGCTCCCGGAACGCTTCCTGCTGCCAGTGAGCCACCGCACAGCAAAACGGCCAGTAATCCGGGCCCGCCGGCCGGTCCGGCGTTGCGCTCGGCCACTGAACCGACTCCGGGGCGTCCATGCGCTCGAGCGTCGCGAGCGCCGCGAGCACGCCCTGTAGTCCGCGGGCTGATATCGCCTCGGTCTCAGCGACGCGCTGCAGCTCGGCCCGCAGCCGCTCCGCCGGGACCGGCGAGCGGTCTCCCGCGTCGACCAGCTTGACCAGTGCCGTCGACTTGGCCTGCAGTCCCGGTTCGGATGCGGCGTCGGCGAGCGCCAGGCGGGCGAGCGCGTCAAGCCGAGCGGTCATCGCTCACCCCCTCCAAACAGTGTGTGTGTGGTCAACTAATTCCGCTCCCGTCGAGCCCATCGGCGTTCCTACAGGCGTGTAGGTTCGGTGGTTCCGCCCGCCCCCGTGCCCGGTCGGCGCTTGGCGGTGTCTGTGACGCGCCCGTGGGCTGTGTGAGGGGCTGCGGCGGGGTCATTGGTGCTGGGCTACCGGGTCGGGTTGGTTACTGGCCGTGGCGCTGAGGACGGCGTGCTGCCACCAACGCCGGCGCCACGATGCTCGCCGTCGCCGGCGCATCAGGCGGCGGGCGGGAAGTCGTCAATGCCATTGACGAATTGGGGTGGCACCATCGCCCGCATCGCGGAGCGGACTCGTTCGCGATAGCGGCTGGTTTGGTCGCGGAGCGCTGTGAGGTCGCGGATCTGCTCGTCGATCCGGTCGATCTGACGGGTGGCCTCGGCGTCCTTGGTTTCGAGCCTGTCGAAACATCCGGTCAAGGCTGGCGGCGGCATCATCAGTTGCTGCCGGCTAACAACGCCGGATCAAGTTCGAGCAACCGTCGCCGGATGCGTTCACGTTCGGCGAGTAGTTCGCTCATTTCGTCGAGCATTTCGTTTGCGAGTTCCTCGCGGGTAGCGGGGCGGGCCTGACCGACTCCGTCCCGCTCCCACCAGGGCGCGCGTGGCGGGGGGGGCGCGACGAATGTGTGCATGCGCCGGTTGAGTTCAGTGACTCGGCGGGTGAGTTCGGCGGCGCGGGTTTGTAGGTCGGCGAGTCCGACGCAGCGGTCAATGTTTCGCATGGGTGTGTGTCTCCATGTTTCGTGGACGAGCTCGGCGGCGAACCTCACAGGGTTGCGGGGTGGAGTAGGTCCCGCTCGCCGCCGAGCTCATCTCACTGTCTTCCGTTAGGAAGTCTGAAGGTCACAGATCGCCAGCGCTTCGGGCCGGTACACAGCCAGGCCGACGCGGCGCTCGGCCCTCACTCCGATCTGATCCTTTACAAAGTAGGTGTCGTGTTGGTTCGATACCTCGACCAAAAGGCCCGCCCGCGAAAAGAGCTGGCAGGCGGTTCCGAACGCGCCAACGAGCGCGACGCCTTGGTCGAGCGCTGAGGTGACGATGACTCGCTTGCCCCATAGGCTGTCGCCGGGCTCGCCCTGCCCCGTGTTGCTGAATGGGCTCCCACCAACGTAATTCTCATCTTGGTCTTTCAGCGCCCGCAACGTGTACCAATCTGACGGATTGAGCACGATTCCGTCGGCCTTGAGGAATGAGCGTTCGACGACCTCGATTCCGGCGAGAACGTGATCGGCAGGGTTTGCGCTGACGGCGTCGCTGGTGATGCCGACGTTGCCGGCTGGCACCCGGTCGATCAGTCCGCGCAGTTGCGCGGCCGACACCCCGGCCGTTCAGGATCTGATTCTCGACCTCGGCGTTGACGAACATTCCCAAGCGGCTATTGATGTATGCGCCGAACTGTGGCGCGTCTTCCATCAACTCATCGCTGATTGGTCCGATGAATGTTGCGACTTTTCTGATCGGTTCGCTGACTGATTCGAACGACAGTTGGCTGTCTGGCTTTGTGTCGCCTTCCTTGACTGCGGCGGCGCCCGAGCTCGCGACGGATTCGACGACATATCGGATCGCGCTCGAGGTGGTGGTGCCGGCGGCGATCAGGGACTCGATCGTGAGCGGCTGCGCCAAGATCTGCTGAACCCCTGGCCTTTGATCGATCGCGACCAGCGCGCCGCCGGCGCCGGGCGAGCCGTAACCCAAATCCTGATTGTCACCTTCGAACAGGTTGGATTTGGTGACGATTTCGACGGGTCCGCTTGTCCACCTTTGGCCGCGGGTGCTGGCGTCCTTGATCCGGAGGTAGCCTTCGGATTTGACGAGTGCGTCACCTGGTCCGCCGGGCATGAATTCAGAGCCCGGGCCGCTCAAGTCGGGCGCGCCGACCCCGAACGTTGCCCGGACTTGGGCGTCGACTGACTTGTTGCTTCTGAGTTTGTCGACTTGGGCGAGGTGTGCCTCTACTTGTGAGCGTTCACTGTGGCTCAGGTTCCGGCCTTCGGTGTCGGCTCGGGCGAAAAGGTCTTGCGCCGCGGCGCTGTGGTGCTCGAGTTGCTGTTGGTAGTTCATGGCAAATCACTCTCCTAGTTGGAGTTTGAGTTGCCGACCCTGGGCTGAGGTTGCGTGCCATCCGATCGCGGCTCTGGTGGGCTGTGGCGCTCGGTCCTCATGCCGGTTCCCGACGGGGCGCGATGCCTCTGGTGGGGCCTTTCGCCTGTCCGGTCCGTTCCTGTAAGCGAACGGTCGGCGGGGGGTTATTGCTGTCTGCCAGATTGTAAGGCCACCAGAGGCGTGTAGCGTGAACGCACAACTAATGGGCGATCATCTGCACATCGCCGAATGGCGGCGATACCGCGGCTTCACACAAGACCAGCTTGCCGAGATGGTCGGTGTTCATCGTGTGACTCTCGCCAGGATTGAGGTCGGCTCGAGCGGCCCGAAGGGGAGCACGCTGCGTGCGCTCGCCGTGGCGCTTGGTGTGAGCGTCGAGCGGCTCTACGCGCCGCCTTCGGTTCGGGAGCGTTGGGGGATGGCCGACCGGGCCTAGGGTGGGGTCCACGGGCCCCACCCTTCAGACGGCTACGCGGCGCCCGCGATCCGGCGGCGTTCGAGGTCGACCACGATCGCCTGATCCCCCGCCGTCGACCAGCCGATCGTGTCGAGCAGCCCGGCGATCACCGCGATGCGCTGCCGGTAGGTGCCGTGCGCGTCGTCGCCGGCGAGGTCGTGCCCTTCGGCGGCCTCCTGGGCCATGCGGCTGATTTCGTCGGCGACCGAGTGCAGCTCGGTGAACAAGAGCTGCCTGATGTAGATGGCCTGTGTGCTGTCGAGGGTGACGGCGGCGGCGGGTAGGTTGGTGTTGCTCATTCGGGGTTCCTCCGTTTGGGCCACGGCGCCGGCGGTCCTACCCGCGCGGCGCCACTTGTAGGTGGGGGTGATGGTAGAGCCCGCGGTGCCTACTTGATCGCTGCGACCAGGACCGCTGCGATCGCGACGATCGTGCTCACGCCGGCGATCACGACGGAGATCCGCGCCCAGCGTTCCTGCGCTTTGGCGACCCGGTACTGGAACGCGAGGGCGATGAGGTTCGAGTCTTTGCCGGCGCTCTCGCGGATGCCGCGGTCGAGCTCGTCCATGAGTTCGTCCAGCGATTTGCCGCGCGTGCGGTAGCCGGCGTCGCCGTCTGCCATGTGGTCGTTCTGTTCGTCCTCGAGTCCTGATGTCCTCGCGGGCCGAAGGTGCTCACGCTACGGGCTGGGTGGTGGTGGGGCGCCGAGCGCCCGTAGCTGCGCCAGGATCACGCTGCGGGTCTTCTCGTCGGTCTCGGTCTCGAGCCGTTCATACAGGCGGGCGATTCGGGCGCGACGGTGCGGCAAGGGTCGCGCGCTGCCCGACTTGACGTTGGGAAGGCCCATCGGCGGGCGAATCGTATCCGGCTCACGGAACCCTCACGGAACACCAGCCGCCGCAAGAGTGCGACCGATGCCGCTCGCCGCACCCCGAATCCCCAGTAAACACGGGACATTCGCTGCACACGGGTGGCGCCGAC
>CAWDCP010000013.1:0-855949 GCA_963800815.1 uncultured Solirubrobacteraceae bacterium
GGACGCAATCACGCACGCGTGGCGGGCCAATGGCTAGTCGCTTCATCGACGCCCTGGTGGCGTCGCCGCTGCCGATCATCATGGAGGTCAAGCGCTCGGACGCCGAGGGCGTCGAGTTGATCGGCGATCGCCCGATCGAGCAGATCGTCTCGGAGTACGTCGCCGCGGGCGCGCCGTGCATCTCGGTGGTCACCGGCCGGTGGTTCGGCGGGGTAGAGCAGATGCTGATCGACGTCGCCGGACTGACCGACCTGCCGCTGCTCCAGAAGGACTTCATCACCCGCGAGAAGCAGGTGATCCGGGCCAAGGAGATCGGCGCCTCCGCCGTGCTGCTGACCGCGCGGATCCTGCCGAAGTCGACCCTCCAGCACATGATCGAGACGACGCTCCGGCACGAGCTGACTCCGTTCGTCGAGATCGCCGATCACGAGGAGCTCGCCTCCGTGGTCCACGCCGAGCAGTGCATCGTGGCGATCAACAACAAGGACATCCGCACGCAGGAACGGGGCGCCGGCGACCTGGACCGCAGCCGCTCGCTGCTCGACGCCGTGATCGACTCCGGCACGCCGGTCCCGGCGAGCGCGAGCGCGATCACCGACCCGAAGATCGCTGCGGAGCTGGTTAGCAGCGGCTTCAAGGGACTCCTGATCGGCACCGGCCTGCTCCAGGCGGACAGCATCCAGGGCTGGATCGACGCGTTCGAGCGGCACCGGAGCGCGCAGGCGGCGTGAGCACCGAGGCCGTGACATCACTCGCCGCGCACTTCGCCGCCCATGCCGAGCGGGCGCCCGATGCGCCGGCGTTGATCTGGGACGGGCAGGCGACAAGCTACGGCGAGCTGCAGAGGATGGCCGAGAGCGCCTTCTCCGAGCACGATCTGGCGAGCCTGCCGGCCGATCGGCCGATCGGGATCCGGGCCAAGAAGTCGCCCGAGGCGATCGCGCTGATCCTGGCGTGCTTGCAGTCAGGCCGGCCGTTCCTATTGCCGTCGATCGAGCTCGCCGCCGAAACGCTCGCGAAGCTGTTCGCGCAGGCAGGCGTCAGCACCGTGCTCTCGCCGACCGGCCCGCGGAGCGACAGCGCCGCCAGCCTGCGGGCGCTCGTCGATGCGCCGCAGACCGAGTCGATCGACGCGCCCCCGTCGGAGTGGCCGCCGGCGGGCGGGGCCGAGGGCGTGACGTTCATGCTCACGACGTCCGGGTCGACCGGGCTGCCGAAGATCGTCCCGTTGCGCGAGGAGGGCATCGACGCGTTCACCGACTGGGCCGCCGACCAGTTCGGGATCGGCGCCGGCACGGTGGTGGCCAACTACGCGCCGCTCAACTTCGACCTCTGCCTGCTCGACATCTGGACGACGCTGAAGCACGGCGGGACGGTGGTGATGGTCGATCAGGACCGCGCGACGCAGAGCCCCTACCTGGCGGCGCTGATCAACGACAACGGCGTCAACGTGCTGCAGGCCGTGCCGATGCTCTATCGACTGCTGATCGACGTCAACCGCGCCGGTGGGGACACGTTCCCGACGGTCCGTCACGTGATCACCACCGGCGACAAGATGCCGGCGACCTCGCTGGCCGAGCTGCCGACCCTGTTCCCGGGGGCCCGCTATTACAACGTCTACGGCTGCACCGAGACGAACGACAGCCTGATGCACGAGTTCCTCGGCCTGGCCGACGGCAACGTCCCGAGCAACATCCCGGTCGGGCAGCCGCTCCCCGGGGTGACCGCGCGCGTGCAGAACCAGGACGGGACGCCGCTCGAGGGCACCGGCACCGGCGAGCTGCTCGTGTGGACGCCGTTCCAGACCCGCGGGTACCTGAAGTCCGAGCTCAACGCGGAGCGGTTCACCGCGGTCGGCGGGGAGGATCGGCCGTTCTACCGCACCGGCGACATCGTCCGTCGCCACGACGACGGCACGCTGACGCTGGAGGGCCGGGCGGACTTCTACGTGAAGGTGCGCGGGGTCCGCGTCTCGACGCAGGTCGTCGAGCAGGCGATCCAGGATCACCCCGAGGTCGTCGAGGTAAGCTGTGGTGGCGATCGAGGACGAACTCGCGGGCAAGCGCCTGTGCGCCGTCGTTCGCAAGGAGCTGGACTCGACGCTGAACAGCCTCAAGTTGCGCCAGCACTGCATGACCAGGCTCGCCCGCACCGAGATGCCGTCGAAGATCACGATCGTGACGGAACCCCTCCCCAAGACATCTACCGGAAAGGTCGATCGCAAAGCGATCACGGCCGAACTAGAGAGGACGCACAGCTAAGTGGATGACGAGACCGCAAAGATCAAGGGCTTCATCGTCGAGGAGTTCATGCCGGACATCTCCGTCGACGAACTCGAGTCGGACTTCGACCTGCTGACCGGCGGGGTCGTCGACAGCCTTGGCCTGCTGAAGTTCGTCGCCTGGATGGAGGACGAGTTCGACATCACGATCGACGAGGCCGAGCTCGGGCCCGACAGCTTCCGCACCGTCACGGCGATCAAGGAGTACGTCGACAACGCGCGCGCCGGTGGCTAGCAAGACGCCATCGCCAGCGCTGGCCGCGCTGGTCACGCGCAGCTATCCGATCGAAGCCGACGTCTGGGCGGACTTCTGGCAGCGCCTCGCCGCCAAGGAGCTGCATCCGGGTGAGGCGGTCGCGGTGCTCTCGTCGCTGACCACCCAGATGCCGGACGGCGCATCGGTCAGCGCGCTGCTCAGCTCGCTCCGGGCGGGTAACCCACAGCCGGCTGCGCCCGCCCGCACGACGGTCAACATCGTCGGCACGGGCGGGGGGCCGAGCACGTTCAACCTCTCGTCGGCGTCGGCGTTCGTCGCCGCGGCGATGGGCACGCGGGTGATCAAGACCGGTTCCCGCGCCTACGCGTCACGGACCGGCTCGGTGGACCTGCTCGACCGGCTGGGGATCCGGATGGCCGGCAGCTACGAGGAGCTCGAGGAGCTGCTCGACACCTTCGGGATCGCCTGCGCCGGGCCGTTCGTGTACCCCAAGGAGCTGCGGCTGCTGGCCCGCCAGATCCTGCCCTTCGACATGAAGACGGTCGGGCGGTTCTTCAACCTCGTCGGGCCGTTCCTGGCCGCGGTTCCCGTGACGACGCAGATCACCGGCGTCTCCGACCACTCGGTTCTGCCGGTCTTCCGCGCGCTGGCTCAGGAAGACCCCACGCGCGACTACTGGCTGTGCTGGAACGACCTGGGGTGCGATGAGCTGCTGAGCGTCACCGACGGCCACGTGTTCGACAGCGCTGCGGACGCTGAGCGGGTGATCGCCCCGGGCGAGCTGGGCCTGACCGACCGGCCGTTCGAGGACCTCCTGCCGGTGGCCGAGCTCGACGACACAGTCCCGCACTTCCTCAAGCTCATCAGCGGCGACGGCCCGACGGGCGCGATCGAGAGCATCCGCCTGAACGCCGCGGTGCTGGCGATCAACTGTGGCGTCAGGGAGGATTGGGCGGGCGCCCTGAAGCTCGCCGAGGAGACGATGACGAGCGGCGAGGCGGCCCGGCTGATCGAGCGGATCCGCGCTCACGGGGCCGTGGGGGCGAGGTAGGCCGCGGTGGCGTTCTTCAGCGAGCCACTGCCGGGTCGCCCCGGCCTCGCGCTGTTCCTCAACGCCGGGGACCCGCCGCTCGACCTCTTCCGGAAGCTCGTGCTGATGCTCGACGCGGCCAAGGTCGACTGCCTCGAGCTGGCGATCCCGTTCCCGAACTCCGCCAGCGACGGGCCGGTGATCCGCGAGTCGGCGAGCCGGGCGCTGGACGACGGCGTCGACGCCGACGCGGTGCTGGGATTCATCGCCGGCGTCCGCCCGGAGCTGACGCACCTGAAGATCGCGCTGCTCGCCGACTGGAGCTACTCCATCAAGCGCACGCCGCTGCCCGAGTTCCTGGCCCGGGTCAAGCAGGCCGGCGCCGACGGCCTGCTCGTCCATGGCCTGCCGCCGCGGCTGCGGACCCAGTACTACGACGCGGCGCGCGAGGTCGGCCAGCCGATCGTTACCACGTGCTACGCCTCCTCCGAGCCGGCCGTGCTCGACGAGGCGGCCGAGCACGGGTCGGCCTACATCTACCTGGTCGCGGCGTACGGGCGCAGCGGCACCGTCGGACCGCCAGACCACGCCGCTCTCGTCCCGGTGATCGAGCGCCTGCGCGCCGCCAGCACGGTGCCGATCGCCGTGGGTTTCGGGGTCAAGACGCAGGCGCACATCGAGGGTCTGGGCGCGGTCGGGGCCGACGCGGCGATCGTCGGCAGCGAGTGCGTGGCCCGCGTGGCGGCGGCTCAGGCGGCCGGCCGGGATGTAGTCGAAGACTTCAAGGGGCTGCTGGTCGAGCTGGGACACGTCCCGGACTCGGCGGCCGCAAAGCCGGTTCAGTAACACAACCAAAGGGGAGCACGCCATGCTGATTCGCAAGCTCGACAGCATCAAGACGGTGGAGTGGGGCAACGGGCTGAGCCGCCGGTTCCTGCTCGAGTCCGACGGAATGGGCTACACCGTCACCGACACGATCATCAACGCCGGGACCACATCGCGCCTGGAGTACAAGAACCATCTGGAGGCGTGCTACTGCATCGAGGGCAGCGGCGCGGTCGTCGAGATGGACGGCACCCGCCACGAGATCGTGCCGGGCACGTTGTACGCCCTCGACAAGCACGACATGCACGACCTGATCGCCAATCCCGAGGGCGATATGCGGCTCGTCTGCATGTTCACCCCGGCGCTGACCGGTGACGAGGCCCATCACCTCACCGAGTCCGGCATCCACTCCTCGGTCTATTAGGGCTCACGACGATGGCACTGCCCGCCCCCGTCGGCGACTGGAACGACGAGCAGAAGGCGCTGCGCAAGGGCCTTCAGAAGTACTACGAGGCCCTCAACGCAGGCGTGCTCGAGGACGATGCCGCCGAGCGGTTCAACCGCGACAAGTGGCAGCTGATCCGCGAATCCGGCGCGATCCGGATCCCGTTCGCCGAACAGTGGGGCGGGCTCGGCCACGACGCGCTCACGCTCGTCTACGTGCTGGAGGAGCTGGGCTACGGGTGCCGGGACGCCGGGCTCCTGTTCGCGCTCGCCACCCAGGTCGTCAGCGCGGCGATCCCGCTGCAGAAGTTCGGCTCTGAGGAGCTGAAGGGGCGCTATCTGGCGCGGCTGATCGACGGCGAGATCATCAGCGCCCACGCGATCTCCGAGCCTTCGGCCGGCTCCGACGCGATGGCGATGAGCACGACGGCGACACCGGACGGCGACGGGTACTTGCTCAACGGGGGCAAGACGTTCATTACCAACGGCCCGATCGCCCACGTGATCACCGTCTACGCCAAGCTCGAGACCGGCGACGGAGCGTCGGGCATCACCGCGTTCCTGGTGCCCACGGACACGCCCGGATTCCACGTCGGACCGCCGATCGCCAAGCTCGGGCTCAACACCTGCCCGTTCTGCGAGCTCGAGTTCACCGACTGCCACGTCCCGGCGAGCAATATCGTCGGCAAGCCGGGACGCGGCTTCTTCATCCTCGAGCACGTGATGAGCTGGGAGATCCTCTGCATCTTCATCATGATGGCCGGGGAGATGCAGGAACGAATGGAGCGGTGCATCGCCCACGTGAAGAAGCGCACCGCGTTCGGGGTGCCGATCGCCTCCAACCAGTACGTCGCGGGCAAGATCGTCGATCAGAAGATCGGGATCGAGACCTCGCGCAAACACCTCTACGACACCGCTCGGCGGTTCGCCAAGGGACGCAGCGTCACCACCGAGATCTCGATGGCGAAGCTGGTCACGAGCGAGGCCAATCTGGCCTCCGCGCTGTCCGCCGTGCAACTGTTCGGCGGCCGCGGCTACATGCGCGAGTACGGCATGGAGAAGGGGCTGCGCGACGCAGTCGGCGGCCCGATCTACTCGGGCACGAACGAGATGCAGCGCGTGCGCATCGCTTCGATGCTCGGCCTGTGAGATGGGACGCGCATGGACTGATGACGGGAACGGTCCGCTGAGCCGGACCCCGGCCGGCGCGTTCAACTTCTGCCCGCCCGCCGGTGGGTCGGTGTACCTCGAGCCGACCGCAAGACGGATCCGGGTGATGGTGGACGACGTGACGATCGCCGATAGCGTGCGCGCGTCGATCATGTCCGAGACGAACCTCCAACCGGTCTACTACTTCCCGCCCGATGACATCCGGGCGGACGTGCTGGTGCCCTCCGAGCGCCGCACTCACTGCGCGAGGAAGGGGGACGCGCGCTACTACTCGATCGAACTAGGCGACCGCTGATCGAGAACGCTGCCTGGACCTACCCCAAGCCGATCGCGGGCTCGCCGGGGTTCGGCGGCCTGATTGCGTTCTACTGGGACCGCGTGGACCGCTGGTTCGAGGAGGACGAGGAGATGTTCGTCCACCCCGGCGATCCGTATCACCGGCTCGACGTTCTGCCCAGCTCGCGGCACGTGCGGATCTCGCTCGATGGCGAGTTGCTTGCCGAGAGCCGCAACGCGATCGCGCTGTTCGAATCGAACCTGCCGACCCGCTGGTACCTGGCGCGCGAGGACGTCCACGCACACCTCGTCCCGGTCGACACGGTCACGCGCTGCGGCTACAAGGGCACCGCCGCGTACTACTCGGTGCAGCTGGCCGGCGGCGGGATCGCCGAGAACCTCGTCTGGTCTTACGCCCAGCCGTTCGACGGGGCGCGGCGGATCGCGATCGCCTCTGCTTCCTCAACGAGCAGGTCGATATCGAGGTGGACGACGAACTCCAGGCACGTTCGGCGACGGCCCGGAGCCGCGGCATCCGCCATGAGGAGTAAGGGTCCGTCGCGGACCCTTAAGCTCCTAGATGTCGTGAACGCCGCGATAGCGGCCGGCGTGGAAGAGCAGCGGCAGCCCCTCTGGGTCGTAGCCGATGTCGAGCACTTCACCAATGAAGATGTGGTGGTCGCCCGACTCGTACTGCGCGTGTAGGTTGCAATCGAGGTATCCGATTGCGCCGTCCAGGATCGGCGATCTGGTCTCCGCCATCCGGTGGGGGACCTCCGCAAACGCGTCGCGGCCCTTCGGCCGGTCGCGCGAGGCAAAGTACCGAGACAGCGGCTCCTGGTCGGCCGCCAGGATGTTCACGGCAAAGCAGCCGTTGGCCGTGATCTGGTTCATCCCCTCCGAGCGGGAGATGACGCAGACCAGGATGAGCGGCGGGTCGAGCGAGAGCGACGAGAACGCGTTGGCCGTCATTCCGTAGGGATGCTGCTCGCCGCGCGTGGTGATCACCGTCACGCCGGTCGCAAAGCTGCCGACCGTCGAGCGGAATTCTTTGCTGCCGAAGCCGGGCACGGTCCGGGTGCCCGCTAGGCGCCGGCGAGCTTGTCGAGGCGACCGCGGATGACCTCGTCGAAGTCGACCGACAGGCCGAGCGACCCCGCCACGAGCTCGCGGAAGTCCTCCTTCTCGAGGGCGAGGAGCTTGACGTCGGTCCTCGCCTTGACGCTGGCCGACCGGGGCAGGTCGAGCATGATCGCGACCTCGCCGTACAGCGTCCCCGGCTTCAGCGGCGACACCGATTCGGTCTGTCCATCGACCTCCCGAATCACCTCGGCCTCTCCCTCGAGCAGGATCAGGAACTTGTCAGCCGGTCCCCCCTGGCGAACGATCGTCTGGCCGGCGGTGGCGGTGATCGGTTGCAGCGCCGCGGTGACCGTCTCCGCGTCCTGCGTCGGCAGGTTGGCCACGACGCTGTATGCACGGTCGCGGTGGAAATCGGCACCGAACGCGTTCGAGTCGCCGCGCGTCGCGACCGGCGTCGCCGCCCGGTTGTCGATCAGCTGCAGGTCGGTCGGCACGATCCGGAAGAACGAGATGCTCATCGTCGATCCGGGCGACAGCGTCGGGAACCGCTGTCCGAACAGGTCCGCCACGCGGGCGATCTGCTCACCGCTGAGGATGACCTGGCATTCGCCGACGCCCTGCAGGCCCTGCGTAGCGTTGAGGTCCTCGGAATAGTGGTCGATGGCGAAAGAGACGACGGGGTTCTGCTCGATGTGATGCGTAGTGATCGTCCCGGCCCGGCTCCAGAAGTACAGCGTCGGCCCGTCGTTCACGTACAGGAAGGTGCTCGCGCGAGGCACGCCGCTCGAGGAGACGGTGGCCAGCGTCAGCGTCCGCTGTCCGCTCAGGTAGTCGACGATCTCCGGCGGAACCTCGACAGGTGGGCCTGCTGAGCTCATCCCAGTCTCCTTTGTCCTTTTCGGCCTGTCGGCATCCTATTTTATTCTGCTCCCTCGGTGGACGAGGCCTGCACGGGCTGTGGCGTCACGGCCGCGACACGCTGGGCCACCGACCACATGCTGGTCATCTCGACGCTCGATGTTGTCGCTCAGGCCGGACGCGCACCGGCCGACTTCCCTGACGCCGGGGGCGGCTCGAAGGCCGACGCGATCACGAGCGCGGTCGAGGTGATCCTGTCCGATCCCAAGGTGAAAGCCGTGCTGTTCAACATCTTTGGCGGCATCACGCGTTGCGACGAGGGCGCCAACGGTCTGATCGAGGCCTTCGCACAGATCAACCCCGACGGTGCCGTTCGTGGTACGCCTCGGCGGGACCAACGACCATGAAGGCCGACGGCTGGTCGCCGAAGCCGATCTTCCCAACGTCCACACAGAGACCACGATGGACGGCGCGGCCAAGCGAGTGGTCCAGCTGGCGGCGCCGCCATAAGCATACTCGTCGGTACCGAAACCAAGCTCTGCGTCTCGGCGATCACCGATTGTGAGGGCACGTTTCACTCGCTGCGCAATCGCGACGACGGGACCCAAGTGGTGGCGGTGTGACGCCGGGCAAGGGCGGCCAGGCGGTGGAGGGGATCCCGGTGTTCACCACTTTCCACGACGCCGTCGCGGGCACCGGAGCCAACACGGCGATGATCTTCGTTCCCCCCGCTTTGCCGCGGATTCGATCCTCGAGGCAGAGGACGCGGGCGTCGAGTTGATCATCGCGATCACCGAGGTTATCCCCGCCCATGACGAGCTGGGTGTGTACAACACGATCAAGAAGAACGGCGCTCGCGGCTGATCGGCCCGAACTGTCCCGGCATCCTCTCGCCCGGCAAGGCCAATGTCGGCATCATTCCCGCCGCGTTCTTCAGGGAGAGCAACGTCGGCTTGGTCTCGCGCTCGGGCACGCTCACGCACCAGATCGGCAACGTGCTCGCGCAGAGCGGCTTTGGCAACTCGACGATCGTCGGCATCGGCGGCGACCCGGTGCCGGGGACGGTTTCCATCGACGTGACCGGACTGTTTCAGGAGGATCCGGAGACCGAGCTGATCGTGATGTGCGGCGAGATCGGCGGCGACGCCGAGGAGCTGACGGCAGAGTTCATTACCGCCGACGCACAAAGCCCGCGGTCGCGCACATCGCCGGCTTCACCGCGCCCAGCAACTCCAGAGCTGGCCCCGCACACGCCTCCGAAGGCTGAGCGATGCCCGAAAGTCGTGACGCTCAGAGCAGCTCGGCACCTGGCGGTACCGATGGCAGCGTCGGTGCAACCATGCACGATCCATCCGATAGCCGGACGCGAAGACCGGCTACCGAATGCCGCCCGCGATTCAGTGACCGTTCGCTCACTCGTCGACGGTTAGGCGCGCGGAGACAGCAAACGGAGCCTGGGACGCGTCGGCGATGCGCTGCTCGCGCAGCCGGGAGGAACTGATCTTCATGCCATCCGCATCGCGGACGAAGGAATGGATGTGGACGACGAGTCCGAGTGCTCGTAGGAAGGCGGGATCGCCTTCTCGATCACGGCCGCAGGAGAAGTCCTCCCCAACGCAGAGAAGCTCGAGACCGAGCTCATCGACCAGCGCGCCGGCGAATCTCGCTGCCGGAACCTCAGCGAGCGTACGACCGAACGGCAGCACCACGACTCGGTCGGCTCCAGCTGCCCGAAGGCGGGAGATCCGCTCGTCGATTGAGCAGAGATCGGGCAGCACTGCGCCATGAGCGAAGTAGCGCTCGGGACGCGGAGAGAACGTCACAGCAACCACATCCAGTCCCTGGCCCAGCGCAAGGCGACGGGTGGCGACGACCAAGCTCCGATGGCCAGCGTGGACTCCATCGAAGGTTCCCATCGTCACGGCACACGGCGTTCGGTGGGCCTGAAGAATCTCGCCGATGGCGCTCCAGCCCGCGTCGCCCGAGACGAGACGCCAATCGCTCATCAGCAGACTATCGCACAGGATCGATGACGGGCGCACGCACGATCCGGGCTAGGCAGCCAGCGATCGTTTCGTGCCGTACCGCGCCGAGCTTGCCAGTCGAGTAAGCGCGTAAACGCGACTTGCCACCTGCTGGCAAAGGGGATAGGTTCTCGCATCATGGCCGATCACAAGCTGAACGTCATTTCGCCGGACGAGGTCCGACAGAGCGTCATCATTCAGGCTCCACCGAGAGGAAAGCTCGCTTTCCAAGGCGACGGTCCCGATCGCCTGCTCTGCGGAAACTGCGCCGCGCCGCTGGCCGAGGGGGTCATCGGAGGGGAGCTAGTCGGTGTGTTCGTTCAATGCCCCCAATGTGAGGCCTTGAACCACGTGAACCAGTAGGCGTCTCGTTTCGACATGGCGCCACTGTGAGTCGCGCCCACGCCGCCGACACAGTTCATCTTGGTCGAACTAGCGATCAGCGCCAGTTGATCTTCGAGACGGCTCATCGCCCTGTCGGGCGGATCAGATGCCAGAAATTCCACGCGATGGCGACGAGGCCTGCGAGAACGAGCCTTGCGACGTCGGCTCCCAGGAGCGCTTACGGGACGGCCACCGAGATCGGCCCGAAATCCCATCAAAATCGGTGAGAGGATCTGACTTCACTTCCCCGAGCTCGTCCTCCGAATCCGGTCGCTCGCCCGCCGCAAACCCGCCGCACGCAGCCGCATCCTGCCAACGGCAGGAATCGAGCTCGATGCCCTCACTCGTACCGCCACACGCGACGGGCGACTCCTCGAACTCTCAACCAAGAAGTTCGCCGTGCTCGAAGCCCTCCTGAAACCAGTCCAGGCGCGCTCAGCGCCGAGACCCTGCTCGAACAGGCATGGGGCGAAAACGCCGATCCCTTCACCAGGACCGTGCACGTCACCATCAGTCGCCATCAGCCGCCTGGGACGCAAGCTCGGAGAACCGTCAGTCACCCCCTAGAGATCGCGCGAGCGCGCTGGGTCAGCGAGCTCCTCGATGCGCGTGCACTGGTTGACGATTCGCGGGTAATCGAGCTGATCGCGATCGCCGAGCGGGCGGGCGCGACAGGCGATCGCGATCTCTACCACAACCTGCTGTGGATCGCCGCTGCGCGCACGTGGTGGGCGAGCCCCGGCCCGAACACTCGCCAGCTGGTTGTCGATGCGGCCAATCGCGCAGGATCGCCCACTCCCACGGATCCGCGGCTGGTCTCGATCCATGCGTACGCCCATCCGTACGCCAACGCGTCGAAGGTGGTCGGCTGCCTGCGCGAGGCAGCCGACAGCGCCGTGACGGGCGCCGAGGACGCCGGGTTCCTCGCCTCGGCCGGAATGGTGACGGGCGCCTTCTACGACAGCCTGAGGTTCTGTGCAATCGCGCTCGATTACGCCCGGGCGGAGGGACGCCTCGGTCGCCTGCCCCGCCTGCTGGCGACACAGGCGATCCTGGCTGCTCGCCTGCCCAACTGGGACGTCGCGATCCCCGCCGCCGAGGAGGCCCGCCGGCTGGCCACTGAACTCGGCCAGCCAATCTGGCTCGCCACTGCGGAGACGGCGGCGGGGATGATCGAGGCGCTCCGCGGCGACCCGGGGGCGACGAAGCGCGCCGCAGCCCGCGCCGAGCAGATCGCGCTACCGCTCGGCGCCACGCACATCGTCGCACTTGCCCAGTCCGGGCCGACGCTATCGGCGCTTGCGCGCAGCCGGCATGCCGAGGCATTCCAGCTCGCCGAGCGGCTGTTCGACCCTTGCGAGCCGGCCCACCACCTACATTTCGCCTGCATGGCCATCGGCGACCTCGCCGAGGCCGCGGCGCACTCCGACAGCACGCAGGCGGCGCGCGAGCGGCTGGCCGAGGTCGAGGCGATGGTGGGCCGCGCTCCGGCCGAGTGGGTCGCGATCAACCTTCGCCATGCCCGGGCCGTGCTCGCCGACGACGAGCGCGAAGCCGCTGCGCGCTTCGAGGAGGCCCTCAGCGCGGATCTCCATGGCTGGCCCTTGTGGCGTGGCCGCCTTCTGCTCGCCCATGGTCGGTGGCTGCGCCGCCGCCGGCGCGTCACGGACTCCCGGGCACCGCTGCGAGACGCGCGGGACATCTTCGACGCGATCGGCGCATCAAGCTGGGGAGACCAGGCACGACGCGAGCTGCGGGCGTCAGGCGAGCGCAGCCGCCGCCGTGTTCCCGAGGCGCGCGACGACCTGACGGCGCAGGAGCTCCAGATCGCCCAGCTCGCGTCCGAGGGCATGTCGAATCGCGAGATCGGCCAGAGGCTGTTCTTGTCACACCGCACGATCAGCACGCACCTGTACCGGGTGTTCCCGAAACTCGGGATTACTTCTCGAGCCGAGCTGAGCGCGGCGCTGGCATCGGGCGCAGAAACGCGATAGTCGTACGACGTTCACGGCCTGCGTACGTACGCGAGACCCCAAGAGCGTCGTCACTTGACGCACGACTTGGCGCCAAGTCCCAGCCAAAGTCACGGACGACCAGGCCGACCTCATCCCGAGGCCGAGCGAACCAAGAGGAGGTCATCTATGACCGATGTACGTAACGTCGCCCTCGTCCACGGCGGGTTCGTGGACGGATCCGGCTGGCAGGGCGTCTATGAGCTGCTGACCGCAGACGGCTTCAACGTGAGCGTCGTGCAGAACCAGACGCTGTCGCTCGAGAGCGACGTCGCGACCACCACCAACGTGCTCGACCAACAGGACGGTCCGACGATCCTCGTCGGCCACTCCTACGGCGGGGCGGTGATCACCGAGGCCGGCACGCACGACTCCGTCGCGGGCCTCGTCTACATCACCGCCTTCGCACCCGACCAGGGCGAGTCGGTCAACACGCTGATCGCCGGTTTCCCGACCGACGGGCCCCAGCCCCCGATCCTGCCGCCGCAGGACGGTTTCCTGTTCCTCGACCGCGAGAAGTTCGCGGAATCGTTTGCCGCGGATGTCCCACCCCGCGAGGCAGCATTCATGGCCGACTCACAGGTTCCCCGGGGCCTCGAGGCGCTCAACGGCACCGTCAGCGACCCCGCCTGGCGCAGCAAGCCGAGCTGGTACCTGATCGTGACCGACGATCGGATGATCCCACCGCAAGCACAACGGACTATGGCCGAGCGCGCCGGCGCGACCACCGGCGAGGTGCCAGGCAGCCACGCCATCTACGTCTCCCAGCCAGCTGCCGTCGCCAACCTGATCACCCAGGCGGCACGGTCCCTGCGTCCCGCGAGTTCTGTCGCCTGAGCTCATCCCGGCCGGCAAGACGCCAACGTCCTGCCGGCTACGGGCACCAGGTGCCTAGGCCCCCACGTCGACGTAGCGAATCCGCGGGGCAGGGGGAAGGGCCGGTCTCGCGCGCACGGCGGGACGGAGCAGATCCGTGACAACACTCGTGACAACATCCAATGCTTCCATTACATCCAATACGTCCACGAACCCGCACGATTTGGGCGGTCTGGACGCCCCCGGAAGCATCTACGCGGGCGGTACAAGGTTGAGGGCCTTGTGGACTGAATGGTCCGTGGAGGTTCAAGTCCTCTCGGGCGCACTGGGAAAGCCCCGCGCTTGCGGGGCTTTTTACTTCTTGGCCGCCGGAAGGCGCGGCTGCCACGGCAGCTGCACAAGCACGTGCGCCCGCTCGAACGGTGCCGTGCGCCCGCGAGCATCGACTCGCAGGCCGACGGCGAGGTGACGATGGTGTGCCTGGACGAGGCCGCTGGAACCACCGCCGCTCCCAGTTGACGAGGGCCAGGTGGCTGATCGTTCACCGGCGAGAGCTACGAAGGCGAGAGAGGGAAATGTGCAACCCCCGGAAGGGCCACACGAGGTACAAGGCAAGGCCGAAATACACCGCCACGGAGACAGTCGGCAGAGCAAGCCCGATGAGGATCGCGACCACGTACCCGGCGACGGTGGTCAGAAGGTCTCGTCGTTGGCTCTGCAACTCGGCGCCCTCTACGTCAGGCGAGTAGAGGTGTCCGCGGCGGGCATAGGCGTCCAAACCGTGCCCGGCGACGCGGATCGCCAGCAGGTTGAGCCCGTACATCGTGACAAATACACGCTCGCTGCCGGTGTGATGCAGGGCGCCTGCGACGAGCCGGATCCTGTCCTGGGCTTGGCCGAGTGCGAGCCGCGAGACCGCCGCGGCAGATGTCGCTGTGCCGTTGTCAGATGCCACACGGTCCCCCTCTTGCTTCGGGGAGACCCGTGCAGGCCCGGCAATACGGGTCCTGCGACTCTTACGCCAACGTACTCCGAGGTTCGCGCTGAGGCATCGGCCACAATGGCTGATTCGCAGAACACGTCAGCTGCACTTCGATTTGCTCGCGCTCACGAAGCTGTTGACCGAGTTGACGACATTGCCGGCGTCGAGCGCGATCGCGGCGATCTGGCTAGCCGAAGGGCTCGACGGGAGCGCCTTGACGGCGCTCTGGAGCGTGTCGACCGATGACTTCACGGCACTGGTCTCGGTGGGGAAGTCGCTCTTGGCGGAGCTGACCAGCGACGTCGCGTCATTCTTGATCGTCGTTACCTGAGTAGCCAGGCCACTGATCCCGCTGCTCGAGGCGACGCTCGGCAAATTCTTGACCGCGTTCTCGAGATTGGTGCGATCCGAGCAGTACGCCGGCTTGCTGCTCCCACAGCCCGCCAGCGCAACCAGCGCGCCGGCCACGACCATTGCCACGGGCACCCGGGCAAGCGCGCGACCTCCATGGGGTCGCGAACCGTCATGCCTCATGCCGATTGAGAGTCCAGAAAACACAGTGATGCTCCTCTATTGGTTGGAAAGATCGGGGCGCCCGTCAGCGCCCGGGTGGCGGGCGAGCTTCTCGGACTCTCGCACCTCGGCGGACGCCGCCCGTGCCGGCGGTCTTGCGCACATGGCCGTCGAGCCGTGTCTGCGAGGCGAGCGCGTGCTAGGCGCGGCGCTCGGAGATCCCGGCGCTGTAGGCGATCAGGTAGCACAGCACGCCGATGAATGGCAGCACGATGATGAGCACCACCCAGCCGGCTTTGCCCCAGCCTGAGAGGTCAGGGCGGCTGAAGATGTCGATCAGCACCATGATGACCAGCCAGATCCAGATCACCAACGCCATGAAGATCAGGATCGTCCACAGGATGTTCAGGAACGGATAGCTGCTTGCGATGGTGACCATCGGATTCGCCTCCTGGTGCATTCCCGGCCCGGGAATGACGGCTTGGGGGATCGGTCGTTGCCCGTAACGCTACGGCTAGGGGCTCGATGTGGCATCGGCCGAAATGGCGGAGATCGTCCGGCCCTCAGCCGAGGGCGATCCGGCACCGGTGAGCGACCTCATTCAGAGGTGTGGCTGTGGCATCGTGAGCTTGGCGTCCGTCGATCCGAGGCCGGACTGCTCGATGATCTGGACTGCTTCGGATCGGCCGGGGACGCCGAGCTTGTCGTAGATCGACGCGACGTGGGTCTTGACGGTGGCGCGTGCGAGGTACAGGCGGTCGGCGATCTCCTTGAGCGAGAGATGCGTCGGCAGGAATGCGATGAGCCGAAGCTCGGCCGGTGTGAGCCCGTAGTCCTGTCCGTGCCTGATCCGCTCCTCGAGGCACTGCAGCCGGGCGGGAAGCGTTCCGGCATCGGGATAACCCTGCAGCGCGTCGCCCGCAACCTGCGTGAAGTCGAGGGCGCCGGCGAGGTCGCCGAGATCGAGGCTGATGTCGGCGCAGCGCAGCGCGAGATCGGCTCTGAGCCATGGGGCCCCGCGGAGCAGTGGACGGGCGCGTCGGACGTTCTCGAGCTGGCGCGCGGCCTCCGTGTGGTCACCACGCTGCTGGTGCGCGAGCGCTCCTGCCGTAGAGGCGATAGCGCTGTAAACCGTCCCGTCGAGGTGTTCTTTGGCGACCAGCCACGTCGCCTCGACCGCCCAACGTTGCGCGTCTCGCCGATTGTCCATCTCCGCGGCCGCGAAGGCCAGATAGCCGAGACTGAAGACCCGCGCGTGGGCGAGCTCAGGTTGGTCGCTCGAAAGAGCGAGCGCCTCCCCCAGCACGATGATCGCCTCCTGCGGCCGGCCCAGCAGCACGTACGCCACTCCCGTCGCGCGACAGCCACTGAGAAGCCATCGAGTGCCCGCCTTCTTCTCAGACACGTACACGAACTCAGCGTCGCGCAGCATCCGCGGGACACCGTCAGGAGCCAGAGCGGTGCGGACGTTCGCGAGAGCCGAGCGAAGCGACGACGCCCCGTCGGCGGATGCCACGTCGAGCGACCCCCGTTCGGCCGCAGCGACGAACCGCCTCGCCCGGGCCGTGGCGCCAAGATACCCGAAGACCCACGCGGCCGCGATCGACAGCTGCGGGTCTGACGCGATCTCCTCCTCGGTGCAGCGCTCGAGCCAGAGCCGTACGCTCTCGCTCTGCCCGCGCCTCGCAAACTCGTCCCGATAGGCAAGCGCGATACGGCCCGCCTGAGCGAGATCACCGCTCCCATGCGCGTAGACGAACGCCTCGCCAGGAGTTCCGTGCGCCTCGCACCAGCCTGCGGCCCGCCCCAGGTACACGCGGAGTAACTCCGGGTGGCGCCACGTGAGCTCCGCACGCAGGATGTCGCCGAACAGATGGTGGTAGCGATACCACTCGCGATGATCGTCGAGCGGGACGACGAAGGCATTGGAACGCGCGAGGGCCTCAAGCGAAATCGCCGCGTCGCCGGTGCCGAGGACCGCATCGCACAACGGCGCCGACATGCGCTCGAGGATCGACGTCCCGAGCAGGAACCGCTTGAGATGCTCCGGCTGGCGCTTCAGCACCTCTTCCACGAGGTAGTCGGCGATCTGCTCCTGGTTGCCCGACAGACCAGCAGCCCGAATGTCGCCATCGTCACGGCCGCGCAGCGACAGCGTCGCCAGCGCAACCGCGGCAACCCACCCCTCCGTCCGCTCGCGCAGAGCCTCGGCCGCCCCCTCCGAGAGCTCCAGTCCGCCGCTCGCCGCAATATCACGGGTCTCGTTCGCGTCCAGGGCGAGGAGCGCGGTCCCGATCTCGACCAGCTCCCCACTCGCACGCAGGCGGCCCAGCGGCACTCCCGGATCGCCGCGCGTGACCAACACCAACTGAGAGCCGGACCGAACCTGGTCGACGAGACACCCGAGAATTGCGCGGCTCCTGCTCCCGGTGATGACGTCCACGTCGTCCAGCACCAGCACAAACGGATCACGCTGATCGAAGTCGGCGGCCAGGAGAGGAAGGACGATTCCATCGATCCGGGGCGTCGATCGTGACAACTCCTCGAGCAGCTCAGAGCGAACCGGGCCGATGCGCTCAAGCGCCGCCGCGACGCGCGCGAGCAACGCCACGGGGTCATTGTCACCGCGCCCGAGCGGCACCGATCCGACGGGCCTCGGATCCAGCTCGGTCCACTGCGCAACAAGCGTCGACTTCCCGTAGCCAGCCGGCGCAGACACCAGCACCACCCGACTGCGCGCCGCAGCCTTCCGTAACGGAGCGAGACGGCCTCTCGCTACGACGTCAGGCCGGACCGCTGGAACTCGCAGCCTCGACTCCCGCACCAGCAGCCCGGTCCCGGAAAAAACAGCGCTACTGATCGCTCTCACCTCCTCGTCCCGCCACGTGCCGTGCCAGGCGTCCTGCGACGCCCGCTCTCGACGTATCGGTCTCAGACCCCGGCATGCAGCGGAGGCGATCCCGGCGCCGGTGCCGGCCGCCCGTCCGCTGGTGCTCAGCTGTCTCGACCACGGACTCGTGCACGACCGCTGCCCCACTCACCGTGGGGCGGGACTGCGCCAACATCTCGGACAAGCCGATCCCTCCAGCGTGAACAGAGCCATTACGTAGCGCTCAGCGAAGCCAGACGGCCGCCTCACGATCTACCTCTCAATGCCCGAAATAACGGACAACCCGCACGCTATCTCGGCCCAGTGGGCATGACATCGGCGAAAACTACGTGGAGCCCATCGGGAAACTCGCGACCTCAGCGGCACGTCTGACGACCGTGGAGCGCTGGGCACGACCGTGCCGGCCGTCCACCCTGGCAGGGGCGAGCCTCGGCGGGAAGGGCCGTACGGAGATATCCGCCATTTGGGTCGATGACGGATCGATCGCCCGGGACTACCGTCACAGCGCCATCACCAATCAGCCGAAGACGACCCATGCGAGCCAATCCCGCGAAACGGTGTCCCTGACACCGGCCGAGACCCGCGTCCTCACCCTCCTCCCCACCTATCGAACGCTCGCCGCCATCGGCACCCAACTCGGCATCGGCCGTCCCACCGTCAAAACGCACGTGGCGAACATCTACAAGAAACTCGGTGCGGCCAACCGAGCCGAAGCTGTCGAGCGAGCCGGGAGCGCGGGCCTCCTCACCCGTCCGTGGCCGAGTTCGGCCACGCGATCGGCTCAACCGTCCCAGGTGCCTCGAACGCCACGTCGACCATGACCTATCTCCGTCTGCGCCTCGTGCCCAGGGTTGGGGGCAGGGTGCGGCGAGGGCTGCCCCAGACGTTCTGGGCCGTCCTGAAGCTCGCCCCTTGCGCTCAGTGCGATGCTCTCAAGGATGCCGGGCACGACCGCCCGCACGCGAGCGAGGAGTGCGTTGATGGCCCAGATCGAATTGGCACCGCCCACGGCGGCAGGACTGCCGACCTTTGCGAGTGCGGCGCACGGTGGCCGACGCGCGGTGCTGGTCAAACGCGACGGAGTGTGGCGAGACCGCTCATACGCCGAGGTCGCGGAGGAGATCGAGCGCCTGGCGACGGGCTTCATCGCGCACGGGATCAAGCCCGGCGATCGTGTCTGCATCCTGTCCGACACGCGTCCGGAGTGGTCGGCGGCTTCGTACGCGCTCTGGACCGCCGGCGCCGTGGTCGTGCCCATCTACCCGTCGAACTCGCCCGAGGAGTGTGAGTGGGTCGCCGGCAACTCGGGTGCGGTCGCGGTGATCGTCGAGGATGCGGCACAGCTGGCCAAGATCGATGCGGTGCGAGGGGCGCTCCCGGCGCTGCGCACGCTGTTCGTGATCGAGAGTCGCGACGCCGTCGACGGTGTGAGGGCATTCGAGGAGCTGGCCGCTTCGGGTGGCGACGGCGAGGAGCTCTCGCGCCGCCGTGACGCGGTGAGTCCGGAGGATGTCGCTCTGATCATCTACACGTCCGGCACAACCGGTCCGCCGAAGGGTTGCGTGCTCTCACACCGCAACGCGATGTCGCTCTGTTCGATCGTGCTGGAGATCGAGACGCTGAGGCCGGGCGAGGTCGCGTACCTGTACCTCCCGCTCGCGCACGTGTTCGCTCAGATCGTGCAGCTCGCCGCCTTCCAGGTTGGCGCCGCGATCGCCTACTACGGCGGTGACACGAAGCAGATCATCCCCGAGCTGATGGAGGTCCACCCCGACTATCTCCCCTCCGTGCCGCGGATCTTCGAGAAGCTCTACACGCTGGCCATGGCCCAGGTTCCACCCGGGCAGCAGGACGGTGTCGCACGTGCCGTGGCCCTGGGCGTGCAGGTCCGGGGGCTGGAGACGCGCGGCGAGCCGGTGCCGGACGAGATGCGTGAGCCGTTCGAGCGCGCCGACGAGCAGATCTTCTCGAAGGTGCGGGCGCTGTTCGGCGGCAATCTGCGCGAGGCGCTGACCGGGGCGGCACCGATCGCGCCCGAGATCCTCGAGTTCTTCTACGCCGCGGGCGTCCCGGTGATGGAGGGCTACGGGATGAGCGAGACGATGGCGATCGGCACCGTCAACCGCCAGGAGGCGTTCCGCTTCGGGACCGTCGGGCGCGCACTGCCGGGCCTGGAGGTCCGGATTGCCGATGACGGCGAGATCCTCATGCGCGGGCCGCACATCTTCTCGGGCTATTGGGACAACGAGCCGGCCACACGTGAGGTTCTCGACTCGGAGCGGTGGCTCTATACCGGCGACCTCGGGTCGCTCGACGAGGACAGCTTCCTCACTATCACCGGCCGCAAGAAGGACATCATCATCACCGCCGGCGGCAAGAACCTGGCGCCGTCCAACCTCGAGAACGACCTCAGACAGTCGCCGTTCATCTCCCACGCGGTGATGTACGGCGATCGGCGGCCCTACCCCGTCGCGCTGATCACGCTCGACCCCGAGGCGATCGTCCCCTGGGCGCGTGGGCGCGGGCTGCCGGACGACGTCGGCGAGCTGGCACGCCACCCGGACGCGGTCGCCCTCGTGCAGGAGGCGCTCGATGGCGCCAACTCACAGTACGCACAGGTCGAACAGATCAAGCGCTTCGCCATCCTCGACCACGACTTCACGCAGGAGACGGGCGAGCTGACCCCGACCATGAAGGTCAAGCGCAATGTCGTCTACGCACGATACGCGGACACGTTCGAGGCGCTCTATTCGCGCTGAGGAAGGTCTCCGTACGGGTGCCGCTCCTGCGCCGCGCCCGCGGCGAGAGCGCAGGACGATCACTCTCCGCGACGGTGCGCGGGCGACCTTGCGTCCGATCGCGCCGGACGACAAGGAGCTTCTCGCCGCGAGCTTCGCCCGTCTGAGCGAGCAGTCTCGCTACCGGCGGTTCATGACGACCAAGAGCGTGTTGTCCGAGGCCGAGCTCGACTACCTCGTCGATGTCGACCATAAGGACCACGAGGCCATCGTCGCCATCGACCCCGCGACGGGCGAGGGGCTCGGCGTGGCGCGCTACATCCGCTCGACGGACGACGCCGAGCTCGCCGAGGTCGCCGTGACGGTGGCCGATGACTGGCAGGGCCGCGGCTTGGGTCGCGCGCTGCTCGACCGGCTGTCCTATCGCGCCCGGCGCGAGGGCGTGCGCCGGTTCAGCGCCCTGATCCAGGGCGAGAACCGGGCGTCGATCAGGCTTCTCGAGAGCCTCGGTGACGCCCAGCGCCACTGGGACACGGGCGAGGTGGAGCTGGTCATCGAGCTGCCCCCAAAACGCGGAATGGGTGCGCGGCTGGGCAACGCCTTGCGTGCGGCGGCCGTGGGAAGTCTCGTTCCGGCGCACACGCTTGCGCACCGCGTGGCCGCCGGAGTCAGCGCCTCGACGCGCCCGCCCGTACGGTCCGGTCACCCGATCCGCGTGATCCTCGTCGGCACCGATGGATCGGAGGAGGGTAGTCGCGCGCTGGCGGTTGCGCTGCAGCTGACCGTCGCGGTCAGAGCCGAGCTTCACGTGGTGAGCGCCTACGACGCAGGCCAGGCGCTGTCCGACGCCGAGGAGTTGCTGACGGCAGCCAGGCGAGCCGCAGGCTCCAAGGAAGTGGAGGCCGTCACGCATGTGCGGCGAGGCGATCTGCCGAAGGCACTCATCGCCGTCGCCAAGGAGCATCAGGGCGACCTGGTGGTGGTGGGAAGTGAGGACCGCGATGGCAGCTCGCGGTCCTTTTCCGGCAGCCTGCCCGACCGGATCTCCCACCGCGCGCCGTGCAGCGTCCTGATCGTGCGCCCCGATCGGCGCTCTCGCCAGGCCGAACGCGATCAGACTCAGCCGACCGGGTGCTGAGGCGTCGGCAACGGGGACTCCTCCGAAGCGTCCACGGCCGGCGACTGCCAGCGCTCTGCCCACCACTCTCCCGGGACGATGCGCAGCGCCAATTTCAGCGAATCTTGGTCCAGCGCCCCCGCGAGCTGGGCGATGGCGACAAGGTTGTCGCTGAGCCAGTCGTCATCGAAGTCGCCCTGGAGCTGAACGGCCGGGCTGCTGCGGCTCAGACGCCGGCGCCGGGGATCGTCGTCGGTGGGCTCGAAGTACTCGAGCAGGCTGCCGACCCAAGCCAACCGGCTGTACATCTCGACGTGCCTGTCGATGGTCTCGGCGTAGGCGGCTGAATTGAGCATCACCCCGGCCCAGCGGCCCAGCACCTCGTCGCTCCGGCCCATCAACCGCTCGATCAACCCGTGCAGATGTCGGCGTCGGTCAGGGTCAGCGAGGAGTTCGCGCATCGCCGCGACAACCCGTGGCGTGTCGAGCAGCGTGCGCGACCCGGCGCTGAGTGTCGCCGGTGTCTCCTCACCCGCGTACATGAGGCCCAACAGCTCCAGCAGCGCAGTCCAGGTGAGGCGGGCCGTGCGGACCAATTCCAAGAGCACGTACTGGGCGAGCACGCTCCAGCGGCGTCGCCGCCGACGCTCGAGCACCTCGTTGACGACTGCCACCGACAGCGCCACGACCACCAAGCTCGAGACCAGGTTGGCGAGGAACGCGTTGCGGGTCCAGAACCCGTTGGCCACACGATCCGAGATGACGGCGGCGATGAGAATGAGGATTGCCGCGCCGGCGATGACACGCGTCTGGAGCCCGTTGGCCCGCAGAGGAGTCCGAAGGTTCATAGCCCCCAGTGGTGGCCGACGTAGGACGCGGCCCGGGAGGTGAGGAAGTCGGGCGCTACCGAGTCCGGTGCCTGCTCGCCGGCCAGCGCCTTCATGGTGGCGCAGACCGAGTCGGCCAGCGCGTCGAGCGCGTACCCGCCCTCCAGGACGGCGCCCACCGGCGCGCCGGTGCGCTCTCCGAGCGTCCGGATGTGTCGCGCCATCTCGGCGAACGATGACGCCTCGAGCTCGCAGCCGGCGTGCTCGTCGTCGTGGTGGGCGTCGAAGCCCGCGGAGATGAGCACGAGATCGGGGTCGAACTCCTCGGCGGCCGGGATCACCACATGCTCCAGAAGTGACATCCACGCGTCTTCCCCCGAGCCTTTGGGCACCGGCAGGTTCAGCGAGTACCCGACGCCGGCGCGTGCTCCCGCGTCGGCCAACGGACCTGTGCCCGGGAAGGTCTCCGACTGGTGGATGCTCGCGTACAGCACCGCGTCGCTGCTCCGGAAGATGTCGTTGGTGCCATCCCCGTGGTGAACGTCCCAGTCGAAGATGAACACGCGCTCCGCCCCCAGCCAGTCGAGCGCGAAGCGAGTCGCCACGGCAACGTGGTTGAACAGGCAGAACCCCGAGGTGGTGTCGGTGTTCGCGTGGTGCCCGGGTGGCCGTGTTGCGCAGAAGCCCACCTGCGACTCGTCCGCCCCCAACAGCGCCTCCACCATCGCCACCGCCGCTCCGGACGCGTGGGCCGCGGCTGTGTAGGACCCGGCACTCACGACGGTCTCCGGGTCAAACGCGCCCCCGCCGGGACGGCTCATCGAGCGCACCGTGTCAACGTACTCGGCGGAGTGAACCGCGACCAGCGTCTCGCGCGACGCCGCGGGCGCCTCTCGGAGCTCATAGCCCAGCCACCCGCACCGAGCGAGGGCCCGCTCGATGGCGGTGATCCGTCCAGGCCGCTCGGGGTGCCCAGCCGGCGTCTTGTGCTCCAGACAGGCCGGGTGCGAGAAGTACAGCGGCGATCCCATCAGGATGAGCTCCCATCCGTCGACGTTTGTCGTTCGGTGACCGCGAAAGTCACACGCCCAAGCCGACCAACGGTTGGAGCCGGGGACATCGTCGCCCGCCAAGGTGTGAAACGAAGCGCCCACTGACCATACACCTCTGGTTCCCAGGCGCGCCCATCAGCGGCTGCGCCGCACCGATCCGTACTTTCCCCGCCCGCCACGCGGCTGAGAGCGGATGATCGCGGAGCGACGTGCTCCGACAATCTGTCCATGCCCCCAGGACAGGCCACCGCCAGCAGGGGCTTGGACCGTCAAGGCCACGCTGCGGCCGAACGGCCCTCGGGGGTGGGTTTGCGGTGAGCGCGATCGAGCCCAGGACGATTACGCTCCATGGCCGGCCGCTGAGCTACGTGCAAGCGGGTCGCGGCCCGGTGCTGCTGCTGATCCATGGGATGGCCGGAACGCTGGAGAACTGGCAGGCCGTGATGGAGCCGCTGGCGCGCACGCACACCGTGCTCGCCCCGGACCTGCCCGGGCACGGCGGCTCAGCACCCGGCGGCGGTGACTACTCACTCGGGGCGCTGGCCGCCGGGCTGCGCGATCTCCTGGTCGCGCTCGGCCACGAGCGCGCGACGCTCGTCGGGCACTCGCTCGGCGGTGGCATCGCGATGCAGTTCTCCTACCAGTTCCCCGAGATGACCGAACGCTTGGTGCTCGTTTCCAGCGGCGGGCTCGGTCCCGAGGTGAGCCCGATCCTGCGAGCCGCCGCGCTGCCGGGCGCGGACCTGTTCATCGCAGCGACTGCGGCGCTCGGCAGCAACGTCGGAGCCACGGTCGCGCGCGGCCTGGCGTTCGTCGGCCTGCGGCCGACCACCGACGTCGCCGAGGTCGCACGCGGCTACGCGTCGCTCGTCGACCGCGACCGTCGCAGGGCGTTTCTCGCCACGCTACGCGGGGTCGTCGGCACCGGCGGGCAACGCGTCCACGCCGGCGACCGCCTCTACCTCGGTGAAGGCATGCCCGTCCTCATCATCTGGGGTGCGCAAGATCCGATCATCCCCGCCCAACACGGCGAAAACGCGCATGCGGCGATTCCCGGCAGCCGCCTCGAGATCTTCGAACACGTCGGGCATCTACCGCAACTCGAGGCCCCCGCGCGCTTCATCGCCGTGCTCGAACGGTTCATCGCCGAGAGCGAGCCGTCTCGGTTTGACTCCATCGAGTGGCGCGGCCGCCTCCGCATCGCCAGCGACCAACAGTAGGCAGGCCACGTCCACCGCGATGCGCCCGGCCGGTGTAACGTCGCGTCGAAATGAGTTCCCGTGACGCGCAGGCCCGCCGGCTCGAGAAAGCGCACGACCGTCACCGTCGGGTGAGGCGCGGACGACTCGCGGCGGTCGGGTCGCTGCTGTTGGTCATGGCGGTCCTCGGGGCGGTCGTGCTTGCATCCACCCGCAGCGCGAGCCCGCGGGGCCGCAAGCAGCATTCCACCGCGTCGGCCACTCACTCGGGCGCTGCTGCATCAGGCTCCCGGGCCGGCGCCAACCCCGCCTCGGCGGCGGTGCCGATCCTCATGTACCACGTGATCAACGTACCCCCGCCCGGGGGCGGCGCGTCTCCGGATCTGTATGTGCCCGCGGACGAGTTCTCGAGCCAGATGGAGGCGCTGAAGGCCGACGGTTGGCACGCCGTGACGCTTGACCAGCTCGAGGCGTCCTGGACACGAGGCGTGCCGCTCGGGCCCGGGAAGCCGATCGTGATCACGTTCGACAGCGGCTATGCGTCGCAGTACACGAACGCCGCACCGGTCCTCAAACGGCTTGGCTGGGTGGGGGTCGAAAACCTGCAACTGAGCGGACTGCCGCCATCGGAGGGGGGCCTCAGCGACGCGCAGGTTCACGGCTTGATCGGTGCGGGCTGGGAGCTCGATACGCAGGGGATCGCCCACGCCGACCTGATCACACTCGATCCCGCCCAGCTTCGGACCGACCTCACAACCGCCCGCCAGCTGCTGCGCAGCCGCTACGGGGTCCCCGTGAACTGGTTCAGCTACCCGTTGGGTCACTACGACGCGACAGTGATCGCGGCGGTCAGCAACGCCGGCTTCTCGGGCGCGACGACGGTCATTCCGGCCTGGGCCGGCCCACAGCAGGATCGCTTCAGCCTGCCGCGTCTGGCGGTGCTCGGAGGGACGAGCCCGTCCGCGTTGTTGGCGCAGATCGCAGCGGCGAGGTCCAACGGGACAGTGCCGACCGCTTACAGCGGACCGGGAATCGCCTGAGCTCGCCCAGTCGGTCGGGCGCGGGCGCACGAGCGGCGCTGGGTACCCTTGGCTGATGAACGTTCCACCGCCGAGCCCGGCGCTGTCGCCGTCGCAGCTCGCGACGCTGGCGTCGCATGGCGAGGAGCGCACCGCCACGGTCGGTGAGGTTCTGTTCCGGGTCGGCGACGCCCGCTATCCGTTCATCGCGGTCATCGAGGGCGAGGCGGCGATCCTGGACGCGGCCGGGCACGAGATCATTCGGCACGGCGCGTCGGGGTTTCTCGGCGAGATGAACCTCCTCTCGGGCCAGACCGTGTACCTGACCGCGGTGGTCACGCAGCCGATGCGGTACATCGCGGTTGAGCGCGACGAACTGCGACCGCTTCTGTTCGAGGACGGCCCGCTGAGCGATCTGCTGCTTTCGGCCTTCATGGCGCGGCGGGAGGCACTCCAACAACAGGACGTGGGGATGGAGATCTTCGGTCCACGCTCGTCGGAGCCGACCCGGCGCATGATCGAGTTCGCCCGCCGCAATCGCCTGCCTTACATCTGGCACGACCCCGAGCACCCCGACGAGCCCGCTGATGCGCCGGTGATCGACCGGCTCGATCCTGGCGACGTGCCGCTCGTGCGCCTGCCTGGTGGGATCGAGCTGCGCAACCCGTCCAGCGGCGACGTGTCCCGTGCGCTCGGGATCGGCCTGGCACTTGCCCCGCGTGAGGAGGTCGACCTCGTCGTGATCGGGGGCGGCCCGGCCGGCTTGGGAGCCGCGGTGTATGGCGCGTCCGAGGGTCTGGAGACGCTCGTCGTGGAAGGCACTGCCCTCGGCGGGCAGGCCGGCACGTCGCGCCGGATCGAGAACTACCTGGGCTTCCCGGCCGGAATCAGTGGCTCGGAGCTCACGAGCCGGGCGGTCACGCAGGCGCGCAAGTTCAATGCCCGCACCGCCACCCCGTACCGGGCCCTCTCGCTGGAACCCGGAGTGGACCGCCACGTCGTGCGCCTGGAGGATGGCCACGTGGTCGCAGCCCGCGCCGTCGTCCTGGCCACGGGCGCCGATTATCGCCGGCTCCCGGTCGCCGGACTCGAGGACTACGAGGGCACCAGCGTGTTCTACGCGGCCGGGCCGCCCGAGGCACAACGCTGCGGCGCCACCCGGGTCGGTGTGGTCGGAGGAGGCAACTCGGCGGCACAGGCGGCGGTGTGGCTGGCCCGCGGCGGCGCGCTGGTGACGCTGCTGCATCGACGCGCCGACCTGCGCGAGACGATGTCCGATTACCTCGTGCTCGAGCTTGAGCGCTACGGCGTCGCGGTCCGGGACCGCAGCGAGGTCGCCACACTGCACGGCGCCGACGGCCAGCTCGAGGCGGTCACCTTGCGCGACGGGGAGCGGCTGTCCTTCTCGTATCTCTTCCTCTTTCTCGGAGCCGCCCCCTGCACCGACTGGCTCGGCAACGTCGTCGCTCGCGACGACAGGGGCTTCGTGCTGACCGGTGCCGACGCCGGGGCCGACGGCTCGCTCGAGACGAGCGTGCCCGGAATCTACGCCGCCGGCGACGTGCGATCCGGCTCGACGAAACGCTGCGCCACCGCGGTCGGCGAGGGGGCGATGGTCGTGCGCCTCGTCCATGAGCGCCTATCGGGCGTTCCCGCATAGTCCATGGCGGCGCGGGTTCGGGCGGCCGACATCACGGCCTCGGTCGTTGCGAGCTTCGATAGCTGCGGCGATCCCCGGCTGCGCGAGCTCATGATCGGCCTGGTACGCCATCTGCACGCCTTTGCCACGGAGATGGAGCTCACCCAGGCGGAATGGGAGCAGGCGATCGCGATCCTCACCGCCACTGGCGAGATCACCGACGAGCGCCGCCAGGAGTTCATCCTCTGGTCCGATGTGCTCGGGCTCTCGATGCTCGTCGATGCGCTCGAGCATCAGTCTCCCGACGGGTCGACCGAGTCGACGGTGCTCGGACCGTTCTATGTGCCCGGCGCTCCCGAGCGCGGGCACGGTGAATCGATCGCCGAGGATCCCGGAGCCGGCGTTCCCGTCTGGGTGCACGGGCGGGTGCTGGCGCCCGACGGGGCGCCAATCGCAGGAGCGGTCCTCGACGTCTGGCAGAACGGCGAGGACATGCTGTACGCAGTGCAGTCGCCTGAGGCGTCGGAGAGTCATCTGCGCGGCCGCTTCCGCACCGAGGACCGGGGGTGCTATGCGTTCCTCGCGGTACGGCCCGTGCCCTACCCGATCCCGGACGACGGGCCCGTGGGAGCGATGCTCTCGGCGACCGGCAGACACCCCTGGCGCCCGGCGCACATCCACATGATCGCCCGCGCTCCCGGCTACCGCACGCTCACGACGCACATCTTCGACGCCGCGAGCGAATATCTCGATTCCGACGCCGTCTTCGCGGTCAAGCCGTCGCTGCGGCGGGTGTTCGTTCACCACGACGCCTCCTCGCCCGACACCCCGCCGGGAGTGACGACGGAGTGGTACTCGGTCGAGAACGACCTCGTGCTGGCCCCGGGAGCATCGGCAGAACGCGCCGATCCGGGGCGGACCGCTTAGCCCTCCCGCCCTCACCCCACGAAGCGCCCCGGGCGGTCTCGTGTCGAGACCGCCCGATGGGATCGCCGTGACTACCGGGTCAGAAAGGGCTTGCCGCCATAGGCGGCCAGGCCGTAGATGACCAGGAGGTCGATCGCGACCAGCGTCAGCGACCAGAACGGATACGCGGGAATCATCAGCATCGCGATCACGGCAGCAATGCCGGCGACGACGATGCCGAACCAGCGCCCGAACTCACCCCCGCGCCAGATCGACGCCGCGGCGAGGAGCTCAACGCACCCCCACACGATCGCGATCCAGCCCCAGGTGTTCAGGGAGCTGAGGATGAACGTGGCGCCTGCCACGAAGAAATGCGAGTTCGACACCGCGGCGATGCCCCAGATGATGTTGAGGCTTGCGGCGACGACGAACATGATGCTCGCGAACAACACCCAGCCCGCGCCTCTGTGCGCCGGCTCCTCAGCCGTGTACGTCGGCATCGAACCAACGTTGGACCGCGCGACCTTCGTGCCCTCCCCATTGGATTTCAGGGCAGACATTTGTGTCTCCTTTCCGTCCGCTCACATCCAGCGAGCGGGCTCGGTACCGAGAACACACCTACGACGCTGACCTTAGGTCGCAGGCGTTGCCGCGCCATCCGATCCCTGGCGCAGTCCTCCTGCCGAGAACTACGGATCTGCAATAGACCGAACTACGGAGCATGGTTCATCCCATTCGGATGACGACCGCGCTCCGGAGTTCGGATGCGATCCTCAGGAGCTAGTACCTTTCGGGCTCGGGCCGGACTTGGCCCGCGATGCCGAGCCTGTATCGGCGACAACTCGACCAAAAAGGAGCGCCACATGGCCACGCTCGTAGCGATCGGCTATCCCGACGAGGGAACCGCGGAGGAAGCGCGGCAGACCGTCCAGCAGCTGGAGGCCGACCTGATCATCCAGGCCGACGAGGTGGCGGCAATCCGCCGTGACGCCGACGGCAAGTACCACGTCCACACGAGCCACAGCGGCGCCTCGACCGCGGGCGGCGCCGTCTGGGGCGGCTTCTGGGGCCTGCTGTTCGGACTGCTGTTCTTCATCCCCTTCGCCGGCTGGGCAGTGGGCGCCGGCCTCGGTGCGCTGTTCGGTCACCTCGGCGAGAAGGGCATCGACAAGCAGTTCCAGGACCAGGTCCGCGACCAGGTCAAGCCGGGCACCTCGGCGCTGTTCATGATCATCGAGAAGGTGACCCCGGACAAGGCCGTCGCCGCCCTGGAGCAGTACGGCGGCACCGTCATCAAGACCTCCCTCTCCGAGGAGGACACAAAGAAGCTGCAGGAGGCCCTCAAGCCACCCGCAGGCGCCGGAACCCCCGCCTGAGGAGTCAGTCCACCGACCTCTGCGGCTGCCGCCCTCTCGGGGCGGCAGCCGTGACCGGTCAGCATCTTCGATCGAGCGTCCACCCGCTCTCAATCCGGTAGGTGTTCTCGATGGGGCAGGGAATCAGCGCGGTCCTGACATACGCGGTCGGCGTGGCGATCAGCCCGATGCCGATCATCGCGGTCACCCTGATGCTCTTCTCCCGGCGAGCCCGGGTGAACGGGCCGATGTTCCTGCTCGGCTGGGTCGTGGCGCTGGCCGTTGTCAGCGGCGTCGCCTACGCCCTCGCCGACCAGGCCAACGCCGCCACCGACACGACGACGTCGGACACGATCGCCTGGGGGAAGATCGTCCTCGGCGTCATCCTCCTGCTGCTGGCCGCGCGCAACTGGCGCCACCGCCCCGCCCCGGGCACCGAGCCGGAGATGCCGAAGTGGATGGCCGGTATCGACGCCATGGAACCCGGGAAGGCGGCTGGTGTCGGCTTCCTCTTGGCCGGCGTCAATCCCAAGAATCTCATGCTCGCCGCCGCGGCCGGGGCGGGACTGGCGCAACTCGGGCTTGCCACCGCCGACGCCGTCGGCTCGCTGATCGTCTTCGTCGTCATCGCCAGCCTCACGATTGCCGGACCGGTCGCGTACTACCTGCTCGGCGGCGACGACGCCAAGACCCGGCTGGAAGGGGTGAAGGGCTGGCTCGCCACGCATAACGATGCCGTCATGGCGGTGCTGTTCCTCGTCTTCGGCGCCAAGCTCATCGCCGACGGCCTGCCCCCGCTGACGTAGTTCCGCCGGCGCGACCCCGTCGCGGCAGAGAACGGCTCAGTCGACCTCGACGTCGAAGTCCCAGGATACGACCGGCGTTGATCCCGCCGGCGCCCATGCGATCCGACCACCGCCGACCGGGAGCACAGTCTTGAGAGTCAGCACGACCGGCCGGCCCGGAGTGACGCGGCGCGGGACGGCGCGTCCGCCCACCGCGGACACCCACGGGTGGTGACTGACGCCCTGCTCGTCGACGATCGTGAACGCCACGCTGCTGAGCGGCACCGAACCGGAGGTGGCCGTGAGCGTGATCGTGAACGTACACGTGGTGCTCGCCGGCGCGACGAGCAGGTGCGGCGGCGGCACGGCGGGGCCGACCGCCGTCGCGAGCGCGCGCCCGTGTGCGAGCGCAACCGAGACGGTGTCTCCCTGGATCGCGAGTCGCGGGTGGGCCGGACCGGCCTGCACGATCGTGCCGACGTCAGGTGACCAACGGGCGAGCGTGCGCCGGCCGAGCGGGTTGTTGAACACGTCGGGACCAAACGGAGCGAGTCCTGGTTGCGCCGCGTAGCCGAGGTGGCCGTGCCCGTCGATGCCGCGAGAGCGAGCGGCGACGCCGAACAGGTCCTCCAGCGTGCGCAGCCAGCTGTAGTGGTTGTAGAAGCGCCGGCTGACGCTCCCGGGCTTGATGTAGGGGCTGATCAGCACGCTGCCGGTGTCGCCACCACCGGTCGTCGGGTCGGTGGCGTTGAACAGTGGATCGGTCGCCGGCGTGCGCGGCCCCACCGTGATCCCACTCACCGGGCTGGTCGTCACCAGCGTGTGGCCGGACGCGCCCACGAGCACGAATGAGCCGGCGACGGCGAAGCCGCCGTTCTGGCTCGGTGCGTTCGCCATCACCGGGGTGTTGGTCACCTTCCCGACGACTGCGCCGGGCGGGATGCCGACGCCCGTGACCGTCCGGCCCATGTCGGTCACGACGATCGCGTTGTCGGAGATCGTCGAGCTGCCGAGCGGCGCGGTGGCGCCGGCGTCGGTGCGCGGCCCGGGGACGTTCGCGCCGCCACCGAGCAGGCAGGTCCCCCGGGGCTTCGCCGGCACCGTCTGCGCGACGCAGCTGCTGGGGCGATCGACGAACGCGTTGTCGCCGGGACCTGGATACAGCTCCTGGCCGAGCGCGTTCTTGGCCAGTGGCGTGTTCGGCCCGGTCGGCTCGAAGTGCACGGCACGGCCGAACAGGGTCTCGCCGGCCGAGTCGTTGGCGATCGACGTGGCCGCGTTCGGCGGCACGATCTTGGAGTTGGCAAAGCTGTTGCCGGTGTAGGTGAAGGGTGGGAAGGCCTCGTCGAAGGTGATGTCGATCAGGCCGCCGTCGCGGAACGCCGCAGACCGCTCGATGGCCGGGACGATGTGCCGGAGGAAGAGATCGGCGGCGTACAGGCCACCGGTGTAGTTACGCGGCGCCCTGGGAGTGTTCGGGCCCGAGAAGCCCCCGGAGAGGTTGTTTCCGTGACACACCGCGTCGTGGGCGTCGCTGCACATGTTCGGCGTGATCCAGCTGAACGCGGGCGTCGTCGCCTTCCGCGCCAGGTCGTGGAGCAGACCCCGACTCGGGTCGAACAGGCCGGCGATATGGGCGCGGTCGCAGCGGCCGGAGCCCAGGAGCGACTCGAACCACGGGAACGGGAAGTGCTTGGGCAGGTACTGGTCGGTCGCGCTCGCGACGGCCGGATTGGGCTGGGCGGTGCTGCCAGTCGGCCCGGGAGACGGATATGGGGCTCCGCAATATTGGATGCCGGCCGAGTGCTGGGGTGGAGTCGGATCGGGAGCGCCGAGGTCCTGGGCGTAGCCCTTCCAGCTGACGTGCGCTGCATCGAGCTGATCGAAGAGCGTCTTCACGCTCGATGGGTAGACACAGCCATTGGATCCGGCGGCGGCGTTCGGGCCTTGCGCCGAGGTCATCTGGCCATAGTTGGGGTTGCGCCGCAGCGAGCCCGACGTGTCAACCCGACCGGAGAAGTGGTCGTAGTAGGGGCAATCGACCTGAGTGTCGGCCTGCGTGGCCTGCCCGCTCGCCAGCGAGATGTAGTTGTCGAAGCTGAAGTGCCCGGTCCCGTAGTAGTTCTTGAGCAGCACGCCCTGCGAGGGCAGCGTTCGCCACAGGTAGGTGTTGTTGTTGAGGCCCGTGAACGTGGCGTCGTAGGACTTGTTCTCGAGGATGATCAGCCACACGTGCTTGATCTTCCCCGGGCGGACGCCGAGACCGTCGGCGTAGGCCGGAGCCGGCCGCAGATTGCTCGCCGCGGCCGACGGCGGCGCAGCGAGCACCATCCAGGAGAGCGCCGCCGACAGCACGGTCGCGGCGAGCAGCAACGTCCTGCGGCGTGCCACCTCCATGGTGGGAGGTTATCGGGCCGCGATCCGGTCACGCTCGGCGCATCATTGCGCCCACGCGCACCGTGACGATCGAGCGTTGACGCGCGCTCGGCGTTCCCCATAGAGTCGGCGGAGCTGACGCGGCGTCCCACTGCCACCCGAGCCCAAGGAGCAGACGTGAACCCGAGCCCGCAGGTGTTGGTCGTCGGTGCGGGTCCCACCGGGCTCCTTCTGGCAGCGGAGTTGGAGCGCCGCGGCGTCGACTGTCTGCTGATCGACGCGCTCGACGCCCCGCGAAGTTGGGACCGGGCGACGGTCGTGCACCCGCGCTCGATGGAGATCTTCGAGGCCCTGGGCGTGGCGGACCGGTTCCTCGATGTGGGCGTGAAGACCCGGGCGGCTCGGTTCCGTTCCAACGGCGGGACGCTCGGCGAGCTGAACCTGGGGTTGGCGGACAGTCGCTACGGATTCGATCTCGGCATTTCCGAGGAGGTGACCGAGTCCGTGCTGAGCGCCCACCTCGAACGGCTCGGTGGCGCCGTGACCCGCTCGACCCGCCTCGTCGGGCTCGAGCCCCGACCCGATGACGTCGTGGCGACGCTCGAGTGCGACGGTGAGCGCAGCGAGGTGGTCGCGGCGTGGGTGGTGGCCTGCGACGGGTTTCACAGCCTCGTGCGCGAGCTGGTCGGCATCCCGTTTCCCGGAACCGACGTCGACGCCCCTTGGGCGGTGTTCGACGCCACGCTCGACGGATGGGATGAGGAGTTCGACGTGGCCGCGGCCTACCTGGATGCACGGCCGGTGATCCTCACTCCACTTCCGGGGCGCCGCTGGCGCGTCTACATGCGTCCGACCTCGGACACGAGCGACCTCGAGTCCGATGCGGGGGAGGTCATCCGCCGGTACAAGCCCGCGGTGACATTCGCCGCCGTCGCGAACCCGGCCCGGTTTCGCTGCCACTCCCGCGTCGCGGAGCGCTACCGGTCCGGTCGGGTGCTGCTGGCCGGCGACGCGGCCCACGTGTGCTCGCCGGCCGAGGGTCACGGGATGAACACCGGCCTGCAGGACGCCTTCAATCTCGGCTGGAAGCTCGCTCTCGTCTGTCAGGGCGTCAGTGGGCCGCGGCTGCTCGACAGCTACGAGACCGAGCGCCGCCCGGTGGCCATGCGCGTGGTGGCGTCCGGCGCCGATGTCGAGGTCGCCCACGCGATGACCGCCGCCCGCGAACGGGCCGAGCGCGACGCGGCGCTGCGCGAGACGTTCGCCAACCCCGATTCAGCCCACCATGAGGCCGTCGCAGCCGCCGAGCTCGACCGTTCCTACGCGGATTGCGGAATCGTGGCCGGCGACGCGACCGACGGGCTCAGGCCGGGTGATCGGCTCCCCGACACGCCGCCGGTCCACCCCGACGGCGGCGAGCCATGCGCCCTGCACGAGCTCACCCACCGCGACGGTCACACTCTCCTCGTCCTCGGTGGCCCCGAGGCGGAAGCCGGCGACGTTCTCGACCTGGTCGGCGCGCTCCAGACCGCGCACGCGGACTCGCCGCTGGTCGGTGCCGTCCTCGGGCTGAGCACGCAGACCACCGGCGCGCCACTCGGCCGGATCGACGCCTCGGTCGCCGAGCAACTCGGGATCGAGGGGATCACGGTGCTGGCGGTACGCCCCGACCGCTACGTCGGGCTCCGTCACGACGGACGCGATCCCCAGGTCGTGCGGGACTACCTGGACGCGCTGAGGCGTTGAGACACCGTCACTCCGACTTCTCCGCGTGACCGCCGAACTCCTTGCGCATCGCTGACAGGAGCTTGTTGGCGAACTGGTCGAGGCCTCTGGACGCGAAGCGCGAGTACAGCGCCGTGGTCAGCGTTGGGGCGGGGACCCCCACATCGATCGCAGCCTTCGACGTCCAGCGCCCTTCGCCGGAGTCCGACACCCTGCCGGTGAACTCGTCGAGGGTCGGCGAGGCCTGGAGCGCCGCGGCGGTGAGATCGAGCAGCCACGAGCCGACGACACTCCCCCGCCTCCACACCTCGGCCACCTCGGTCGTGTCGATGTCGTACTGGTAGTACTCCGGATGCTCGAGCGGCGCCGTCTCGGCGTCCATGTCTTGCGTGCGCAGGCCGACGTCCGCGTTCTTGATGATGTTCAGACCCTCGGCGTAGGCGGCCATGAGGCCATACTCGATGCCGTTGTGGACCATTTTCACAAAGTGGCCCGCACCGCCCGGGCCGCAGTGGTAGTAGCCCTGCTCGGCCGGCGCCGGCTCGCCCGTGCGCCCCGGCGTACGCGGAGCGGAGTCGACCCCGGGAGCGATCGACGCGAAGATCGGGCTGAGCCGGTCGACGACGTCCTGCTCGCCGCCGATCATCAGGCAGAACCCGCGCTCGAAGCCCCAGACACCGCCACTCGTCCCGACGTCCACGTGGTGGATGCCCTTCTCCCCGAGCGCGGCGGCGTGCCGGAGGTCGTCGTGGTAGTAGGTGTTGCCGCCGTCGATGATCGTGTCCCCCGGCTCGAGGACCTCGGCGAGCGAGGCGATCGTCTTATCGGTGATCTCGCCGGCCGGCACCATCACCCAGACCATTCGCGGCGGCTCGAGCTTGGCGGCGAAGTCCGCCATCGAGGAGGCGCCGACGGCGCCGTCGGCCTCGAGCGCCTTGACCGCGTCCGCGGAGACGTCGTAGCCCACGCAGTGATGTCCGTCGCGCATCAGCCGCCGGACGAGGCCGGCGCCCATGCGGCCGAGGCCGACCATTCCGAGTTGCATTGGGGTGTTCGTGGCCATCCTCAGCTCCTGTTCGTGGTGGTCATCGCATCGCGCGGTAGCGCCGGATCAGCGCATTGGTCGAGCTGTCATGCCGAAGATCGGGCTCGTCGACGGACTCGAGCTCGGGAATGATCCGCTGCGCGAGCACCTTCCCGAGTTCGACACCCCACTGGTCAAAGGAGTTGATGTCCCAGACCGTGCCCTGCGTGAACACGCTGTGTTCATACAGCGCGACGAGGGCGCCGAGCGTGCGGGGCGTCAGCTGCTCGGTGAGGATCGTGTTGGTCGGGCGGTTCCCCTCGAACACGCGATGGGGAACGACGGCCTCAGGCGTCCCCTCGGCCTGCACATCCGCTTCGGTTCTGCCGAAGGCCAGCGCCTCCGCCTGCGCGAACACGTTCGACATCAGCAGGTCGTGGTGGTCGCGGATCGGGTTCAGGTCCCTGCCGAAGCCGATCAGGTCGGCGGGGATCAGCTCCGTGCCCTGGTGGATCAGCTGGTAGAAGCTGTGCTGACCGTTCGTGCCCGGCTCACCCCAGAAGACGGCGCCGGTCTGGTATTCGACCGAGCGCCCGTCGAGCGTGACGTGCTTGCCGTTCGACTCCATCGTCAGCTGCTGCAGATACGCGGGGAAGCGCTTCAGGTACTGGCTGTAGGGCAGGACGGCGACCGTCTGCGCGCCGAAGAAGTCGCCGTACCACACGTCGAGCAGTCCCATCAGGACGGGCAGGTTCCGCTCGAACGGCGCGGTCCGGAAATGGACATCCATCTCGTGGAAGCCGGCGAGCATCTCACGGAAGCGACCGGGGCCGACGGCGACCATGGTTGAGAGGCCGATCGCCGAGTCCATCGAGTAGCGACCGCCGACCCAGTCCCAGAAGCCGAACATGTTGTCGGTGTCGATGCCGAATTCCGACACCGCATCCGCGTTGGTGGAGACGGCGACGAAGTGCTTGGCGATCGCCGACTCGTCCCCGAGCGTGGCGAGCGTCCACTCGCGCGCGGTCCGGGCGTTGGTCATCGTCTCGAGCGTCGTGAACGTCTTCGAGGAGACGATGAACAACGTCTCCCCGGGATCGAGGTCGCGCGTCGCCTCGGCGAAGTCGGTCGAGTCGACATTGGAGACGAACCGGAATGTGAGGTCGCGTTGGCTGTAGTGGCGCAGTGCCTCATACGCCATCACCGGGCCGAGGTCCGAGCCGCCGATGCCGATGTTGACGACGTTGCGGATCGGCTTGCCGGTGTGGCCCATCCAGTCGCCCGAGCGAACCCGATCGGCGAACGCGGACATGCGATCGAGCACACCGTGCACCTCGGCCACGACGTCGACGCCGTCCACGAGCAGGGACTCGCCCTTCGGCATCCGCAACGCAACATGCAGCACGGAGCGGTTCTCCGTGACGTTGATCCTCTCACCACGGAACATCGCCTCGGTCCGCTCGCGCAGACCACACTCCTCGGCCAGCCCGACCAGCAACGCGACCGTCTCGTCCGTGATCCGATTCTTCGAGTAGTCGAGGTACAGCCCTGCGCCCTCGGCGACGAGCCGCTCCCCGCGGCCGGGATCGCCGGCGAACATCTCGCGCAGGTGAAGCCCGCGGACCTCCGCGTAGTGCCTCTCGAGCGCCTGCCAGGCCGGACGCGAGCGCAGTGGCGTGCTCGTCATGTCGCGGTCGCTTTCATCTCGTCTCCTCGTGCTCGTTCCGAACGTCTCCACGAGCATATTCGTGTGCCGGGGCCGCGCGCGTGTGTCTCCCCCGCGAATCGCCCGGGTGGTTGCACGAGATCGTGCGCGACGGCGGACCGCGTCAGGGCAAACGCGCAGGCGGTCAGTCGCCCATCGACACGGGAATGTGCATGTACTGGTTCAGGAAGGTGGAGCTGACGCGCTCGCAAGGGCCCTCGAGCTCGATCGCCGGGAAGCGCTCGAGGGTCTCCTCGATCCACAGCTTGAGCTCGAGGCGGGCGAGGCCGGCGCCGAGGCAGAAGTGACGCCCGCCGCCTCCGAAGCCCTGGTGCGGGTTGGGCTCCCGGCGAACGTCGAAGCGGTGCGGCTCGTCGAACACCGTCTCGTCGCGGTTGCCGGAGATGTACCACAGTGCGAGCTTGTCCCCGGCGCGGACGCGCTGGCCCGCGAGGTGGGTGTCGGCGGTTGCGGTGCGCCGCATGTAGGAGAAGGCCGGGTTGTAACGGACGAACTCTTCGACGACCTGCTCGAGCGGCACCGCGCCGGAGCGCACGAACTGCATCTGCTCGGGATCCTCGAGCAGGTTCTTGACGCCGCTGGTGAACACGGCGCGGGTGGAGTCGTTGCCGGCCACCATGAGGAGGAAGAAGAACATGAGGGCCTCCTCGTGTGAGAGGTGCTCCCCGTCGACCTCGGCGTGGATGATCGCGGTTGTGAGATCGTCCGTGGGATTGCGCTTGCGGTCTTCGAGCATGGCGTTGACGTAGGGGATGAACTCCTCGAGTGCGCGCCATAGCTCGCCGAGGTCGGGCACGATCCGAGGGTCCTCGAACGCGGTCGTGCGGTTGGTCCACGACACGAGCTGGTCGGCGTCCGCGCGCGGGACGCCGAGCATGTCGCCGATCACCATCGAGGGCACGTAGACGCCGACGTCCTGGACGAGGTCGATGTGGCCGTCGGGATGCTCCTCGAGCGCGCGGTCGTAGACGAGGTTGATGATCTCCCGCATCCGTTCGGTGTGCTCGATCGCGCGCTTGGGCGTGAACGCGCGCTGCACGAGCGCCTTGAGCCGATCGTGCCGCGGCGGGTCCTGGCTGATCATCATGTTCGCGCTGAGGTCAATCGGGTCCGGTTGGCCCTCGGGCGCGAGCTTGTCGACGAGGATGATGCTGCGGTCCGAGGAGAACGTCTTGTAGTCACGGCCGACCGTCGCGATGTCGTCGAAGCGTACGACCGACCAGAAGCCGCGCTCCTCGGGGAAGTCGGTGAGCGGGCTGAAGTGCAGCGGTTCGCGCCGCAACATCTCGAAGACCTCGTGGGGCGGGCCGTCGCACCACAGGTCGAGGTCGCTGACGTCCAGGCCCGAGAGATCGATCGGCGGAACTGTGGTGCTCATGGTGCGGGATGTCCTCTGTGGTGGGGGCTAAATACGAACGCGAGTTGCGTTATAATATGCCGCAGCACCTCACCCTGTCAACCTCCGCTGATGACCTCACTCCCTCCAACCTCCACGGCAGCACGCCGCCGGCGCGAGCCCGTTCAGAAGCGCAGCCGTCTGACGGTCACGCGGATCCTCGATGCCGCGGCCGAGCTGATCGACGAGTCCGGCGTCGAGGCCGCCGGCACCCGAGCCGTCGCCGACCGAGCCGGGGTCGCATACCCATCGCTGTATCGCTTCTTCGCCGACCGCGAGGAGATCCTCGACCGGCTGCTGGGACGGCATGTCGCCGAGCTCGACGCGCGGGTGACGGCCGCCGAGAGCAGGTGGCAGATCACCTCGGCCGAGGATCTCATCAACCGCGAGCTCGACCTTCATATCGCCTATTACGAGGAGCACCCGAGCTCGGCGCGGCTCTGGCTCAGCGGCCGCAGCTCCCCCACCGTGGTCGAGCACGTGCGCCGGCGCAACCGTGCCCTCGCCGAACGGATGCGCAACGTGCTCATCGCCGAGCGCATCATCGCCGCAGAGACCGACCCCATCGTTCTGGTGCTCGTGGTCGAGCTCGGCGACCGGATCCTCGACCTCGCATTCCGCGACCGGGCGACCGCAGACCCGGCGATCGTTGCCCTCGGGCGCATCGCGCTCAGCGCATACGCGCGAGACGCGCTCGTCACATCCGAGACGTCACGGGCGTGACGATTGGCGATCACCCATGTTGACCGGTAGATTCACAATCTCTTCACTCGGGGCAACCGCCACCCGGCGTTGACGGAGGAGGACGCGATGGACCCGGCAAGCGCGCACCGGTTGGCTCGACGCAGCCATGTGGGCCAGCACACACGCTTCGGTGAGCCGGTCATCGAGCATGTGCAACGGGTCGCGGCTGCCGTCCCGTCAGAGGCCAGAATCATCGCCTGGCTTCATGACCTGCTGGAGCTGTGCCCGGGCAGGCGACGCGAACTCGGACGGCACGGCCTGACGAGCGCCGAACTGGATGCCCTCGAGCTCCTCACGCACGATCAGGAGGAGCCATACGAGCATTACGTGGGACGGATCGCCGGTGCGCCGGGGCCGGCCGGCGACCTGGCGCGGATCGTGAAGCTCGCCGATCTCGACGACCATCTCGCGCACCCCTCCATTCCCGCGGACGCGCCGCCCTATGCCTGGGCTCGGCGGAGCATGCTGGGGAGCCTGGCAGCGCCCGTTGCACCCGTGCCGGTCGGCGCGGGTCATGCGAACCATCGCTGAGCGAACGCCTGGCGGTTATTTGGGACGTGCAGCTCCGGTAGATCATTTCGGTGGGTCCCACTCGGAGTGTGGTGCCCACACCATCGTGAAATGCCCGTGTCTGTGGGAGGCTGGATGAGTTCATTCTGAGACCGAGCGACGGAAGGTGACGACGATGGCGACCACCACGCGGAGCACCACGAGAAAGGCCACCCCCGCGAAGCGCACCCGGGCGGCCACGAAGCCGGGCGCGGCGCCGGCGCTTCCGCACCTGTCGGTGGCGGAGCGCGTCGCGCGTGGCAAGGCCGCGCGCAAGGAAGTACCGCGCGCCAGTCACGGGGTGTTCGAACCGATGGCCGATCGCCCCGACCCCGTCGCGTTGTTGGCGCGCCAGGCGAAGACGCGTGTGCCGGAGCTCGTGCCGATTCGCTATGGCCGGATGCTCGTCTCGCCGTTCACGTTCTATCGCGGGGCCGCATTGATCATGGCCCAGGATCTCGCCGGGACGCCCCGGTCGGGGTTGACGGTCCAGTGCTGCGGGGACGCGCACCTGTCGAACTTCGGCGTCTTCGCCTCGCCCGAGCGCAAGCTCGTGTTCGATGTCAACGACTTCGACGAGACGCTCCCCGGGCCGTGGGAGTGGGACGTCAAGCGCCTGGCCGTGAGCATGCTGATCGCGGCGCGCTCCAATGATTTTCGGCCCAAGGACCAGGACCAGATCGTGCTCGACACGGTCGCCATGTACCGCACCACGATGGCTGAGTTCGCCGGGAAGAACAACCTCGACGTGTGGTACGCGCACCTCGACATCGAGAGCGTGCTCCAGGACTACGCGGCGCAGTTCAAGCCCAAGCTGGTCAAACGCACGGAGAAGAACCTCGCGAAGGCGCGCACGAAGGACAGCATGACTGCGTTCGCGAAGCTCACCCACGTCGTCGACGGACAGTCACGGATCGTCGATGAGTCGCCGCTGATCGTGCCGATCGATCAGCTCGTGCACGGCGAGGATCGCGACGCGATGTTCGAGGAGCTCCGCCAGACGCTGCGCACGTACCGCGATTCGCTGGAGTTCGACCGGCGCGTGCTGCTCGAGCAGTTCCAGCTGACCGACTTCGCGCGCAAGGTGGTCGGGGTCGGGAGCGTCGGCACCCGGGCGTGGATCGCGTTGATGCTCGGCCGGGACGGGCAGGACCCGCTGTTCCTGCAGATGAAGGAGGCCGAGGCGTCGGTGCTCGAGGAGTTCGTCGGGCGGAGCGAGTTCTCCAATCACGGCGAGCGCGTGGTCGTCGGGCAGCGGTTGATGCAGGCCACCTCGGACATCTTCCTCGGCTGGCTGCACATCGACTCCGGGCTCGACGGCAAGGCGCGCGACTTCTACGGCCGCCAGCTCAAGGACTGGAAGGGGTCGGCGGAGATCGAGCAGATGGTCCCCGACGGGCCTGGCCACGTACGGCAAGCTGTGCGGCTGGACGCTCGCTCGCGCACACGCGCGCAGCGGCGACCGGATCGCGATCGCCTCCTATCTCGGCAACAGCGACAGCTTCGACCGCGCGATCGTCGAGTTCTCCAAGGCGTACGCCGAGCAGAACGAACAGGACTATCAAGCGCTCAGCGCTGCCGTCGACTCCGGCAAGGTCACCGCCGAGAGAGGTCTCTGAACCGTTTCGGCTCTCAGCTGGATTCTGCGCCGCGCCGCCGATGGCTGACCCGCGACAGAAGCGGCTGGCCGAGTTCATCGAGCCGTTCCGTGTGAAGCCGGGCGCGAAGGTGAACCTCCAGCGGGATTTCGATCCCGCGTTCAAGGCCGGGGTCAAGAAGAAGAAGCACGGTGTCGCAATGCTCGACGGTGGCGTGCGGTTGCTTTCGGAGTACCAGACGCGGTTGGCTGCGCAGGACACCTGGGGCGTGCTCGTCGTTCTGCAGGCGCTCGACGCGGCGGGCAAGGACGGCACGATCCGCCACGTCATGAGCGGCGTCAACCCGCAAGGCGTCAGCGTCCACAGCTTCAAGGTGCCCTCGGCCGAGGAGCTCGACCATGACTTCCTGTGGCGCTACGCCCAGCGACTGCCCGAGCGGGGTGAGATCGGAATCTTCAACCGCTCCCACTACGAGGAGGTGCTCGTGGTGCGAGTGCACCCGGAGAACCTCGACCGGCAGAGGCTCCCTGAGCCGGTCAAGAAGGGTGACGTCTGGCAGCGCCGCTATCGCGAGATCAACGACTGGGAGCGCTACCTGACCGACAACGGGATCCGGGTCGTGAAGCTCTTGCTCAACCTCTCCAAGGAGGAGCAGCGGATCCGTCTCCTGCGCCGGCTGGATCTGCCGGATCACAACTGGAAGTTCTCCGACGCCGACGTGAGGGAGCGCGAGCGCTGGGACGATTACCAGGAGGCGTTCTCACAGATGCTCTCGCACACGAGCACCGAGTGGGCGCCATGGCATGTGATCCCGGCCGATCGGAAGTGGTTCGCGCGGATCGGCGCCGGATCCGTGATCGTGCACACGCTGATGGAGATCAACCCCCGCTTCCCGACGGTCAGCAAGCGACAACGCCGGGCGCTGGTCGAGATCAAGCTGGCGCTCGAGGCCCAGGCCCCCACGGGCGCCGCGGCCGACCCGTTCGAGCAAGAGCATAAGCACGAGACGTAGGCCGCGACCCCTGGCTGATCTGGTGGGCCGTCCTTGACAGGGCCCGCCGGGTCGAAGAGGTTAGGCGCTCGGAGGGAACCCAACCAGGAGGGGCCATATGTCGGTCCAGCACGCCACCGGCGCGGGCGGATCGTTCGACGCACGCTTCCTGCACCTGTTCACGCTGAGCGGTGGCAAGGTCGTCCGCGGCGAATTCATCGGCGACAGCGCCAAGGCGCGTGACGCCCTCGGCAGCTGAGCTTTGAGATCCTGATTCAGCCGGCCACGGCCCGCACCCGGATCCGCGGGCGGGCGTTGTTCACGTATCCCTTCGGGTTCCACAGCGCCGCCTCGTCCTCCGGCTGGGTCGCGGCTGACGAGTCCCACGCCCGGACGAGGATCTCATGCTCACCGGGCGGCAGGTCGACGGTGATGCGCCAATGGCGCCAGGCCCATCGTCCGAGGTCCTCGAGCAGCTCCGCCTGGGCCCAGCTCGCGCCGTCGTCGACGGAGACATCAACCCGCGCGACGTAACGGTCCCCACCGGCGAATGCGTAGCCGCTCACGTCGACCGGGCCCGCCGCGACCGACGCACCGTCGGCGGGCGACAGCACGTCGGAGTTGAGCGCGACCAGACCGAGCGACAGACCCGCGCCCGGGGCCGGCACCCCCTCCTCCGGCAGCAGGCGGTAGACGACGTGTTGGAAGTATCCCTGCCACGGCCGCCTCCGGACCTCGATCCGCTCGAGCCACTTGACGCTGCGCGCGCCGATGTAGCCGGGCACGACGACGCGCAGCGGCGCGCCGTGCACGGGCGGGAGCGGCTCCCCGTTCATCGCCCAGGCCAACAGGACCTCGCGTCGACACGCCTTGTCGAGCGGGATCGAGCCTCCGAAGCGCTGGGCGGGCTTGGCCTCGGGACACAGATCGGCCCCGTCAAAGCCCACATGCGCGGCCTCGGGCCGGGGCTTGGCGAGCGCAAGCACGTCGCCCAGCGCCACGCCGGTCCACGTCGCCGTGCCGGTCGCGCCGGGCCCCCACGGCGCCTCGCCCGGGATGTCACGGATCGCGACCAGACCGGCGCGCCGGTTGCCCGCGCATTGCAGCGTCGCGGTGACCTCGCTCTCCGGCAGCACCTCGCGCAGGGTGGCGAGCGACAGGCGCAGCTCCCGCTCGACGATCCCGTGCACCCGCAGCCGCCACGTCTCCGGATCGATCTCCGGCACCGTGCCGTGCCCGCGCACGTAGAACGCGTCCGTGGCGGTCAGCGGGCCCTCGGCCAGGGCGGCGAGCCCGGTCTCGGCGTTGAACGGCTCCTGCTCGTGCACGATCAGGTCCCGGCGCTTCCCGTAGCGACTCATACGGCCAGAGTACGCGGTCGAGAGCTCATCGAGCGTGGGCGCCGTGGCCGGCATGAACGGCTCGGGCAGCGCGCTCAGCGCCCACTTTGTCAATTGTTTGCGTTGGGTATAGATCGGGATCCCCCGAGCCGACGTCACCCGCTTCGGGGGATGCGTGGCTTGAGCGCCGCGCTACCGTCCGCGCGATGCCCGAGGGACTGTCACCGGCGGAGGTCGGCAAGGAGATCGCCGAGCACAAGAAGCGCCTCGAGGAGCAGTCCCCGGACACTCAGGCCGACGGGGAAGCGCACCGCCAGGATCGGTGGCTCTCGATCCTGGAGGCGATCCTCCTGTCGCTCGTGGCCGTCCTCGCCGCCTACTCCGGCTACGCAGCGGCGAAGTGGGGCACCGAATCCTCGGTCACGCTCGCCAAGGCATCGGCGGAGCGGACCAAGGCCAACCGGGAGGACATCGAGGGGATCGTGACCCGCACGCTGGACTCCGCCTCGTTCAACGCCTGGTTCACGGCCTTCACGGCCGGAAATGCCAGCGCCGAGCGGTTGGCGATCAAGCGGCTCCGGCCCGGATACCGCCCGGCGTTCTTCGCCTGGCTGGCCACGGACCCGGCCCACAATCCCAATGCACCCCCTGGTCCGGCGTACATGAAGCAGTACGTGATCCCCCAGGAGACCGCCGCTGCCGCCCTCGACGCAGCGGCCGACTCCGCCTTCACAACGGGCGCTGCCGCCGGGTCGACCGCGGACAAGTACATCCGCGACACGGTCTTCCTGGCCACCGTGCTCTTCCTGGTCGGTATCAGCGGCCACTTTCGGATTCGCTCGGCACGCCTCGGCCTGATCGGCATTGGCGGACTCCTCCTGGCCTTCGCGGTCTTCCAGCTGCTGGGGCTGCCGGAACCGCCGGCGTGACGTCGCCGGTCAGCACATCGGCGACCGGCCGTCACCATGCTCACGCGACTCCGACCATCACATCGGATGCCTTGATCACGGCCACGATCTCCTTGCCGGGCTCGAGGCCGAGCTGCTGCACCGCCTCGACGGTGATGGACGCGACCAGGCGCTGGCCGGCGACGTTGAGCTCGACGTTGGCGATCGCTTCACCGTGCGTGATCGAGACGACGGTTCCGGGAATTTGATTCCTGGCGCTCAGTTTCATTGTGTGCTCCTCCAGTTGGGCTACGCAGTACCCGCGTCAACGCAGTCGCCACAGCCTGCCAGGTCGTAGCCGCCGAAGTGGGCGACGCGCTCTGTGAACGCCGAGGTGCACAGAAGCTCTCCGAGCGCGTCGATGCCGGGATGCTCGAGCCAGGGTTCGGCCACCCACACCTCGACCACGTGCTCTTCCAGGGCCAGGAACGCCTGTCCGAATGCGCGCGCCGCGCCTTCGGTGGTCACCGCGGCCCCCCCGAGCATGGAGGCAAGCCGTGCAGCCTCGAGGTGGCCGTGCGCGTGTGGCCCCGGCGGCGGAGGCCCGATCCCGGCAACGCGAAGCGCACGCTCAAAGGCCTGCTGGCTGGCCGCCTCCGGATCGCGCTGCGCGATCGGTCGCGCGCTGTCAAGCACCGCCTCCAGGGAGTGACCACGCAGCGCGGGTGGGACCGCGAGTCCGACCTGCCACCGCGCGAGGTGCCGACGCTCCACGCGTAGCGGCGCGACCGGGAGCTGCTCCGCACGACCGTGCACGACGGCGGCATGCACGCGCCCCCGCTCGAGCGCGCGCAGAGCCGTGCCGGTTGGCGCGGACACGGCGAGCAGGCTGCGGGAGCCGAGTCCGTCGAGCATCGCCTCGGCGACGCCAAGGGCGGGGTCGCAGCCGGCGAGCACCGCGCCGGCCGGGCTCGCGCCGGGGAACAGACGCAGCGTTCCGGCCTCGAGCACGCCGTCGGGCTTGGCCCAGGCCGCGCCGGCGATGCCGTGGTCCGCGAGCTCGGCTGCGACAAGCTGGTCGCCCACGCGACCGACCCGCAGGGGCGCGCCATCGCGCAGGCGGTGACCGAGCGCCGGGACGACGCCGGGTGGCCGGTCGGCGAACAGCGCCTCGACGGTGGTGCCGAGAGCCCGAGCGAGGCCAAGGGCGGCATCGACCGCTGGGGTGTTCCGGCCCGCTTCCACCGCCGCGACGAGCTGCCGGCTGACGCCCGCGCGTGCCGCCAGCTCCGTCTGCGTCAGACCGCTGTGCAGCCGACGCTCACGCAACGGAGAAGTCACAGACAGAATCCTAGTAGGGTGCTCGTATTCTGTCATCGAGTCATCGACCAGGAGGTCAGTCGTCCATGTCAATTCGGGTCCGGCGCGCGACCTGCGGGGCGGCGACGATCGCGGTCGCCCTGCTGGCCGTGGGATGCGGAAGCAGCAGCTCGAGCTCGTCGAGCTCCTCATCCTCGGCCTCTTCCTCCGCCGCGGCGACGACCACGGCGGCGACAACCATGACGGCCGCATCCGGGGGCTCGCTGCCGACCGTGTTCGCGGCCGCGTCGCTGTCGAAGGTGTTCCCGAAGATCGACCCGAACGCGAGATACACATTCGGCGGTTCCGGCGCGCTGCAGACGCAGATCGAGCAGGGTGCCCCGGCTGACGTCTTCGCCGCCGCCAGCCCGAAGCAGCCCGCCGCGCTGTTCGCCAAGGGGCTGGTGGACGAGCCCGTCGAGTTCGCCACCAACACGCTGGTGCTGATCGTGCCCAAAGGCAACCCGGCGCACATCACCTCGGTCAACGACATCACGAAGCCGGGGGTCAAGCTCGTGATCTGCAATGCGACCGTGCCGTGCGGGGACTACGCCCGCACCGCGTTCAAGAACCTCGGGATCACGACGGCCGCGATGAAGAACGTGGTCAGCCAGACAACGGACGTGACCCAGACCGTGGCCGACGTGGCGACCGGTCAGGCCGATGCCGGCTTCGTCTACATCACCGACGCCAAGGCGGCGAACGGCAAGGTCGAGGTGGTGAACCTTCCGGCCGGGGCCAAGCCGGAGACGAAGGACGTCATCGCGGTGGTCAAGTCGGGCAAGAACCAGTCCGCAGCGAACGCGTTCGTGCAGGAGGTGCGCTCCCCGCAGGGCCAGGCGACGCTCCAGGCGGCCGGTTTCGGCAAGCCGTGAGCCCGGCCGCGCCCAGCGGCGAATCGATTCGGGACAGCCGCGCCCGAGCGTGGCCTGCCGCGCTCGGGCGGTCTGCTGTCCTCGTCGGGGCGGTGCTCGTCTGCACGGTGGTGATGGCGTTCCTGCTGCTGCCGATCGTGGCCCTGTTCACCTATCAGCCCCTCCACGACCTGTTCGGCAACTTCGGCGCCAAGGTGGCCACCGACGCCATCCTCGTCTCGCTGAAGACGAACCTGATCGCGTTCGTGCTGATGATCGGGTTCGGCACCCCGTTTGCGTACATCCTGGGCCGCTCCCGCTTTCGCGGACGCAGCCTGGCGATCACGATGGTCGAGGTGCCGCTGGTGATGCCACCGGCGGTTGCCGGCCTCGGGCTGCTGGTCGCGTTCGGGCGCTTCGGACTGCTCGGCCACACGTTCACGGTGCTGGGGATCGACCTCGCCTTCACGCAGGCTGCGGTGGTGATCGCGATCCTGTTCGTGGCCAGCCCCTTCTACCTGCGCGGAGCGATCGCCGCCTTCGAGTCCGTCGACGCGACGTTGCTCGACGTCGCCGGCACGCTCGGCGCGGGGCCGCTGCGCCGGATGTTCCGCGTCGCTCTGCCGCTCGCCGCCGGCGGGCTCGGCGCCGCCGCCGCGGTCGCGTTCGCCCGCGGGATCGGCGAGTTCGGCGCGACCATCCTGTTCGCCGGCAGCTTCCAGGGCACGACCCAGACGTTGCCGCTCGCGGTCTACTCCCTGTTCGACGCCAATCTCGATCAGGCGATCGCGATCGGGGTGCTCTTGATCATCGTCAGCGCGGCGATCCTGCTCACGTCCAAGCTGATCGTGCGCTCATGGACGACGTCCTCGACGTCGGCATTGCGCCCGCTCAGACCGAGGTAACGAGTACGGTGGGCGCATATGGGCTACGACCATGCGATCTCGGAGGTCGTCAGGATCGTCGAGGCGGTCGGCGCCGCGATCATGGTGCTCGGCGGCCTCGGGGCCTTCATCGTGTTCGTCGTCGATGCGCTTCGGGCCCAGAGGTCACGGGAGTCCTATGACCGGTTGCGCCGGAATCTGGGCCGCTGCATCCTGCTCGGCCTCGAGGTCCTGATCGTCGCCGACATCGTCCGCACGATCATCGTGGACACCACCCTCGAGAGCGTCACGGTCCTCGGCATCATCGTGATCATCCGGATCCTCCTCAGCTTCTCGCTCGAGGTGGAGATCGACGGCCTGTGGCCGTGGCGCCGGTGGGAGCTCGCCCGCAGCGATGACAGCCAGGCGCCGGACGAGAAGCAGTAGCGCGAGCCAGTCGCTGAGCCCCCGTCAGGCCGAGCAGGCCACGGCGACGTCGAGCGCCGCGCAGATCTGACGCATCCGGTCGTCGCTGAGCCGACCGATGCGGTCAACGAGCGCACCGACCGAGACGCTCTCGACCGAATCGAGGTTGACCGCCGAGATCTGGGGGATCGGGTCCTCGCCAGGCTGGAGCACCACCTCGCTCGGGATGCCGCGAATCGTCGTCGTGCACGGTCCAACCAGGGCGCGCCGGAGTCGAGGAATCGCGGCGTCCCGAGACAGGATCACGACCGGCCGGCGCCCGATCTCGGCCGGCTCACACCACCACACCTCACCCCGTACGGGCACCCCGGTCATGAGCCACCGGCCGCCGCGCGGAAGGACGCAAGGTCTCCCCATGCATCCGTCTCGCCGAGCGGGTGCTCGTCGTAGGCGGCGTAGGCTGCGTCGATCTCGGCCATCCGATGCCGCGCCAACAGCGACGCGAGCGCTTCGTCGAGGAGCGCAGAGTCCGGAAGCTCGGAACGCATCCGGCGCGCGTTCGCCAGCAGTTGCCCATCGACGGTGGTGCTCACCCTCACGCGTGCCATGCCATCATCGTAGCATGAATATGCCACGCCTGCGCGATTGAACGGCCCCCGGGGATCCATCAGGGGCTATCTTTCTTCCCGCATGTTCGTGCGTGGCGACCGCCGAGCGGGAATTCGCGTGCTGGCGCGGGCAACGTTGATGCCGGCTGCGGCGCTCGCGGTGCACGAGCTGCGGTTCGTGCTGGCGTTCGGCGGTCATGCCGGTGTCGTGCTGCAGCGCCAGGGTCATTCCTACCTGCATTCGCTCGCGCCGTGGATCGTGCTGCTGCTGGCGGCCTCGGTCGGCGGGTTCCTGTGGGCGCTCGGCCGTGCGCTGTCGGGCCAGCGGTCGCTGCCGCGCTACACCCTCTCGCTGGTCGGGCTGTGGCTGGCCTGCTCCGCGGCGCTGATCGCGATCTTTGTCGCACAGGAGTTTCTCGAGGGTCTGTTCGCGTCCGGCCATCCGGGCGGGCTGGCCGGGATCTTCGGCTACGGCGGGTGGTGGTCGATCCCGGCCGCGCTGTGTGTCGGGTTGGTTCTGGCGATCGTCTTCCACGGCGCGCGGTGGGTGCTGGACGCGGTCGCCAGGCGTCGCACTCGTCCGGGAGCGGTTCAGCCGCGGGCCGTCGCGGTGCCGGTGCCCCGGAGTGCCGCGCTGCCGCGGCTGCTGCCGCTGGCCGAGGGCTGGTCAGGGCGCGGTCCTCCTCGCTGATCTCGCAGTAGGACACCGCCCGGTTCCGGGTGGTCTCGTGCTGCGCAATTCAGCCATCTAATTCGGATCGGTCCGAGCGCGACGTGTTCGCGCCTGCAGGACCCTGGTGGCCGATCCACCATCAAAGGAGATCCAAGACCCATGACCGTGAACCCCCTGAGCGCGCGACGTTCGCTGGCGATGCTGACCGCGCTCGCCGGCGTGGTCGGGCTGGCGATTCCCGCGGTGGCCGGCGCCCACGCGCGGGTCAGCCCGCCGGTGTCGGTGACCAACGAGCTGCAGCTCTACAGCCTGGCGGTGCCGACCGAGAAGGACAACCTGACGACGTCGAAGATCGTGATGACGGTCCCCGATGGGTTTGGGATCGATTCGTTCGTGCCGCCCCCGCCGGGCTGGCGTCAGGTCATTCAGCAGACGGGGTCGGGCAACAACGCGGTGATCACGAAGGTGACTTGGACGGGCGGGAAGACACCGACCGGTGAGGACTCGCTGTTTCAGTTCCTGGCGCAGCCCGCGTCGAGCAAGACGTACACGTTCCAGGTCCAGCAGACGTATTCGGACGGGTCGATCGTGAACTGGTCCGGGCCGGAGTCCTCTGACGCGCCGGCACCGACGATCGAGGCCAAGAGCTCGCTCGGTGGGGGCGGCACCTCGACGCTGGCGATCATCGCGTTGATCGTGGGGCTGCTTGGATTGGGCGCGGGCGGGTTCGCGCTGGTCTCCGCGAGCTCCGGGAAGCAGCGGTCGCTGGCATGAGCTACCGGGGGCGGATCGTCCTCGCGCTCGTTGCTGTTGCCGTCGCGATCGCGTGGCCGAGCTCCGCCTCGGCGCATGCGTATCTGGTCAAGACGGTTCCGGCGGTGAGTGGCGTGCTCGACGTTCCGCCCCCGAATGTTCAGCTGACCTATGACGAGGCGGTCGAGCCGCGGTTCGCGATCATCTCGGTCACCGACGCGGCGGGCAGGCAGGAGACGACGGGCCCGGTGAGACGCTCGGCGGCGAATCCGGACACGCTCGTCGTTCCCCTACGCCCGCATCTGCCCGAGGGGTGGTACCTGATCTACTGGCGGGCGATCTCGGTCGACGGCCATCCGGTCCAGGGCGCGTTCACGTATGCGATCGGGCCCAACCCGGGCCCCGCCCCGCAGTTCCCGGTACCGAGCATCGCCGGATCGGCGACGTCGCTGAACCTGCTGATCGCGCGGTGGGTGATGTTCCTGTCGGTGATGAGCGCGATCGGGCTGTTCGTGCTGCGGTTCCTGATCGCCCGTCCGATTGTGAGACGCGCGCCCGGGACGAGCCTGCGGGCGCTGTCGCGGGCGTTCGTGATCGCGTCGGTGATCGGGTTGCTCGCGATCCCGGTGTACCTGGATTTCGCGACCGCGATCGACTCGCTGCGGTCGGTGTTCGACGTCACCGCGCTGGTGCCGCTGTTCCGCGTCACCGCGTTCGGCCGCGGCTATGTCGACATGTGGCTCTGCTTCGCGCTGTTCTGCGCGGCGGCGTGGATCTCGCTGTGGCTCGACCGCCCCGACCGCGAGCACCGCTCACTGGCCGAGCTGGTGTCCCTCGCCGGAGCGCTGCTCGCTGCTGCAGCGGTGCTGTTCTTGCCGGGCGCGTCAGGGCACGCGGCGCAGACCTCGCCGCGCGGGATCTCGGTGATCCTCGACTGGCTTCACCTGGTCACCGGCTCGATCTGGATCGGCGGCCTGATCGGACTGCTCATCCTCTGGGTCAGCCTGCCGGTCTCGCACCGGGTCGCGGGCCTGGCCGCCGTTGTCCCCAGGTTCTCGAAGGTCGCGTTCGTGTCCGTGCTCCTGCTGCTCGGGACGGGCACGTGGGCGACGGTGAACCACATGCCGACGCTCAACGCGCTGTGGTTGACCGGCTACGGCGTCGCGATCCTGGTCAAGATCGGGCTGCTGATCGCGGCGATGGCGCTCGCCGCCGGAAACCTGCTGCGCACCACACCGCGCCTGGCCGCATCCGGCGATCGGCCCGAGCTCGGCACCCCCGCCGCGGGGCGACTGAGGCGCGCGGTCAGCGGCGAGGCTCTGCTGATCGCAGCGGCGGTGTTCGCGGCGGCGGTGCTCTCGAGCCTCGCTCCGCCACCGCCCGCGTTCGCGCTGCAGAACTCCGCGCTCGCCAATGTCGGCCCCGGCCGCGTGGCCGAGACCGTCAGACAGGCCGGCTACGAGCTGCAGGTGCTCGTCTCCCCCAACAAGGCGGTCGCGCCCGACTCCTTCGCGCTGCGGATCACCAAGAACGGAGCACCGCTCCGCGGAGCGAACGTCACCCTGACCTTCAACCACACCGAGATGCAAATGCCCCAACAGGAATACCAACTCACCGAAACCCAACCCGGCGTCTACTCCCACGACGCACCCGCGCTCGTGATGGTCGGCAAATGGGCACTCGCATTCCAGATCACCCCCAAGACAGGACCCCCCTTCAACGCCCTGATCCTCGACCAAGCCAACGGATGAGCACCCCCGAACCCCAACCCACACACCTCCGCCTCCGGCTCCTCGCCGCCGCCCTCGCCCTCGCCCTCGGCGTCGCCGCGCTCGTGATCGCCATCCTCTTCCTCAAAGGCGCCCTCACATGAGCCCGGATCGGCATCTCCAACGCGACCGCGACGGGAGCTCGTGATGCGCGCGAACCGCCGATGGATCCTCGCGACCGCGCTCACCCTGCTCATCGCGATCTCAGCGGGTGCGGCGCTCGCGCTCCGCACTGGTGGCAGCACCGGCCACGCCCTCGCCCCGACCGGAGCCGGCCCGGCCAGCGGCCCATTCCTCACCGCCGCCACGATGCCCCAAGGCCTCGGCGGCCGCGCCGTTCCACCGTTCAGCCTGGCCGACGCACGCGGAGGCAGCGTCTCAAGCGCACAGATAGACGGGCGCCCCTACGTGCTCACGTTCCTGTATGTCCACTGTGTCGACGTGTGCCCCCTGATCGGCAGCGAGATCCACGATGCCATGATCAAGCTCGGCCCGCGCGCGAGCGGCCTGAACGTCGTGGCCGTCTCGGTCGACCCGACCGGCGATACGCGCGCCGCGGTCGACCGATGGCTCGCCGTCCATCACGAGCCGGCGAACTTCCACTACCTGATCGGCTCCGCACGGCGGCTCGCTCCCGTCTGGAAAGCGTTCTACGTCTCCCCACAGACCCCCGGTGACCCGCACAGCACGCACACCGCCGTGATCTGGCTGATCAACCGCCGTGGACGGCTCGCCGCGCTCGTCCCCGCCGGAATACCGATCGACACACGCCTCCTGGCCCACGACCTCGGCGTCCTCGTCGACCAAACGTGACGCCCACACCGACATCGGCTCCGACACGCTGCGCCGTGTCGCCCGAGGAGGATGACATGAGACCAGACCACCGCAAGCGGCACGACTCGCTCGTCGCCGCGCCAATGACCAGGACCCTGCACCTGCGCTCGCTGGGCGTCGCCCTGCTCTCGATCGCCGCCCTCGCCGGGTGTGGATCGAGCTCCGGCAGCGCGATGAGCGTGCCCAAGATCGGGCCGGCGAAGACCTACTCGCTCGCCGGGTTTCAGCCCTCGGCTCCCGTGTCGGCGGGCCGCTCCACGCTGCTGTCGTTCACGATCGCGCAGCCGTCCGGTCAACCGCTCACAGCCTACAAGCAGTGTTGTGAGCCCCACGCCGGCGTCGACCTGATCGTCGTCCGCAGCGACGACAGCCACGTCCAGTACGACGACTCCGACATCGCCGCGGACGGCAAGATCACCCAGCCCGTCGTGTTCCCCGCCCCCGGCCGCTACCGCGTCGTCGTCAGCGCCTACCCGAAGCAGACCAGCCCGGAATCACCGATCAACTTCCAGCTGTTCACCACGGTCACGGTCCGCGGGACATACCACCCACAGCCAATCCCCCCGTTCACCGCCACCCAGACCGTCGACGGCTACCGCTTCCAGATCCAGGGCCATCCCCAGATCCACGCCATCGAAGCCAATTTCCTCACCCTGAAAGTCCTCGACCCCCACGGACGGAAGGCGACCTTCACCACCTGGAGAGGCGCGCTCGCCCACGCGATCTTCTTCCACGAAGGCTCGCTCGACTACTTCCACACCCACGTCTGCAGCCCGGGCGCGACCTACTGCACCTCGGCCCTCGGCGCGACCAAGGTGACGGGCAGCTCGAGCGCGCCCGGGGAGCTCAACGTCGGCGTCCTGCTTCCGGAGACCGGGACCTGGCGTATGTTCCTCATCACCTACCTGGGCGGCCACGTCCTGACGGTGCCCTACACGCTCAACGTCAGCTGAGCCGCGAGCGCGAGCCCGACGACTGGCATTCCGGCCTCGAACGCGGTGAACAGGAGCGAGATGCGCAACGATTCGGATCCGCGACCAGACGCCCAAGATAGGCACCGGCCGGTGCCAACCTGGGGGGTCCTCCCGATGCGGCCGATCGTGACCGCTCGTAGGTTCCGGTCATGCCGAACGGCCGACCGAACAGGAGGAACCAGATGCCGAGATACGTGGTGCAGCGCACCTTTCCCGACGGTTTGCACATCCCCATCGACAACGGCGGCGAGGAGATCACTCGCGCCGTCGTCGAGCGAAACGCGGAGGAGGGCGTGACGTGGGTCTGCTCATTCGTCAGCGAGGACAAGACGCGGACGTTCTGCATCTATGACGCGCCGACTCCCGAGGCGATCCGTAAGACCGCGACTCGCAACGAGATCCCGGTCGACGAGATCACGCGGGTGACCGTGCTCGATCCCTATTTCTACGCGTGAGCGAGGAGGACGACATGCTGAAGCACACAATGATCAGGCGAGGGCTGACCAGCGCGCTCGTGGTCGGCGCGGCCGGCCTCGCGCCCGCCGCGCAGGCGAGGTTTGAGTTCAACCCGCCGCCGCTCCGTGCAAGTGCGCCGGCCGGCGCGGCACGGGCAACGACCGCGCGACAGACCGCGACGAGCGCGCAAGCGGGATTCCAGTGGGGCGACGCGGGGGTCGGCGCAGCCGGAGCAGCGGCACTGCTCGGCGCCGGCGCAGCCGCGTCGGTCGCGGTCCGCCGCCGCCGGACGCAGCACACGGCCATCGGCTGAGCCGCAGCCGGCCGGGGAGGGCTGATTCCCCGGCCGGCGCCCCTTGGCCGTCACGTCGCCTGGTGCGAGACTGGTCGCGAGCATGAGTGTCGCGGAGCAAGCTGGGACTGGAGCACTCGTCGAGCGGAGTGAGAGCATCGCGGCGCTCGAGGCGCGGCTTGCCGAGGTTCGATCCACCACCGAGGGTCGGCTCGTGGTCGTGGGGGGTGAAGCCGGCGTCGGCAAGACGGCGCTCCTGCGGGCCTTCTGCGCCGCCCAGGGCGCGGCGGTGCGGATCCTGTGGGGCGTTTGTGAGCCGCTGCAAACTCCGCGCCCGCTCGGGCCGTTTCTGGACGTTGCGCAGATGACGGGCGGTGAGCTGGCGGAGCGCGTCGCCGGTGGGGCCAGGCCGCACGAGGTGGCCGTGGCGCTGCTGCAGGAGCTGCGAGGCGCTCGCCCCACGGTCCTGGTGCTCGAGGACCTGCATCGGGCCGACGAGGCCACGCTCGATGTGATGACGCTGCTCGCGACCCGGATCGGCTCCGCGCCCGCGCTCGTGCTGGCCAGCTATCGCGATGACGAGCGCGACCGTCCCGGACAGCTCCGTCACTTCCTCGGCGAGCTCGTGCGACGGCCCGCGCGGCTCAAGGTCGAGCCGCTCTCGCAGGCCGGTGTCGCGGCGCTGGCGCGAGCGCGAGGCGTCAATGCGGAGGAGTTGTACCGCCGCACCGGCGGCAATCCGTTCTTCGTCGCCGAGGTGCTCGCCACCGCGGGGGAGGAGATCCCCGAGACCGTGCGCGATGCGGTTCTGGCCCGCACGGCGCGATTGTCCGAGCCCGCACGCCGGCTGCTCGAGGCGGTCGCGGTCGTACCCGGAGACGTCGACGTGTGGCTGCTGGAGCTCCTGGCCGGCGAGTTGATGGATCGGGTCGACGAGTGCGTGTGCACGGGCGTTCTCAGCTCGGGACGAGCGCACGTCGCGTTCCGGCATGAGCTGGCGCGCCTGGCCGTCGAGGAGGCGATCCCCCCGCACCGCCGGCTGGCTCTGCATCGCGCCGCGCTGGCCGCGCTGGCCGGACGCGACGGCGACCCGGCGCTGCTGGCCCATCACGCGGACGCCGCGGGTGACACGGAGGGTGTGTTGCGCTGGGCGCCCCAGGCGGCCGAGCGAGCGGCTCGCGCGGGCGCTCACCGCGAGGCCGCCGAGCAGTACGCCCGGGCGTTGCGCTTCGCCGACGGCCAGGACATTCAGATGCGTGCCGAGCTCCTGCAAGGCCGCGCGGACGAGTGCTACATGACCGCTCAGTTCGACGCCGCAATCGCCGCCCAGCAGGAAGCGCTGCAGTGCCACCGGCGCCGTGGGGACCCGCGCGGCGAGGGCAACTCGCTGCGGTCACTCTCGCGACTCCTCTTCTTCGCCGGGCGGACAGCTGAGGCCGAGCCGATGGCGCTCGAAGCCGTGGAGCTGCTCGAGCGGGTACCGCCGGGACACGAGCTGGCGATGGCCTACGGCAACGTGTCGCAACGCCGGATGGTCCTCGACGACGCGGAGGCTGCCGCGATGTGGGGTCAGCGTGCGCTCGAGCTCGCCCGGCGCCTGGGTGACACCGAGGCGCTCGTATACGCGCTCACGAACCTCGGCGCGGCGGAGTTCCACGCCTCCCCGGACGCAGGCCGGCGCACACTGGAGCGAGCACTGGCACTCGCACAGCGCCACGGCTTGGAGGAGTACGCCGGACGAGCCTTTCTGCAGCTCGCTCTGTGCCCCGCCCACGAGCGCAGCTTCGCGCAGGCCGGCGATTACCTCGCAGCCGGGCTCGCGTATTGCAGCGAACGCGGTCTGGACACGTGGGCCCTGTACCTGCTCGCGTTGCGGGCTCGGCTCGAGCTCGCCCTCGGGCGCTGGGAAGCCGCAGCCGACTCGGCGGCCCTGGTCCTCCATGATCCACGCAGCGCGCCGGTGGCCCGCAGCTGGGCTCTGACGACGCGCGGGCTCATCCGGGCGCGACGGGGTGACGCGGAGGCGTCGGGCCCGCTCGAGCAGGCGCACACGCTCGTGCGGTCGACCGGAGAGCTCGAGCGCATCGGCCTCGTGGCCGCCGCCCGAGCGGAGGCAGCCTGGCTGCGCGGGGACACCGCCGCCGTCAAGCCGCTGACCGACGAGGCCCTCTCGCTGGCGCTGCAGCGTCGGATGCCCTGGGCCGTGGGCGAGCTGGCCTACTGGCGCTGGCAGGCGGGCGCTCGTGACGAGATCCCGGCCGGCGCCGCGGCGGAGCCCTACCGCCTGTCGATGGCCGACGATGCGGCCGGAGCTGCGGAGCGGTGGCGCATGATCGGCTGCCCGTACGAGGCGGCGCTGGCGCTGGCGGAGAGCGGCGACGCCGCCGCCGTGCGTGAGGCGATCGATGAGCTCCAGCAGCTCGGCGCGCGTCCGGCCGCCGCTCTCATCGCCCGCCGGGTGCGCGCCCGGGGCATCCGCGGTGTGCCACGCGGTCCGCGGCCGCGGACGCGCGAGAACCCGGCCGGCCTCACCGGCCGCGAACTCGACGTGCTGTCGCTGCTCGCCCTCGGGTTGCGCAACGGCCAGATCGCGGAGCGCCTCGTCGTGTCCGAGCGAACCGTCGATCACCACGTCTCGGCGATCCTTCGCAAGCTCGGCGTGCGCACCCGCGGCGAAGCCGGTGCCGAGGCCGTACGGCTCGGGCTCGCCGGCCCGGCGCAGGCGTGATTGCCGAGATCATGATCGACGGCGCCCCTGACGGCCTGATCACAGCTCTGGCACAGGAACTGCAGAGCGCCGACGCACTGTCGTGAGCCCCGCGCGCAAACGAGTGCTGCTGCTCGTCGGCCTCGGGATCGCGGCCACTGCCGCCGCGGTGCTGCTGATCGGCCAGGCGGTGCGCTACACGGAGCTGCTCAGGCAACTGCGGACGGCGACTCCGGGCTGGCTCGCCCTCTGTGCCGTCGGCGAGACGGTCGCCTACGGAGGGTTCGTCATCTCCTATCAGGCGATGGCCGCGGTGTCCGGTGGCCCGCGGCTCAGCGCGACGATCGTGGTGCGCGTCGTGGGCCTGTCCTTCGGCGCGTTCAGCATCGCCACGGCGATCGGCGGCCTCGCCGTGGACTTCTGGGCGCTGCGCGAGGCCGGCGAGCCGGCCGGGAATGCGAGCGCGCGGGTGATCGGCCTGGAAACCCTGCGCTGGGCGGTGCTGGCACTGGCGACGTGCGCGGCCGCGATCGCCGTCCTGCTCGGGTTCGGCCATTCCGTCGCGCCGGTGGTACCCGTGACGTGGCTGGTCCTCACCGCGCTCTGCTTCGCCGGCGGTGTGGCGATCAGCGCCCCCGGTCGCCGGGACCGGTTCACGCTGGGCGCCGGGGGACCGGTGCGGCGCGCCCTCGCGGTGGCGGTGGCCGGACTCGTCTATATCCGGCAGGTGATGAGCGGGCCGGCGGGGCTTCGGCGGCGCGCGGTCGGCGGCGCCGCCGTGTTCTGGGGCGGCGAGCTGCTGTGCGCGTGGGCGGCCCTGCGTGCGTTTGGTGCAAGTGTCGGCCTTGCGCCGCTGATCCTCGGTTACACGACCGGCTACGTGGCCACCGGCCTGCCGCTCCCGGTCGGCGGCGCGGGCAGCGTCGACGCGGCGCTCACCGGTGGATTCGTGCTCGCCGGGGTCCCGCCCGGCAGCGCCCTCCTGGCCGCCGTGGCCTTCCGCGTGTTCAGCTTCTGGCTGCCCGCGCTCGCGGCGCTGCTATCGGTGGCGACCATGGGGGGCCTGCGGCAGCGTCTGCATGCGATCGCCGACGCGCGGCGGACAAGCCTCATCGGAGCAGCGAGCGAACTGCCGGCGGAGTCCCGTCCGCAGGGCTGATCGCGGTAGACGAGGATCGCCGAGGCCGCGACGGTCAGCGGAGCGCCGTAGCGCACGAGCACAGCGATCAGCTGCGCGCACCGTCAGAATCACCGTATGGCGATCGCCGACACCCCCTCTCCCCGCAAGCGGCACGCGCTCGCGCTGTTCCGAGGCCTGCCGCGCTACTACGACCGGATGGGTGCGCTGCTCAGCTTCGGTCAGGATCCGCTGTGGCGCCGGGCGCTCGTGCGCGCGGTCGATCCCCAACCGGGTGCGCGCGTACTCGACGTGGCCACCGGTACCGGGATGGTCGCGATGGCCATGGCGCGCCGGTCGGCCTGCGAGGTGGTCGCGCTCGATCAGAGCGAGGCGATGCTGGGCGCGGCCACGGCGCGCGTGCGCCGGGACGCCCAGCTGGCCGCCCGGATCAGCTTCGTGCACGGCGAGGCCGAGCGGCTTCCGTTCGGCGACGGCGAGTTCGATGGGCTCACGTTCACGTATCTGCTGCGCTACGTCGACGACCGCTCCGCCACGATGCGCGAGCTGGCCCGCGTGGTCAGACCGGGCGGCCGGATCGGGATGGTGGAGTTCGGCGTGCCGCGCAACGCCTGGCTGCGAGCCCTGTGGCGCGTGTACACCCGTGTCGGGCTGCCCCTGATCGGACGGTTCGTCTCCCCGGCGTGGCGGGAGGTCGGCGCCTTCCTGGGGCCGAGCATCGAGGACCTTGCTGCGCAGGAGCCGGATCTGATCGGGCTGTGGCACGCGGCCGGCATTCGTGACGTCCACCTGCGCCGGATGAGCTTCGGGGCCGGCATCGTGATGTGGGGTGTGCGGGATGGAAGCCGAGCAGCGTAGGCTCGAGCGACCCGCGTTCTACGCTCTGGCCGGCGGCGGCTGGCGCGACCTCGTGACGCTCCTGCATCCGCCGTACACGGCCTGGCACCTGAGCTACGTGGTGCTCGGCGCGGCCGCGGCGCCGACGTTGCACGCCGGCCGGCTCGTCGCGACGCTGGCGGCGTTCTTCCTCGCGGTCGGGGTCAGCGCCCACGCGCTCGACGAGCTCAACGGGCGTCCGCTGCAGACGCACCTGCGGCGTCGCACCCTGATCGGGCTCGCCGTCGTCGCGCTGGCGGGTGCGGTGGGGATCGGCGTCGTGGGCGCGATCACCGTCTCCCCCCTGCTCGCCCCGCTGGTGGTGATCGGAGCGTTGCTCGTGGTCGCCTACAACCTCGAGCTCGCCGGTGGGCGCGTCCACACCGACTTCTGGTTTGCGGTGGCCTGGGGTGGCTTCCCGGCTTTCACCGGTTACTTCGCCCAGACCCTGACGGTCCGCCCGGCGGGCGTGCTGGTGGCCGCCGCCTGCTGCCTGCTGAGCGCGGCCCAGCGCCGGCTGAGCACGCCGGTGCGGGAGCTCCGCCGGCGGACCGCCGCGGTGACCGGCGAGCAGCAGCTCACCGACGGGACCACTGTGGCGCTGACGAAGGCACGTCTCGCCGCACCACTCGAGGGAGCCCTGTCGACGCTCTGGATGGCCGTCGTCCTGCTCGCGGCCGGGCTGCTGGCCGTGAAGCTCTGAGCTCGCCGATCAGCTCATACGCGCGCCGATCGATATCGCCTTGTGTGCGCCGGACCTCGCACGGGCGTCACCGGCCAGGTTGCGCCGCCCGCTCATACGTCCTCACGGCCGGATAGTCGAGCCTGCGCGGGATCTTGCCGGTCACCCGCAACATCGCGCACATGCATTTGTGGCCGGGGTCCGAGATGGCGCCGAACATGTTCGGGCAGCCGCCGGGGATCACGCTGATGTCGTGCTCACGGCAGAACCGCACCGCCTCCGCCGAACTGCTGCCGGGCCCCATGCCGCGGTGCAGCCACACGCGCGGCACGCGCGCCGCGACGCAATCCGCCGCCACGACCAGAGCCTGCTCGGGCGTGGTGACGATCACCACGCCATCGACACCGTCGGGAATGTCGCGCACGCTCGGGTAGCAGCGATCCCCCTCCACCTCCCCGGCATTGGGGTTGACGGCGAACGTCTCGCAGCCGGTGTCGCGGAGCCGGCGGTAGATCAGGTTGGCCGACTGCTTGGAGTCACGCGACACACCCGCCACAGCAATCCGGCGCTGGGCGAGGAACTCATCCGCGGCCTCGTGAAGCGTGATCATGGTGCACCTCCGACGCGACTCGACAGTCGTGCTCGTCACAGCTTCCAGTGTCCCGGCCAGTGTCTCTCACACCCGGCTGGGCCTCATCCGCTGTCCCTACCCGAGCGGCTCCGTAGTTGCGTGCGATCGTTGCTGATCCTGGTCACAGAGCCGCCGACTCAGCCCGGCTGAGGAACGACTGGATGCGGGCGTTGTACGCCTCCCCGACGGACGGGATCGTATGTCCGCGGCCCGGGACGATCGCCCGCACGCCCGCGATGCGGTCCGCGAGCGTGTCACAGACGGACTCGAAGACGGACGAGTGACCGCCGGAGATCACCAGCTTTGGGAACGGCGCTGCGGCGAGCACGTCGAGCGGGACGTCGGCCTCCCACGGCGGCCGCTCACTGGCCGCGTGGCGCGCCCCCCGCTCGAGCCACGACGGCAACCGCTCCGGCGTCTCGTGGGCCGAGTTCAGCCCGGCGCGGAAGATGCGCAGGAACTCGCCCGGCGGGAGGGTCGGTCCGACGCGATACAGCCGCTCGCCACGCCGGATCATGGCGTCGGCCGTCGGGTCGCCGGCCGCGAGCCGGAGCAGCCCCGGTTCGGAGACGATCAGCGAACGGACGGACTGCGGTCGCATCGCCGCCGCCAGCAGGGCAATGATCGCTCCGTAGGAGTGCCCCACGAGATGGGCTCCCTCCCCGAGCAGCTCCGCGATCAGCGGCGCCTCGAGCTCGAAGTCTCCGCGCACCAGCGAAGGGCTCGCGGCGAACCCGGGCCGATTCGGAAGGCGCAGGCTCCACTGTTCCGCCAGCTCGATCTGCTTTCGCCACGTGCGGCGTGCGTCCACGACGCTCCCGTGCACGAGCAGGACGGCCCGGCCCGAGCCCAGGTGCTCGATGTCCAGGTCAGCCGCGGTCATCGGCCCGGCGCTCATGGCGAGATCTTCTCCCATTCGCGGAGCCCGAGACCAACGTTTCCGATGCGACCGTCCGGGTAAGGCTCTTCGTTGACGGTCAGTCGGTCACTGCTGAGCGAGGGAGGGAACCATGGAAGCACTGCGTCCAAGCGGCCGGATGGTGTACTTCTTCGGCGCATTGGGTGGCCTGCTGTTCGGCTACGACACGGGCGTCATCTCGGGCGCTCTGCTGTTCATCCCCAACAGCTTCAAGCTGGGCCCGTTCCTGCAGGGCGCCATCGTGGCCGGCCTCCTCCTCGGCGCGATGGTCGGCGCGGCGCTGGCCGGTCGCCTGGCCGACCGCCTCGGCCGCCGGCGGCTCATCATCATCGCCGCCATCGTGTTCACGGCCGGCTCGCTGCTGGCCGCGTTTGCCCCGACGGTGGCGGTGCTGATCGCGGCGCGCGTGGTGATCGGTCTGGGGGTCGGCACGGCGGCGCTCGTGGTGCCGCTGTATCTGTCCGAGATCGCGCCGACCGAAGTGCGCGGCGCGGTCTCATCGCTCAACCAGCTCATGGTCGTGAGCGGCATTCTCGCCGCTTTCATCGTCAACGCGATTCTCGCCTCCTCGGGGAACTGGCGCCTGATGCTCGGCCTGGCGGCGGTGCCGTCGGCGATCCTGCTGGTCGGCATGCTGTTCATGCCCGAGACGCCGCGCTACCTCGTGCACACAGGCGAGGAGGAGACGGCACGTGACGTGCTCGAGGACCTGCCCGGGGAGGAGCCTCCCGAGGAGCGGATCGAGGAGATCCGCGAGGTGGAGGAGCACGAGGAGGGCGCCACCGGGCTGCGCGGGCTGTGGGAGGCCAAGTGGGTGCGCCCCGCGCTGCTTGTCGCCACCGGTCTGGCCGTCTTCCAGCAGTTGGTCGGGATCAACACGATCATCTACTACGCCCCCACCACCCTGACCAACGTCGGCTTCGCGAAGACCAGCGCCATCTACGCCAATCTGATCATCGGCGTCGTCAACGTCGGCATGACGGTGATCGCGGTCCGGATCATCGACCGCGTCGGGCGTAAGCCGCTGCTGTATGCCGGCGTGGCCGGCATGGTCAGCAGCCTCCTCGTGCTCGGCATCGCACTCTCGGCCCTGGCCACGCCGCACCATCCCGGCGATCCCGCGGCGATCATCACGCTCGTCTGCCTGGGCACGTTCATCGCCTCCTTCGCGGCCACATGGGGCCCGGTGGTGTGGGTGATGATCCCCGAGGTCCTGCCGCTCAGTGTCCGGGGCACCGCGATGGGCGTCGCCGTGTTCTGCAACTGGGGCGCCAACTTCGTGGTCTCGCAGACGTTCCCGACGTTGCTGTCCAGCCTTGGACCCGGGCCCGTCTTCCTCGGCTACGCCGGTATGGGCCTGCTGGCCTTCTTGTTCGTGAAGGCGTTCGTCACCGAGACCAAGGGTCGCAGCCTCGAGGAGATCGAGGCCGACCTGCAACGCGCCGCCGCACACACGGTTCGGCGCGGGGAAGCGCGACGGGAAGCCGCCGCTTCGCGGTAGCCTCCGCGACGACAGGGAATCGACGGGGGGAAGGGACGATATGTACGCAGTAGCGCGACGGACGCTCGTCGGCGTGGTGGTGTGGATGGCGCTGGCCGCTTTCGCCTCGGCGGCTTCAGCCTCGATCACCCCGACGGTGACGCTCAATCAGAGCAAGGGAACGCAGGCGGGCTCGACCGTCCCGCTGGGCATGGACCTCAAGTTCGCGCCGAGCTCCGGGGACTCGCCCAAGGATCTGACCTTGGTCCTGCCGCCGGGTCTGCTCGCCGACGCCTCGATCGACGGTGGCGTGTGTCTGCACACGAGCACCCCCACCGCCGCGTGCCAGGTCGGAAGCGGCACCGTGACCGCCTTGGGCCTGGGGCTTCTTCCCGTGTCACTCCCCGTGACATTTGACCTCGTGGCACCGCCGGCGGCGGGCGACCTTGCCGGGCTTGCCCTGATCGTCAACGGATCCCAGCTCGGAGCTCCCGGGGAGATCACGGTGCGTTCGGGCAGCAACCCGGCCGGGGTCGGGCTCAACATCGCCTTCACCAACATTCCTGACACCTATACGGTGCTCAACGTGCCGATATCGGTGGTCGAGCTCCAGAGCACCTTCAGCGGGCTGCGACTCCCCGCCAGATGTCCGGCGACCGCGGCGCCGGTGGGAGTAAGCGCCGACTCGTACAGCGACCCGACGCAGCGCTCCACGAGTGCGCCGCTGCAAGTGACCGGTTGCGCCGTACTTGCCTACTCGCCGTCGTTCAAGGTGACCGCCGTGAGGGACGCCGCTGACAAGGGCGTCCAGATCACGACCGATGTCACGCAGCCGGCGACGCCCGCTCAGGCGACCAGCCAGACGGTGGCGCTGACGCTGCCCGGAGCGGTTCTGCCGCCGAACGTCGCCGCCGTCCTCAACGGCGGCATCCTGTGCGCCAACCCGGCGAGCGGGACGTGCAAGACGATCGGCACCGCGCGCTCGGTCTCGCCGCTGTATCCGTCCGCGCTGACGGGCAACGCCTACCTGACCGGAACACTGGCCTCGCCCGCGATCGCACTCGTGTTCCCGCCGCCGTTCGCGCTCACGCTCAACGGCACCGTCGCTCTGGCGACGAACACGACGACATTCCACAACGTGCCGGACATCCCGCTCACCCAGCTCCAGGTGACCTTGACCGGCGGCGCCAACTCGGCGTTCACGGCCTCGTGTTCGCCCGCGTCGGGAGTTGCGACGAGCACGCTCACCTCCCAGAACGGCGACCGGACGGTTGTCGTCTCGTCGCCGTTCACCGTGTCGGGATGTCCTCCGTCCTCTGGCCCTCCGCCGGTCACCGGGAGCCCGCCGCCTGTCACGGTTCCTCCGAGGAAGGGCTCGACACCCGGACGCCCTCATGTCCAGGTGACCTCGCTATCGGGCCTTGGTCACGGTTCGCCGATGTTGAGCTTCAAGCTGCTGGCCGGCGCGAACGCTCCGAAGCTCAGCTCGTTCACGGTTCAGCTGCCTTCCGGGCTGAGCTTCCACGCGCAACGAGCACACCGGCGGCTCACGTTTCGGGGCCTCACGGTGAAGGGCGCGAAAGTCAAGTCGATCGCACTCGTCCGTGGCCGGCTCGTGGTCACGTTGTCCCGACCCGTCGCGAGCCTGACGGTCACGATCCGCGCTCCGACGTTGGCCGAGTCCTCCGGGCTCAGGACGAGGGCGAAGCGCCACCGCATCACGGGCTTGAAGCTGACGCTCATCGTCACCGATGCGGCCGGCAGACACACGAAGCTCGTGCTGAGAACAGCGTGAACCCGTGGCCGCGGCTTGCTATGTCACCGGATCAGTGGGGTTGAGCTTCCCCACGATCAGCGGATCGATCGGCGTCAGGGGGAGATCCGGCAACTCCGCCTCGCTGACGCCGAAGGTGGCCGCCAAGGCACGCCGGGAGAAGGCCGAGGCCGACGCGCGATAGCCGATATCCCCGGGCGTCGGCTGATCGAAGAAGACGAGGAAGTGGATCGGCGCATCGCCGAGCACTTCGATCTGGTGAGGGTACGCCCGCGGGATGAAGTACACATCGTTCGGTTTCAGCTCGTAGGTGTCCGTGGTTCCGTCCGGGTCCATGACCGTCATGCGCGCCTGTCCGTCGCGGACGTAGCCCATCTCGGCCGTCTCCGGGTGCCAATGCGGCTCGCGCATGCCCTGATCGGTTATACGCAGCGAGTACATGGACAGGTTCTGCAGCGCGGGCCAGAACTGGACCCGAGCGAGTCGCGCCGAGCCGAACGGGTACGCGACGGGCGGGTTCTGAGCCTCGACATCGAACTTGTGGGGGTCGAGGAAGCCCGCCTGCGGGGGCAGGATCGCCTCGCCCCGAGTCCGCACGAGGTATGGGGACGTCGTGTCGCGCGTGAGCGGCGCGAACGCCGACGCGGGGAGGTCGTACGTGTTGCCGAGCACGGCGTCAGACATCGCCCCGAAGGCGGCGTGGAGGGAGAAGTCCCGCGGTCGCTCGTGGCTGAAGACGACGATCAGCTCGGCCTGGCCGGGCCCGAGGTTCTCGATGTAGTGCAGCGAGCCGGAAGCAGCATGGAACATCTGCCCCGGGCGGATCGTGAACGACGAGAAGACGTCGGCGTTGTCGAGCACGGCCACCAACACCTCGCCGCGGACGCAGTACGTCAGCTCATTGGCGTTGGCGTGCCAGTGCGGCTCGCGCATGGCTCCCGGCTCGAGGACGAGATGCTTGATCGACAGACGCTCGAGGATCGGCAGCGCCTCGCTGGTCACTGGAGTGACACGCCCGAGCTCGCTGTCGTGCAGAGGATCCGCTGTGAGCAGTGACGCTACGTGACGCGACGGCGATGACATCTCGGACCCCTTTCGAAGCGCAGTCGCCATCATATGGTGTCGTGGGGGTCTCCGCCGTGATCAACCGCGCGCCACGGGGCGCGCGCCTCGCCGCCGTCGCGCTCGTGCTGGCCTGCGCGCTCGCGCTGGCCAGCGATGGGATTTCGGACGGCAATCCGACCTACAGTGCCCATAAGCCGTTTGCGGTCGGGGAGATCGTCGTACGGTTCACCGACCGGACCCGGTTGGTCCGGCTCCCTGGGCACCCCCCGCAGCCGCGGTCGCTGGTGACCGTGATCCGCTACCCGGCGGTGGGCGAGGCCTCGCGTATCGACGTCCGCGGCGCCCCGCCGGCGCGGTCCTCGGGGCCGTTTCCGCTGATCGTGTTCGGCCACGGGTTCAACGTCACGCCCGCCATCTACGCCCGCCTGCTGCAGGCCTGGGCGAGCGCCGGCTATGTGGTGGCAGCGCCGATCTTCCCGCTGGGCAACGGAGATGCCCCCGGTGGCGCCGATGAATCGGACATCGTCAACCAGCCGGCCGACATGAGCTTCGTGATCACGCGGATGCTGGCCGCCGATGCTGCCACGTCGGGAACCCTCTCGGGCCTGCTCGACCCGCGCGAGATCGCCGTCTCGGGGCAATCCGACGGCGGCGTCACCGCACTCGCGACCGCGTACGACAGCCGGTACCTCGATCGGCGCGTCGACGCCGCGGTCGTCCTCTCGGGGGCCGAGATCCTGAGCGGCTCCTACTTCCGGGGCCGGAACCCACCCCTGCTCGCGTCACAGGGGACTGCCGACGACATCAACCTGCCCCAGAACACATACGACTTCTTCGACGCCGCGCAGGCACCGAAGTTCCTACTCAGGCTGCTCGGGGCACCGCACCTCGGCCCCTACACCAACGAACAGCCGCAGCTGGGCGTCGTCTCGCGCACGACCGTCGCCTTTTTCGACCGCTACCTCAAGCACCTGCCCGGATCGCGCGGGCGACTATGGAAGGACGGCGACGTGCCCGGCGTCGCGACGCTCAGCGCCGGCGGCTGACGGACGCCGGCGGGACTGCTCAGGCGAGATGCGCGGCGATCAACCCGGCCACCTGGTCCGGGTACTCGCGCGCCACGTCGTGGGTGCCGCCGGGCACGATGTGCAGAGCACAGTCGGGCAGAAGCTCGGCGAGGCGGCGGCCGACGCTCACCGGGCTGAGCGGGTCGGCGTCGCCCCAGATCAGCAGCGCCGGGGCGGTCACGGTTGTGATCGCGTCGCCGTAGTCGGGTCGCTCCCGCCAGACCCACGGGGCCGCGCGGGGATACCGCGTCCGATACTCCGGGCGCCAGTCGGCCACCGCGAGCCGGTCCATCTCGAGGCCCCCGGTCGTGGCCACGAGCACGAGACGCCGGATCTGGGCCGGGTGCCGGAGAGCCAGGCCGATCGCGACCGCTCCGCCCATCGACTGGGCGACCACGTCGGTGTGATCGTCGAGCGCCCGGGCGGCGAGCTCGACCAGATCGCCATATCCGCGAACGCGCCGATCGTGGGCCTCGTCGCCGGCTCCGGGCCAGCCGAGCAGCGTCTTCTTCCATCCCGCCGGGAGCCGATCGGCGACCGGACGCCAGAACGCGCCCGCGCCCGCTGTACCGGGCAGGAACAGCAACCTGGGGGGCCGAACCATCCGGGCATCTTCCCGGACGCGGGCGCCACGAGTAGGCTGTGCCACGAGAGAGAGGACGTGCATGTTCACACCAGTGCTGTTCCGTGATCGCCCACGCGTGCTGCAGGTCATCCTCGGTGGTGTCGTCCCCGCCGCGGTCGGAGTCCTGGCCGGGGTCCTGGTCGGTGTCTCGAGCCTCGCCTATTGGGTGGTCGCGATTCTGGCCGGCGTCGGAGCCTTCCTGGCCGGTTTCGAGCATCTCGACGGCTGGGGCGGCGCGGATCGCGGCTTTTTCGGCGGCGCGATCTACGGGACCGCGCTGCTGGTCACCCACCAGCTTACGGGCACGCAGGCGAAGGTCTCGCTTGGCAGCTTCCCACCGCTGCTGGCGGTGCTGACCGCGATCATCGGCATGCTCCTCAGCGCCGCGGGCGGTCGTATCGCCCGCGCTCAGCGCGAGCGCGCCGGCATCACCGTGGCCGACGAGACGGCCAAGCCGTAGCCGCCGCGCCCGGCCCTCCGTTTCTTGACAGCGGACCGAGCGTGCGCGAGAGTCGCGCTGCGCGTCCGGGGCGCGCGACCTTTCAGCACCGTCGCCGCACCAGCGGCGACGTGAGACCCAACCGGGGGTGGTCATGAGTACGTCTGTGATCTCGGCGTCGGCGATCGACGAGCTGGCCTCGTCGTTCGACGGTCAGCTGGTGCGCGACGGCGACGCTGGATACGACGAGGCGAGAAAGGTCTGGAACGGGCACTTCGACCGCCGGCCGGGACTGATCGCGCGGTGCGCCGGCGTCGCCGACGTGCAGGCGGCGGTGAACTTCGGTCGCGAGAACGGGCTGAGCGTGGCGGTGCGCTCCGGTGGGCACTCGGCGCAGGGTTACGGCACCTGGGACGACGCGCTGGTGATCGATCTCTCGCCCATGAAGGCGATCGAGGTGGATCCCGAAGCGCACACCGTACGCGCGCAGGCGGGACTCACCTGGGCCGAGTTCGATAGCGCCACACAGGAGCATGGACTGGCCGTGACCGGAGGCCGGTTCTCGACCACCGGCATCGCCGGGCTGACCTTGGGCAGCGGCAGCGGCTGGCTCGAGCGGCGCTGCGGGTTGACGCCCGACAACCTGATCGCGGCCGAGGTGGTGACCGCGGACGGCCGGCTGCTGACCGCCGACGCTGAGCAGAATCCCGATCTGTTCTGGGGTCTGCGCGGCGGGGGCGGCAACTTCGGGGTCGTCACGTCGTTCACGTACCAACTGCATCAGATCGGACCGCTCATCTACGGCGGATTGCTGGTCTGCCTGCCGGAGCGGGCCGGCGAGATCCTGCGCTTCCTGCGCGAGTACATGGCCGACGCACCGGACGACCTCGGCCTGGCCGCCGCGTTCATCAGCGCGCCGCCGGAGCCGTTCGTTCCCCCCGAGATGCACTTCGCTCCGGTGTTCGGATTGGTGGCCTGCTGGTCGGGAGCCCTGGACGAGGGCGAGCGAGTTCTCGCCCCGATCCGCGAGGCTGCGCAGCCGGTGATGGACATGGTGGCGCCGATGCCCTACACGGCGCTGCAGAGCATGCTCGACGGCGGCGGTCCGCATGGGATCCGGGCCTACATGAAGGCCGAGTTCCTGCCCGCGCTGAGCGACGAGGCGATCGCGGTCCTGGCCGGCCGGGGTGCGACGCGGCCCGGCCCGCTGGTCCAGCTGCTGCTGGAGCCGATGGGTGGGGCGATCAGCCGGGTCGACCCGCAGGCCACTGCCCTGGGGCGGCGCGATGCGCCCTGGTGCTACCACGCGCTGTCGATGTGGATGGAACCGGGTCCGGAGGCGGCCGATGCGCACATCGGCTGGGCGCGCGGACTGGCCGACGAGATGGCCCCGCACGTGACCGCCGGGGCGTACCTGAACTTCACCTCCGACGACGGAGACGAACGCGTCCGGAGCGCGTACGGCCCCGACACCTATGCGCGGCTCGTGGAGCTGAAGAATCGCTACGACCCCACGAATCTCTTCCACCTCAATCAGAACATCCGCCCGTCTGCGCCGGCATGAGCGAGGCGAGCTGTCCGCGGGCGAGGCGCCGGCAACCGGCGCTCAGGTCGCCCAGGCCAACTGGATGACCAACACCGACGTGATCGCCGTGGCGCAGACGACGTGGTCGCGCAATATGGAGCGGGCGAGCCGGCTCTGATCGCCGACCGTGTCGCGGCGCGCTCCGAGGCGCACGGCGGTGGGCACGGTGTGGATCCCGGCCAGCAGGATCGCGAATCCAGCCAGCATCAGCGATGCCCACCCCACCCAGCGCGGAGCGTCCTCGCGGGCGATCTGGATCCCGATCGCCGTGAGCGTCGCGAGCATCACGATCGCGATGAGCCGGTTCATCGGTCGGGCGGCGGTGGTGACCCTCCCGTAATACCCGGAGATCGAGGCCAGAGCGCGCTCCGGCACCTCACCGGGGCGGTGGCCGAGCGCCTGCACGTCGAACATCAGGTCGAACCACAGGACCGCGAGCAGGAACCCGGCTCCGGCGGTCACGAACGCGGTCACGTGCGCGAGTATGCAGTCATCCGCACGCTGTGACGTGCGCCGGTGACCAGCAACCGCTAGACCGGTGCGAACAGGCGCGGGTCGGCGGTGGTGATCCCGTGGACCCCGAGGCCGCGGAGGGATTGGATCGCCGCGCGCTCGTTGACAGTCCAGGCATACAGGAGCGCATCGCGGTCGATCACCGCGTCGACGAGCGCGTGGTCGATCAAGCGGTGCTGGGCCATCAGCGCATCCCAACGCCGTGAGGCGAGCCCGTCGAGCACGTGGGTGCGCCAATCGCCCCACCGCCGGCTGAGGCGAGCAATCCGACCGCCGATCGAGATCGCGGTGCGCGCGCGCGGCTCGAGCTCTCGGATCCGGTCGAGCACAGCCACCACCTGCGAGGACAGCAACGTCCGCTCGAGCAGACGCGCGCGCCGGAGTCCGTCGAGCAGCGCCGCTTCGACGCCCGTGTGCTTGACGTCCACGTTCAGGCCGATGCCGGCGAATCGGCGGCTCGCGAGATGGTCGAGCGCGTCGTGCAGTCGGACGCAGTCGCCGCGGCGCGCGTCGAGCACGGTGTGGGCGAGCACCAGCTCACCGCGCCACGCGCGCACATCGAACTCCACGAGGTCGATCCCGACGTCGAGGGCCGCGTCGAACGACGGCAGCGTGTTCGCGGGCGCCAGCGCACTGGCACCACCGTGACCGATTCGCTGACAGATGTGGGTGCTCATCGGGCCACACGATGACACGTCTGCCCGCGCGGGGCAGCACACCGCCGTGCCGCGCTCGGCGCGGCCTACATCCGCAGGTACGACGCCCCGTTGACGTCGATCACCGAGCCGCTCGCCATCACCGCCTCAGGCGAGGCCAGGTAGACGACCGCGGCGGCCACCTCCTCGGGCGTGGCGACCCGCCCGAGGGGGCTCTCCGCGCGCCGCCTCTCCCCACCCTCGCCCGCGAGCGCCTCGGTCGCCATGTCTGTCCGGGTCAGCCCTGGCGCGACCGCGCTGACGGCGATGCCGTGGGGTCCGAGGGCCCGCGCCAGCGACTGGCCGAAGGCGACAATCCCGGCCTTGCTGGCCCCGTAGGCGGGCTGTGACGGCTCGCCGCGGAACGCCCCCCGCGAGGAGACGTTGACGATATGGCCGCCGCCGGCCCGGACCATGTGCCGGACGGCGCACCAGGTGACGTTCGCCGCTCCCACGAGATTGACGGCAAGCGTGTCGTGCCATGCCCGCTGCCACTCTTCGTAACCGGTCTCGGTGATCGGATGCGGCTCGAACACCCCGGCATTGTTGACCAGGACGTGCAAGGCGCCGAGTCCCTCGGCGGCCGCGTCGACCATCCGGCGCACGGCCTCAGGATCGGCGAGGTCCGCGCCGAGGACAACGTGCCCGGTCCCGGCCAGCGAGGCCGCAACCTGCTCGGCTGCGCTCTCGCTACGGCCGTAGTGCACGGCGATGCGGTCGCCGCGGGAGGCGAAAGCGCGCGCGATCGCCGCGCCGATCCCCCGCGACGCTCCGGTCACCAGCACCCCCCGGCCCGTGTTCGCGCTCACCATCACGCGATCGTACGTGAGCGGGCCTCACAGTCCACATCATGGTCACAGTTCGCCGCGATGTGACCGTTCACAGGATGGTCACAGAGTTGTGGTGCAGCCACGCTTGTGCTTTGCGCTGGAGCCCCCGACACTGGGTCGCGTCGACGTGCGACGTCGTGCGGGCACATCCTCAGCACAGGAGAGACACACGTGTTGTTTGGTCGAAGAAAGCGCCGGTCGGCGCGGGGCAGCGGGCCTGTGGACGACGAGCGCGAGGCGCCGGCTCATGGCACGCTGCGCCAACAGGCGCAACAGCTCGAGGACTGGTGTCACTCCGGGCAGCAGGTCAGTCGGGCGTGGACCCTGTGGCTCGTGGCCGACCGCGCCGACGAGCGTCTCCGCTATCGCGCGTTGGCGGCCGCCCTCGCCGACGATGAGCGAGTGGCCGGACAGGTCGAGCGCATGATCGGAATGCCCGACGGCGGAGAGAGCGGTGCCCACACCGAGTCGCGGAACACCGAAGGGGGCACGCTCTGAGCCCGCAGACACGGGAGGCTCAGCGCTCGTATCGGGATCCGTCAGCTGCGGCCGGCGGCCGGCCGCGTGCTGCCTCGCCGCCGTGGGCTCGTTGGAACACGTCGCTCGATCAGCGGTACACGCTCGGGGTGGAGGAGGAGGTCATGCTCCTGCACCCGTCGGACTGGTCCTTGGCCCAGTGCAGCGATCAGATCCTCACGCGCCTGTCGGCCGAGCTCCGACCACATGCAGCGCCCGAGACCCATGCTGCCGTCGTGGAGCTGGCCACCGGCATCCACTCCGACGTGGACGGGACGATCGCTGAGCTCGCCTCGCTGCGCAACCGGTTCGGGCGCGAGCTGGGGGCGATGGGGCTGGCCGCTGCGGTGGCCGGGACACATCCGCTGACCGTCTCCTCGGAGACGGAGATGTCCGGCGCGCCCCGCTACCGGTTGCTCGCCGACTCGATGCGGGTCCTGGCCCGGCGTGAGCCGACGATGGCGCTCCACGTGCACGTCGGTGTCCCCGACCCGGAGGACGCAATCCGGCTCCTCAACGGATTGCGCCGGCACATGCCGTTGCTGCTCGCGCTGTCGGCCGACTCCCCGTTTTGGCAGGGCCGCGACAGCGGCTTCGCCTCCGCGCGCACGTTGATCTTCCAGGCCTTCCCCCGCACCGGCCTGCCTCGACGCTTCACGGGCTACGCCGACTACGTCGAGGCGGTCGACGCGGTCGTCTCTCCCGGCGCCGTGGCCGATCCGACCTTCCTCTGGTGGGACGTCCGTCCGCAGCCTGCGCTCGGGACGGTCGAGCTGCGCGTGATGGACGCTCAATCGAGTCTCGATGATGTCGCTCCGATCGTCGCGCTGATCCAGTCGCTCGCCCGTCTCGAACTCGAGGGTGATTCCTCGCCGGTCGTCCCGGGCGCTGAGGTTCTGGCCGAGAACCGCTTCCTGGCCGCGCGCGACGGGATGGATGCCCGGCTGATCGACTCGGCGGCTGGATGCCTGACTCCCGCCCACGAGATGCTGGCTTCCCTCGTGGCCGTTTGCCGCCCGCATGCCCTCGCACTCGGATGTGCCGCCGCGCTCGACCGTGTGCAGGGTCTTGCCGCGGCCAACGGCGCCGCCCGCCAGCGCGGGTTCGCCGCCGAGGACCCGCGCCTCCCGGCGCTGGTGGCCAACCTCGCCGATCAGTTTCGGGCGCGGGACTGGACGGGGCTCGTCGAGCACCGCCTGCGCCCCGACGCACATCGCCAAACGACAGAAAGGAGCGGCTCATGTGCCGCTGGCTTGCCTACTCCGGTGCCCCCATCCTGATGGAGGAAGTCCTCTACGGTGGGACGAACTCGCTGGTCGACCAGAGCCTGCACTCCCGGCTCGGCGCCGAGCCCACGAACGGCGACGGGTTCGGCGTCGGCTGGTACGGCGCTCCCGAGACGCCCGGCGTGTACCGCAGTACCGAACCGGCCTGGAACGACCAGAACCTGCGCGAGCTCGCCGGCCATATCAGCTCCCCGCTCTTCTTCACGCACATCCGCGCGGCGATCGGCAGCGCGGTGCAGCAGACGAACTGCCACCCCTTCCGCCACGGCCGCCGGCTGTTCATGCACAACGGATACATCAACGAGCTCGCCACGGTCAAGCGTGACCTCGTGCTCGCCGTCGATCCCTCGCTGTACCCGCACATCGAGGGACAGGCCGACACCGAGCTGCTGTTCTACCTCGCGCTCACCTTCGGCCTCGAAGATGACCCTCTGGTCGCGATCGAGCGGGCCATCGGGTTCGTCGAGGACGTCGCCACCCGCCACGGCGTCCCCCACCCGTTCCAGGGGACAGTCGCCACCACCGACGGCGAGAGCATCTGGGCGGTTCGGTACTCGAGCGAGCGGAACTCGCGCTCGCTCTTCTACACCACCGATGTCCCCACGCTCCGCAAGCTCCAACCTGAGCGCGAGGACCTGAAGAAGTTCTCCGACGATGCGCGGCTGATCGTCTCCGAGCCACTGGGCGACGTCCCCGGCGTCTGGAACGAGGTGCCCGAGTCCACGTGCGGTGTCGTGGGCCCCGGCGGAGAGGAAATGCGACCCTTCCTCCCCAAGGCGCCGTCGACTTCGGTACCGGTGGGGGCGTAGGGCCCGGGCTGCCCTCAGGCGGGGTCGGCGCGAACCTCGTCGGTCGCGGCGGTCTCCCCCTCCTCGCCCTCCTCGAAGGTCACGGTGATGCGCTGTCGCGGGTCGCGGCGCTCGGACTCCGCCGCCTCCCGCATCGTCCGCTCGTCCGCGGCCCGTAGCTCACCGCCCAGTGACCGCGGCCACAGCCTCCGCGCCAGCACAACGTTGACCTCCGCCGCCATCAGCGTGATCTCGGCGGCGATCAGCAGCCAGGCCAGCAACCCGATGACGGCCGCGAACCCGCCATACGTCTGGCTGCTGCCCTTCAGGACCTGCGTGACGTAGATGCCCCCGACGGCCTGCAGCACGAGCCAGCAGGCTGCGGCCAGCGCGGCCCCCGGCAGAACCTCACGCGTCGTGACCGGCGCCGCGGTGAGCAGGCGGAAGGAGGCCAGAAAGACGACGAGGTCGATCCCCGCCGCCGCAACGAAGCTCACCACCCGCCCCAGGGTCGAGCCGCTCGACCCGCCGGCGGCCAGGCCGACCGCCGCGGTCGACGCGACCGTGAACACGCCGATGGACGCGAGCACGAGCAGGCCGCGGAGGCGGGATCTCACGAACCCGGACCGGTCGACGCGCTCGACAGCCCAGATGTGATCGAGCGCCACGCCCATCGCAACCGTCACCCCGAGACCAGTCCACAGCGCTCCCACGAGCCCGACCGCGAGGGCGATGCCGCTGCCCGTGAGCGAGCCGACATGACCGCTGAGCTGCGGCCCGATCACGGGCATCAGCCCGAGCGTGGAGTCGAGCACCTGCCGTTGGAACGACGGATTGCCCTGGAAGGCGAACCCGAGAATGGAGACGAAGGCCAGCAGCAGCGAGAAGACCGAGAAGAAGCCCCAGTAGGCGACCCGGACACCGAGTCCCGCGGCGTCGTCATCGACGAACTTCTTCACCACCGCGAACGGAAAGCCGACCACCGGATGGCCGGCCTGCCAGCGGTCCACGCGCCCGAGCACTCCCGAGCTCTTTGCCGGCCCCGGCCGGGCGACACTCACGCCGCGGAGCTCCTAGCTCACCGTCAGCCGCTCACCCCGTGCGCGACCGCGTTGAGGCTCGCGTGCTGGTGCAGCGCCTGCTCTTCCTCGTGGATCGCCGGCTTGAGGTCGAACACGACCTGCTTGACCGTGCCGGTGAACGGATACGGGGCCTTGTCCTCGTAGTCGAGGTCGACCACGAGCCCGTTGTCGCGGCTGATGTCCATGCCGGCGTAGGAGGAGAACGCGATCGGCACCGTGTGCGGCATCTCGCCCTCGCCGATCTGCTCGTCGCCCGCCCACAGCGTCACGGTGCCACTCGTGCCCGGCGTGTTCTGATCGGCCACGAACAGCATCTTCACGGTCACGTCGCCGGTCGGGATCGGTTCTGCCGAGACCTGCTTGTAGGTCTCCACGCCCAGGAACGAGTACGTGTGGTGGAGTCTGCGCTCGCCGTCGAGCCAGAGCGCGTAACCGCCGATGAAGTCGGCGTTGGCGACGATCACCCCTTCGGCCCCGCTGGCGGGGATCTCGAGCGCGGCCTCGATTGCGTAGGAGCGTCCGGCCGTGCGCGGAACCATGCCGCGCTGCACGTTCTGGACGTCGCCGCTGAACGTGTACCTCGTGATCGTCGGCAGCGGCGGGAGCAGGCCGAAGAAGATCGACATGCTTCCGAGCAGTGGCAGCACGCGGTTGCGCTCCGCCTCCTGCCACCACAGCTCCTGCAGCTCGCGGAGCTTGTCGGGCCGTTCGGCGGCGAGGTCCGTGGCCTGGGAGAAGTCATCCGGCAGGTAGTAGAGCTCCCACACGTCCTGCTCCGGGTCATAGACGCCAGGAGCAAACCGGCTCAAGGTCTCCGGAGTGAAGTCCCAGGGGGCCTTGTCCAGCCGCGTGCACGCCCACCAGCCGTCCTTGTACATCGCCCGCGCGCCGAGGATCTCGAAGTACTGGACCGTGTGACGCTCCTCGGCGCCCGGATCATCGAGCGTGGGCACGAAGCTGATGCCGTCCATCGGCTCCTGCGCGATCCCGTCGACGTGCGTCGGCTCCGGAATGCCCGCCGCCTCGAGGACCGTCGGAGCGATGTCGATGCAATGCGTGAACTGGCTGCGGACGTCGTCATCAGGCGTGATCCGCTTCGGCCAGGAGACGACCATCGGGTTGCGGGTACCGCCGAGATGGCTCGACATCTGCTTGCCCCATTGGAAGGGCGTGTTCCCGGCATGGGCCCAGGCGGCAGCGACGTGCGGAGCGGTGTGGTCGCCGCCGAGCGCCTCGATCCCGCCGTACTGATCGATCAGCTTGAGCTGCTGATCGGCGTCGAGCGGGACGCCGTTCAGGAACGTCATCTCGTTGAATGAGCCCGTAACGGTGCCCTCCATGCTGGCGCCGTTGTCGCCCCAGATGTAGACGATCAGCGTGTTCTCGAGATCGCCCATACCCTCGATCGCGTCGAGCAGCCGGCCGACGTTCCAGTCGGCGTTCTCCTGGAAGCCGGCGTAGACCTCCATCTGCCTGGTGTACAGCTTCCTCTCGGCGTCCGTGAGCGAGTCCCAGGCCGGGAACAGATCGGGCCGCTCGGTCAGCTCGGTGTCCTGCGGGATGACACCGAGCTGCTTCTGGCGCTCGAACGTCTCCTCGCGGTAGGCGTCCCAGCCCTGGTCGAACCTGCCCTTGTACTTGTCCGCCCACTCCTTGGCGACGTGGTGGGGCGCATGGGCGCAGCCGGTGGAGTAGTACATGAACCACGGCTTCTGCGCATCCTGTGCGCGGACTGCGTGGAGCCACTCCACCGCCTTGTCGGTGATGTCGTCGGGGAAGTAGTAGCCGCCGCCGTCCTTGCCCTCGGGAATCCCGAGCACGGAGTTGTCCTGGGTGATGATCGGGTCGTACTGGCCGGCGGCGCCGCTCAGGAAACCCCACCAGTGGTCGAACCCCCACGACTGCGGCCAGTGGTCGAACGGCCCCGCCGACCCCTGCACGTTGTCGGGCGTCAGGTGCCACTTGCCGAACCCGCCGGTGACGTAACCGTTCTCGCTCAGGATCCGCGGCAGGCCCGCGCAGCTGCGCGGCCGCGCAGCCGTGTAGCCCGGGAACGGCCCGGGGTACTCCGCGATCGAGCCGAACCCGACTCGGTGATGGTTGCGTCCCGTGAGCAGAGCGGCTCGCGTCGGTGAGCACAGCGCGGTCACGTGAAAGCGGTTGTAGGTCACACCGGCCTGCTGGACTCGCGTCATGTTCGGTGTGCGGATCCCGCCGCCGAACGTGTCGGGCTGGCCGAAGCCCGCGTCGTCGATCATGCAGATCAGCACGTTCGGCGCCCCGTCGGGCGCCTTGGGGCCCGGGATCATCGTCCAGTCCGCAACCGACTGGTCGACCGTGCGCCCGGCTGTCCCTCCGAACGTCCGGTCCGGGATCGGGAGGACCGTGCGATCGGGCTCGAACTTGCCCATCGCCTCCGCCAGGGAGTCCTTGAGCGCGCTGACACCCGACTTGTCGCTCAACACGAGCGAGCGCAGCAGCGCACCGGGGAGCGCCTGCTCGACAGCGAGGCGCTGCGCGTCGTCGAAGACGGCGATGATCCCCGCCGAGCCGGGCGGCAGGTTCTCGCCGATCTTGTCGTGCAGCTCGGTCTCGAGGCGATGGTCGACGAACTTGCCCACGACCGCACCCGCGGCTGCTCCGACCGCTGCTGAAGCCAGCAGCGGCGGCGCAAACAGGCCGACCGCGACCCCCACCCCGCCGCCCCATCCGGCGCCCTTGCGGCCGAGATGGTCTCCGGTCTGCTGGACCGAGACGCTGCCGTCGGCGGCATGGGTGACGAGAATGATGCCCTCGATCTCGACCGTCCCGGCTTTGACCTGCGCGACGAGCGACTCGAAATCCCCGCTCGCCGTATCGATGTCCTGGTAGCCCGCCACCAGGACGGCAGTCTGCTCGTCTGACATGTCTCCATCTCGCTGTTCGGAGTCGGTGTCCCGAATGTAGGCGCTCCCGAGCGCCCCAACATCACGCAAATGGGGTGACGGAGCGTTGCGCGTCGACGGGGTCAGCCGCGTTGGACCGGCAGACCGCGGCCGGACCACTCGCTCCACGACCCCGGGTAGAGCCGGGCGCCCTCGAGGCCAATGACCGCCGCGGCGAGCAGGAGCGTGCAGGCGCTGATACCGCTGCCGCAGTACGCGACCACGTCGCCGCTGTCATCAACGCCCACGGCCGCGAATGCGGCCCGCAGCTCCGGCTCGGCCCGGAAGCGGCCGTCGGGCTTCAGCAACGACGTGAACGGCAGGTTGCGCGCGCCCGGGATGTGGCCCGCCACGGGGTCGATCGGCTCGTGCTCGCCACGAAAGCGATCTGCGGCCCGGGCGTCGAGCAGCAGCGGCAGTGCGCCGGACTCCCCGCCGAGCAGATCCTCCGCCGTGGCGATGCTCTCCGGCGCCGGCGGGCGCACCGGGAACGGCAGTGCACCGGGTGACGGCGTCGGCGCCGGTCCCCGCTCGAGCCCGCCGCCGGCCGCGAGCCACGCCGGTAGTCCGCCGTCGAGCACGCTGACCGCGTCGTGCCCGAGCGCGCGCAACAGCCACCACAGCCGCGCCGCGCCGCCGAGCGCGGCATCGTCGTAGGCGATGACCCGGGTGGCCGGGCCGATCCCCGCGCGCATCAGCGCATCGGCAAGCGCGGGCTGATCCGGGAGCGGGTGGCGCCCCCCCGGGCCGGGCGCTCCGGCCAGGTCCGCGTCAACGTCGAGGAACGTCGCTCCCGGGATATGGCCGTCCTCGTAGAGCGCCCGGGCGGCGCCCGGCTGCCCGAGCCGCCAGCGGCAGTCGACGATCCGCACACCGGGATTCCCCAGGCGGTCCAGCGTCCAGGCCGCGTCGACGAGGTGCTCGGACATCGCGGCGAACCTTTGCAGACACGGCCGCGCCGGACCGCCCGGGGCAGCCGGCGCCGGCGCGCCCCGCCGGCGCCGCGCTCCCTCGGCCGACGCCTACCCCCGGTCCGGCAACTGGTCCGGCGGGGGCGCGACATTCACGCCACGGTCCCGGCACATTCTCGCCACGCTACCGGCACACTCTCGCCACGCGCCGGCACACTCCCGCCACACCCCCGGCGAAGCGCTGCAACTCAATTCCGGCCCCCGGAACTCAGATGCAACGCTTCGAGGCATCACGCGCCTGCCAAGGCCCGTCGTTCACGGCCCGCCGGATGCCGCCGAGCGACTTGGCGATGTCGGCGCCCGCGAGGGACACCGCGCGACACGAGGTCTGGTAGACGGACGGGACTTGCTTCTACGTGCTGCGCCTCGCGCCGGCGCAATCGGCGACCGCTATCCCCGGCGACATCCCGGCCGACATCCCGCCGGCCGGCATCCCGCCGGCCGCTATCCCCCGGCCGCTGGCGTCCACCCGGCTGCGCCGGGGAGGGGATTCTCAGGCCACGACCGGCGGATCCTCCGCCGACCGCTGCGTCTGGAGGTTGATGTGCGCGCCCGGCGGCGCCGGCACCGGGCCGGACAGCAGCGGGTCGGCGGTCTCCTCCATCCAGCGCAGCAGCCGTGAGCGCAGGTCGGCGAGGATTCCCGCGTACTCCGGGTGATCGACCAGGTTGCGGCCCTCGCCGGGATTGAAGAACAGGTCGTGCAGCGCCTCGCGGGCCACCGGTCGCTGCGCCCACCCGCGGGCCAGGTAGGCGTCCTTGCTGGGGCTGTCGTCGCAGTTGGGCAGCACCGGGTAGGCGTAGTCGTCGAACCTGCGGATGTACTTGCAGCGGTCGGTGCGGATCGCGCGTTGCGGCTCGTAGGCGGCGTGATAGGTCAGCTCGGAGAAGATCTGTGCGCGAACCCCCGGCTCCTCCACCCCAGCCGCGAGGGGAACGAGCGATCGCCCGACCAGCCACGACGGGGCGTCGAGCCCGGCAGCTCGCAGACGGTCGGGAACAGGTCGACGTGGGAGACGAGTTCGTCCAGGGCACGGCCGCCCGTGAACCCGGGGCCGCGAAGGATCAGCATCACACCGATCCCGCGATCGAGCAGGGTGCTCCCGCTCCGCGGCGTCGCGCAGACGACATACGACCGCGGTCCGTCGAGCGCCGGCACGCCGTCAGCGCACGTGGGAGCGGACCGGGATCGTGAGCGCCTCGGTGACCACGCGGTGGTAGTCCGGCAGGTCGAGCAGGAAGCTGTCGTGGCCCCAGGGGGACTTGATCTCGACGTGATCGGCCTCGACCCCGGCTTCCCCGAGCACGTCGACGATGTAGCGCGAGTGCTCTGATCCGAACCGCCAATCGGTGTCGAATGAGATCGCTCGCATGCGGGTGGTGACGCGACTGAGATCGGGCGCCCCGGCACCGAACGGCTCGAAGTAGTCCATGGTCCGGGTGAGGTACAGGTAGCTGAGCGCGTCGAACCGCGCGAGGAAGGTATCCCCCTGGTGGCGCAGGTAGTGCTCGACTTCGAATTCGGGATCAAGCGTCCCCGGCGGGCGGCCGTCCGGGGCGCGCGTGCGGCGTCCGAACTTCAGGTCCATGCCCTGCTCGGACAGATACGTGATGTGCGCGGTCATGCGCGCGATGCGGAGGCCGAGATCGGGCCGGCGTCCGGTCCCGTGGTAGTCGCCGCCCTGGAAATCGGGGTCGCCGGTGATGGCGCTGCGGGCCACGGTCGAGAAGGCGATGTTCTGGGCGCTGAGGCGCGCGCTCGCGCAGATCATCACCGCTCGCTCGACCTCGCCGGGACGGTCCAGCGCCCATTGCAGCGCCTGCATGCCGCCCAGCGACCCGCCGAGCACGGCGTGCAGGCGCTGGATCCCGAGCCGCCGGGCGAGCGCCCGGTGCACCGAGACGAGGTCCCGCACGCTCAGCAGCGGGAACCGCAGTCCGTACGCCCGGCCGGTGGCGGGGTCAACCGACGACGGGCCGGTGCTGCCGCGGCACCCGCCGAGGAGATCCGCGCACACGACGAAGAAGCGGTCGGTGTCGATCGCGCGCCCGGGGCCGATCATCGTGTCCCACCAGCCGCGGCGGGCGGGATTGCCGTGGTGGCCGGCGGCGTGCGCATCACCGGTCAGAGCGGGGCACACGAGCACGGCATTGCTCGCGCTCGCCTCGAGCCGGCCGTAGGTCTCGTAGGCGACCTCGACCGGGGCGAGGGCGGCGCCGGACTCCAGCACCAGCGGGTCATCCTCGGTGAAGAGGACGACCCGCTCGGTGTGGACGCGTCCGACGCCGCCTGCGCTCATGCGACGGTGGCCGGCCGCGTGGCGGCGAGCGCCTGATCGAGGTCCTCCAGGATGTCCTCGATGTGCTCGATGCCGACCGAGAGCCGGACCGTCTCCTGGGTCACACCGGCGGCCGCGAGCTCCTTCTCGTTGAGCTGCGAGTGCGTGGTCGAGGCATTGTGGATCGCGAGCGACTTGGCATCGCCGATGTTCGCCAGGTGGCTGAACAGCTGGAGCTTCTCGATGAACGCCCGTCCCGTCTCGGCGCCACCCTTGACGCCGAACGTCACCAGGGCCCCGTAGCCGCCGCGAAGGACGCGGTCGGCGATCTCGTGGTAGGGGCTGGTCTCGAGCCCCGGGTAGTACACCCAGGCGACATCGGGGTGATGCTCGAGGTGGCGCGCGACGGCGAGCCCGTTGTCGTTGTGGCGCTCCATCCGCAGCGGGAGCGTCTCGATCCCCTGTAGGAACAGGAAGGCGTTGAACGGAGACAGCGCTGCCCCTGTGTTGCGCAGCAGCACCGTGCGCGCCCGCCCAATGTACGCCGCCGGCCCGAGAGCGTCGCTCCAGACCACCCCGTGGTAGGAGGGGTCAGGGGTCGTGAGCCCGGGGAAGCGCTCGGCCTGGGCGGTCCAGTCGAAGCTGCCCGCGTCGACGATCGCGCCGCCGATCGAGGTGCCGTGACCACCGATGAACTTGGTCAGCGAGTGCACAGCCACGTCGGCCCCCTGCTCGAAGATCCGCGCGCCGATCGGGGTCGGGACGGTGTTGTCGAGGATCAGGGGCAGCCCGTGGGCGTGCGCCGCTTCCGCCCAGGCGGGAACGTCGAGCACGTTGAGGCGCGGGTTGCCGATCGTCTCACCGAACACGAGTCGCGTTCGATCATCGGCGAGCCTGGCCACCCCCTCGGGGTCGTCGGCGTCGACCCAGCGGACCTCGATCCCGTATTGGGGCAGCGTGTGCGCGAACAGGTTGTAGGTCCCTCCGTACAGCTGCGAGACCGAGATGATGTTGTCCCCGGCGCGGGCGACATTCAAGACCGAATACGTGACGGCGGCCTGTCCCGACGCGGTCACCAAGCCCGCGATGCCGCCCTCGAGCGCGGTCAGGCGCTCCTCGAGCACCGCCCACGTCGGGTTCATGATCCGGGAGTAGATGTTGCCGGGCACCTTGAGCGCGAACAGGTCCGCGGCGTGCTGGGTGTCGTCGAACACGTACGACGTCGTCTGATAGATCGGAACCGCCCGCGCATTCGTGGCGGAGTCGGGGGACTGGCCGCCGTGCAGCGCCAGTGTCTCGGGTCGCAGTTGCTCGCTCATGGGCCTTCCTCGGTGGGGAACGGGGAGATCGGCCCTAAAAAATACCCAAACTTGATGGCTTTTATGGATTTTTGGCCGCCGCGCGCCAGGTCCGACCGACGAACCGGTCGCACGGTTCCTGTGAACCTGTGCAGGTTCACAGGCGCGCCACACGGCGCCGACTTGCTCGTGATCCACTATCGGACATGCCCCGGCCCGACTGTCGAGCCGGCGACGACCCGTCTGTCGTCTGCCGATGCCCGCGCTGCGAGCACACCCGTGACGCCGAGCGCCACGAGCGCGCGGCCCGGCGCCTGCGCGCCTGCGGCGAGGATCGTCGCGCCCGGCTCGAGGCGCTGCGCGCGGCCGCGGCCCGCGTCGCGTCGGGCCGCGCGGCCCGCGAGTTCGTGGCCACGACCTGACGGCGGGAACGCGCTCGCTTGACCGGGCGAGCGCGCTCGCGTGACTGGGCGGGCAACCCGGAGGTGATCTGCGTAGCCGTGTCAGGCCGCCTCCAGGGCATCGGCGAACGGCTGCAGGCTCCACCCGTTCGGCGATCCGACGGCGTCACGCATCTGCTCCCAGCCCTCGCCGTGACGATCGAGATTGCGGTGCTCGAGCTCGACACGGGTCCGCTCGGGGCCTTCGGCGGTGAAGCGCACCTCAACCTCGCTGGTTTTCGTCTCGTCCTTCTCGATCTGCCAGCGTGGATTGATGTCCCAGCTGAACACCACGCGGCTCGGCGGCTCGTACGCCAGCACCCGCGCCCAGCGCGACTCGCTTCCGTCCACGCCCAGGTCGTAGATGTGGCCGCCGACATGGGGTTCGAACACCATCTCGGCCAGCTCCGCCTGGAGGATGTGGTTCTCGGGCGGCCACCAACTTCCGATTCCGTCGGTGAACATCGAGAACGCGCGCGCGATCGGCGCCTCGACGGTGATCGACGTCCGCACCGACGTGTCTGCTGCCTGCATGCTCATGAGACCTCCTCCGCTGTTGCTCGAGGGCGAGGGCGAGGGCTGGAGTACCCTAACCGGTAAGCCATAACTAACGGTAAGCCTATGCTTACGCGAACTGGGATGTCAAGCGAGCCGGCAGCCCGGCACGCGACGGCAGCGGCCGCTCGGATGCGGATTCCCGGTATCAGCCACGTTGCAGCGCGCGGCGTACGACGCCCGGATGCCGGCCGAGCTTGGGCCCGAGCGTCATGGCCAGCACGGTGAGTGCCAGCCACGGACGCAGGTGCGGCCGGATCCGTCTGATCAGCCCGTCCTCGGCGAGTTCGAGCACCATCGCGTCGCCCAGCGTCAGCGGCCCGACCTTGCCCACGCCGACGATGACCCGGACCGAGCCCTCGCCGACCTCCTCGTGCCAGCGCAGCCCCGTCATCGCTCCGTACACGGCACTCAGCAGGATCCTCAGGTCGTCCTGACCCCGGAACACCATCCGCCCGGAGATCGGCGAGACCAGTTCCACGTCGGGCGCGAGCGTCGACATCAGGCCGTCGATGTCGTCCGCCTCGGAGGCCCGTCGGTAGCGGAGCACGGCGTCGTCCATGCGCGAATCGTGACACAGCACCGGCGGCGGTACGAGCCGCCGGGCCGACGCCCGTCGGGGAGCCGACCAGTCCACGGGAGACTACGGAGAGCGGTCCGCAGAACCCTCAGATTCATCGAGTGCGCATGCGGGCTACGATCGCTCGGAGATGATGCACAGAGCGCGCGACCTGACAAGCGACCCGGTCATCGACATGGGCGGACCGCTGCGCGATTTCACGGTCACGCTCTCGGACGGACGCCGGGTGACCGGCGACGGCAACCGTGGCGAGTGGTCTGTATGCGTGTACGCACCGGCCGCCGATCGGCCGTTGCTGAGCAGCGGGGTCGGCTCCACGCGACTGCACGCCCTCGAGAGCGCGGGCCTCTCCGGCGATGACGCCGGAGAGGTGCTCGGCCGCGCCGGCATCTGAGCGCGCTCCGGCGGTTCGGGCCGGGCACGCTGGCCGGCCGGCCCTCACTCGATACGGTGCACGCGCGATGAGAACCGAGGTCCGGCATCCGGTGTTCGCACGCTGGTACGCGCGCTCGAGCCGGCACGGCGAGACGCCGGAAACCGTCGCCTGCCGTCGCGAGCTGCTGGCCGGGCTCGGCGGCCGGGTGATCGAGCTCGGCGCCGGGAACGGCCTCAACTTCGCCTACTACGCGCCGACGGTGAGCGAGCTCGTGGCCGTCGAGCCGGAGAGCTACCTGCGCGCCCGGGCGCAGGAGGCGGCGCGCAGGGCCCCGGTGGAAGTGAGCGTCGTCGACGCCGTCGCCGACCGGCTGCCGTTTCCCGACGCGGACTTCGATGCCGCGATCGTCTCGCTGGTGTTGTGCAGCGTCCCGGACCCCGCCTTCGCCCTCGCCGAGCTGCGCCGCGTCCTCCGGCCCGGCGGCAAGCTCCGCTTCTGGGAGCATGTCCGCCCCGGCAACCCGCGCCGCGGAGCGCGATGGCAGCGACTGGACGACTGGAACATCTATCAGGAGCGGTCCGGTCCGCGTGCCCCACATCCTCGGGGTCGCGCGACGGTCTTGATCGCGTCCGGCGCTGGCACGATCGGTCGTTTTCGATCATGCTGCACGCATGGGGAACGTCCTTCTCTTCTCGCTCACCGCGATGTTCAATCCGGTGCTGGTGGGCGCCACAACGGTGATGCTGCTGCTCCCCAGCCCCAAGAAGCTGATGTTCGGCTACCTCCTCGGCGCCTGGATGACCAGCCTCACGCTCGGCCTGATCATCGTGTTCGCGGCCTCAGACTCGGGTGCGGTCAACACCACGCAGAACACCATCGCTCCGGCTGTCGATCTCGCGCTCGGGGCCATCCTGCTCATCGTCTCGTTCGTCCTTGCCAGCGGCCGTAACGAGCGCTACAAGGAGCGGCGGGCGGCGAAGAAGGGGCCAAAGGAGGACAAGGGCCCACCGCGCTGGCAGCGCGAGCTCAACAAGGGCGATCCGAAGATCACGTTCGCGGTCGGCGCCCTTCTCACCCTCCCCGGCGGCTCCTACATCGCGGCGATGGACAACATCGTCAAGATGAAGGTGAGCTCCACGGACGAGGTGCTGCTGGTCATCATGGTCAACCTGATCATGCTGCTGCCGCTGGAGTTGCCGCTGATCTCCTTCACCATCGCGCCCGATTGGACGCCCACCGCGATCGACCGCACCAAGCGCTGGTTCGCTCGCAACGGACACAAGATCGCTGTCTACGGGACCGCGATCCTGGGCGCCCTGCTCGTGATCCGCGGCATCATCGAGCTGGTCAGCTAGCGGCTTCGGCCGGCGGGCTGGCGTCCGCAGGCCGCTCGACCTGCGCCGGCGGCGGGTCGCCGGAGGACGGCGCGCCCGGCGTCTTGTGCGGATCGGTCGCGAGCAGCTTGGCGCTCATCTTGATCGTCTTGACCGCGCCCGTGGCCCCGGCCTGCAGCGTGGCGCCAAGGGACACCACGATGATGCCGGGGATGAACAGCGTCTTTGAGCCGAGCATCAGGATGCCGATCCGGCTCAGCACATACGGCGGCGTGCACACGACCGCCCCGAGCGCGCCGCCGACCGCACCGGCCGCAAGCTTGTCGCGCCTGGAGCCGGAGGGCTTGGCACCGATCAGCCGCGACGGGACGGCGACGTAGGAGATCATCATGATCGCGAGCACGATGCTCATCGAGATCCCGAACCAGGGCCGGCCCCACCGGGTGACGACCATCGTCGCGAACCACAGCAGCACCCCGACGACCGCGCCTGACCCGAGGATCACGCCGAGGTGGTTGCGGGCCTGCTCCACCGCCGGCCGGACCTTCGGGACGACCTTCGGAATGCCGGGCTGGACGATCGCGAACCCGAACACGGCGTTGAGGAAGAAGCTGGCCGCCGTGATCGCCACGATCACGATCAGGAACGGGAGCAGGATCGGGCCGCGCAGCACGTGGAAGGACTTGCCGCGCAGCGCGTGCACCTTGAGGTCGTAGGTGACGAGCCAGATCCACATCGCCGGGAGGACCTGGATCAGGGTCAGGCGCCAGTTCGAGAACAGCAGCTTGAGCCCGGTGAACAGCATCGCAAAGCCGCCCACGACGAAGGCCAGCGGAGCCAGCCACCGGTGCGACCGGCTGAGGCGCAGGACCGTGTCCTCGACCATCTTCTCGTCACCGTCGCGCACGGCGCGCACGAATCGGCGCAGCCGCGCGGACAGACTCGTGTCGGGACCAGGCGCGGGCTCTTCAGGCGCGGCCGGCGAGCCGTCGGGGGGCTCGGCCGACGCGGCCACCGGCTCGCTGCGATCGCTCTCCGTGCTCACGGCCCATGAGACTACGCGCCGCGGGGCGACACCGGCGCCGCGGGGCGGTCCCACAATCACGTGGCCGTGACGCCCGCTCGATCATCCTCAGGCGGCTCGGGCTCGAGCGGGCCGATCGCGACGGCGGCACGGCTGGCGTCGTCGTTGAGACGGGCGGAGTAGATCGACGGGGCCCCGAGCAGCCGGGCGACGATCGTCGCCTCGGCGACGGCGATCAGAATCGGCACGATCAGGTTGTCGGCGGTGTGGGTGAGCTCGAGCAGGATCACCACCGCTGCCAGGGGCCCCTGCATCGAGGCCGCAAGCACCGCGGCGCCGCCGATGATCGCGAAGCTGCCCGACGCCGTGCCGGGCCAGATCGCCGTCCAGCCGTGCCCGAGCAGGTCTCCGAACAGAACGCCGAAGGCCAGCGTCGGGGTGAACAGGCCGCCGGGGGCGCCGCTGCCCAGGCACGCGGCGGTGGCGAACGGCTTGAGCACGAACAGCCCCGCCAGCAGCCCGACCGCGAGCTGGTTGGTCAGCGCCTGCTCGACGACGTCCTTGCCATTGCCGAGCACCTGCGGGTAGGCGATCGACACGGCGCCGAGCGCGGTGAAGATGACGATCGGGGCCGCCACCCGGCCCCGCCGCCCGGGCTTGTGCAGGTTTGCCGCCGCGACGGCGCGGACCCAGCCGACGGCCACCAGGCCGGCGATCGGGCCGATGATCGCTGCCCACACGACCTGTGAGGCGGTCAGGTGGAAGGCCGGGACCTGGTAGGTCGAGCGGTCCGGGAGGGCGACCCAGGCCACTGCCGTGGCGATCGCGCTCATCGCCACGGCCGGCAGGACCACCGGCAGACTGAGCGTGCCCAGCAGCACCTCCACGGCGAACAAGGCCCCGCCCAGGGGCACGTTGTACACGGCCGCCATGCCCGCGCCGGCGCCGCAGGCGATCAGCATCCGCCGCTGCCAGGCCGGCAGCTTGGCCCAGTCCGAGAGGACGTTGGCCACCGCCGCCCCCGTCAGCTGGGGCGCCCCCTCGCGCCCGAGCGAGGCGCCCATCCCGACGATCACGATCGACAGCACGCCGCGCGCCTGGCTCGTCCAGAACGACAGGCGCCCACCCCCCAGCCACAGTGCTTCAGAGATGTCCCCCGCGCCGGAGCCCCGCACGCGCCCGATCAGCAGCCCGCCGACGCCGGCGATCACGCCGGCGGCGAGCAGCACGACCACATGGCGGACAGCGCTCGCGCTCATCACGGCGTCGAGAAAGCTGCCCGAGCGATAGTCCCACGACAGGTGCTGAACGGCGTCCCACAGCAGGGTCAGAACCGCCCCACCCAGACCGGCCGCGACGCCGATCGCGACGACCAACAGCCAGAAGCTCGGACCGTAGCCGGCGACGATGCCCCGGCCGGGCACGTTGGGCTGGTGCGAGAAATGCCGCTCCGAGCTCACGGCGACTCGTAGGCCCACGGCAGCGCCGGCTGCCTGACGCGGGTCGGGGACAGCTCCACCACGAAGCTGTAGCGATCCCCGCGCACCAGGCTCTGTCGCCATTCGACCGGCGTCCCCCGGCTGGAGACGAGCCGCTCGATCGCGAACGCCGCCACGTCGGAGGAGATCGCCAGCGCCCTTCGCTCCGGCCTGGTCGGGACCACCGGGCGAATACGCTCGACGCCCCCGTCGATCCGGACGTCGCACAGGCGGGCGAGCTCGTCGTACAGGCCGGCGTGGGTCAGCGGCGCCTCGAGCAGCCGGCGGGCCACGCGGGCCGGCAACCAGCTGCGATCGAGCGCCAGCGGGTCATCGTCGGCAAGGCGCAGCCGCTCGATGTGGACCAGCCGCGCGCGGACGGGCAGGCCCAGGCGCCGGGCGATCGCGGCGTCCGTTGTCTCCTCGCGGATCCGGACCACGCTCGTCTGCGTGACCCCCTGCGCCTCCACCTGGTGAAAGAGGCCTTCCAGCGTTCCGGCCGCGTGCTCGAACGCCACGCCGCGGACGCGGGTCCCACGTCCGCGCTCACGTCGGAGCAGACCCTCCTCGGCCAGCCGCCGCACCGCCTCGCGCACCGTCTGGCGCGAGACCCCGTAGGCGTCGACGAGCTCCTGGTCGGTCGGGAACCGCTCATCGAACTCGCCCGCGGCAAGCCGATCCGAGAGGTCGCCCAGCACCTGCGCCCACAGCGGTAGCGGGCTGCGCCGGTCCACGGCCGTTTGTGATCTGCCCGGCGAAGACGCCACGAGAGGTCAGCATATACGAATGTACGCACATTCGAGTGGGATCAGTCGGAAGCCGTCGGAGGAACGATCGACCGCCTCCGGGCCGAGCTGCCGACGGGCTCGGTGATCGGCGGGGCCGTGGCCGAGAACCACGACCTCCAGGCTGCACTCTCGGCCAAGACCCCGCTCGTCATCGGCGTCGTCCTCACACTCGGATTCCTGCTGCTGCTGATCGCGCTCCAAGCACCGCTGCTCGCCGCCGTCGGAGTGCTGACCAACCTGCTGGCCGTCGGCGCTGCGTTCGGGGTCGCCAAGCTCGTGTTCCAGAACGGTGATCTGCACTCCCTGCTCGGCTTCCAGCCCCAAGGGCTTCCTCGACGCCTGGGGACCCGTCTTCTTCTTCGCGATGATCTTCGCGATCTCGATGGACTACACCGTCTTCCTGCTCTCCAGCGCCAAGGAACACTGGGACCGCACCCACGACCCCAAGGAAGCGATAGTCGGCGGCTCGCGCACTCCGGACGGGTGATCTTCGCCGCCGGCGCCGTGATGGTCGCCGTGTTCCTCACCTTCGCGCTCTCCGGACCGCTCCCCCCCAAGGAGATGGGCATCATCCTCGGCGTCGCCGTCCTCCTCGACGCCATGCTGATCCGACTGCTGCTGCTCCCGGTCCTGCTGCGACTGATGGGCAAATGGGCCTGGTACCTGCCGCGCTGGGCGCACCGCGTGCTCCCCGAGGTCACCTTCGGGCACGCATGAGGACCCGGCACCACAACCACCGCGAGCACGCCTGATCCTTCTCCGCTCCCAGTCCCCTGCCCGTCTGCCGTCCGCCGTCCGCCGTCCTAGGTGAAGATGATCTGGCCGCCGGCGGCTAGGCCGTAGAACTCGCCCACGGTGATGATGTCCTCGACCTGGGGGATGAAGTCGTCCTTGGTCAGGCCGAACAGGTCGACCGACGCCTGGCAGGCGTAGAGGCCGGCGCCGGAGTCGGCGATCATCTCGACGAACTCGGGGATCGGCGGAATGTCGAGCTTCTCCATCTCCCCTGCGAGCTTCTTGGTGACGAGTGTCGACACGCCCGGGAAGCCGCCCGCCCACGTCGCCAAATGAAGACCGGGGTTGCCGACCGTGGCGACCTTGACGTGCTCATGCTTGGCCTTGTTGATCGCGTCCATCCCGAAGAAGGTGAAGAAGAGGTTCGCGTCGATGCCCTCCATCCGCGCGCCGTTGGCCATGATCAAGCCGGGGTAGATGCCCTCGAGAGATCCTTTGGAGATGATGATCGACACCTTCTCGATCGGTGCCGGCGCGGGGGCCTCGGCCTTTGTCTGTTCGAGCAGTTCAGTCATCGTGTCCCTCCCTTTCTAGATGCAGCCGCGTGGCTTCGGGATGCCCGCGATCTTGGCCGCGAGCTTCGCGGGCCCCCTGGGGAACAGCTGATAGAGCTCCTTGATCGGCACGCCGGAGACCTTCCCCAGGGTGCGGATCGACGGGGCGGCGCCGTTCTCCAGATACGCGGAGCGCATGAACCTGATCACGATCCAATGTCGATCTGTGAGCTCGTCGATGCCGTTCTCGCGGGCGATCTCGGGTGCCATTGCCTCCGTCCACCGCTGCGGATCGACGAAGAAGCCCTCGGCATCGCGCTCGACGGGCACGCCGGTGAGGGTGGACGGGGTCATCGTGGCACTCCTTGGTCGGCGATCAGGTCGGTGTTCTTCCCGGTCATCCGCAGCTGTGCGCTGATGCCGGGCAGGTCGCGGCCGGGCAAGAGCACGTGCCAGTAGAGCCACTGGAACGCCAGCTTGGCCTGGTGGTTGAGCCGTGACTCCTGGAGCAGCGGCAGCGGGCCGATGTGCGGCTCGGGAAACCTGCCGGGCAGTGGCTCGACGTCGTAGTTGAAATCGATCAGCAGCGCCTTGTGGAATCCCGTTTCGATGAAGCAGTTGGCATGACCGTCGAAGGAGCCCGCGAGCTCGCGGTCGTCGAGGAACCGAACGATGTTCTCGACCAGCGTCTCGCCCTCGAAGTGAGCGACGGACCCGGCCTTGGAGGTGGGGACGTTGGTCGCGTCGCCGATCGCGAACACGTTCGGAGCCGCCTCGGTCTGAAGCGTCGCCCGATCGACCGTCACGAAGCCGAGATCGTCTCCCAGTCCCGGCGAGCGGCTGACGAACTCCGAGCCGCTGTGCAGGGGGATCGTGACCAGCAGATCGAACGGGACCTCGCGCTCGTCCCAGCTGACGATCTTCCGCGCCTCGCCGTCGACCTCGCCGGTGTTGAACTCCGTCGTCAGCTCGATCCCCTTGGCGGCCAGCAGTCCCGACAGCTCCCGATTGCATGTGGTCTTCGTGAACGCTCCGTCAAGCGAGGTCACATAGGTGATCTGCACCTGCTCGCGAACGCCGCGCCGGCGCAGCTGCCAGTCGGCCAGGAAACAGAACTCGAGCGGCGCCACCGGGCACTTGACGGGAAGATCGATCATGTTCACGACCAGCCGCCCGTGGTCGAAGGCGCGCAGCGCGTCCCGTAGGGCCGTGGCTCCCTCCAGCGTGTAGAACGTGAACATGTGCTCACCCCAGCCGGGTCCCGTCAGGCCCTCGGTCTCCTCCGGAAGCAGCGCCGCGCCGCTCGCCACGACGAGCACGTCGTAGCCGATCGTCTGACCACCGCTCAGGTGCACGACGCTGTCCGCCGTCTCGACACGCTCCACCTCGGCGAGGCGAAACTCGATCCCATCGTGGATCTGCGCACGACGCGACCGTACGATCCGCTCGGGATCGGCCATGCCGAACGGGACGAACAACAGCCCCGGCTGGTAGACGTGACGGTCATCGCAATCGATCACGGTGATCTCCACCGCATCGCCGTAGACCCTCCGCAAGCGGTTCGCCGTGAGTGTGCCAGCGGTCCCGGCACCGAGGATGACGATGCGACGCCGCATCCGTTTGATCATGGCCGGGGGCAATTGCACCGACATCCGGGCAAACCCCCGATCCCCGTGAGGCGAAACTACGACGCTACTTGGTACTGGTCTCCGGGGTGAGCTCCGGCGCGACGACGGCCTCCGCCGCCGCGGCCTCGGCCTGGCGTTGCCACGGCCGGGCGTACAGCAGCCAGAACGTCGCCGTCGCGAGCAGGGTCACGCACAGGATCCAGCCCAGTGCCGCCGTCCCGACGCCGACGTACTTCAACCCCGAGGCGAAGATCACGAAGGCGATCACCGGCCGGATGTAGCGGTCGGGGACGGTCGAGGAGAGCATCGACCCGACGAACACGGCGGGCACGCTCCCCAGGATCAGTGACGCGGTGACGCTGAGCTCGATGTGGCCGAACGCGAGCGCGCCGAGCGCGGCGGCCACGGTCAGCGGAACGGCCTGCGTGAGGTCGGTGCCGACGAGCTGGTTGGCCCCGATCAGCGGATACAGGAACAGCAGCAGCACAATCATCAGCGATCCCGAGCCCACCGAGGTCAGTCCGACGATGAGACCGCCGAGCGCGCCGATCGCCACCGTGGGCAGCGGACGCGGGACCAGCTCGTGGACGACCTGCGACCGCGTCGTGCCCGCGCGGCGGTCGAGCCCGAGGCGCAGGACCATCGCGCCGGCGCCGATCAGCAGCGCCGCCCCCAGGGCCTCCTCGATGTTCTGCTGCGCCGCCTTCCCGCCGCCCATCACGTGCAGCAGGTAGGCGCCCAGGAATGCGCACGGCACCGAGCCGATGACCATCCAGCGCACGAGCCGCAGGTTGACGGTCCCAGCCCGCAGGTGCACGGCAGCTCCGATGGGGCGCATTACGACCGCCGCGACGAGGTCGCTCGAGATCGCCGTCGACGGGGTCACGCCGAACAGCAGGATCAGCATCGGCGTCATCAGCGCGCCGCCGCCCGCGCCCGTCATGCCCACGAGCAAGCCGATGATGGCGCTCCCCAGGACGATATACGGGTCGATGTGCATGGCCGGGACCGCGCCCGCCTGACTCGTGCCCCTCGGGCGGGCGCAGCGCAAGCATGGCAGCGCGGCGTGATCGACGCGGCGCGGCGGGCGTCGGAGCGCTAACCGGCGAGCCCGGGAACGCCGTCGATCATCCAGGTCGAGGACTTCACGAGGCGCACCTGCTGGCGGCCGAACACCGTGCCGCCCGTGACCTCGGCCGTGGCGCTGTTGCCGTGGACGTTCACCTGCCCGATCTGGGCGCCGTTCAGCGCCGCCAGCACCTGCGCCCCGGCGACCGCGCGCACGAGTCCGACCGCGTCCGGGCACGAGGTGGTCGCCGACAACAGGCCCTTGCCCGCCTTGACGACCGCACTGACGAGCTGGCTCTGCGCGGTCGGGGTCAGCAGCGCGCAGGCGGTCTGGCCGTCGCCGCCGGCCTGAGCGGTCAGGTAGTTGTGCAACACCTGCTTGACCTGCTGCTCCGCCGAGGGGGCCGAGGAGCCGCCACAGCCGGCGCCCACCAGACTCAGAACACCGGCCGCGACGCAGGCCACGAGGCGCATCCGTCGGATCGGCGAGCGAGTGGCCATAGAGCGACCGTAGCGCGGCGAGGGCCCGCACGCACACCGTGTCGCCGACCTCGACCGGGAGCGGGTGCTCGACCGGCGCGCCTGCCTCCTCCGATCGGAGGAGGAGGGCCTACGGCGTTCATGCGCCTTGGGCGGCGATGATCTGCTGGAAGGCCGAGAAGGCGGGCTTGGGGGAGTAGTCGTCGTGCAGCAGGCCGTAGCCGTTCTCGAGCTGGCCGCTGGCGGTGTTGGCGTCACGCAGGCAGAACCAGCGCAGGTCCGTCACGCCGTAGATGCCACGGACGCTCTCAACCGAGGCGATCGTGTCCTGGAGGACCGCGGCCTGCGTGGTCTCGGAGCGAGCGGGGTCGGTCGGATACCCGGTCTCGGCCACGGTGATCGTGGCGGCGCTCGAGAGGCCCGCGGCGACCATGTGCTGGGTGCGCAGGCAGCGGATGCTGCTGGTCACGGTGGCGCCGATCTGACTCGCCGTCGGGACGGTGTTCTGGGCGGGCGCCGACCAGGTGCCGGGGTAGATATCGATCCCGACCCAGCCGACGGCCGCGGTGAAGGCCTGCCCACCCGCCGCGCGGAGCTGCGACCAGATCGGCTCGGTGGTGCACGGGGAACTCCCCGCCGCCCAGTTGAATCCGACCTTGACGTCCGGGCGCCCGGCGGCCACCAGCGCCGCCCGAGCCGCCGGAACACCCTGGGCGATCGCTTTCACAACGCCGGGGTAGGCGCCGTCGCCCGCCGCAGCGGACTGTGTGTTGTTCGGCTCGTTGCCGATCTGCAGGGCCAGTAGCCCCGGCAGGGCCGCGAGGCGCGTCGCGACGGACTGCACCCAGGGCACGTAGCCGGCCTCCAGATCCGGGCGCGCGGGGCGGTAGCGGAGCACCATCTCGACCCGGAGCCCGTTGTCCGACCACCACGTGGCGTCGCTCACGAGCGCGTCGGCCTCGCGCGGGTCGACCCCCGTGTACTGGCCGTAGATGTGCATCGTCAGCGACCGGCCGCCCTTCAGTGTCTCGACGGCGGCCAGCGCCTTGGCGGGATCATCGGGGATGGCAGGATCGGACGGGTTCACCGTTCCGACCCCCGCCCACGGATAGACGCCGAAGCGAAGGGGGGCACCACCGCCGGTCGCGCTCGTGCCACCACCGCCGGTCGCGCTCACCGCCGACTGCCGCGTGCGGTGTGTGGTGTGTGCGCGGTGGTTGCGCCTGGCCGTCCCATGGGCCTTTCGATGCGTCCGCTCGGCGGCGCCGGCTCGGTGAGACGACCGTGCCGCGACGCTCGATGCCCCCACGCTTCCGAGCAGCGCAGCGATGACACTGAACACGGACAGTAGGGGGATGATGCGACGCACGATATGACACGGATCGGTCCTCGCGTCTCGGGCGCCGACCCTCGCTGCGCACCATGGACGTACGGATGAGCGCTCGACACGGGGCGGCGGGCCCCCAACATGCGTCCAGGCGTCGTCGCCTGCCCTCAGACCCAGGGAGGCTCGGGCGACAGCACGGCTGTGGACCTCGCGTTCCCCGACCCCGAGGACTCGCCGGCCCGCGCGCGACTGCTCGCGGCCGCGCTGGGCGCCGTCGAGGCGCCGGCGGCGCCGGAGATCCTCGAGCCCCGGGGGCCGAGGCGCGGCGCGCCGCCGGTCGAGCGCCCGGACCGACCACCGCAGGAGCGGCGCAGGGCGCGCCGGCGCTACCGGCACAACCGTGGCCTCGTCGACGCGCTGACCCGCCGGCAGAGACTGACGCTCGTCGCCCTGATGGCGAGCTGGGGCGCCCTGACCACCTGGGCCTGGACCTGGTTCCTGCAGCCGGCGCATTGGACCTCGCCGGCGACGCTGGGAATCAACATCGCCCTTCTCTCGGTCGAGATGCTGGCGCTGCCACTGTGGTTCTTCTTCTGGATCTGGCGCATGAAGCGGCCGAACCCCGCCCTGACCGTGCCGGAGCTGCGCACCGCGATCGTCGTCACCAAGGCGCCGAGCGAGCCCTGGGCGGTCGTCCGCGAGACGCTCGAGGCGATGCTCGCCCAGGACTTTCCGTTCCTGTATGACACCTGGCTCGCGGATGAGAGCCCGCAGCCCGAGACCCTCGCATGGTGCGAGGCGCACGGCGTGCGAGTCTCCACGCGGGAGGGGGTGGCCGCCTATCACCAGCCGACCTGGCCGCGGCGCACGCGCTGCAAGGAGGGCAACCTCGCCTACTTCTATGACATGTGGGGCTACGACCACTACGACGTGGTGGCTCAGCTCGACGCCGACCACGTCCCCGAGCCCGACTACCTGAGCCGCATGGTGATCCCGTTCCGGGACCCGATGGTCGGGTACGTCGCCGCGCCCAGCATCTGTGACCGCAACGCCGCCCGGTCATGGTCCGCGCGCGGACGCCTCTACACGGAGGCCGTCCTGCACGGACCCACTCAGGCCGGCCACAGCGGCGGCTTCGCTCCGAGCTGCATCGGGTCCCATTACGCCGTGCGCACGGAGGCGCTGCGGGAGATCGGTGGCCTCGGACCCGAACTGGCCGAGGACTTCACCACCACGCTGATGATGAGCTCATACCGCTGGCAGGGCGTCTTTGCCGTCGACGCCGAGGCCCACGGCGATGGGCCCGAGACGGTGACCGACTGCGTCACCCAGGAGTTCCAGTGGTCGCGCAGCATGATGAACGTGCTGCTGGGAGTGAGCAGCCGGTACCGGCACGGGCTCAGCCGGAGAGCCAAGATCCGACTCGGGTTCTGCCAGTGGTGGTACCCACTGTTCGCGACGCTGATGCTGGCCTCGGTGGTGATCCCGATCGTTGCCATCGCGACCCAGACCCCGTTCGTGCGGGTCTCGCTCGGCGGCTTCTATCTGCACTTCGGGCCGCCCACCCTGGTGATGCTGGCCACCGTGATGTGGCTGCGGAGCCTGAAGTGGCTGCGGCCCCGCGCGGCCAAGGCCCTGTCCTGGGAGATCGCGCTGTTCCAGATCGTGCGCTGGCCCTGGGCGCTGTTCGGCTGCGCACAGGCGGTCGCCGGCCGGATCGCACGCCGCGAGTTCAACTTCAAGGTCACGCCGAAGGGGCGGACCGGGCCGATCCCGCTGCCGATGCGGGTCGTGGCGCCCTACCTGGTGCTTGCGTTGGCCTCGGCCACGCCCGCGCTGCTGGGCCTCGATGCCGGGCAGGCCCGGGGTTACTACACGCTGGCGCTGATCAACCTGTGTCTGTACATGACCGCCGCGATCGCGATCATCGCCCTGCACATCCACGAACATCCGCGTGGTCTGCGGGCCAGCGTCCTGCGCAGCTCCGTCGGGAACATCGCGGCGACCGCGGCGACGGCGGCGATCGCCATCGCCGCCGTGACGGCGCCCGGGTTCATCTTCGCCCCGTTCTCAGGTGGAGCGGCCCTGAGCCGCCCCGCGGGTCCCGTGGGCCCTGCCGCGGACCCACTCGCGATCGGCGTGACCACGGCAGCCCTGGCGGCGAACTCGACCTCGGCCTGGGTGCCCGCCGACCTCGACCAGGTCACCAGCTTTGAGCGCACGATCCACGCCCGCGTGGGGATCATCATGTGGTTCGCGGACTGGGCACACGCCAAGCTCGAGTCCTCCCAACTACGGGCTGTGGCCAGCCGGGGCGCGGTCCCGGAGATCTCCTGGGAGCCGTGGAACTACGCGCGAGGCCTGCGCACGCCGCAGCCCCAGTACTCGCTCAGCTCGATCATCGACGGACGCCACGACGCGTACATCCGCAGCTGGGCCCGCGGGCTTCGCGCCTACGGAGGCCCCGTGCTCCTGCGCTTCGCCCAGGAGATGAACGGCTCCTGGTATCCCTGGTGCGAGGGCGTCAACGGAAACCGCCCCGGCCAGTTCGTGCAGGCGTGGCGTCATGTCCATGCGATCTTCGCCGCCGAGCACGCCACCAACGTGAAGTGGGTGTGGAGCCCCGTGTCGCGGATCGCGATCCCGATCAACCTGAGCCAGTATCCGGGCGGCGCCTATGTCGACGTCCTCGGGCTGTCGGGCTTCAACGGCGGCAGCGCCCTGCCGTGGACGGGCTGGCGGAGCTTCGCGAGCCTGTTCGATTCCACGCTCGCGACACTGCACCGGCTCGCGCCGCAGAAGCCGATCCAGATCAGCGAGGTCTCCAGTGCCGAGCAGGGCGGCAACAAGGCCGCCTGGATCACCGCCATGTTCGACGACCTCGGTCGTCACCGACAGGTCAGCTCGGTGGTCTGGTTCGACCTGCGCAAGCAGACCGATTGGCGCTTGAACAGCTCGACCCGTGCGGGCCAGGCGTTCGCCGTCGGCGTCGCCTCGCTGCGCAAGGGGCATTAGCCGACATGCTCAGCGTCCGATTGGGCGCGGACGACGGGCCAGCGCGTGGGCGCCGCGCAGGTGGACGGCGGTCAGCTCCGATGCGGCGTCCGCGTCCCCGCGCTCGATCGCCGCGGTCAGCTCGGCGTGCTCGGCGATGAACCGGGCGATGCGCTCCGGGTCACGGGCGGCGGCCGCGGCCGCGATCCGCTCCAGCCGGTCGCGCAAGGTGTCGTACTGGCGCGTCAGCAGCGTGTTGCCATTTGCGGTGACGATCGTGCGATGGAAGCGGCGGTCGGCGGCTGCGAACCCGCTGCCGCCGGCCGCCAGCGACCGCTTCTGCTCGGCGATCGCCTCGCGCAGAGCCGGCGCGACCTCGCCGCCGTAGGCCGCCACGCGTCGCGCGCAGTGCTGCTCGATCAGCAGCCGCGCCTCGAGCACGTCGTCGGCCTCCGACGGTGAGATCGGGATCACCAGGGCCCCGCGCCGCGGGTACAGCTCGAGCAGGTCCTCGGCCTCGAGCTGGCGAAACGCCTCGCGGACCGGTGTGCGGCTGATGCCGAGCCGCCGCGCCAACTCATTCTCGCTCAGCAGCGTGCCGCCGGCGAAGCGGCCGTCGAGCAACCGCTCCTTGACGTAGGCGTAGGCCCGTTCGGCAGCGGATGGTGGCCGCTCCGCGGCCACGTGATCGGGGGCGGGAGGCACAGGTCGTTACACTAGAGCACAGCTTGCATGCAAGCTGCGTGCAAGCTCCGGGCGGGGCGCGTCGATGACCTCGCCTGCACGGCTCATCCCCTCGAGCAAAGGACGACTCCATGATGCTCCGACTCACCGATTCGATCGTGCGCGTACTGCGCGGCGAGCCCAGGCAGAATCAGGCCCACTTCCACACCGGCTCCGACGGCCGCCCGTATGTGTGTGACTACGACCGATGCGAGTCGCCCAGCCTCAGCGGGCCCGAGGTCGGTCTGCCGCGGCGGTAGCGGGGGCATCCAGCCGCAGCCCCAGATAGAGGCTCCGGCCGCCGCCCTTGCTGGTGTCCGAGAAGCCGAGGCGCGCGTACAGGGCCAGCGCGCCCGCGTTGTCCTCGTTGGCGTCGAGCTCGATTCGCCGGCAGCCGCGTTCGCGGGCGTGATCGATGGCGGATTGGACGAGCGCACGGGCGAGGCCGCGACGACGCGCCTCGTCGCGCACGTAGAGGTCCTCGAGCCAGCAGTCCTCGGTTGCGGTCCACACGCTGTGTCGAAACCGCAGCTGGCATACGGCCGACGGCGCCGCGCCGGCCTCGGTCGCGGCGAGCCAGAACTCGCTGTCGGATCGCCCGATCAGCTGCCGCACCGAGACGGCGAAGGACTCATCGGGCGGCCATGAATGGCCCATGTGGTCGCGGAACTCGACCAGGAGCCCGGCGACGGCATCGGCGTCGTCGGGGGTGGCGCGCCAGACGCTGCTCACGTCTGCCCGCGCGTCGTGAAGGTCAGGGCGCTAACTCGGCTCGCCCCAGCGGCCGTCGCCGTGGTCGCGCGTGCGCTCGTCGCCGACCGCGTCGCCATCGTCGGGCCCGTAGCCGGCCTGCGTCAGCATCCGCCGCAGGTCGACGACGGTCTGCACGTCGACATCCTTACCGTGCGGGGCCGGAAGCACCTCCGTCTCCGGCCCGAGCGTGACCTTGACCTTGCCGTTGTGCTCCGTGGCCACGGTCCCGATCGTCTCGAGCAGTGAGAGCACCTGGCGCCACTCGATGTTCCGACTCACCGGATGGCCGAAGATCTTCTCGACGGTGTCGCGGTGGTGGTTGCTGAGGTGTGCCATCGCGCTGCCCTTCCTACCAGTTCGGTCCTCGCCTGGCAAGCCGCGGTCCCGGACCGAGACCGCGGCGGCCTGCGATCACGTCCCTTCGGGCTCGAAGCGCGGCACCTCGAACGACTCCGTGGCCTGGGGCCCCACCTCGGACCCCGTCACCGCCTCGGGCTCGGTCACCGTCTCGACCTCGGCCATAGCGTCGGCCTCCGGCTCGGTCTCGACCACGGCGGCCGCAACCGGCGGAGTGAGCTTCTCGGCCTCAGGCGGGAAGCGGTCGGCTGCGCTCTGGGCGAGCGTGACCAGGGCATTCGCGACATCGCGCACGTCCTGGATCAGCCGATCGCGCTCCTGCCACACCGCATCGGTGTCGCCGTCAAGCCGGCGCAGCTGGCGGTTGGCCTCCTCGGTGATGGCCGCGGCGTTGGCCTCGGCGTCGGCGATCAGGCGCTCCGCCTGGGCCCGGGCCCGGAACGTCGTCTGCTGCGCCTGCTCGTGGGCGACACGGAGGACGGCCGACGTCTGCTCGCCGATCCGGTCGATCTCCGCGGCGACCGGCGTGGCCAGTGAGCGCTGTGTGCGCAGCTCGCTGAGCTCGCGCTCGAGCTCGCCGATGTGGTCGTCGACCGCGGCCCGGTCGTAGCCATGCCGGGAGATCGGGAACCGGGGGTCCCCTGGTTCCCAGAGCGCCGCCGCATGAGTCTCGACCGGGTAGTCAGGCTCGTCGCTCGGCACCCAGCCGACGACCCGATCCGGGTCGCTCCGGTCGAATCCGCCGAACGTTCGAGCGAGTCGATCGCCGATGTCCGCGAACCGCGAGCCGGCCGGGCGCCGCGCGGGCTCGTCGAGTGCGGTCCCGGGTGTGTCGAAGTCGGTCATGTGTCGCTCCTTCGCGCGTCGTTCACCAGTGGGCTGTTCGCGATACCTCCTCCCATCCCTCTCGCCGGGCATGCGGCGGGAGGGATCCTGCATGCCGCGTGTCGGCCGCCGCCGGACCCGCGCCGAGTCTTTGGCGCGCTCCTACTCCAGGACAGCGGCGCGGAGCGCCCGGGTCTCTTCCGCCAGCAGCGGACCCCAGGTGCTCTGGGCCTCGAGCAGGACGCGGCGCTTGACCTCGCGCACCGCCGGCCGCGGGGCCGCGGCGATCTCGTCCGCGAGCGCCAGCGCGTCCTCGAGCGAGCCGATGCGCGACACGACGGCGCGCGCGAGGGCCTCATCGGCTTCGAGCACGCGGCCGGTCATGCACAGCTCACGGGCGAGGGCCGATGGCAGCGCAGCCCGGGCGGCGGCATAGCTCGGCGGGATGTAGCGGCCGAGCTCGGGAAACCCCATCCGCGCCGCGCCGGCGGCGATGCGCAGATCGCACAGCAGCGCCAGCGCGAAGCCACCCGCGATGGCCGGCCCGTTGAGAAACGCGAGCGTCGGCGTCGGTGATGTGGCGAGCGCGGTGAACAGGCGCGTGCTCGACTCGACGATCCGAAGCCGATTCGCCCGATCGCCGCCGAACTGCGTCACGTCCATGCCGGCGCAGAACGCACTGCCCGCGCCGGTGAGGACGACCGCCCCGGTGTCCTCGCACGGCGCGATCCTCTCAGACCGGGCGCTATCACCTGGGCAGCCGCCCCGGAGCCGCGCGACGGTCACGCCGTCCGCGCCGGCGCTCCCAGCTCGGCGGCAATCTGCTGCGCCCACGAGCGGATCTCGTCCCAATCCCGCCGGTCCCGATACTCGGGCGGTGTGTTCTCGACCATCGAGCGCTCCAGCCGCCCCTGCGGCTCTGCGGGTACCCGCCCGCCGAAGACGACGTGATCGCGCACGCCGAGCTGCTCTGCTCGATCGATGATCCGCGGCGGTTCGAGCCACGACGGGTTGGGGGTCTTGCCCGGATCCCCGACCGGCCCGGAGCTGAACACCCAGAACGGCAGCTTCGACAGCTCCGCCGCGTGCTTGCGCAGGAAATGCTTCGCGTCGCCCTGCCAGCGCTTGATGTAGACGGCGCTGCCGAGCACGACCGCGTCACAACGATCGAGATCGCCGACGTCGCCGGCCGGCCGGCATTCGACCTCGAGGCCGGCCTGCCGGAGCTCCTCGGCGATGGCTTCCGCGATCTCCGCGGTCGAGCCGCGCTTGGAGGCATAGGCGACGAAGACGGTGGGCATACACACACAGTCTGGGCTCTGGGCCCTCGACGTCATCCGTGATCGGCAGCAACGCCGCGTGGTGAGCTACGGAGCCCGCGATCAGCATGTGCGACCCTGTCCAGCATGAATCTCGGCACGATCGGCATCTGGACCTCCTATCGAGCGATCGGCGAGCAGAACGCGCACGCGGCGGCACGACTGGTGGAGTCGCTCGGCTACGGGACGTTCTGGCTCGGCGGCTCGCCCAAGCTCCCCGCCGTGCAGCCGCTCCTCGATGCCACCGAGACCCTCGTCGTCGCCACCGGCATCCTCAACGTGTGGCAGAACGAGCCCGCCGACGTCGCGGTGGCACACGCTGAGCTGACGCGCCTGCACCCGGGCCGGCTGCTGCTCGGCATCGGCATCGGTCACCCGGAGGCCACGAGCGACTACTCGCGGCCACTGAGCACGATGCGCGCGTTCCTCGACGGCCTCGACAGCGCCGGAACCCCGGTGCCGCGTGAGGAGCGCTGCCTGGCGGCGCTGCGCCCCAAGATGCTCGCGCTGAGCGCCGAGCGGGCGCGTGGCGCGCACACCTACTTCGTGCCCGTCGAGCACACCCGCTCCACCCGCGAGCTGTTCGGAGCCGGCCCACTGCTTGCGCCCGAGCTGGCCTGCGTGCTCGACGAGGACGCCGAGCGTGCCCGCGCGGCAGCGCGGCGCTACGCCGCGACGTACCTCGGCCTGCGCAACTACACCAGCAACCTTCTCCGCTTTGGCTTCACCGAGGCGGACATCGCCGACGGCGGGTCGGACCGCCTGATCGACGCGATCATCCCCCACGGCAGCGCCCAGGACATCGCCGCGGTCGTCCACGCGCACCTCGATGCGGGCGCCGACCACGTGTGCCTGCAGCCGGTCGGCGTAACGGGCATCCCGAGCGACGAGTGGACGGCGCTCGCGGCGGCGCTGCTCTGAGCGCTGCCCCGACCCTGCTCAGACCAGACCACGGGGATGCGCCGAGGGCGCGCCCGGCATGACGATCCAGAACAGCACCGCCTCGGCCTGGCCGAGGTTGCGCCACCCCCCCACCCGCTCGCTTTCGGCGACGAGCACCTCCCCGTGGCGCACCGCCGGCGTACGGCCGGCAACCTGCACCTGAACGAGCCCGCTGGCGACGGCGACGATGCCCGTGCCCCGCTGCTTGGCGGCCGGAGCCCCGGCCTCGCGCGCGTCGAGGTGCACGAGATCGACGCGCAGCTCGGAGTCGGCGCCGCCGAGCAGCGTGATCGTCCGCTCAAGGCCTCGCTGGGGATCGTCGGTCCGGCGCCCGATCCGGTACAGGTCGGGATCCTCGCCGCGCAGCAGGTCGTCGATCGTCACCCCCAGCGCCGCGCTCAACCGCACGAGCGTCCCGAGCGACAGTCCCCGCTCAGCGCGCTCGGCCTGGGAGATGGCGCTCGCCGTCACCCCGGCGAGCCCGGCGAGATCCTGCTGGCTGAGCGCCCGGGCGCGGCGTACGGCGCGGAGCGAGGCCGCCACTCGTCCCACGAGCTCCGCCGGTGCCAGGACGGGGCGTCCTCCCTCTTCATGCCAGTGCAGCACGGAGCCGCGAACGCCCTCATCACGTGCCTCGGCCTTGGCCACGCGGACGCTGCGCTCGTCCACCCGGAGCACGCACTGCGTCACCGCTTCGACGGTGTCCCGCACAGCGGCCGGCGTCTCCCGCGCGCCCATCGACCAATAGGCCACGGCACCGACCTCGAGCAGGAGCGGGCAGCAGCGGGCGAAGAACGCCCGGGCGCCGGTCGCGCCCCAGGCCCGCACCATCGTGTCCAGCGATTCGAACAACAGCAGGCGGCGCCCCCGCGGGTGGCAGAGCTGATGGATCTCCCGCAGCAGATCGGCAGGTTGGGGCAGCTCAGTCCCAGGCCCGGCGGCGATCACGTCCACGGCGGGATCGGCGAATGCCGTCGCATCGCCGCCAAGGGAGATGAACGTTCGCGTCTCGAAGGCGTCACGGAGGCCCGCGATTGCCGCGTAGAAGAGCTCCATCGGGGCACCGTCGAGCTGCCAGACGACGTTGTCGCCCCAGTACAAGCCCCCGAGCACGTCATCGAGCGCATCGATCCCGGTGCTCACTCGCTGCTCGGATTGTGCTCCCTCAAGCACTGCTGTCGCCGGACACAATGACACGGATTCCGCACCGGGCGCGCCACGCCACCGCAGGTCACCACGGGCACGGGTCCGTCAGCGCCCGCCACCCCCTCGAATCGGCCAGGAACCCGGTCGCTCGCGCGCATGATGCGGACAGCAGTGCTGCAGGGGATTCGCAACCGTGCAGCGCCGGATCTACAACCGAACCTGATCCCCGCACGCGGTTGCGGGGCGACACACAGCCCCGAGGAGGCCGGATGTCAACCGTTCCCAAACCCGCCTACGGTGGGGCGGCGCCGCTCGCGCCGTCCCGTCGCCGCGCGGGCCACCTGCGCTCGGCGACCGTCACCCGCCTGCGCGCGGCCACCCACCGCAACGCACTCGATGCGGCGCTCGCCGGCGGTTCCGAACGGACCCGGCGACCCGAGCTCGCGATGCGTGCCGCTCAGCTCGAGCGCCCTCGCCACCGGCGCTCGCTCGCGCGGACGCTGCGCGGCTTCGTCGACGAGGCCACGGGCCCCCGGCCCCCGGCCCGAGCGACCGCGATCGTGATCTCCCGCGAGGAGATCCGCGCGCAGGCCGACAGCCTGCTCGCACTCGCCGCACGCCTTGACAGTCAACAGCCGGCCCGCGCGCCGGGAGTCGCGATCGCCCAGCGGCTGGTGACTGACGCAATCGCGAGCCCGCTCTACGTCGCCGGCGACCCGAAGCTGCTCGGAGCGCTCGCGCATGCGGCGATCGCCAAGATGGACGGCGATGAGGCAGTGTGAGGGGCCCTGGTCCTCACTGCTACGCCAGAGAGATCACCAATCCGGCCAGCAGGACCGCCGCGGTGCTCCACACGATCGCGGTGGCGATGAAGCGGAGGTCGAGCCCGTAGGCGTGGCCGACGATGAGGGTGTTGACGCCCGTCGGCATCGCCGCCTGCAGCACGTACGTCGAGGGCATCCGGATGATCAGCGCCGTTATACAGGCGACCCCGACCGCGATGTAGGCCAGGCCGAGGCCGGCGGCGGCCCCCGTCGTGAGCCGCAGATGGGCGATGTTGACGAATGAGACGAACGGGACCAGCACGTAGAGCATCAGCGTCAGAACGCCGCGGCCGGCGCGCGGGGCCCCGTCGCAACGGCGCTCGCACGTGACTCCGCACGCGGTTGCCGCCACGGCAACGAGCGCGACGAAGATCAACGGTGCTCGCCGCTCGAGCCCGCGGTAGCCTTGCCGCGCCCGTGTTCCGGAACCTGCTCGTCGCCATCGACGGCTCCTCCGTCGCCCAACGTGCTCTGCAGCACGCGATCGAGCTGGCCGACGCGCTGCATGCCCGGCTGACCATCGTCGCGGTCGTTCACGACCTGCCGCCGTTCGCCCTCGCCGCCGGCGTCGATACCACCGCGCTCAGAAAGGCCGCCGATGACGAGGTCGAGCGGCGACTGCGCGAGGCCGTCGACCGCGTGCCCGACTCGGTCTCGGTCACCAGCATCCTCCGCCACGGCTCGCCCGCCCGCGAGATCCTCGCCGTCGCCCGCGAGGGACAGCACGACCTGCTGATCATGGGCTCGCGCGGGCGCGGCCGGCTCGCGTCCAACATGCTCGGCAGCGTCGCCGCGGACGTCCACTTCGGCACCACCCTGCCGATGCTCGTGATCCATCCCGATCACGACAGGTGAGATTCGTCTTTCACCCGGCGAGTGATGACTACGATGCACCGACATGAGCTCAATCACGCAGATTCACGGTCGGCAGGTGTTCGACAGCCGCGGTAATCCGACGGTGGAGGTCGACGTGCGGTTGGAGTCGGGAGCGGTCGGCCGAGCGGCGGTTCCGTCCGGGGCCTCGACGGGTGTCCATGAGGCGGTCGAGCTGCGTGACGGCGGCCAGGCATACGGCGGCAAGGGTGTGCTGAGCGCGGTCAGCCATGTCAACGGCGAGATCGCGGCGATGGCGGAGGGCCGGGACGCCGGCGACCAGACGGGGCTTGACCGGGCGCTGATCGAGCTCGACGGGACCGACAACAAATCGCGCCTCGGCGCCAACGCGATCCTCGGCGTGTCGCTGGGCAACGCGCGGGCGCGGGCCGCGGAGCTGGGTGAGCCGTTGTGGCGGTATCTCGGCGGCGAGGAGGCCGACCTCCTCCCCACGCCGATGCTGAACGTGCTCAACGGCGGTGCGCACGCCGACAACCCGGTCGACTTCCAGGAGTTCATGATCGTCCCCGTCGGGGCTACGTCGTTCACCGAGGCGATGCGCATGGCCACCGAGACCTATCATGAGCTCAAGGGCACGCTGCACGATCGCGGCCTCGCCACCGGTGTCGGCGACGAGGGTGGGTTCGCCCCCGATCTGAGCTCGAACGAGGCCCCGCTCGAGTTGCTCGTGACGGCGATCGAGGCGGCGGGCTATCGGCCGGGCGAGGAGATCGCGATCGCGATGGACCCGGCCAGCAGCGAGTTCTACTCCGACGGTGCCTATCGGCTCACGGGCGAGGGCCGCACGCTCAGCTCCGCCGAGCTCGTGGACTACTGGGAGCAGTTGGTCGATCGCTATCCGATCCTGTCGATCGAGGACGGGATGGCCGAGGACGACTGGGAAGGGTGGGCGATGCTCACCGAGCGGCTCGGCCGCAGGATCCAGCTGGTCGGGGACGACGTGTTCGTGACCAACCCGGCGATCCTACGCCGCGGCATCGAAGCGGGCATCGCGAACTCGATCCTGATCAAGCTCAACCAGATCGGGACGCTGACCGAGACGCTCGACACGATCGCGCTGGCGCACGACGCCGGCTACCGGGCCGTTGTCTCGCATCGCTCCGGTGAGACCGAGGATGCGCTGATCGCAGACTTCGTCGTCGCCACGGGTGTGGGCCAGATCAAGACTGGTGCCCCGGCGCGCTCGGAGCGCGTGGCCAAGTACAACCAGCTGCTGCGCATCGAGGAGGAGCTCGGCGACCGGGCGCGCTTTGCCAGCCGCGCGGCGATTGCGGTCACGTCTCCTCCGGCTTCCGCGTAGGCCGCGCCAGCTCGAGCCCACCGCGCGCCTGCCCGGCCGCGGCGGCCCGGAATGCGGGCACCATCTCGCTGGTCACGACACCGGTCTCGTCGGTGAGCTGATCGACGATCGCGTACCAGTCGCGGATTCGTTCGGGCGTGTCCACGACGACGGTGAGGATGGGGACGTGCCGGCGGAGCTGCCAGAGCGTGTCGCCGTGCGGCTCGTGGTCGCCGTGGTAGCCCCAGATGCCGCGCAGGCAGGTGGCCCCCGCCGCTCCGGCCCCGCGCAGCCGGCGAATCAGCTGGTGATGAAGCGGATGCCCCTCGTGGCGTGACTGCTCACCCGTGAAGACCATCAGCTTCTGCCACACGCCGAGCCCTGACGGATCCCGCCCGGGCACGGCAGCCGGCTCGGCGAGGCGCTGACCGTCGCGCTTGCAGACCCGCACGCGCTCGAGCGTCAACAGCGGCCGCGCGAGCAGCGCACCGAGCTCGGGCAGCGCGGCGGCGATGACCTCGCCGCGCCCGACGGCGATGATCATCAACGGCACCTCGACGTTGCGCGCGAAGAACCGAGCGCGCTGACGGACGCCGTGCGCGGTCCCGTCGACGCCGAGCAACACCGTCGCGCCGGCGACGCCGCGGCGATGCAGCAGCTCCACGATGGCCTCGTAGGCCGGGCGGCCGGCGATCCGCTCCTGGCGCCCGACGTAGACCGTCAGCTTGGTCGCCTCGTCCAGCTCGGGCGCAAGCGCCACCGGCCCGATCTCGCCGCTCAACATCCGCGCCCGTTCGAGCGTGACCAGGCCGCTCGAGTGGATCTGCTCGATCTCCTCGAGCGTGGCCTGCACACGATCGCGCGTGTCCACCGCGATCGACACGAGCGGCAGGTCCTCGGAAAGCGTCAGCAGACGATCGGTGCGCAGGTGGTGCCGCAGCCCGAAGCCCTCGACCCCGCGCAGCAGCACGCTCGTCTGCAGCGCATGACGGGCGTACACGTCGGTCAGGGCGTCGGCCAGAAAGCCGCCGGCGGCACGGTCGCGCTCACCGAAGTAGGTGGTCAGCTTGAGGCAGTCGTCGTTCACAGCGTCGCTCCGAGGCGCTGCCCCGCCCAGGCCGCGATCAGGCCGAGCGCGAGACTGGCACCGAAGTTGAGCAGCCCGAGGTCGAGGTCGCCGTCCTCGCCGAGCCGGTGGCTCTCGAATGACCATGTGCTGAAGGTGGTGAACGCTCCGATCAGCCCGGTGCCCGCGACGCGGTAGGCGTTCGTGCCGAGCGCGATGCCGGCCAGCAGACCGAGCACGAACGCCCCGCTCACGTTGACGACCAGGGTCCCGAACGGGAAATCGCGCCCGACACGACCGGAGACCGTCCCGTCGAGGAGAAAGCGCGCGATCGCCCCCAGGCCCCCGGCGAGGCCGACGGCCAGCAGCACCGGGGCGCTCATGGCGCCGCCTGAGCCCGGCGGACGAGGTTCGTCGCCAGCGCGACGCCCAGGAACCCCGCCACCATGCTGAGCCCGCCGTACGCCACGGCCAGGCCGACGTCGCCCGCGTCGAGCATCCGCAGCAGCTCCACCTGCATCGTCGCGAACGTCGTCAGGCCGCCGCACACGCCGGTGCCGAGGAACGGTCGCCGGTAGGCCGAGAGCGGCAGTCGCTCCTGCAGGCGGGTCGCGAAGTACCCGAGCATCAGCGCTCCGACGACGTTCACCGCAAAGGTCGCCCACGGCCACTGGCCGCTCGTGTAGGGCAGCGCCTCGGCGAGCTCGGCGCGGGCGACCGTCCCGAGGAAGCCACCCGCGAACACGGCCGCCAGCTCGCGTCGGTCAAAGCGCATGGGGCGCGAGCGTAAACGTTCGCCGGAATACGGAACGGACCAGAATGGATCCATGCTCGAGCTCTGTGGCCTCTACCAGCGCTTCGGTGAGCTCGTGGCCCTCGACGACGTGACGCTCACCGTCGGCGAAGGCGAGATCGTGGGACTGGTGGGACGCAACGGCGCCGGCAAGACGACCACCATGCGCGCGGTGATGGGCATCGGTCATCCCGAGCGCGGCTCGGTGACGTGGCAGGGACACCCGGCCGGGGATGCCGATCGGATGCAGTTCGGCTACATGCCCGAGGAGCGCGGTCTGTATCCGCAGATGTGCGTGGGCGACCAGGTGCGCTACTTCGCACGTCTGCACGGCCTCGACTCGGAGCGCGCCGCGCAGGCCACGAGCGCGTGGCTCGAGCGGCTCGGGCTCGGGGCACGGGCCGGCGAGAAGCTGGTCGCCCTCTCGCACGGCAATCAGCAGCGGGTGCAGCTCGCCGTCGCCCTCGTCCACGGGCCCGATCTGCTCGTTCTCGACGAGCCGTTCGCCGGTCTGGATCCGGAGGCCGTGGATTCGCTCTCGGAGATCATTCGTGACCGGGCGCACGACGGCGCGGCGATCCTGTTCTCGAGTCATCAGCTCGAGCTGATCGAACGGGTGTGCAATCGCATCGTGATCCTCGAGCACGGTCGTGTGCTCGTGGCGGGGACCCTGACCGAGCTGCGCGAGCGCTTCCCGGCCCAGCTGCGGGTGAAGGTCGACACGGGACATGCCTGGGCGACGGGAATCCGGGGCGTGCAGGTGCTGCGTGAGGACGAGGCGGGCACGCTGCTGCTCGTGGAGCCCGGCACCGATCCGCAGACGATCATCGACGCGGCCCAGGCCGCCGGCCCCCTGGAGCACTTCGGATTCGAGTCGGGCGGCTTGATCGATCTCTATCGCCGCTTGCTCACGGGATGAAGCGAACACCGACCATCCGCCTCGTCGCCGGCCGCGAGATCTCGGAGCGGTTGGCCGGCCGCACGGTCCGGATCGTCACCGCGATCATGACCGTGGTGGTGGTCGGCGCCGTGGTCGTCCCCGGTCTGGTGCGCAGCTCCTCATCGCCGACCAGGGTGGGATTGGTAGGCGGCCGCTCCCAATCGTTGGCACAGGCCCTGCGCTCCACGGCTGCCCTCACCGGCGCGCGCGTGACGATCGTGAACGTCGCGAGCCCGAGCGCAGCGCGCTCAGCCCTCACGCGCGGCTCGCTCGATGCGGCGTTGGCCCTCGGTCCTGTGTCAGCCACGGTCGAGGTCGCGAAGAGCCTCTCGCCGGCGACGCGGGCGTTGCTGGCCGAGGTCGTCGACGGCGCCCATCAGCGCAGTGTGCTGGGTCGCGCCGGCGTTCCCATCGCGACGGTGATCGCCTCCGAGACGCCGGTGCCGTTCACGATCCGCGCGCTCAGTCCGCCCCCGGCGCAGCAGGCGGCCCGCGACGTCGCGGCGCTCGCCGCCGGCATCCTCCTGTACGTCGCGATGGCCATGTACGGCGCCGCGGTCGCAACCGGCGTCGCCCAGGAGAAGACCTCCAGGGCGGCCGAGGTGCTGCTCGCCGCAATCCGGCCCCGACAGCTGTTGAGCGGCAAGGTGCTCGGGATCGGTGCGTGCGGCGTCGGCCAGCTGGCGATCCCGGTGATCGCGGCCCTGATCGCCAACGCGATCGTGCACAGCGCACGGGTCCCGGATAGCGTCTGGGTGCTGCTACCGGTGACCCTCCTGTGGTTCACGCTCGGGTATGTGTTCTACGCCTTCCTCTTTGCCGCCGCGGGCGCCATGGTGGCCCGCCAGGAGGAGGTCCAGTTCGCCACCGCGCCACTCGCGTTCCCGCTCCTGCTCGGCTATCTGCTCGTGTACGCCGTAATCGCGTCTCCGGCGGCGACCTGGATCCGCATCCTGTCCTATGTGCCACCGCTGGCGCCGACGTTGATGCCGGCCCGGGTCGCGGTCGGCGGCGTGGCCTGGTGGGAAGTCCCACTCGACGTGGTGATCATGCTGATCGCCATCTCCGGCGTGATCCGCATCGCCGCTCGCATCTACGAGGGCGCCCTCGTCCGAGGCGGCGCCAGGCTCACCTGGCGCGCCGCGCTGCGGCGAGACGAGACGTCCGGGGGCGCCGCTTGACCGGAAGTCGGGCGGCGCGAGGACGCTCGGATCAGCTGATCAGCTGCCGCGCCGTCGAGGCGTAGACGGAAGTGACCTGCTTGGTCATGTCCACCTCGAGCGCGACGACTGCGCGCAGGGCCTCGTTGCGCGACTGGTCGGCCAGCTTCTGCTGCAGACTGGTCACGTTGCCGACCAGCTTCTCGTAGTTGTCGAGGTAGAGCGTGCCGGCACGCCGACTGGCTTTGACGAGCCGTCCGTTCAAATCGCGGACCTGCTGGGCGGCGATGTGGAGGTCCTTCTGGGCGGTCTTGCGGGCAATCGTCACGGCCTGCTCCCTCGTTGAGACTGGTGCTTGCAGTTTAGCAATGTCCTAGCTAGCATGCAAGCGCCCGAGTGGCCGTGCTCGCGGCGCCGCGGCGGGCGACATGTGCGGTGGCGACGGCGTGGCGGTGGCGGTGGTGGTGGCTGGTCATAATCCCCCGCGTGCCTGAGCCTGAGCTCCGAGAGCAGGACGTCGATCCCGATCCCCTGCGCCAGTTCGATGCCTGGTTCGGGGAAGCTGGGGTGGCCGTCGCCGCCCCCGAGGCGGTGGCGCTGGCCACGGCCACCGCCGAGGGCCGGCCCTCGCTGCGCATGGTGCTGATGAAGGGCTACGACGAGCGCGGATTCGTCTTCTACACCAACTACGAGAGCCGCAAGGGACTGGAGCTGGCCGCCAATTCGCAGGCCGCGCTGCTGTTCTACTGGGAGGCGCTCGGGCGACAGGTGCGGATCGAGGGCGATGCGACCCGGACGACAGCCGCCGAGTCGGCCGCGTACGTCCGCACCCGGCCTCGAGCGAGCCAGCTGAGCGCGCTGGCCTCGCCCCAGAGCCGACCGGTCGAGAGTCGTGACGCGCTCGAACGGAGCGTGGCCGCGATCGCGGGCCGGCACGAAGGCTCCGAGCTGCCGCTGCCCGACGCGTGGGGTGGCTTCCGTCTCGTACCGGCGAGCTACGAGTTCTGGCAGCAACGCCAGGACCGCTTTCACGACCGGCTTCTCTACACGCGCAGCATCGACGGCACCTGGACGCTGGCGCGGCTGGCGCCGTAGCGGCGCGAACGGGCTTTCGCGAAACGTGTTGCACTAGGGTTCGGGAGGTGTTCTCGGATCCCGAGCCGCTGCGCAGGGCGATCGCCGAAGCGATCCCGGACCGTCCGTTCCAGGTTCGGTTCTGGGACGGCGGTGTGCTGCCCTCCACGGCCGCCGGCGGCGGCCCGACCTTCATCGTGCACTCGCCACGAGCGGTGGCCCATCTCCTGCGGGCGCCGGGCGAGCTGGGCCTCGGGCGCGCCTACGTGACCGGCGTGCTCGACGTCGACGATCTCGACGCCGTGATGCAGCTGGTGGAGGAGTGGCAGGAGCCCGAGATCGGGCTCGGCACGCGCTTGCGCCTGATGGCGGCCGGGCTGCGGGCGGCGGGTCTGGTGCGGCCGCCGCGACGGCCTGCGTCAGAGCTCGTGCTGAAGGGACGCCCGCATACTCAGGGCCGCGACGCCCGGGCGGTGCGCCATCACTACGATGTGGCCAACGAGTTCTTCGCGCTGTTCCTCGATCGCTCGATGACCTACTCCTGCGCGTTCTTCTCCCGCGGGGCGCAGACACTCGAGGAGGCGCAGGAGACGAAGCTCGAGCTCGTCTGCGCGAAGCTCGCGCTGGCCCCCGGCGACCGGGTCCTCGACGTTGGCTGTGGGTGGGGCTCGTTTGCGATCCACGCCGCGACGCGGCACGGTGCGCAGGTGGTCGGGATCACGCTTTCGGAGCCGCAGGCCCGCCTCGCCCGCCAGCGCGCCGCGGCGGCCGGCGTGGCCGATCGGGTCGAGTTCCGCGTCATGGACTACCGCGACCTGCCCGATGACCGCTTCGACGCGATCGCGTCGATCGGCATGGTCGAGCACGTCGGCGAGAGCCAGATCGATGCCTACGCCCGCACGCTCGCGCGGCTGCTGGCCCCGGGTGGGCGGCTGCTCAACCACGGGATCGCCTATCTCTCGCACACCGACACCGAGGCCGGTGACTTCTCGGAGCGCTACGTGTGGCCCGACGCCGCTCCGCTGCAGCTCTCGGTCGTGCTCGGCGCGCTCGAACGGGCCGGCTTCGTCACCCGGCACGTCGAGGACTTCCAAATGGACTACGCCCGCACGCTGACCCACTGGGCCACGCGCCTCGACCAGCACCTCGACGAGGCGCGCGCCCTCGTCGGCCCCGAGCGCCTGCGGGTCTGGCGTCTGTACCTGCGGGCGGCCCGGATCGGCTTCGAGACCGGATTCACCTCGGTCTACCAGGTCCGCTGCGAGCTCGGCGAGCCGCCCGAGGGCGCGGCGGCGCCCGCGGAGCGGACGCCCGCCTCGGTCCGCGACTCGGTACGGGCGCTTGTGCGTCCGCCCGCCTGAGCGATACTCACCCCCGATGGCGTTCGTTCCTCCGGCCCGGCATCTGCTGCGGGCCAAGGATCTGATCGATGCCCGCTACGCGGACCCCCTGCGCGTCGAGGAGATGGCCCGCGCGGCCGGCCTCTCGCGGGCCCATTTCAGCCGCGAGTTCCGCCGCGCGTTCGGGGAGCCACCCCACGCCTACCTGTTGACGCGCCGGCTCGAGCGCGCGGCAGCGCTGCTGCGCAGCACCGATCGCTCGGTCGCCGAGGTGTGCCTCTCGGTCGGGCTCCAGAGCATCGGCTCGTTCACGACGAGCTTCACAACGACCTATGGCATGTCGCCCACCGCCTACCGCGAGCGCTTCCCGCCGGCGGCGAGCTTCGCCCTCGTTCCCGCCTGCGTCGTGCGGGCCTACGCCCGCCCCCAACGCAGCACGTTTCGAGAAGACAGCCGACCCGACCGAGGCTAGTGTGGCCGGCACATGTCGACCCGACCACAGGAGGCGAAGATGATCAAGGTGGCCAACGCACAGCTATGGGTGCACGACCAGAATGAAGCGCTTGCGTTCTATACCGAGAAGCTGGGCATGGAGGTCCGCCAGGACGTGACGCTGGCCGAGATGGGCAACTTCCGCTGGCTGTCGGTGGGCTATCCGGGACAGCCTGACTTCGCGATCGTGCTGATGGCCATCCCCGGAGCACCGGTCATGGACGCCGCCACCGCCGACGACGTGCGGGCGCTGATGGGCAAGGGCTTCGCCGGCACGGTGTTCCTGACCACCGAGGACTGCCGGGCGTCCTACGAGGAGCTCAGGAACCGCGGGGTCGAGTTCACCGAGCCGCCGGAGGAGCGCCCCTACGGCATCGACTCGGGCTTCCGCGACCCGTCGGGCAACAATCTCCGGCTGACCCAGGTCAGGGAGCTGGCGTCCCTGTAGCCGGTTCCCGCGCGAGCTCCGCGTAGCGCCGGCGGAGCTCGCGCTTGAGGATCTTGCCGCTGGGGTTCCTCGGCAGGCCCTCGACGATCACGACGTGCTTGGGCGTCTTGAAACCGGCGAGCTCGGAGCGGCAGTGCTCGATCACGGCCTCGGGGGTGATCGTCATCGACGGCTTGGGGACCACGGTGGCGACGACGGCCTCGATCCACTTCGGATCGGCGACCCCGAACACGGCCACCTCGGAGACCTCGGGCATCAGGTAGATCGCCTGCTCGACTTCGAGGCTGGCCACGTTCTCACCGCCGGTCTTGATCATGTCCTTCTTGCGATCGACGACGAACAGATAGCCGTCGTCGTCGAGCAGGCCGAGATCACCGGAGTGAAACCAGCCGTTGCGGAACGCCTCGTCGGTCTTGGCCTCGTCGTTCCAGTAGCCGAGCGTCGCCTGCGGGCTGCGATGCACGATCTCCCCGATCGTCCCCGGTGCAACCGGGTGATCGAATTCGTCGACCAGCCGCGTCTCGACGTTGATCGCCGGCCGACCCGCCGACCCGGCGTGGCTGAGCTGCTCCTCCGGCCGCAGGATCGTGGCCAGCGGCGCCATCTCGGTCTGCCCGTAGAAGTTCCACAGCCGCACGTCGGGCAGCCGGCGCTGCAGTTCGCGCAGGACCTCCACCGGCATCGCCGAGGCGCCGTAGTAGCCCTTGCGCAGCGAGGACAGATCGGTGGCGCCGAACGCCGGTGAGCGCAACAGCGAGATCCACACCGTCGGCGGTGCGAACAGCTTGCTCACCCGCTCGGACTCGACCGTGGCCAGCAGCGCCATCGGGTCCGGCCCGGGCAGGATGATGCTGGTCGCGCCCAGGTACACGTCGGGTCCGAGGAAGCAGTCGAGCTGTGCGCAGTGGTACAGGGGCAGCGAGTGCAGCTCGACGTCGCCGGCCTCCATGCCGCCGTCCACGATGCAGCTCACGTATTGCGCGATCAGCGACCGGCTCGTGAGCACCGCGCCCTTGGGGCGCGACTCCGTGCCGCTCGTGTACATCAGCCGCACTGGGTCGTCGTCATCCACCACCACCTCCGGCGGCCGCCCGCGATGCTCTGCCCACGCCGCCACGTCCTCCCAGCCGGACGCGGGGGGCTGCTCGGAGAGCGCGATCCACCCGCGCACCCCGTCCGGCATCCGGGCGATCTCCATCGCCCGCGCGCCGACCGCGTGCAGCGCGTCCTCCACGATGAACCCCGACGCCCCCGAGTGCTCGAGGATGAATGCGATCTCCGCGGCCCCGAGCATGAAGTTGATCGGCACCATGATCACGCCCAGCCGCGCCAGCGCGAAGCTCACGGTCGCAAACTGCCACGAGTTGTGTGAGAGCAGCGCGATCCGATCGCCCTTCACCACCCCGCGCTCGCTCAGCGCCGCTGCCGTCGCGTCCACCGCCGCGTCGAACTCGGCGTAGGTCCAGCGCAGCTCGCCGCACACGAGCGCCGGCTTGCCCGGGTAGCGCAACGCCGAGCGCCGCAGCAGGTCGCCGATCCCTTGCGAGCGGGCGTGATGCACAGAGGCGGACGAGGATGGGTGATTCTGGGTCGGGCTCACGCGAGGTGGGGTTGGCGTCTCGCGCGCCGGGGGCGCGCGTCTCGATTATCGCGCCAACGATGCGCCTACCGCGCGGGACTACGCCACCAGCGCCAGCAACTCCTCCACGCTCCGGCGCATCCCGTCCGTCATCGCCTGGAGCTCGACGACCGCGTCGCGGTCGGCGTTCAGCCCGACGAACAGGTTGCCGGCGGCGGAGATGACCGCGACGCGGAGCGCGTGCTGCTGGGCGATCTCGGCCAGCGAGTAGAACTCCCGCACCCGCGCGCCGCAGACGTACACGTCGCCGGCCGGACCGCGCACGTTGGAGACGTTGAAGGTGAACACGCGTGGGCTCATCGCCCAGCGGGAGACGAGCGGATTGCGCCCGAGGTGATAGAGGGTCTCGGCGTCGTGGCCGAGCTTGCGCTCGCGGGTTTCGCGGCTGATGGCCAGCACCCGCGCGGCCGGATCCCCTTCGTGGACCGGCAGGTCGACGAAGAAGTACGAGTCGCGGTTGCCGACCGCGTCGTCCTCGCCGCTTCCGTGCAGGCTGACCGGGACCTTGACGCGGATCGTTGCGTCGGCGCCGGAGACGTGCTCGAGCCACGTGCGCACGCCGCCGGCCACGATGGCCAGCACGACGTCGTTCAGCGTGACGGCCGGGCCGATCGCCTTGCCCGCCCGCCGGCATTCCGCCAGCGGCGCCATCGTGAACGCCACCCGGCGGCCCGAGCCGGCGCTGGCGGCGAGCGGCGTCAGGTCGGCCTCGCGGGTGAGCTCGCGCCGCAAGATGACCGGCGAGGGCCACCGTGACCCCCTCCGCCGCGCCGCAGCATGGCGCCGGCGGGCATGGTGGGCGCGGTCCCCGATCCCCAGCGCGAACAGGCCGATGGCGCCGGGCCCCGCGGCCGGGGTCCAGGACGTCGGTGCCGGCGGCACGACGTCGGGATCGTCGTCCCACAGAACAGCCGCGCCGAGCCGCACGCTGGTCGCGCCGTCGGCCATGCAGTGATGGATCCGCCACACCAACGCGAGCGATTCGTGCTCGATTTCCACCACGTCGAGATGCCACAGCGGGTGGGCGCGATCGAGTCGCCGCGTCATCAGCCCCGCGACGATCTGCGCGAGCCCGTCGCGGTTGACCGGGGCCGGCGTGTGCACCTGCGTGATGTGGCGGGCGATGTCGAACGTCGGGTCGTCCAGCCACGCGGGGCCGGCCACCCGGAGCGGGGTTTCGACGAGGCGCCGGCGCAGACGCGGCGCCGCGTCGAGGCGCGCGTTCACGGACCGGCGCAGCTGCTCGAGCGTCGGCAGCGGGCGCTCCCCGGTGCGCACCAGGATCAGGACCTTGCAGGTGTGGCCGCAGACCGTGCCACCTTCGCGGCTCAGGATCAGAGCGTCCTCGGCGGTCAGACGATCGAGCCTCATCGGAGCCCCGGCAATCTAACTCGTGAGCCCTCTGATAGACAGGGGGCATGGGAACCATTCATGTCTCCGCCGAGCGGACCGTCGCGGCGCCCGCCGCGACCGTCTACAGCTACATCGCCGACATGCGGGAGCATCATCCGCATTTCCTGCCCGACGCGTTCTCGGACTTCACAGTCGAATCCGGGGGCGTCGGCGCAGGCACGATCACGCATTTCAAGGTGACCGCGGGCGGCCGCACCCGCAAGTACCGGATGCAGGTCGCCGAGCCCGAGCCCGGTCGCGTGCTGAGCGAATCGGACACCAACTCGAGCCTCGTCACGACGTTCACGGTCAGACCGGAGGGCGATTGCGCGCAGGTGGAGATCTCGACCACGTGGGACGGAGCCGGCGGGATCGGCGGCTTCTTCGAGCGCATGTTCGCACCCCGGGTGATGCGCGGCATCTACGCCGATGAGCTCGAGCGCCTCAACGCCTACGCGCTCGAGCGCGCGAGCGGCGCGAGCACCTGAGCAGGCCGGCGGGCGAGCGATTTCGGGATGCGATCGCAGGGGTCTAAGCTCGGTGGGCGCCAATTGCGGCGTTTGTACCCGAAAGGACCGCCACATGCCCCTCTTCTTCTTCACCGTTGAACAGCAGGAACGCGCCATCGTCGAGCGCTTCGGCAAGTTCGTCCGCGTTGCCGGCCCGGGGCTGCAGCGCAAGTCCCCGTTCGTGGAGTCCGTCGCCGGACGCATGAGCCTGCAGGTCGAGCAGCTCAACGCCGACATCGAGACCAAGACCCAGGACAACGTGTTCGTGGTGGTCAAGCTCGCCATCCAGTACATGGTCGGCGCCACCGAGGAGAAGGTGAAGGATGCCTTCTACAAGCTCGACGACCCCGAGGTGCAGATGAAGTCCTATGCCTTCGACGTCGTCCGGTCCCACATCCCGACGATGGACCTCGACGAGGCCTATGCCGACGCGGACACGATCGCCAAGCACATCCAGGACACGCTGCAGACGCAGATGGCCGATTACGGCTACGAGATCATCAAGGCGCTGATCACGAACATCGAGCCCGACCAGCGGGTCAAGGACGCGATGAACAACATCAACGCGGCGCGCCGCAACCAGGAGGCCGCCACGGCCCAGGGCGAGGGCGACAAGACGCTGCGGATCAAGAAGGCCGAGGCAGAGTCCGAAGCGATGCGCCTGCACGGCGAGGGCGTGGCCGCCGAGCGCCGGGCGATCGCCCAGGGCCTCAAGGACTCGCTGGCCCTGATCTCCGACGAGGACGGCATCGACGCCAAGGAGGCGATGGGCCTGGTGGCGCTGACCCAGTACATGGACACGCTCCGGTCGGTCGGCGAGAACGGCAACATGACGACGCTGCTGCTCCCCCACTCCCCCGCGACCGTCGGGTCCCTGATGGATCAGGTGCAGGAGGGCATGCTGACCGGCAACCTCGCCGCCGACGCGAGCAGGCACCCCGGCAACGGGGGCCGGAACAGCCCGTCCTTCCCCGGCCGCTCCTAGTCCGAGCTGCGAACGGGAGTCCCGAGCGAGGCAACCACGATGGCCGGCGGCGGCCAGAGCATGATCGACTTTCTCGGCGTGCCGGCTGATCGCCGGCTGCTGGGCGAGGACATGGCCAACCTACCCGCCGCCGAGCAGTACCACGAGACGGCGGCCCTGACCCGCGGGCATGACCGGCTCGTCGCGACGGGATCGACCCTGACCGGCGTCACGCTCGTCGGCGGCGCTGCGATCGCGCTCTATGGTGGCGCAGAGCTGTTGTTCGGCGGCGGCGGTGCGCTGGCGGCAATCCTCCTCGTGGTGGGCGTGCTGCTCGTCGCCACCCACTGGGGCTGGGTCCATGTGGCCGAGTACGCCGGCGTGACGATCGACGAGCGCCGGGAGCGCGAATCCGACCGGCACCGGCAGGCCTGGCTGGCGAGCGTCGCGCCGTACCCGCGCTTCAGCGTCTCCACGAGCGTGGGTGACGACGCCTCGACGCGCGTCGAGCGCGTGCTGCACAAGCCCGTGCTGACGCCGGCGGGGACGTTCACGTTCGAGCGCGAGACCGACGCGGAGGAGCGCTTCGCCGCCCACACCCCTGCGGCGGTGATCGCCGATGGTGTCGAGACGATGCGGCGGGAGGCGCGCCTGGAGACCGACCACCTCGCGGAGCTGTGGGACGCGGCCGCGACCGCCTACGAGGCCGCGCTGCTCAGCGCGCACGACGATCAGCAGCGACTGATCGCCGAGCGGGCCGCCGCCGCTGCGCTGTCGGAGCACATCAACGCGTCCATGCGCGAACCACCGCTGGTCGAATAGCGGAGGGTGCCGCTCACGCCGCCTGAGCGCCGGTCATGATTGGCGACATGACCACGATCTACGGCGGTGTCGAGACAGGCGGGACGTGGTGCGTCTGCGCAGTCGGCAGCGGGCCTGACGAGTTGCTGGCGCAGGAGCAGTTCCCGACGGCCTCGCCGCCGGAGACGCTCGAGCGGATCATCGGTTTCTTCCGCGAGCACCCCACGCCGGCGGCGATCGGGGTGGGCTCATTCGGCCCGATCGACGCCGACCCGGACTCCCCGACCTGGGGCCAGGTGACCACAACGCCGAAGCCGGGCTGGCAGCGGACCGCCGTGGCGACGGTGATCCGCAACCGGCTCGGGGTGCCCGTCGCGTTCGATACCGATGTGAATGCGGCCGCATTGGGTGAGCATCGCTGGGGCGCCGGGCGCGACGTCGACAGCCTCTGCTACCTGACGGTGGGCACCGGGGTCGGCGCCGGCCTGGTCATTCGCGGGCGCCCGCTGCGCGGGCTCGTGCATCCCGAGGTCGGGCACCTGCGCATCCCCCACGACCGGCAGCGGGATCCGTTCGCCGGCTCGTGCCCCGCGCACGGCGACTGCTGGGAGGGGCTCGCGTCCGGGTCGGCCCTGGCCGAGCGCTGGAATGCCTCGCCGGCCAACCTGCCCGAGGAGCACCCCGCATGGAGCCTGGAGGCGGACTACGTCGCGCTCGGGCTGCTCAGCATCGTGTGCGTCGCCTCGCCCGAGCGGATCGTCGTCGGCGGCGGCGTGATGGACCGGCCGCGGCTGCTCCCTATGATCCGGGAGCGACTGCGTGAGCTGGTCGCCGGTTATCTCGACACGCCGATGCTCGGCGAGCGCATCGACAGCTATCTGGTCCCGCCGGTGCTCGGCGATCAGGCCGGAGTGCTCGGCGCGATCGCCCTGGCCGAGCTCGAGCAACCGGCGCCGGCGCCGCGCCTCCGAATGTAGTGTCGTGCGCCCCCCATGCCGCGTCAGGCTGTGAGGCTCGCGAGCGCCGAGGCGGAGCTGGGGTAGAGAAGCAGCAGGGCACCCGGGTCGGAGAGCTCGATGCTGCGCCGCGCCGGCGCGTCGGGGCTCATCGCCAGCAGCAGCTGCCCGCGCGCCCGTTCCATGTCCCGGTGCAGCTCGAACAGCATCTGCACGGCGCTCGAATCGAGGAACCCGACGTGCGTGAGGTCGAGCACGAGCGTGGCCACGTCCGCGGGCACGCTTTCGCGCAGGGCCTGCTCCACGTCGTGACGGTTGGCCAGGTCGAGATCGCCGTACAGGGTCGCGGTCACCGTCTTGGCCGAGCCGACCCGCTCGATGCGCATGCGCGGCGGCGTGATCACGCCGACCCCCGCGAGCGGCGGCGGAGCAGATGCACCGTCGAACCATCGTCGAGCCGTTCGATCTCGACCTCGTCCATGACCTCGCGCATCAGCCCGACACCTCGTCCCCGGCCCTCGCCGCGAGGGGGCCGCCACCGTCCGCGGTCGGCGAGCGTGACATGGACGGCATCATCGTCGGCGCGGCAGCGCAACTCGATCTGGCCGTCCTTGAGCCCGTAGGCGTGCTCGACGATGTTCGCGGCCGCCTCGTGGCTGGCGAACACGATGTCGTACGCCTCCTCGGCGGATACGTCCTGCGCGGCCAGCCACCGCTGCAGAGTGCGCCGCAGCCCGGGCAGCACGTCGAGGCTCGCCGGCAGCTCGAGCTCGAGCGTCGTACCGGGCGCCTCCAGGCTCGCGACCAGCACCGCCACGTCGTCCTCGTAGCCTCCGTCCGGCCGCTGCGCGAGGACCAGCTCCTCGGCCAGTGCGGCCGGACCGGCGGCATCACGGTTCCGCTGCCCTGCGACCGCCGCGACCAGTCGTGCGATGCCGGCGTCGATCGCCTCGCCGCGGCGCTCGACGAGGCCGTCGGTGTAGAGCGCGATCGTGTCGCCCGCCTCCAGCGGAACCCGGGTGAGGGGGAAGCGCGGCAGGAGCTGGGCTCCCAGCGGCGGCGCTCCCGGCTCCTGCAGCAGCGCCACGCGGCCGTCCGCGGAGCGGATCAGCCCCGGCGGGTGTCCGGCCGTCGCGTAGGTCAGCCCGCGGCCCTCTGCGTCGATCAGCACGCATTGACAGGTCACCATCGCCGGGCGCTCGAGCGTGTAGGCGAACGCGTTGAGCTCCTCGAGCAGCCGGTCCGGCGAGGGATCCCGCAGCACATACGCGCGCAGGGCCGCCCGCATCGTGCCCATCACGACAGCCGACTCGAGTCCGTGGCCGGCCACGTCGCCCACGACCAGCAGGACCCGGCCGTCGGGCAGCGCCAGCGCGTCGTAGAAGTCGCCGCCGACCTTCATAGCCGCCTGCGCCGGCTCGTAGCGGGCGCCCACGCGCGTGAAGACACCCATGTCCAGGTGCTCGGGGAGCATGCTGCGCTGCAGCGTCTCGGCCACCGCGCGCTCGCGCTCGAGCAGACCCCGGAGCCGCTCGGCGTACTCGGCCGAGCGCCGTGCCTCCCGGTTGCGGAGCGCCCCGAGCTCGAGATTGGCGGCGACGCGCGCGACCAGCTCTCGCGCGCTGAACGGCTTGACGACATAGTCGTCGGCCCCCGTCACAAGCCCCTCAACCGATGCCTCCTCCCCGGCCCGAGCCGAGAGCAGGATCACCGGCGTGCCGGCCAGCGACTCGATCGCGCGGATCCGGCGCACCAGGCCGAATCCGTCCAGGCGCGGCATCATCACGTCGCTGAGCACCAGATCGGCGCCGGCGCCGGCGAGCAGCAGCTCGAGGGCCTGCTCGCCGTCGGCCGCCATGCGGACCTCGTACCGCGCGCCCAGCAGGCGGCCGAGGTAGTCGCGCATGTCGGCGCTGTCGTCGACGATGAGCACGCGCGCGCGGTCCTCAGCGGGCACCTCAGCGCCGTCGATCGACTCCGCGGAGGCGCCCGTCGGCACGGGTTCCGTTCCGTCGCTCCACCGCAGCGCCTCGGCCAGGAACGCCTCGGCGCGGGTCGAGGCGGCTGGGGCGCCGTCGCCCTCGGCCTCCGTGCTCAGCGGCAGTGAGACCGAGAATGTCGTGCCCGAGCCCTCGTGGCTCTCCAGGGTGACGGTTCCGCCCTGGAGCACCGCCAGCTCCTTGACCAGCGCGAGCCCGATGCCGCTGCCCTCGTGCGAGCGCGACCACGCCTCCTCGACGCGGTGAAAGCGCTCGAACAGCCGATCGAGATCCGACTCGGGGATCCCGATTCCGGTGTCGCTCACCTCGACCACACCCCGGCCGGCGGACTCGTACACACGGACCGTGATCCCGCCCTCGCGGGTGAACTTGAGCGCGTTGGAGAGGAGGTTGAGGATGATCTGCTCGAGCTGATCGGCGTCGGCGACCACGGTCACGGGAGCTTGACCGCAGTCCAGGGTCAGCGTGAGCTCGGCTTTCTCCACCGCCGATCGGAACATGCTGGCCAGCTCGGTGGAGAACGTGCCCAGATCGATCGGCCGCGGGTCGGCCTGTACGCGCTCGGCCTGCAGGCGCGAGAACTCGAGCAGCGTGTTCACGTGCTTGAGCAGACGCAGCGCGTTGCGATGGGCCATCACCAGGGCCGGATCGGGATCGGAGCGATTGACCGCATCCTCGAGCGGACCCAGCAGCAACGTGAGCGGCGTGCGGAACTCGTGCGAGACGTTGGAGAAGAACTCCGTCTTGGCCCGGTCGAGCTCCGCCAGCGACTCGGCGCGAGCCCGTTCCTCCTCGAGGGCGCGGGCGTCGCCGACGGCGCCGCCGATGGCGGTTGCGACCAGCTCGCAGAACCGGCGCAGGTCGTCATCGAGTGGCCGGTGGCGGCTCAGCCCGCACACCAGCGCCAGGGTCGCGCTCCCCTCTCCGGTGTCGTCGACGGGGAGGATCAGCGCCTTGTCAGCTCCGGGCCGTTCCCCGTCCGTCGTCAGCTCGAGCGCGGGCAGCTCGACGATGACGCTCTGTTCGCGCCGGGCGAGCGCACCGTCGACCCGCTGCCGCAGGGCGGCGGCGCGTCCCTCCAAGCGGGCTCCCTGGCCGCCGGCGAGGCGCCGCTGCTCCCGGGGGCCCAGCCCGGTCGCGGCAACGAGCCGCGCCCCATCCCCGACGTGCTCGTAGAGCAGCGCGAAAGGGAGATCGAGCTGGTCGGCGTTGAGCGCGGCCACCGCCTCGCGCTGGACGTCGCTGACGTGGTCGATCCCGCGGACCCGGGCCGCGATCTCCGACAGCGTCTGCAGGCGGCGGCCGCTGAGCACGCGTTCGGTGATCTCCGAGACCACCCCGAGCAGCCCGCCAACCCCGCCGGCACCGTCCATCACCGGGCTGTAGGCGAAGTCGAAGTAGCACTCCTCGGGGTAGCCCGAGCGCTCGAGGTGGAGCAGCTGTGCCTCCGACCACGATGCGCGGCCCCGCTCGACCACGTCCATCGCGAGCGGCTCGAGAATCGGCCACACCTCGGCCCACAGCTCCGGTGCCGGCCGACCCAGTCCGTCCGGGTGCTTGGCCCCCATCAGCGGGATGTACGCGTCGTTGTAGATGTTGATCAGCTCGTGGCCCCACCACAGGAACATCGGAAACCGCGACGCCAGGCAGATGCTGACGGAGGTGTGCAGCGGCTGCGACCACCGGTCCCGGGGTCCCAGAGGCGTCTCGGACCAGTCCTTGACGCGGATCAGCTCGCCGACCCCACCGCCTCCCCCTGGGAAGACGGCGCCGATCTGGCCCATCACCGGATACCTCGTCTCACAATCGCGGAATTCTTCACCAATCGGCGCCCGATCGTGCTGCGGTCACGGGTGCTCAGGCGATCACGGTGATGCGCAGGCCGCAGCGTCGCCGGGCCCGTAGGACGGTGGCCGAGCGGACGGCCGGCTCCCCCATCCGCGGTTGGGCGCCGGACCGAGCACGAAGCTCAGGTGTGCGCCCCGGGCGATGTCGGCCAGTCGCAGCCACGGCCGGTTCCAGGTGCGCCCGCCGAGCGCGAGCCGCTGCACGTAGGGCGCCCGGGGCGCGGCTCCCCGGGCGGTGATCGACACCACGCCGCCGGGCAGCCGCAAGTCGGTCCGCGGAAACAGCGGGCTGCCGAGGGCCAGCACGTCGGTCCCGGGGACCTCGGGGTACAGGCCGAGCGTGGCGAACACGTACCAGGCCGACATCTGGCCGAGATCGTCGTTCCCCGGGTAGCCGGCGGCCGTGGGGTTGTACAGCGACATGATCGCCCGGCGCACCACCGACTGGGTCCTGTACGGCGCACCCGCCCAGTCGTACAGCCACGGGGCGTTGGCGTTCGGCTCGTTGCCGAGGAACGCGTACGGCGAGCTGAAGCCCGCGTTGAGCCGGACGAAGAGCCGGTCCAGGCGCCTCACGGAGGTGCGCGAGCCGCCGAGCGCCCGGAACAGCCCAGCCGGGTCCTGTGGCACCATCCAGGTGTACTGCGCCGCGTCGCCTTCGGCGAACCCCTGGCTGCTGAGCCGATCGTTGCGGTTCGGATCGAAGGGCGTGACGAACCGGCCGTTGGACCAACGCGGGCGCACGTATCCGGTCGCGCGATCAAGGACGTTGCGCCAGTTGCCCGACCGCGCCAGAAACCGACGGCAGGTGGCCCGGTCGCCGGTGTCGGCGGCCAGCCGGGCGACCGCGAAGTCGTCGGTGGCGTACTCGAGCGTGGTGCCCGCCGACCCCCAGGCGAGATCGAGGCTCGGCCGGTAGGGCCCCGGCTGCGTCCGACGCCACGCGTCGACGGACTCCGAGGCCACGTTGGCGTTCTGCTCGTGCGGCACGTAGCCGAGTCGTTGGTAGGAGCCGCCGGCCGGCCGCTCGACATAGCCGTCATTGGCGCTCCGGCCGCTCGCGGTCGCGCCCTTGACCGCGGCGGCCAGCGCCGCGCGGAGATTGAAGCCGTGCCCGCCGAGGGCCCAGATGGCGGCCATCGTCGGGTCGGCCGGATCCCCGGTCATGATCTGAGTCTGCGCGTTGGCGATCGACCATTTCGGCAGCCAGCCACTCTGAGCCTGATCGGCCAGGAGCGATGAGACGATGTCGGAGGCCTGCCGCGGCGCGATCAGCGCCAGCAACGGCATCTGGCTCCGGTAGACGTCCCAGCCCGAGAAGTCGGCGTACTGGGTGTAGCCGCGGGCGCTGTGCACACGACCGTCCATCCCGATGTAGCGGCCGTCGGCGTCGCTGAAGGTGCTCGGTGCGATCAGAGCGTGATAGAGCATCGAGTAGAAGGTGCGGCGGTCCACGCTGCGGCCGCCGTGCACGTCGATCCGCCCCAGCATCCGGTCCCAGGCCGTCCGCGCGGCCGCTCGCGCCGCGTTGAAGCTGAGCCCGTCGGTCTCGGCGTCGAGGTTCGCGCGCGCGTTCTCGACACTGACGAACGAGATCCCCACGCGCATCTCCACCACGCGGTCCCTGCTCGTATCGAACCCGACGTATGCGCCGGTCTGGGCCGAGACGCCGGGCGCGCCCAGCGCCCACGGAACGACGGGGACGGAGTCGGCGGCGGATCTCGATCCCGGGGCGAGCGCCCCGCCGGTCCAGGTGCCGAAACGGTGGAACGGCCGGCTGAAGCGAGCGTCGAAGTAGAGCCGGTAGCGGCTGGGCTCGACACAGAAGCCGCCGCTCTGCACCGAGCCTGAAACCTCCTGCCGGGACGGACCGACCTGCACCGCGCCGTTCGCGGCGCCGCCGCGGCTGCCGGTCACGTCGATCAGAACGCTCCCGCTGCCGTCGGCCGGAAAGGTGAAGCGCCCGAGTCCGCTGCGCCGCGTGGCGGTCAGTTGCACGCCGATCGCGGTGGCGCTGCCGGGGTTGAGCTCGACGCGGTAGGAGCCCGGGGACGCGGCCTCGTCACGATGCGAGAAGGACGGCAGCAGGGCCGGGTTCAAGCCACCCGAGGGTGGCTCCGCGGGCGAGCTCGTGACCGACGCCACGGTCGGCAGGAACGGCACGTCCCCGTAGTTCGCGCAGCCCGCGCCGGTCAGGCGACGCAGGCTGAACCCGCGGATCGTCGTGTCGTCGTAGGCATATCCTCCACCCAGGTTCTGCGACCCGGGGCTGGTATCGGGGCCCCATTGGATCATCCCGAACGGGAGCACCGGTCCGGGGAAGGTATTCCCGGCTCCACCCCCGGTCCCGAAGTCGGGCGCACCGGCCTGCGTGCCGTCGAACGGATTGACGTAGCGCGCGAGATCGGCCGCACCGGGCGCAGCTTCGCCTGCGGACACGACGGCTCGCGCCGGTCCCGCCGCGAGCCCGAAGGCGAGCGCGACCGCCGCGACCGCCGCGACTGACACGACCGACACGACCGCCGCGACCGACACGACCAGATGATGGCTTCGCCGCTCCATTCTCGTTGACCAGCGTCTGGCCGACCGTGTCTGCTCCCGGGGGGACACGATTCGGCTCTGCTATAGAGGATTGTCCATGATCGGCCCTCCCACGCGGACCCTCGGCGACAGCGGACCGCCCGTCTCGGGCGTGGGCCTGGGCTGCAACAACTTCGGCCGCCGCGTCGATCTCGAGGGGACCCGTGCGGTCGTCGGCGCTGCGCTCGACGAGGGCGTGACCTTCTTCGACACCGCGGACATCTATGGCGGCGGCGGGCGCAGCGAGGAGCTGCTCGGCGAGGTTCTCGGCAACCGCAGGGACGAGGTGGTGCTGGCCACCAAGTTCGGGATGGACATGGGTGACGGAGGGAGCGCGCGCGGCTCGCGCGCCTACATCCGTCAGGCGGTCGAGGCGTCGCTGCGACGGCTACGCACCGACGTCATCGACGTGTACTGGTATCACCAGCCCGACGGCGAGACGCCGATTGCCGAGACGCTCGAGGCGCTGCACGAGCTCGTCCGCGCCGGGACCGTGCGGGCCATCGGCGCATCCAATTTCAGCGCTGAGCAGATCGACGAGGCCGATGCGGTCGCCCGCGAGCACGGACTGACGCGGTTCGTCGCGATCCAGAACGAGTACAGCCTGCTGGTCCGCGAGGCCGAGCGCGACGTACTGCCCACGTGCGAGCGACTGGGGCTGGGTTTCGTCCCCTACTTCCCGCTCGCGTCGGGGCTGCTGAGCGGCAAGTACCGCCGCGGCGCGGCCGCGCCGGCGGGCGCGCGTCTCGCCGGACGCACACAGATCGCCACCGATGCGCAGTTCGAGCTGCTCGATGCCCTCGAGCGCTACGCACGTGAGCGCGGCCGGTCACTGCTGGAGGTGGCGATCGGCGCCCTGCTCGCCCGGCCCGTGGTGTCCTCGGTGATCGCCGGGGCGACGAAGACCGAGCAGGTGCGCGCCAATGCCGCCGCGGCCCGCTGGACCCCGAGCCCGGACGACCTCGCGGCGCTCGAGAACCTGCTCGCAGCGGTCTGACGTCGGCCTGCGGCCGACTCAGGCAGGAGCGGTGGGCTGTTCCCGAGCGGCCTCGAATGCCCGGCGGGCCCGAGCGCCTCCGGGCGCAGTGCCCTTGAGCGCGACCAAGGCCAGGTAGAGGGCGGCGAGCAGGAGGTCGGCCCCGCGCCGCCGGCGATCGCCCCGCTTCAGTGCCAGTGACGCCACAGCGATGATGGCGGTGACGATCCAGCCCTCCGGGGACACCGGGATCCATCCCCATCCGATCCGGCGCGGCCCGAACCAGACCTTCGTGCCGATCAGCGGAGTCGTGCGGACCGTCTTCTCGCCGCTCATGTCGTGCAAGCTACTCCGTCGCGGCCCCAAACGCGGAATTCCCCCGAGCGGTTTCGGGCCCTGGGCCGCCACAGCCGGCGTGACGGAGGCGCCGGATTGGTCTCTCGGGCCCCTGGGTAGGCCAATGAGGACAGCTTGCGCTGGGAGACGCGAACAGGAAGGACACCCAATGCCGTACCGACTTCAACCCGGCGAGTCCGTTCCGGGAGCTCTGCGCCGGAGCGGGCGCGAACAGCTCGAGAACGCGATCGGCGAGCTCACCGACGGCGTCAAGGTCGATGTCGTCAAGGCCGTTCACGACGCCCGCAAGGCGCTCAAGAAGGAGCGCTCACTGCTGCGGCTCGGCCGGGGCACGCCGCCCGCGGCCGAGCGCCGGCACGAGAACGATGCGCTCCGCGACGCCGCTCGCGGCCTCGGCGCCGCCCGCGACGCCGACGTCGCGCTCGACGCGCTCGACGGGCTCGCGGACCGGTACGCCGGACAGCTGCCGAAGGCGACGTTCGACGCGGTCCGCCGGCGGCCGCACGGCGTTCACCCGGGCGCGGGCGCGGCCGACGGACAAGAACCTGCACGCGTGGCGGAAGCGGTCCAAGGATCTCTGGTACCACCTGCGGTGGCTGGCCGCGATCTCCCCGCGCACGATGCGCGGTCACGCGGAGGATGCTCACCGTCTGGCTGACCTGCTCGGAGATGACCACGACCTCGCCGTTCTGCGCAGCACGCTGGTCGATCTGGACGGCCAGATCCCCCGGGATCTCGATCCGGTGCTGGGGCTGATCGAGCACCGCAGAGCCCAGCTTCAGACCGAGGCGATGTTCCTCGGTGAGCGGCTGTACGCCGAGAAGCCGAAGGCGTTCGTGCGGCGCCTGCGCCGCTACTGGCGGGCGTGGCGAAACGAGACGCGCGCCGTGGCCTCGCACCGGCCGGCGGAGCTGGCGGAGGCGGCGCAAGGCTAGTCCTCGTCCCCGCCGTTTCGGTGGGGACCGCTCGGTTCTCCGGCCGCCGGCGCCGGGCCGGGACCGCGCAGATCTGACGCCGGCGCTCAAAGGAAACGCGGGGATGCCGATTCAGGGTGTATGAGCCCCGACATCGGCGCCCCGCCCGCGCCGGTCCCCGAGGAGGCGGCCGATTCCCCGCGGGGTCTGACCCCGCCGTCGCAGCGCGGGCGCTCGCAACGCCAGATCGGCGACGTGATCGTCGATCTGGGGTTCGTGCTGCGCGAGACCGTCGAGGTGGCGGTGGAGACGGCGCGAGCCCAGGGCCGGACGACGGGCCAGGTCCTGATCGAGACCGGAGCGCTGCGACATGACCAGCTCGCGCGGGCGTTGGCCGAGCGCTTCGGCGTCGATTACATCGACCTGTCGGTGTTCGAGATCGACATGGGTGCGGTCAACCTGATCACGGTCGATGTGGCCAGGCGCTACCAGGCCGTTCCGGTCGCCTTCATGCCCGACGGGTCCGTATTGCTGGCGATGGCCGACCCCACGAACGTCCTCACGGTGGACGAGATCTCGATGATCACCGGGCTCACGGTCAGGCCCGCCGCCGCGGAGCGTGAGGACATCAGCGCGCTGATCGCCCGGCTCAACCGGCTCGATGAGACCGTGATGGCGGTTGAGGAGCCCGAACCCGAGCTCGAGATCGAGTTGACCCCGACCACCGCCGGGCAGAGCGCCGAAGCGCCCATCGTCAAGCTCGTGCACTCGATCATCGCCGAGGCCGTGGAGCGGGGCGCGTCCGATATTCACTGCGATCCCGAGTCAGGCGACATGCAGATCCTGTTCCGGATCGACGGCGTGTTGACCCCGGCGGCCACGGTCGCCCGCTCGATGTCGGCCGGCGTGGTCTCGAGGATCAAGATCATGGCCAACCTCGACATCGCCGAGCGTCGCGTCGCCCAGGACGGCCGACTCGTGGTAACGGTCGACGGCCGTCGCGTCGACGTACGGGTCGTGACGCTTCCGCTGATCCGGGGCGAGGCCGTCGTGATGCGCATCCTCGACACCCGCACGGTCGTGCGCGACCTCGACGCGCTCGGAATGCACGGGCGCGACCGCGACACCTTTCTGTCGGCGATCGGCAAGCCGTATGGGGCGGTGCTGGTCACCGGGCCCACCGGATCGGGAAAGTCCACGACGCTCTACGGCGCACTCGGCGTCATCAACGACGGCCGGCGCAGCATCCTCACGATCGAGGACCCCGTCGAGTCCCCGATCGCCGGGATCAAGCAGATGCAGGTCGCGCCGAAGGCCGGGGTGAGCTTCGCCGCCGGCCTGCGCTCGATGCTGCGCGCCGACCCGGACGTGATGATGGTGGGCGAGATCCGTGACGCCGAGACCGCGGCGATCGCGGTCCAGGCGGCGCTCACCGGCCATCTGGTGCTCTCCACGCTGCACACGCGCGACGCCGCCAGCGCGATGACCCGCCTCATCGACATGGGCATCGAGCCGTTCATGATCGCGGGGGCGGTCGACTGCGTCGTGGCGCAGCGCCTCGCCCGCGTCCTGTGCGAGCAGTGCAAGCGCCCGGCTGCGCTCTCAGCCGCGGTGCGGGCCGAGCACGGACTCGAGAACGCCGATGTGTACGAGGCCGTCGGCTGCATGCGCTGTGGCGAGACCGGCTACCACGGCCGTGTCGGGCTCTACGAGGTGATGCCGGTCACCGAGGACATCCGGGCTCTGCTGCTCGAGCGCCGCGGCGTGGCAGAGATCGCGGCCACCGCCGCCCGGCTCGGGATGAGCAGCATGCGCCAGGACGGCATCGAGAAGGTCCGGCAGGGCATCACCTCCCTGGTCGAGCTGGCCCGGGTCACGACCGCGCTGTGAGTCCGCCATCCGCTGCGGTGAGCCCGAGCGTCGACGCCGCCCGGGCCATCGCGCCGATCTCGACGGTCGCCTCGCGGGCGCCGCGGTTGATCGCGGTCATGTTGATGAAGCCGTGGATCATGCCCGGGACGCGGCGCAGGAGCACCGGCGTCCCTGCAGCGCGCAGCGCGGCCGCGTAGGCCTCGCCCTCGTCGCGCAGCGGGTCGAACGCAGCCGTGACCACGATCGCCGCCGGCAGTCCAGCCAGGCTGTCGGCGAGCAGGGGCGACAGGCGCGCATCGGTGCGCTCGGTGTTCGTCTGACCGAGGTAGTTGATCTCGGCCCAGCTGCGGTCGTTCTCGGTCAGGAAGAAGCCCTCGCCGAACAGGTCGGCCGACGGCCAGCGCCGGCTGAAGTCGACGGTCGGGTAGATCAGGACCTGGAGCGCGGCGCGACGGCCCTCCGCGGCGGTGAGCTGCGTCGCCACGGCGGCGAGGTTCCCGCCGGCGCTGTCGCCACCCACCGCCACCCGGGCCGGATCGGCACCCAGCTCCCGGGCATGGTCAAAGCCCCAGAGCAGCGCCGCGTGGGCGTCCTCGACGGCGGCCGGGAACGGGTGCTCGGGCGCGAGGCGGTAATCCACTGAGAGCACATGCAGGCCGCCATGACGGCACAGCAGCCGGCACGGCTCGTCGTGGGTATCGAGATCGCCGATCGTGAACGCGCCACCGTGGAGGAAGACGAGCAGCGGGTGTGAACCGCCGGGCTCGTCGGGGATGTAGTGACGCGCCCGCAGCGGGCCGGCGGCGCCGACGACCTCGAGCTCGCGCACGGCGCCGACCGAAGTGCTGGCACCGGAGACGGCGAGCGCCTCGCGGCGTGAGGCGGCGCGGATCTCGCTCGGCGCTGCGCTGACCCCCGCGGGACCGGTCAGCGATACGCCCCCACGGAGGCGCTCGCCGGCCGCGAGCACGAGCTGGATGCCCGGGTCCAGCTCCTGACCGTCGATCGTGACCGGACGCCCGCCGGCCAGCCGCAGCTGCGCGCGCGGCGAGAGCCGCGAGAACCCGCGGGCGACGCCCGCTTCAAGCCGTTCACGGCGAGTCAGCGGCGGGTCGATCACGGGCTACTCGGCGCGGGTCGGCGTGAGCAGCGCATCGAGCTCACCGAGTTGGCGGCGTACGCCGCCGCAGACCTGCTCGCAGAGCTCGAAAACCCCCTCGTCGGCGATCGCGTAGCGGACGTGGTTGCCGTCCTTGGTCCGCGACACCATGCCCGCGCTGTGGAGGATCCCCATGTGCTTGGAGACGTTCTGCTGCGAGGCGCCGAGCTTCTCCTGCAACTCGCCGACGGTCGCATCGCCCTCGCGCAGCTGATCGAGCAACTTGATCCGCATCGGCTCGGCGAGCACGCGGAAGCGTTGGGCGATCAAGTCGATGAGCGGATCGGCGAGAGGGTGCGGAAAGGAGCTCTGGTCCACACGACCAGCCTATCACAAGCGCACAGTTGTATAGATTGAGAACCGCCGCTACGCTGCCGGGGCGCCGACGCTCACGTGCGTGACCGGGACGTCGAGCTCGCGCCGCAGGCGCGTGAGCTCTCCCTGTTCCTGCCAGGACTCGTCCTCGCTCGGGTGGGTGACGACGATCACCTCATCGGCGCCGAAGGCACGCAGCCGGTCCTCGAGCGCCGTCGCCGGGCTCGGGTCGCCGACCTCACCGCGCGCCACGATGCCGCACCGCTCCGCCCATCGCAGCGATCGGTTCAGCCGCGCCTGCGCGGCCACCCGCTCACGGTCGATATCCGTCGCCGCGTAGTGCATCCGCGAGGTCAGCACCGGGACCAGCACGTCGATCTCGGTGTGCTCGGGATCCACACGGGTGATCTGCTTGCGCAACTCGTCCCCGGCGAGCGTCTCGTTGGCCACCACCAACACGTGCCTGGTGCCCGTCGAGCCCGCCGGATGGCGCTCATGTGCCGCCTCGCGGAGCGCCTGGCGCCGATCGGGGTTCTCGGCACGCAGATACGCGACCGCCGCCGCCACGATGGCGACGACCAGCACCGCGACGCCGAGCCAGGCCGTCGCGACCACCCCCAGGACGACGGCAACGGCGATCACGGCCACGGCTCCGAACACGAGCCGGAAGGCCTCTCGTTCTGATCTGATGGGAGTGCGCATAGTGGCGTGAATGTACGCCCGTCGCCGCGACAGGTCATGCGGGAAAACCACGGGTCCGACCGCGCACTTTCCCGTGCTGGTGGCCGCCTCCCGGGCCATGCTCCGGCGCTCTCATCCGATCGGGGTGACGTGCGCGCAAACGGGAAGCGCCACACTGACGCGATGGGGACGAGCACCGATCTCGAGGGCGTGGGTCCGGTCCTGACGGTGCCGGGGGCGCCGCTGGCGTTCCATCTCATGGCGAAGCCGACGGGGGCGATCTGCAATCTCGACTGCGAGTACTGCTTCTTCCTGTCGAAGGAGATGCTGTACCCGGGCAGCCGTTTCCGGATGGCGGAGGAGCTGCAGGAGACCTACATCCGGCAGCTGCTCGAGGCTCACGCGCAGGCTCCCGAGGTGATCGTCGCTTGGCAGGGTGGTGAGCCGACGATCATGGGCCTGGACTTCTTTCGCCGTTCGATCACGCTGCAGCAGCAGTACGTCCGGCCGGGCCAGCGGATCCTGAACACCATGCAGACGAACGGAACGCTGCTCGACGACGAGTGGGGCGCGTTCCTGAAGGAGCACGATTTCCTGGTCGGGATCTCGATCGACGGGCCCCGCGAGATCCACGACACATACCGCGTCTCCAAGGGCGGCAAGCCGACCTTCGACCGCGTCATCCGCGGCCTCGAGCACCTCAAACGCCACGATGTCGATTGGAACGTGCTCAGCACCCTGCACGCCGCGAACGGCGAGCACGGTCGCGACGTGTACCGGTTCCTGCGCGACGAGCTCGAAGCGACCTTCATCCAGTTCATCCCGATCATCGAGCGGGCCACCCCGGAAACGCTCGAGGTCGCTGACGCGGGCTGGGGCGGGCACGTCACAGGACGCCCGCTCTACACCCAGAACGGTGAGCTCGTGACCCACCGCTCGATCGGCCCCGAGCAGTACGGGCGCTTCCTGATCGACGTGTTCGAGGAATGGGTGCGCCGCGACATCGGCACCGTCTACGTGCAGATGTTCGACACCGCCCTGGCCAACTGGGTCGGGGAACCCGGCGGGATGTGCGTGCACGCCGAGACCTGCGGCCAGCAGCTCGCGCTCGAACACAACGGCGACCTCTACTGCTGTGACCACTACGTCGAGCCGGACTACCTGCTCGGCAACATCACCCAGACGCCGATGCAGCAGCTCATCGCCTCCGCCCAGCAGACGAAGTTCGGTGCCGACAAGCGCGACACGCTCACCCAGTACTGCCTCGATTGCGATGTGCGCTTCGCCTGCCACGGCGGCTGCCCCAAGGACCGCTTCGCGACCTCTCCCTACGGCGAGCCCGGCCAGCACTACCTGTGCCCCGGCTACAAGCTCTTCTTCCACCACATCCAGCGACCGATGCAGACCATGGCCGAGCTGCTCGCCACCAACCGCGCACCCGCCGAGCTGATGCGCGCCTATGCCGCCGCGGATTCTGCCCGCGGCCGCAACGACCCCTGCCCCTGCGGCTCTGGCCGCAAATGGAAGCACTGCCACGGCGCCGGCTGACCCGGCGTCCGGCGGGGATCAGGCGCTCTGACCCTCGCGGCGCCGGCGCTGGCGGCGCAGCTCCTGCCGGGCGACCGACAGGCGGTGGACCTCGTCGGGTCCGTCGGCGATCCGCAGCGTCCGCAGCCCGGCATACATGTAGGCCAGCGGGAAGTCGTCGCTGACGCCGGCGCCGCCGTGGACCTGAATCGCGCGATCGACCACCTTGAGCGCGATGCTGGGAACGACGGCCTTGATCGCGGCGATCTCGATCCGGGCGTGCTGGTTGCCGACGGTGTCCATCAGCCACGCCGTCTTCATCACCAGCAGACGGGCCATGTCGAGCTCGATGCGGCTCTCGGCGATCCAGTCACGCACGTTGGCGTTGTGCGAGATCGGCTGGCCGAACGTCTCGCGCGCGTCGGCGCGGTCGCACAGCAGTTCCAGCGCGCGCTCGGCCGCTCCGAGCGCACGCATGCAGTGATGGATCCGGCCGGGGCCGAGCCGGGCCTGGGCGATCAGGAAGCCCATTCCCGCGCCGGCGAGGATGTTGGAAGCCGGAACCCGGACGTCCTCGAACAGCAGCTCGCCGTGGCCCTCGGGATCGTGGTAGCCGAACACCGGCACGCTGCGCAGGATCGTGACCCCGGGCGTGTCCAGCGGCACGAGCACCATCGACTGCTGCTGATAGGTGGGCGCCTCGGGGTCCGTCTTGCCCATCACGATCAGAATCTGCGCGTTGGGGTGAAGCGCGCCCGTGGTCCACCACTTGCGTCCGTTGAGCACGTACTCCTCGCCCCGACGCTCGATCCGCATGGCGATGTTGGTCGCATCCGAGCTCGCGACGTCGGGCTCGGTCATGGCGAAGCCGGAGCGAATCTCGCCGGCCAGCAGCGGCTCGAGCCAGCGGTCCTTCTGCTCATCGGACCCGAACTGGTGCAGCACCTCCATGTTGCCGGTGTCGGGCGCCGAGCAGTTGCAGGCTTCGGAGGCGATCCGGGTGCGGCCCATGATCTCCGCCAGCGGCGCGTATTCGACGTTGGTCAGGCCGGCGCCGTGCTCCTCGTCGGGCAGGAACAGGTTCCACAACCCGCGCTCGCGGGCCGCGCGTTTGAGCTCCTCCATCACCGGGGGATGACAATGGGGACTGCCGGCGGCGGCCGCTTCGCGCACCTGCTCCTGCCAGATCGACTCGGCGGGTCGGATCTGTTCCGCCATGAACGCGAGCAGGCGCTCGCGGATCTCCTCGGCGCGCGGGGAAGGCTGGATGTTCATCGTGTCTCCTTGCGGGGCGCTCGACTCACCGCATGATCACGGTGAAGAAGTCTCGGCTGTACGGCACAAGGAAGAAGCCTGACACGCCGACTTGGCCAGGGGCGACCGGGACAGGTGCCAGCGGACCATGACCGCCTCGATGACCGTACAGGTAGCCGGCCACCCAGGCCGGGTTGATGTCGAGTTGCACCGCGCGGACGACGTGCGCCGCGAGCAGGGCTCCGGCCAGCTGGGCGACGGTCAGATGCTCACCTCCGGCCCAGATCAGGCGCCCGTCGGCCGTGACCCCGAGCGCGGACCGGGCGGGATCGACGACGCCGCCGAGCGTAGCACCCCAGCAGCTCAGGCAGTCGAGGTTGGTGGCCGGCACACCGTGGTCGATCAGCAGGCTCAGGTTCTGCCGCACCGAGGCCACCGCGCGGCCAGGCGCGGGCACGCCGCCGTTCCAGGCTCCGATGTCGGTGTAGCCGTCGCGGTAGGTGACGATCGAGCCGAGTCCGGCGGTCGGTGCGATTGCCACGTGGCCGTGGGACACGAAGCCGCCCGATCCGGTCGAGAACTTGAACCCGCCGTTGAACGCCGCGACCAGGCGCCTGCGCTCAGAGCCGATCACCGCCGGCCCCCAACGCCAGCCGGAGCCGCCCGGATCGACCGTGCCGGCGTGCAGGATGAGCCCGACCAGGCTCTGATCGAAGGACAGCAGTCCGACTGAGGGGGAGCGGGCGATCCAGACCGCGGTGCGGCTCCGAATCTGCACGGCGGGCACGAAATGCGTCGGCGCGGTGCCAAGCGCGCTGCCCAGCAGGTGCGGAAAGGCGGGCGGCTTGGGGCGCGGTGGAGCCGGTGGCTTGGCGACCGTCGTGCTGCGGCTCGCCGAGCCGGTCGTCGACAACGCCCGGGTCGCGCTCGCGCCGGTGGCCGGGATCCCGGCCGTTCTCGGCGCTCCTCCCCCACTTCCGCACCCCACGATCGCGAGCGCGGCGGCGCACGCCGCCGGCAGAACGACCGCTCGTCTCACGTGCCGTCTGACTCGAGCAACACAGCTAGCGTAGGGCACGCGTCGGCGGCCCGGCGGGCGAGTCCCGTCAGCTCGGGCGGCACCGGCTCGCCGTCGAGGATCGGGTACCCCCAGTCATCCAGACGGACCCGCTCCGGGAGCAGTTCCGCGCACAGACCGTGGGCCACGCACCGGATCGGATCGACCTTCACGCGCATGGCTGGACGGCGGCAAACGCGAGTGTCTGCGGCGCCGGGAGAACGGGAGCATTCGCGCAGCGCTCGCACGGTCCGAGGCGGGCGTGGTCGTGGAACTCGGCTTCGAACACGCGCAACGCGCTGGCGACGAAGCGCACGGCGCCGTCCGGGTGCCGGCAGGCGCCGCGCCCGGGCAGCTGGCGGCCCCACCGGGCCAGATCCGACCATGCCTCGGGCGGCGCCGTGGCCGCGGCGATCTGCTGGATCGTGTCCGCGATCGCGCCGAGGCCGTTCACGCAGGGCCCACACTGTCCGGCGGTCTGCGCGGCGAAGTAGTCGGCGATGCGGGCGGTCTCGGCCACGGGACAGGCCGATGTGCCCAGTGCCACGATGACGCCGGCGCCGAGGCCCGCCCCGTGCTCGGCGAGATGCTCGGCCGCGAGCCGCACACCGGGAACATGGTCGGCCGGCAACCAGCTCCCGAAGTAGCCGCCGATCAGCACCGCCGCCAGCGGTTCGGACTCGCCCGCGGACTGCAGCAGCTCGGCGAGCGGCATTCCGCGCTCGATCTCGTACACCCCGGGCGCGGACACGGCGCCGGCGAGCGTGACGAGCGTCGAGCCGGGGTCGCGCTCGGTGCCGAGCCCGCGATACCAGTCGGCGCCGTGGCGCGCGATCAGCCCGAGGTGCGCCAGCGTCTCGACGTTCTGGACCAGCGTCGGCCGCTGACGCACGCCGCGTTCGAACGGGCGCGCGCCGAACACCGGCTTCCCTGGGCCGCCGCTCAGCAGATTCACCAGCGCCGACTCCTGACCGCTCAGCCAGCGCTCCGGGGCGCCGACGAGCGAGAACCGCGGCTCCGCGCGCAGCCCCGCCGCGTGACGCTGGGCCATGGCCTCTTGCAGGCTGTTCGCGCTGCGTTCGTCGAGCTCGGAGATGGCGATGATTGCCTCACCGGCGCCGATCGCGCGGGCCGCGACGGATGCGCCGTCGAGCACCAGATGGGGCAGCTCGCGCAGGAGGACTCGGTCCTTCTTGCTCGCCGGCTCCCCCTCGGTCCCGTTGGCGACGAGGATCTTGGGCTGACGCCGCGACGCGACGGCGCGCAGCTTGGCGGCGGTCGGAAAGCCGGCGCCGCCGTGGCCGCGCAGGCCCGACTGCTCCACCAGGGCGACGATCTGTTCCGGGGACCACGTGCGCAGCTCGGGCAGCGGACCGTGCCGATCCAGATGGGACGCGAGCTCGGTCATCGGCAGCTCGCCGACGCCGGTCAGCACGCGCGGCAGCGCCTGCTCGGTGGCGACCGCCATCATCCACCTGCCGCCGGTGATGCGGTGACCGTGCCGCTGACGGTGCCGCTCGCGCTGTCAATCTGCAGCTGGGCGACCAGTTGCAGCGAGGCGCCGCTGGCGTCCCGTACGGTGGCGGCGATGCTCGTGCCCTGGAGCGAGGTGACCTGGCCGCGGTACCGCCGCGGATCCGAGGCGGGTCCGAGCTCGACGCGGCTGCTGCTCATCGCCACCCCGCCCCCGTCGGCGGCCTGCCCGAGGATGCGGATCCCGAGCGTGCTCAGGTGCTGCCCCGCGAGGTTGAGTGTGATGTGCACCTCGACCAGGCCGCCGTCGGCCTGTCCCTGGCGCAGCGTGCCGGTGACCGGCGCCGTGAACGAGACCGGTGACCCGGAGCTCTGCGATCCCGATCCCGACGACCCGGAGCCGCCTGCGGCCGGGGCGGACGCTGCGGGCGCGGTGGACGCCGTGGCGGCTGTGATCAGCGCGCTCGGCGTGCCCGCCCGTTTGGCCCATCCGGCGGCCAGCGGCCCGCTCGGCAACCACACGAGCAGTCCCAGCGGGACCATCGCCGAGGCGGCCAGGGCGGTGGCCCGCGCGCCGGCGTGGTCAGGCCACCCGTCGGTCGCCCGGGCGACGACCGCGACGATCACCACGATCACGCAGATGCCGGTGATGGCCAGCATCCAGGTCGTCTTGGCGTCGCTGCCGGTCCCGAGGCCGTGCAGCAGGGCGACGGGCCAGCAGGCGTAAGCCGCCCAGTGGGTGGCGCGCCACGCGCGGTAGCCGATGCGCCGCCGGAGCAGGCTCGTGATGGTCAGGGCGATCAGGAGGTCGAAGGCCACGGCGCCGAAGCCGAGCCACAGCGGGCGGTAGGCCGAGCGGAAGGGCAGGACCACGTCGAGCAACCGGATCGGGGCGAAGCCGTCGAGGAGCGCGGTCCCGATGTGCACGAGCAGGAACACCACCGCCAGCAGCGAGGCGTTGCGGTGGATCGCGCCGAGCACGAACCGCGGCATCTCCGCGATGTGCAGCCGGCGCACGTTCGCGACGCCGAGCGCCACCGACAGCGTCAGCAAGACGAGCGCCACGACGCCGGTGCCGCGCGTCAGGTACCACATCGCGCTCGGCCCGGTGACAGCGGCGGCGATCATGCCCCGCCCCCGCGCATGCTCACGACCCTCCGGAGACGACCGGGCTGGGGGCCGCCGGCGCCGGAGCGGGCACCTGGTTGGGCGCGGACAGGCCGCTGCCGTCCTGACTCGAGGAGGATTGCGACGCCGCCGGCGCGCTGCTCACGCCGGAGGCGCCCGAGGAGGATCCGCTCGAGCTCACGGTGCGCCCGTGAAAGGCGTGGGCCGCGGTCAGAGAGATCAGGCCGGACGCGGCCACGGCGCCGGCGATCAGCCAGCGGTTGAAGCGCGAGATCATGGCCAGGCCGCGGTCGCGGATGGTGGTACGGGGCGTCATTGCACCCGGAAGTCTCGGGGGCCGTCGTGAGTTCTGGCTAAGAGGCGGGTGAGATTCCGCTTACTTGGTATTAGGCGGCTTCAGGCGCCCCCGTAGGACGCCGGGGTGGCGGAACTGCCACGGGCCGCGGCGATTTGAGCGATCAGCGACTGCGGGCTCGTGCCCCCGAGCACGCGCAGGCGCGGGAGCCGGTAGGGGTCCTCGGCCGAGCTCGCCCAGCCCGGGACCACCGTCGTCGAGCCGACGAATCCGGCCGCCCGGACCGCGGCGATCACGGTCGCGTCGTAATGCCCAGACGGATAGCAGAACCAGTTCACGGGCACGCCGTAGCGTTGGCGCAGCAGCGACCGGGCGGTGGCAACCTGGTAGGTGAGCTGCGAGGCGTCGAGACGGATCAGATCCGCGTGGCTGATCCCCTGTGTGTCGAGCTCCCAGCCGGCGGCGATCAGACCGTGGACCTGGGCGCTGGTGAGGCCTCCCTGCGATGGTGGCAGGCCGCTCAGCTGGATGTTCTCGACGCCCACCCACCCGAGCCGCTGCAGCGCGGGCAGCGCGTTGACGTACTGCGAGCGGTAGCCGTTGTCGAAGGTGACCACGACCGGCTTGCCCGGGCCGAGCGCGACTCCACGCGACCAATGGGCCCGCAACTGGTCGAGCGTCACGGCGTGCCATCCGGCCGCCCTCAGCGCCTCCATCTGCGCGGTGAACTCGGGCGCGGGGACGTACAGCCCGGGGAACGGCGCCCCGGCCGGCGGCGGCGCGATCACGTGATACATGAGGATCGGCACCCGCGCGGCGGCGCCGGAGCCGCCGCCGGCCGCAGCAGCGGCGCCGTGCCCGGAAGCGCTCGGCGCCGCCGAGGCCCCCGGTGAGGACGCCGGCCGCGCCGCGGCCGAGCCGGCGGCGGCCGCCTGCTGGGCTGGGCGGGCACCCGAGGAGGCCAGCGCCACGGCCACGACGACGGCGACCAGGACGACGGCCAGCGCCGCCAGGGCAGCGGCCAGCCGTCGGCGGCGCAGTTGGGCGCGGCGCTCACGGACCCGCGCCGCACGGCGGGCGTGCACGTCGTCGAAGGACACCGCCCGAGCGTATCGAGCGGCCGCACGCGCCGTTCCCCAATCGGTCCGCTTCGGGAGGCGACGGTCAACTCGGCACCTGTGGATGCCGATTCATGGGACATGACCGTTCCGCAAGCGACCTGGCTGTGCCCGAGTGACGAGGATCGTGCGCGCGTGATCGAGAACTCGGGCCGCATCGCCCGGGCCCGCCGCATCTCCACGATCGTGCTCGTGCTGATGGTGGCCTACCTCGCACCGGCCTACAACTGGTGGATCGCGGCGCTGCTCGTCGCTAGTGGGCTGAGCCTCGAGACCCTCGATGTCAGGATGCGGCGCAGCGCCAAGCCCGAGTACCACGCCGCCACAAACGTGCTGTTCACGCAGGCGATCATCGCCGTCGGAGTCGCCATCACCGGTGGCCCGAGAAGTCCCGCCCTGGCGCTGATCGCCGTTCCGACCGTCTTTGCCGCCACGCGATTCCGCGCCCCGGTCGTGTGGCTCGCCGTCGCCGCCGCGATCGGCATGCTGCTCATGGCCACCCTCGCGGTCGATCCGCGGGCGACCGTGGCCGACCCCGCGATGCTGCTCGGCGCGATCACGGTCACGATCTGCGTCACCGCCGTCGCGCAGGCTCTCAGCGGCGCCGAGCTGCAATATCGGGACCGCGCGATCCTCGACCCGCTCACCGGCCTGCTCAACCGGCAGGGACTGGAACAGCGCTTCGAGGAGCTCAGCGAGCAGGCGCGGGTCACCGGGGCCTCGATCTGCGTGCTCCTCTGCGACCTCGACCATTTCAAGGAGGTCAACGACACGCACGGCCACGCGATCGGCGACGTCGTCCTGCGCGACGTGGCCTACGAGCTGCGCAAGCAGCTGCGCTCCTTTGAGCTCATGTACCGCATCGGCGGCGAGGAGTTCATGGTCGTGCTCCCGGGCGCGTCGATGTCCGAGGCCATGGCCCTCGGCGAGCGCCTGTGCCAGGCGACCCGCGAATGCCGCAGCGAGGGCCTGTTCCTGACCCTCTCGATCGGTGTCAGCATCGCCTCCGGCGCCGCGGCCCGGCTCACCCCCCTCTACGAGGCCGCCGATCAGGCTCTCTACCAGGCCAAGGCGGACGGCCGGGACCGCGTGTCGAGCGCCCACCGCGCGCGGCCGGCGCCCGCCCCAGGACTGGTGCCCGAGCGCGCGGTAGGGCTGGTGCCGGAGCCGGCGGCGCAGACGAGCGCGGCGTAGGCGCCGGCGGGGGCGCGGGCGGGCGCGGGCGTCCACTAGAGTCCTCGCGATGATCGTCTTGTGCTACGACGGGTCCCCGAGCGCGAAGCACGCGATCGAGGTCGCGGGTGCGGCGCTCGGTCACCAGCCCGTCACGCTGGTGCACGTGTGGGGCCCGCCGCTGCCGGCGTCGGATTCCTGGGGCCTGCACGAGGCGCGCGACATGCCGTCGTTCGCGGAGCTCGAGCAGTACTCGGAGGACCGCGCCCAGGCGATCGCGCAGGAGGGCCTCGAGCTGGCCCGCGGCGCGGGACTCGAGGCTGAGCTGCGCGTCGAGCGCAGCGGGCCGAGCATCTGGCGGACGATCCTCGACATCGCCGACGAGCTCGACGCGACCTTCATCGTCGTCGGCACACGCGGCGTCACGGCGGTGCAGTCGGCCCTGCTCGGCAGCCTCTCCAACGCCGTCGTGCACCACTCCGAGCGCCCCGTGCTGGTGGTGCCCGAAGCGGCCTCGCGGTAGGCCCGGCGCCCGCGACCCCCCGACCTAGGACCCGTCGGCCGGCGCCGGCGGCGTTTTCACCCGGGCGCGGAAGACGTGGAAGGACCAGCCCTGGTAGAGCAGAACGAGCGGGAAGAAGATCACCGCGACGACCGTCATCACGATCAGCGCGTAGTGGCCCGAGGCCGCGTTGTTGACGGTCAGGTTGTAGGTGGCGCTGGTGCTGGAGATCATCACGTTGGGATAGAGGGAGATGAACATCTGGCCGATGGCGGCGGCGATCCCAAAGCCGGACGCGGCGAACGCCCAGCCGTCGTACTCGGTGCTCGCAAGGACCCACGCGAAGATCACTGCGATCACGCCGAAGATCTGAGTCGGTTCCGGGACCGTGCCGCCGCCGACCACGACGAGCGTCCAGATCACCCAGGCGATGTTGACGAGGACCGCGACGAGTCCGATGCGACGCGCGGCGCCGCGGGCGCGGTCGCGGATCTCGTCGGTCGTGCGCAGGGCGAGGAAGGTGGCGCCGTGCAGCAGGCAGAGCGTCAGCAGCGTCACCCCGGTCATCAGGCCGTAGCCCGTCAGCAGATCGAAGAAGTTGCCGGTGAAGTCGTGACTCTGGTTGATCGGCAGTCCGTACAGAAGGTCGCCGAGGCCGACCCCGATGAGCAGGGGGATCAGGGCGCTGCCGATCGTCAGCGCCCAGGACCACCCGGACCGCCAGCGAGGGGAGTCGCTCTTGCCGCGATACTCGAACGAGACGCCGCGCCCGAACAGCGCCACGAGGACGAGCACGAGCGCGAGATAGAGCGCGGAGAACATCGTCGCGTACCAGCCCGGAAACGCGGCGAACATCGCCGCGCCGGCGACGATCAGCCAGACCTCGTTGCCGTCCCACCAGGGACCGATCGTGTTGATCGCGACGCGCCGGCCCGCCTCGTCCTTGCCGATCAGCATGTGCAGCATGCCGACGCCGAAATCAAACCCCTCGAGCACGAAGAAGCCGATCCAGAAGACGGCGATGATGATGAACCAGATCGTGTGAAGCTGCATCGGGTCAGTACGTGAGGGCGTGGACGGGAGTCTGGGATGTCGGTTGCGCTGCCTCTTCCTCGGCGTCGACGGCGGCAAGGCCGCGGCGGGAGTAGCGCAGCATCAGCAGGAGGTCGGCGGCGCCGAGCACGGTGTAGGCGAGCACCAGCACGACCAGGCTGATCCAGATCTCGGTCGAGCTGACCGACGGCGAGTTCGCGTTGACGGTCTTCTGCAGCCCCTGGACGATCCACGGCTGCCGGCCGCTCTCGGTCAAGAGCCAGCCGGCGGTGTTCATCAGGAACGGGGTGAGGACCGCCCACACCGATATCCCCAGGAACAGCCGGGAGCTGCGCAGCTTGCCGCGATACAACAGCCAGCCGCCCCACAGTGCCAGCAGCAGGATCAGCGAGCCGAGGTAGGCCATGACCCGCATCGACCAGTACTGGATGAACACGTCGGGCACATAGTTGCCCGGGCCGTACTGCTTCTGGTACTGCGCCTGGAGCTGGTTCAGGCCGGTGACCGGGCCGTTCCACGTGCCCGTCGCCAGCACCGACAGCAGGTGCGGGATCTCGATGATCTGCGTCGGAGTCTGGTCGTTGGCGCCGCCCCCGATCTGGAAAGCAGAGAAGGAGCACGGCTTGCAACTGTTCCACTGCGCCTCCGCGGCGGCGATCTTCATCGGCTGATACTTGTTCTCGATCACCCCGAGCTGGTTGCCGACCGACAGCTGGATCACGATCGTGGGGATCAGCACGATCAGCGCGACCCTCGCGGTGTGAGCGAAGGCCTCGACGTGCTGCGCCTTGCGCAGATACCACGCCGACACCGCCAGCATCACGAGGCAGCCGGTGATGAGCGAGGCGAGGATCACATGCGCGTACCCCCACAGGAAGGTGGGGTTCACGAACAGCGCCCAGACGTTGTTCAGCACCGGCTGACCGGAACTGTTGAGCTTGTAGCCGACGGGGTGCTGCATCCAGGAGTTCGCGATCAGGATGAACAGCGCCGACAGCATCGACCCGATCGCGACCGCCCAGATGGTCGCCAGGTGCACCCGCTTCGGGAGCCGGTTCCAGCCGAACAGCCACAGCCCCAGGAACGTCGACTCAAGGAAGAACGCGGCCAGCCCCTCCATGGCCAGGGGAGCGCCGAATATCCCACCCACGAAGCGCGAGTAGGTGGACCAGTTCATCCCGAACTCGAACTCCTGAACCAGTCCGGTCACCACGCCCACCGCCACGTTGATCAGCAGCAACGTCCCGAAGAAGCGCGTCATCCGCTTGTACTCGGGATTGTCCGTCCGGTACCAGGCGGTCTGCAGGATCGCCACCAGGAACGCCAGCCCGATCGTCACGGGCACGAACAGGAAGTGGTAGATGCTCGTGATGGCGAACTGCCAACGCGCGAGATCGTTGGTCATCGTCGGCGCCCTGCGTCGCCTGGCCGGCGGTGTGCCACTGTCTGAAGTCTCTCGCGCCACGCGGCGGAGCGCAAAGTGTGCCCGCTGGCGTTTGATGGTGGTGCCTGCACCCCCTGCGCCGCGGGCGGCTCCTTCGGGCGCCCGATGCGCCGCGCTTAGGCCCGCGCGGCGCTGGGTAGCCGCTCGGCATGACGTCTTTTGGATACACGATGATGTGCGAGCAGGCGCGGCCGGATCAGCTCGTCCGCGACGTCCGGCTGGCCGAGCAGGCCGGCTTCGATTTCTCGGTGATCAGCGATCACTTCCAGCCCTGGCTGCCGACACAGGGTCATTCGGGCTACGCCTGGTCGATCCTCGGCGCCGCCGCCCAGGCGACCGACCGCATCGGCCTGATGAGCTACGTCACCTGCCCGACGCTCAGGTACCACCCAGCGATCGTGGCCCAGAAGGCCGCGACGGTCCAGATCCTGTCCGAGAACCGCTTCCGGCTGGGGCTCGGAGCCGGTGAGAACCTCAACGAGCACGTGGTCGGCAAGCGCTGGCCGTCCGCCGGCGTGCGCCACGCGATGCTGGCCGAGGCGACCGACATCATCACCGAGCTGTTCGAGGGCGACGGCACCGTCAACTACCGCGGCGAACAGCTCGCCGCCTGAGGCTGCCGGCGCGCCGCCGGCCAACAAGCGATTCGGCGCTCGCGGTTCGCGCTACAGTTGTACGTACAAGCGTACAGTTGTATTTGAGGAGCACCCGACCATGACCTTCACCGCGAGCGCCCACCCGATCAACGGGACCCTCCAACACGAGATCGACGTCAACGGGCGGCACACGATCATCACCGACGAGCCCGAGGGTCTCGGCGGCGCGGACGCCGCGCCGGCGCCGCACGAGCTGCTGGCTGCGGCGATCGCCTCCTGCGTCTCGACCATGATCGTGCTCTACGCCAAGCGCCGCGACTGGCGGCTCGGTGACCTCCGCGTGGACGTCAGCTACGACGCCGATGCGACGCCCCGGCGCGCCGAGGTGACCGTCCACCTGCCCGACGACCTCACCCCCGATCAGACCGAGCGGCTCCGGCGCGTCGCCGACACGTGTCCCGTGCGCCGCGCACTCGAGGCCGGCTTCGCCTTCGACGAGCGATTGCTGAACGACGTCCCCGCCGCCGCGGCGGCGTAGGCCCCAGCCGGCCCGCCGCAACCACGACCGCGTTCGCCACCAGGGGTCCTCGACGCGGCCGGCGAGCCCCGGACCTCGACCCTTCGGGCGCGACGTTCCGGGTCGAACCACTAGGGTGCCGAGCGTGGGCGTGATCGACGAGCTGCTGAGCAACAACCGGGCGTTCGCGGACTCGCTGCCCGCTCAGCACCTCGACGTGCGCCCGAGCCGCCGGCTGGCGGTGGTCACGTGCATGGACTCACGGTTGGACGTGTTCGCGGCGCTCGGCCTGAAGGACGGCGAGGCGCATGTGCTGCGCAACGCCGGCGGGGTGATCACGGACGACGTGATCCGGTCGCTGGCGGTGTCTCAGCGTCGCCTGGGCACGCGGGAGGTGATGCTCATCCACCACACCGACTGCGGCATGCAGACGCTCACCGATGACGGCTTCCGGGCGGAGCTGCAGGAGGCGACCGGCGTCGCCCCCGCGTTCGCAATCGAGTCGTTCACCGATCTCGATGCGGACGTGCGCCAATCGATCCTGCGCGTTCGGCGTTCGGCGTTCGTGCCCCACCGGGACGTGATCCGCGGCTTCATCTATGACACGGACAGCCACCGACTGCGCGAGGTCGAGGCCGGCGACTGAGGCGCCGCCGGCCGCTGCGCCTCAGGCTTGCACAGGCTCCGCCGCCGGGACCGCCTGGGCCTCGGGCTGTGCCTCGGTCTGGGACACGAAGTCACGCGAGCGGATCAGCACCAGCGCGGCGACCGATCCGACCAGGGCGACGATCGCGGCCACAAGGAAGATCTCGTTGAGGCCGGCGACGAAGCTTGCGCGCGCCACCTCGCCGACGCCGGGCCGCGCCTGTGCCGGCAGGCGCCCGATCGCCTCCTTGGCCTGACCATTCGCGATCGCCGTGGCGATCGTGCTCGCGCCACCGCTGTGCAAGGCGTTCAGGCCCGAGGCCACATGCGAGCGGACCGAACTGGTGAAGATCGTGCCGAGCGCGGCGATCCCGGTCGCGATCCCGACCTGACGGAAGGTGCTGTTGACCCCGGATCCCATGCCGGCCTGACGCGGCGGGACGACCGCGATCGCCGTCGAGGCCAGCGGTGGGTTGATCAGTCCGACGCCGATGCCACCGATGATGAACCCGGGCAACAGGTGCGTCCAACCGGAGCCCACGGTCAGTCCACGCATCAGCAGCAGGCTCACCCCGACGAGCGCGAGCCCGGCTCCCATCAGCAGCCTGACCGGCACCACGGTGGTGAGCCGGCCTGCGATGGCTGACGTGACCAGGATCGCGGCCGACAGGGTCAGCAGGCGCAGGCCCGCGCCGAGCGGCGAAAGGCCGAGGATGTTCTGAAGGTAGAGCGTCAGGTACAGGAACATCGCGAAGATCGAGGCCGAGAGCGCGAACGCGACCAGCGAGGCGCCGTCGAAGGCGGGCCGGCGGAGCAGCCCGAGGTCGAACATCGGCTCCTTCTGGCGCCACTCGACGAGCACGAAGACCGCGAGTAGGACGACGCTGGCGATCAGGCACCCCACGACGAGGGTGCTGCCCCAGCCCTTGCGGCTCGACTCGATCAACGCGAACACTCCTGTGCCGAGCGCACCGGTGAAGGTGATGAAGCCGGGGATGTCGAGCCGGGCGCCCTGCGGGTCGCGTGACTCCTCGACGCGGGTCAGCGTCAGGACGAGCGCCAGCACGCCGATAGGGACGTTGACGAGGAAGATCCAGCGCCAGCTCAGCGCGTCGGTCAGCGCGCCGCCGATCAGCGGCCCGATCGACACCGCCGCCCCGGTGACCGCCCCCCAGACGCCGAACGCGACGCCGCGGTCTCGGCCGCGGTAGGCGTGCCCGAGCAGCGCCAGCGAGGTCGCGAACATCATCGCGCCGCCGATCCCCTGCACGGCACGGGAGATGTTGAGCATCAACGGTGATTGCGCGGTTCCGCAGAGCAGCGAGGCGGCCGAGAAGACGACGATCCCGATCGCGAAGATACGCCGGCGACCGAGCAGGTCGGCGAGCGAGCCGGAGGTCAGGAGCAGCGCGGCCAGGGTCAGGGCGTAGGCATCGATCACCCATTGCAGATCGGTGAAGCTCGACCCCAGGCCGGCCTGGATCTTCGGCAGCGCGACGTTCACAATCGTGACGTCGAGCAGCAACATGAACGTGCCCACGCAGACGGTGACGAGGGTCCACCACTTGCGATCCATAGCTGCTTCCCCTTCTCTTGCGACCAAGTTTGGTCAGTGTACATGACGATCGCATATACTGATGATCAGCAGCTATGACGATTCACGACGAGTTGACGACCGCAGACGGCCGATCGCTTGCGCCGGGACGCTGGACTGGGTTCCTGATCGCGCGGGCCCATCTCCGCGCCCACGCCCTGTTCCAGGACGCGCTCGCTCCGTTGTCGCTGACGCCGAAGAGCTTCGGCTCGCTGGCGGTGATCGCCGAGCAGGGCCCGCTCAGCCAGGCGGCGCTCGGCGAGCTGCTGCGCATCGATCGGACCACCGTCGTGGCGGTGGTCGACGAGCTCGAGCGGGCCGGATACGTCAACCGCGGGCGCGATGCGGCGGACCGACGCGTCCACTCGCTGCTCATCACCCCGGCCGGCCGGCAGGTGCTCGGCGAGGCCGAGCATCTCGCGGACCATTCGCACGCCGAGCTGCTCGCGGATCTCAGCGTCGACGAGCGCGACCAACTGCACGCGCTGCTCGCGCGGGTGGCGCACTGAGCCTTTCGCGGGGCCGACGGGTGCACGGGGTCCGGGACCTGCGATTCGAGCTCGAGACGCTGCAGCACCTGCCGCCGGGCCGGTGAGAGGTCTCTCAGCACACTCTTCGTCACCTCCTGCACTCGGCTTAGGGGATGGTGCGGGCCGGGCGCTGTAGTGGTGGCATGACCAGACACCCCACGCCCGTCTACGCCGGGCCCACCTCCGCCCCCCGCCACACGAGCATCCAGTCCCAGCCGCGCCGCGCACGGCAGAGCACCGAGTCATGGCTGACCGGCCTGTTCCGGACCGGCGCCGGCGACCGGCGCCGCGCCCAGACCGAGCGCGCCCGCTGGCGCTGAGCGCATTCCGGCCGCCCAGCCGGGCCGCCGTCGCCGGCGGCAGATGTGCGCCGTCCGCAGGATGGGTTAAGACCTGTTAGGGACCGCCGATCTTCTTGGTGTACCCCGGGAAGGTTGACCTACCCTGATCCGGATGTCGCGGCCGCGTATTCGCAGACGACTCGTCGTGCTCAGCGCGATCGCGCTCGTGGTGGCGGTCGCGTTCGGGCTCGTCCCTCTGCCCAGCCACGACGACGCCACGCGGGCGGCGGCGCGGGCCAGGCGCGCGCCGGCCACGGGGCCGGTGGCCGCACGCGTGGCCGGGAGGCGCTTGCCCGCTGTGGCACCGCTGGCCGCGACCGCCTCGGTCGCGTCCTCAAGGAGCGCGCTGACCGTCCCGCAGTCCTATCTGGGCGTCTCGACGGAGTATTGGGCGCTGCCGCTGTTCTACCGGCACGTGGCGCTGTTCGAGCGGGCGCTGGCCCTGATCCACGCCCAGGGCAACGGGCCGCTCAGCGTCCGGATCGGCGGCGACTCGGCCGACCATACGTTCTGGGACCCGATGGCGCGGAACATGCCGCACTGGGTGTTCAAGCTGACGCCGGCCTGGCTGAATCCGACGGCGCAGCTCGTCCGCCGCCTGGGCGTCCGGCTGATCCTCGACCTCAACCTGGTCACCGGATCGCCGATCCGGGCCGCCGAGTGGGCCCAGGCGGCCGAACGCGACATGCCTCACGGGAGCATCGCCGCGTTTGAGATCGGCAACGAGCCGGACATTTACAGCCGCTGGTTCTGGCTGGCCACGGTCTCGCGCACGACGCTCGGTGCGACGCTGCTCCCGACGGGCCTCACGGCCGACAGCTACGCGCAGGTGTTCCGCGCCTACTCCACGGCACTGGCCCAGGTCGCGCCGCACGTCCCGCTGATCGGCCCGGCGGTCGCCAACCCGGCCCTCGACGTGAACTGGATCTCGGGCCTGATCGACAGCTCCCACCCCGGGCTCGGCACCGTCAGCGCGCACCGCTACCCGCTCTCGGCGTGCGCCACGCGGGCGTCCCAGGCCTACCCGACGATCGCCCGGGTGCTCGGCGAGCCCGCCTCGGCGGGCATCGCCCACACGCTCGCGCCGGCGATTGCGCTGGCCCACCGCGCCGACCTTCCGTTCCGGCTGACCGAGCTGAACTCGGTCACCTGCGGCGGCCGTCCGGGCGTCAGCGATACCTTCGCCACCGCGCTGTGGGCGCCTGATGCGTTGTTCGAGCTGCTCGGAGCCGGCGTCGACGGCGTCAACGTGCACGTGCGGGCGAATACGATCAATGCCGCCTTCGCGCTCTCCCGCAACGGGTTCGTCGCGCGCCCGCTGCTGTACGGCCTGATCCTGTTCACCCGGACGCTCGGTCCCGGCGCCCAGCTCGTGCCCGTGAGCGTGCACGCGCCCAGCGCCGCGCAACTGAAGGTGTGGGCCGTCCGCGTACGCGGCGGGACGCTCCACGTCCTGCTGATCAACAAGGGCAACCGCAGCGTGCGGGTGCAGCTCGCGCTCCCCGCAACCGGGCCCGCGCGGGTCCAGCGGCTGCTCGCGGCATCCGCCGCGTCGCGCTGGGGCGTGACCCTGAACGGTCAGCGGCTCGGACACGACGGCGCCTGGCACGGGCGTGCGGCGACCGAGTCGATCGCGCCCGGACAGCACGGCTACTCGCTCATGGTCCCCCGCGTGAGCGCGGCCCTGATTGACGTCGCGATGCGACCGACCACGGCCCGGCCGCCGGCGACGCCGGCGAAAGCGCACCGTCGCTAGCTAGGAGCGTGTCAAAGAAGTGGGTGCGCGGATGGCGCTCACCTCGACGCTCAGCGCGCCGCGGGCGTCAGGACCAGCTCCGCGAACAGGCTCTCGAGCGTCTGGGCCGGGTCCTCGCACAGACCCGTGTGCACCTCTGAGGGCTGGATCATCGTGCTCGACGGTGCGACCAGCCAACCGAACCTCTCTGATGGGTGCATCGAGGCGATCGGCCCGGCCCCGGGGTCGCCGCCGGCCACCCGCACCACCGCGTCCAGATGCGCGCGCACGTCCTCTGCGGATGCATCTGGGGCCAGCGCCGCCAGCCGCCGCTCGTCGAGCGCGACCCGAGCGCCGAGGAAGTCGCGCTGACGGCAGTACACGACCACACCGGCGTTGAACCGCTCACCGCGCTCCACCCGCGGCACGACGCGGATGATCGCGTAGGCGAACGGGCTACGCGCCGGCGCGGGCACGCTCGGCCTCCTCCGCGAACGCGCCGCGCTCGAGGCGCAGCAACAGGTACTCGACGTACTCCTCACCGGTATCCCCGGCGAGCCACTCGTCGGGGACGAGCGAGACGACCTGGCGCAGAAGCGCCGGGGTCACGATCGGCGCCAGCCGCTCCCCCGCCTCGACGATCGAGGCGGCACGGGGCAGCAGCACATGCTCGGCGATCAGCGGGAACGGCCGGCCGGCGTGTTCAGAGGCGACCAGGCCGCCGTGCTGCAGATACAGCGCGGCCCCGTGATCGATCAGCCACAGCCGGCTGTGCCAGAGCAACAGGTTGGGATTGCGCGCGGCGCGGTCGACGTTGGTGGTGAACGCGTCGAGCCAGACAATGTCGGCGGCCAGGCCGGGATCGGGCACCCACGCTCCAGCCGGCGTGTAGGGCAGCGCTCCGGGGAGGAAGTCGACGCCGAGGTTGGCGCCGGGACTGGCGGCGATCAGATCCTGGATCTCAGGGTCGGGCTCGGCCGCGCCGAGCGCGGGGTCGATCTCCACCGTCACGAGCTCGGGCACAAGCAGCCCCAGGCGCCGGGCCAGCTCGCCGACGATCACCTCGGCGACCAGGGCCCGCCGCCCCTGGCCGGCGCCACGGAACTTGGTCACATAGAGGCCGTCGTCGTCAGCCTCGACCAGGCCGGGCAGAGAGCCGCCCTCGCGCAGCGGTGTCACGTAGCGCGTGGCCGTCACGACCCGGAGAGCGGTGGCGGTCGCCATCGGCGGACCGTATCTGGTCCGCCGACGGCACCGCCGTGATCACAGGCCCGTCTGGGCGGCGAGCTCCCCCGAGGTCACGGCCGCGGTGAGCCGCTGGTAGTCGCGCTCGTTCTGCTCCGCGTACGCCTTCGAGAACTCGAGGATCGCCTTGTCGAACGTCGACCCGCCGCCGAGGTAGGCCGCGATCGCGATCCGGTCGCCGCTGCGGGCGTGCGCCCGGGCGAGCGTCCAGCCGCACAGCTCGCCGTAGATGGCCATTCCCCTGGGGACCATCTGCTCGATCTCCGCCGATCCCTTCCAGTCCTTGAGCTGCCGGCCGTAGAAGTCGCGCGCCTTGCCGTCGAGCCCGGACGTGACGTGCAGCCAGCCGAGGAAGATGTCCGACGTGGCCTGCATCAACCGCTGACCGACCACGACACGCTCGCCATGGTTCGCGAACTCGCTCGGGCCGAGGAACTCCTCCAGCACCGAGGCTTCGGCCTCCTTCATCTGCAGGAACAGCGGGTCCTGCCCGTCGCGGCCGAGCAGTAGCGCGATCCACGCGCGCGTCCCGACGCTTCCCACCCCGACCACCTTGCGGGCGAAGTCCATCAGCTCGAACTGCTCGAGCAGGACCCGACGGTCGAACTCGAGCGTCTCGCGGTATCCGCGGAGCAGCTCATGCAGGCCTTCGAACAGCTTGTCCCGGCTCTCGCTGTCGCCGAGCTGATCGATCGGCACGATCAGCGGCGATTCATCCACGATCCGGATCTCGCCGTCGACCGCCCGGGTGAGCTTCGAGAACGCGAACATGCTGTCCTTCGTGCGGGCCTTGGCGAGGTTCTTCTCGGTCCGCTTGAGCATCGCCGGCTTCACCTGGGCGCCGAGCTCCTTGATCGTCGCCTCCATGTCGAGATGCGCGTACCAGACGTCGAGGTTCTTCATCCCGGCGAACTCCGTCATCGCGGTGCGATAGCGCGCAACCGTGTCGAGCACGACCCGGTCCTGGTCCTTGCGGGAGTAGCCGTTGTTGGTCGCCGCGATCAACATGCTCACGGCCAGGCGCTTGACGTCCCACTCCCACGGTCCCGGCAGGGTCTCGTCGAAGTCGTTGACGTCGAAGACCAGGCGCCGCTCCGGCGAGGCGAAGACGCCGAAGTTCGACAAGTGCGCATCCCCGCAGCACTGCACGTTCAACCCCGAGCGTGGCGTCGCCGCGAGATCGTGAGCCATGATCCGCGCCGCGCCGCGATAGAACGTGAACGGCGAGACGAGCATCCGGCCGTAGCGGATCGGCACCAGCTCGGGCACTCGCGTCGTCGCCTGCTGCTCGAGCAGCTCAAGCGGGTCGGCACGCGTGGCCGGCGGCTCGAAGATCGCGTGACTCGAGCGCGGCACCTCGGCTCGTGCCGCCTTGCCACGGGCGACGCGCTCGCTCACCGTCAGATGCGGCATCACGGGGAGCGCCGACGGCGCCACCGTCTTGCGCCGCCGAGTGGCGGGACCACCATTCCTCGTCGTGGTGCGCCTCGTCGTGGTCGCCATCCTCGCTCCGTTTCAGTTGTGATCCTGGTGTGAACCGATGCTCCCATAACACCGGGCCCCCGACGATGGTGTGAGCACCACACCTTCGGAGTGGCCTCCCGGTGAGACGGTGTCTCAGCTCGGGAACGGGCGCGTGCCGCAGCGGAAGAAGTACGGCAGCCGCGCGATCGGCGCGCGGACCGTTGCCGGACCGGCCGGTGTCCTAATAGGTGGCGATCCCGCTGACGGTGATCGTGCCGTGCTGCCCGTCAAGAGTGTTGTGGTCGTGCACCTTCAGCGTGCCACTCGTGATGCCGCGATAAGCGCCCGTGCCGCCCGTGAAGTGTGCGCTGCCGAGAAAATCGATCTGCGGCGCGGAGATCGTGGCCACCAGTGACGCGGTGCCGACGATCGACCCGTGGGCGAACAGGAGCCGGAAGGTGGCGCCGAACGCGAGGCCCGGACCGAACTGCCCGTCGAGGACGATCGAGCCGCGCCCGAACGGCGTACCCGTCAGCGTGCCGTGATCCTCGATCGTGCCTCGCGACGGCGGCGCTCCCTCTCGGGTCCGCCCCAGCACCGCGACCGCACGAGAGACGCGCGGGCCGGCCGGCCGGGCGATGGTGGCGAGCTGGTAGGTGTTCTGGAGCGGATCCTGGATGACGGTCGCGGCTGCGGCGGCGCCCAGCACGAGCGGGCGCCGGAGCGTACGCGAGCGGTACCGCCAGCCCGGTGGCAGCGCCAGCCGGGGGCCGAGGCCGCCGAGCTGCGCGAGCGTCAGCGACGGATCAGTGATCTGGGAGTAGCTCTGCATCACATAGGTGTCGCCCCCGGGAGCGACGAGCTCGAACACCGTCCGTCCCGAGTTCCACCGCCACGTGTTGGTGCGCGTGATCGTCCGGTCGAGGTAGGGCGTCCGGGCGAGATCGGCGGCGGTGCGGATGGCGATGCTCGCGACCATCGTCAGGCGCTGACCGTGGAAGTCGCGGACGGGGCCCGTCACCGCTGACGCCGTATCCATCAGAAAATGCCGCGGTCCGTTCAGGACCACAGCCGTGTCACCGAGCTCCTTCGCCAGCGCCGCCGCGCTGAGGCTGTTCCACCACGATGCCGGGCAGGTGCCGAGGCCGATCGTGTTCCACACGACGGCGCGTGCGTGGGGCAGCGACCCCTTGAGCGCGAGGATCTCGCAGTAGCGTGCGTCGTGCAGGCCGCGTGCCTGCTTGGTTGCCGCCGTGGCGACCCCGGCCGCGGCGAGGGCGACGGCCGCCAACCCGGCGCAGGCGATACGTGTGGCGGTGCGGACGTTCATTGGCCTCAACGTACACGGTGCGTACGTTGGCCCGCGCGTGGAGCGCAGGAGCGAGGCGGTCGGGAACGCTGGTGTTCGGGCTCCGCGAAGGACCGGAAGCGCTCGGCCATCTGCGCATCGGGAGCATCCGCGGCCGGCTGCTCCGGGGGCTCGTCCGCACCGTCCTCGTCGCCGCCGTCGGACTCGGGCCCGGGATGGTCCGCGTTGGCCTGCGCGACGACACTCTCAAGGTGGTGGCGCAGCTTCTCCTCGCTGCCCGGGACCACCTCGCTCACGCGCACGGTCCCCTTCTTGACCCGCACCTTGCCCCAGTCGCCGTGCCCGAGCAGCCTCACCGTTGTCTCGAAGCTGTCCCTCCAGCCCTTGGGGATCTCGCCCTCGAGATCGACCGTCAACCTGCCCTCCTGCACCTTTGCGGTGGCCCAGTTCAGTCTCACATCAGCCATGGGGGTGTCCTACCCCCAGCGGCCCCGATCTAGCCGTGAAGCTTCCTTAACCGGGTACACGCGGCCCATTCGCGATCATGTGGGGTCCGATCGACGTCTGGATCGACCCAGCGATCCCCTTATGCCACGAGCACCTGATCTGTCCGGCCGTGCCCTGGACGGGCGCTATGAGCTCCTCGCCGTGATCGGCGAGGGGACGTTCGGCCGCGTCTACAGCGGCCTCGATCGTCGTCTGGCCCGGCCCGTGGCCGTCAAGGTGATCAAGCCGTGGTGGGCGGAGGATCCGGTCTGGGTGCGCAGCTTCGAGCGCGAAGCGCAGCTGCTGGCCCGTGTGCACGATCCCGGCATCGTCCAGATCTTCGACGTCGGCCACGCCGACGAGGGCCTCTACTACGTGGCCGAACTCGTCGACGGGGAAAGCCTGGCGGCCCGGCTGCGCCGTGGTCCGATCCCGGCGCGGCAGGCGCGTGAGATCGCCGAGCAGCTGTGCCGGGCGCTCACCCCGGCCCACGCCCAGCGCGTCGTCCATCGCGACATCAAGCCGGCGAACGTGCTGATCTCGGCCGACGGACGGGTCAAGGTCGCCGACTTCGGCGTGGCCAGGCTCGCCGAGGGCAGCACGGACGGAGGCGCGGCGACGATCGTCGGCACCCCGCGGTATATGGCGCCCGAGCAGGCTCGCGGCCGGCCCACGGGCCCGGCCACCGACGTGTACGCGATCGGCATCGTCCTGTACGAGATGCTCTCGGGGCAGCCGCCCTTCGTGGAGAAGTCCGCCGTCGAGCTGGCCCTGCGCCACCTCCACGACCCGCCGCCTCGACTCCCGCGGGAGACGCCCGCGGCGCTCGTGGCGATCGTCGGCCGTGCGCTGGCCAAGGACCCGGCGGAGCGCTATGCGGACGGGGCGGCGATGGCGGACGCGCTCGCCGCCGCCCGCGAGCCGGTGGCCGCTCCGCGGCGCGGCCGCACCGCGCCCGTCCCGGCGCCCGGCCCGCTCACGGCCGGCACGACGGCGACCCTGGCGCCGCCGGCGGAGCGCACCGCCGCAACCCGCGCCGCCGTGCCCGAGGGGACCGCGGCCGAGGGGACAGCCGCCACGCGCAGCGCTGCGGACGGGACCGCCGCCACGCGGATCGCTCCTGCGGACGGGACCGCCGCCACGCGGATCGCTCCTGCGGACGGGACCGCCGCCACGCGCGTGCGACCGCCGATGGCCCCGCGGCGTGACGTCAACCTGACCGCGCGCCGGCGCCGCCGGATCGCCGGCGCCGGCGTGGCCCTGCTCCTCGCCGCCGTCGCCGCGGGCGCGTTCCTGATCGCGGCCGGCAACCGCGTTACCGTCCCGGACCTGCGCGGCCTGAGCCGATCGCGGATCGCCGCCGCGCTGCACGGACCGAACCTGCTTGTGACCTTCGGCACCCGCTTCAGCGCCGCGCCGCGTGGCGTCGCGGTAGCCCAGAGCCCGGCGCCCGGCTCCCGGGTCGACGCGGGCGCCACGGTCCTGGCCGTCCTCAGCGCCGGCCCCGCGCCGGTGACCGTGCCCCGGGTGATCGGGGAGGGGTCATCCGCCGCGCAGGCCCAGCTGACCGGACTCGGCCTACGGGTCGGCGTCGTCCAGGTCCCTGCGGCCGGAGTCGCCACGGGGGTCGTCGCGAACCAGACGCCGAACGCAGGAGCGGTCGTTCCACGGCGCTCGACGGTCGAGGTGTCGGTCGCCGAGGCCCCGCGCTGGCGGCCGCTGACCTCGTTTGCCGGGGACGCGGGCGGGAGCTCGGTGCCGTTCCGCATCCGCGGCCGGCAGTGGCGGGTGCGCTACAGCATGGCCTATGTGGGGACCTGCACGCTGATCTTCATCTGCTCCGGGCCGAGTGCTCAGGTGGCGAATCTCAGCGGCGGCCAGAACCCCGGGTCGTTCGACCTCGGCGAGGGCGGCAGCCAGGAGAAGGTGCTGTCGACCGGGCCGGGCATCTACCAGCTCACCATCACCCCAGGCTCGGACACTGCGCACTGGGCGATCACGGTCGAGGACTACTACTGATCCGAGCAGCGTCCGGGTCGTGTGAACGCGCTGTGACCGGGGATGCCTGCACGAGCGCGAGACTCGTGCGTACACCGTTGCCGGGAGTCCACGTCGGCGCGAACCTAGAAGACCACCAATGAGCGGACGCCCGGCATCAGCCGGATCACGAGCGCTCGGGGTGAAGGCGGCACGCAGGGGCGGCCGCGAGCGGGGGCCTTCGGGTACCGCGTCGTCCGCCCATCGCGCGTCGTTTCGCCCCTGCTCCGGCAGCTGTCCGCGCCGACCATCAACCAACAAGGACGACCTTTGAGCATTCTCGCAAGCAGTTACCCGTTCCTCGACGCCGTAGGAACGATCCTGGTGTTCTTTGCCTTCGTGATCTGGTTCTGGCTCCTGATCACGATCTTCGCCGACCTGTTCCGCCGCCACGACATCGGCGGTGGCATCAAGGTCCTGTGGTTCATCTTCGTCATCCTGCTGCCCTATCTCGGCGTCTTCATCTACCTGATCGCCGAGCACAAGGGGATGACCGAGCGCAGCGCCAAGCAGCAGCAGGCGGCGCAATCCCAGTTCGATCAATACGTGCAGACGGTGGCCAAGAAGAGCGACCCGGCCGAGCAGATCGCCCAGGCCAAGAAATTGCTCGACAGCGGCACGATCACCCAGGCCGAGTTCGATCAGATCAAGGAGAAGGCGCTCGCCCCGAGCTGAGCGCAGACATCGGCAGCCGCGCCCTCACGTCCCGCGTGCCATGGTGCGGCTGCCCGTCCGGGCCGCAAGCCACGGCGTCACCGCCTGGGCGACCGCGACGGTGTTCCTGAGCGCATGATTGCCCGGCACCCGAATGACGATGCGATTCGGGCCCTCAGGCGGCATCCCGAACGGATCACTCTCACCCTGAATCACGAGCGTCGGCACGCTGACGCTGTCGAGCTCGGGCAGCCGGCTCTTGGCCGGGTCTGACCCCGCACCGGGCGGGTGCAGCGGAAAGGCCAGGCACAGCACGGCCACCGCGCCGACGGCGTCCGCCGTGCGACAGGCCACACGGGCCCCCGACGAGCGGCCGCCGGCGATCACCGGGAGACCGGCCAGCGGATCCGCCAGCAACTGCGCTGCGACCGCCGTCCAGGCGGCGTCCAGCTGGTGCGCCGGCGCCGGGGAGCGCCGGCCTGCCACGCGGTAGGGCTGCTCGATCAGGCCGACGCTGACGCCGAGCGCCACTGCCGCGTCCGCGACCGCGACGAGATCCGGAGCGCCCACGCCGCCGCCTGCGCCGTGGCCGAGCAGCAGGGCGGCGATTGGCCGGTCAGCCGGGCGCAGATGGGCCCGCGCGGGACCGTGGGGCGTATCGAGCTCGAGCACCGCGCCTCAGGCTAACGCTGGGAGCCGGTTGGCGGACCGCGCTCGATCCGCCGGCGGTTCAACTCGAGCGGTCCGCGGAACCAGCCGAGCTTCTCGATCCACCACGTCATTCCCACCTCGGCGTAGCGGGCGATGAGCTCAGGGTCGGGCCCCTGCGACTGTCCCTCGAGCACGACCGCGAACGGCGCCGATGTGCCGTGGCGCTGCGAGCGGGCGTAGTCCACCGCGGCCCGCACCTGCTCGGGGTGTGGAAGCTCGGCGTGGCCGACGCCCTCGAAGGTGGGAAACATCCCGTCGAAGCGGGCGGCCCGCCGAAATGGCCGCCGCGCGGGCCAGCGACCGCCGACCCAGATCGGGACCCGTGGATGCTGGAGCGGGCGGGGCATGAACACGGTCTCGTGCACGGAGTAGTGGCGGCCGCTGTAGCCGAACGGCTCCCCGCTCCACAGCCCGACCAGGATGTCCAGGCCCTCGTCGAGCCGCTCCGCCCTGACCCGGGGGTCCGGGTCCTCACCGAAGAACTCGAACTCCTCCCGGGGCTGCGAGCCGAGCCCGACCCCCACCACCAGGCGTCCTCCCGAGACCAGATCCAGCGATGCGGTCTCGCGGGCGAACTTCCACGGTCGCCGCCGCGCCAGCGCGGTGATCATCACGCCGATCCGCACCCGCGAGGTTGCCGCCGCGATCGCCGCCACCGTGACGTACGGATCGGCCACCGGCCACCGCGGCTCGCGATAGGCAACGTGGTCCCACACGAACACCCCTCCCCACCCCGCCTGCTCGGCCAGCCGTGCGAGCTCGACCAGCAGCCGGGGATCGCCGTACTCGCCGACATTGGGGAGTCCGACGGCACACTGGAGGCGGATCGGGCCCGGATGAGGGCGCAGCGCTGCGACGCCGATCAAGTGCCGAGGTCGGCCTGCGCAGCCTCGAGCTCGGCCTTCATCGCGTCAGCGAGCGCGAGCGCTCCGGACAGCGGCCGCACCATCACGCACAGCTCGTCGATCAGACCGTCGTCGTTGGTGTGCAGGAAGTCGCAGCCCTCGATCTCGCGATCCCCGACGCGGGCCCGGAACACGAGTGCGTGGTCAGGCTCGCCCGCGGCGCCGATCTCGCGCTCGTAGCGGAAGTCCTCGAACACGCGCATCACTGCGGCCAGGATCGCCGCCAGCGTGTGGCGTCCGTGATACGGCCGAAAGACGACGGGGCTTCTGAACACGACGTCGTCGGCCAGCAACGCGACGATGCGGTCATGATCGCGGGACTCCACGGCGGCGCGGAACGGATGCATCGCCGCGGACCTTATCGGGGACCGACGAGGGGCGTGGGAGCCTGGACCCATCGCCAGGCTCCCAGGCCTCTATCGGGACGCTGGTCAGACGTCCGCAGGCTCCCCGTAGATGATCAGCCCGTGCAGGATGTACAGGCAGAGCACGAAGATGGCCAGCGACCACCAGGGATGCGTTCCGCCGATCGACAGCAGTGACTCGAACGCGCCGAGAATCGCCGCGACGATCCCGATGATGCGCCCGAACCCGCCGCCGCCGGCCAGCGAGAAGCCGGCGATCAGCTGAATCACACCGATGAGCACCGTGATCCAGCCCCAGGTGTGCAGACTCGAGAACACGTACTGGGTGTTGTCGAAGAAGTGGGCGTTACCGATCGCCCCGAACCCATAAATGATGTTGAGCGTGCCCGCGATCATCAACAGGATCGCGACGAACAGCGCTCGACCGACACCCTTCATATGCACTCCTTTTCGTGGTCCCAGAGACCCCAGCCCAAATGAGGAGTTCGTTGACCCAGCACTCAGTCCTGCTGCTGGCAGACCTCGTTCAGCGGCGCCGCGCGCCGGCGCAGGACCGGCGAATCAGCCACTGACCCAGGCGGCCCATCCACGGCGGTCATCGGCCACGCGCCGGGTCGAGCGCTGGCCAGGCCTCACGTCGCGGAGTAGGCTGGTGCTAGCGCCACGCTGGTTGCCTGCAGTACGCCGAGTGCTGGAACAAGCGCAGGTCAGAGAGATCGGCGAGCGCACCGAAGAGCCAACCAACCAGCGAGGAGCAGGATCAATGTCAACTTCCGAGTCGTCAGATCGTGACGTCGGGACCTTCGCGTCAGGCGAGTCCGACCCGAAGGCGCATCCAGATGAGGAGGACGTCGGGACCTTCGCGTCAGGCGAGTCCGACCCGAAGGCGCATCCAGATGAGGAGGACGTCGGGACCTTCGCGTCAGGCGAGTCCGACCCGAAGGCGCATCCAGATGAGGAGGACGTCGGGACATTCGCAACGGGCGAGGAGCAGCCGAACGAGGGTTCCTGAGGCGCCCTATCACGTAGCACGGGACGGCAACGAGCAGTCGCTGCGGCCGGTCAGGCCGAGCGGCACGACCGATCCGTGACCGGAACGACTCGGCCCTCCGCCCCGAGCGACCAGCCCGACAGGTCGAACCGGGAGTCCAGCAGCTCCGGGATGTCCTCAGGCGCGACCGGGGTGACCGTGGTCTCGGCCGGTGTTTGTTCGGTGAGCGCGAGCTCGCTCCAATTGCTGAGTGATGTACGGGTGCCGTCGTCTCGCTGCACGGCCACGACGAGCCCGGTCACGAACGGCGAACTCGGATGCGTCGCGGTGAACCAGTTCGCGGTCACGACGTCGACGAGCGGCACCGGTTCGGGCTCGAATCCGTACAGGTCCACCCAGCCGTCATCGCGCTCGGTCTGGAGCACGAGCGCGGGCCCGTCCGGCACCACTCGGAAGCGCCATCCCGCCTGCTCGTGCACCGCGCCAGGGCCGAACGGAATCGGCTCGAGCAGGCTGCCGAGGCCGAAGCCGACGTCCGCATGCCAGCTCGAACCGTCCGCCTCGACCCGGAGCACCAGGTGGCTGCGGGGACGCACGGCACCCGGCGGCGCGCCCACCCGCACCCGGGCGAGCATCAGCTGCACCTCGGCGCCGAGCTCCTCGAGCGCGGACTTGAGCAGCAGGTTCTGCTCGAAGCAGTAGCCGCCGCGACGCTCGTCGACCAGCTTGCGCTCGAGATCCTCGAGCGCAAGCGACACGGGAACGCCACGCTGCGGATCGAGGTTCTCGAACTGGATCGAGGTGAGGTGGGCTCGATGGACCTGCGCCGCCGTGGGACGCCCGCGCAGACCGATCCGCTGTAGATACGCGCCGAGGTCGTGCACGGCCGCCGACTTTAGAAGCACCGTAGTTTCGGCGGAGCGCGGCCGCGGGATAGCGGCGATACCGAACGCACCCCGATCGGGTAGAACGTGTGGTGCGATGGCGGCTGAGCAGTTTGAAGAGGCGATGGCGTCGGCGCCACAAGCGCTGCGGACACTCGTCGATCGGTATGACTTCAAGGTGTTCGAGCCGCGCGACGGACGGGCCCGCATCCGGCTCTCGATCACCGGCGGCGCGAGTTGGGACGTCGTCGTGGAGCGCGGAGCGGCGCGGCTGACTGCTCCGGACGGTGACGTGCAGGCGACGCTCACCGCGGACCCACAGACCTGGGCCCGGATCGCCGCCGACGTGCGCGGGGGCATGGACGCCTACCGGGCTGGTCGTCTGCACATTCGACGCAACCTCCACCTCGGGGTCGGCTTTCTGGCCGCGACGAGCGGGATCCGCGAGCCGGGGCGCCTGCGGTTCCGGATGGTCCTCACGCGCAGCGCGCGCCTCTCCACGCTCGAGGCTGGGACCGGGCCGCCGGTCCTGGCGATTCACGGGCTCGGTGCGACCAAGGGCTCGTTCCTGCCCACGGTCACGGCGTTGGCCGACCGTTTTCGGGTCATCGCCGTCGACCTGCCGGGCTTCGGCGACTCCGACAAGCCGATCGGGGCGCCCTACGACGCGCGTTTCTTCGCCGACGCGATCATCGATCTATTGGACGCGCTCGAGCTCGAGCGCGTCGATCTGATCGGCAACAGCCTCGGCGGCCGTATCGCCCTCGAGGTCGCGCTCGTCTATCCGGAGCGCGTGGGTCGCCTGGCCCTGCTCGCTCCCTCGCTGGCCTGGCGCCGGCCGCGTCGTTGGGCACCGGCGCTGCGCCTCGTGCGACCCGAGCTGGGCCTGATCCAGCTCGCCCCCCGCGCCGTGGTCGAGGGCATCGCGCACAGGCTCATTCCCGGTGCCGACGAGGGCTGGGCTGCCGCCGGCGTGGACGAGTTCCTGCGCGCCTATCTGACGCCGGCGGGCCGTGCCGCGTTCTATGCCGCAGCGCGCCACATCTACCTCGAGGCGCCGGGCGGAGACGAGGGATTCTGGCCGCGCCTGAGCCGACTGGAGCCCGACGCGCTATTCGTGTGGGGCCGCCGCGATACGCTCGTCCCGATCGCGTTCGAGCGCCACGTCGCCGAGGCGCTGCCGTCGGCTCGCCACCTCGAGCTCGATTGCGGACACGTTCCGCAGATCGAGCTCCCTCGCCAGACCCACGAGGCCGTGGGGTCGTTCTTCACGCAGAGCGCCGGCAGTCCGCACGCGCTCGCACCCACCGGCTGATCGCGATCCCTCGGCCGGTGTCACCCCGTCGGGGGGCCGGCCTGATCCGCGGACCAGGGGTGCGGGACCGGCGCGAGGTCACCGCCGGGCAGCGGTCCTACGCCGTGGGCTTCGAGGATGGGCGCTTCTACGCCAACGGCTGGCACATCACCGGCGAGATGGGCGGTGTCTGGGCGCCTCCACTGAAGCTCGCCGACGGCGTCTGGTTCGGCGTGGACGGCCACTGGGTCGCCCCGGCCACGCGGTTCTTCAGCGGCGAGGGCTACACACGCTTCCAGCTCCCGAGCGTCGACGGGCTGGGCTTGACCCGGACCGACTTCGCCCCCGACGGCCGGCGGGCCGTCCTGTTCGGGCTGAACGTAACGAACCCGAGCCCGTCGGCGCGGACCGTCAGCCTGACGGTCGACGCCCATTCGGAGCTGATGACGGCCTATCCCTGGAGCGGGAGCGGGAACACGCCGAACGCGAGCGGCAATCTGCCCGACCACGGGGGCTTTACCGGCACCGCGCTCCAGTTCACCGACACCGGGACGCTTCCCGGCGCGCCGGCGCACGACTACGTGGCCCTCGTGGCCGCCAACCGCCGGCCGGTCGCCGGCAGCGCCGCGGCCGTCGGCGGCGCCTTCCGTGGACCGCAGGGTGACCGTGTCTGCGCCGCGAGCGATCAGACCTCGCCACCGAGCGCCTGCGATGACGGTCCGGACGGCCACGGGACCGGAGGCGAGCTGAGCTACCGCCTCACCCTTCCCGCCCGCTCGACCCGGACGCTGTGGGTCGCCGTCGCCGGAAGCGACCGGGGCGGCGTGCCCGCAGCCGCGCGTGAGTTGAGCGGCGCGCTCGCCGCGCCGGCGCGCGAGCTGGCGGACAAGATCGCCGCCCGCACACGTCTCGCCGCCTGGTCGGATGTCACGTTGGCCGGCGATCGGCTCCTGAAGCAGGCGATCACGTGGGGCAAGCAGAACCTGGCCGACCTGACCCAGACCGCCGCGAACCTGAGCATCCGCTGGACCAACCAGGGCAAGCAGTTCCCGCCGGCGCTGGGCACGATCGCCCACGCCCGATGGTGCCCCGCGGGGTTCCCGGATTATCCGTGGTCGTTCGCCACCGACGGCGAGTACGCGACCGTCGCGGCCGTCGCATTGGGACAATTCGCCGTCGCCGAGGACCACCTGCGCGCGATGCGGGACGTCTCGGACATCCTCAATCACCGCTCCGGCATCGTCGCGCACGAGGTCGTCTCCGACGGGTCGGCCTACTTCGGCCACGACTCGGTGACCACGAACCCGGACGGCACCATGACGAACGATTTCAACACCGACGAGACGGTCAAGTTCCCGAGCGCCGTGGCGCTCATCTGGCGCTGGACGGGCGACAACCGCTTCCGCGACGAGATGTACGACTTCGCCCGCCGGAACCTGCTCGTGATCGACCACCGCTTCGATGTCGACCACGACGGCTGGCCGGAGGGATCGGGCAACGTCGAGCGGGCCGGTATGGGACCCGAGAAGCTCGACAACGGCATCTACTACATGCGCGGCCTGTACGACCTCGCCGACATGGCGCGCTCCAAGCACGACCTGGCCACCGCCTCCTGGGCGTCCGGCCTGGCCGCGCGACTGCGGCGCCAGTTCGAGCGCACATGGTGGTACGCCCCTGCCGGTCAGTACGCGGACTCGCTCCTGGACCCGGGCAACGTCCCGTCCTTCCAGAAGCACTGGATCGGCGAGGTGCCGATGGAGGCCGAGCTCACGCAGGGCACGACCGCGACCCCGGGCGTCGCCACCTACGACCATGGTGTCACCGCACTCGCCGGGCGTGAGAGCTCGTGCTACAGCGGCAGCCGCCCCGGCAGCCTGGGTCTCTTCCACACCGCCTGCGGCGGCGGTGCCGACGGCAAGGGAGACTTCGAGATCTTCTCGCTGACGACTGCGATCCAGGCCGTCGGCGAGGGCAACTACGGACGCCTCGGCGCCGGGCAGCAGCGGCGCTACACCGACGCCAACGCCGAGACGATGTTCGCGGAGCCGGCCACCGGAGGCACCCCCGACGAGCAGCCCGGGGCGATGCCGGAGGTGTTCCCGTCGGCGCCGCAGGGCAGCTTGGCGGCGGGGACCGAGCCGAACATCGACCGCTGCTGGACCTGCCGCTCGATGGTCATGCAGGCGTGGGGCAACTACGGCACCGCGTGGCCGGTCATCCATCAGCAACTGGGCGTGCGTCCGTTCCTGAACGACGGTGAGCTCGACGTGGTGCCGCAGGTGCCATCGGGCCAGGGACGCGTCGCGGGCCGCCACATCCGGCTTGGGAGCGGCTGGGTCGACGTGGCCGCGGCGGACGCGGGAAACCTGTATACGGCCGATGTCGACGCGATCGCCACCCCTGTGCAGGTGCTGAGGATCGGCATCACCCTGCCCCGCGGATCGCGTCCGCTCGTGGTCCGGCTCGACGGACGGGTCGTGCATCGCTACGCGGTGCTGGACACGAACCGCGGAGTCGAGGTGACGGTCGGGGCCCCGTCGCACCGTCGCCACGTGGTGAGCGTGCTGGCGGCCTGAGCTTGCATCGCCCCAACCGGGGCGCGGGCGGGCGTAGACTGCCCGCATTCCGATTCCGCCCGCCCCACCGACGCGTCCCCGGGCAGCGTTGGCCCGCGGCTACGCGGCGTTCGGCGCGAGTCCGGCCGGTCACTGGTTCGTGCGCAACATCTCGCGCCGCCTCGATCCCTTCCTGCTGCGCGTCTCGGGCGGCAGACTGTCGACGATCGCGGTCTACCCGGTCCTGACGCTGACCGCCCGCGGCGCCCGCAGTGGCGCCCCGCGCTCGGCGCCGCTGGTCTATTTCACCGAGGGCGACCAGGTCGTCCTGATGGCTTCCAATTACGGCGGCAACCGGCACCCGGCGTGGTGTCACAACGTGCGCGCTCATCCCGAGGTGAGGCTCAGCGCCAACGGCGAGGAGGGCCGCTACATCGGGCGCGAGACGACCGGCGAGGAGCGTGAGCGCTTGTGGGAGCTCGCCAAGCAGATGGCGAGGAACTACGGCCAGTACGAACAGATGACCGCCGGCCGCGAGATCCCCGTGTTCGTGTTCACGCCCGTGGGATGAGCCCCGCCCGGATGAGCGCCGGGGGACCCACGTGGTACCCCTGGACGAAATCGATTCCGTTCGCCGTCAGCCAGTCGTAGTTGGCCTGGTCGCAGCAGAACTCCGCCACCACCTGCGCGCCCATTCCGTGGGCCAGATCCCGAACCGTTGTGACGATCAGGGCGTCGGCGCTGTTGACGTGTGCAGCGGTCACGAACTCCCCGTCGATCTTGAGCAGGTCGAACGGGAGGTGCTTGAGGTAGTAGAAGGAGCCGAAGCCGGTGCCGAAGTCGTCGATCGCAAGTCGGCAGCCGAACTCGCGCACGGTCCGGGCGAAGGTCCGGGCGCGCTGGATGTCCGACACGGTCGAGGTCTCAGTGATCTCGAGGATCAGCATGCGGGGATCGATCCCGGTTCGCGCCAGACTCTCCTCCAGGCACCTGGTCAGTCCATCTGCTCCCAGCGACCGGCCTGAGACGTTGACGCTGAGCGCAAACACCTCGCCGGCGCGCCGGGCGACGCCGAGCAGGTCGCACGCCTGGCCGAGCACCCACTCGTCGATCTCCTGGATCAGGTCGAAGCGCTCGGCGATGTACAGGAACATGTCCGGCGTGATCAGCTCGCCCTCATCGCCGAGCATCCGCACCAGCAGCTCGTGCGCCACCACGGCCCCGGTGCGCGGATCCGCGATCGGCTGGCTCATCAGCCGCAGGCCGTCGTTGGCGAGCGCGTCGCGGATGCGCGCCTGCCACCTGAGCCGGGATTCGATCCGCGGCCGCCCGGACGCTGTGTCCGCGTAGCGGGCGAGACGATCGCGCCCGGCATCCTTGGCGTCGTACATCGCGAGATCGGCGTGCATCAGCAGCTCCTCACCGGTCTCCCCCGCGGCCAGTTCGGCGACCCCGATCGAGGCGGTGACCCTGATGCCGGGCGTACCGGGAATGCCCGGCCGGTCGTGGAGCATCGCGACCAGGGTCCCGGCGAGCCGCGCGGCCTCGGCGGAGCCGCCGCGCGGGATCAGGATCGCGAACTCGTCGCCCCCGAGTCGCGCGACGATGTCGGTCGCGCGGACGCGGCTGCGCAGCATGTCGGCGATGTCGACGAGGAGCTCGTCCCCCGCCTTGTGTCCCAACGTGTCGTTGACGTGCTTGAAGTTGTCGAGATCGATCAGGACCAGCGCACCGTCGGCGCCGTAGCGTTCGGCGCTCGCCTTGAGCCGATCGAGCTCGCGGGCCATGGCGCGGCGGTTGAGCAATCCGGTGAGCGCGTCGTGATCGGCGAGGTGGGCCAACCGCTCCTCGTGCCGGTGGCGTTCGGAGATGTCCTGGATCTGATTCAACACCCGCACCTGCTCGCCGGTCGGCAGCAGCGTCCCGTCGACCTGAGCCCAGATCGTGTCGCCGGCCCCGGTCACGAATCGGATCTCCGTCCGGAACGACTCCACCTCACCCGCGAGCAGCCGGTCATGGCGCGCGGCGGTCTCGGCTCGGTCATCAGGATGGGTGATGTCGAGCACCGCCATGCCCATGAGCTCCTCACGCGGGCGTCGCATCACCTCGGCCACCGCGTCGTTGAGCTCGACGATCCGGCCGTCCGGGCCGGTGATCAGCGTGCCGATCGGCGCGGAATCGAACAGCGTCCGGAATCGGCGCTCGGCCTCGGCCAGCGCGATCTCAGCCCGGCGCCGTGCGGTGATGTCGGTGACCAGTACGAAGAAGCCACGCACCTCGCCGTCGACGGCGTCCGGGACATACGAGGCCTGCGTGTAACGGAGCTCACCCGAGGGCGTGGGGATCTCCCGGTCGAACAGCTGCGCGTCGCCGGCCAGCGCTCGCTCCATGTACGGACGGTTCTGGGCGTACAGATCCGGGCCCAGCAGCTCGCTGATATGCATCCCGTGCATGCGCGCGGGATCGACGCCGAAGTAGTCGACGTAGGCGTCGTTGGCGAGACGGTTGCGCAGGTCCCGATCCCAGTATCCGATCATCGCCGGGATGTTGCGCAGGATCGCGCTGAGGTCGTCCTGCGTGGCGCGAAACGCAGCCAGCTCGGCGGCGCTCAGAAGCACCGCACCGCGCGCGGGAGTGTCGTCTCGATTGGTGGAGCTCACAGCCGTCGCGAACTGTCGGACTCGTCACAAGCTGCGCCCCGATGCGCACCTCGTGGCCATTCTGACACGCACGCGCGGGGCGAGATTCAGAGAATTGGTGCTTGCTCATCACTCCGCCGGCGTCGGCCGGCGAGGGCCGGGGGTAGACGAGCCCTATGACCACGCGGTGTCCCGGGACACACGTGCTCGATGTCACAAATGCCCGAGCGCCGGTGCGGGACACACGTGCTCGATGTCACAAATGCCCGAGCGCCGGTGCGGAACACACGTGCTCGATGTCACAAATGCCCGAGCGCCGGTGCGGGACAGTGTGGCCGTGGCAACGTGGACGGCACATACGACGGTCCCGGGACTGCCGGATCAGGTGCTGGCGCTGCTCACCGAGCCCGAGGCCATCGCCCGCTGGGCGCCGATCGACTTCGAGGTCCTCGGCTTCGGCGGCCGGCGCCTCATCTCCGGCGATCGCGTCCACGTTCAAGGCTCACTGGCGGGGCGATCGTTCGACTTCAAGGTCGAGGTCGACGAGGCCGAGGTCGACGAGGCCGCCGGCGGTCGCCTCCTGCTGAGCGCCGTCGGCCCGATCCGCCTCGATGTCGAGTACCTGGCCACGCCCGTCGATGACGGCAGCGAGGTCCATGCCAGCGTCGCCGTCTCCGGCCGCGGCGTGTTCGGCCGCCTGCTCGCCCAGGCGACCGACGCGCTCCTCGCCGCCGGCGCGCTGAGCACGGCCATCGGCCGGATCGCGCGTGAGCTGGAGCCGGCGCTGGCGGGGTGAGGCGGGCGGGCGGGCGGCGGGGGTCGCCGGGGGGGCGGGGCCGGCGTGTCGGCTCGACACACCCGATCACATCCATTTCGTGCCATCTCGCCCGGCTCACCGCCCGCGACGGAACTTAATGGCTGCCTGACAGCCGTAACGTTCCGCGCCGACCGCCCGAGGCGACGAGGTACCACGAAATGGCTGTGATCCGTCGCCTCTCCGCCCGACGGGTCCCGAACACGCCCACACACATCAACATCAACATCGAACGCCCCGACCACCCCGCCCCCTCGATTAGCGCCCACCCTGGCGGGTACATAGAGCAGAAGTACCAGTCCGCGACCCGAGGAAGAGCGCATGGCCGACAGCGAGCACGAGGTGAAGCCGAGCGAGCAGCGCGGCGGCACGACGCCGGACGATGCCGAGGCGCGTGCGAAAGGGCAGTGGGCCGGCCAGGCCGGCGAAGGTGTCGTGCCGGCCGAGCTCGGCGGTTCCGACGCCCCGCGTGAGATGCTGCCCGAGGATCCGGAGCTTGGCAGCTCCGTGCTCGGCCGGACGACCGGCTCAGACGTACCGGCGACGGAGGAGGGCGTCGACCTGGACGGTGGCGAGCACGCCGACGCGACCGCCGACGGCGGCCCCGAGCTCCCGGCGGGCGCGGAGCCCGACCTCAAGGACGCGGCCGCGGCCTCGCGCCGACCCGACGACGAGCGGGCCGGTTAGCCCAGGCCATGGCCACGACGCGCCAACACATCGCGGCTGCGCCCGAGCGAGTCTTCGCCGTGCTGGCCGAACCGCGCAACTACGCCGACTGGGTCGTCGGCTCCGACACGATCCGCGACGCCGACCCCCACTGGCCGGCGGTCGGTTCGCGCTTCTACCACCGGGTCGGCACCGGTCCGCTCAAGGTCTCCGATCACACCGAGGTGATCGACGCCGACCCGCCCCGGCGGCTCGTGCTCCACGCTCGCGCGCGTCCCCTGGGCACGGCAATCGTCACTCTCGTGCTCGAGCCGCGCGAGGGCGGGACCGCGGTGACGATGACCGAGACCGCCGGCGACCCGCTCTCGCGGCTCGGGATCAACCGGCTCACCGACCCGCTCGTGCATGCGCGCAACGTCAAGTCTCTGCAGCGCCTGAAGCGCATCGCCGAGACCGGCGTCGTGAAGGCTTGACCCAGGAGCGTGTCAAGGGCCTGACCAGACCTCGGCCCGAGGTCGCCGCTCACGCGCGCCACGGGCGCAGCCGGCGATCGGCCAGCAATGCCCGTGCGGCAGAGCGTCCGCCCATTCCGTGCACGGCCCCGCCCGGGTGGACCGACGCGCCGGCGACGTAGAGGCCCTTCAACGGCGTGCGGTGGCGGCACAACTCGGGCGCGGGCCGGAACAGCAATTGCTGATCGAGCTCGTACGAGCCGCCGGCAAGATCGCCGCCGACAAGGCTCGGATTCTCGGCCTCGGTCATCCACGGGTTGCGGATGGCGCGGGCCAGCACGGTGTCCGCGAAGCCGGGGGCGAACCGCTCGAGCTGCGACTCGACGCGGGCGGCCACCTCCTCGTCAGAGCACGCGTAGCGCGCCGGGACGTGGGCGTAGCAGTACAGCGTGTGTTGCCCAGCGGGGGCGCGGGTCGGGTCCTCGAGCGTGTGCTGCCCGACGACCAGCGCCGGGCGCTTGGGCACCTCGCCGCGTGCGCCCGCCTGCGCGGCCTCCGCCAGCTCCTCCAGTGCGCCACCCACGTGCACGACAGCCGCCCGGCGCGCCTGCGGCGCGGTCCACGGGACCGGGGCGCGGAGCGCGTAGTCGAGCTTGAACGCCGCCGTCGCATAGCGCCAGATGCGCAGCCGGCGCAGCAGCCGGTGCGGCAGCGCCTCGTCGGGCAGCAGGGCCGCCAGCGGGCGTGCGCTGATCGTCGAGACGACGTCGCGGGCCGGGATCTCCTCGCCGCCACGCAGCGCCACCCCGGCGGTGCGGGCGCCCCGCACGAGCACGCGCTCGGCGTGCGCTCCGCAGCGCACCACGACGCCCTCGCGCGTGGCGATCGCCATCAGCGCGTCGGCGATCCTCCCCTGGCCACCCTCGGGAAAGGGCCAGCCGTGGGAGTGGGCGACGAGCTGCAGCAGGAAGCCGAAGGCCCCGCTGCCGGCCGTCGTGGGCGGAAGGCCCGAGTGCTGCGCGGAGCCGGCCAGCCACGCGGTGGGCCGCATCGCGCCGTCGAAAACGTCGAGACCGAGGGCCTCGACCGAGCCCGCCATGCGACGCGCGAGCAGGAGCGCGTCCCGGCGCAGCGAGGCCACGAGCGCGAGCGGCGGGACGATGGGCGGCAGCGGACCGAGGATCGACTCGACGAGCCGTCCGGCGAGCGGCCGGTACTGCTCGATCAGCTCCCGCCACGGCGCTCCGGCCCCCGGCTCGACGCTGTCCAGCGACGCCACGGTCGCCTCGAGTCCATGGTGCAGCGCGATCGCCGTCCCATCCTCGAACGGGTGGGCCATGATCGCGTCCGGGTGCACCCACCGCAGGCCCTCGCCCTCGAGGTCGAGCTCGCGGATCGCCGGCGAGGCGACGGTCATCGGGTTGAAGCCGGCGCAGTGATCGTGGATGAAGCCGGGCAGCGTCAGCTCACCGCTCGAGGACGCTCCTCCGGGGCGCGGCGCGTGCTCGAGCACGGTTACGCCGAGACCCGCCCGCGCGAGCGCGATCGCGCACACGAGCCCGTTGGAGCCCGCGCCGATCACGGCAACGCGGCGGTCGCGGCTCATCGGCTCCGATCCCGCTGCGCAGAGGTCACGAACATCGCCAATTGCCTACCCGGGTTGCCGTTCCCCTACCCCCGCGGATCGGCAGGGGCGGCCGCCTCACCCGAGGTCGGGCCCGGGCACGGGCTCGAGTGCGGTCGCGAGCGCCTGCGCCTTGTGCTCGTCAAAGCCCCCGGGTACGGAGGCCAGGACTCGGCCCGAACGCTCGATCAGCAGCACCGCGATCGTGTCGGTCCCGGTCAGGCCGAGATCCTCCACGACGCGGTCCACATCGGTGTAGACGGTGATCGTGCGGGCCTGGGCGGACGCCTCGGCGACGCCGCGCGCCATGCCGCCGTCGATGAACCACCGCACCGGCCCGTAGGCCGAGGAGAGCACGGGAATCTCGTAGACGGCGAGGTCGGAGCGACTCGCCTCGAGTTCGAGCAGCCACGGCAGCCATTCGTCGACGAGCGCCTGCTGCTGGCGCCGGAAGGCCACGACCATGACGCTGTAGGGGTGGGCCAGGCCGACGGGAAGGTCGTACTCCTTGCCGTCCAGCGAGCGTCCCTGCAGCGCTGGAAGCCGCGACGGCGACCGAACGCCGATCGTCGTCCGCAGGCCGGCGAGTGCGCGTCCGCCGACCCGCCCGAACGCGAGCCCGAGCAGCGGATCGGCGAGCCGGAGCGGGCCCTTCAGCGTGAGCTCGGCCTCGTAGGTGACCCGCGTGCCCTCGTCGAGCGGCTCGAACGTGATCCGGTCCAGCGACACGACGGTGGCGTTCTCACCCCGGAGCGTGACCGAACGGGGCGGCGTGTACTCGACGACCTCGTAGGTCAGCTCGTTCTCGCGGCCCAGAAACGAGGCCACGAGATGGAACCTGGTCCCGACATCGATCCGATCGGAGTCGAGGCGCTGCGCCCGCACCACACCCGGGTCCCACTCCGCGGTGCTCGAGAAGTCGCTCAGGTACGCGAACACGTCCTCGAGCCCGCGCGGTGATTCGACGCTTGCCGCGTAGCGAGCCATCGCCCCACTGTAGAGGGCACCGCTGCCCAGCCGGCGCCGGCCCGCCACGGAACCCGGTGGTCATGTTCACGCGATGGGTGGTTCCCGCCCGGGTCCATCTGCTAGACCCTGGTCATGTCCGAAATTGCTCCGGAGACCACGTCCGCCGGCGGCCCGCCGTCACCAGCCGAGGCCGGCGGCCCGCCGTCACCAGCCGAGGCCGGCGGCCCGCTGTCGGCGACCGAGGCGGAGCTGATCGATGCCTACTGGCGGGCGGCCAACTACCTGTCCGTCGGGCAGATCTACTTGCTCGCCAACCCGCTGCTGCGAGAGCCGCTCGCGGTCGAGCACATCAAGCCGCGGCTGCTGGGGCACTGGGGAACGACGCCGGGATTGAACTTTCTCTACGCCCACCTCAATCGCGTGATCCGGGCCCGCGACCTGAACGCGATCTTCGTCACCGGGCCCGGGCACGGCGGCCCGGGGCTGGTTGCCAATACGTACCTGGAGGGCACCTACACCGAGGTCTACACCCGCATCGGTCACGACGAGGAAGGGCTGCGGCGGCTGTTTCGCCAGTTCTCCTTCCCCGGCGGGATCCCCAGCCACGTCGCGCCCGAGACGCCCGGTTCGATCCACGAGGGGGGCGAGCTCGGCTACGCGCTCGTGCACGCCTTCGGGGCAGCGTTCGACAACCCGGATCTGCTGGTCGCCTGCGTGATCGGCGACGGCGAGGCCGAGACCGGCCCGTTGGCGGCGAGCTGGCACTCCAACAAGTTCCTCAACCCGGTCAGCGACGGGGCCGTGCTGCCGATCCTGCACCTCAACGGCTACAAGATCGCCAATCCCACCGTGCTCGCGCGGATCCCGCCCGAGGAGCTGCGCTCGCTGCTCGAGGGCTACGGCTACGCACCGCGGTTCGTCGAGGGCTCCGACCCGGCCGCCATGCATCAGCTGATGGCGGCGACCCTGGACGAGGTGGTCGAGGAGATCGCGGCGATCCAGGCCGCCGCCCGTGACGAGGGCGAGACCGCACGGCCGCGCTGGCCGATGATCGTGTTGCGCACCCCGAAGGGCTGGACCGGTCCCAAGGTGGTCGACGGCCTGCCGGCCGAGGGCTCATTCCGCTCTCATCAGGTCCCGCTGTCTCAGGTGCGCACGAACCCGGCCCATCTCGCCCAACTCGAGCAGTGGCTTCGCTCCTACCAGCCCGAGCAGCTGTTCGACGCCGCCGGCGCCCTGCGGCCGCAGCTCGCGGCGCTGGCGCCGACCGGCGCGCGCCGGATGGGCGCGAACCCGCACGCCAACGGCGGCCTGCTGCTGCGCGAGCTCGAATTGCCCGACTTCCGGGACTATGCCGTGCCTGTGCCGGCGCCGGCCACCACCTCCAGCGAGGCGACCCGGGTCCTCGGCACGTTCCTGCGCGACGTGGTCAGCGCGAACCGGGATCGGTTCCGGATCATGGGACCCGACGAGACGGCGTCCAACCGCCTGTCGGCCGTGTTCGAGGCCACCGATCGCGTGTGGGAGGCCGAGCGGAGGGACACCGACGACCATCTCGCGTCCGACGGACGCGTGATGGAGGTGCTGTCCGAGCACCTGTGCCAGGGATGGCTCGAGGGCTACCTGCTGACCGGGCGTCACGGGCTGTTCAACTGCTACGAGGCCTTCATCCACATCATCGACTCGATGTTCAACCAGCACGCCAAGTGGCTCAAGGTCACCCGCGACATCCCGTGGCGGCGGCCGATCGCCTCGCTGACCTACCTGCTCTCCTCGCACGTCTGGCGACAGGACCACAACGGGTTCTCACATCAGGATCCGGGCTTCATCGATCACGTCGCGAACAAGAAGGCCGAGATCGTGCGCGTCTACCTGCCCCCGGACGCCAACTGTCTGCTCTCGGTGGCCGACCACTGCCTGCGCTCCCGCAACTACGTGAACGTGATCGTGGCCGGCAAGCAGCCCGCGCTGGACTACCTCACGATGGACGAGGCGATCGCGCACTGCACCCGGGGGATCGGCGTCTGGGAATGGGCTTCCAGTGACAACGGCGCCGAGCCCGACGTCGTGCTCGCGTGCGCCGGCGACGTGCCGACGCTGGAGACGCTCGCGGCGGCGGCGCTGATCGGCGAACACCTCCCCGAGCTCAAGGTCCGCGTGATCAACGTCGTCGACCTGATGCGCCTGCAGCCCGACACCGAGCACCCGCACGGGCTCTCCGACCGCGAATTCGACGCGCTGTTCACGACCTCGAGGCCGGTGATCTTCGCCTATCACGGCTATCCGTGGATGATCCACCGGCTCACCTACCGGCGCACCAACCACCACGAGATCCACGTGCGCGGCTACAAGGAGGAGGGCACCACGACGACCCCCTTCGACATGGTGATGCTCAACGATCTCGACCGCTTCCACCTGGTGATGGACGTGATCGATCGCGTCCCCGGCCTCGGCGAGCGCACGGCCGGGCTGCGCCAGGAGATGGTCGACACACGGCTGCGCCACCGTGCCTACACGCGCGAGGTCGGCGACGACCCGCCCGAGGTGCGCGACTGGACCTGGCCGGCGAGAGCGTGAGCGTGGACGGGCGGCGACGTCGCCAGCGCCGTCCGTAGTCGTGCGTGTGCTGATCGTCAACGCCGGCTCGAGCTCGCTCAAGCTGCGACTGCTCGACGGCGAGGACCGGATCCTCGCCGACCGAGAGCTGGCGGCACCCGGGGCCCGGGTCGACCCCGCGGAGCTGAGCGCTGCCATGGACGGGGACTTCGCCGGACCGGACGTCGTCGTGCACCGGATCGTCCACGGCGGAGAGCGCTTCCGGGACGCCGTGCTGATCGATCCGGCGGTCGAGCAGGCGCTGCGCGAGCTGACCGAGCTCGCGCCCCTGCACCAGCCGAAGTCGCTGGCGGCGCTCGACGACGTCGCCCGGGCAACGCCGGGCGTGCCCGTCGTCGCCTGCTTCGACACCGCCTTCCATGCCACGCTGCCGCCGGCGGCGGCCACCTACGCGGTGCCGGCCGCGTGGCGCGAGCGCTGGGGCATCCGGCGCTACGGCTTTCACGGCCTCTCGCACGCCTGGGTGGCGCAGCGCGCCGCGGCGTGGCTCGGGGGCGAGCGCGAGGCACTGCGGGTCGTGAGCGCGCATCTCGGTGCCGGGGCCTCGTTGTGCGCGATCCGTCACGGCCGCTCGGTGGAGACGACGATGGGGTTCACGCCGCTCGAGGGCCTCGTGATGGCGACCCGGTCGGGGTCCGTGGACCCGGGCCTGGTGCTGTGGCTGCAGGACACGGCGGGCCTGTCGGCCCCGGAGCTGGCCGCCGCGCTCGAGCATGAGTCCGGGCTCCTGGGCCTCGGCGGCAGTGCCGACATGAGAACGATCGTCGAGCGCGCGGACGCCGGCGATCCGGGAGCCCGACTCGCGCTCGACGTCTACGTGCACCGGCTGAAGGCCGGGGTCGCCGCCATGGCCGCCGCGCTCGGCGGCGTCGACGCGCTGGTGTTCACCGGCGGCGTCGGCGAGCACTCGGCCCGGGTGCGCGCCCTCGCGGCCGCGGGCCTGGGCTTCCTGGGCGTCGAGGTGGACAGCGCCCGGAATGCGAGCGTCACACCCGATGCGGACATCTCCACCGACGGCGCCTGCGTCCGGACACTCGTGGTCACCGCTCGCGAGGACCTGGTGATGGCGGCTCAGGCGCGCACGCTGCTGGGTCGCGGCCCATGATGGAGGCCGGTGGTTCCCCCGGCCTCCATCATGCCCGGAACGTCTCTACGCCCGGTTGGCGCGTGCGGTGACCAGCGAGGCGGCCCGCTCCGACGCGTGACCGTTCGAAGCGCCGTTGCCGTGTCCGAGACCGGCGGCCACCCGCGCGCCGAGCTGCGGGTCGACGTTCGCCCAGTAGGCCACCACCCGCAGCTGCATGTCCTCGCTCACGTCATCGCCGGCGTGGCCGACGATGTTGGCGACGAGGTTCTCACGATCGGTGTCGTTCATGACCTCGCGGTACAGCGTGCCGGGCTGGACGAAGTCATCGTCCTGGGCATGCTTCTCGTACGCGTAGCGCCCCAGTTCGCCGGCCTCGACCGGCCAGCCGAGATCGGCCGCGCGCTCCGGATCGGCCTGCGGGCCGCCGAAGCTGTTGGGGGCGTACACGGGCGCCGCGCCGGCGTGGTGATAGGTCATCGCCGCATCCTTGTTGTAGGAATGCACCTCGACCGTGGGCGCGTTGATCGGCAGCTGCTCGTAGTTCGGCCCGATCCGATGCAGATGCGTGTCGTGGTAGGAGAAGATCCGGCCCATCAGCATCTTGTCCGGGCTCAGGCCGATACCCGGCACCAGGTTCGCGGGCGAGAAGCTCGACTGCTCCACCTCGGCGAAGAAGTTCTCCGGGTTACGGTCGAGCACCAGCCGCCCCACGGTGATCGGCGGGTAGTCCGAGTGGGGCCAGACCTTGGTCAGGTCGAACGGATTGAAGCGGTAGTCGGCAGCCTCGGCGAACGGCATGATCTGCATCTCCAGCCGCCACTCGGGCGCCTCGCCGCGATCGATCGCCACACGCAGGTCGCGCCGGTGGAAGTCGGGGTCCTCGGCCGTCATCGCCTTCGCCTCATCGTCGGTGAAGTTCTCGGCTCCCTGCACCGTCTTCCAGTGGTACTTGATCCAGAACCGCTGTCCCGCCGCGTTGATCCACGAGAACGTATGGCTGCTGTAGCCGTTCATGTTGCGCCACGTCCGCGGCGTGCCACGATCCGACATCAGGATCGTGACCTGGTGGGCGCTCTCGGGCGAGAGCGTCCAGAAGTCCCATTGCATGTTGTTGGAGCGCATGCCGGTGTCGGGCAGGCGCTTCTGAGAATGGATGAAGTCCTGGAACTTGGTCGGGTCACGGACGAAGAACACCGGCGTGTTGTTGCCGACGAGGTCGTAATTGCCCTCCTCGGTGTAGAACTTGAGCGCGAAGCCGCGGGGGTCGCGCACCGTGTCGGCAAACCCCTGCTCTCCGGCCACGGTCGAGAACCGCGCGAACACCGGCGTGCGCTTGCCCACCTGCGAGAGGAAGCTCGCCTTGGTGTATTGCGACACGTCCTCGGTGACCTCGAAGAATCCGTGCGCCCCGCTGCCCTTGGCGTGGACGACCCGCTCGGGCACGCGCTCTGCGCCGGGAGTACCACGGCAGTGAGGCTCTCTCAGATGATTTCCGCCTCGACGAAGGCGAAACCAGGAGTCGCGCCCCACGGCGCCCGCGCCCCCGCGCCCCACGGCGCCCGCGCCCCCCGCCCCGCGTCAGGCCGACGCGCGACCGGAGCGCTGGACCAGCGTGGCGAAGAACCGGCTCGCGCCGGTGGCGCTGACCACACGCGCGGCCAGTGACGGCGCCAGCTCCTGAACGGCCAGCAGCGGGCGCATCGGCCAGCCGGTGACGAGCACGTCGGCACGGTCGTGGACGATCGCCTCGACGACAGCGGTGGCGACCGTCTCGGGCGCCACCGCTCGGAGCGCGAGCGGCGCGGCGACCCCGAGCTCGCGCATCCGGGCGTACATCCCGTCCCCGGCGATGAAGCCGGGGCAGATGACGCCGGCGCCGACCGGCGTTCCGTCGAGCTCTGCGCGCAGCGAGCGCGTGAACCCGACCAGACCGGCCTTGGTCGTCGCGTACAGCACGTTGTAGGCGTTGCCGCCCCGACCTGCGAGCGAGGCCACGGTGACAATGTGCCCGCGCTCGCGCGCGAGCATTCCGGGCAGCGCGTGGCGGGCGAGCACCATCGGCGCGACCAGGTTGACCCGGGTGATCGCCGCCAGCTCATCGTCGGTGAAGGCCGGGTAGGCGGCCGGGACCTCGATGCCCGCGTTGCTCACGAGCAGGTCGACCGGGCCGATGGCCGCCTCGGCCTGCTCGACGAGCGACGCGGCCTGCGCCAGGTCCGACAGATCCGCGAGCACCGGCTCTGCCCGGGCTCCGCGACTGCGCAGTTCGGCGCACAGCTCCTGCAGCGGAGCCGGCTGCCGACCGGAGAGTGCGAGTCGTACGCCTCGGGCGGCGAGCGCCCGCGCGATGTGGCGGCCGAGCCCACCGGCTGCACCGGTCAGCAGCGCATTGCACCCGCTCAGGTCGTCCACCGCACGACCGTAATGCGCGCGCGACCCGAGCGCGCCCGTAGTCCTCCCCGATCCTGTTCGGTAGTCGCCGCCACCGGCGACGTGGCGTTTCACGCTCGCACTCGCGCCGACGGCGACTTAGCGTGCACTCATGGCTGAATCCGACGCGCGGCTGACTGCTCTCGACTCGACGTTCCTGGAGCTTGAACAGGCCGACGAGGGCGCGATGATGCACATCGGCGGCGCGCTCATGTTCGAGCCCGACCCGAGCACCGGGGCCACGCCGTCGCTCGACGCCGTCACGGCGCTGCTGGAGGAACGCCTGGCGATGCTGCCACGGTTCCACTGCCGCCTGTCCGAGAAGCGCGTGCACGGCCTGCAGCGCCCGGCCTGGGTCGAGGATCCGAGCTTCGACATCCGCGCCCATGTGCGCCACGCGACGCTGCCCGCGCCGGGTGACGACGCGCAGCTGCACGAGTGGCTGGGCGACTTCTGGTCCCACCGCCTCGACCGCGCCCGACCGCTGTGGGAGATGACGCTGGTCGACGGCCTCGCGGACGGCGGCTGGATGCTGGCCACCAAGACCCACCACGCGCTCGTGGATGGGGTCGCCTCCGTCGACGTCGGCCACGTCCTGCTCGACGCCCAGCGCCACCCGACTCCCACCGCCCCCGCTTCTGTCCCGCGGCCGGGACGCGCCGCCACCCCCGGCCCCGGCAACGGCACCAACGGTGTCGAGCGCGCCGGCGACCAGGCGGCCCCCGCCCGCGGCAACCCCCTGCCGGGCTGGCTCTCCCCGCGCGCCGCCGCGCGCGTCGCCCAGGCGGCGATCGACACCGCCCAGGCGGCCGTCGACACCGCTCGCCATCCGCGACGCCTGATCCGCGCCGGTGAGGCGGCGGTGGCGATGAGCGAGGTGCTGTGGCAGGACGAGGTCATCCCCTCCCGCCAGTCTTCGCTCAACGTCCCGATCGGCACCAGCCGGCGGTTCACGTCGGTGCCATTCGCGCTGGCCGAGGTCAAGGAGATCAAGGGATCGCTCGGGGGCACGGTCAACGACGTCGTGCTCGCGGTCTCGACCGGCGCGCTCAGGCGACTGCTCGACGGCCGCGGTGAGGAGCTCGAGCACCCCCTGCGCGCCATGGTCCCGGTCAACCTCCGCGGCGAGGACCACGATCACCTCGGCAACCAGGTGACGTCGCTGTTCGTGGAGCTGCCGATCGGCGAGGTCGACGTTCTTGGTCGCTATGAGCGCACACGCGCCGCCGCAACGCAGCTGAAGTCCGGTACGGCGGCATTGGGAGGCTCGACGATCGTGTTGGTGGCCGGCGCGGCGCCGCCGCTTCTGCACGAGTCGATCTCCAAGGCGCTGTTCGCCGCGCGACTGTTCAACATCACGATCACGAATGTCCCCGGCCCGCAGATTCCGCTCTACGGGCTCGGCACCCGCCTGCAGCGAATCCTCCCGCTCGTGCCGCTGTTCGCCGACCACGCGGTCGGGATGGCGATCGTCTCCTACGACGGGGAGCTCGTCTTCGGGATCAACGCCGACCGGGCCGCGACCCCGGATCTGCATGTGCTCGAGGCGGCCCTCCGGGACGAGTTCGCGGCGCTGCTGTCCCTCGCCCGGGCCTGAGAGCGCTCAGCGGGCGAGCCGCACCACGCCCGCGGCGGTGCCCCCGCGCCGTTCGGGCTCGCCCGCGGCCAGCAACCTGCCGTGGCCGAGGAACTCCAGCCCGTTCGCGGCGCCGATCGTGGGACTGATCTTGATCGTGGGATCGAGCGGCGAGGTGTCGTTGATCGCGAACGTCTGCCCCAGCGCCTCGAGCCCGGGCGTGGTCGGAAGGCTCAGGAACGCCGGCTCGGCCTGGGTCGTCGCCGAGTTGCGCTGCGAGGCGCGCGGCGCGGCGATGGCCGCCGGCAGGCTCATGCCGAAGTCGAAGCGGTTGACCAGGATCTGCAACACCGTGGTGATGATCGACGCGCCGCCCGGAGAACCCACGGCGAGCAGCGGCCGGCCGCCCGAGAGCACGATCGTCGGCGCCATACTCGAGCGCGGCCGCTTTCCGCCGGCGGGCAGGTTCGGGTCCGGGGCGGCCCCCTGCGACGGCACGAAGTCGAAGTCGGTGAGCTCGTTGTTGAGCAGGAAGCCGCGCCCGGGCACGACGATGCCGCTGCCACCGAGCTCCTCGATCGTATTCGTGTACGAGACCACATCGCCGTGACGGTCGGCGACCACGAAGTGATTCGTGTGCGTGCCCTCCTGACCGGATCCGGTGCCGGGCTGGGCGGGACGGCAGCCGCCGGAGCCGACGAAGGGATCGCCGGGCGCGACCGGGCTCGTCAGCGCATGGGCAGGATTGATCAGGCACGCCCGCTGCCGCGCGAAGGAGTCCGACAGCAGCTGCCGGAGCGGCACGTTGACGAACCGCGGGTCGCCCACGTAGCGGTTGCGATCCGCGAACGCGAGCCGGCTCGCCTCGAGGTAGTGATGCAGGGCCTGCACCCGGCTCTCGTGCGCGAGATCGAAGTTGGAGAGGATGTTCAGCGCCTCGCCGACGGTGGAGCCTCCGCTCGAGGACGGGGCGATCGAGTAGACGTCGACGCCGCGGTAGCGAACGTGGGTCGGCGCCTGGTACAGCGCCTCGTAATGCCGGAGGTCGGCGATCGACATCAACCCCGGACGCGCGACGAGCGTCGCACCGGGCGCGAGCGGGAGGTCGTGCACCGTGTGCACGATGTCGCGTCCGATCGGCCCTCCGTAGAAGGCTCCGATCCCGTGCCGCGCGATCTGCTCGTAGGTGCCGGCCAGGTCGGGGTTGCGGAGAATCGATCCGACGACGGGGAGGCCGCCTCCGGCCAGGAACAACGCCCGCGTGGAGCCGAACTGGGCGAACCGAGCGGCATTCTCCCGCGCCTGCTCGCGCAACGTCGAATCGACGGTGAATCCCTTCGTGGCCACGGCGACGGCCGGTCCGAGATCGGTGCCGAGACCGAGGCGGCCCCAGCGATCGAGCGCGCGCTGCCAGGTCGCCAGCGTGCCGGGCACGCCAACCGAGAGCCCGCTGGTGACCGCGGTCGGGAAGGTGAGCGGTTGGCCGGTGACCGGATCGATGAACAGGTTCGCGGTCGCAGCCGCCGGCGCGGTCTCGCGCCCGTCGATCGTGTACACGCGCCGGGTATGTGCGTCGTAGTAGACGAGGTAGCCACCACCGCCGATCCCGGCGACGAACGGGTCGGTGACCCCGAGCGTCGAAGCCACCGCGACCGCCGCGTCGGCGGCGCTGCCACCGCGGCGCAGGATGGCCAGACCGGCCTCGGTCGCGGGCACCGTGTCCGACGCCACCGCTCCGCCGATGCCGATCGCCACCGCCTGCTTGCCCAGCGCCAGGGCCGGGCTCGCCCCGATCATGAGCAGGAATGCCGCCGCGAGAGCGACGAACCCCGCGTGCACCTGGACCCATGGGCGAACACGCATGACTCCTCACTTCCCCGAACGCGACCGCCTCACACCCCGGGGCGTCGCGCTATGACAACCCCTCAGGGCGGTCGCCCCACGGCCGGGCCCCGGACCGGCCCGTTGCGCCTTCCGACGTCCGTCTTAGCCGTTTCATAGCGGCTGCTTGCCGAGTGCGTCGATGCTGACCGCGTCGGTTCGCACCGGGCGAGCCGGGCCCACGATCCCGCGAACACAGGAGCTTGACCGTGTCGACCACAGCACTCCCCGCCCACGGCGCCGGCCGGCGCCGTCGAGCCGTCGCCGAGGAGCGCCTTCGTTCGCTCGTCCGCGGCCGTCCCGCTGACCCCCGCTGGGTCCGTCCGGCGCTGATGGCGATCGTCGCCGGTGCCGCCGTCCTGTGTCTCTGGCACCTGACGCGCAACGGCTACTCGAACGAGTACTACGCCGCCGCGACCAGGGCCGGCAGCGAGAGCTGGAAGGCCTGGTTCTTCGGCTCGCTCGATCCAGGGAGCTTCATCACCGTCGATAAGCCGCCCTTGTCGCTGTGGCTGTCCGGGCTCTCGGCGCGAGTGCTGGGCTTCTCCAGCTTCAGCATCCTGCTGCCCGAGGCGCTGTGCACGCTCGCCGCCGTGGGGCTTCTGTACGCGACGGTTCGTCGCTCGTTCGGCGCCACCGCAGGACTGATCGCCGCCGCCGTGCTCGCGCTCACGCCGGTAACCGTCGCGATCGGGCGTGTCAACAACCCCGACGCGCTGCTCGTGCTGCTGCTCGTCGCCGCGGCCTACCTGATGCAGCGGGCGATCGAATCCGGCCACACCAAGCACCTCGTCTGGTGTGGCGCCGTCGTCGGCCTGGCCTTCATGACCAAGCTGCTGCAGGGCTGGATGATCGTCCCGGCGCTCGCCGCCGCCTATCTACTCGCGGGACCGCATCGGCCGCTGAAGCGCATCCGACAGCTCGCGGTGGCCGGCGCGGCGATGGTCGCCGTCAGCGCCGCGTGGCCGGTCGCGGTCACGCTCTGGCCCGGCTCGAAGCCGTACATCGGCGGCAGCACGAACGGCTCGATCTGGAATCTGATCTTCGGCTACGACGGCTTCGGTCGCCTCACCGGCGGCAGCGGCTCGGGCGGTGGCGGGATCAGCTTCGGCGGCGCGCCGGGCCTGTTGCGGATGTTCAACGCCGAGGTCGGCGGGCAGATCGCCTGGCTGATCCCGCTCGCCGCGATCGGGCTCGTCGCCGGGCTGTGGCTCCGGCGCAGCAGCCCCCGCACCGACCTGCGCCGCGCCGCGCTCGTGCTGTTCGGCGTCTGGGCGCTGGTCTGCATCGCCGTGTTCTCCAGCCAGCAGGGCATCTTCCACCCCTACTACGTGAGCTCGCTCGCCCCTGCCGTGGCCGCTCTCTCGGGCGCCGGGATCGTCACGCTCCTCGCCTGGGCGCGACGCTCGTGGGCCGGCCTGATCGCGCTCGGCGCGGCGATCGTGCTCAGCGCCGGGCTCGCCGTGGTGCTGCTGGCCCGCACGCCGAGCTTCGTCCCGACGCTCAGGATCGTGATCCCGGTCGCGGCGCTCGTGGCCATCGCCGGCTCGGTCCTGCTGCGCACCGGCGTGCCCGCCCGGCACCGCGCCACGCTCACCGTCGCGGCCGTGGCGGCGGCAGTCGCGCTGGTCGCCGGGCCGGCCTCGTACAGCCTCGCCAGCGTGGGGCGCTCGCTCAGCGGCAACAACGTGCTGGCCGGGCCGGCCGGCGTGTCCTCGGGCTTCGGGCCGGGCGTGGGTCGGGGTGCCGCACCGGGTGGCGGCGAAGCACAGCCCGCCGGTGGCCCTCCGGGCGCCGGCAGCGCGAGCGCCGGCGCCGGCTCACGGCTCGGTTTCGCGCCGACCGGCGCTTTCGGAGCGCCGTCGCGCAGTGGCGCGGCCCCCGGAGGCGGCGGCGGCTCGCTCTCCAGCACGGCGATCGCCTATCTCGAGGCCCATCAGGGCTCGGCCACGTACCTGCTGGCCGCGTCCGGCTCGCAGACCACCGCTCCGATCATCATCGCCACCGGCCGGGCGGTGATCACGATCGGCGGCTTCAACGGCAGCGACCCTGCACCGACGGTGACCCAACTCGCGAAGCTTGTCGCCGCGGGCAAGCTGCACTACGTGCTGCTCTCCAGTAACGGCGGCGGCGGGCCCGGCGGCGGCGGATCGACACAGGCGATCTCGAGCTGGGTCAAGGCCCACGGCAGTGTCGTGACGGCGGTCACCGTGAGCGGCGGGACGCTCTACCGGGTCGGCTGAGCGTTCCGACTCACCCGGACCGCGGGACGGCCATCAGCTGGCTGATCGAGAACGTCGCCCCCACGGGGTCAGCCAGGACGGCGCCCCTGAACATGGGCCGGTCGTGCGGAGCCACGACGACAGCACCGCCGAGCGCGACGGCACGCTCGGCGGTCCCGACGCCACGATCGCCGGCGAGCCGGGTCCGCTGTCAGCCGTTCTCTGGCACGGCCACTCGCTCGGCGCGGCGCTGCAATCGGGCGCCATCGCGCTCGAGGGCGACCGCGCGGCGGCGGAGCGGTTCCTCGCGCTGTTCCCAGCGCCCGAGCCCACCGTGCCCGCGGCTGCGGACGATGCGCCGCCGGTCGTCGCCGGCCGCTGAGCGGCGACGAGTATCGTGATCGGCCCAGTGGATACGGCCACCGTCGCCCACCAGGCCGACGCCCTCGCACGAGCGTGGTCGCCGCCCGCGGCACCGCGCTCGTGGCAGCTCACCGCTGCGATGTTCGCGACGCTGCGCGACGACCCGGAGCTGCTCGGCCTGACGACGGAGATCCCCGACGAGCGGCTGCCGCCGCTCCTGTTCTCGGCCGCGACCACCCTGCTCGTGCGCCGGCTGGCACCGGAGCCGCTGCAGCGCTCCTATCCGGTCGTGGGCGCGCCGCAGCCGCCGCTGTCGCCCTCCTTCGGACCCGAGTACCGCGCGTTCTGTCTCGATCATCGCGACGAGCTGCGGGCGCTGTGCGCCGAGCACCGCTACCAGATGAGCGAGCCGGGGCGCTGCGCCCATCTCCTGCCGGCCCTGGCGCTCGCCGCAGGGACCCGCGCGGTCGCCCTCGCCGACCTCGGCACCGGCGCCGGGTTCGCGCTCGCACTCGATCGCTACCGCTACCTCTACCGGCACCCCGACGGGACCCATACGGCGGTGGGCGACAGCGCGTCGGCGGTCACGATCGAGACCGAGACCCGCGGTCCCCGCCGCCCGCCGCTGCCCGCCGAGGCGCCGCGGATCATCGCCCGGGTCGGCGTCGACGCCGAGCCCGTGGACCTGGGCGAGCCCGACGTCCGGGCCTGGCTCGCGGCCTGCGTGCCGCCCGAGGCGAGCGCCCTGACGCGGTTCGAGCGCGCCGCCGATGTGGTCCTCTCGCACCCCGTCGCGGTGCACCACGGCGACGCGGTCGATGCGCTGGCCGAGCTGATCGCGGAGCTGCCCGACGGCGCGCTCGTATGCCTGCTCGACGCCTATGTCCACGTGTTCTTTGCCCCCGAGCAACTCGCCCGCTTCGATGCGCTCGTGGCCGAGGCGGGCCGCGAGCGCGACCTCGACTGGATCTCGCTCGATCCGCTGGTGCCACTCGGCCCGGGCGCCCGGCGGGCGGTCGTCGACGTCGCCGTCCCGCCGGAGATCCTCCAGCGAAGCCGGGACGGCGGCGTCTTCGGCGTGCTCAGCCGGCGGAGCTTCCGCGGCGGTCGCGGTACGGCGTCGCTGCTCGGCCTCGGTCACCCGAGCGGCGCGTGGCTCGAGTGGCTGGCCACGGGCGGTGCGTGAACCCAGATGGTTGGTCTCGACGCGTGGAAAGTTCCTTGACACTCCTAGGCCAGGTGCATCCGGTGGGCGACCGCCGCCGCCTGGGTGCGGCTGCTGACATCGAGCTTCCGCAGGATCCTCGAGACGTGCACGCTGGCCGTCTTCTCGGCCATGTACAGCGCCGCCCCGATCTGCCGGTTCGTCGCGCCCTCCGCGATCAGGGCCAGCACCTGGCGCTCCCGTGCGGTGAGACCGAACGGGTCCGGCTCGGCCGGCGACACTGAGCCGGTGCCGTTGCCGTCGGCGGCGTCCGCCGCGGGGCCGGCGCCCAGATCGAGGCGGGCGCGCTCGCCGAGCGCTTCGATCTCCTCGGCCAGCCACCTGGACCCGAGCGCTCGCGCGCTCTCGAGCCCGGCGCGCGCGGCGTCCGCCCCGGCGACCCGGTCGCCCGCCTCGACGTACGCCTCCGCGGCGCGCCGGCGTGCGTAGGCGGCCGGATACGGGCGGCCGATCGCATCCCACTCGCCGGCCGCTGCCGTCCATCGGGCCGGGTCGCTCCGGCCCCGGGCACGCGTCAGCTCGGCCGCCCCGAGCGCCCGCCACGCGCTCTCCACCGGGCCACCCTCCTGAGCGGCGGCGTCGAGCCGCTGCATGTGGATCCGCGCCCGGGCGATCGCACCGCGAGCTTCGGCCTTCTCATGCAGGTCACGAGCCCGCTGGGCGACATCCGCCTCGACGCGCAACCCGACCGCGCTGACGCGCGCGATCCGCATCACGTCGTCGGTGCACAGCTCGATCCGGTCGAGCGCCCGGTCCACCGCTTCTCTGGCCCCGGCCAGGTCGCGCCCGCGGCGGCGCAGCTCCCCGAGCATCGACCCGAGTAGCCCGATCCACTGCGGCTCCGAGGAGACCTCGACCAGCGGCCGGATCTCGTTGAGGCGCTCCTCGGCCACCTCGGCATCTCCCTCCCCGAGCGCGAGGTCGGCCTCGCGCAGCCGCCGGAAGATCAGCAGGACGCCGATCAGCGGAGTCGCCGGCGGGCCGAGCAGAGCGCGCGCCCGCTCCCAGTCGCCGGCCTCGACGGCGAGCTCGGATGTGGTCAGCAGCATCCATTCCCGGGCCCGGCCGAGCATCCGCGGGGTCTCGCTCAGGCCCTCCTCGGCGGTCTCGAGCGCCTCGCGCGTGCGGCCGGCGAGGTTGAGCATGTCGGCCAGGTTCGCGTACGCGGTGGCCAGGCTGTCGGCGTCGTCGTTTCCGCGCGCGATCGCGATCGCGCGTTGCAGGTAGCCGACGCCCTCGTCCACGTGGCCGAGCGCGACATGGGCCATCCCGAGCGTGTTCAGGGTCTCCCCCTCGGCCTCGGTCTCCCCGGCGGCGACGGCGGCCGCCAGGGCCTCCTCGCCGTCCCGGACCGCGTCGCGGTAGCGCCCGCGCAGGACGCGCGTGCGGGCCAGCCATGCGAGCAGGAAGGCGCGCTCGCGGCCCACCTCCCCGGCGGGGAGCATCGCCAGCGCGCGCTGGGCCATCTCGACCCCTTCGAGCCCGCGGTTCAGCGACCACAGCGTCCGGGCCAGGCGGGACAGCACCCATGAATACGTGCGCGGGTCCCGGTCCGGGTCGAGCTCGTCCAGCGCCGCCCGCAACAGCGTCTCGCCCCGGTTCCGGTCGCCGGCGAACCCGTGCGCGCCGGCGGCGAGGACCAGCACATCGACGTGGCTGATCCCGGCGGTCTGCTCCGGCTCGGGGACGCGCGGCCACAGCTCGAGCGCGCGCTCGGCGAGGTCCGCCGTCTCCCCGTAGGCGTGCACGCACCGCGCGGCGATCGCCGCCTGCACGCTCGCGCGCAACGCCGACGGCTGATCGCCCGCGGCCTCGTAGTGGCCGGCGATGAGCGCAGCTCGCTGCACCTCGCCGCCGTCCGCCTCCTGGCCCTCGAGCGCCCGGGCCAGCGCGAGGTGCAGCTCCCCGCGCTCGCCGGGCAGCAGATCGTCGTACAGGGCCTCCCGCAGCAGGGCGTGCCGGAAGCCGAGCCGACCGTCCTCACCCGCGACCAGCACCTGCTCGGCCACCGCCTCGCGCAGCGCCAGGTTGAGCACCGGCCGATCGATGCCGGTGACCTCGGCGATCGTCGCCTCGTCGAGTCGCCCGCCGGCGGCGATGGCCCGGGCCGCCCGCTGCGTGTCCGGCGAGAGCCGCTCGATCCGCAGCATGAACGCGTCGCGGAGACTCTGCGGCGTGGCGCCGCGGCCGTCGAGACCGGCCGCCAGCAGCTCCTCGATGTACAGCGGGTTGCCCTCGCTGCGCGTGAACAGGCGCTCGGCCAGCTCGTCGCTGGGGACGGCGCCGAGGATGTCCGTCAATGCCTCGACCAGCTCCGCGCGATCGAACCGCGCGAGGTCGACGCGCCGGGCCCGCTCCAGGCGCTCGAGCTCGCTCAGGAGCGGACGCAGGGCATGACGGCGATGCAGCTCGTCCGTCCTGAAGCTCAGCAGCAGCAGCACGCGCTCGCGGCGCAGGCTGCGGGCCAGGAAGGCGACGAACGTCCGGGTCGAGCGATCCGCCCAGTGCAGGTCCTCCAGGACCAGCGCGACCGGCTGGGCCTCGCTCAGTACGTCGAGCAGCTCGAGCAGTGCCTCGAACAGGCGCAGCTGGGCCGAGGGATCGAGCGCATCACCGCGGGGCCGTCCATCGTCGAGGGCCGGCAGGAGCGCGGCCAGCTGCGTTCGCGTTCCGGCCCCGAGCGAGGCGAGAGCCGGATGGCGCGCCCGGGCCAGCGGACGCAGCGCACCCAGCAACGGCGCGTAGGGCAGCTCGGTCTCGCCCTGTTGCACCCCTTCGCCGCGGAGCACGAGCGCGTTCTGATCGGCGAGCCGGTGCTCGAACTCCCCCACCAGCCGCGTCTTGCCGACGCCCGACTCGCCGCCGAGCAGCACGAGCGCGGGGCGGCCGGCGACCGCCTCACGCCACCCGAGCTCCAGCTCCGCGAGCTCTCCGACCCGTCCGACGAGATGACTGCTGGTCAGCCTCGGCCGCATGTCCGAAGTATCGCGAGCGGTCCAGCAGACGGCCGAGTCGGGTCTGGCGGCGCTGACGCTCGCCCTCGACGGCGTGGCGGAGGGCGGCTCGACGGACGTCCGCCTCCTTCGCGGCGATGACGGCATGATTGAGTGTCGATTGCATTCCGGGCTCCTCTCGAGCGAATCCATGTGAGCTCAGAATGGACTGAGAGGGCACGTCGCACATCGGGAGAACGCAGTCCTTTCCCGGCCGCGAGGCCTTACTCTGGGAGGCACAGGCCTTACCTCATGGATACCGGCATCGACAGCGTGATCGCCCGCATGGAGGCGATCGACGGCGAGCTTCCGCGCAAGGACGGAGTCGCCTATTTCAACCGTCTCTACCTCCAGGTCACCCAGGCGGTGGGGACGGCGAGCGCGAACACGACGTTCGAGGATCCCGCCTTCATCGAGAACCTCGACGTGATCTTCGCCGGCCTCTACTTCAGTGCCGAGGCGACGATCGACTCAGGTGCGCCGTGCCCGGTGGCGTGGCTCCCCCTGATCCAGGACCGCGCGCAGGCCATCGCCCCGATCCAGTTCGCCTTGGCCGGCATGAACGCCCACATCGGGCACGACCTCGCGCTCGCCGTCGTGCAGACCTGCGAGCAGCTGGGAATCGACCTGTCCGACGACTCGCCCCAGCACCGCGATTTCGAGACCGTCAACGGGCTGCTCGGCCAGGTCGAGGGCCAGGTCGCCGGATGGTTCGAGACCGGGTTGATCGCCGACATCGAGGACGTGACCACGCAATCGGTCGCGCGCGCTCTCTCGATGTGGTCGATCGTCGCCGCGCGCGACATCGCCTGGGGGCACGCCGAGGTTCTGTGGGCGCTCCGGAACGAGCCGAGGATGTCGGCGATCTACGCCGACACGCTCGCCCGGGCCGTCGAGCTGTCAAGCCGCGGCATCCTGATCTGACCGCCGCGGCGCCTCAGCAGCGCGCTCGGGCCAGCGTCTCGCCGAGCGGGACACACAGCGTGCTCACCACCGGCCGCCGGCCGGTGACGATTGTCCAGCGGAGCACCGTTCCGTTGAAGGCGTGCGCCGAGACCGCGACCTCGAGCGTCTGGCCGGCGCGGAATCCCGGCACTGAGGAGCCGAGCGCGCGGAGCAGGTTCAGCGTCCGGGTGGCGGGGGTGAAGGTGCGGACGGAGAGCGGACAGCGCGCTCCGCTGCAGCGGACGCGGACCACGGCGTGCTCGGGCAGGCTCCGTGCCGACAGCGAGCGCAGGATGTCGAGTGAGCCGCGCACCGACCACGTCGCGGTGACGCGGGCCGGGTTCGGCGGGGCCAGCTCGTGCAGACCCCACGGCGGGTTCGCGTTGATGACGCGTCCCGGCCGACAGGTCGCCACGAAGCTGGCGAACCGGCTCACCGGGTGGTGTCCGGTGATCGTGTAGACGCCCGTGGGCACCCCGGTCCAGACCACGCCGCCGTCCTTCGAGGACACGGTCTGCGCGGGGTCGGGAATGACGTCGGCGTTGAAGTACACGGGCTTGGGGAGCGCGGGCGTGGCGCTCGCCGTCGCGCCGGCGACCCCATGCGCGCCGTAGGCGATGAACCCCGCGTAGTTGAGATCGCGAACGTTCCTGGTGCTGAAGGTCGAGACGATCGCGCAGCGGACCGGATCGCCGTGCGCGTCGACCGAAACGCCGAGGAGCTTGACGAGCGCCCCGTAGATCGGCGTGGACGGAGTCTGGAAGTTGACGTTGGCCAGGTCCTCGCCGGCGGTCGTGAACGTCTGCAGGTAGATCGTGTGGTGTCCGGCGGCCTGGATGTACGGCGTCACCCGGGCGCGGTCGGGCACGGCGAGGTCATACGTCCCGTCTGCCCGCACGGTCGCCCGCAGCTGTGGGAACTCCGCCACCCTGATGATCGCGCCGGCCAGCAGCGTGTGGACGCTGTTGAACTCGTACGCCGTGCCGCGCAGATGCACCATCGCGGGCGCGGTCTTGGTGCCGAGTGCGGCACCGGTGAATGCGGCCATCCCCGCCACCAGCAGCGTCGCCGCGACGGCGAGCCGCAGCCGGCGATCACGGCGATCACGGTGCAGGCTCAGCATCGACGGCTCTGTCTCGGTGGCACGGTCATCGCAACTAGGCGACGTTAGTCCAATGCGGCAGCACCGATCATCAGCATCCGCCCGCACCGCGCCCGGGGGAACTACGGAGCACGCACGCGCTTGCGCCGGCTGTCGTGGGTTGAAAACCACGCCACTAGACTTGGACACCGTGAGTTTTCTGCGGGGCATCAACGACTCCCCCACCGGCGGTCTCGACCGTGCCGCCCGCGCCGCCGGCGCCCACCACGAGGAGCGCCGGACCACCCGCTCGAGCCGCCTCGGAATCGGCACCCTCGCCTGCGGCCGCTGCGATGCTCCCGTCGCCCTCGCCGGCCCGCTGTCCCCGGGCGACGCGCTCACCTGCCCCTTCTGCCGCCACAGCGCCCCCGCCCGCGACTTCCTGTCGCTGGCGTTGCCCACCCGGCCGGCGCGGGTTCTCGTGCGCGTGGTGGAGCGGGTGGCGCAGCGGCAGCCCTAGCCGGTCTGGTCGCCACGGCTCCCTGCGGTGTCTGGCTTCTGGCGGTGTCTGGCTTACGGCGGCGTCTGGCTTCTGACGGTGTCTGGCTTCTGACGGTGTCTGGTTCTGACGGTGTCTGGCTTCTGGCGGGACCGGCGTCAACGGCGGCTGGGAGAAGTGGTCGTGGCGGGTGCGAGGGCTCGCGGTCGACACAGGGTCTGTGCGGCGCGCACGCGTGCCCGGAGCGCGAGCCGGGCTGGCCTCCGACGGGACCCCGGATCCACGATCCACCGCGTCCGGTGGCGCTTATCTCGACAGCGCAGCCGCTCTTCGCGCCTCCTCGGCCTCCTAAGCGCCTGTGAGGCGCTTAGGAGCGCAAAGTCGCCGGAGAGCAGCGAGTTCGTCGACATAAGCACCGCCAACATCCGGTGCATCACCCCCCCGCGCACAGCAACCCGCCGTCCGGGACCGGTCCCCGTCCCCAGCGCCGTTCACCGCCCAACCCGCCACCCGCGCCACGGCAGACCACGAGCGCGGCGTGACCTGCAGCCCCGGCACCTACCCGCGCCGCGCCACAGCGCGAGCGCACCATCATCCCAGCCCCTACCCCCGGTACGGCGGTGCCACCCCCCAGCCCCTACCCCCCGGTACGGCGGTACGGTGCCACCCCCCACCCCCACCGCGGGACCGGCGCGTGCTCGGTCACCGTGGCCTCGGGCTGAGAGTTGTGCAGGGCCAGTCGTGAGGGCCAGTCGTGAGGCCCAGTCGGCGTAGCCGACGATCGCGACGTGGGCCGCCCGTCACCTCGCACCACCAGGTGGTGGCGTTGGCGCGGTGCTCAGCGCCGACGCGGCCGCCGAACAGGGGGCACAGCTTCTCGTCGCGCTCGACGAGGTCGTAGAACACGTTCAGCCAGTGCTCGAATGCCTCTCGGCCTCCGCCCCACGCGTCGATCGTCGGCGGCTCCTCGCTCACCGCCTCCGCCCCACGCGTCGATCGTCGGCGGCTCCCCGCTCACCGCCTCCGCCCCACGCGTCGATCGTCGGCGGCTCCACGCTCACCGCGTGGACGATAACTGCACCGCTCGGGCGAGCAGGAACAGCATCGCCGCGAGCAGCACTGGGGCCAGGGTGAGGCTCGGAATCACGTCATGGTGGCCGATCCCCGAGGCGCCGATCGCGACCAGCATCGTCACCGCGAGCAGGAACGCGGTGGGAACCAGGCCGATGCGCAGGACGAGCAGGACGCCGCCGCCGGTTTCGAGCACCCCGGCGAGGATCTCCAGCGCGACCGGCCAGGGCAGTCCGAAGGTCCGGAAGGCGTGCAGCTCCCAGCCGTGGAAGACGAACTTGACCAACCCGGCGAAGATGAACACGACCCCGCTGATGATCGCCACGCGGGCCGCGACGCGGTCGTTGCGCAGCGCGGCGTCGGGCTTGGCGATGACCGTCTGCATCGCGCCTCGGTCCGCCTCGGCGCTCAGGCGGCGACTTCCGCCGGCGCCTTCACCGCTGCCGCGTCGCGGAAGAACTCCATCGCGCCGTCCTCGAGCGGCCCGTGTTTCAGGCCGACGATGTCGCGAGCGTAGTTCTGGTGCAGCCGCCACGGCGCCTTCGATCCCTGACGCGGGAACGTGTCGATCGAGCGCTGGACGTAACCGGACGAGAAGTCGATGAACGGCTGCGGGACCACGGTTGGGTCGTTGTTGTGGGGCATGCACCAGCGGTACCCATGCTCGTTCATGTGGCGCAGCAGCCGGCAGACGTACTCGCACGTCAGGTCACACTTCAGCGTCCAGGACGCGTTCGTGTAGCCGATCGCGAAGGCGAAGTTGGGCACGTCGCTGAGCATCATGCCCTTGTAGCCCATCGTTCTGGACAAGTCGACCTCCCGGCCGTCGACGGTGAGGGCCATCCCGCCGAACGCGAGCAGATTCAGCCCCGTGGCCGTGACGATCACGTCGGCGTCGAGCGTCGCGCCGGACGCGAGTTCCAGCCCCGTCTCGGTGAACGTCTTGATCTGGTCGGTGACCACGGACGCGCGGCCCTGGCCGATGGCCGCGAACAGGTCGCCGTCGGGCACCAGGCACAGACGCTGGTCCCACGGGTTGTAGCGCGGGCTGAAGTGGGTGTCGATGTCGTACCCGGGCGGGAGCCGGCGCTCGAGCCCGCGCCGGATCAGCGCCTTCATCGCCCGCGGCCGGCGCCGGCTGAGCTGGAAGCTGAGCATCGTCAGCAGCACGTTCTTCCATCGCACGATCGGATACGCGACCCGCGGCGGGAGAACGCGGTTGAGCAACCGGGCGATCGGGTCCTCGCCGGGCAACGTGACGACGTAGCTGGGCGAGCGCTGCAGCATCGTCACGTGCGCAGCGCTCTGAGCCATCGCCGGCACGAGCGTCACCGCGGTCGCGCCGCTGCCGATCACGACCACGCGCTTGCCGGCGTAATCGACCTCGTCGCTCCAGTGCTGCGGGTGCACGATCTGACCGGCGAAGCGCTCAGTGCCGGTGAACTCGGGTGTGTAGCCCTGGTCATAGCGGTAGTAACCGGCGCAGGCGAACAGGAAGCCGCAGGTCATGCGCACCGTCTCCCCGGAGTCTCCGCGCATCGTCTCGACCGTCCAGCGCGCATCCGCCGAGGACCACTGGGCGCTCACGACGCGGTGCTGGAAGCGGATGTGGCGGTCGATGCCGGCTTCGCTCGCGGTCTGACCGATGTAGCGGAGAATCGAGGGGCCATCGGCGATCGACCTGGCTTCCGTCCAGGGACGAAACGCGTAGCCGAGCGTGTACATGTCGGAGTCCGACCGAATGCCGGGATACCGGAACAGATCCCAGGTGCCGCCGATGCGCTCGCGTCCTTCGAGGATCGCGTACGTCGTGCCAGGGCAGTCCGTCTGCAGGTGGTGGGCGGCGCCGATGCCCGACAGGCCGGCTCCGACGATCAGCACGTCAACATGCTCCGGCGACGTCAGCGCCGTCTCTCCATTTTTGTGGGCAGCCACGACCGACACATTAGACCGATGAGATCCGCGACCCTCGCGAGTCTCCAGCCGCAAGGGCCCAGCGCCGCGCTCGCCACCGGGCCTGCCATCACCGATCGGAGGTGACGAATGCTGACCGACTCCCGCTTATACGCCGGAATCGCGCGCGCCGCAAGCGCCCGGCGCCGCTAACGTGCTGTCCGTGGATGAGGGACGACCGATCGCCTATCGGGTGCTGGAGCCCGGCGTGCCCGTGTACGCCTCGGGCGGTGAGCAGGTCGGCACGGTCGAACACGTCGTCGCGGCCGGGGCCGAGGACATCTTCCACAGCATCGTGATGCGCGCGGCTGGTGCGACGCGATCCGTGCCCGCCGATCAGGTGGCGTCGTTGCACGAGCGCGGCGTCGATCTGCGACTCAGCGCGGCCGCGGTCGCCGAGCTGCCGGCGCCGGAGGGCGGCGCGCCGGCCTGGCGCGTCCACGAGCCCGGCGTGAAGCCGAGCCGCTGGACGCATCTCGTGGAGCGAATGACCGGAAAGAACCCGTCGAATGACGATTGGACGAAGGAGGACTGAGCGCGACATGTCCCAGCGAACCTCACCCCCCTTCCGCGCCGACCACGTCGGCAGCCTGCTGCGCCCGCCCGAGCTGCTCACGGCGCGTGCGGACTTCGCGTCCGGGCGCTGCGATCGCGAGCAGCTGCGGTCCGTCGAGGACGAAGCGATCCGGGCCGCCGTGCGCATGCAGCGCGAGGTCGGGCTGCAATCGGCGACCGACGGCGAGTTCCGGCGCTCGTCATGGCACATGGACTACATCTACGAGCTGGGCGGCATCGAGAAGGCCGAGGGTGACATCTCGGTGCAGTTCCGCAACGCCGAGGGCACGCTCGAGTTCACGCCGGCCGCGATTCACGTCGGCGCCAGGGTGCACCTCGACCACCCGATCTTCGCTGACGACCTGCGGTTCCTGCAGGACACCGTGGAGCCCGGCATCACGCCGAAGCTGACCATCCCGTCGCCGAGCATGGTGCACTACCGAGGCGGCCGGGCCGCCATCGACACCGACGTCTATCCCGACGTGGGGCAGTTCTGGGACGACCTGACGACCGCCTACGCCGACGAGGTGCGGGCTGTGGCCGCGATGGGCGGCACCTACCTCCAGTTCGACGATACGAGCCTCGCCTATCTCAACGATCCCGCCCAGCGGGAACAGATGACGCGCAAGGGCGAGGACGCCGCCCACCTGCACGAGACATACATCGCCAACATCAACCGGGCGCTGGCCGGCCGGCCCGAGGGGTTGACCGTCACCACGCACATGTGTCGCGGCAACTTTCGCTCCTCCTGGGTCGCCGAGGGCGGCTACGACTTCGTGGCCGAGGCGTTGTTCGGCGAGCTCGAGGTCGACGGCTTCTTCCTCGAATACGACGACTCGCGCTCGGGCGGCTTCGAGCCGTTGCGCTTCGTGCCCGCGGGCAAGCAGGTCGTGCTCGGACTGGTGACCACCAAGCGCGGCGAGCTCGAGGCCGGCGACCAGCTCAAGCGCAGAGTCGAGGAGGCCTCGCAGTTCGTGCCGATCGAGCAGCTCTGCCTGTCGCCGCAGTGCGGCTTCTCCTCCACCGTGGAGGGGAACGCGCTCAGCTACGAACAGGAGGTGGCCAAGCTCGAGTTGATCGTCGAGACGGCTCGGGACATCTGGGGGGAGTGAGTCCGCCTCACCTCCAGCCGGCGATCCGGAGGATCTCGAGCGCGACCGCGCGCGGGGGCCGGCCGTCGTCGTTGTCGACCACGGCATCCTCGAACGGCGTCTCCCCGGCGCCGGCGGCGAGCATGGCCAGGTGCTCGCTGAGCTCGGACCCGGAGTCGCGCCGGTGCAGACGCTGCTCGAGCACCGCCACGGGCACCGCGAGGTGCACGGCCAGCACCTCGACGCCCGGGAGCGCACCGCGGATCGCGGCGAGCCGGCCGGGATGCTCGAGGTGACGCGCCATCACCAGCCGCCTCACGCCCGCGCGGCGGTACGCGCCCGAGACGGCGTGGAGGTTCTCGACCAGCAGCTCGCCGACGCCGCGCTCCGAGCCGGTCGCCGGACGGACCCACGCCAGCCAGTCGAGGTCGATCAGCGCGTAGGGCTCATCGCGCTCCTCCAGGAGCGCTCCGATCTGGAGCAGCAGCGTCGTCTTGCCGCTGCCGACCGCTCCGGACAGCACAATCGCCTGTACTGGTGAGACGACCGGCACGGCGCGAGCATAGACCGATCGCCATCCGCCGCCTGCGGGTGGCGGCCTGGCTCCTCGGCGCCGCATGCTTCGGGCTGGCGGCGGGATGCGGGTCATCGCATTCGGCCTCCTCCATGACGCCGGTCGTGCAGGGGACCGTGCCCCGAACCACGCCCCCACCGCCACCGGCGCGGCCCGTCCCCCCCGCCCCGCTGGTCGTGATCCGGCCAGGAGTGCATCACCAGGGGCTCGAGCCCTGGACGCCGTTGGCCGACATCCGGGGCACGACCGCAGTCTGGATCGCGCGGGTGCCGGCGCACGACGAGCCGGGCCTCACGGTCACGCTGATGCGCTTGGACCAGAGCCGGGTCCGACTCGTGCTCCACGCCGGCAGCGAGGACCCCGGCGGCACCGGCTGGCGCTACGGCGACCTGATCGGGCCGCGTGAGGGCCGGGCGGCGGTGGTGGCGTTCAACAGCGCCTTCCGCGCGTCCTACGGCGCCGGCGGATTCATGCAGGGCGACCGCGTCGGCTGGCGTCTGCATCGGGGTGCGGCGTCCGTCGTGGTCTACGCGGACGGGAGCGCCGACATCGGCACATGGCACGGGACAGTGCCGGCCCCGGGCCGCTCCGTGGCCGCCGTGCGTCAGAACCTGACGCTGCTGATCGATCGGGGGCGCGTCGCGCCCACCGTTGACTCCTGCATCAAGGTCTGCTGGGGCGACCCGCTGCACGAGCAGCCCGATGTGGCCCGCTCCGGGCTCGGGATCAGGGCCGACGGCGCGCTCGTGTGGGCCGCCGGCGAGGACCTCTCGGTGCGGGCGCTGGCCGACGCGCTGATCCGCGCGGGCGCAGTCCGGGCGATGGAGCTCGACATCAACCCGGCCTGGGTTGCGGGCTACGCCTACGCTCGCCACCCCGGCTCAGTCCTGGCGCCGATTGCGCTCGTCCCCGGCCAGGTCGGAATTCCCGGCCAGTTCCTGGCTGCCTACTACCGCGACTTCTTCAGCGTCCTCGCGCGCCCAGCGCCCTGAGCCGCCCGCGTCGGGCTACGCGTGGTCGGTCTCGACCGGAGTGTGCGAGATGCTCGGCGACGAGGCCGGAGTCGCCTCGGCGCTGGTCAGCGTCTCGGGGTGCGAGGTCGTCTCGCCGTTGATCGACTCCTTGAAGCCGCGCATGCCGGCGCCCAGCGAACGTCCCATCTCAGGCAGCCGCTTGGCTCCGAACACGAGCAGCAGCAGAACGACGATGAAGGCGACGTGAAGCGGATTGTCCAGACCCATCAGAGATGCCCCTCGTTTGGTTGCATTTCCAACCACTACGCGCGCCGGCCGGAGCCGGATCACTCGCGGCGGGACAGCACCGCGGGACAGCACCGCGGGACAGCACCGCGGGACAGCACCGCTGGACAGCACCGCGGGACAGCACCGCGGGACGGCGCATCAAGTATTGAGACACCCTGATGAAACGCTCGCTCTGTGCCGGCGAGACACCCACCATGCCGATAACGTGCCCACATGTCCGATTCGCCCGTCGCGGCCGTGGTGTTCGACCTCGACGGCGTGCTGGTCGACAGCGAGCCGGTCTGGGACGCCGCCAAGCACGAGGTCACCGAACAGGCCGGCGGCCGCTGGCGGGAGACCGCCGGGACCGAGATGCTCGGTATGAGCGGCCCCGAGTGGGCGGCATTCATGCGCGCTGAGCTGAGCATCCCGCTACCGCCGGAGGAGATCTGGCAGCGTGTGGTCGACGGCGTCCTGCGCCGGCTCGACGCCCACGTACCGCTGCTCCCGGGCGCACGGCAGGCGGTCGAGGCCGCCGCCGCCCGCTGGCCGATCGCGGTCGCCTCCTCGGCCGACCGGCCGGTGATCGAGACGGTGCTCGAGGCGGCCGGCATCGCGTCGCTGTTCGCGGCCACGGTGTCCTCCGCCGAGGCCGGTCGCGGCAAGCCCGCGCCGGACGTCTACCTGATGGCGGCGCGCCGGCTCGGCGTGCCGGCGCAGGACGCGGTGGCGATCGAGGATGCGGGCAACGGCATGCGCTCGGCGGCGGCGGCCGGCATGGCCCTGATCGCGATTCCCAACGCCAACACCCCCGTCGATCCCGACGCTCTGGCGCTCGCGGACCTGGTGCTCGACAGCATCGAGCAGCTCGGGCCGGAGGCGATCCTCAGGGCAGGTGCAGCGGGATCGGCTCGACGTTGAGCGTCCGCCCCACCGCCGACACGGTGCGCTCATAGGAGGCTCGCAGCGCCGCGGCGTCGGCGGGATCGGTGCGCAGAGCCCGGCCGACCGGGAGCACCTCGAGGTCGGGGTGCCGGACCCAGATCGGCACGTAGCGGATGTTCGTGACCCGGGCGCCGGTGCGATCCACGGCGATCGTGAGCAGCGCGATCATGCCGTCCTGGGAGCCGTCGGGGCAGCAGGCGCTCGTCTGGTTGGAGATCAGGTTGCCCTCGCCGAATACGACCAGCTTGCCGTTGATGGTCTGGATCGGCTGCACGACGTGGACGTGCTGGCCGACCACCGCCGTGATGTCGGGCGAGCGCGTGAGCGCGTTGGCGAGGTGGACCTGGAAGGTGCTCGGCTCGGTCACGTTCTCATCGCCCCAGTGGATGTTCACGATCACCACACGCGCCCCGGCCAGACGCGCGCGATGGGCGTCGGCCAGGATCTGCGGCGCGTACGCGCGGTTGACCGACCACGGATGCGGCGAGGGGATCCCGTTCGTCAGCTCCGTGTAGGCCAGGAACGCGACCTTCACCCCCTTGACGGTGAGGATCAGCGGCGTCCGCTGCGCGGCGGCAGAGGTGAACGAGCCCGTGTTCGCGATGCCGGCGCCGTCCAGCGCCCGGACCGTGTCGTCGATCCCGGTCTGACCCTGGTCCAGCGTGTGCGTGGCGGCGGTGTCACACGCACGCCATCCGGTGGCCCGAATCGCGGGTGCCAGCGCCGGCGGGGTGTTGAAGGTCGGGTAGCCCGTCGGCGGGGCCGGGGTCATCGGCGTCTCGACATGGCAGAGCGGGAGATCGGTGCCGGTGATGTACGGCTTGATCTGGGTGAACAGCGCGGCGAAGTTGTAATGCGTGCCGCCGCCGAGCTGCAGCGCCCGCTCCCAGACCGGCGAATGGATCAGCAGATCGCCGCTCGCCTCGACCGTGAACACGACCGGTCGGACCGGCCCCGCCGCTGCTGCCGCCCGCGCGGCGCTGACCGTCCGGGTGGGACCGGTGGCGGGTCGCACACCGACCACGGCGCCAGTCGCGGCCGAGGCCAGCCCCAGCATCAGGAGGCCGGCCAGAGCCAGGCGGCGGCGCCGCCGGGTCGCGGCCCGCCGGCGCTCGCGACGTTGCCGGCGCTGCTCCGCGGTCAGCGCTGTTTTCGGCTGCTCCTGCATCCGTTTGCTCCCGTGCGGCGCGCCGGTCCAGCGGCGCTCGGTCCGCTCCGGGACCGATCTTAGATCCTCAGCGCCGTTCGGGTGCGATGCTTGATCCATGTCGCGTCGCGCCTGGATCATGTTCGCGGGCGTCGCCGCGCTGTGGGGCGCGCCGTATCTGCTGATCAAGCTCGCCGTACACGATCTCTCGCCGGCGGTGATCGCGTGCGCCCGGACGGCGATCGGGGCGCTCGCGCTGCTGCCGCTGGCGATCAGGTCCGGAGCCCTCACGCCGGTCCGCGGACGCTGGCGCTGGCTGTTGCTGCTCGCCGCCGTCGAGATGGCGATGCCGTTCACGCTGATCACGGCCGGAGAGCGCCACATCCCGTCGTCGCTGGCCGGAATCCTCGTCTCCTCGGCGCCGCTGTTCGTAGCCCTGTTCGCGGTCTGGGTCGCGCCCGCCGAGCGCCCGCGCGGGATCGCTCAGCTCGGCCTCGTGGCCGGCTTCGCCGGTGTCGTCGTCCTGCTCGGCGCCCACCTCGGCGGCAGCAGCGCCGGCCTCGAGAGCGCCGGTGCCGTACTGCTCGCCGCCGCGCTGTACGCGGTCGCCGGCCACATTCTGAGAGCCCGGTTCGCCGACGCTCCGCCAATCGGCGTGATGAGTCTCGTGATGGCCTTCGCCGCGATGATCCTCGTGATTCCGGCCGCAGCCTCGCTTCCCTCGAACCCTCCCTCGGCGCAGACCTGGGCCGAGGTCCTCGGGCTTGGGATCGGCTGCACGGGCATCGCCTTCCTGGGCTTCGCGACCCTCACCAAGGAAATCGGCGTCGGCAGGTCCTCGCTGGTCGCCTACGTGGCGCCGGTGTTCGCGGTGGCCCTCGGCGTCGTGTTCCGCTCCGAGCCGGTGTCGTGGACCACGTTCGCCGGCATGGTGCTGATCCTCGGCGGCTCCTGGTTTGCGGCCCGCCACGAGCCGGTGGTCGAAGCCGCGCGCGTGGGCGCCCCCGCCGCCCGCTGATCAGCGCAGCGCCTGCGCGAGCGGGAAGGCGTCGAGCAGCACGGTGGCGCGAATCCGCGCCGGGAGGGCGATGCCGAGCGGGATCGTCACATCCACACCGACGATCCGACCGGCCGCGTCGGTCTGCAGCGACGTCTCGTGGCGGTAGTCGATCGGCACCGGCGTGCCGGTGCTCGCGTCGGTGAGCAGGATCGATGCCACGTGCGCGGAGGCGAGCGGCAATCGCGGGCCGTGCAGGACGGCATCGGCCGCGCCCGCCACCGTCGCCGTCGGGCGGCGGATCGTGATCGGCCCGGCCGCCACCCCGGCGGGCCGCGACGCCGCCGAGCCATGGTAGGCGCCGGATATGAATGTGCCGCTGGCGGCCAGCACTCCGGTCGGGTTGCAGATCCCCGTGAACGTCAGCTCCGGACCATAATTCGGCACCTGCGCGCAGATCGTTTGGGCGAACAGCGACGCTCCCGGACGGATCGCGAGGTTCGGGTCGAGCCGGCCACGCAGCTCGAACCGCTGCAGCGGAACCGGGCCGAAACTGAACTGGAGCCGGGCGTTGGGGCTCGAGAGGATGATCGAGCTGCCCTGGTAGCGACCCTCGAGCGGAAAGCCGAACGCGCTCGTGGGGTCGACGCGCTCAATGCCGCGAGCGTCCCTGAACGCCCCGATCACCCACATCAGCAGACCCGTCCTGCTCTTGGCGATCGTCGAGACGATCCAGTCGTAGCTGTCGAAGCCGATCTGGTTGACCGAGGGCAGGAACGCCGGCATCGGAACCGCCAACCGCGTGATCGTGATGGCGTCGACCCGGTTGCGCCCAACGCTGAGCGGCAGCCGCGGGCCCGGGCCGCCCGTGCGCAGCTCGATCGTCTGGTCGAACCGTCCCGCCGGCGCTCCGGCGGGATCGAAGTTGCCCATCCGGCTGCCGTTGTCGGTGTAGGCGCCGGAGACCCGCAGCCGGTAGGTCGTGTTCGGCCGCAGGAATCCGTCGGGCACCACGTACAGGTAGTGGCCGTCGCCGGACTCCTGGGTCTGGAAGCGCAGCGCCGGCTGCACGTGGACGGCCGTCGCCGGCGCGAGGATGGCCGCGTTGACGGTGCGCCCGCGACGGCGGACGACCAGTCGCAGGTTGATCACCGTCGCGGTCCCGGTCGCGACCCGTCCTGCGCTCTGCAGCGTGCTGCCCCCGGCCGTGACCACGAACACCCGGTCCAGGTTCTGGCCGAGCTCCTGCGCCGGGTTCGTGGAGCAGCGGCTGTCGCGACGGTGCAGGCAGTAGTCGTAGGGAACATAGTCGACGTAGCCGTCCTCGCCGGCGATGTAGACGCCGGTCCGGCCGAGTGCGGGCGAGGCGTTGAGATCGTTGCGGTCGCGGAGCACCGGATCGCCCGGCGTCGTGTCGAAGGACCAGCGGCGATGCCCCGTGTCGGAGTCGAGCGCGTAGAGCTTCCCGTTCGATGACCCCACGTAGACGATTCCGCGGTGCTCGGCCGCCGGCGCAGCCCCGAGCGCGGGCGAGGAGCGGATCGGATCGCCGGTGTCGTAGCGCCACAGCAGCCGGCCGCTCGGCGACAGGGCATAGACCGAGCCGTCGGTCGACGCGATGTAGATCGCATCGGTCCGGCCGCGGCGGTCGACGCCGAGCGCCGGTGAGGCGTAGATGTGGTCGGTGGTGGCGAAACTCCAGCGCACCGCTCCGGTGGCCGGGTCCAGGGCGTAGAGCTTGGAGTCGAACGAGCCCACGTACACGGTCCCGTCGGACCCGATCGCCGGCGAGGAGACGACATAGCCGGGAACGAACGTGCTCCACGACGGCCGGCCGGCGCCGTCGAGCCGGTACACGTGCAGATCCAGTGAGCCCCAGTAGCTCGAGCCGTCGTCGGCGAACGCCGGCGTGGTCCATACGGAATTGCCGGCGGTGAACGCCCACACGAGCTTGCCCCGAGGCGTGACGGCATAGGCGCTGCCGCCGGTGTTGCCGGCGTAGATCGTCCCCTGGGGGCCGATCGCCACGTTGCCCTCCCACCAGCTGACCCCCTGAGCCGCGACCGGTGCGACGGTGGGCCGGAAGGTCCACAGGACCCGGGGGCTCCCGGTCCGCGGCGTGGTCACGTGATACAGCCGGCCGTCCGCCGAGCCGAACGTGAGCGGAGCCGATCCGAGCGCGGAGTCGTAGCTCGAGAGCGCGGCAGCGGCGTCGATCAGACCGCCCGTCTTCAGCCGCCACCGCAGGCGCCCGCGCGCGTCGAGCGCATAGAAGGATGAGTCGCCCGAGCCCACGTACACGGTCCCGTCGCCGCCGATGACCGGTGTGGAGAAGATGCCGCGTCCGGTGCGGAACGCCCACGGGTCCTCGCCGCCGTAGTGGGCGACGATCGCGCTACGGCCGCTGTTCCGGCGATCGTGGCGCATCTCCGGCCATGGCGAGCCGGCATCGAGCGGCACGGTGATCGGCGACGACGCCGCCCGCGCGACGCCGGGAGTACCGGTGACGCCGGTGACGGCGATCGTGGACGCGATGATGAACGCCGCGCCGAGCAGCGCCGCGGCGTGCAGCCGCCACCGCGAGCGCCGTCGGGGTCGAGGCTGGAGATGCATCCAAGCACTGTGAGCGGTACTGGGGCGCACGCGCATCGGGTGAGAATGGCACGACTGCGCGGAGAACTACTGAAACGGCGGGCCGCCGTCGGGCACCGGGTGGCTCAGTGGCCCGGTAGGTGATAGATGTCGAGCTCGCCGGTGGTGGCGTGGTCGTTGGCGTCCCCGCCGGGCAGGATGATCCGCCCGCCGACAACGATCGGGCTGTTCCAGTGCCCGGTCGGAGCGGGCAGCGCGGCCAGTGCGCGGCCGGACGCGGGCTCGCGGATCAGCAGCCGGCCGTCGATCTGGTCGAACACGTACAGCAGCCCGCCCGCCACGACGGGGCTCGTCCCCGGTGTCCCGTGTTGCCATCGCACGCGCAGGCGCGGGCGCGCCCCGCCACCGAGGACGTAGGCGGCGGTGCCGGCCCCGTCGGCGACGAACACGTACGTCGTGCCGCGTTCACGCCACACCGCGGGCTCGCTGAACAGCTGCGTCGAGCCGGGCGCCGCGATCCGCTGCAGCTCGCCGCCCAGGCGCGGAGCCGCCCCCGAGGTCGTGCCGTTCAGTCGATCGAGGTCGAGCAGCTTGAGCATCCCGTCCTTGCCGCCCTGGACCGCGAGCCGCCGGCCGCCGGCCGCCGGCAGCAGCGCCGGTGCCGTGCTGCCGGTATCGGTGTCGGACGCGTTCAGCGATGCCTGATCGTTCGGGGTCCAGTTGTGCAGCAACCGGGCAGCGTCGGGCGAGAGCTCGAGCACACTGTCGCCCCACGCCGTGCTGCCGTTGAACGGCCCGTTGCCGGTGGCCACGAGCAACCGGCCGCTGTCGGGCTCGACCACCGCGCCCGAGCGCCCGAAGATGGCGGAATCGCTGGCCGGGCACGAGCTCGGCACGATCAGCCGGGCACGATCGGAGCACAGCGAGTTGAACACGTGCACGATGCGCCCGGTGACGCGGTCGATCGCCACCACGTGTCCCTGATAGGGCGGCGCATCGCCGTCATAGCCGCCGGTCGTGGCGATCACCAATGGCCCGGTGATGTTCAGAGCGGCGGCGATCTTCTCGTGCGTGGCATCGAACGTGATCGTCACGGGCCAATGCGCCGAGCGGACCTCGCGCCCCGTGGCCAGGACCAGCTTGCGGATCCGGCCGTCGGGGCTGGCGGCATAGACGTAGCGCCGGTTCGGGTCGGCGATCGGCGTGGCGGTCGTGATCTGAGCCGTGCGCTCCAGCGAGCGTGCGCTGGGCGGCACGTACTCCCACAGCCCCGCTCCCGTCGCGGCGTCGAGCGCGATCGTGCGCCCATACGTCGTGGTCACGACGATCACATCCCGTGTGCGGCCCGCGACGCGAATGGCGTGGAGCTCGATCGGCGAGGAGTCGACGGTCCCGTCGAGCCGGACGACACGTCGCCTGAGGCTGCCCAGGTCGCCCGCGATGATCCCGGTGGCGGCGGGCCCGACGCCGCTGCGAGCGGCGTCGTAGTTGAAGCGCATCCAGTCGCCGCTCGGGATCGATGCGGGGACGGCGGTCGCGCCCGCCGTCGGGGCGACCGGGTCGGCCGAGCTCGAGCGCCCGCAGGCGCCGAGCAGCAGCGCACACGCCACCAGAGCGACGCAGATCGACGCCCTGGCCCTCATGGCAGTCGGCGATGTTCGTCGCCGGGCCACCACTGCGGCGCCCGACGCCGGGTGGAGCTGTCGCGTCCATGCGCGCGCGAGACTCATCCCAGGATCGTAGACAGGTCGCCTCCGGCTCCCGGGCGCTCCCGGTGAGCCCGGATGTACGCTCGACGCTGAAATGCAGCGCCTTTCGATTGCTCGCTCGCTGCGCCTGGCGCTGTTCGGGCTGACCGTCGTGCTCGCGGCCGCGGCAATCGGGGTATCGAGCCTGTACCGCTCACGTCAGCACTACGAGGACACGCTCGTCCGGAGCTCCGCGCTGGCCACCGCGGCGGCCAACCTCGCCACGGCGGGCATCGCCGAGGAGGAGGTGCTCCGCGACGCACGCGGCGGCGGCGCCGCGTCGACCCGCACACAGGCCGCCGCCGCGTTCTTCGCTGCGGCGGGCGAGGCCGTGCGGCTGGCCCGCGACGATCCGCAGAGCGCCCGGCTCGTGGCGTCGCAGGTCTCAGCTGAGAGCACGTCGCGGGCGCTGGCGGCGAGCGGGCGACTGTCACTGGCCACCGAACCGCGGGGACCGCTCGGGCGTGCGCGGGCGATCGCCGCCGAGCTCCAGGCCCACCAGCAGGTCCGCCAGGCCCGGGCCCGCAGCGGGGCGCGATCGAGCTCCCGTACGGCGATCATCCTCGTTGCCGGCGCCGGTCTGCTGGCCCTGATCGGCGCCCTCGCCCTGATCACCTTGCTGGTGGAATCGATGCGGCGCCCGCTGGACGCGCTCCTGGGCGCCACCCGGGGCCTGGCCGCAGGCGAGCTCGAGCGTCGCGTCGAGCCGTCGGGCCCGCGTGAGCTTCAGGACCTCGGCACGGCCTTCAACGCGATGGGCGACGACCTGCTCGGAGCTCTGCGCCGGATCGAAGACGAGCGGCGCCGGCTGGCGGTCACGATCGAGAGCCTCGGGGACGCGCTGATCGTGACCGAGCCCGATTCGCGTATCGCCGCCGTCAACCCGCGCGTCGCCGACCTGGTGCCCGAGCTCGTCGCCGGGGGGAGGGTGGACGCGCCCGACAGCCCGCTGCCGTCGCTGGCCGAGGCGCTGTCGGGCGAGACGGAGGTCGAGCACGACGGCTTGACCCTGTCGGTGATCGCCGCGCCGCTCGGGGACGAGTCCGCCGGCCACGTGTGGACCGTGCGCGACATGAGCGAGCGCGCGCGCCTCGAGCGGGCCAAGAGCGAGTTCGTGGCCACGGCGTCACACGAGCCGCGCAGCCCCCTGACATCGATCAAGGGCTTTGTGGAACTGCTCGAGCGCTCGCCCGAGAACATGTCGGCGCGCCAGCGCGAGTTCGTCGACATCATCCTGCGCTCCACCGACCGGCTCGTCGACCTGGTCAACGACCTACTCGACGTGGCCCGCATCGACGCCGACCGAGTCGAGGTCAACCGGCGCCCCATCGACGTCGGCGAGGCGGTGCGGGAAGTCGCGGAGCTGATGGGACCGCAGATCGAGGAGAAGGGACAGCACCTCGGGGTGTACGTGGCCGGCGCCCTCCCGCCGGCGCTCGCCGACCCGGGCCGCGTACGCCAGATCGTCGCCAACCTGCTGACCAACGCCCACCTGTACACGGGGGAGGGTGGGCGCATCCACGTCGGAGTCGAGGCCGATCGCGCCTGGATCCAGATCGTGGTCGCCGACTCGGGCAAGGGCATGAACGCGGAGGAGACGGCGCGCGTGTTCGAACGCTTCTACCGCGGCGACGAGGGCGGCTCGGGAGCCCGCGGCACCGGGCTCGGACTGTCGATCGTCAAGTCGCTCGTGGACCTGCACCAGGGCCGCATCGAGGTCGAGAGCGACCCCGGAGCGGGAACGACGTTCCGCGTCCTGCTCCCGAGCGCCGCCCCGGCCCCCGGGATGCTCAGCGCGCTCGAGCGCATTCGCGGCAGCCGGGTGCTCGTCGTCGACGACGAGCGCGACATCGCGGAGCTGATCGCCGACCAGCTGGCCCCGCTCGAGATCCACGCCACGATCGCGACGAGCGGCGAAGAGGCGCTCACCCGCCTGCGCGAGGCGACCTACGACGCGATCACGCTCGACATCCTGATGCCGGGCATGGACGGCTTCGACGTGCTCCGCGAGATCAGGGCCGATCCGAAGCTGCGGACCATCCCGATCCTGTTCGTGTCGGTGGTGTCGGACCGGCACGAGCTCACCGGCGAACGGGTGGTCTCCAAGCCGATCGATGCCGAGGAGCTGCGCCACGTGCTCAGTGCGGCCGTCGCCGCCGGCCGATCGCGGGTGTTGGTGGTCGGGCGGGAGGAGATGCAGCCCGTGCTCGAGCCCTCGCTCGACGAGCTCGGGATCGATCACCAGTGGGAGACCAGTGGCGCGGCCGCGGCCGCGTGTGCGGCGAGCAGCGCTTCGAGGTCGCCCTCGTCGATGCCGGGATCCGCAGCCTGCAGGCCGTCCTGCAGGCGCTCGACCTGCGCGGACGGCGGCTCCGGCGCGCGGTGATCCTGTTCACCGACGGCGTCACCCCAGCGCCGCCCGGGATTGAGCGGCTCGGGCTCGAGGTGGTTCCGGTCGACCGCGCCGGCGTGGCGCTGGTCGCAGCCCTGCGGGGGGAAGTGGGGGATAGCCAGCTCGCGGGCAAGTAGGCTTACCGATCGTGGCCACCAGGAGCGATATGGCGGCGACCGACGAGATCCAGCGGTTGCAGGCGGAGCTGACTCGCCACGAGCAGGAGTCGGCCGCCAGGGAGCTGCAGCTCGAGCGCCACGCCGCCGATCTGCGCGAGACCTTCAAGCAGGAACGCGCCCGTGCGCAGGAACTGCGACGCTCGTACATGGCCACCGTCCGCGCGCTCTCCAATGCCGTCGAGGCGCGTGATGCGTACACCGGCAAGCACGCCGAGCGGGTCGCGGCGTACGGCATCGAGATCGCCCGCGCGCTCGGGCTCGAGCTGACCGAGGAGCCGGAGATCGAGTTCGGGTTCCTGCTCCACGACATCGGCAAGGTGGCGATCCCCGACGCGATCCTCTACAAGCCCGACAAGCTGACCGAGAAGGAGCGGGCGCTGATGGCGCAGCATCCGGTGATCGGCTCGCAGATCGTGCGCGGCATCGACTTCCTCGGCGAGGCGGCGAACATCGTCCGCTCCCACGACGAGCGCTGGGACGGCACCGGCTATCCCGACGGCCTGTCCGGCGAGGAGATCCCGCTCTCGGCCCGCGTGTTCGCCGTCGCCGACATGTTCGACGCGCTGACCACCGACCGCCCGTACCGCCCCGCCTCGCCGCTGCGCGTGGCGCGCGAGATGATCGTCCAGGAGTCGGGCACCCATTTCGACCCCCGCGTCGTCGAGGCGTTCAGCTCGATCGACGCCGCCACGTTCGAGCGCATCGCCGCCGAGATCAGGTGAGGCACCCGTGAAGCGGGGCGTGCTCGTCGTTGATGACGACCCGTTCATCCGCAAGCTCATCGCCACGACGCTCGAGGACGTCGCCGGGTTCGTCCTGCACGAGGCGGCCGACGGGGTCGAGGCGGTGGAGATCGCCGAGCGCGAGCGTCCGACCCTCGTGTTCCTCGACGTGGACATGCCGCGGTGCGACGGGATCGATGCCTGCCGCCAGTTGCGCCGGGGGGTCGCCACCCGCGACACCACGATCGTGATGCTGACGGCAGCGCACGGCGACAGCGTCGAGCGCGAGGCCGAGGAGGCCGGCGCCGACCTCTTCCTGACCAAGCCGTTCAGCCCGCTCGACCTGCTGCGGCTCGTCGACCAGCTCGGCGAGCAGCCGCACAGCTGAGCGCGCCTCGGCTCAGGGCGACGCGGCGGCGCGCAGCCCGACGGACTGGTCGCGACGCCCGACGTACTCCCCGGCGACCTGCACCAGGATCGCCAGCATCGCCGCCGTCGCCGGCGAGCGAAATCCGCCGGCGCGGGTCGCCGCGATGACCCGGCGGACCGGCATGTCGCGACCCGCGAGCGGCCGGATCGCGATGTCCTCGCGAACGTTCGAGAGCGCCAGCTCGGGGACCAGCGAGATCGCCACCCCCGCGGCGACGAGGCCCTGGGCGACGTTGTAGTCGTTGGTCTGGAAGGTCACGTATGGCTTGAAGCCCGACTGCTCACAGGCCGCCACCTGCACCGCTCCGCAGTGGCCGTTGGGATCGCACTGGATCCAGCGCTCCGCCGCGAGGTCGGCGAGACGCACTCGCGCGCGGCGGGCCAGTGGGTGCTCGAGCGGCAGCGCCACCGACATCGGGTCGTCGAGCAGCTGGGTCGTCTCGAGGCCGTCGAGAGCGACGCCGAACGCCACGCCGGGCGTGATCCCGTAGTCGAACGACAGCGCGATGTCGAGCTCTCCGGTCTTCAGCCGCGGAAGGGCGTCCTCGGGCTCGGCCTCGATCAGCGACAACTCCACCGCCGGGTGCGCGCGGCTGAACGCGGCGATGGCCAAGGGGACCAGAGTCGCGCCGGCGGTGGGGAACGACGCCAGCCGCAACCGGCCTCCCCGCAGCCCGGCGATCGCCTCGAGCTCGGCCTCGGCGGCGGACAGGCGCTCGAGGATCGCCTCGGAGTGGGCGACCAGCGCGCGGCCCGACTCGGTCAACCGGACACCGCGAGCGCCGCGCTCGACGAGCATCGTCCCCGTTTCGCGCTCGAGCGCCGCGATCTGCTGCGAGATCGCCGACTGAGTGTAGGAGAGCGCATCGGCGGCGGCCGAGAATGATCCGCGCTCCGCGACCTCTTTGAGGACGATGAGTCGGCGCACGTCGATCATTAGGCGATCTTATCCCTCCTCCGAGAAAGGTCAATTGCGCTGATGCCTAATCGGTGTCACTCTCGTCCCATGACCACCACGGACACCACCATCTCCATCCGGCTCGCGACGCCGGACGACAGTCGGGCGCTGGCCCGGCTCGCGGCGCTCGACAGCGGCGCGGTCCCCGCGGGCCCGGTTCTGCTGGCCGAGCGCGACGGCGAGGTGCAGGCGGCGCTGGCACTTGCCGGTGACCTCACCCTGGCCGATCCGTTCGTGCCCACGGCCGAGCTGCTGGCCCTGCTCCGCGTGCGGGCCACGCGGCTGGCCCCGCGCCCGCCGCTTTCGGAGCGGCTGCGCGGCCTCCGCACCGGGCACCGGTCCCGCCGCGCGTTCGCTGCCTAGGAGCGTGTTAGCCGATCTTGATCAGGACGATCGTGTTCAGCGCGAACACGACCGCGAACCCGATCGTCCAGCGGTTCAGGTTGCGCTCGACCAGCGAGCCGCCGCCGAACGGACCGGCGCCGGTGCCGACGCCGAAGGCGCCTGAGAGCCCGGCGTCCTTTCCCGAGTGCATGAGCACGAGGAAGATCAGGACGACCGCGATGACCACCTGGGCGATGCTGAGAAGCGTGTACATCGTGCGAGATGGTAGCTGAGCCGAGCCCAGCCCTCAGCCTGCTTGCGCGCCCTCGGCCTTATCCAGCGCGTGCAAGATCTCGATCGCCTCGGTGCGCAGCGAGCGGTCGATGGCCTCGAAGTCCTCGTCGGACAGCTTGCCGGTGCGGTGGTCGAGGTCGGCGTCGCGGATCTCGCGGTACTTGGCCTCCCGCGCCGCCTCGAGGTCGTGCAGTTCGTCAGCGGAGTTCACGGGCTGCTCATCAGCTCGGCGCAGGGGCGCGCTGACCACGACCACGACCGCGGCGAGGACGGCGAGGATGATCACGAAATCCATTGCGTCAGACCTTGGCCAGCTCGGGGACCTCGGCCGGCGCCGGCGGACCCGTCGTGCCGGCGCCCCGGGCCGAGCGCCGGCGCGGGAGCGCGCGCGGCGGCCATAGCGCGATCACACCGCCGATCGCGATGATCATCGCCCCGAGCCAGATCCACGTCACCAGGGGCGAGATGATCAGCAGGAACTCCGACGGCCAGGGATGCTTGACCCAGCGCTCGGCCAGCGCGCCGATGGCGGCATCGCGCGCGGCGAACAGGCTCGTGATCTGCGCCCGGGCCTGGGCCGGCGGCAGCGACGCCGCGGCCTGCATCGCCTTGAGGAAGACCTGGTCGCCCTGGTTGATGAGCGGCTGGATCGGCGTCAGATCCGGGCTGATCACGGTCCAGATGTCCTTCGTGAGCCCCGCCCGCAGGCCGACCTGGCTCTCCTCCTCGCCGTTGAAGAACCGGCCCACGACGCCGAGCGTCGGGTCCTGCGCCGGGTAGAACCCGCGCGTGGTGGTCAGCGTCTGCACGTGCTTGCCGCCCTTGGAGACGTCGAGCACGGCCCCGAACGAGATCTTCTCCGCCGTCGCCGACGCGACGGGGCGCACGTAGCGGATCGCGTAGCCGTCGACGCTCGCCTGCTGGCCGGGCTTGAGGATCACGTCGCGCGAGTGCTGGAACGAGGAGGACGCGGCGACCCCGATCAGGAGCACCGCCAGCCCGGCGTGGGCGATGTAGCCGCCGTAGCGGCGCCGGTTGCGACGCACCAGCTGCGCGAACGCGCGCGGAACCGGGTCGTGGGTGGTGGCCCGGCGGGCCCGCACGCCGCGCCAGAACTCCTGACCGACGGACACGATCACGAACGTCCCGAGGCAGAACATGATCAGCGCGAACGGCCGCTCGCTCACGCCGCCGACGAGCAGCAGCAGCACGAGCGTGACCAGCCCGGCCGCAACCGGAAGCGTGAAGTTGCGCCGCAGGTTCGCCGCCGTGACCCGGCGCCAGGCGATCAGCGGCCCGATCCCGGACAGCAGCACGAGGACGAGCGCCAGCGGCACGATGAACGGCCGGAAGGCGGGCGGCCCGACGGACACCTTCGTGCCCGTCAGCGCCTCGGAGATGAGCGGGAAGAACGTGATCCAGAAGATCACGAACACCATCGCCACCAGGACCAGGTTCTGGAACAGGAACACGGCCTCGCGTGACAGCAGCGAATCGAGCTGTGAGTCCGAGCGCAGCTCGGCCCGGCGCCACACGATCAGCCCGACCGAGCCGAGCACCATCGCCGCGATCAGGATCACGAACGGGACCCCGAGCGTCGAGGCGCCGAAGGCATGGATCGAGTCGAGGATCCCCGAGCGCACGAGGAACGTCCCGAGCACGGCCAGCGTGCCACTGGCCAGGATCAGGGACGCGTTCCACACCTTCAACATCCCGCGCTTCTCCTGGATCATGATCGAGTGGATGAAGGCGGTGAGGGCGAGCCACGGCATCAGGGCCGCATTCTCAACCGGGTCCCAGGCCCAGTAGCCGCCCCAGCCGAGCTCGGTGTAGGACCAGCGGGCTCCGAGCAGGATCCCGATGCCCAGGAACAACCACGCCGCGAGCGCGAACCGGCGCGTGAGCTGGATCCACTCGGCGCCCAGCCGCCCGGTGATCAGGGCTCCGACCGCGAACGCGAACGGCACCGTCAGGAGCGTGTAGCCCGAGTACAGCATCGGCGGGTGGAACATCATGCTCGCGTGCCGCAGCAGCGGGTTGAGCCCGGCGCCCTCCGAGGGCGGGTTCAGGGTGGTGGCGAACGGGTTGGCGAAGAACACCGTCAGCGAGGTGAAGAAGGTGGCGAACCCGAGCAGCACCGTGGTTGCGTATGGGGCGATCTCCCGCGCCCGGCGTCGGGTCAGGAACAGGACCAGGCTCGACCACAGCGACAGCAGCCACACCCACAGCAGCAGCGATCCCTCCTGCGAGGACCAGGCCGCGGTTGCCTTGTAGAACGTGGGCGTCGTGGTCGATGAGTGGCCCGCGACGACGTTGAAGGTGAAGTCGGAGCGCAGGAACGCCGCCTCGAGGATCACGAAGGCAAAGGTCATCACCGCCGCGAGGGCGTAGACGGCGCGGCGGCCGGAGTCGACCCAACGCGGGCCACCGCGCGCGGCGCCATACAGCGAGGCGATGATCCCGTAGGCGCAGATGCCCAGCCCCAGGATCAGCATCGCCCGGCCTACGAGAGCCATGTCAGCGCCCTCCGCCCACAGCCCACTAGTAGGACGACCCCGCCGCGGCCTGATACTTGGACGGGCACTTGGTCGTCAGCGAGTCCTGCTCGCCAACGAACTGGGTGTTCGTCCCCTGCTCGTGGACCGTGACCAGGATGCCGCGGCCGACCGCGAAGGGATCGGGCACGATGCCGGTGTAGCGAACGGGCACGGACATGTGCAGTTTGGGATCGCGGACCCGGAACAGGAGCGCGTCCCCCTCCCGCTGTTGCGAGATCACCGTGCCGGCAAGGATGTACGACTTTCCCGGCACGGCCTGCTTCAGCAGCTGTGAGGCGGTCAGCTCATCCCGGCCGGCGCTGAAGCTGGTGTACACAAGCGCCGATGCCAGGAGGAGCGCGGCGGTGAGAGCGACCGTGAGTCGGATCGCGCGCTTGCGGCTCGGGTCCATTCGGCTCGGAATTGTCCCACAACGGCGATCGGCGCCTGTCCGCAGCGGCCGCTCAGCGGGGCACGAACGTCCAGTTCGCTTGCAGCAGCGGCCCCCGATGCCGATTAGCGTGAGGTTAGAACCCAGGATTTCGTCGCTCGTGGGCGAAACCAATCGCGATCGAGACCGTTAGTTGTCATGAACGTGCAAGTCAGACTGAAACGCGCTGAGAGTCGCCGAGGCCGGCCACGGCCGGCACGCGCCGAGTATGCGGTGCCGCGAAGCGCGCCCGAACCCGCGAGTCCGAGGCCCCACGCTCGTCCCCGCCATGGCGGCCCGTCACAGGACCGGGCGCTGTACACCTGCTCGTGCGGGTTCGTGTTCGAGGCGCTCGTCTCGACCAGCGTGGGTTGCCCGCATTGCGGCGACACCCAGGCCTGGTAGACCCGTCGGCTCGCCGTCGTGCCCAGACCGGGGCCGGTCTGGGATAGTCACCGGATGAGCGAGGAACGTCTCTGGGCGCCGTGGCGGATGCCGTACATCAAGGGCGAGAAATCGGGCGAGTGCGTGTTCTGCGCCAAGCCGGCCTGGGACGATGACGAGGCAGCGGCGATCGTGCACCGCGGCGAGCGCAGCTACGTGATGCTCAACGCGTTCCCGTACACCAACGGCCATCTGATGATCTCGCCGTACCTCCACACGGGGACGATCGAAGAGCTCGACGAGCCGACGCTGCTCGAGCTGATGACCCTCAGCCAGCGCTCGCTGGCCGCGTTGCGAGCCGCATATCGGCCCGAGGGGTTCAACGTCGGCCTCAACCTCGGCAAGGTCGCCGGCGCGGGGTTCGACGACCACGTGCACCTCCACGTGGTGCCGCGCTGGGGTGCCGACAGCAACTTCATGCCCGTGATCGGGAACGCGCGCGTCCTGCCCGAGCTGCTCGAGGAGTCCTATCGGGCGCTCAAGGCCGCCTGGGTGTGATCCTCACGCAGCGCTGAACGCCGGCCGCAGTTCCTCGAGCGAATCCCGCAGCCACTCGATCAGCCTCCACACGTCGCGCATCTGCTCGCGGTCCGCGACGATCCCGAAGTCGAGGTGGCCGCAGTAGCTCATCACCGTGATGTTGAGGCCCAACCCGTCGGTGATCACCGACACCGGGTAGTTGGCCAGCACCTGGGCGCCGGCGAGGTAGAGCGGAATCTGCGGGCCGGGCACGTTGGAGACGACCAGGTTCCAGACCGGAGTGCGGGTCGCCGCGAGCGAGAAGGTGACCCGGGCCGCCCGGGCGAACACGGCCGGCGGGATGAACTGGGTGGCGTCCTGGAGCAGCTCGGCGGGCAGTGCCCGGTGGCGGTCCTTGGCGATCCGGAGGGCGTCATGGGTCTTGCGCAGGCGCTCGGCGGGGTCGGGCTCGTTGGTGAACAGCGGCACGCTGAGCAGACCGATGCGGTTGCCGTAGGTTCCGAGCTGCGCCTCGGTGCGCACCGAGACCGGCACCTGCGTGACCAGCGGCGTCTCGGGGAGCTCGTCGTGCTCGATCAGCCACCGGCGCACGGCGCCCGCGCACAGCGAGACGACGACATCGTTGAGGGTGCACCCGTACGCGTTCTTGACCGCCTTGACCTGGTCCAGCGAGAGCTGACCGAAGGCGAAGCGACGGTGGGCCGAGACGCGACCGTTGAACGACGTTCGCGGCGGGGTCAGAGTCGTACGCTCGAGCACCCGGGACTCCCGGCCCCGCAGCGCCCGGGCCAGCCGCGCCGTGGTCCGCCCCAGCGTCTTGGCCCCCGGCACATCGCCGAGGATCGGGGTGTCCTCCAGGTTGGGCAAGGTCGAGGGGAGCGCCCGCAGCACCCGCTGCCAGTAGCGCGGCGCCCCGAGCAGCCCGCGCACGAGCATCTGGAGCTCGCCCGGCTCCCCGTCGCCGTTCGAGCTCGCCGGCGGCGGCGCCTCGCGTCCCTCCGGGGTCAGGTCGAGCAGCACGCCCATGATCTCCGCGCCCGACATGCCGTCGACCGCCGCGTGGTGGATCTTCGTCAGCAGCGCCACGCCGCCGTCGTGGAGACCGTGGATCAGATACACCTCCCACAGCGGCCGGGAGCGGTCGAGCGGACGGGCGAAGATCCGCGCCACCTGCTCGGCCAGCTTCGCATCGGTCGGTGGCGGCGGCAGCGCCAGCTCGCGCACGTGGTATTCGAGATCGAAGTCCGGGTCGTCGATCCAGTACGGGTAGTCGAGCCCCAGCGGCACCTGCCGCAGCCGCCACCGAAACGGCGGCAGCAACGGCAGCCGCTCGGCGATCATCGCCTGGACGTCGGCCAGCTCGAGGCTCCCACTCGGGGTCGTGCGCGGGTCGAGGATCGCCAACCCGGAGACGTGACCGTTCTGGCGCGGCGTCTCCAGCGCCAGGAACTGCGCATCGAGTCCGGTCAGCTGACGCACGCGGTCTCTCCCACTCCGGGCGCGAGTCTATCCCGGCGGCGCGGGGCGCGGTGCGCTTCAGGCTGGTTTGACCGCCTGGAGGGTGTAGGTGTGTGGCAGCCGCCACGGCCGGTCCGTCAGCCGCCACTCCCCGGGGCCGACCTTCTCCATCTGCCCCGGCATCGCCTCCCAGGGCACGCTGTCGTGCTCAGTCAGCATCGTCAGCTCCATGCCCACGCCGAGCAGCGCGGACACGATCTCGCCCAGCCCGTGGTTCCACTCGTGCGTGATGCTGTGGACGAACGCGGTCTCCGTCTCGACGTAGGTCCCCGGCTCATCCCAGACCTCGGGCTCCTCGCGCTCGAAGTACGCATGCTCGACGACCAGCAGGTGATCGTCGCGGTCGGCGAGCGTCCACAGCATCGGATGTCCCTCGCGCAGGAACAGCCGCCCACCCGGGCGCAGGAGCGCCGCGACGACGCCGGCCCAGTCGCGGATGCTCGGCAGCCAGCACAGGGCGCCGACGCCGGTGAACACGAGATCGAAGCTGCCCTCGCCGAGAAGCTCGGGGGCCTGGTGGAGCTCCGCCTCGACGAACTCGACGTCCGCGCCGGCGCCCGCCGCGAGGGACCGCGCCTGGGCCAACGCGACGGGTGAGAAGTCGAGCCCCGTCATGTGCGCTCCCAGACGTGCGAGCGAGACCGTGTCGGTGCCGATGTGGCACTGCAGGTGCACCCCGCGCAAGCCGCGCACATCGCCCAATCGCGGCAGATCGAAGCGCACGACGTCGCTGAGGAAGGTCGGATCCGCGAGGAAGCGCTCGACGGCGTAGCCGGGCGAGGCGGCATGAGCCGGCGCCCGCTCGTCCCAGTTGGCCCGGTTGACGGCCACGTGTTCTCCGTCTTGGTGGCTCCGCGCGGGCACGCCGTCATGGTGCCAGGCCACGGCACGCGCGTCGAGAGCTCCCCTCCGACCTGCGCGGCCCGTTCGCCAGGGCGCGCGAGCGGATCGGCTTCGTGCCCAACGTCTTTCGTGTCTACGCGTTCCGGCCCCAGCGCCTGAGCGCCTGGTTCGCGCACTATCGCCAGCTCCATCAGCCGAGCGAACATCTGAGTGCCGCCGACCGCGTCGCCGTCGTGGTCAGCGCGGCCAACGAGTGCCTGTACTGCCTCATCGCCCACGGCGCGGCCCTGCGCGAGGGGCTCGGTGATCCCGTCCTCGGGGAGCGCGTGTCCTACGACTGGCGCCGCGCCGGCCTCGATCCGCGACGGACCGCCATCTGCGCGTACGCCGAGAAGCTGACGCTGCACCCGCGCGAGATGATGCGCGCCGACCTGCAGACGCTGCTCGACGCCGGCCTGACGCTCGAGGAGGCATGGGACGTCGCCGAGGTGAGCGCGATGTACAACTTCACCAACCGGATGGCGATGGCCACCAACATGCTGCCGAACGCGGAGTACAGCGCTCAGGCCCGACGGGGGTGACGCGCGTGGCGCTCCGGCGCGTGCCCTATCACCGCGGCTACCTGATGTGCAGGTTGATGCCCAGATACAGCAGCGGCCAGAGCACGACGGCGAGCACCGCCGAGGCCAGCGACTTGAGACTGTGCGCGTGGGCGAAGTAGTGGTGCGAGGACGCGACCACGACTCCGACGACCACGTAGACGAGACTGACGATCGATCTCATCGCTTGTCCGAGACTAGCCTCATGTCCGGCGTTCTCACGAGACGGGGGCGGTTCCCGGCCGCGCGCGGCGCGAGCGGCCGGGTCCGGCACCTCTACGTCCGAGCGCTACGCGGCGCCGACCAGCGACTGCTCGTCGCTGTAGGTCTCGCCGCGCTCGGCCTTCTCGACCAGTGAGGCGGGTGGCTCGAAGCGCTCGCCGTATTTCTCGGCGAGCTCGCGGGCACGGGCCACGAATCCGGGCAGGCCGCCCTCGTAGCCGTTGATGTACTGCAGCACGCCTCCGGTCCAGCCGGGGAAGCCGATCCCGAAGATCGAGCCGATGTTGGCATCCGCGACCGTCTCGATCACGCCCTCGTCGAGGCACTTGACCGTCTCGAGCGACTCGATGACCAGCATCCGCTCCTCGAGGTCCTTGAGTGGGACGTCGAGGTGCTGAGGACCGAAGGCCTCCTTCAGGCCCGGCCACAGACGCACGCGCTTGCCGTCCTCGTAGTCGTAGAACCCGGCTCCCGCCAGCTTGCCGCCTCGCCCGTACTCGTCGAGCAGGCGCCTGACGACGGCCTGTCCGGGATGCTCGACCCACGTGCCGCCCTCGGCCTCGACGGCCGCCTTGGTGGCGTCGCCGATCTTGCGCATCAGGTTGAGGTTCAGCTCGTCGGAGAGCTGCAGCACCGGGGCCGGGTAGCCGGCCTGGGAGGCCGCCTGCTCGATCGACGGCGCCGGGATGCCCTCGAGCAGCATCGCCAGTCCCTCGTTCACGAACGTCCCGATCACCCGGCTGGTGAAGAAGCCGCGGCTGTCGTTGACGACGATCGGCGTCTTCTTGATCTGCTTGGCGACGTCGAGCGCCCGGTAGACGGTCTCCTCGCTCGTCTTCTCGCCCTTGATGATCTCGAGCAGCGGCATCTTGTCGACGGGGCTGAAGAAGTGCAGCCCGATGAAGTCCGCCGGTCGCGAGACACCCTCGGCGAGGCCGGTGATCGGGAGGGTCGAGGTATTGGAGCCCAGCAGCGCGCCATCGGCGAGGTGCGGCTCGATCTCGGCGAACACCTGCGCCTTGACCGCCGGGTCCTCGAACACGGCCTCGATCACGAGGTCGGCGCCGGCCGCGTCGGCCGGATCGGCCGTCGGGGTGATCAACGCCAGCAGCGCGTCGGCCTGCTCGCGCGTCGAGCGGCCCCTGTCCACGGCCTTCTCGACCAGCGTCGCGGAGTAGTCCTTGCCGCGCTCGGCCCCGTCCAGCGAGACGTCCTTGAGCACGACCTCGATCCCGGCCTTGGCGCACACGTAGGCGATCGCCGCGCCCATCATGCCGGCACCGAGCACGACTGCCTTCTTGGACGTGAACCGCTCGATCCCCTCTGGGCGGCCACGCGTTCCGTTGACCTGCTGCAGATCGAAGAAGAACGCCTGGATCATGTTCTTCGCCACCTGGCCGGTGACCAGATCGACGAAGTACCGGCCCTCGATCTCGCTGGCCGTGTCGAAGTCGACCTGGGCGCCCTCGACGGCGGCGGCCATGATGTGATGCGGAGCCGGATAGTTGGCGCCCTTGATCTGCTTGCGCAGGTTGGCCGGGAAGGCCGGGAGATTCTGCGCCAGGGCGGGTGTGCTGGGGGTCCCCCCGGGGATCTTGTAGCCCTTCACGTCCCAGGGCTGAACCGCCTCGGGATTGGCCGCGATCCATGCCTTGGCGGCGGGGATCAGCTCCTCCCGGGTGGCCACGATCTCATCGACGATCCCGAGCTCCTTGGCCTTCTCCGGGCGCACCCGCTGGCCCTGCATGAGCAGGCTCATCAGCGCATTGGCGATCCCCAGCATGCGCACTGTCCGGGTCACGCCGCCGGCACCGGGGAGGAGCCCGAGCTGGACCTCGGGAAACCCGAGCTGGACCTTCGGATCGTCAACGATCACCCGGTGGTGGCAGGCCAGGCAGATCTCGAGGCCTCCGCCGAGGGCGGACCCGTTGATCGCCGCGACGACCGGCTTGCCGAGCGTCTCCAGACGACGCAGCTGGGCCTTGCCGTCGCGCACGAAGCCGGCGATCCGCTCGGACTGATCCCGGGTCGCCGCCTTCAGGTCGTTCAGGTCGCCGCCGGCGAAGAACGTCTTCTTGGCCGAGGTGATGACCACCCCGGCGATGTCGTCCTTCTCGGCCTCCAGACGCTCGACCGTCGCCGCCATCGACTCGGCGTACGCAGCGTTCATCGTGTTCGCCGACTGGTTCGGGTCATCGAGCGTCAGGACAACGACGCCGTCGGCGTCCTTGTCCCAGCGGATCGTGGTGCTCTCACTCATTGATGTCTCAGTTCTCCTTGTCGGATCAGGCGGTCGGAGCGGGCGCTCAGACGCGCTCGATCACGGTCGCGATGCCCATGCCGCCGCCGACGCAGAGCGTCGCCAGCCCATAGCGCTTGTCCTGGCGCTCGAGCTCGTCGATCAGCGTGCCGAGGATCATCGCGCCGGTCGCGCCGAGCGGATGGCCCATGGCGATCGCGCCGCCGTTCACATTGACCTTGTCCAGATCGAGGCCCATGTCCTTGACGAAGCGCAGCACGACCGCGGCGAACGCCTCGTTGATCTCGACCAGGTCGAGGTCGTCGACGCTCAGACCGGCCTTCTCGAGCGCCTTGCGGCTCGCCGGCGCGGGGCCGGTCAGCATGATCGTGGGGTCGGCACCGGACACGGCCGTGGCCAGTACGCGAGCGCGCGGCGTGAGGCCGAGCTCCTCACCGATCTTCTCGTTTCCGATCGCCACGAGCGAGGCGCCGTCGACGATCCCGGACGAGTTACCCGGCGTGTGCACGTGCTCGATCTTCTCGATCCAGTGGTACTTCTGCAGCGCGACCGCGTCGAAACCGCCCATGTCGCCCATCACGGCGAACGAGGGCTTGAGCTCGCCGAGCTTCTCCACCGTGGTGCCGGGGCGGATGAACTCGTCGTGGTCGAGCACGACGTGCTCGTTGATGTCGAGCACCGGAATCACCGAATGCGAGAACCGACCCTCGGCCTGCGCCGCCGCGGCGCGCTCCTGCGAGCGGGCGGCATAGGAGTCGACGTCCTCACGGGTGAAGCCCTCGACCGTCGCGATCAGGTCGGCACTGATGCCCTGGGGCACGAATGAGGTGTCGTAGTTGGTCTCAGGGTCCATCGCCCAGGCGCCACCGTCGGAGCCCATCGGCACGCGGGACATCGACTCGACGCCGCCGGCGAACACGAGGTCCTCCCAGCCGGAGGCCACCTTCTGGGCGGCGATGTTGACCGCCTCCAGGCCCGAGGCGCAGAAGCGGTTGAGCTGCACGCCGGAGACCGTGTCCGGCAGTCCGGCCTTGATCGCCGCGGTCTTGGCGATGTCGGCGCCCTGGTCGCCGACGGGAGAGACGACGCCGAGGACCACGTCGTCGACCCGGTTGGGATCGAGCTCGACGTTGCGACTGAGCACCTCGTGCATCAGACCGACGACCAGGTCGACGGGCTTGGTCGCGTGCAGCGACCCATTGACCTTGCCCCTCCCACGGGGTGTACGAATCGCGTCGAAGACCAACGCTTCCGTCTTTGGCATCGAGTTACTCCTCACAGTCCGAATGTCATCGCGCTCACGGCGCGCTGGATCTCACGTGCGGCGCGGACGATCGTAACGCCCGTGTCAGCCCGGCGGGTTCGCTTCCTGATGGCAACCGACACCCATGTCGGATAATACGCTCGACCGCTGCCGGGCGTTACCGTCAGCCGACACCGCGATGCCAACCGACACTCCGAAACGCCGCCTTCCCGCCGCCGCCCGGCGCGCCCTGATCGTCGACGCCGCCCTCGACGAGTTCGCTCTCAACGGCTACGAGGGCGCCTCCATGGGCCGGATCGGCACTGCCGCCGGCGTCAGCCGCACGGTGCTCTACGACCACTTCCCCTCCAAGCGCGCGTTGTTCGCGGCACTGCTCGCCGACACGCACGCCGCGCTGCTCTCCCACCTGCAGGCGGCGATGACGGCCGACGTGCCGATGGACGAGCGCATGCGCCGCGGGCTCGATTCGTTCTTCGCCTTCGCCGAGCACCAGCCGCAGGCCTGGAAGCTGCTGTTCCCCGATCGGGCCCCGGTCGACAGCGAGGTCGCCACCGATTATCACCGGCTGCGCGCGGAATCCAACCGCGTCATGGCGGCGATGCTGGCCCCCGACGCCCGGCGGGCGGGAATCGATCCCACCAGCACCGTCGGGCAGGCCATGTTCGCGCTCCAGCAGTCCGCCCTGCACGGTGCCGTGCGCTGGTGGCACGCCCATCCCGACGTCGAGCGCAAGCAGCTCGTGACCGCGGCCATGGACCTGCTGTGGACAGGGATCAGTGGGCTCGAGCGCGGGGAATGCTGGGCGCAGGACGGGATGCGGGCGGTCGGGGCGCACGGTTCGCGGGGCTGAGGCCTTCGTTCTCGCGGCCCGGGACCCGACGTCCCGCGCTACGCCGGACGCCGCGCCACGCCCGGGCGCCGGCCGTCGGACACGCGCCAGCACGCAGCCGCTGTGGCGGCCGCAACGAGCAGCACCGCCGGCCAGGCGCCGATCGCAAGCGCGAGCACGTGAGAGAAAGCGAACGCGAACAGGCCCACGCCGGTGAGCAGCGCGGCGGTGCGACGGCCGTCCCGGCGCAGCCAGATCGCCACGCACAGCAGGCCGCAGGCCGCGAGCACGACCCCGCCGAGTGGGCGCGACCCGCTCGCGACGGCGACGCCGTAGCCGGCGATCAGCCCGGCCGCGGCAATCGGGGCGGTGGGAAGGTCACGGTCCATGCCCGGGGATTATGAGCGACCCGGGACCCGGGCAGCACCCGCGCGCCCGCCGGGCAGCACCCGCGCGGTCGATCGTGGCCATCGGGGTGGGCGCCAACGGCCGTCCGATCGACGCCGAGCTGGTCGTGGCGGCGGCGTGCGGACTGCTGATCACGGTCGGCCTGTGGTGGACCTACTTCGATCGCCTCGCGGCGGTGGCCGAGGAGCGCCTGCGCGAGCATGCCGACCCGGTCCTCGCCGCCGCGGACGGCTACAGCTACCTGCACCTGGTGATCGTCGCCGGCATCATCGTGTTCGCGGTCGGGATGCGGTTTGCGATCCTTGGGGGCAGCCACGCGCTCGGCGACGGCGCCCGGCTGGCGCTGTGCGGCGGGACCGCGCTCTACCTTGTCGGCCAGGCCGCGTTCCGGCTGCGCCTGACGGCGACCGTGAGCTACCGCACGCTCGTGGCCGCACTGGGGGCGATGGGGGTGTTCGCGCTCTGCGGCGCGCTACCGGGTTGGGCGGTGGCCGCATGCATGACCGTGGTCGTCGGCGCTCTGTGCGCCGGCGACGATGGACTCGCCGGGCTCAGCGAGCCGTCCGCTCGCCCCACTCCGGCCGATGCGGTGTCGGGTCAGCCCGCGGGCTGACGGCGGCGCAGCGGCGCGGCGTCGCGCAGCCGGCGGAGCACGGTCCCGGCGCGGCGGGCACCGGTTCCGGTCTCGGACTGCCCGGGACGGGCACCGGCCCACGCCGGAAGGCTGAGCGAATAGAAGTACGTCGACTCGGGTTTCGGCCGGTCGGATGCGCGTCGGTGGTCAGATGTCATTGCCGCCTCCTGCTCGAGCTGTTCCGGGGAGATCCAGGCGTGCGCGGGACGGCGCGACCGGCACCTCCGTCCGCGACTTGATGATTGGCGTGCCCGCGACCGGGATAGCCTCCGCGACGGGACCGTTCCACCGACCCGGGAGCGACATGAAGATCGGCATCATCGGCGCCGGCAACATCGGCGCAACGCTCACCCGCCGCCTGACCGCGGTAGGACATGACGTATCCGTCGCCAACTCGAGGGGACCGGAGACGCTCGCCGAGCTCGCGGCCGAGACCGGGGCCAGCGCCGTCGCGGCCGCCGACGCGGCGCGCGGCGCCGACGTGGTCATCGTGACCATTCCAGAGAGGACCATCTCCGACCTCCCGGACGGGATCCTCGATGGTGCTGTGCCCGGGGCCGCCGTCATCGACACCGGCAACTACTACCCGCGCCAGAGGGACGGCAAAATCGAATCCATCGAATCAGGAATGCCCGAGAGCGCGTGGGTCGCCGAGCAGCTCGGGCGGCCCGTGATCAAGGCGTTCAACAACATCTACGCGCGGCATCTGCTCGAGCACGGCAAGCCGGCCGGCAGCCCCGACCGGATCGCGCTGCCCGTGGCCGGCGACGACGAGGCCGCGAAGGCGACGGTGATGCGGCTGGTCGACGAGATCGGGTTCGACCCGGTGGACGCGGGCAGCCTGGCCGACTCGTGGCGCCAGCAGCCGGGAACGCCCGTCTACGCCGCCGACTTCGACGCCGACGGGGTACGCCGGGCGCTCGCGGAGGCCAGCCCGGAGCGGCCCGCCGAATTCACAGCCTGATCGCGGGGCGCCTGGTCACTCCGGGCGCGAGCGGTACTCCCACAGGGCGCGCTTGTCCTCGAGCGGCAGCAGCCGCCAGTCCTGCCGGTCGGGCCGCCAGACGTAGAGGTTGATGTCGACGATGCTGCGGACTCCGCCCAGGACCTCGACCGTCGTGCGCGCGTCGACGTCCTCCGCGAGCACCTCGCGCGTCATCAGGTCGACGACCTTGAACCGGTGAGGCTCCTTCGGCATCGGCTCGGGCGGCGCCTTGGGCCGAGGCTTGGGTGGGACGCGGAGTCGCGCCGGGTCGGCCGGCGCGCGGCGCTGGATCTTCTCCAGCGGCACGACGTTCGCACCCGTCCCCTTCGTCTCCGTGTCCAGTATCCAGACCTTGCTTGCCATTCCCCAGTGATGGTAGTTCGCTGCGTGCCGCCGTCCGGGCGCTGGGCGATGATTCTGGGCATGAACCGGACCGGCACGCGTGGGCATGGCTGACCAGTCCGATCTCCTGCACGCCTGGGAGTCGGCCATTCGCGAGCTCGGCGGGATCGCGTCGTCGCTCCTCTCGGGCCCGGCCGAGCTGGCCGGCCAGCTCGGCGCGCCGCTCCAGCGCCAGGCCGAGCTGCTGGAGCAGATCCTGCAGCGCCAGCTCGAGTTCGAGCGCGACGTCGTCGGGCGCGTGCTCGCCCCGGCCCGCGTCGTGCTCGACGTGGCCGATCAGACGACGGCGGCGATGCACGCCCAGGCGACGGCGTTCCGGGCCGCGGCCGCCTCGTTCGGACAGGTCGCCGACCTCCTCGAGCAACAGGCGAAGCTGCTGACGGTGGCCACCGGCACGATGCGCGACCCGGTGTCCGCGCTCCGCGCGGCCGGCGGTTCGCTCCGAGACAGCGCCGGCGATCAGGAGCGCAAGCCCCGGGCCTGAGCCCCGCCCTCCGGCGTCGGTCCTGGTGTCGTGAGTTGCCAACTCCCGACATTAGAGTTCACGCACCAGGCAAGCACGCACCCCAGGAGGACCATGCAAGGCAACATCGCCCCGATCATCCGTGCCCCGAACCCGATCGACCCCGGTGTCACGATCGGGCACGTGCACCTGCGCACCGCCGACATCGATCGCGTGCGCGAGTTCTACGTCGGCGTGCTCGGCTTCGACGTGGTCGCCGAGGTCCGCGACGTCCCCGGCTGGGGCACGACGGGCGATGCCCTGTTCATCTCCGCCGGCGGCTACCACCATCACCTCGCGTTCAACACATGGCTGTCGCGTGACGGCGGACCGCAACCCGACGGCGTCGCCGGCCTGCATCACGTCGCCCTGCGCTACCCGACGCGGGCGGGGCTGGCCGACGCGTACGCCCGCCTGCGCGCGGTCGACTGGCCGATCCGCCAGACGGCCGACCATGGCACCCACGAGGCCATCTACATCAGCGATCCCGACGGCAACGACGTCGAGCTGGCTTGGGACCGCCCGTTCGACGCCTGGCCCCGGGACGCCGAGGGCCATCTGATCGGCCGCTTCGGCGACGAACTCGACCTCGAAGCGCTGCTCACCGCGCTCGAGTGAGGGTCCGAGACGTCCGCTGAGCCGTCGTTGCCGCGTCGCGCCACGCGGTCGGTGATCGAGCTGTACTGGGGCTCGGGCGTGTGCGACGACGTCCCCGCCCTGGCCTGGTATCTGGTCTCGGCCCTCGTCCCGCTCACGCTCGGCATCACCGCCCTGGCCACGGTGCTGCTGGGCGATTACTCACGGGCCCAGGAGGTCGCGCAACGGGTGGCAAAGGTGCTCCCGTCCGACGTCAGCGACCAGGTCGTGGAGCTGATCCTGCGCACCCGGCGTGACTCGCCGCTCCTGATCACGATCTCGATCGTGCTGATGGTGTGGACGAGCTCCGGCGCCGTGGGGGTCGTCGAGCGGTGTGTCTCACGGCTGCTCGGCCGTGACCGATTCGGGATGGTCCTGCTCAAGGCCAGGCAGCTGGGACTCGCGGCCGGGCTCGTGCTCGTGGTCGTGCTGATGGTGCTCGCCGCAGCCAAGGCGACGCACCTGCAGAGCCGACTCGGGCTCGATCGCGCCGGTTGGCACACGCTGTTCGTGCTCGGCTCGCTTCTGGCGATCGGAGCGGTGTGCGCGTCGCTCTACCACTTCTCCCCCCGCGACGGGATCCCCTGGCGGGACGCCGCCGTCGGGGCGATCCCGGCGGCGATCGCGCTCGAGTTGACGCCCACGCTGGCGGCTTACTACCTGCGCTGGGTGGCCGGCACCACTCCGGTGCAGGTATTCCTCGTGCTCGCCGGCGTGCTGTTCACGTGCTACGTCGCCTCGATGGCGCTGCTGATCGGCGGGGCGATCGCGGTGCGGCGCGTCAACGGACGGCCGCCGACGCCCGGCGAGCAGGCGGCCGATGCGATCGCCGTTCACACCGAGCCCGCTCCGGGTATCGCCAATGAGGACCGCGGGCCGTAGTGTTCCCCCACCTTCATGTCCACCGCCGCTGCTAGGAGGTCCGATGGGTTTCGATCAGTACCACGAGCCACCCGATGAACTGCCGGCGGATACGCGCACCTTCGCGCGGCTGTGCGCCTCGCTGACCGAGGAGGCGGAGGCGATCGGCTGGTATCAGCAACGGCTGGCGGTCGAGCCCGACCCTGACGCCCGGGCGATCATGCTCGACGCCCAGGGCGAGGAGTTCAAGCACTTCAGCATGGACCTCGAGTTCCTCCTGCGCCGGACGCCCACGTGGCGGGCGATCGCCGAGGGGATCCTGTTCCGCGCCGGAGACATCGTCGAGAACGGCGAGGAAGCCGAGACGGAGGTCATCGAGGGCCAGGCCGGGGCCGACGGCCCGCAAGCCGACGGCTCGGGATCGCTCGGTATCCGCAGCCTGAAAGGAGCAGCACGATGAATCATCTCCTGCGACCCCTGGCGCCGATCAGCGACTCGGCCTGGAAGCTGCTCGACACCGAAGCCACGGAGCGACTCACGGCGGCGCTCGCCGCCCGCAAGCTGGTCGACTTCTCCGGCCCCCACGGCTGGGAGCACTCCTCGACCAACCTGGGACGGATCACCCCGCTCGCTTCGACTCCATGCGAGGGGATCACGGCCGTGCAGCGACGCGTGCTACCGCTGGCCGAGGTGCGCGCCGAGTTCACCGTCTCGCTGGCCGAGCTGCGCGATCACGACCGTGGGGCGGTCGACGTCGATCTCGCCGACCTCGACGATGCCGCCCACCGCATCGCCCGGGCGGAGAACATCGCCGTCTTCCACGGCTGGAGCGACGCCGGGATCACGGGGGTCGCCGAGGCTTCGACCCACGAGGTGCTGAGCCTCGGCGATCACGGCGATGCCTACCCGCGGGCAGTGGCCCGGGCCGTCGAGCTGCTGCTGCGGGCCGGGATCAGCGGTCCCTACGCGCTGGCCCTCGGACGCGACGAGTACACGCGCGTGGTCGAGACCGCAGAGCACGGCGGCTACCCGCTCTGGGATCACCTGCGCCAGATCGTCGAAGGCCCGATCGTGTGGGCGCCGGGAGTGCGTGGGGCGATCGTGCTCAGCATGCGCGGAGGCGACTTCCTGTACGAGTCGGGGCAGGACCTGTCGATCGGCTACGACCGCCACGATGCCGAGTCGGTCCACTTCTACCTCGAGGAGAGCTTCTCGTTCCTCGTCGCGACCCCGGAGGCAGCGGTGGCCCTCACCGGCTGACCGTTGGCGGGACCGCTACAGGCCCCAGTCCGAGCGAGGCCGCTCGGCGAGGTAGCGCAGCAGCTCCGGATCGTTGGAGCTCAGTTCGTCCACGGGCTCGCCGGAGCAGGAGCACAGCTGCACGACGGCCTCGGTGCGACCGAGCGACTTCAGACGCCACACGGCCCCGTGCTGCTCCCAGCGGATCAGTGTCTCGACCGGCGAGGACGGCATCCCCCGATGATCGCAGAGATCACCCCGGGCCGAGCACGTGCGACCGCGCGTCGGCTGCGCGCGCCGCCAACTCTCCCGCTGCCGTCAGGCGCGGGTCCCCGGGCGCCTGCGCCAGGTTGAGCTCGACCAGCCGCACCGCGGCCCGCGTGGCCGCCTCGGCGAGCAGTGCAGCCGCGGTCGCATCGCCGACGAGATGGGGACTGCCATCCCGAACCAGCGCGGCCGCGAGCTCGCACAGCTCGGCCGCTCCCTGCGCCACAGCCAGCGGGACCTCCGCTGCGGCCGCGAGAGCGGCGGTCAGGCGCGCAGCGCGCGCGGGATCGGACGCCTCGAGCCGCATCGCCGCCAGCACGGGCGCGTACGAGCGCTCGTCCTGTTCGGCCAGCTCGAGCTCATGGGCCCGCAGCTCGGCCGCACGGGCGGCGACCGCGGAGAGCCGATCGCGGCCGGCGTCGGCGCGGCTCACCGCGAAGGCGGCCGCCATCTGCACCAGGGCGCCGGCGATCGCTGCCGTCCAGGCGGCCGCGCTGCCGCCACCCGGCGCCGGTTCGCGCGCCGCGATCCGGTCGAGTGACTGGGCAACCGAACGGTCGGCGAAGGCCATCCGCCGCCAATCAGAACAGCCCGACCGTCCGGCCGTGCTCGTCGATGTCCACGTTGAGCGCGGCGGGCGTCTTCCCGAGGCCCGGCATCTGCTGGATGTCGCCGCACAGCGGCACCAGCCATCCGGCCCCGGTGTAGGCCCGGACGTCGCGCACCTGAAGCGTGAAGTCCTCCGGGGCTCCCAGCAGCGTGGGGTCGCCCGACAGCGACAGGTGCGTCTTGGCCATGCAGATGGGCACGCGGCCGAGGCCCTCAGCCTCGAACTGCTTGATCCGCTGCTCGGCCGCCGGATACAGGAACACGTCCTTGGCCCCATAGACGCGCTTGGCGACAGCGTCGATCTTGGCCGCGATCGAGTCGTCCGGCTGGTACATGAAGCCGAACTCGTTCGGCTGCTCGCAGGCGTCGACGACGGCCTCGGCCAGGGCGGCCGCGCCGGCGCCGCCACGGGCGAAGCCCTCGTTGCTCTCGGCCGCGAAGGCGCCCGCGTCGAGCGCCAGACGCTTGACCAGGGCCAGCTCCTCGTCCGTGTCACCGGGACGACGGTTGATCGCCACCACGCACGGCAGTCCGAACTCGCGCACGATCCCCAGATGCCGTCGCAGATTGCCGGCGCCGGCCTCGATTGCCTCGAGCCCCGTCGCGGGCTCGACGCGCGGGTCGTCCTCGATCCCGCCGTGGTGCTTGATCGCACGCACGGTCGCCACGAGCACCACCGCGCTCGGGCGCAGCTTGCCCACGCGGCACACGATGTCGAAGAATTTCTCCATCCCCATATCGGAGCCGAAGCCCGACTCGGTGATCACGTAGTCGCCGAGCTTGAGCCCGATCAGGTCGGCGACCAGCGACGAGTTGCCGTGGGCGATGTTCGCGAACGGACCCGCGTGCATGAGGCAGGGTTGACCCTCGAGCGTCTGGATCAGGTTCGGCTTCAGGGCGTCCTTGAGCAGCACGGTCATGGCGCCCGCGGCGCCGAGGTCCTCGGCCGTCACCGGCTTCGCGCCGTCGTAGGAGTGGGCGACGGTGATCGCCCCGAGGCGGCGACGCAGATCCTGGAGGTCGCGGGCGACGGCGAGGATGGCCATCACCTCGGAGGCCGCCGTGATGTCGAACCCGGTCTCCCGCGGGTAGCCGTTGGGCCGGCCGCCGAGTCCGAGGACGATCTGCCGCAGAGCGCGGTCGTTCATGTCCACGGCCCGGCGCCAGCCGATCCGCAGCGCATCGATCTTGTGCGGGTTGCCGTGCAGGATCGAGGCGTCGAGCAGGGCGGCGAGCAGGTTGTTGGCCGCGCCGACAGCATGGATGTCGCCCGTGAAGTGCAGGTTCAGGTCCTCCATCGGCACGACCTGGGTCAGGCCGCCCCCGGCGGCGCCGCCCTTGATCCCGAACACCGGCCCGAGTGAGGGCTCGCGCAGGCACAGGACCGGCGACTTGCCGATCGCGCCGAGTCCCTGGGTCAGCCCGACGGCGGTCGTCGTCTTGCCCTCGCCCGCCTTGGTCGGGGTCATCCCGGCGACGCACACGAGCTTGCCGTCCGCCACTGCGGCGAGGCGGTCGATCACCGACAGCTCGATCTTGGCCTTGAAGCGGCCGTAGGGCTCGACCTCCGCCGGGTCGAGGCCCGACCGGTCGGCGATCCGCTCGATCGGCTGCAGTTCTGCTTCCTGGGCGATCTCCAGACTTGACTTCATCTCCGCTCCCTCATTGATCGGACTGCTGCCATCGAACCGCTGCCGCTCCCTCGCCTGCGGCGTGAGTCTAGACAAATAGGTACAGATCGCAACAGGGCCCGGCCCGCTCGCCCGAGGATCATCGGCGCGGTGGGACGCCTTGATCGGGTTTGTACAAACTGGTATACCGGCGCCGGCGAGCAGTCCCGAACCCCACCGGCCCGGCGTCGCCGAGGCCCGAAGGAGCTGAGCATGAAGACCATCGTCCTCGGATACGACGACAGCGAGCCCTCGCGCCGCGCGCTGGAGCGCGCCGGGCAGCTCGCGCAGGCGTTCGATTCGCACCTGATCGTCACCAGTGTGAGCCCCATCCTGGTGGGCGCCGGACGCTCCGGCGGGCCCGTCGACAGCGCCGACCCGCCCGAGCATCACATCGAGGAGCTCGCCGCCGCCCGCGCCTACCTCGACACACAGAAGATCAGGGCCACCTTCGTCGTGGCCGTCGGCGAGCCGGCGGACACGATCGTGCAGATCGCCACAGACCGGGGTGCCGACCTGATCGTCGTCGGCACGCGCGAGCCGAGCGTGATGCGCCGGGTGTTCGGCCAGAGCGTCAGCGACGAGGTCTCACACCACGCCCCATGTGACGTGCTGATCGTCCACTGAGCCGCTGGTGCCCCCCGAACCACTCGCTGTTCGCTAGCCCCGCACCCGCTGCTCACCGCAATAGACGTTGACGTGCCCGCGGCGGGCGAACCCCGCGAGCGTCATGCCGCGGTCGGCTGCGAGCTCGATCGCGAGTGACGTGGGCGCGCCGACCCCGACGAGGATGGGAGCGCCGGCGACCGCCGCCTTCTGGACCAGCTCGAACGCCAGGCGGCCGCTCACGCACAGGATCGAGCCCGACAGCGGCAGGCGGCCGTCGAGCAGGGCGCGGCCGATCACCTTGTCCATCGCGTTGTGGCGCCCCACATCCTCGCGGACCAGCTCGAGCTGTCCGTCGGCCCCGAACAGCCCCGTCGCGTGCAGGCCGCCGGTCCGCTCGAACGCGGGCTGGCGCAGCCGATCGGGAAGCGACGCGAGCAGATCGCGGGCCACCGTCGGACCGGCCACCGCGTCGGGGGCGTGCACGGCGACCTCCTCGAGCGCGCCCTTGCCACAGACGCCGCACGACGAGGTGGTGTAGAAGCGGCGCGAACCGGGATCGCGCAGCAACGGCCCGCTGACCTCGATCACGTTGTTGGCCAGCTCGGCGCTCAACCCCGCCTCACGCGGACCGTCGATCAGGCCCTCGCCGAACAGGAAGCCGAGCGCCAGCTCCTCGTCGTGGCCGGGCGTGCGCATCGTGACCGACAGCGGCGCCCCGTCGACCCGCAGCTCGAGCGGCTCCTCGACCGCGACCTCGTCACGTCCGCCGTCACGGACGATCGTCGCGGTCATCCGCGGTGCCGTCTCGTCGGCGGCGCGGGGTGCGCTCACGACAGCGCGGGCTCGGCCAGCGCCGGCGTGTACGCCGGCTGCTCGGCGACCGGGCGCACATCGACCGCCACGACCTTGTACTCGGGGCAGCTCGTGTTGACGTCGGCCGAGGATCCGACCAACAGGTTGGTCCGCACCTCCGGGAAATGGAAGGCGGTGAACACATGCCCGGGGTCGATCCGCTCGGTCACTCGGGCCTCGGTCTCGATCCGCCCGACGCGGCTGCGCACCGACACACGCTGGCCGTCCGAGATCCACAGCCGAGCGGCGTCGTCGGGATGGATCTCGAGCCAGTCGCGGTCGAGCAGCTCGAGGTTGCCGGTGCGCCGGGTCATCGTGCCGGCGTTGTAGTGCTGCAGGCGCCGGCCGGTGACCAGGATGATCGGGAACTCGTCATCGGCAGCGTCACCCGGCTCCTTGTACGGGAGGGCGGCGAACTGGCCCATGCCGCCCGGAAGCTCAAACGTCTCCTGGTAGAGGATCGGCGAGTCGGTGCCGTCGGGGGCCACCGGCCACTGCAGGCCGCGGCGGCCGATCCGCTCGTGGCTGACGCCGGCGAAGCACGGCGTCAGGGCAGCGATCTCGTCCATCGCGTCGGCGGGCGAGCTCCAGCCGAAGTCGTGACCGAGCGCCGCCGAGACGTCGGCGATGATCTGGAAGTCGGTCCGCGCCTGGCCGGGTGGGTCGATCGCCGGCGCCACCAGCTGCATCCGGCGCTCGGCGTTGGTGAACGTGCCCGCCTTCTCGAGGAACGCCGAGGCCGGCAGGATCACGTCCGCGTACTTCGTCGTCTCGGTCTCGAAGATGTCCTGGCAGACGAGGAACTCGAGCGACTCGAGGGCAGCGATCACGTGCGTCGTGTTGGGATCGGTCTGGGCGACGTCCTCGCCGAAGATGTACATCGCCTTGAGCCGACCGTCCACAGCGGCGTCGAACATCTGCGGGATCGTGTAGCCCTTCTGGCGCGAGAGCGGCACGCCCCAGCGCTGCTCGAACGCGCCCGCGACGTCCTCGTCGGCGACGGGCCGGTAGGCGGTGTAGGTGTCCGGGAGCGCCCCCATGTCGGAGGACCCCTGGACGTTGTTCTGTCCCCGCAGCGGAAGCAGCGCCGAGCCAGGCCTCCCGACCTTGCCGGTCAGCAGGGCGAGGTTGCAGATCAGCCGCACGACCTCGGAGCCGTACTTGTGCTCGGTCACGCCGAGGCCCCACAGGATCGACGCCTCGTCGGCCTCGGCGTAGATGTGCGCCGCAGCCTCGATGTCGGCGGCGGGAATGCCCGTGATCTCCTCGGTCTGCTCCGGTGTGTAGAGCGCGATCAGGGCCTCCACCTCGTCGAAGCCCTCGGTCCGGCGGTCGATGAAGTCGCGGTCGATCAGACCGTCGCGCACGACGACGTGGGCGAGCCCGAGCATCACCGCGGCGTTGGTGCCCGGCCGTGGCGAGAGATGCAGCACCCCGTAGTCGGAGAGCTCGATGCGGCGCGGGTCGATCGTCACCAGCTTGAGGCCGCGCAACGTCGCCTGCTTGATTCGTGCGCCGACGACCGGATGGCCCTCGGTCGGGTTGGCGCCGATCACGATCGCCGCTCCGGCGGCGTCGATGTCGTCGAAGGACCCCGTCGCGCCGGACAGGCCGAACGCCTTGCGCAGGGCGAAGGAGGTCGGCGAGTGGCAGACCCGGGAGCAGTTGTCGAGGTTGTTGGTGCCAATCGCGGCGCGCATCAGCCGCGACATCGCGTAGCAGTCCTCGTTGGTGGCGCGGGAGGAGGCCAGGCCGGCGACGGCGTCGGGACCGTGGTCCTGCTTGATCCGCGTGAGCTCCGAGGCGATCAGGCCGATTGCCTCGTCCCAGCTCGCCGATCGGAAGCCGGCGCCGTCGCGGATCAACGGCGTCGTCAGGCGGTCGCGCGAGCGGGAGAACTGGTGCGCGAAGCGGCCCTTGAGGCAGGTGTGCCCCTGGTTCGCCGGGCCGTCGAGCGCCGGGGTGATCGACGCGACCCGACCGTCGCGGGCGTGCGCCTCGAGTCGGCACCCGACCCCGCAGTAGCCGCATGTCGTCGTCACGTTGAGGTCGAAGCGTTCGCTCATGAGGTCCTCCTACTGGGGCACATCAGACATGTGTAGCAGCGTGATCTCGGTGATCGCGTCCGTCGGGCAGGTATCCGAACACGCGCCGCACGAGACGCAGGTCGAATTGCGGAAGCCGGCGTCGAGTCCCGCCGTCACGTTGGCGTGGAATCCGCGGCCGGTCGCGGTCAGCGCGAACGCACCCTGCACCTCGTCGCAGGCGCGGATGCAGCGCCCGCAGGAGATGCATAGCTCGTGCTGGAAGGCCAGGTACGGATGACGCTCGTCGTGGCGAGGCTCGTGCTGAGCGCCGGTCCAGCGGAGCTCGTCGCCGATCCCGAGCTCGCGCGCCACGGCGGCGAGCTCGGTGTGCTCGCCGGGCGCCACCGGCAACTCGGACAGGACCAGCTCGACCACGGCGCTGACGACCCTTCGCGCGGTCGGGTCCTCGGTGTCGATCACCATCCCGTCCGCGCATGGGGTCGTGCACGCGGGGACCGGCCCCTTTGCTCCTTCGAGCCCGACCAGGCAGACCCGGCAGGCGCCGAAGGCGGCCTGACGCTCATCGAAGCACAGTGTCGGCACGTCGCCGCCGAGCTGACGGATCGCCTCGAGCACGGTGGTCGCGGGGGCCACCTCGAGCTCGCGTCCGTCAATCGTCACTCGCATCAGACCAGCCCCAGCTCATCGGGGAAGTGGGCCACGAGGCTCCGGATCGGCGCGGGCATGCCGCTGCCGTGCGCGCACAGGCTGGCCAGCTCCAGCGTCTCGAGCAACGGCTCGAGGTGCGCGCGCTCGATCGGCTGCTCGCCGGCGAACATCTCCAGCGCCCGGAACAGGCCGATCCGGCACGGAAAGCACTTACCGCAGCTCTCGTGGGCGCCGAACCTGAGCAGATGCCGCGCGACCGCGCGCATGTCGGTCTGCTCGTCGAAGGCGAGGATGCCGCCGTGCCCGACCATGCAGCCCTCGGCCTTGAGCGCGTCGAAGTCGAACGCGACATCGAGTCGCGACGCCGGCAGGATCCCGCCGAGCGGACCGCCGATCTGGATCGCCTTGATCCGGTGGCCGTCGATCAGCCCGCCCGCCAGCTCCTCGCACAGCTCCCGCATCGGCGTACCGAAGCGGACCTCGTACACGCCGGGCCGCGCGAAGCGCTCGTTGAAGCAGACGAGCTTGGTGCCCGGACTGCCGGCAGGGCTGAGCGCGCGGTAGGCCTCGGCCCCGTGCCTGGCGATGAACGGGACGTTGACCAGTGTCTCGGTGTTGTTGACGACGGTCGGCATCCCGAACAGCCCCCGCTCGGCCGGGTACGGGGGCCGCGCTGAGACGGTCCCGCGCAGGCCCTCGATGCAGGCCAGCAGAGCCGTGTCCTCGCCGACGATGTACGAGCCCGCGCCCTCCATGATCGTGACGTCGAAATCGAAGCCGCTGCCGGCGATGTCCTCACCCAGCCACCCGGCCTCGCGGGCCGCCTTGGCGGCCGCCTCCAGCGCCGGCATGGAGCGCGGGTACTCCGAGCGGCAGAGCACGAACCCGTGCTCGGCGCCGACCGCGTAGCCCGCCAGTGCCATCCCTTCCAGCACCAGCACCGGGTTACGTTCCATCAGGTACTTGTCGATGTAGGAGCCGGGGTCGCCCTCGTCACCGTTGGCGACGATGAACTTCTGCTCGCCGGGCGAGCGACGCGCGAACTCCCACTTGAGGCCGGCCGGGAAGCCCGCCCCGCCGCGGCCTCGGGCGTCCGCCAGCTTGACCTCGGCCAGAAGCTCCTCGGGCTCGACCTCGGCCAGCACATGGGCCAGCCCGGACCAATCGCCCGGACGGATCAGCACCGGATCCTCGAGCACGCTCGTCCACTCCGGCTCGGCCGCCTCGGCGCTCGTCCCGCCGAGCACCCGCTCGACCACGCCCGGGCCGGCGTCGATACGGTCGCCGTCGCGGATCGCCGGGGACGAATGACAGAAGCCGAGGCAGACCGTCTCGGCCAGCGACACCGAGCCGTCGGCGCTGCGCTCGCCCAGGGCCAGGCCGAGGCCGTCGCGCATCGCGTCGACATGGGCGTCGGCCGTCGCCGCGAAGCACGCGGTGCCGGTGCAGACGCGAACGTGCCGGGTGCCCCGCGGGGCGAGCAGATCGTCGTAGAAGGTCGAGACCCCGTACACGGTCGCCTCGGGCAGGCCCGAGGCCTCGGCGGCCAGGCGGCGGTCCTCGTCGGTGATCTCCCCGCGGGCCTCCATCGCCGTCTTCAGGACCTGCAGGGCGGTCGGCGCTTGGACGGTGTGGCGGCGCCGCACGAGTTCGACGAGATTCTTGGACACCCCTCGTCAGTATTACCAGAAGGATCTCTTTGCACAAGTTTGTCCACAGCGAGTGTTCTGATCCAGACGTCCAGGGGCCACTCGAATCGCGACGGACGTCTGCATCAGGACATTCATACCCCGGCCAGAGCGACCGGCTCGTTCGCGCACAGCGCCGCCGAGAGCGCGTTCGTGACCGTGCGCTCCGCGGCCGCGGGGTGGTCCTCCGGACGCGACGGCTCAATCCCCTCCAGGCGCGCGCGCTCGATCCCGCCGAGCGCACCGGTGACGAAGATCTCGGCCGCGGCGGCGAGACGCCCGAGCGCGAGCGGCTCGAAGCGCAGCTCGTAGCCGAGCGCGAGCGCGGTCCGCGCCACGCGTGCGCGAGTCACGCCGGGGAGGATCCGGCCGTCGGCCGGCGGCGTCAGGACCCGCGGCCCCGGCTCGACCGCGAACACGCTCGCCCGCCACGACTCCAGCACGAGGCCGTCGAGGTCGCACAGCAGCGGCTCCCCGTCGACCCGCGCAGCGAGTCCGTCGAGCAGGCGACGGTCGCTCCACTTGTGGGCGCCGAGGCCGCCGGGAAGGCTGACCGGGCACAGCTGCACCGGCACCGCGCGCGGGGCGAGCGTGGAGCACGCGAACGTGACCTCGAGACCGAAGCGGCGCGGGCGGAGATCGACTCGCAGCCGCGCGTCGCCGGCCTGAGCGGCGCGCGCCCTCAGCTCCGCGGCGAGATCGCCGGGTAGGCGTGCCCCGTACAGCGCCGCCACGCTGGCGGCGAGCCGCGCGAGGTGTTGCTCGAGCGCCACCGGCCGCCCGTCGGCGACGAGCAGGGTCTCGAACACGCCCGCGGCCGGATCGGGCCGCGGCGTCGGCCGCGGTCCGAGCCGCAGTGGGCGGGGTGTGACGGCGGTACCGGCGTCCCGCGCCAGGCGGCCCCCGATCGCGTCGATCAGCGGGCGGGCCTTGGTGGCGCACTCGGTCGCTTCGGCGACCGGATCCGAATCGGCCACGACGCCGCCGCCCACGCCGAGCCAGGTCCGCTCGAGATCGAACTCGAACGTCCGGATCGCGACGCTCAGCTCCAGCCCGGCGATCGGGCTCGCGAACCCGATCGCCCCGGTGTAGGCCTCGCGGGCGGTGCTCTCGAGCTCGGCGATCACGTTCAGCGCCGCCACCTTCGGCGCCCCGGTGACCGAGCCGGGCGGGAACGTCGCTCGGAGCAGCTCGCCGTCGCCGATGCCGTCGCGGAGCTCCCCCGCGACCTCGGACACCAGGTGCCAGACACCCGTGTGTGCCCGAGCCTCGGCGAGCGCCTGCACGGCGATCGTTCCCGGCACGCACACGCGCCCCAGGTCATTGCGGACGAGGTCGACGATCATCACGTTCTCGGCCCTGTCCTTGACCGATGCCAGCAGCGCGTCGCGCTCGGCGCTCGCCGCTCGGGCATCCGCCGGCCGCGGGCGCGTGCCCTTGATCGGGGCGCTGCGGACGCTGCGCCCGCGGCGCTCCAGGAACAACTCCGGCGACAGGCTGGCGATCGCGCCCCACGGGCCCGACAGGAACGCCGCTCGATCGGGACGCAACCGTTCGGCGGCGGTCGCGAACAGGTCGACCGGAGCTCCGCTCAGCCGCGAGCCGAGGCGGGTGCAGATGTTGGCCTGGAAGATGTCGCCGGCCGCGATCCGCCGGCGGCAGGCCGCCACCGCGCGCGCATGCCCGGCGGCCGAGGGGGCCGAGCGCCACGGCGCCGTGCTGAACGGCAGCGGCGCCGCCGCCCCGCGGGCCCGGTGCTCGAGCGTGGCCAGCCGCTCGCGGAGCGCGGGTGCACGCTCCGCGCACCACAGCGCCTCGAACCACCAGCGACCGTCGGCGTCGAGCCGGAGCAGTTGGTCATAGAAGGCGAGAGCGAACGCGGGCAGCGGGCGCTCCCGCGGCGGGCTCGCGCCGACCGGCTCGAGCCCGCGTCCGAGGCCGTAGCCGAGATAGCCGACCCAGCCACCGCCCACGGCGCCGCCGGCGTCGGGGCCGTCGAGGACCCGCGGCTGCTCCTCCAGCAGCGAGAATGGATCCTCGGAGCCCGAGGCCACCCGCACCGGCTCAGAGGAGATCACCGCACGCCCCCCCGCCCAGCGGCCGACGAGGGCGAAGGGCCGCACGTCATCGCGCACGAGCAGCGCCGCGTGCTCGGGTTCCAGCGACCAGGCGAGCGGCACCCGGAGCAGCGTGCGGGGCCCGGCGGGCATGGCGGCGTCAGTGGCCGGCGCGAGGCGTGCGGGCGCGCGCACGCCGGCGAGCGCCGCCGCCCGCCGCGATCGGCGTCGGCCGCGCCGCGTCGAACGAGCGCATCACGCCCACGTCGAGCGCGCCGGGAGCGAACAAGTCACGGGAGTAGGCCACCGGCGCCCCGCTGCCGAGATACACCACCTCCTCGAGCTCGAGTGCGGCGGTGCTGCACTCCAGCTGCAGCGCCTTGCCGGTCTGCTCGCGCGGCGTCACGAGTCGCGGCGTCACCCGCGTCCGCGCGAACCCGATCGGCATCTTCAGATCGATCATCACGTCGAGCAGCATCTTGCCGCCCGTGAGCAGTCGCTCGATGCGCTCCGGATCCGGCAGCGCGACCGAGGGATGCGGCACATCGAACATCACCGCCGCAGGGCTCCCGCTGGCCATCAGCACGCGGCAAATGGTGATCACCTCTGTGGCGGCGTCGAGCTCCAGCATCTCCCCGACGTCGCTCCCGACGGCGCGCCGCTCGATCCGGACCTGCTCGGCCGACAGCGTCACGCCACGGCGCTTGGCCAGCGAGGAGTAGGGCTCGAGCCGTTCCAGACGCTCATCGAGCTGCGTTGGCACTGCGACGCGCCCGACGAACGTTCCACTGCCCTGACGGCGCACGATCTCACCCGTCGCCTCGAGCCGCTGCAGCGCCGTGCGCAGGGTCCCCCGGGAGATGCCGAGCATGGCGGCCACCTCCTGCTCAGGTGGCAGCCGGTCGCCGACGCGGTGGCGCCCGGGCGCCAGCCAGTTGCGCAGAGCCTGCTCGGCGCTGTCGACGAGCGACGGGCGCTGCCCGCTCGAATCACTCCCGGACCGCTGCGCTATGGCCACAGCGCCATTCTGTCACCCAGGCCCAGATCCGCTCGCTCCTCGGCGGCGGATGGCCGGTGGCACCCGGAGGGCGGGGCACCGGCGGACCGCGTCACGCGGACGGGGCTCGTGGTTCCGGCCGGGACCACTGAGGGACCTATCCGACTTGTCACACGCCTGGATGTGTCCCGAGTCGCGCGCCCAATCGGGATAGGCCTAAGCCTGACCGGTGGCCGGGTCGGCGATCCAGCGGTCAGCGTCGTAGCGCGCGAGGGCCGGAAAGACGGCCATGATCCAGGCCACTCCGACGAGACACAGCAGGCCGCCGGAGACGATCGAGAAGCGCACACCGGTGGCGCTGGCGACGACGCCAGACTCGATGTCGCCGAGCCGCGGGCCGCTCGTGACCACGACCGAGAACACCGAGGACATGCGACCGCGCATGTGGTCGGGCGTCACCGTCTGGTTGATCGTCGAGCGGGCGACGGCACTCACCGAGTCGGCCGCTCCGGCGACGGCGAGCAGCAGCGCCGCCACCCACAGCGAGCGGGCCAGCCCGACGACCGCGATCGCCCCGCCCCAGATGATCACGGCCCAGATCACGACCATCCCGAGGCGGCGGGTGCTGCGCAACCAGCCCGTCGTCAACGCGCCGACCGTCGCGCCGGCCGACACGGCGGCATAGAGGAGCCCGGTGCCGGCGGCGCCGGCACCGAATGTGCTCACCGAGAGGACCGCGAACAGCGCCCGCGGCATCCCGAACGTCATCGCCACCAGGTCGATCGCAAAGGACCCCAACAGCGCCTGGTTACCGCGCACGTACCGGAGCCCGTCGGCGATCGAGCGACGGATGCTCGCGTGCTCGGCCACCTGATGCGGCGGCTGCGGCGACATCGCCAGCACCGCGAACACCATCGCGAAGCAGCTGACGGCGTCCAGCGCGTAGGCCGAGGCGACCCCCTGCCACGCGATCAGCACCCCACCGAGCGCCGGCCCGAGCACCATCGTGAGCTGGTAGAGACCGAAGTTCAGCGCCAGCGCGGAGCGGAGCTGCTCGGGCTCGACGAGGTTCGGCACGATCGCCGAACGCGCCACGTTCTGCACCGCGCTGAAGCCGGCCATCAGGCCGCCGAGCACGTACAGGACGGGCACGCCGGCGTGCCCGGCCAGCGTCACGGCGGCCAGCGCGGCGGCGATCGCCACCAGCCCGATCTGGTCGATCAGCAGCAGCCGCCTCCGGTCCATGCGATCGGCGATCGCCCCGCCGAGCAGGGCCATCACCACCAGCGGCCCCAGCTCGACGGCGCCGAGCAGGCCGACGAGCAGCGCCGATCTCGTCTCGATGTAGAGCTGGTACGGGAGCGCCACCAGCGTCGCCTGGGTCCCCATCCCGGACACGAAGTTCCCGATCACGACCAGGCGCAGGTCGCGGCTGGCGCGTAGGGGCGAGAGGTCGGTCGTCAACCGCGGCAGGCGCACCACGGCCAGGCTAGAGGCCTGGAGGTTGGGAATGCGGCCGACAGACCCGACGAGACAGGAAGCCCGTCCCGGCTCCGACGAAGAAGCGCCGGACGGGGCTCGAACCCGCGACCTATGGCTTGGGAAGCCATCGCTCTACCAGCTGAGCTACCGGCGCGCTTGGGGAACGGTCACCGGACCGTGCCCGCACGGGCGGCATTGTATGACGAGCCCCCCGCCGAGGTGGGGCGATCCTGAGTGCTCGGCGCTCGCTGCTCGCTACGCTTGAGCGCCCGTGCGCCGCTTACTGCTCCCTGTGCTCGTGATCGTGGCGGCAGTTGCGCTCGTGGGCCTGCTCGTCTTCGGCGTGGCCGGCCAGGGCACCGACTCCTCGATCGACGCCGCGCTCGCGCAGGGCCGCCGGCCGGCCGCTCCGCACGCCACCGAGGCGCTGCCGAACCTGGGCACAGCCGGCGCGACCAGCCTCGCCGACCTGCGCGGCAAGGTCGTGGTGCTGAACGTATTCGCGTCGTGGTGTGATCCGTGCAAGGCGGAGGCACCGGTGCTCGAGCAGGCCCAGCGCCAGATCGCCGGACACGGCGCAACCGTGCTCGGTGTCACCTACCTCGATAACTCGAGCGACTCCCAGTCGTTCGTCCACGCCGAGCACATCACCTATCCCGTCGTGCGCGACGTGAGCGGCAGCTTCGTGCGGTCCTTCGGCACGACCGGCGTGCCGGAGACGTTCGTGATCGACCGGCAGGGGCGGATCGCCGCTGTGCGGCGCTTCCAGCTCGACACCCGCTGGCTCGACCAGACGCTGCCGTCGATCCTGGCCGGAAGCTCGTGAGTCGGCAACGGTTCCCTTTCCTCGCCGTGGCAGTGGCAGTGGCAGTGGGCGTGGCGCTGTCGCTGTCGCTGTCGGGTGAGCTCACGCCGGCGGCCCTCGCCGGCCCCACGCCACGAGCGTCGCTGACCGACGTCGAGGACGAGGTCATGTGCGTCGTCTGCCACACGCCGCTGGCCGTGTCGGACTCCCCCCAGGCCGACGCCGAGCGCGCCTACATCCGGATGCTGATCGCCCAGGGCCTGACCAAGAGTCAGATCAAGCAGGAGCTCGTCGCCCAGTACGGCCAGTCGGTGCTGGCGCTCCCGAGCCCCCACGGCTTCAACCTGACCGTCTACATTTTGCCGCCGGCGATCCTGCTGGCCGGGATCGGTCTGCTCGTCGTGACGCTGCCCAAGTGGCGACGGCGCGCACGGGCCGCGGCGCTCCGTCCCGCGGCCGCAGCCGGTCCGGCGATCGACCCCGCCGAGGCGCGGCGGCTCGACGAGGACATCGCCCGCTTCGAGTAGTCGGCGTGCGGCGACGCCGAGGCAGGGTGGGCAGATAACGCTCAATGGGCGAGCGATATCTGCCCACCCGGCCGAGGAGCGCCAGACCGCGAGCCGCGCACCACCAGCCGCCCGCCGCCTCTACATCGACGCCGGCGCGCTGACCCCGAGCAGCGCCAGCGAGCGGGCGATCACCCCACGCGCGGCGAGCGACAGCGCGATCCGGAACGACTCGACGGCCTCGGGCTCGGCGCCGATCACGTGGCAGTCGGTGTAGAAGGTGGTGAAGTCCTGGGCAATATCGAGGGCGTAGACGGCGATCCGGTGCGGGGCGCGGCGGTCGGCCGCCTCGGCCATCTCCTCGGGGAAGGCGGCGAGCTTCTTGACCAGGGCCCGCTCGGCCGGATGCAATTCGCCGGCGCCCCAGTCGGCGCCGGCCGCCAGCGCCGCCTGCACCCGCTCCTCGCCGGCGCGGGCAAGCATCGAGGCGATCCGGGCGTGCGCGTATTGGACGTAGTAGACGGGATTCTCGCGCGACTGGGAGCGAGCAAGATCGAGGTCGAGATCGAGCGTGCGGTCGTGCGAGCGCTGCAACATGAAGAAGCGCGTGGCGTCGACGCCGATCTCGTCGAGCAGCGCATCGAGCCGGACGAAGTCGCCGCGGCGCTTGGACATCGCGGCGCGTTCGTGTCCCTCGACGAGGTGGACGAACTGGAGGATCGGCACCTCGAGCAGGTCGGGATCGCCGCCGAGGGCGGCGAACGCGGCCTTCAGCCGCGCCACGTAGCCGTGGTGGTCGGCGCCCATCGGGTTGAGCTGGCGCTCGAAGCCACGCTCGCGCTTGTTCTGCATGTAGGCGACGTCAGCGGCGAAATAGGTCGGCTCGCCGGTCGAACGCTCGAGCACCCGGTCCTTGTCATCGCCGAAGGTGGTGGTCCGCAGCCACAGGGCGCCCTCGGTGCGGTACAGGTGGCCGGCCGCGCCAAGATCGGTGATCGCCCGCTCGAGCTGGCTGGGGGAGCCCTCATGCAGCGTCCGCTCGCTGAAGAACGCGTCGAACTCGACCCCGTAGCGCTGGAGCGTCGCCTTGATCTGGGCCAGCAGGGCCTCCACGGCCAAGGCCGCCAGCTGATCTGGCTCGGCCTCGGCGGCGTTGGGGATCTCGGTGGCGAGCTCCGCCACGTACTCCCCCTGGTAGCCCCCGTCGGGGACCTCGTCGCCGCGGGCCCGGGCCCGCACCGACTCACCGAGCAGCCGAATCTGCGAGCCGGCGTCGTTGAAGTAGTACTCGCGGGTGACGGTGTGCCCGTGCTGTTCGAGGATCCGCGCAAGAGCATCGCCGTAGGCGGCGTGGCGCCCGCTCGCGGCCACCAGCGGACCGGTCGGATTGGCGGAGACGAACTCGACCAGGATCCGCTCGGGAGGATCGGCGCCGCCCTGGCCGAAGCGCTCACCCGCCGCGAGCATGCCCGACAGCGCCCGGCGGTGCCATTCGTCGGCGAGGAACAGGTTCAGGAAACCGGGCCCGGCGATCTCGGTGCGCGCGAGATCGCCCCCGAGGCGCTCGGCCAGTTCGGCGGCCAGCAGGTCGGCGATCTGGCGCGGCGAGGAGCCGAGCACCGGGGCCAGGAGCATTGCGGCGTTGGTGGAGTAGTCCCCCTGGCCGTCATGCTTGGGCCGTTCGAGCTTCGGCGCCGCCGCCAGCTCGCCCTCGCTGCCGCGCACCGCGGCCGCCGCGGCGAGCACGGCGGCGCGGAGTTCGTGCAGCGGCGCGATCTGGCTGTGCTCGGTCGACATCAGGCGGCCGGTGTCTGTGCGGGCTGGAAGACGCGCTCGAGATGCTCCATCGCCGCGGGCGTCCCGAGCGCGACGAGCTTGTCGCCCGGGCCGATCACCGAATGCGGCGGGGGCTGGGGCTCGAGCCGCCCGTCCGGCCGGCGCACGGCGACGATCATCGACTGGCCGCGGACGTCGGCGATCGTCTTGCCGACGCCCTCGCAGGCCGGTGTCACCTCGATCTCCTCCATCCGATAGTCGGCCACGGCGAGCGCGCCGCCGACCTGGGGGTGCAGCGCCACGCGGGCCATCTCCGAGCCGGAGGTCTTGTACGGCGAGATCACCCGGTCGGCCCCGGCCCGCAGCAGCTTCTTCTCGGAGTCCTCGGCCGATGCCCGGGCGATGATCAGGATGTCGGCCCGGAGCTCACGCGCGGTCAGCGTGATGAAGATGTTCTCCGCGTCCGAGTCCACGCAGGCGATCACGCCGCGGGCGCGCTCGATGCCGGCCTGACGCAGAACCTCGTCGTCCGAGGGCGGCGCATCGAGGTACTTCACGCCCAGCGCGGCAGCCCGCTCGGCGTTCTCCGGATTCTCGTCCACGACCAGGTACTGAGCACGCTCGGTGCGCAGGTCGCGGGCGACCTGGCGTCCGACGCGACCGTAGCCGCAGATGATGAAATGGTCGGTGAGCGAATCGATCGTCTTCTGCATTCTGCGCCGTGAGACCACGCCGCTCAGCTGGCCCGAGACGAAGAACTCCGCCGCGGTCGCCAGGCCGTAGAAGAGCGTACCGACCCCGAGGATCAGGAGAGCGGCCTTGAGGGCGCGGCCGGCGAAATCCGGCGGGTCGGGGATCGTGCCGAGCGTCGCCACCGTGTCGAGCGTCCAGGAGAAGCCGTAGGCGACCGACGTCCCCTCGAGCGCGGAGTAGCCGACCGTGCCGACGATCATCAGCACCCCCAGCGCCGCCATCAGGTACCCCAGGCGGCGACTGACCAGCCTCAGCTCGCGACGCTCCTGGCTGCGCCGATGGCGGGAGCGGTGCTGATCGGCGCGGTCGACCATGAGACGCAGCCTATTTGCCCACGCGCGCCGTCAGTAGTGATACGGCTCGCCGGCCAGGATCTTGTGGGCGCGGTAGAGCTGCTCGAGCAGCACGACCCGGGCGAGCTGGTGCGGCAGCGTGATCGCGCCCAGCGAGAGCCGGTGGTCGACGTCGGACATGTCGAGCCCGTAGGGGCCGCCGATCACCAGGCACAGGTCGCGCCCACTCTGCCGCCGCTCCTCGAGGAAGCGGCTGATTCCGAGCGAGTCCATCGCGTCGCCGTCGCGGTGCAGCAGCGAGATGAAGGCGCGCTCGGGAAGCCGGCGCGCAATCTGCTCCTCCTCGCGCACCTCGATCAGCTCCAGCCGCGTGTGCCGCGCCAGCAGCTTCTGATAGTGCTGCACGTCATCGGCAAACGGAGGGCGCAGGCGACCCACGGCGACGACGACGATCCGCACGGTGGGATACTAGGCGCATGGACGATCCCAACGCGCCCGAGCGCCACATCAATATCCACTTCTCACCGGACATCATGGCCGGCGTCTACGCGAACTTCGCGAACGTGAGCCACTCCGACTACGAGTTCACGATCACCTTCGCACGCGTCGACCACGAGGTCGAGGACGATGAGATCCCTGGCGTGGTCGTCTCACGCGTGAATCTGTCGCCGAAGTTCATGCGCGAGCTGATCGAGGCGATGCAGGACAACTACTCCAAGTGGCAGACCCGCGAGGGGATCAAGAACCTGCCGGAGTACGGCGGCGGCGCCGACACCGCCGGCGGCGAGGAGCCGCAGGAGCAGTAGGCCGGGGTCAGGCCCCGGCTCGCTCGGCGAAGGCCACCGCGGCGCCGATCCGCTCCGTCGTCGGCGGATGTGTGGCCAGCAGCGCCGTGAGCCACCGCGGGGGCTCGAGGTCGGCGACGTTCTGGACGGCGATCCGCCGCTCGAAGGAGACGAAGGCCTCAGGTGCGCCGGCCAGCTCCAGCGAGTACGCATCCGCGCGGCGCTCGATCGCCCGCGACAGGCGGTTGCCGACCAGCCCGATCGGTGCCGACACCACTCCGGCGGCCAGGGCCAGCGCCGGCAGCGCCGCCGGTGTGCCGCGCTCCGGGGACAGCGCCCAGCTCAAGCGCTGCACCGCATACGCCGCGAACGGCGCCACCAGGGCCGCGTAGAGGACGCTCCGGGGCACATCACGATGGCGGACGTGGGCCAGCTCGTGGGCCACCACAAGGCGGATCTCGTCGCGGGTGTAGCGGTCCAGCAGCGTGTCGAACAGGACCACGCGCTTGGTCGGCCCGAGTCCGGACACGTACGCGTTGGCGGCCGTCGTCCGACGGCTGGCGTCGACGGAGTAGACCTCGCCGACCGTGACCCCGGCCCGCTCGGCCAACGCGAGCACGTCGGCCCGCGTCTCGCCCTCCGGCAGCGGTGTGAACGTGTTGAACACCGGATCGAGCACGACCGGCGCGAGCGCGGCGAGCACGGTGCCGACGATCACCGAGCCGGCCCCCGCCGGTGCCCACCAGCTGCGCGGATAGCGCCGCGTGGCGGCCACCGCCGCCGCGCCCGCGCCCGCGGCGAGCCCAGCCCCGATCGCGTTCGCCTTGACGAGGTCGACGCCCCATCCGCCCCACGATTGGGTGAGGAGGCCGACGCGCCTGGCGCGCTCGCGGGAGAGGGCCGAGAGCGGCAGGGCCGGCAGCGAGAGCGCAACCGCCAGTCCGGCACCGGCGACCGCGCCGCCGGTGACCGGCCGCGCCGAGAGCCGTCGCAGGGCACGCGGCGGGCGCCGGACCAGCAGCGCCAGGGCACCGGTCTCGACGACAGCCCGGGCGATTCCGAGCATGAACTGCGGGCGAGCGAAGCGCTTTCCTCGCTCGATCTCCTCCTCGGTGAAGTACGATCGGACGTCGATCCGCGCCGGGTCGATGGTCGAATCGCGCGGCGCCAGCCATCGTGCACCCGCCTCGGCGGCGGCAACCGCCAACAACATCGACCCGAGCACGCGCGAGCGTGGAGGGTTTCTCACCGATGAGCGTGAAATACGTGGTGGCATGAGGGTTGCGGTCGTATCCGACATCCACGGCAACCGGCACGCGTTCGAGGCCGTGCTCGACGAGATCGAGGCCTCGGAGTGCCAGGAGATGTGGTGCCTGGGGGACCTCGTAGGCTACGGGGCGGAGCCCGACGCGTGCGTTGAGCTCGCCCGCCGGCACGCGGCGATCTGCCTGGCCGGCAACCACGACCTCGGCGTGGTCGGCACGCTGTCACTGAGCGAGTTCTCACGGGGGGCCGCACTGGCGGCGAAATGGACCGCCGAGACGATCGCGCCGCAGACGCGTGCCTATCTCGAGGGACTCGAGCCGCTCAATCTCGACGAAGCGGTGGGCCTGTTCCATGCCAGCCCGCGCGATCCGGTGTGGGAGTACGTCCTCTCCCCCCTGCAGGCGGAGCTGTGCCTGGACGTGCAGCGCCACCGGGTCTGCCTGATCGGACACTCGCACGTGGCGCTGTCGTTCTCACGCAGCGAGGGGCACCCGGCGAGCGGCGAGACCCACTCGGCCGACGACCGGCTCGAGGTTGACGCCGGCGAGTGGCTGATCAACCCCGGGAGCGTGGGGCAGCCGCGCGACGGGGACCCGCGCGCGGCCTGGCTCGAACTTGACACCGGAAACTGGACTGTCGTGTACCGACGGATCGAATACGACATCGACGGCGCCGCCTCGGCGATCCGCGCGGCGCGGCTTCCGGATTCCCTCGCCGAACGCCTGAGCTACGGCCAGTAAAGTCACTCGGCCGATGAAGCGTTACACGATTCGTGCTCTGCTCGCCGGCGGCCTTGGCCTGTCGACGTCCCTGCTCGTCGCCTGCGGCGGCAGCTCAGGGTTGCTGTCCGGCGGCCAGGCGAGCAACCTCGACAACGCACTGGACAACGTCTCCGCGGCCGTCAGCGCCGGGCAGTGCGGACCGGCCCAGAGCGCCGTCAACAGCTTCAGCAACCAGGTCGCCGGCCTACCCGCCTCGGTCAGCCCGACGCTGCGGGCGAACCTGCTCCAGGGCGCCAACGTGGTCGGCCGCAACGCCGCGCAGGACTGCCTGAACCCGGCCACGACGTCCACGAAGTCGACGACTAACACAACGCCAACGACAACGACGCAAAGCACCACCACCACGACTCCCACGCAGACCGTGACCACGCCGGCGACCACGCCGACCCCGCCCCCAGCGCCACCGGTGACGACGACGCCTGCAACGACGAGCACTCCCACGGGTACTTCCAGTACCGGTAACAGCGGCGGCGTCGGGGTCGGCGGCCCATCGGGCGGCGGGGGCTCCAGCGGGGGCGCCCGCGCCGGGAACTGATAACCAGACATGTCCAGCATCACCACCATCGCCGGTCGCTACCGGCTCGAAGGCCGCCTTGGCGTCGGCGGGATGTCGACGGTCCATCTCGCCTTCGACCAGCGGCTCGAGCGCAACGTGGCGATCAAGCTGCTCGCCGAGCACCTGGCCGACGATCCGGCGTTCGTCTCGCGCTTTCGCCGCGAGGCGCTGGCGGCGGCCCGGCTGGTGCATCCGAACATCGTGCAGGTGTTCGACTTCGGCTTCGACGAGGGCTCACATCAGCACTTCATCGTGATGGAGCACGTCAACGGCAACTCGTGCGCGGAGCTGCTCCGCGACCGCGGCCATCTCGACGTCGAGCAGGCGGTGGAGATCGTCTGCCAAGCCTGCCGCGGGCTCGAGTACGCCCACCGCAACGGGGTCGTGCACCGCGACGTCAAGCCCGGCAACCTGCTCGTCTCCGACGCCGACGTGGTCAAGCTCGCGGACTTCGGGATCGCCCGGGCGGCCGATCAGTCGAGCATCACCCAGGTCGGCTCGGTGCTGGGTACGGCGGCCTACCTCTCCCCCGAGCAGGCGCGCGGCGAGGAGGCCGGCCCGCGGGCCGATCTCTACTCGCTCGGCGTGGTCACCTATCAGCTGCTGTCCGGACGCCTCCCCTACGAGGCGGGATCACTGTCCGAGCTGGCGCTCAAGCAGCAGCGAGAGGCACCGATGCCGCTCCAGGACCTGAACCCGAGAGTCCCGCCCGAGCTGGCCTACGCCGTCACGACGGCGCTGGCGATCGACCAGGAGAACCGGCCTCCCGACGCGCTGGTGCTGGCCGAGGCCCTGCGCAAGGGTGCGCAGGGGATCGGTCCGGTCAGCTCGACCGCGCCGACGGCGCACCTCGGAACGGCCGCCGCGACGAACGTGCTCGCACGCGGTGATCAACCGACGGCGGCCACGCGCGTGGCCACCCGCGCTCCCATTGCCGCGCCGGCCACCGGGCGCGGCGCCCGGCGCGCGACCCCCGCCCGCGTCTCCACCGCCCCGCCGCCGCGCCGCCGCCAAGCCGCGCCCGTCCCGGCCGCGCGCTCGCGTCCGCGCAAGGCCGCACGGCGGCTCGGAGCGGTGCTGGCGGTGCTGGCCGTGCTCCTGGTCGCCGTGATCGTGGCCGCGCTGATCGCAACGAGCACGTCCAACACGGTCGTGCAGTTCCGGACCGTCGTGGCGCACGACACGCAGAGCGCCGTCAATCAGGTCAAGAACATCATCAACAAGTACACGAAGTAAGGGCCCACGACCGTGTAACCGGCGGGGGCCGGCGAGCCAACGGGTCGATCGCCGTGCCCGCCCGCCGTGCACTCCGCCAGCGGGTCGTTCAGGCCGCGAGCCCGGGGGCCGCTCCCGCGCGCAGGGCCGACGCGAGTTCCGGGAAGCGCTGCTCCCGGATCGCCGTCCTCAGATCGCGCATCAGCCTGGCCAGGTAGGACAGGTTGTGCAGCGTGATGAGCCGCATCCCGGTGAGCTCGCCGGCGCGGATCAGGTAGTGCAGGTAGGCGCGCGTGAAGCCCTGGGAGCAGGCGGGACATGGGCAGTCGGCGTCGATCGGCCGGTGCGAGTGACGATGGCGGGCCTTGGCGAGGTCCACGCGCCAGCGCGCCGCGGGATCGGACACGATCGCGACGCCGTGGCGTCCGAGCCGCGTGGGCATGGCGCAGTCGAAGGTGTCGATGCCGCGCTCCACGCCGGCGATCAGGTCATCGATGTCGCCGATTCCCAGCAGATGGCGCGGGCGCTCGGGAGCGTGGCGCTCGAGCTCCGCCGTGGCCCACGAGACGACCTCGTACATCTGCCCTTTCTCCTGGCCCAGCGAGCCGCCGATGGCGACCCCACCGCAGCCGCTTGCGGCGACCGTGGCGGCCGACGCGCGACGCAGCTCCTCGTCGACGCCGCCCTGGACGATCCCGTAGACGAGCTGATCGCGGGGCCCGTTGTCGTCGTGCCAGCGCAGGCAGCGCTCGAGCCAGCGATGCGTGCGCTCGGTCGACCGCGCCGTGTACTCCCGGGATACGTGAAACGGGGTGCATTCATCGAACACGAGTGCGATGTCGGTGCCCAGCGCCGCCTGGACCGCCATTGAAGTCTCGGGCCCCATGAACCGCTCGCTGCCGTCGAGGTAGGAGCGAAAGCGGACGCCGTCCTCCTCGATGGCCAGGATCGATCCCGTCCGCTCCCCGGGCCGGCCCCGGCCCTTGATCTCGTCGGCGACCGTGCCGTGGCCCATCGAGAAGACCTGGAAGCCGCCCGAGTCGCTGATCACCGGGTGCTCCCAGCGCATGAATCGGTGCACACCGCCCGCCTCCTGCACCAGCTCGGGGCCGGGCGCGAGGAAGAGGTGAAACGTGTTGGCGAGGATCAGCTCATAGCCGAGCGCGGCGACCTCGCGGGGCTCGAGCCCCTTCACCGTCGCCTTCGTCCCCAGCGGCACGAAGGCCGGCGTGCGGACACGGCCGTGGGCCAGCTCGAGCTCGCCGGCGCGGGCGAGCGAACGGCCGTCTCGGGCCAGGACGGTGAACACCGTCGGGACCCTACCCGGCGGCCAGACCGGCCCGTCGCCCGCACCCGGGGCGACGGGCCGTCAGGGACGGGGGGCGCCTACGAGGCGGGGGCGTCGATCGTCTCGGGCTCGGCGGCGCCGACCGAGATCGTCACCTTGCGCGGCTTGCGCTGTGCGGGCTTGGGGACGTGCACCTCGAGCACACCCTTGTCGAAGCTCGCCGTCACCGCGTCGGCGTCCACACCCTCGGGCAGGGTGAGCGAGCGGGAGAAGGAGCCCGACGCGCGCTCGACGCGGTAGTACCCCTCCTTGCGCTCCTCGTGCTCGGCCTTGCGCTCGCCGGACACCGTGAGCACGTTGTCGTCGAACTCGACGTTGACGTCGCCCTCGGACAGTCCGGGCAGGTCAGCCCGCAGGATGAAGTCGTCCTCGGTCTCGACCAGGTCCATGGCCGGAATCCAGCGACGCACCCCGTTCGCACCACCATTGGCGGGCGCCGGGGCATCGAACAGCGTGTCGAAGAGCCGGTTCATCTCGGTCTGGATCGTGTTCAGCTCGCGGACCGGCTGCCAGCGGATGAGAGCCATCTCGCCACCTCCATGAGAAAGGATATCTATACGCCACAGTATGAAATCTTAGTCGTCTCCTGTCAAGTCTTATGAGTGCGCCGCAGCAGATCCTTGGCCGCGGGCGACGACCGGACATGACCGCGCGGCGACGGCGCAGGATGGTGTGGCGGCGGCGGGCGGCCGTCGGGGGTTGTGGCGGCGGCGGGCGGCCGTCGGGGGTTGTGCGGCGGCGGCGGGCGGCCGTCGGGGTGTGGTGCCGCGGACGGTTGCGTCTACTCGGGCGCGAGCAGCCGGTCCCAGAAGCCAGCGAGCTGCTTCAGCTCGTCGGCGCTGAAGTGGGCCAGGAAGCGCTTGCGGACGGCGGCGAGATGGGCCGGCCGCGCCTGCTCGAGCCGACGCGCCCCGCGGCGTGTGAGTACGGCGTACGCGCCGCGGGCGTCGTCCGGGCACGGCTCGCGCTCGACCAGCTCCTCCCGCTCCAGCCGGTCGACGAGCCGGCTCAGCCCGCTCCGGCTGAGCGCCACGGACTCGGCCAGGTCACGCATCCGCATCCGTCGCTTGGGCGCCTCGGCGAGCTCCTGGAGCACCGCATACGAGCTCAACGGCAACCGGTGGTCGGCCTCGAGCACCGCGTCGATCTCCTTGAGGAGCACCGCGTGAGCCTTCAGGAATCCGCGCCACGCGACCGATTCGATGCCATCCATAGTCCCTCCGCCTTCTCCGTCCTTCGCAGACCCGATCGCCAACGGCCCACCCGCAGTGGCGTCGGCCACGATACCAGCGCTCCATCCATTCGTGACAGGGTCGAGCCGGACGTGGGCCATACCCCCGATACGCAGGCCATGGTCCGGCGGATCAGGGATTCACGTGATCAGCGAGTGGCCGGTCATCGCGGTGGGCTGCTCGATCCCGAGCAGCTGCAGCGCCGTCGGCGCCACGTCGGCGAGCACGCCACCACTGCGCAGCTCCAGCCCCGGCACGGTCACGATCAGCGGGACCGGGTTGAGCGAGTGCGCCGTGTTCGGGCTTCCGTCGGGCTCGAGCATGTGATCGGAGTTGCCGTGATCGGCGGTCACGATCATCGCGCCGCCTGACTCGTGCACAGCGGCGACGACCTCACCGAGGCACGCGTCGACGGTCTCGATGGCCTTCACCGCCGCGGGGATGACGCCCGTGTGCCCCACCATGTCGGCATTGGCGAAGTTGATGATCCCGAACCGCGGCGAGTCCTCCCGCCAGGCGCCGACGAACGCCGCCGCCGCCTCGCGGGCACTCATCTCGGGCTTGAAGTCGTAGGTGGGCACGTCGCGGGGCGACGGCACGAGCTCGCGGCGCTCGCCCTCGCACGGCGTCTCCTCCCCGCCGTTGAAGAAGTACGTCACGTGGGGGTACTTCTCCGTTTCGGCAACGTGGAGCTGACGGGCGCCGGTGGCCGCGAGCACCGTCGACAGCGTCGTGGCGGGATGCTCGGGTCTGAACGCGACGGGGTAGGGCCAGCCCTCCTCGTATTCGGTCATGCTGGCGTAGCGGCTGACCGTGGCCGTGCCGCGCCGCTCCACCTCGCTGAACGCGGGGTCGGCCAGCGCACGGGTGATCTCGCGCATCCGGTCGGGCCGGAAGTTGAACGCCACGACCGAATCTCCGGGGCGGATCGTCGCCTCCTCGCCCACGAGCACGGGCTCGATGAACTCATCGGTCTGGTCGCGCTCGTAGGCCGCCAGCATGCCGGCCTCGCCCGTCTCGGCTCTGTACTCGGCCTCGCCATGGACGAGCAGGTCGTAGGCGCGCTGCAGCCGATCCCAGCGCTTGTCCCGGTCCATCGCGAAATACCGCCCGACCAACGAGCCGACCCGACCCGATCCGCACTCGGCCATCTGGCGCTCGACGGCGGCCACATACCCGGCGCCGGCATCGGGGAAGGTGTCGCGGCCGTCGGTGAACGCGTGCAGCACGAGGTCCGGCACCCCCAGCTCGGCGCCCATGCGGATCAGCGCCAGCAGGTGCGTCCAGCCGGAATGGATCCCGCCGTCGGACACGAGGCCGATCAGGTGCACCCGATCGGACGCGGTGAAGGCGTCACGCAGGACGGCGTTGGTCGAGAGGTCCCCGCGCTCGACGGCCTGGTCGATCCGCGTCAGGTCCTGCATCAGGACCGCGCCTGCACCCAGGTTCAGATGGCCGACCTCGGAGTTGCCCATCTGCCCCTCGGGCAGGCCGACGGCCAGCCCGCAGGCGGTCAGCTGCGTGTGCGGATAGGCCGCCCAGAGCTCGTCGAACACGGGCGTGTGCGCGAGCGAGACAGCGTTGCCGGCACCGTCGGGCGCGAGCCCCCAGCCGTCGAGCACGACCAGCACGGTCGAGGGCGCCGGCAGCTCCGCCGGCCCGGGCGGAAGCGCAGCCATCAGCCGGCGGCCGCGACGATCGCCGCGAACGAGTCGGGGTCGAGGCTCGCGCCGCCGACGAGCGCGCCGTCGACATCGGGCAGCGCCATCAGCTCGGCCGCGTTGCCGGGTTTGACGCTGCCGCCGTAGAGGACGCGCGTGCGCGCCGCCTCCTCGCGTGATCGGTCGGCCACCAGTGCCCGCACGAACGCAATCGCTTCCTGAGCCTGCTCGGGCGTTGCGACCTTGCCGGTGCCGATCGCCCAGATCGGCTCGTAGGCGATCACCACATCGCCGAGCTTCTCCGTCGGCACCTTGGCCAGATCCTCCTGGACCTGATGGCGGAGCTTGCGCTCGGTGTCGCCGCGCTCGCGCTCCTCCTCGGTCTCGCCCACGCACAGGATCGGGCGGATGCCCGCGTCCAGAGCCACGGGGACCTTGAGCGCAAGCGCGCGATCGGACTCGCCGAAGTGCTCGCGCCGCTCGGAGTGGCCGAGCAGAACGCCGTGCACGCCCACCTCGAGCAGCATCGGCGGGGAGACCTCGCCGGTGAACGCGCCCTCGTCGGCGTAGTGCATGTTCTGCGCGTACACCTCGACCCGCGATCCTCGGGTCGAGTCGATCAGCGCGGGAAGGGCCAGGTACGACGGGCAGATGGCCACGTCGACCCCATCGGCGGTCGAGACCCGCGGGAGCAGAGCCTGAATGAACTCCTCGGCCTCGGCGACCGTCTTGTACATCTTCCAGTTGCCCGCGATCAGCGGGGTTCTCGTGCTCGGACTCATGCCAGCGCCTCCACGCCGGGCAGTGCCCGCCCTTCGATCAGCTCGAGTGCGGCACCCCCGCCGGTCGAAAGGTGGGTAACCCTGTCGGCGAGCCCGAACCGCTGCAGCGCCGCGGCCGAATCGCCACCGCCGACGACGGTGGCTCCGGCTGCTGCCGCCACCGACTCGGCGACCGCCCGCGTGCCGGCGGCGAACGGCTCCATCTCGAACGCGCCCATGGGACCGTTCCAGAACACGGTGCCGGCGCCGTCGATGAGCACGCCGTAGTCGGCCGCGGTCTTCGGTCCGATGTCCAGGCCCATCCATCCGTCGGGAACATCGACGCCGCCGAGCGTCTGGGTCGCGGCGTCGGCGTGAAAGCGGTTTCCGACGACGAGATCGCGCGGCAGCTCGATCGTCGCGCGCCGGGCATCGGATGGCTCGAGCGTGCGCCGCGCGAGCTCAACGTCCTCGTCGGCACACAGCGAGTCTCCGACCCGATGCCCCTGTGCGGCCAGGAACGGGAAGCACATCGCGCCGCCGATGAGGATCGTGTCGGCCACCTCCAGGAAGCGGTCGATGACCGCGATCTTGTCGCTCACCTTCGCTCCGCCGAGGACCGCCACCAGTGGGCGCGCCGGGTTCTCCAGCAGTCCCTTGAGCGTCCTCACCTCGCGCTCCAGCAGCCGGCCGGCGGCGTGGTCGGGGACGAGGTGCGCGACGCCCTCGGTCGAAGCGTGCGCGCGGTGCGCGGCTCCGAACGCGTCGTTGACATAGACGTCGGCGAGCGCGGCGAACTCCGCCGCCAGCGCCGGGTCGTTGCGCGTCTCCCCCGGTTCGTAGCGCACGTTCTCGAGCACGAGCACGTCGCCGTCGCCGAGTCGCTCGGCGAGCGCGAGGACATCGGCGCCGACCACGTCGGGCGCCAGCGTCACGTTCGCGCCCGTCAGCTCCGCCAGGCGGTCGGCCGCGGGGCGCAGCGACAGCCCGGGCTCCCGATCCTTCGGACGCCCGAGGTGTGAGGCCAGCACGAGCCGTGCGCCACGCCGGCGCAGCTCGTCGATCGTGGGCAGCGCGGCCCGGATCCGCGTGTCGTCGGCGACCGCACCGTGGTCGAGCGGGACGTTGAAGTCGACCCGCACGAACACGCGCTTGCCCCGTACGTCGCCGAGGTCCTCCAGCGTCCTCACAGGATCTTCTGGATCAGATCGACGAGGCGGCTCGAGTAACCCCACTCGTTGTCGTACCAGGACACGACCTTGACCATCGTGCCGTCCATCACCGCTGTGAGCTCGGAGTCGAGGATCGACGAGTGCGGGTCCTTGACGATGTCCGAGGAGACGATCGGTTCCGTCGTGTAGCGCAGGATCCCCTTCATCGGCCCGTCGGCCCCGGCCTTGAGGGCCGCGTTGAGCTCCTCGATCGTGGTCTCGCGGTTGGCCTCGATGGTCAGGTCGACGACGCTCCCGGTCGGGACCGGGGCCCGCACCGCAAAGCCGTGCAGCTTGCCCTTCAGCGCGGGGATCACGAGGCCGATCGCCTTCGCGGCACCGGTCGAGGCGGGGATCAGGTTGATCGCCGCCGCGCGGGCGCGGCGCAGGTCCCTGTGCGGCATGTCCTGCAGCCGCTGGTCGGCGGTGTAGGCATGGATCGTGGTCATCAGCCCGTGCTTGATCCCGACCGTGTCGTTCAGGATCTTCGCCACCGGGGCCAGACAGTTGGTCGTGCACGAGGCATTGGAGATGATGTCGTCCTTCGACTTGTCATAGACCTCGTCGAAGTTCACGCCCAGGGCCACGGTCACATCGGGGTTGGTCGCCGGTGCCGAGATGACGACCTTCTTCGCGCCGGCCGCGAGATGCTTGGAGGCGTTCTCGCGATCGGTGAAGAAACCGGTCGACTCGATCACCACGTCGGCGCCGATCTCGCCCCACGGCAGGGCCGCTGGGTCTCGCTCGGCCAGCACCCGGATCTCCTTGCCGTCGACCTCGAAGCCGGTGTCGGTCGCCTCGATGGAGCCCGGGAAGGGTCCGTAGGTGGAGTCGTACTTGAGCAGGTGCGCGATCGTCCTGGTGTCGACGAGGTCGTTGACCGCAAGCCATTCCACGTCGGCGCCGCGCTCGTAGGCTGCTCGGAACACGTTGCGGCCGATCCGGCCGAAGCCGTTTATCCCGACACGTACGGGCATCTCATATCCCTCTCTCGAATGCGGCGGCTAAGGACGAATGCCGCCCGGAAGCCGGTCGGCTTTCCAAGCCTAGCTCAATCGAGCGGGCTCAATCACGCGGTTTCAACGGCGGCTGACGACCTCGACCCGAAGGCCGTCGGGGTCGCGCAGATAGGCCGCGTAGTAGCGGCGTCCGTACTGGGGACGCATGCCCGGCGGCCCGTCGTCGCTGCCCCCGGCGACGATCCCGGCCGCATGGGCCGCGTCCACCGCGGCCTTGCCGCTGGCGTGCAGCGCGACGTGTCCGTAGCCGGGCCCGGGGGGCCGCCCGCGCACCACGATCCACAGCTCGGGCCCGTTGATCCCGTAGGCCACAGCGTGCTCGGACTCGAACATCCGGCGCGCGCCCAGGGGGAAGAACAGCGCGTCGTAGAAGCGGGACGAGCGGGCGAGGTCCGACACCTCGAAGCCGATGTGATCGATCATGCCGGCCGCGCGCGCGTCGCCGCTGAGAACGACCCGCCGCGGCGCATCAGTGCGGCCGCTCGATGTCGCGGTGGGTGACCTCGACGAGGTAGTCCCTGCCACCGGCGTAGCGCTCGGCGAGATGCTCGGCGATGGCCACCGACCGGTGATGGCCTCCGGTACACCCGATCGCGACCACGAGGTGGGCCTTGCCCTCGGCGAGGTACTGCGGCAGCAGATAGTCGAGCAGCGGGTGCAGATGGTCGTAGAAGGCATCAAGCGCGCCGCCGGTGTTGACGAAATCGACGATCCGCTGGTCACGACCGGTCAGCGGACGCAGCTCGGGCTCGTAGTGCGGGTTGGGCAGGAAGCGCACGTCGAGCAGCAGATCGGGGTCACGGGCGGGGCCGTACTTGAACCCAAAGCTCTGGAATGTGACCGCGAGACGACCGGGCGTCCGGCTCGGCAGCAGTTCGTCGGCGAGCTTGCGCCGCAGCATCGCTGCGGTCAAGCCGCCGGTGTCGATCACGACGTCCGCGCGCGCGCGCAGAGGCGCGAGCAGCCGGCGCTCGCGCGCGATCCCGTCGGCGACGCTGCCGGTCGGCGCGAGCGGGTGCCGGCGGCGGGTCTCCTTGTAGCGCGTCAGCAGCGACTGCTCGTCCGCCTCGAGGAACAACACGCGATGCGTGAGCCCAGCGGCTCGGAGGCCGTCGAGGATCTCGGCCAAGCCCTCGAAGTAGCTGCCGAGTCGAACGTCGGAGACGACCGCGGCCCTGGCGACCTTCGAGCCCTCGTGCATGAACAGCTCGACCAGCGAGCGGATCATCTCGGAGGGCAGGTTGTCGACGCAGAAGTAGCCCTCGTCCTCGAACGCCGCCATCGCGGTCGACTTTCCGGCGCCTGAGAACCCGGTGATGATGACCAGGTCGGTGAGCGCCGAGGCAGCGGCCTGCCCGGCCGCCTCGGTCTCGTCGTAGCTGCCCGGTTGCGACGCGTGCATGACCTCAAAGCTTGACGGGACGTGCGGACGCGCGCCAGTTCCATGAGGACACATTTACTTACCCACTACTTAAGCGGGTTTCGTCACCATGGATCGACGTACGGCCGGTGTCCGCGTCCCGCGGGCGGCGGCCGTCCTCCTTCCAGGGATCATGATTCGGCAAGGACGCGCTCTCCACACACTGCTGATGCTTGGCCTGATGGCGTGCTGCGGAGTGTCGGCCGGCGTCGCGCACGCCGATGTCCCCTCCCCCCTGCCGGTGACGGCGACCGTGGGCGCCTCGCCGACGCGCGCGTCGGTCCCGCCCGGCTTCCTCGGCCTCTCACTCGAGTATCAGGCCGTGCCGGCCTACGCCGGCAGCACTCCGGGCACGATCAACCCGACGCTCGTGCAGCTGATCCGCAACCTCACCCCCGGTCAATCGCCGGTGCTGAGGATCGGCGGGCGCAGCAGCGACACGACCTGGTGGCCGATGCCCCATACGCGGACTCCCCACGGGGTCAAGCGCAGCCTCACGCCGGCGTGGATGCAGACGACCAGGGCACTGGCCGCCGCGCTCGACGCCCGCCTGATCCTCGGAGTGAACCTCGCCGCCGGCAGCCCGAAGGTCGCCGGCGCGGAGGCACGGGCGCTCGTCGACGGCATCGGTGCCCGCTACATCCAGGCCCTCGAGGTCGGCAACGAGCCCGACCTGTACAGCCACTTCCCCCTCTGGCGAGCCGCGCACCGCAAGCCGATGTTCGCCCGCACCCGCGCCTACAACATGGCCGCGGTGGCCCGGGACTTTCGGCGCTGGCGGGCCGCCCTGCCGCGCATTCCGCTGGCCGGCCCCAGCCTCGCGAACCTGCCGTGGATGTCGCAGCTCGGAACGTTCCTGAACCGGGTGCGTGGCGTCGGCACCGTGACCTTCCACCGCTACCCGCTCAAGGACTGCTTCTCGTCGCCGGGGACACCGTCGTTTCCGACCATCCCCAATCTGTTCACGAGCTACGCCAGTGACGCGCTGGCGCAGGGGCTCGCGCGCGATGTGGCGATCGCCCATGCCCACGGGCTGCCGTTCCGCGTCGATGAGATGAACTCGGTCGCCTGCGCCGGCGCGCCGGGCGTCTCCAACACGTTCGCGTCCGCCCTGTGGGCGCTGGACGTGCTGTTCGAGATGGCCAGCGTCGGCGTCGACGGCGTCAACATCCACACGCTCCCGAATTCGTACTACGCGCCGTTCAGCTTCAGCCGCTCGGGAGGCGTCTGGCAGGCCACGGTGAACCCGCTCTATTACGGGCTGCTGATGTTCGCCCAGGCGGCACCGCCCGGCTCCCGCCTGCTCCCGGTGCAGGGACTCACCCGCCAGGTCAGGATCTGGGCCACACTCGCGCCCGACGGCATCGCCCACACGGTGCTCATCAATGACAGCCCGACCGCGCCCGCGCTGGTATTCCTGCGTGTGCCGCGCTCGTCGGCGGCGCCCACGCTCGAGCAGCTGCAGGCGCCGAGCGAGGCCGCGACCTCCGGCGTCACGCTCGGAGGCCAGAGCTTCGCCGCGGCCGGCGACAGCGGCACCCTGGTCGGGCCCCGCAGCCTGACCACGGTCTCCTCGCTCGGCGGGATGTACTCGATCCAGCTCGCCCCCGGCAGCGCCGCGATGCTCACGAGCTGAGCCCGCGATGCTCACGAGCTGAGCCGTACCCGCGGGTCCGGCCGAGGCGCCCTCGCTCAGACGCCGGTCTTGTGCAGTTCCCGGTGCAGGTCGCGGGCCAGCTTGCCCGACAGCCCCGGCACCGCCTCGAGCTCCTCGCGACTCGCCGCCAGGATCGCGTCGGGCGAGCCGAAGTGCTGCAGGAGCGCCCGCTTGCGCGCGGGACCGACGCCGGGCAGCTCGTCCAGGATCGAGGCCTTCATCGCCCGGTCGCGGCGGACCCGGTGATGGGTGATCGCGAACCGGTGGGCCTCGTCGCGCACGCGCTGCAACAACTGCAGCTCGGGGGTCTCGTGCCCGAGGAGCAGCGGCTCGGGCCGGCCCGGGATGAACACCTCCTCGATCCGTTTGGCCAGCGACACGACGACCACGCCACGCTCCCGGAATCCCTCCAGCGCCCGCAGTCCGGCCGAGAGCTGTCCGCGGCCGCCGTCGATCACGACGAGGTTGGGCAGCGCCGCGAAGCCGGGGTCGTACTCCTTGTCGTGCGGCGAGACGTCGCGCTGGTCCTCCCAGCGGGCCAGCCGTCGCGAGAGGACCTCCTCCATCGCCGCGAAGTCGTCGGGCGCGCCCTCGGCGCCCGCGGCGATCTTGAACCGCCGGTAGTCCGACTTCTTCGGCGCCGCGCCCTCGAACACGACCATCGACGCCACGGTGTTGGTCCCCATCAGGGTCGAGATGTCAAAGCACTCGATCCGCAGCGGGATCGTGTCGAGCCCCAGCGCCACCTGCAGGCCGTCGAGCGCCTCGACGCGCTGCTGGCGGCGGCGCTCGGAGCGCAGCTTCTCCTGGTCCAGCGCCAGGCGCGCGTTGCGCTCGGCCAGCTCCAGGATCCGGCGCTTGTCGCCGCGCTCGGCGGGACGGATCTCGACCGGGCCACCGCGCCGGCTGCTGAGCGCCTGCTGCAGCGCTGCGTTGTCGTCGAGCTCGCGCTGTACCACGAGCAGCGGCGGGACCATCATCGCGCTGGCGTAGTACTGCAGGATGAACGCCTCCCCCACCTCCGCGATATCGCCCCCAACCTCGTTGTCGAGGTAGAAGCTCTGCCGGTCCGACAGCACGCCGTCGCGAATCTGGAACACCTGGGCGTTGGCCTCCGTGCCCTCGAGCGCGATCGCGATCGCGTCGAGCGTCCCGACTGCGTCGTTGGCCACACGCTGGCGCTCGAGCAGAGAGCGGACCGCCCGCAGCCGGTTGCGCTCCCGCGCCGCATCCTCGAATCGCTGCTCGGCGGCGGCGGCGCGCATCTCCTGGTCCAGCGAGCGCTCGATCTCCCGGTAGCGGCCGGAGAGGAAGTCGATCACGCCGTCGATCCCGGCCCGGTACTCCTCGCGGCTCACGTAGCCGACACACGGGGCCTCGCAGCGCTTGATGTAGTAGTCCAGGCACGGCGAGCCGCTGCGCCGGCCGGGCTCGGGCCCGTCGCATGAGCGGAACATGAACACCTTCCCCAGCACCTCCAGCGTCGATCGCACCCGCTTGGCGTTGCTGTACGGACCGAAGTACGCGCGGTCGCGCCGGTGGCGCTCACGCGTGAAGTAGACCCGCGGGAAGTCCTCGTCGAGCGAGATCGCGATGTACGGGTATGACTTGTCGTCGCGCAGCCGGATGTTGAACCGCGGCTTGTACTGCTTGATGAAGTTCTGCTCCACCAGCAGCGCCTCGGCTTCCGTGTGCACGACCAGCGCCTCGATGTGATCGATCATCGGCACCAGGTCGCTGCCCGCCCTCGTACTCGGGTTGGAGAAGTGTGACGCGACCCGCTTGCGGATCGATATCGCCTTCCCGACATAGATCACTCGGCCGTTCGCGTCGCGGAACAGATACACGCCGGGCTCGTCCGGTAGCTCGCGGCGCTTGTCGGCAGGGGTGATCGACATGGTCTTCGAGGATACGAAGGTGGGTGGCGACCGCCGCGCGAACCGCGCACGCCCTCAGTCAATCGTCAACGACAGCGCCAGACCCGCCATGGCGAGCCCGAGGGCGATGAGCGCCACCGTCTCGCCGAGGCCGGCGCCCGGCGACAGGGGCAGGTAGTTGGGGATGCTGTTGGCCGGGTTGAAGATGTTCGCGGCCCCGTTGGTGGGAGGCGAGTCGAGTGCGTGGAGCACGAACGCGAGCCCGAGGGCGGAGGCGAACAGGGCGACCAGCCGGGCCGTGCGGGAGCCGATCAGCGCGACGCCGAACAACCCGGCGGCGAGAACGGCGAGGCACACGTCGGCGGCCGAGTAGACCTGCCACGCGGTCGGGTCGCGGGGCACGCCGCGGAGCGGGCCGTAGGCGCCGAACAGCGCCAGGAAGGACCGCGAGAGCTGATGGCTCCAGGTCAGGAACAGCGAGCCGAACAGCAACAGCGCTCCGGCCACCACGAACCAGTCGGAGAGCGTCTCTCGGGTTTCCTTGCTCACAGGCGCGGCAGTGTACGGCGGGAGCTTCGACGCGCGCGACGGTTGCGCCGACCCGACCCCTCGGCCCTCCCCCGGTGGTCATGGCGCTGGGACCCCTGTGGGCGTAGTCTCCCGTGCGGATGTCGTCCAACGGCCACCGAGCAGCAATCCGGACATGTCCGCTCTGCGAGGCCACGTGCGGCCTCGAGATCCAGCTCGACGGCGACCGGGTGGTGTCGATCCGCGGCGATCGCGAGGACACCTTCAGCCATGGGTTCATCTGCCCCAAGGGCTTCGCGCTCAAGGAGCTGCACGAGGATCCCGACCGCGTGCGCACTCCGCTCATGCGCCGGCCCGACGGCAGCTTCGCCCCGGCGAGCTGGGACGAGGCGTTTGCCGAGATCGACCGGCGGCTGTCGCCGATCCTGACCGAGGACCGCAATGCCGTCGCGGTCTATCTCGGCAATCCGAACGCGCACAACCTCGCGAACATGCTCTACGGCACGGTGCTGCTGCGGGCCCTGTCCTCACGTAACACCTACTCCGCCAGCACCGTGGACCAATTCCCCAAGCAGCTCTCGAGCGCACTGATGTTCGGCACCGGGACCACGGTGGCCGTCCCGGATGTCGACCGAACCGACCATCTGCTGATCCTGGGCGCGAACCCGCTCGCCTCCAACGGCAGCCTGATGACGGCTCCTGACATGCGTGGCCGCCTGCGGGCGATCCGGGCCCGCGGGGGCAAGATCGTGGTCATCGACCCCCGCCGCTCGCGGACGGCCGAGGAGTCCGACGAGCACCACTTCATTCGCCCCGGAACCGACGCCCATCTGCTGTTCGCGCTTGTGCACGTGCTGTTCGCCGAGCGTCTCACCGACCCGGGTCGCCTCGTGCCGCTGACCGACGGGATCGACGCCGTGCGCCGACTCGCCGAGCCGTTCACGCCGGAGGCGGCCGCGTCGGCGTGCGGAATCGGTGCGGAGGCGATCCGGCGCATGGCGCGGGAGCTCGCAGCGGCGCCCCGCGCCGCCGTGTACGGGCGGATCGGCACCTGCACGCAGGAGTTCGGGACGCTCGCCAGCTGGCTGGTCGACGTGCTCAACCTGCTGACCGGCAACCTCGATCGCGAGGGTGGGGCGATGTTCCCGCTCGGAGCGGCCGGACACTCCAACGCCGCCGGGACGCCGGGGCGGGGCAAGGGCTTCCGCTTCGGGCGCTTCCACAGCCGCGTCCGCGGATTGGCGGAGCTGTTCGGCGAGTTGCCGGTCTCCTGCCTCGCGGAGGAGATCGACACGCCCGGCGAGGGCCAGGTCCGGGCGCTGATCACGCTCAGCGGCAACCCGGTCGTCTCGACGCCGAACAGCGACCGGCTCGACCGGGCGCTCGACGGGCTCGAGTTCATGATCAGCCTCGACGTGTACGTCAACGAGACGACCCGCCATGCCGACGTGATCCTGCCGGCGCCGTCGCCGCTGCGCCGTCCGCACTACGACCTGGCGCTGTATCTCTTCGCGGTCCGCAACGTGGCCAACTACTCGCCGCCCGTCCTGGCCCCGGAGCCCGAGCTGCCCGACGAATGGGTGACGCTGCTGCGACTCGCCGGCGTCGCCTACGGCCTCGGCTGCGACGCAGATGTCGAGCAGCTCGACGAGCAGGTCGCGCGCGTCCTGCTCGAGCGGGCACTGGCGACGCCCGGCTCAGGCGTCGCCGATCGCACCGTCGAGGAGCTGCTGGCCGAGCTCGAACCCCGGCGCGGGCCCGAGCGCCTGCTCGATCTGATGCTCCGCACGGGTCCGTACGGCGACCGGTTCACCGGCGACGAGGGATTGACGCTGGCGGCGCTCGAAGCGGCTCCGCACGGAATCGATCTCGGGCCGCTGCAGCCGAGGCTGCCGGACGCGCTGCGGACGGCGAGCGGCCGGATCGAGCTCGCTCCCGAGCCGATCGTCGCCGACGTCGAGCGGCTGCTCACGGCACTGCACACGCGGCGTGAGGACGCCATGGTCCTGATCGGTCGCCGCCAGCTGCGCTCCAACAACTCGTGGATGCACAACCTCCCCGTGCTGGCCAAGGGCAAGCCGCGGTGCACGCTGCACGTGCATCCGGACGACGCCTCTCGGCTCGAGCTGCGCGAGGGCGAGCAGGCCGAGATCCGCTCCCGCACCGGATCCGTCGTGGCGCCGGTGGAGGTCACCGACGCGGTCATGCCCGGGGTGGTCAGCCTGCCGCACGGCTGGGGCCACGACACGCCCGGCGCGGCCCTCTCCGTGGCCGCCGAGCGGCCCGGAACGAACAGCAACGTGCTCGCTGACGAGCTGCTGCTGGACGCCCTGTCGGGTAATGCGGTGCTCAACGGGATCCCGGTCGAGCTGGCTCCGGTGCGGACGCCCGAGGCGCTGACGGCGGGTTAGCGGGCGGCCGTGTACTGCCCGTCAGGGCGGTCTGGTACTGCCGGGTCGGGGCGGTCTGGTACTGCCGGGCGGCCCGGTCTGGTACTGCCGGGCGGGCCGGTCTAGTACTGGCGGGCGGCCCAGATGATCGCGAAGGCGGCGTAGGCCGCGCCGCCGACGAGGACGATCCAGACGATGATCCCGGCGCCCGAGCTCCACAGCCTCGAGGTGGCGGTGATCGTCAGCGTCGCGACGCCGAAGGCGACATAGAGGATCGTCCGCCGCCGGTCCCCCAGCGCGTCGAGGGACATGCGGTGCTGGCGGTACATGATCGAGGCGAACCAGGCGATCGAGGCCAGGAACCCGAGCGAGACAGCCTGGATCGCAACCGACGCGCCGGTGCCACCGCCGGGAACCAGCACCACGAGAGCGGCCAGCGCAAGCACGATCAGGACGTTGCGGACGTTGGTGCTCATCAAAAGGAGATGGTACGCCGCTCGACTCCTCCGAACGCCCGGGCGGTGATCACGACGATGCCGTGGCGCACGGGCAGCCGCACGCGCTGCAGCCGGCACGGCGCCGCCGTGCGCGAGGACACGTGCCGTCGCCCGACCGTGATCGAGACACGCCCGGTCTGCCACAGCTTGAGCTCGACCTGCGGGCGCGGCGCGGTCCCCTGGCCGATCACGGCCAGCTTGATCAGCGATCCGGCCGCCAGCCGTCCATGGCGCGGGCGCGGTCGCTGGGACTGGAAGCAGGTGAACGCCTCGGGTCCGAGCGGCTGCAGGCCGGTCTGAGCGGCGTAGCCGAGGTGCCCGAGCCCGAACAGGTCCTCGGTGCTGCGGAGCAGGCTGAAGTGGTTGTAGGCCGTGGTGTCGACCGTGCCCGGATCGATGTAGGGCGAGAGCAGCACGGCGCCGGTGCGACCGCCGCCGAGTCCCGGGAACAGGAATCCATTGGTGGCCACGTTCGGGAAGGGTCTCTCGCCGCAACACGCGCTGGAATCGGTCCCGTCGCTCTCGTCGAACACGATCGCCAGCAAACCGCCGGCCCGGTAGGCGGGCGAGGCGAGAATCCGCGGGACCCAGGCGCTGAGGAACCGATTGGCGCCCACGAGGCCGCCCGTCTGCCCGTTGGCACAGACGGCATCGTGGCCGTCGTTGCACAGGTTCGGGGTGATGAAGGAGTAGTTGGGCGTCCTCGCGGCCGAGGCGAGATCGGCCGGCAGGCGGTCGAGTGGGACGTCGTTGCGCGCGCAGGCACCGCTGTCGAGCAGCGAGTGGAAATAGACGAACGGGTTGTGGCGGGCGGCGTACTGGTCGCCCGGGCGTGCCCGCTGGGTCGAGTCGAGGCTCGACAACGCCGGGTGCCGACAGGTCTGCGGCTGCCCCGGTGCGTTGCCCATGTCCTCCATGTAACCCTTCCACTGCAGGCCGGCGGCGCTCAACTGATCGGCGATCGTCTTGACCCTGGACGGATACACGCAGCCGTCCCCGATCGCCTGCCCGTCGGCTCTGACCGTGCCCGGGACCACGTTGACGTAGAGCTGACAGTCAGACTGGGTGGCCGGGTTCGATCCCTGGCCGCTGACGAGACCGATGTAGTTGCCGAGACTCTCGTGCGTGATGCCGTAGTAATTGGGGACCAGCGCGCCCAGGCTGGGCAGCGTCAGCGACAGATAGGGGGCGGCCGACCGGTAGCCGAACGTCTCGTCAAAGCCCTTGTTCTCGAGCACGATCACGAACACGTGCTTGATCGGCGGCAGCGGAGCGGCGTTCGCCGACGCCGGCGTCAGCGCCAGTCCAGCCAGCAGCGCCAGCCACAAGGCGCGCGGAGCGCGCCTCATCCTATTGCCCCTTGACCGCATTCGGGCCTGGCGGCGGCGGCTGCGAGTGCACTCCGTGCACAGCCTTCCACAGGACCGAGTCGAAGATGTTCTGGGGCACCTGGTCGCGGGCCATGTAGTTGTAGCCGCGGGTGAGGGCGCGGTTCGCCGCCGTGTTGGGATTGCGCTCGAGCAGCGGGTAGGCCGGGGGGATCACGTTGTAGGGCTCGCCGTTGGACGGCGTGGACTGGAACACGTCGTACATCGGCGTCGCGACCGCGTCCGGCAGGCCGAGCGGCCGCATGCCGATGATCAGCTCCATCGAGCGAATGAACGAGAGCATGTCGTAGCGGGTGTGGATCACCGCGCCGCGTTTGACGTAGGGGCTGAACACAGCGCCGGGCATGCGATGGGCGTCGACGTGGTCGGCGCCGTCCTGCGAGTCGTCCTCGAGCACGAAGATGGCCGACGAGCTCCAGATCTTCGAGTGCGAGATCAGGTCGACCACCTGGCCGAGGCCGTAGTCGTTCTCGGCCACCATCGAGCGCGGCGACCGCTCGCCCGGGGCCAGCCCGTTCGTGTGGTCGCTGAGCATGACCATGTAGTTGAACGCAGGTACCGTGCCCGCAGCGAGCTGCTGTTCGAAGGCCTGCTTGAAGCATGAGAAGCGCGACTCCGAGTTCGCTGCGGCGCCGGGCGGAACCGAGGAATCGAACGTCTCCCGCCGTTCGTGGGCCAGCGACTTCGCAATCGAGTCGGTGCCGATCGAGAGATCGTTCGGATAGCAGCCGAACGGATAGCCGAGGTTCGAATGGGCGAACTTCTCGGTCTCGAGCTTGGCCTGGGCCGGGCCGGCGTCCTTGTCCGTCACCCCGACAACCTTGAGCACGTTGGGCGGCACCGTGCCGGCCACCGCCTCGCCGTAGTTGAAGTAGGAGATGCCCTGGCTCTGGGCACGGTCGAACAGGAAGCCGGTCCCTGGCCAGCTGATCGAGTACGCGCCGAAGTCGTAGGGACGGTTGCGACCGGCGTAGTTCTGCTGCCAGTTCTTCTGGACGTAGTCCGAGACGGCGGCTGCGCTCGTCCAGAAGTGCCCGTCGATCGAGGCCTCGGAGTCGGCATAGACGTGGTCGAGCAGCGGGAAGCGCTGGACCAGCGCGTGCATGTTCGGCGTGATCCGCTTGCCGAACAGCGTCAGCTCCGGGTCCCCGTCACCGCGCGGATCGTCGCCCAGGACCTGGTCGTACGTACGGTTCTCACGCACGATGTAGAAGACGTGCTTGATCGGGCCGCCGGGGCGAAGCGGCGTGCCCGCCGGCGCCGTCCGGAAGTTGATCGGGATCACCTGGTGCGTGGCAACGAGCGTGTAGCCGTTGAGCCGGCGGCCGCTCGGGAACGGCAGGATGCCCGCCCGGCCCGGGCTGAGCACGGCGGTGCCGGGATGCTGCAGCAGGTTGTTGTCGCTGGCCGCATATGGATTGGGGCCGTTGGGGTTGGCGCCGGACCCGAAGCCCTTGGCGGCGATCCACAGCAGCCGCTTGCCACTCGTCTGCACGTCCGCCGGGTAGGCCGCGGTGGGGACCCGCCCGATCAGCGTCCCTGACGGCAGCGCAAAGATCGCCACATCATCGGCGGCGGCCTCCGCCACCGCGAGCCGGCGTCCGTCCGGCGTCACCGCGACGGCCACCGGCGACTCGCCCCCGCCCTGGGCACGCTGGACCGAGAGCACCTTGTCGACGGCCATCGCGTTCGTGTCGATAACCGCCACCTGGTCGTCGTTGGCGATCGCCACGTACGCCCGGGCGGAGCGCGGGTTCAGCGCAATTCCCTCGGGGTGCGAGAGGTTGGGCGCGACCTGGATGTCCTTGACCTTGGCGGCCGTGGCCAGATTGATGACCGAGACCGTCCCGGACCCCTCGTTCGAGACCAGTCCGGTGCGGCTCCCGGGCAGGATCGCCGCCGCGTACGGGTAGGGCCCCGTGGGGACGTAGCGCACCGCGTGGCTCGCGGTGTCGACCACGGCGGCCGCGTCGGCGAGATTGAGCGGGACGAGCAGTGTGTGGCCATCCGGGGAGACGGCGAGCCGATCCGGCCACGACTCGCGGTGCTGACCCGTGGGCGGGAACGCCTGCGGGCTCGGGGCCGACGCCGGCGGCGGCACGGCGATCGTCGCCGTCTCGCTCGCTCGTCCGCTGCGGCGGTCGTAGCGGAAGACGTGGATCACGTCGCCTCCGCGCCCCGGCAGGCCGGGGCGCATCTCGTCGGTGTTGTCGGAGTCCTGCAGGCCCGACACGTAGACGACGGGTTTGGTCGGGTCGATCGCGATCCCGCCCGACGCGCCCGGCAGCGGCAGGATTTGCACCACCTTGGGGTGCAGCACCGAGACGATCCGGATGTCGTTGAGTGCGCGGCCCGTCGACACGGTCCAGTAGTAGCGCCCGTCCGGCGTCACCGCGCCGCCGGTCGGGAAGTGCCCGAGCGTGACCAGCGTCCCGGGCGGCGAGAGCAGCCGGCCGTTGCCGGTGATGCGCAGGCTGGGGCCGATGCGGCCCGAGCCGCTCGTCGTCGCCGCGACCGCGGCGCCGCACACGGCGAGCACCAGGGCGGCCGCGACGATGAGGCGAAAACGCTTGAGGGCCGCCACGTAGGGGCCACAATGACGTGTGAGCATGCCGCGCGTGTTAACCCGGCGTTAGGGGCGTTCGATGCGGTCGACGGGAGCTGACCGTCATGAGGCCGCTGTCGTCGATGAGCGCGACGGTGGATTCGCCGTCGCGTCGCCTGACGGAACACGTCGGCGGGAGTCACAGGGGGCCGGGGACGCGGGACATCGGCCCGGTTCGGAGCCGACGTTGCGCTACCCCGCCGTGGCCTCCCAGCGCTGGTAGAGCTCCTCCACCTTCTGCTTCGCCTTCTCGTGGCGGGCGGCCGAGCGCGCGCTGGCATCCGGCCCCGACCACGCGGCGGGATCGGCGAGCTCGTCCTCGAGTGCCTTCAGCGCCGCCTCCGCAGCCTCGATCTCCTGTTCGATCCGGCGCTGGCCGCCGCCGTTGGACGACGACTTCCTGGCGCTCGAGCGGTCCTTGCCGGCCGACCGCGGCGTGGCGGACGACCGCTGCTTGGGGGCTGACGCCGGCTTCCCGGACGAGGCCGGCTTCGTGGCCGACACCGGCTTCCCGGACGAGGCCGGCTTCGCGGCGGCGCGCCGCTCCTCGCGCATGCGCAAGTACTCGGGCCAACCGCCGACATAGCTGCGCAAGCCGCCGTCCTCGAACGCGACGGTCCGGGTCCCCACGGCGTCGAGCAGGGCCCGGTCGTGGGAGACGAGGAGCAACGAGCCGGTGAACGCGCCGAGCGCCTCCTCGAGCGCCTCGCGGCTCTCGACGTCGAGATGGTTGGTCGGCTCGTCGAGGATCAGCACATTCGCGCCGGAGTGCACCAGGACGGCCAGCGACAGGCGCCGGCGCTCGCCACCCGAGAGACCGTCCAGCGGCTTCTCGGCCTGCTCGCCCGAGAACAGGAACTGGCCCAACAGCGCTCGGGCCTTGTTCGGCGTCAGCCCGGTCGCGTGCTGCGCAGCCTCGAGCACCGTCCGCGCCGTGCCGCCCGCGGAGAGCTCGTCGGCATGCTGGGAGAGGAAGCCGACCTTGACGTTGTGACCGGTACGCAGCTTGCCCGAGGGCAGCTCGCGCATTCCGGCGAGGGTCTCGATCAACGTCGTCTTCCCGGCGCCGTTGGGCCCGACCAGGGAGACGTGCTCGCCGCGCTCGAGCCACAGTTCGACGTCCTCGAGCAGCAGCTTGCCGCCCGCCTCGAGCCGCCCGTCCTCGAGCTCGAATACGACCCGGCCGGTGCGCTCCGGTGGCTTGAAGGCGAAGGCCAGGCCGGCGCCGTCGGCCGCTCCCGCCTGGACTCGCTCGATCTTGTCGAGCTTCTTGGCCCGAGACTGCGCCTGCCGCGCGCGGGTGCCGGCCCGGAACCGGGTCACGAACCGCTCCAGCCGATCGATTTCCGCCTGCTGGCGCTCGATCGCGCGGCCGAGGGCGAGCTCGCGGGCGGCTTTCTCCTTGCGCCAGGCATGCCACGGTCCGCCGAAGAACCGGCCCCGGCCGGCCTCGAGCTCGAGTACCGCGGTCCCGACGGCCTCGAGGAACCAGCGGTCGTGGGCAACGAGAACGATCGCGGCATCGAGCGCCGCGAGGTGCTGCTCGAGCCATTCCAGCGAGGCGATGTCGAGATGGTTGGTGGGCTCGTCGAGCAACAGCAGGTCGGGGTCACCGGCCAGCGCGCGGGCGAGCGAGCCGCGCGTCAGCTCGCCGCCGGAGAAGGTCCGCAGCGAGCGGTCGAGGTCGGCGTCCTGGAAGCCGAGGCCGTGCAGCGTGGCCAGCGCGCGATCGCGCCACCGGTAGCCGCCTGCGTGCTCGAGCCGGGCCTGCGCCTCCGCGTAGCGGTTCAGCGTCGCGTCATCGTGCGCGCCGCCGGCCATCGCCTGCTCGAGCTCACTCAGCTCCTCCTCGATCGCCACGAGCTCGCTGGCCCCCGACAGCACATACGCCCGCAGCGAGAGGCCGCGCTCGCGGGGCGGCCGCTGATCGTGCAGCGCCACCTTGGACCCTTTGGCGAAGACGAGCTCGCCGAAGTCGACCGAGGCCTCGCCGGCGAGCATCCGCAGCAGCGTCGTCTTGCCGGTGCCGTTACGCCCCGACAGCGTCAGCCGGTCGCGGCGCTCGAGCTTGAACGAGATCCCCCGCAACAGCGGCTCGCCGGCGATGTCCTTGCCGAGGTCGGATGCGATCACGACTGCCATGCGCCACATGGTAGGAAGGCCCTCGCTGCGGAGCATTCCCAGGCGGCCTGAACGTGAGGTACGCTACGCGGAACGTGCGCCGCCTCCGCTTCATGACCGCGCTGCTCGTGTTCAGCGTCACCTTGCTGTCGGTCGCCCCCGCCGCATTCGCGCGGGCCGACGGCGGCGAGGGTTGGTACGGGGAGACCAACGACAAGGTGATCACGAACACGATGTTCATCGTGATCGCGTTCTTCCCGACGTTGATCCTCGTCCTGTCGCTGATCCAGTGGCGGCTCGACAAGCGCAAGCACGCCAAGATGGACGCCTACAAGCGCCGCGCGGCGAGCCCCGAGTGGCACGGCGGCTGGTAACAGCGCGCCCGTTATAGGCTTGCTCCACTGGACCCCGGCCGGCGGGACCGAGATCGTCTGAGGGAGCGCATATGAACTATTTCGTCACCGGAGCGACCGGTTTCATCGGACGGCACCTCCTCGAGCGCCTGCTCGACCGCGATGGCCAGGTCTATGTGCTCGTCCGCGAAGGGTCGCTCGAGCGTCTGGAGAACCTCGTGGAGCGCTGGGGCCCGGCCGCGCAGGGTCGCATCCACCCCGTGGTCGGCGACCTGACCCAGCCGCGGCTCGGGGTCTCGGACGACACCGTCGCCGAGCTGACCGGCACCGTCGAGCACTTCTTCCACCTGGCCGCGGTCTACGACATGACGGCCGACGAGGAGTCCAACCGGATCGCCAACGTGGAGGGGACCCGACACGCGGTGGAGCTGGCCAACGTCATCGCAGCCGGAATCTTCCACCACACCTCCTCGATCGCGGCCGCGGGGCAGTACAAGGGGCTGTTCCGCGAGGACATGTTCGACGAGGGCCAGCGGCTCGACCATCCGTACCATCGCACCAAGTTCGAGTCCGAGAAGATCGCGCGGGCCCAGACCCAGATGCCGTGGCGCGTGTACCGGCCGGCGATCGTCGTCGGCAGCTCGGTCACGGGCGAGATGGACAAGATCGACGGTCCCTACTACTTCTTCACCGCGATCAAGATGGCCCGGCACTATCTGCCCGGCTGGTTTCCGCTGGTCGGCCCGGAGTTCGGCTACACGAACATCGTGCCGGTCGACTTCGTCGCCGCCGCGATGGACCACATCGCGCACCAGCCGGGGCTCGACCGACAGGCCTTCCATCTCGCCGCCCCGAAGTCGCAGCGATCGGGCGAGGTGATCAACGCCTTTGCGAAGGCCGCGCACGCCCCGCAGCTCAGCCTGCGCGTCGACACCCGGATCCTCAAGGCGCTGCCGAAGGGAACGCTCTCGATGCTGATGGCGCTGCCTGCCGCGCGCGGGGTCCGCAGGGCGATCCTGGCCGACTTCGGCATCCCCGAGGAGGTCCTTGGCTACATCGGCCTCACCGCCGAATTCGACACCCGCGACACCGAGCGCGCCCTCGAGGGCACCGGGATCACCGTGCCGCCGCTCGAGAGCTACGCGGAGAAGCTGTGGGACTACTGGTCGCGCAACCTCGACCCGGACCTGTTCAAGGACCGTAGCTTCGAAGGCGCCGTGAACGGCAAGAGCGTCCTGATCACCGGCGCCTCGAGCGGCATCGGGAAGGCGGCGGCGATCAAGATCGCCAAGGCGGGCGGGATTCCGATCCTGGTTGCGCGCAACATGGAGAAGCTCGAGCAGACCAAGCAGCAGATCGAGGACATGGGCGGTACCGCGTACGCCTACTCGGCCGATCTGTCGGCGACCGACTCGATCGACGAGCTGGTCGAGCGAGTGCTGGCCGATCACCCGGCGGTGGACATCCTCATCAACAACGCAGGCCGCTCGATCCGCCGCTCGATCGCGCTGTCCTACGACCGCTTCCACGACTTCGAGCGCACGATCCAGCTCAACTACCTCGGCACGATCAAGCTGATCATGGGCCTGCTGCCCCACATGCGTGACCGCAAGTCGGGGCACATCGTCAACATCTCGTCGATCGGGGTCCAGACCAACCCGCCGCGGTTCTCGGCCTACGTCGCCTCCAAGGCGGCGCTCGACGCCTGGACCCGAGTGGTGGGCTCGGAGTCGATCGGGGACGACGTGCACTTCACGACCATCCACATGCCGCTCGTGCGCACGCCGATGATCGCGCCGACGAAGATCTACGACAGCTTCCCCACGATCTCCCCGGACGAGGCCGCCGATCTGATCTGCGAGGCGATCCGGGCCAAGCCGAAGCAGATCAACACCCGGCTGGGGACGTTCGGCGAGGTCTCCTACGCCCTGTTCCCCAAAGCGGTGGACCAGATCCTCTCGACGGCCTACAAGGTGTTCCCCGACTCCGCGGCGGCGAAGGGCGAGACGCCCGGCGGTGAGGCGGCGGCGTCGACCGAGCAGGTCGCGCTCGCGCACCTGATGCGCGGGGTGCACTGGTAGCGCTCATCCGCGGCGCTCAGATCCGGAGCGCTCAGATCCGAAACACCTGGATCAGACGCTGCTCGTGCTCGGCCTCGATCCTGGCGATGACCTCGACGTGCTGCTCGAGCCCCGAGCCGCGGAGCTTCGTGGCCAGCAGCTCGTCGACCTGGAAGATGCCGGCGCTGTTGGACATCGCGATCTCGACCCGCACCGCCCGATCCTCGCCGGGCACGATCTTGACCTCATCGATCGCGTAGGCCGAGAGCGAGTGGATGTTCTGATGGCCGGCCTCGAACGGCACCCGCGAACGGCCCCGGGCCATGTCGAGTGCGTCGGCGACGCGCACGATCCCGGCCTCGATCGTGAACGGCTTGCCCTTGCGCCGGTGGCCGATGATCGCGTGCAGGGTCTCGGCCACGATCACCGAGCGCTCGGGCTCCTCGTAGGCGCGGGCCAGGAGCGATCCGAGCTTGTCGGCGGTCAGGAACAAGCTGTAGGCCTCGTGGTCGGTGCGGTGGATCGACATCCCCACACAATGGAAGAGGCACCCGGCGGCGACGACCACCTCGGCATCGCGCTCGCCCAGCCCGTAGTCGGCGACCACCGACGGCGTCACGCCGCGGCGCCACAGCAGCCGGGCCACGCGCAGGCCGATGTTGAGCACGATCTGGATGTGGACCCAGCTGTGATCTGACATCCCCAGCCGACGGGTTGCGTTGACCGATGAGACGTGCCACCAGGCTTTGACCTGATCGTCGGCGTTCACCGCTTCCAGGAATGTCTCGAGGCGACGGTTCCCGCGCGTGGGTGCGCGCACGCGCACCTCAGAGATCGCCTCGCGCAGGGGTCGGGGCGGCTCCGCGGCGCCGGGCTGTGGCTGCGCCGGCTCGAGGGGCTCGGGCTCGGCACCGCCGGCGGACTGCTCGTCCGCGCTCACGACCGCGCTTCGAGCAGGACGCCCTCGCGGATTCCGCCGCACCCGACCTGGAGCGCCGCGCCGAACAGGTTCGAGGCGGCCTGCAGGATGATCAGACCGGCCGGCAGCAGCCTCACGCGCTCGCGGTCCAACGCAAACCGCCGGGCCATGGCGCTCGTGCCCGCGGTGGCCAGCAGCCCGAACGTGCGCTCGAACGCCGCCGAGTCCAGGACGGGGCCGGCCAGGCGTCGCAGTGACGTGGCGCTCCCCCCCACCGCCACCGCCTCGGCCGGCTTGGGCACATCGATGCCGGCCAGGGCGTGCTCGACGTGGGCTCGGGCCGCCGCCATCTCCCCGGCGGACGGAGGATCGGAGGACAGGAATTGCTCGGTGAGGTCGCCCGACCCGACGCCGAACGACGTGCACCAGCTCATCCGGTCGGGCGCCAGTCCGACCACGAGCTCGGACGACGCCCCGCCGACGTCGACCACGCCGAGCGCACCCGCGGGGATGTGGCCGAGCGTCCGGGCGGCGCCGACGAAGGCCAGCCGCGCCTCCTCCTCGCCGGACAGGATCTGCACGCCGAGGCCGCAGCGTCCGCGGATCGCCGCCACCAGCTCGGACCCGTTGCCCGCCCGCCGGATGGCGGCCGTGGCCACGGCGTGGACATCCTCGGACCCAAGCTCCCGGGCGAGCCGAAGCTGCTCGGCTACGGTCTCGACCACCTCGGCGATCTTGGCCGCCGAGATCGTCCCGTCCTCGCGCAGTCCCCGTGAGATGCGCGTGAACGCCCGCTCCTGGTGGATCTCGAGCAGGTGCTCCCCATCACACTCGGCAACGAGCAACCGCGTCGTGTTAGAGCCGATGTCGATGCAGGCGCGGCGCACGTGGCGCTCACCTTATTGCTTCTGAGGGCTGCTCCGAGCGCATCGACGCGCTCGACCGTCCCGGCTCGAGCTGCCCGTCGGTCGTCTCCGGCCCGGCGGCCAATCGGCCGGGGCGGAGCTTGTAGACGATCAGCCCCGTGACGAGGAGTGCCCCGGCGCCGGCGCTGGCGAGGGCAGCCCGAGGACTGGCGAGCGTGGCCACGGCGCCACCGAGCAGGATTCCGAGCCCCGGCACCGCCTCGGCCAACGACTCGCTGAAGCTCATCATCAGCGTCATCCACGGCGGCTCCACCGCCTCCTGCAGCGCCGTGCGCGCGGACACCGCCTCGACCCCGTTGCCCGCGCCGGCGACGGCGGCGGCGGCGATCGCGTACCCCAGCGCCGGACTCACGGCCATGCCCAGCAATCCGACCCCGAGCGCGCCCGCGCCACCCGCGATCAGGATCCACGATTGCACCTCGCGCCAGCGCGCGTAGATCAGGCTGCCCACCACTGCGCCTGCGCCCCACGCCGACAGCAGCGCGCCGTAGCCACCGGCGCCCGCGTGCAGCGTGTTGCTGGTGAACACGACCTCGACCGGGACGGACATGGTGAAGAACAGCAACGCCACCGCCTGCAGGCTGAGCAGGATCCGGATAGCGGGGGTCTGGCGGGCGTGCTCGAGCGCCCGCCGCAGCCGGCCCGCCGACGGTGCCGATTCATGCGGCGCGGGCGGAAGCCCGGCGGTGGTCAGCATCGTCAGCGCGATCAGCGCGAACATGCCGCTGTTGCCGATCAGCGCGGCCTCCGTGCCACCCAGCGCGACGACCAGGCCGCCGATCGCCGGCCCGGCCATGAAGCACACCGAGAACGATCCGTTCATCAGCGCGTTGCCCTCGCGCAGGAGATCCCGAGGCGTGAGCACCGCAACCGTGGTCGCGCGCGCGATCGCGCGCGCCGACACGGCCGCGACCCCGTCCACCAGCGCCAGCACCAGTGCCGGGGCCACCGCGAACCGAGTCGTGACCCAGGCCAGGGCGGCGAAGGCGATGGCCTCGATCACGTACAGAACGGGCAACACACGCCGCGCCGGCCGTTGATCGATCCGGGCCACCACGAGGGGGGAGATCAGGGCAGGAATCGTCTGCGCACAGAGGAAGAACGCAGTGGCCCCGATCGCGCTGCCCGTGCGGCGGTAGACGAGTACCGCGAGCGCGACCGTGCCGATCGACCAGGCCAGCTCGTTGAGCGTGTACGCGACGAGCAGCCGTCGGTACACGGGAAGAGCGAGTACCCGTGTCACGTTGGGGAAGTATCGACGCTCGGCCGAGCTGCCGATAGCTTTCCTGCTAACTGCAAGGAAGGAGTCGCAAGATGCCCTACCGCAACGGCTGATCTCGGTGCCTGCGCTCATGCGGTGGGCGATGTGTTGGGGAGCCGCATGAGCAAGACGGCAAACACCTGTCCAAAGACGTTGTGAGCCACACCACGATGCGGGTAGCATGGGGGCCAACGCGCCTGTGCGCGTCCGGTGGGGGTCTGACTTCGTCATGGATGTAGGGGTTTCGACACGACACGGAAGTACACCGGCCCGCCGGCGGACTGCCCTTGGCCTGCTTGCGCTGGCCGCGCTGTCGCTTCCCGCCGCGCTCGCCCTCGTGGCCCCGCCGGAGCGCTTCCACGATCCGCTGCTGTTCGCGGCGCTGATCGCGATCGCGCTCGCGTGCCACACCGGCCAGGTCACGCTCAAGACCCGGGTCCCGGTCAAGATCGACGGCGGCTACGCCGTGGTGCTCATCGCCGTCGCCTTCTGGGGCCCGGCCGCGGGACTCGCCGTGTACCTCACCTGGGATGTGGCCAACCGGCTGATCGTGCGCGAATACGCCGTCTTCACCACGGGCGCGCTGGCCAACCTCGCCTCCTACGGTTGGTCGGCGATCGCCGCGGCGGAGCTGCTCAGGCTCGCCGGCGTGACCGCGCTGGAGCCGCGGGCGCTCGCCGGCCTGTTCACCGCCGGCGTGGTCATGGCCCTGGTCCAGTTCGCGATCGCGCGCCTGCTCTACGGCACCCTCTACCAGGGGTACCGTGCCGGGCCGCTGATCAGCTCCGAGCTGTCGAGCCTGCTGCCCGCCCTGCTCGTCGACGTCGCGCTGGGAACCTTGACCGCGATGCTGATCGAGCCGCTCGGGATCGGGGCGTTCGCACTGCTCGCCCCCGTGGTTCTGATCCCGAGCGTGATCCTTCCGGCGGTGGTCCGCAACCGGCCGGTGTCCTCGCTCGATCTGGCGGCGGCCACGGGCCTCTATTCCGCGGCTCTGGCCGATGTGCTCCGGCTGCCGCGGCGACGCAGGCGCCTGATCACGCAGGCCTCGAGGTTCCTGCACACCCGGACCTACAACCGGCACGCGCGGGCCGATGAGCTCTACGAGGTGATGCTGACCGCGATGTACGCAAGCGAGCGCTTCGACGGCAGCGGCGGCCCGGCCGGCCTGCGGGGAGGGATGATCCCGCTCGAGTGCCGCGTGCTGGCGGTGGCGGATGCGTGGGCGCGGTTGACCGCCCGCTCCACGCAGCAGCTCTCGCACACCGAGGCGTTGCTGGCGCTCGAGCTCGCCGCCGGGTCGGAGCTCGACCCGACCGTCGTGGCCGCCGCCGGCGAAGTGGTGCACACCGAGCTTCCGTGGGCCACCGAACAGGCCTTCCAGCCGGTGCTCCACCGGCTGCCGCTCCCCCGGACCGTGCGCCGGGACACCCTGCCCCACGCTCTGGCGGGGGCCGGTCACGCGTAGGCAGCGCCCACACTGGCATCATCAGGCCGGTGTCCGAGGCAGCTATCGAGGTCAAGGGCCTCCGCAAGTCCTACGGTGACTTCGAGGCGGTCCGGGGGATCGACTTCGAGGTTTGCCGCGGCGAGGTGTTCGGTTTGCTCGGGCCCAACGGGGCCGGTAAGACGACAACCGTCGAGATCCTGGAGGGTTACCGGGAGCGCTCCGCCGGTGAGGTGAGCGTGCTCGGCCTCGATCCCGGCAAACGGTCGCGCACGTTCCGCGCCCAGGTCGGCATCGTGCTTCAGAGCACCGGGATCTACCGTCACATCCGGGTGCGCGAGGCGGTCGCGCACTTCGGTTCGCTGTACCCCCACCACCGCGACGTGGACGAGGTGATCGCGCTCACCGGCCTGCAGGGCAAGGAGAACGCGCTCGCGCGGACGCTGTCGGGCGGCCAGCTGCGGCGCCTCGATCTGGCGCTGGCGTTGATCGGCGATCCCGAGCTCATCTTCCTCGACGAGCCGACGACCGGCTTCGATCCGGCTGCCCGGCGCGCCGCCTGGGACACGATCCGCTCGCTCAAGGCGCTCGGCAAGACCGTTCTGCTCACCACCCATTACCTGGACGAGGCCCAAGAGCTGGCCGACCGGGTGGCGATCATCAAGGAAGGCCGGATCGCGGTCGAGGGGGCGCCGAGCACGCTCACGGGAGCCTCAGGCACGGCTCCCTACCTGGTCGCCTACCGCAACGGCAGCGGCGGCCTGGTCGAGCACCGGACCGACGATCCGACCACGCTGCTGCACGAACTGACCGGCGCCGCGCTCGCCCGCGGCGACCGGCTCGAGGCGCTGACCGTGACCAGGCCGACGCTCGAGGACGTCTACCTCGAGCTGACCGCGGAGGCGTCGGAGGAGCCCGCGCTCGACGATGAGCCGCCGGCGCGTGGACGGCGGAGGCGTGCCCGGCGATGACCGAGGTCGCCCGACTCGCCTGGCGCCAGTACCGCCTCGAGCGCAAGCTGTTCTGGCGCAATCCCAGCGCCGCGTTCTTCAACTTCCTGCTGCCGCTCCTGTTCCTGGCCTTCTTCGGCGCGATCCTGCACGGCAAGCAGAAGGACCTCAACGTCATCGTCCCGGGCATCGCCGGGATGGCGGTGATGGCGACCACGTTCACCGCGCTGGCCTTCAACATGACCTTCCTGCGCGAGCAGGGGATCCTCAAGCGGATCCGCGGCACGCCGATCCCGAGCTTCTCGTATCTGGCCGGGATCGCCGGGAACGCGATCACCAACACGGCCATCCAGATCGTGATCATCGCGGTGGCCGGGCGCGTGTTCTTCGGCACCGGCTGGCCCAGGGACTACTTCGAGCTTTTCGTGTTCGTCAGCGCCGGCGTGATCTGCTTCGCCTCGCTCGGCGTCGCCTTCTCGCACGCGATCCCGAACTTCGATTCCGCCCCCGCCTACGTCAATGCCGTGTTCCTCCCGGTGATCTTCGTCTCTGGCGTCTTCTACGACGCGGCCAACGCCCCCGGCTTCCTCAAGGGGATCGCCGAGGCGCTGCCACTCAAGCACCTGATCGACGGCCTCTCGGGATCGATGGTCAAGGGCACCAGCCTGTCCACGAACATCAGCGCCCTCGGCGTGATCGCCGTGTGGGCCGCGCTCGGGATCCTGCTCGCGGTGCGCGGCTTCAGCTGGGAGCAGCGGCGGGCCTGAATGCCGCGGGCGGCTCGCCGTGGACCTCGACCGGTACCTCGGCCAGCGGCGAGCGCTCCCATTCGTTGCGCAGCAGCGAGAACAGCACCACGTCGCGGTAGCGGGCGCCGTGGCGGTGCCAGCGCCGGAGCACGCCCTCACGCGCGAAGCCGAGCCGGATCAGGGCCGCCTGCGAGCGCCCGTTGGCCACGTCCGCATAGGCGCCCAGCCGCTCGAGGCCGATGACGACGAAGCCGAGATGGGCAATCAGCGCCTTGGACTCGCGGTTGGCCCCGGTGCCCCAGCGCCGGCGATCGAGCCACGTGCCGACCACGGCGCGCCGGTCGCGGCGGCTGAGCTCTGAGAGCCCGGTGACGCCGATCGGCCGCCCCGAGTCGCGCGCGACGATCAGGAAGTCGACCCGGTCGCCGCGCCGGCGCTCGTCGGCCAGTCCGGCGATGTAGCCCGCCGGTTGCGCCACCGTCGTGTACGGACCCCAGGAGAAGAACTGCGTCACGTCAGCGTCCGAGCCAAGCTCGAACAGCGCGGGCGCATCCGCCGCGGTCGCGTAGCGGAGCGTGAGCGACGGACCGACCAGCTGCACGCCCGCGATGCTATTAGTTGTGCTCGTGCCTCCGACCGCCCTGCTGTACGACATCCACGGCAACCTGCGAGCGCTCGACGCGGTGCTGGCCGACACGAGCGCAGCCGGAGTCGAGGTGTTCGTGCTCGGCGGCGACTACGCGCTGTTCGGTCCCTCCCCATTCGAAACCGTCGCCCGCCTCCGCGCTCTCGGCGATCACATCTGGATCCGCGGCAACGGCGAGCGCTGGACCGCCCGACCCGACGAGGCGCCCGACAACCCCGTCGTCCGCGGCGCGATCGCCGCCTGCCGGGCCGCCCTTGGGTCCGAGTTGATCGCCGAGCTCGCGTGGCTCGACGAGCAGGCGGTGCTCGGCACCACGCGCTACTGCCACGCCTCCCCCGTCTCGGATGTGAGGTCCTTCCTGCCCGAGCCCGCCGACGACGAGGCCGAGCTGCTCGCCGAGGTCACCGAGCCGCGGCTCGTGTTCGGCCACACGCACCTGCCGTTCGCCCGGGTCTCGAGCGCGGGCCCCGGCGGCGGGATCGAGCTCGTCAACCCGGGGAGCGTCGGGATGCCGTTCGACGGCGACCCGCGCGCGGCGTGGGCGCTACTGCACGACGACGGCCGGATCGAGCACCGGCGGGTTGAGTACGACCACGAGGCGGCCGCCGCGGCGGTGCTCGAGCGCTTCGGCGAGGCCGAATGGACCGAGACGGTGGCCGGGCGGATTCGCGGGGCGCGGATGTAGGGCGCGGCGCGTGTGGCCGGCCCGGGGCGCTTGTGATGGGGCGGCCGTCCACGGTGGCCGCGGGACGGGTGGTGACGGGGCCGGCGGCCGCGGGGATCCCCGGGTGGTGACGGGGCCGGCGGCGGCGGGGATCCCCGGGTCCCCGCAACCGCCATTTCGTGGCATCTCGCCGAACTTCAGGGCCGTCGAGGAACTTAATGGCTGTCCCACGACCATTTTGTTCCGCGGTCGCACCGCGCCGGCGCGACAGGCAACGAAATGGTTGTTGGCAGACCGCGACCGCTCGTCCAACTCGACCCCTCCCGGCAAGCCGGTCGCGCGCCGCCGGCTGGCGACCGCGGCCCGCCTGCGGCGCGACTGAGGTTCGATTCCCGGGGGCCAGTTGGGTAGCCTCCGAGCCGCGAGCGGCCGGACCGAAGCCGGAACCGACGAGACCACCCAGGTTTGGGTCCTGCCACTAATGCCGATACACGAGACAGCGTTCCGAAAACGCGCGAGCCACGACGGCAAAGGTGATTTCGAGAGTGAATGAGGATGCAAGCCCAGCAGCAGCGAGGGAGCAATGGCCGAGCGTGCGCCTGACGATGCCGGCTGCGCCGGTGAACGTTGCGCTGATCCGCCAGGTTCTCGCCGGCTTGGCCGACGATCTCGCCGTCGACGCCGCGCATTGCGCGGACATGAAGATCGCCGTCACCGAAGCGTGCACGAACGTCGTCGTGCACGCCTATCCCGGTGGCCATGGTCCGCTGGAGACGACCATGACGGTGGTGCCCGGGAGCCTGGTCGTCAGCGTTCGCGACCGGGGCACCGAGTTCAAGCCGACGCTCGGTCTGGCGACCAAGCCGGAGACCCCGGGCGATCCGGCGCTCGGCTTCGGGCTCTCGCTGATCGCGGCGCTATCGGACGAGTTCGCGATCCGGGCCGGCGCGTCCGGGACCGAGATCCAGATGCTGTTCGCGCTTCGCGGTAGCGCCACCGCGGACCCTTCGGTGCCGCCGACTGACTTCGCGACCGTGTTCGCGGACACGAGCCAGCTGACCCGAGATGAGCCGCCGCCGCCCGAGGGGATCGCTCTCTCCCTCAGCCCCGGGGCACCGGTGACCGGCGCCCTGGGACGACTCGTGTCGTTGCTGGCGGCCCGCGCCGACTTCTCGATCGACCGCCTCTCCGACGCCCAGATCGTCAGCGACGCGCTCGCCACCCACGCCGGCGCCCGAACAGCCGACGGCCTCGTGCGGATCGGTGTCACCGAATGCGAGGGCGGGTTCGACCTCCGCATCGGCCCGCTCACGGCGGGCGGCGCGAGCGCGCTCGTCGCGGACACGGCGCTGCCAGGGGTCGGGTCGCTGCTCGAGCGCCTCAGCGACGAGCTCACCTCCGAGCCCGTGAGCGGCGCCGGCGTGCAGGCGGAGTCGCTCAAGGTGCGGTTGACCCGCGAGCCGACGGGCGGTCAGCTCCAGGTTTGACCCGCGAGCCGACGGGCGGTCAGCTCCAGGTTTGACCCGCGAGCCGCCGGACGGTCAGGTCCAGGTTTGCCCCGCGGCCTCGCGCAGTTCGGCGATCGCGCTCCTGATCAGCCGTGAGACCTGCATCTGCGAGACGCCGATGCACTCGGCGATCTCAGACTGCGTCATATCCTCGGCGAACCGGAGATGCAGGACGAGGCGATCCCGGGCACTGAGTGACCGCAGCCGCTCGGCGATCACCGCGGAGTACTCGACCAGGTCGAGCCGTTCGTCGTCGGCCCCCAGTGTCTCGGCGTAGCTGCTCGCCTCGCCCTCGGACCCCGGTCGCTGGGCGTCGATCGAGATCGTGTCGTATGCGTTGCCGGCGTGGATCGCGTCGAGCACGTCCTCGTCGGTCGAGCCCATCGCCTCGGCCAGCTCGCGGACCGACGGCGCGCGACCGAACGTCCCCGACAGCTCGCGGGTGACGCGCTGGAGCTTCAGAGCGCGCTCCTGGGCAGCTCGGGGCACATGGATCGCCCATCCGCTGTCGCGGAAGTAGCGCTTGATCTCGCCGAGCATGGTCGGCACGGCGTAGCTCGAGAAGGCAACGCCCCGATCAAGATCGAAGCGGTCGAGCGCCTTGATCAAGCCGACGACGGCGACCTGAGTGAGGTCGTCGAGCGGCTCGCCACCACTCTGGTAGCGCCGGGCGAGTTGACCGGCCAGTGGCAGAAACCGCTTGACCAGTTCGTCGCGCGCCGCGATGTCACCCGCGATGCGGTAGCGCTCCAGCAGGCGGCGGGTCTCCCGCGCACGAGTGTCGCCGCTCGGTGAGGCTTCGGTGGGGCTACCTTCAGTGGACGTCCTGGGCCTCCCGGGCAGCTGGCTATCTACAGCCGCGCCGGGGGTCGGGGCGCGTCGAGCGCTCGGCGGGGTCTCGGCCGAGTTAGCCGACGATCGTAGCAGCCGGCGCGTCCGTCCCCAGCCGCACCCCCGTCGGCCCAGTCCGTCATCCTTCGGAGGATGTCAATCGGGGCCCGGGCCTGGTATCGGCGCAACAGTTTCAGCCACACCGCATTCCCGGCGGAGCGGCTGGCGGCGGAGCGGAACGCCACCGTTTCGATCTGCCTGCCCGCCCGCGACGAGGAGCGGACGATCGGCGCGATCCTCGAGAGCCTGGTCCCGCTGCGCGACGCCGGAGCGGTCGATCAGATCGTGGTCGTCGATGACTCCACCGACGACACCGCCCGGATCGCGCGGGAGCTCGGGGCCGAGGTGCACGACCAGGAGGGGCTGATGCCCGAGCTCGGACCGGTGCTCGGCAAGGGTGATGCGATGTGGCGCGCGCTCCACGTGCTGAGCGGCGACGTCGTCTGCTTCCTGGACGCCGACTCCGAGCACTTCGGCGCCCACTTCGCCTGCGGCCTGCTCGGGCCGCTGCTGTGCGAGCCCGGCCTCTCGTTGGTCAAGGGCTACTACCGGCGACCGTTCCGGGTCGGCGGCATGACGCTGCCCGGCGAGGGCGGCCGGGTCACCGAGCTGACCGCGCGCCCGCTGCTGAACCTGTTCTACCCCGACCTCGCCGCCGTGGCGCAGCCGCTGGCCGGCGAGATTGCAGCGCGCCGGGAGCTGCTCGAGCGGCTGCCGTTCGTGACCGGCTACGGGGTCGACATCGCCCTGTTACTCGACGCCTATCGCGAGGTCGGCCTCGAAGGCCTGGCCCAGGTCGATCTCGACGTGCGCCAGAACGCGCATCAGCCGCTGCGTGATCTGGGGCCGATGGCCTATGCCGTGCTGCAGGCCGTGGCCGCACGGCTCGAGCGTGAGGGGCGCCTGCGCGGCCCCCTCCCGGCGACGTTCATGGTGCCGGGGACGGACGGCCCCGACACGCTCGAGCGCGAACCAATCGAGCGGCCTCCGATCGCCGGCCTGCGCGCCGCCGCCTGAACCCACCGCCGTCCGGCGCGCCGGCCTGCGCGCCGGCGCCTGAACCCACCGCCGTCCGGCGCCGGCCTGCGCAGCAGTCTGCTGAACTCTCTGACCATGCACGTCGCTCGTCGGATCCTCCCTGCGGCCGCGCTGTGTCTCGCGCTCGCGCTCGCGGGCTGCGGATCGAGCGCCGCCGGCGCGGGCGGTGCCGGCGGCGCCGGCGGGCAGGATCAGGCCGCCGGCGCCGGCGGTGCGATCCACGCCCACCCCCAGGCGATCGATCCGGCCGCGGGCGCAGTGCTGCCCTCGTACTCGACCGCCACGCCGGTCGGGGATCCGACCGCTCACGCCGTCTCACTGGCCGAGGTCAAGCGCGAGCTCAAGATCGTGCAGGAGCTGAACTCCCTGAACGCCGGTCAGGGATTCGTGTTCCCGCTCGCGCCGCTGTCGATCGTCGAGCCGCCGAGCACCTGGGAGCCCGACCAGGGCGTCGACATCTCCACCGTGGGTGCGGCGTGCGGCCCGCAGGCGGTGGAGGTCGCCGTCACCAACGGGATCATCGTGCAGGAGGGCGTGTCCGGGTTCGGCCCCGCGGCGCCGGTGCTGCGGGTCGCAGGCGGCCCGCTCAACGGTCGCTACATCTATTACGGACACGCCTCACCCGCGCTCGTGCCGGTCGGGACCGTCGTGCGCGCGGGTCAGCCGATCGCCGAGGTCGGGTGCGGGATCGTCGGCATCTCGACGGGACCGCACATCGAGATCGGGATCAGCGCGGTCGGCGGCCCGACCTGCTGTCCCGGCAACCTTCAGACCTCGCCGGCGATGTTGAACCTGCTCGAACGGCTGTACAAGCCGTAGCGGCCGCCACGCGTGGGGCGCCGCACCCTCAGCGGGGCGAGAGCACGACCTCGACGTCGTCGCGCACCTTCAACGCGCCCATGAGTCCCGAGTATGGCTTGATCCCGAAGGCGCTCTGCTTGACGACGACGGTGCCGGAGTACCGGCCCTCGGCCGCACCCTGTAGCGCGACCGTGATGTCGTGCCGGCCACCGGCGATCTCCAGCTCCCCGGTCGCGGTCAGCGTGTCGCCCTCCCGGGTCACGTTCGTCGCGGCGAACGAGATCGGGGCCCCGCGCAGCACCTTGGCGTCGATCGTCTTGACGATGTCGCCGCGGTCGCGATCGCTCAGCGGCTTGAGACCGTGCAACCCCTCGAGGATCTTCAGCGAGCGGGAGTCGGCGGTGAAGCTGGCGCTCGACGGCGATGAGCCCTCGCCGAGCTCGAGGGTGGCCTGCCAGTCGCCGACCTCGATGATCAGGTCGTGCCCCACCTTGGCGGCGCGACCCTCGCGATAGGTCTTGATCTGCAGACTCGCGTCGGCCGGTCCCAGCTCCTGGCTGCTCATCGCCCGCAAGACTCGCAGCGCGGGGTGGGTCCGTCAAGCGGCGCCGACCATGTCCCGCACGCCGGCACCGGCGGGAAGAGTCGGCGTGAAAGTGCGGGCCGCAACTCTTCTTGCATTTCCGGCATTCCGAGATACGCTTGAACGGAGTGCTCTAAGAGCCCTCTTATGAGTCGATTGGACGTCTGGGGCGGATGTCGCACTCTGCATCGCTGATCTTGAGTGGCCGGAGCTGGCTGAGCGCGTCCGGCCCGAGCCCGTAGCTCGATGCTCCACTCGGTCCTGGCGGGAGCCCTGCGCTTCCGCATGCTGCTGGTCGGTGCCGCTGCCGGGCTGATCGTCCTCGGGGTCATCTCGTTGCGGCAGATGCACGCCGACGTCGTGCCCGAGCTCTCATCAGGCCCGGTGCTCGAGGTGCAGACCGAGGCGCTCGGGCTGTCGGGCAAGGAGGTCGAGCAGTACATCACGGTGCCGCTCGAGAACAACCTGCTCGACGGGATCATGGGCGTGTGGGACGTGCGCTCGAACTCCGTCCCCGGGCTGTCGTCGGTCGATCTCTACTTCGAACCGGGGACCACGGTCCTGCGTGCGCGGCAGCTCGTGCAGGAGCGCCTGACCAACGCCTTCTCCCTCCCCAACGTCTCCAAGCCACCGTTGTTGATCCAGCCGCTGTCCACGTCGAGCCGGGTGCTGATGATCGGGCTGACGTCGAAGTCGTTGAGCGGGATCGAGCTCTCGTATCTGGCCCGGTGGATCGTCAAGCCGCGGCTATCCGGAGTGCCGGGCGTGGCCAACGTGGCCATCTTCGGCCAGCAGGACCGACAGCTGCAGGTCCTGGTCAACCCGTCGGCGTTGGCCGCGCGCGGCATCACGCTGCAGCAGATCATCGACACGGCCGGGAACTCCCAGCTCGTCTCTCCGCTCAGCTACCTCGAAGGCGCCGCGCCGGGCACGGGAGGGTTCCTAGACGGCCCCAACCAGCGGCTGGAGATCCGGCCGCTGCTCCCGCTCGGCACGCCGCGGGACCTGGCCCAGGTGCCGATCGCCGGTGCGCCGGGACGACAGCCGCTCGGCGGCGTCACGACAGTCGTCGAGGATCACCAGCCGTTGATCGGCAACGGCTTCGTCGGCAGCAGTCCGGGTCTGGTGCTGATGATCCAGAAGCTGCCGTCAGCCAGCGTGCTCGGGGTGACCACGGGCGTGGAGCGTGCGCTCGACGAGCTCCGGCCCGCGCTGCCGGGCGTGACGATCGACAGCTCCTTCTTCCGCCCGGCGACGTATGTCTCGAGCGGGCTTCACCACCTGGCGCTGGCCGGCGCGATCGGGGGTGGCCTCGCGCTCCTGCTCCTGCTCGCCGTGCTCGGCGTGGCCCGGGCGGCCGTGGTTGGTCTGGTCAGCGTCATCGTCTCGCTCCTGAGCGCACTGTTGCTGCTCGACGCGCTCGGATACACGCTCACCCCGCTCGTCATCCTCGGCCTGCTCGTGGCCTCGGTGGTGGTTGTCGACGACGCGGTCGGCGCCGCCTACGAGATCGTGCGCCGGGTGCGGGCGCGCGGCGCGGGCGCCGGTGAGTCGATCGGCACGCTCGTGCTCGACGCCTGCGCGGCGCTTCGCAGCCCGCTCGGCTACGCGACCCTGATCGTGCTCCTGTCGGCGGCTCCGGTGTTCTTCACCAAGGGCCTGACGGCGACGTTCGTGCACCCGATGTTGCTGGCCTTCACCCTCGCGGTGCTCACCTCGGCACTCGTCGCGCTCACCGTGACGCCCGCGCTCGGGATGCTGCTGTTCGACCGCGGGCGGTGCCGACCGCGCGACACCCGGATCGGGCGCGCGGGGCGGCGTGTCTACATGGCGGCGCTCGAGCGGGCCCTGCGGATCCCCCGCCCGGCGCTGCTCGCGGTGTGTGTGCTCGGGCTCGCGGGCATCGCCGTGCTGCCGTTCCTGAGCGCGCCGGCAGCGCCGTCGTTGCGGGACCGCAACCTCGTCGTGGCCTGGAACGGCCCGCCGGGGACTTCGCTCGGCGAGATGGACCGGATCACCGCTCGCGTGCTCGGTCGGCTGCGCGACCTGCCGGCGGTCGGCGCCGTGGGAGCCACCCTCGGGCGCGCCGTCAGCGCCGATCAGATCGTGGACACGAGCTCGGGTCAGCTGTACGTCGCGCTGCGGCCGAGCGCCGACTACGACCAGGCGCTGGCCTCCGTGCAGCAGGTCGTGGAGTCGGTCCCCGGGATACAGGCCAGTGTCGGCACGTACGAGAGAGATGTGATGAGCGGCGTGCTCGCGCCGGCCACGCACAGCGTCGACGTCCGCGTGTACGGCGAGGACTACGCCGTGCTGGGCGCGCTCGCCCGACAAGTGGGGGCGGTCATGTCGCGCATCGGCGGTCTGGGCCCGCCGCAGATCCGGATGCCGGTTCAGGAGCCGAATATCGAGGTGGCGATCAACGACGGCGCCGCGCTGCGCGCCGGGGTGCTGCCGGGCGACGCCCGGCGCGAGGCCTCGACGCTCGTCTCGGGCCTGGCGGTGGGGAACTTCTTCGAGGATCAGGCGGTGTTCGACGTGGTGGTGCGCGGAGCGCCGGCGGTGGGGAGCAACCTGAGCGCGATCGAGAACATGCTGATCGACACATCCGGCGGTGGCCACGTGCGCCTGGGCGGCATCGCGACGGTGAGCGTCAGACCGGATCCGGTTGACATCCAGCGCCAGGCGGTGTCGCGCTACGTCGACGTCAGCGCCAACCTGACCGGCGGCGCCGGCGCGGCGGCGGTGAGGAGCGCGCTGCGGGCCCGTCTCGCGGGCATCGCCTACCCGCTCGAATATCACGCCGAGATCCAGGGCGGCTCCCCCGACGACCCGACCTCGCATGGCGTGCTCGTGTCCTACATCCTGGCTGCGGCGATCGGGATCTTCCTGCTGCTGCAGGCGGCGCTCGGCAGTTGGCGACTGGCGCTGCTGCTGTTCCTGGTCATCCCGGTGGGCGCGCTCGGCGGCATCGTGGTCGCCGTCGCGGGCGGTCAGGCGGACTCGCTCGCGGCCTACGCCGGGCTGCTCGGAGCGTTGGCCTTCTCTGCTCGCCAGGCCGTGATGCTCGCCGACCGCGTTCGCCGGCTGCAGGCCGCGTCCGGCGCCCCGGTCTCACGCGAGCTCGTGGCCAGGGCCGGCACGGATCGGTTCGGCCCCGCGCTCGGCGCCGCGACGGTGGCCGCCGCCGCGCTGTTGCCGTTCGCACTGCTCGGCGACACGGCCGGCAACGAACTCACCCATACGGCCGCGGCGGTGATGATCGGGGGCCTCGTCACGTCGGTCCTGTCGAACCTGCTGATCCTCCCCGCCGTGCAATTGGCGTTCGGACCCGCGGCGCCGATCGGCGTGCCGGAGCCGGCCGACGCGGCGGGCTGGGCAACCGACTCCCAACCGGTGAGCGCGGGGTGAGTGGGATGCGCGACCTGCATCGATCGCTCGCCGCCCTGCTCGTGGTCGCCGGCATCTCGCTCTCGGCCTGCGGTGGCTCGAGCCCGCCATCGATTCCGGTCGCCGGCAAGCTCGTGCATGTGGCCGGCAGTCCCACCGGGCACGTGGTGCTCACGCCGCTGGGGGCACAGAGCCTCGGCGTCGAGACGGCGGCGGTCCAGGCGGCGTCCGCGCACGGCCCGGGCGGACCGTCGCTGCTCGTCCCCTATTCATCGCTGGTCTACGACGCGAGCGGGAACACCTACGTGTTCGTCGGTCTGTCGGCCCTGACCTTCGCGGAGGTGCCGGTGTCCGTGGCCCAGATCTCGGGCGATTCGGTGTACCTGCTCCGCGGGCCGGCCGTCGGTGCTCGCGTGGTCACGGTCGGCGCGGAGGAGCTGTACGGCGTCCAGACCGGGGTCCTGGAGCAGACCTGATGGCGCAGCGCACGGCCGGACATCCCGGCGGCGCCGTGCTGCGGATCGGCGCCTGAGCCATGCGCTTCCTCATCGGCTCGAGCCTGCGCTACCGCTACCTGGTGGTGGCGGCCGCGGCGGCGCTGATGCTGTTCGGAGTGCGGACGCTCGGCCACCAGAAGGTCGATGTGTTCCCGGAGTTCGCACCGGTCAGCGTCGAGATCCAGACGGAGTGCCTGGGCCTCTCTCCCTCCGAGGTCGAGCAGCTGGTCACGGTCCCGCTCGAGAACGCGCTCCAGGGCGTCCCCGGCGTCGATCAGATCCGCTCCGAATCGGTCCCCCAGCTGTCGGCCATCTTCCTCTACTTCGCGCACGGCACCGACGTCCTCCAGGCCCGCCAGCTCGTGCAGGAGCGACTGTCGGCCTCGTCGCCGACGCTGCCGAGCTGGGCCGCGCCCCCGGCGCTGTATCCGATCGTCTCTGCGACCAGTCGCGTGATGCAGATCGCGCTCACCTCGAAGACGCTGTCGCCGCTCGACCTCTCGACGGTCGCGCTCTACACGATCCGCAACCGGCTGCTGCATGTGCCGGGCGTGGCCAACGTCGCCATGTGGGGAGAGCAGCGCAAGGAGGTGGAGGTCCAGGCGGACGTGCCACAGACGGTCGCGGCCCGCATCTCACTCGACCAGCTGCTGACCGCCACCTCCGATGCGGTCGATGCTGGGCTGCTGTCGTTCACGACCGGCACCGCGGTCGGGACCGGCGGTTTCGTCGAGACGCCGAACCAGCGCCTGGACATCCGCAAGGTCCAGGCCGTCACGACGCCGCAGCAGCTTGCCGCCATTCCGCTGGCCCGGCGCGGCGCCCGAACACTCACGATCGGCGATGTCGCGCGGGTGGTGTATGACCACCCGCCCCTGATCGGCGACGCGGTCGTCAACGCCGGCCCCGGCCTGATGCTCGTGGTGGAGAAGTTCCCCGGCGCCAACACGCTCGACGTGACGAACGGGATCGACCGCGCGCTGGCCTCCCTTGCGCCCGGGCTCCCCGGTATCCGCATCGACTCGCACATCTTCCGCCAGTCGACCTTCATCAACACGGCGATCGGCAACCTCGGCTTCGCGGTCGTGATCGGCTGCGTCCTCGTCGTGTTCGTCCTGCTCGCGTTCCTGTTCGAGTGGCGCGCCGCGCTCGTCAGCCTGCTGGCGATCCCACTGTCGCTGGCCGCGGCCGCGATCGTCCTCGACGCCGAGGGGGCGAACATCAACACGATGGTCCTGGCCGGCTTTGCGGTGGCCGTGGGGGTGGTCGTCGACGACGCGATCATCGATATCGAGAACATCGTCCGGCGGCTGCGGCTGTGGCGCGCGCGCGGACGCCGCACGACGCCGCTCGCGCTCCTGCTCGCCTCCTCGCTCGAGGTCCGCACCGCGATCCTCTACGCGACCCTGATCAACATCGTGGCCGTGCTCCCGGTCGTGTTCGTCGGCGGCCTGACCGGATCGTTCTTCCAGCCGCTGGCGCTCGCCTACGGACTCGCCGTCCTCGCCTCGATGGTCGTCGCCCTCACGGTCACGCCCGCGCTGGCACTCATCCTGCTGCCGAGCGCACGGCTGGGCACCACGGACCCGCCGCTGATGCGCGTGGCCAAGCGCGCGTACGCGGCGCTGCTGGCGCCGGTACTCCGCCGCCCGCGGTGGGCGGGCGCGACCGTGCTGGTGGCGATCATCGCGGGAGCGCTGGTGCTGCCGAACCTCGGCCAGGACCTGTTCCCGTCGTTCAAGGAGCAGGACTTCCTGATGCACTTCGACACCAAGCCCGGCACCTCGCTGCCGGAGATGAAGCGGGTGGTCACCCGGTTGCAGCAGAAGCTCGTCCGGATCCCGGGCCTGACGCACGTCGGCGCGCACATCGGGCAGGCCCTGCTGGGCGAGGAGATCGCGGGGCCGGAGTTCTCGGAGCAGTGGATGAGCCTCGCGCCGGGCGCCGACCTGGCCAAGGCACTGGCCGCCGTCCGGGCCGTCGGCGCGTCGTTCCCGGGCACGTACATCGACGTCACGACCTACCTGCACGAGCGGATCGACGAGACGATCTCCAACACCAGCGAGGATCTCGTGGTACGCATCCTCGGACCTGGCTTCGGCGAGCTCCAGCACGCGTCCCAGCAGGTCACCGCCGCGCTCGCCGGCGTTCCCGGCCTCGTTGACGTACACCCCCAGTCGCAGGGGTTCATCCCCCAGATCCAGGAGACGGTTAACTCGTCCACGGCCCGGCGCTACGGCCTGACGCCAGGAGCGGTGCGGCGGGCCGCGGCGGCGATCTTCGGCGGCCAGGAGGCCGGAGACGTGATTCAGAGCGGGCGCTTCCTCGGTGTCTCGGTGTTCAGCACCCCGGCCAGCCGCCAGAACCTCAGTGATGTCAGGCGACTGCTGATCGACACCCCCGGGGGCGGCCGTGTCGCGCTCGGCACCGTTGCCGATCTCTCCGTCGATCAGACGCCGAGCGACATCACTCGCTACAACGGATCGAACAACGTCGACGTCGAGGCCAACGTCACCGGCAGCGACCTCGGGTCGGTGACCGCGGCCGTTCGGGCACGGCTGGCGCGGATCCAGCTGCCGCTCGGCTACCGCTTCGAACTGCTGGGCGAAGCGGCCGAGCGCCAGGCCGCACAGAACCGTCTGTTCGAGATGGGGATCGCCGCGGCCCTGGCGATCCTGCTCCTGCTCCAGGCCGCGTTCCGGAGCGTGCGACTGGCGGCGATCATGTTCGTCACCCTGCCGGTCGCGCTGGTCGGGGGCGTCCTGGCGGCCTGGGGGGCGATCGGCACCATCTCGCTCGGCGCCCTGGTCGGCTTCTTCGCCGTGCTCGGGATCGCGGCCCGCAACGGGATCCTGATGATCAGCCATCTCCAGTACCTGGAGCACGAGGAGGGCGAGCCGTTCGGATTCCGGCTGGTCATGCGCGGCGCGGGCGAGCGCCTGTCGCCGATCCTGATGACCGCACTGGCCACGGCGCTCGCGCTGGCGCCGCTCATCGTCTATGGCAACCGGCCCGGCCAGGAGATCGAGAACCCGATGGCGATCGTGATCCTCGGCGGCCTCGCCACCTCCACTCTGATGAACCTGTTCGTGCTGCCAACCCTGTACCTGCGGCTTGGCGGGTCGGCGAGGACGGCGATGCCCGACGCCTCATCGGCGCGGACTCGGGCCCGGGCGCCGGCGCCGGTCTGATCGCCGGCGACGATCGCCACGATGTCGCCCCCTATTCTTGCTATCAGGATCTCGACCGGAGGTTCAATGCTCGACCGTCTCGCGAGACGCATCTACAGTCGCCTCGGACGTCGCTACAAGCTCGTCTTCATCCTGACCGAGGAGCCCGCGGCGCTGCTGATTGCCACGCTCGCGATCGTCCTGCTGACCTCCTACTACGGGCCGTCGGGGAGCCAGCTGCTGGTGATGCTGGCCGGCGCGTGGATCGCGACTGCGGCCGCCGTGGCGTATGCGCTGTGGCGCGCAGAGCCCTTCCTGGAGCGGGTGGTCGCGTGGCAGGACAGCGAGCACCCGAGCGCCGAGGAGTCGATCGCCGCCTGGGACGCGGCCACCAACTTCCCCATGCGCAGCTACCGCGCCAACGCACTGCTGGTGGGAGCCATTGCGGGACTCCCCCCCGTGCTGCTGATCGTCGTCACGCTGGGACTCAGCGCGTCGGCGATCCCGGTGCTGCTCGTCGCCACGCTCCTGCCCGTCGCCTACGCGACGGTGCTCAACTATTTCATCGCCGAGCTATTGATGCGGCCGGTGATCGACGACATCGCCGCATGCCTGCCCGACGACTTTCCCTTCACCCCCAACGGGCTGCTGATCCGCTACCGGCTGAAGATCCTGCTGCCGGTGTTCACCGCCTTCGTGGGGCTGGTCGTCGCCGCGCTGATGACTCACCACGGGGGCACCCGCATGCTCGGCCTCAGCGTCGCCGCCGCGATCGGGGTCGGACTCCTGTTCTCGTTCGAGTTGACGGTCCTGCTGTCACGGTCGGTGACGAGCCCGATCGCGGCGCTGGGCGTCGGTTTGGCCCGCGTGCGCGAGGGCGATTACGACGTCCGCGTCCCGGTCGTCACCAGCGATGAGCTCGGCGAGCTCTCGCACGACTTCAACCGAATGGCGAACGGCCTCGCCGAGCGCGAGCAGATGCGCGCCGCGTTCGGGATCTACATCGACCGCGACATCGTCCCGCTGATCCTGTCGGGGCAGTTTCCGCAGGAGGGCGTCGAGGTGACCGTCTCGATCATGTTCGTCGACGTGCGTGGCTTCACCGCGTTCGCCGAGCGCTCCGAGGCGCCCGAGGTCGTGACCGCGCTGAACGGGCTGTTCGAGCTGATGGTGCCGATCGTCGCCGCGCACGGCGGCCACGTGGACAAGTTCATGGGGGATGGGTTGCTGGCCGTGTTCGGCGCCCCGGAGGGATACCCGGACCATGCCGACCGCGCCGTGGCCGCCGGGCTCGAGATGGTGCGCGCGGTCAACCGACCCGAGGACGAGCTGCAGATCAGCGTCGGCATCAACACCGGTCGGGTCGTGGCGGGCTCGATCGGCGGCGCCGGCCGGCTCAACTTCAGCGTCATCGGCGACCCCGTCAACGTCTGCGCCCGGGTCGAGGCGGCAACGCGGGAAACCGGCGACGACCTGCTGCTGACCTCCGACACGCGGGACGCGCTCACGCGGCCGCTCGTGCTCACCTCGCGCGGCAGCGTCCGGCTGAAGGGGAAGGTGGATCCGATCGAGGTGCTCGCCTGCGCCGGTCAGCCGGCGGCGTCCCAGCCGTCGCGCAGCGACGCCCTGACCAGCTCGAGCCAGTTCCCAGTCGCGCCGACGCGCGCGATCGTCCCGAACAGCTGAGCCACCCCACGCGCCGGCCACAGGTCCTCCGGGGGCAGCACGCCGGCGAGGATCAGCCGGACGATCGCTGCGGGTTCGTCGAACAGCCGGTCCCGCGCGGCGAGCACGGCGCCGGAATCGAGCCGCGCGGACCCTGGTCCGGCCAGCCCGCCGAGCGCACGCCGGGCCAGGCCGAGCGCGGTCGGGACATCCGCGGCGCCGAGCCACCCGAGCTGCTCCACCGCGGTGCCAAAGCCGGTCTCGTCCTCGGCCGCGAACGCCTCGACGGCGGCCAGCGAGGCGGCCACGCGCTCGGGCGACACCGCGCGCGTCGCGCCGAAGTCGACGATCGCGACACGGCCGTCGGCCTGGACGAGAACGTCCTCGGGATGCAGGTCCGCATGGACCACGCCCGATCGCGCCGACCCGAGCGCGAACACCAGCAGCCGCCGGGCCGCCTGGTCGGCGTCGGGTGCGCGGTCGATGGTGACGCCGTCGACCCACGCACTGACCATCACTCCCTCGCGCGCCAGCCGCGTGACCGGTGCCGGGACGGTGAGGAAGGGGTGACCGCGCAGCCCGCGATGAAAGCGCCGTTGTGTGGTCGCCTCGGCCTCGAGGTCGAGCTCGTCGAGCACGCGCTCGCGCAGCTCGTCGAGCAGCTGCCGCGCGTCGATCGCAGGGAACGCGGAGCGCAGCGGCGGCAGCAGGCCTTCGAGCAGCACCAGGTCCTGGCGGATGCCGGCGGCGATTCCCGGCCGGAGCACCTTGACCGCGACCGGCTCACCGTCGAGCACGCCGCGATGAACCTGCGCGGTCGGCGTCACGGCCGCCGGCTCTAGCTCCAGCTCGTCGAGTTCATCGGTCGGCTTGCCGCCCCAGGCGGCGCGCAGGGCGTGCTCGATCCGCTTGGGCTCGATCGGCTCGCGCGCCCTCTCGCGGGCGAGTTCGAGCTCGGCGGCGATTTCGTCCCCCCAGGGTCGGGGGATCCAGCCCAGATCGAGCGCATCGGCGGTCCGCGCCAGCGCGATCCGTCCGTTCTTGGCCGAGCGCGCGATCCGCAGGCCGACCTGGATCAGCGTGTCGACACGTTGGATCGCGTCCGCGGTCACGGCGGCCGGCACTCAGCCGAGCTCGGCGCCGGCAGCGAGCTCGACACCGGCCTCGCTGCGGGCACGCACGTGCACCGGGACGCCGCTGAACGCCGCCGTGCCGCTCAGCCCGTCGACGCGCCGCTCGTCGGTGATGTCGTTGATGCTGACGCCCGCGTTGGACTCGGCGAGCCGCCAGCCGACCTCACCGCGGTGATGGCCCCAGCCGTGCGGGATGCTCACGACGCCGGGCATCAGGGCGTCCGTGACCTCGACGGTGATTTCCAGCTCGCCGACCCGGGAGCTCACGACCGCCGTCGTGCCGTCCTCGAGGCCGCGCTCGGCGGCGTCGTCGGGGTGGATCATCAGCGTGCAGCGTGACTTGCCCTTGACCAGGCGGCGACTGTTGTGCATCCAGGAGTTGTTGCTGCGCAGGTGGCGGCGGCCGATCAGCGTCAGCTCGCCCGGCCCGGGGATGACCGACTCGCTGCGCGCGCGCAGCCGCTGCATGTCGGTCACGTAGATGTCGTGCACGAGCGCGACCCGCTTGTCGTCGGTGAACAGCCGCTCGGGCAGCCGCGGCATGAGCGGGCCCAGGTCGAGGCCGTGGGGATGCGCACGCAGCGTCTCCAGCGTCAGTCCGGAGGCCGGCACGCCGGCGGGCAGCGGGGTCCCGGCCGGCAGCGCCGTGGTCCACGCCCCCCGGCCGATGAGCGACTTCAGCCGCCCCCAGACGGCGCCGCTCAGGGGCGCGCGGCCGATCGTGCGCCGGATCAGTGCGCCGGCCCCGGCCGAATGCCCGTAGGGACCGAGCCGGAGCAGCAGATCGAGCAGCCCGTCCGCGCCCAGACGTCCGACCGCCGTGCGAAATGCGGCGGCGACGGCGCTTCCGCGACGATCGCGGGCGAGCAGCCGGGCGGTGAGCCCGGCCAGCGCCTCCCAGTCGTCACGTGCCCCCTCCGGCGGTGGGAACAGCGGCGCCGAGAACTGCGCCACGTTACGCACGGCGAGCAGGCTCAGCGCGAGGTCGTATTCGGAGGTCTCGAGCGGGCTCGGTGGCGGCAGGATGTAGTCCGCGTGACGGCTGGTCTCGGTCAGGTAGATGTCGAAGCAGACCATCAGCTCGAGGCCGGGCAGCGCCTGCTCCAGCCGCGCCCCGTTGGGAGCCGACAGGACCGGGTTGCCGGCGTGCACGATCAGGGCCCGGATCTGGCCCTCACCGGCAGTCTCGATCTCCTCCGCCAGCGCGGCGGTCGGGAGCTCGCCAGAGAACTCGGGCAGGCCGCTGACCCGCGAGCGGTAGCGGTCGAACGAGCCCGACAGGCCGATCGCCGCCGTGAGCGGCAGCGGGTCGACCGCAGGCGTCGTGAACATCACCCCGCCCTCGCGGTCGAGGTTGCCGGTCACGATGTTCAACACGTACACGAGCCAGGCCGCGAGCCCCCCGAACTCCTGGGTGCACAGCCCCACGCGGCCGTAGGCGATCGCGCACGACGCGGCGGCGAACTCGCGGGCGAGGCCGCGGATCCGGTCCTCGGCGATGCCCGTCGCCGCGGCGGCCAGCGACGGCGGGAATCCGGCCACGTGGCCGGCCAGCTGATCGAGCCCGTCGACATAGCCGGCGGCGGCGCCGAGGTCGGCCAAGCCCTCGGCGAAGATCACGTGCAGCATCGCCAGCAGCAGCCACGCGTCGGTACCGGGCCGGATGAACAGGTGCTCATCGGCCACGGCGGCCGACTCCGTCCTGCGCGGATCGACGACGACGAAGCGGCCGCCTCTGACCTGCAGCGCGCGCAGCCGGCGACGGAACCCCGGAGCGCTCATCAGGCTCCCGTTGGAGGCCATCGGGTTGCCACCCAGGCACAGGAAGAACTGCGTGCGATCGATGTCGGGCACCGGGAACATCGCCTGATGGCCGAACAGCTTCCACGCCGCGAGCATGTGCGGGAGCTGGTCGAGCGAGGTCGCCGAGTAGCGGTTGCGCGTCCGCAGCGAGGCGAGCAGCGGGCCGAGCATCAACAGGGGACCGAGGTGATGGGCGGTCGGGTTACCGACATACACGCCCACCGCGTCGCGGCCGTCCCGGCGCTGAATCGCGAGCACCCGGGCCGCGATGTCGTCGAGCGCCTCGTCCCAGTCCACACGCTCCCATCCCCCTGCAGCGCGGCGCAGGGGATGGCGGATGCGATCCGGGTCGGTGTGCACGTCCTGCAGCGCGTTGCCCTTGGGACAGATGTGCCCGCGTGAGAACGTGTTCTGCTCATCGCCGCGGATCGAGACCACCTCCCCGCCGGCGTGCCGGATCTCGAGGCCGCACATCGCCTCGCACACCGTGCAGGCGCGGTAGTGGAGCTGCTCGTGTGCGTCGGTGGGTTCGGCGAGTGAGCTCATAGATCGGAGTCTCCCACGCCGCCCGCCCCGACGCTGCCGCTCGGAGCCGGCGCGAGCGCCGCGACCTGCTCGCCGCGCTCCGGCACCGCGGCCACGAGCGGATCATCGGCCTGGCGGCGACCGGTCCGGGTCGCGGTCAGGAGCGCGCCGAGGATCAGCAGCACGCCGATCAGCTGCAACGGGGTCGGCGACTCGCTGAAGATCAGCGCCGCGAGGATCACCGAGCCAACGGGCTGGATCGTGAGCAGCACGGACGTCATCGCGGCCGGCAGCCGGGGCAGCGAGGTGGCGATCAGCAGCCACCCCAGCACCTGCGAGGTGAGCGCGAGCGTGATCAGCCAGCCCGCTCCCGGCCATGCGGGCACGAGGTGGGCATCGCCGATCACCAGCCCGGCGGCGATGCAGAACACGGCCGCCGTCGCCGTGGCGTCGAACAGCGGTCCTCCCGGCCGTCGCAGGTCCACCCCACTGCGCCGCAGCAGGAGCAGGAAGCCGACATAGGCCACGCCGGCGCCCAACCCGAACGCGGCCCCGCGGGCCGGATCGCGACCGAAGGCGCCGTGCTCGAGTACGCCGGAGATCAGCAGCACCCCGAACAGCGCCAAGGGCAGCGCCGCCAGCACGCGCGCGTGCGGGCGCTCGGCCAGCACCGCCCAGGCGACGAGTGGCACGAGCACGACCTGGACGTTGGCCAGCACGGTCGCGAGCCCGGCGCCGACGTCGGCGATCGAGTGATGCCACAGGATCAGGTCGGCGGCGAAGAACACGCCGGCGCCGATCGCCATCCGCCGGTCGCGCCATTCCCGCGGGCCGAACCGCCCGTCCTCCCACCACGCCAGGAGGCCGAGCAGCGGGAGCGCGTAGGCGCAGCGGAAGATGGCCGCGGTCGAGGGCGAGGCGTGGCTGAGCCGGACGAGGATGCTCGAGAACGCGATGGCCGCCGCCCCGAGCATCGCGCACAGCCGCGCGTTGTCCCAGATCGCCTCCAGGCGGGCGCCGACGCGTGACACCAAGCTCGGCATCAGCCCAGGGTACGCGGGGTGCGGGCGCTCTACCCTGCATGGATGTGCGACAGCGTGGTCGTAGTGGCCGACGGGCGCGTGCTGCTGGCCAAGAACTCGGACCGCGACTGCAACGAGGCGCAACTGCTCGAGTGGCATCCGGCCGGTACACACGCGCGCGGCGCGAGCGTTCGCTGCACGTGGATCGAAATCCCCCAGGCGCCCCACACGCAGGCGATCCTGATCAGCCGGCCGTTCTGGATGTGGGGCGCCGAGATGGGCGCCAACGCGGCGGGCGTGGCGATCGGCAACGAGGCCGTGTTCACCACCCAGCCCTACGCCGAGACCGGGCTGACCGGCATGGATCTGGTCCGTCTCGCCCTCGAGCGGGCGGCCACCGCCGCCGAGGCGGTCTCCGTCGTGACCGACCTGCTCGAGCGCCACGGTCAGGGCGGCGGCTGCGGCCACGAGCGGCGCTCGTTCACCTACCACTCGAGCTTCCTGATCGCCGATCCCACCGAGGCCTGGGTGCTCGAGACCGCGGGCCGCAAGTGGGCGGCCGAGCAGGTCCGGACGGGAACCCGGAGCATCTCCAACGGACTCACGATCCCGGCCTTCGCCGCCGCTCACAGTGACCGTGTGCGGACCACGGTCTCCGCCTGTCGTGTGCGCCGCGAGCTGACCTCCCGCGCCGCCGCCCGCGACCCCACGCTCGCCGGCCTGTTCGCGGCGCTCCGCTCCCACGGGGACGGCCGCTGGCCCTACTACTCCCCGGTCAACGGCGGCATGGCAGCGCCGTGCATGCACGCCGCCGGCCTCGTGACCGCATCGCAGACGACCGCCTCGTGGGTCTCCGACCTCCGTCGCGGCGGGGAGGCGATTCATTGGGCCACCGCGACCGCGGCGCCCTGCACGTCGCTGTTCAAGCCCTATCGGGTCACGCGGCCGGTGTCACTCGGGCCGCCGGCGACGGATCGCTTCGACGAGCGCTGCCTGTGGTGGCGCCACGAGCGCCTGCACCGCGTCGCCCTGCGCGATCCGGCGAGGGCGCTGCCGCTGTTCACGGGTGAGCGCGACGAGCTCGAACGGGCCTGGCTGGCCGAGGTGCCAGACGCGGAGCTCGCGGTGGCGCGGGGCGATGAGCTGCTGGCCCGCTGGACGGCCGCGGTGTCCTCCGCCGTCCGGGCGGACGTCCGCCCGGCGTGGGTGCGCCATCACTGGCGGGTCCGCGACCGTCGCGCGGGGATCTGGCCGATGGAGTTGGAGGCGGCGTAGGGGCGGTCCGGTGGGGCCTGTCGGTGACGGGCCGGGTCGGGACGTGAACGGCCGCATCGAGGGCGGGCCGCGGAGAAGGCCGGGCCGCGGACAAAGCCGGCCGCGGAGAAAACCGGGCCCCGGAGGAGGGTGGGCAGATTCCGGCCGACTGGCGGCCGGAATCTGCCCACCCTCCGAGCCGCTGTCAGCGATCTGACTACGCATTCGCTAGCGTCTCGCCATCGCCGGCTCGCCGCCACCCCGCGAAGTCGATCGCCCGGGCCTCAGCCGCCGCCGGCTCCTGGCCGGCACCGCGGCCACGGCGCTCACGGCCGCCGTCGGCGCGGAAAGCCCCGCCACCGCCGGCGCCGGCGCGGCGATGCGCCGGGCGCGGCGCGACCGCACCTACGACGTCATCGTCGTCGGGGCCGGCCTCGCCGGGCTGACCGCGGCCCGGGCGATCCGCGGCGCCGGACGCTCGGTGCTCGTGCTCGAGGCGCGCCATCGCGTGGGCGGACGCAATCTCGACCGTGCACTCGGGCCTGGGACGGTCGTCGAGCTCGGGGGGCAATGGGCCGGGCCGGGGCAGGACCGCGTGCTGGGACTCGCGCGCGAGCTCGGCGTGGCCACGTTCCCGACCTACGCGTCCGGCAGCAACCTGTATTACCGCAGCGGCCGACTGCTGAGGTATGTGGGCGACGTGCCACCGGCCGCGCCGGCATCGCTCGGCGATCTGGAGACCGCGATCCTGGCCCTCAACGGGATGGCACGATCGGTCACGCCCGACCGGCCGTGGACCGCGACCCAGGCCGCGAGCTGGGACCAGCAGACGATCGGGGCCTGGATCGCCGAGCACATCCCGACTGCCGAGGCGCGCACGTTGATGGAGCTCGCCGTCGCGAGCGTGTACGGGGAGCAGGCCGCGGAGATCTCGTTGCTCGACCTGCTGTCGGCCATCTCCGGCGTCGGCGGGGACATCAACACCCTGATCGGCTCCGCCCAGAGCATCCGCTTCGTGGGCGGACCGCAGCAGCTCTCGGTCCGGCTGGGCCGCGGGCTCGGCACGGTCGTGCGGCTCGGCATGCCGGTCACGGCGATCGACCGCGGCTCACGCGTGACCGTGCACACGCCGTCGGAGAGCTTCTCCGCTCGGCAGGCCATTCTGACCTTGCCGAAGCCACTGATCGGACGGATCGCCTACTCGCCGCCGCTGCCGGCGGCCCACGACCAACTGCTGCAACGGCAGCCGATGGGATCCGTGGTCAAGGTCAACGCCATCTACCCGAGGCCGTTCTGGCGTGACGAGGGCCTGAGCGGCGCCGTCACCTCGGACGCCGGCCCGATCCGGATCACGTACGACAACTCTCCTCCCGGCGGGCGCCCCGGCGTGCTCGTCGGCTTCATGGAGGGCAACGACAGCCGCGCCTTCTACGGCGTCTCGGCCGCTGCGCGGCGCCGGGCCGCGCTTGCCTGCTTCGCCCGCTATTTCGGTCCCGCCGCCGCACGCCCGAGCGCGTACGTTGACCTCGCCTGGGCCGAGGAGCCGTATACGCGCGGCGCCTATGGCAGCTTCAACCCGCCCGGGGTGCTCACGGCGCTGGCCGACGCGGCGGTGCAGCCGGTGGGCCGGCTGCACTTCGCCGGCGCCGACTTCTCGCCGCTGTGGCCCGGATACATGGACGGGGCGATCCGCTCCGGCGAGCGCGCTGCGCACGAGGCCCTCGCCGGCCTGGCCTGACCCGCTGCGACCCGGCAGCCCATTCCACCGCGATCGGCTACCGGCCCAGGGCCCGCACGCGATCGGCTACCGGCCCAGGGTCCGCACGAGGTCCCGCGCGCGGTCGGGCAGGCCGCCCATCAGCGCCCGGACCTCGGTCAGCCCGGCCCGCACCTCCTCGTCGCCGACCTCGATCGGCAGCATCGAGTCCTGCAGCGTGGCCAGCGCGGCGTCGGCCTCGGCGACGGCGCCCAGCGCGCTCTCGATTGCGTCCTGGGCGTGTCCGGCGCGCACGTTCGGCGCGTGCGATGCCTCGAATGATCCGGCCGGCAGGTCGTAGCGCTCGGCGAACGCCGCGTAGGTGCGCTTGGCCCGGCCGTAGGCGAGCTGGACCGGCCGGAACAGCTCGACCTCGAGCCGGTCGCCGGCGTGCTCGTCGAGCGCCTCGTAGGCCTCGCCGAGCGAGGCGAGCGCGAACCCGAGTCGATCGGCCGCGCGGGCGAGCGTGTCCAGCAACTGCTGTCTGCCATCGGCGGCCGTGTAGCTCATGACACGCAGGTTAGACGTTGCCTCTGGGTGCGCGGCCTCCCTGGCGCCAACCCAGTCGGCCGCCCGACGCGCCACCGGCTGCGACGATCTGTGCGTGATCGCGATCCTGGGAGGCCTGGGTGCCGCCGTGGCCTGGGCGGTTTCGACACTGTGCTCATCGCGCTCGAGTCGCCTGACCCCACCGATCGCGGTGGTGGCCTGGGTGATGCTGGTCGGCCTCGTGATCGTGGCGCCGGCGGCGGCGGTGCACGGCATCCCGAGCGGGCTCGATGCCTCCTCGGGCGCGTGGCTCCTGATCTCGGGTGGGGGCAACGTGATCGGGCTCGTGCTGGCCTACGCCGCGTTCCGGATCGCCGACATCGCGCTGATGGCGCCGCTGGTCTCCACCGAGGGCGCGGTCGCGGCGCTGATCGCCGTCGCCGCGGGGGAGACGCTCGGGCCCGCGACTGCGGCGACCCTGGCCGTGATCGCGGCCGGGATCTTCCTGGCCGCGCTGTCGAACTCGGCCACGACGGAGCACGAGGTCAGGCGGGCATCACGGTCGCTCGCGCTCGCGGGCGGGGCCGCGCTCGTGTTCGGGTTCAGCCTGTACGCCACCGCACGGGCCGGATCTCGGCTGCCGGTGGCCTGGGTCGTGCTCTCCGCCCGGCTGATCGGCGTGATCGCGCTTGCCTGCCGCTGGCGATCCTGGGCCGGATGCGGCTGCCCCGCCGGGCCGTCGCGCTGGTGACTGTGTCGGGCGTCTGCGAGGTTCTCGGCTTCTACGCCTACACGCTCGGTTCACGGCACGGGATCGCCGTGGCGGCGGTGCTGTCCTCGCAGTTCGCCACGCTGGCCGCGGTCGGTGGCTACCTCCTGTTCGGTGAACGCCTGGGGCGCGTGCAGACCGCCGGGGTGATCGTCGTGGTCATCGGTGTCGCCGTGCTCAGCCTGCTCCAGGCCTGAATCGATGCCTCCGCGCGGCGTCGCGCTCGTACGGCGCATTACGCACCGGACAAAATCCGCTCACACAGCGGGGGCTGGGCGGGTATGGTGGCGTCCAGTTCTCGACTAGGAGGAGAGACATGAGCCCGAACACTGCTGTCCGTCTGAATGTGAACGGGGTGGAGCACTCGATCGACGTGGAACCGCGTCTGCTGCTCGTGCATGCGCTGCGCGACCACCTCGGACTGACGGGCACGCACGTCGGGTGCGACACCTCGAACTGTGGCGCTTGCACGGTCCACCTCGACGGGCGCGCCGTCAAGTCGTGCACTGTCCTGGCCGTCCAGGCCGACGGGGCCGAGATCACCACGATCGAGGGACTCGGCCAGGAGGGCAACCTGCACCCGCTGCAGGAGGCCTTCTGGAACGACCATGGCCTGCAATGCGGCTACTGCACCCCGGGCATGATCATGGCGGCGGCGGCGCTGCTGGCCGACAACCCGGATCCCACCGAGCAGGAGGTGCGCCAGCGTCTCGAGGGCAACCTGTGCCGCTGCACGGGGTACCACAACATCGTGCGCGCGGTGCTCGACGCCGCCAAGACGAAATCGTCCACCTTCGGCGACCGCTCGGAGGTGACGGCATGAGCGCGACCAGCGAAGCCCCCGCCGGCAGCAAGCACGTCGGGCGTTCACTGCGGCGCAAGGAGGACCCGAGGCTGATCACCGGCCGCGCCCGCTACATCGACGACATCGCGATGCCCGGGATGCTGTGGGCGGCGATCGTCCGCTCGCCCGAGGCCCACGCGCGGATCGTCTCGATCGACGCCTCCGCCGCCCGCGAGCGGCGGGGCGTGCACGCGGTGTTCACCGGGGAGGACATGGCCGACCTCGCGGCGCCGCTGCCGATGGCCTGGGCCCCGCCCGGTGTCGAGATCAACAACCCCGATCACTGGCCGCTCGCCCGCGGCGCCGTCAAGCACGTCGGCGATCCTGTCGCCGTGGTCATCGGCGAGGATCGCTACGGCGTCGTCGACGCAGTGGCGGATGTCGTGGTCGAGTACGAGACGCTGCCGGCGATCACCGATCCCGAGGCCGCACTGCACTCCGGTCCGTTCGTCCACGAGCAGTTGGGGACCAACGAGGTCCACCAGTGGACACTGTCCGGCGGGGACATGGAGGCGGGATTCGCCGAGGCCGACGTGGTCGTCGAGCGCCGCGTGGTCAATCACCGCACCGCAGGGGCGCCGATCGAGCCTCGTGGCGTCCTGGCCGACCACCGCGCCGGCTCGCTGACGCTGTGGAGCTCGACCCAGGTGCCGCACTTCCTCCGGCTGTTCCTGGCCATCCTGCTCGGGATGAGCGAGGAGCGGGTGCGGGTGATCGCTCCCGAGGTCGGCGGTGGCTTCGGCTCCAAGCTGCAGGTCTACGGCGAGGAGATCCTCACCGCCTGGTGCTCCCGCAAGCTCGGGGTGCCGGTCAAGTGGATCGAGACCCGCTCGGAGAACATGGCGGTCGCGCATCAGGGTCGCGACCAGATCGCCTACACGAAGATGGGGGCCAAGCGGGACGGAACGATCACCGCGTTCCACGTCCGGATCATCGCCGACCTCGGCGCGTACAACATGCTGCTGACGCCGATGATCCCGTCGCTCGGGGCGTTCGTGATGGGCGGCTGCTACAAGATCCCGGCGGTGCAGACCGACATCGTCGGGGTGTTCACGAACAAGTGCCCGACCGACGCGATCCGGGGCGCCGGGCGCCCCGAGGCGACCCACATGATCGAGGTCACGCTCGATCAGCTCGCGGCGGAGCTCGGCCTCGATCCGCTCGAGATCCGGCGGCGGAACTTCATCCCCAAGGAGGACTTCCCCGCCGCAGTGGCCACCGGGGTCATCTACGACTCCGGCGACTACGACAAGACGCTCGACAAGCTGCTCGAGCACGTCGACGTGCCCGCGTTCCGGCGCGAGCAGGAGGAGCTCAGAGCCCAGGGGATCTATCGAGGCATCGGGTTCGTGACCTACACCGAGATCTGCGGGCTGGCGCCATCACGCGTGACCGGTCCGGCCGGCGTCGGAGTCCAGGCCGGACTGTGGGAGTCGGCGATGGTCCGCGTGCACAACACCGGCGCGGTCACGGTCTACACCGGGACATCCCCGCACGGCCAGGGGCACGAGACCGGATTCGCCCAGATCGTCGCCGACCAGCTCGGCGTCGATCCGTCCGTGGTCGAGATCGTCCACGGCGACACCGGCACCGGTCCGGAGGGCCGTGGCACCTACGGCTCGAGGACGCTGGCCACGGGCGGCGAGGCGGTCGTCCGGGCCACCGGCAAGATCGTCGAGAAGGCCAAGGCGATCGTCGCGCATCAGCTCGAGGCGGCGCCGGAGGACATCGAGGTCACGAGCGAGAAGTTCGCGGTGCGCGGATCGCCGGAGAAGGGCCTGACCCTCGCCGAGGTCGCCGGCGCGGCCTACATCGGCGACGTGCCCGTGGGCATGGAGCCCGGGCTGGAGGAGGTGGCGTTCTACGACCCGGAGAACTTCGTGTTCCCGTTCGGCGCACACGCCTGCATCGTCGACGTCGATGGCGAGACGGGCAAGGTGAAGGTTCTCCGCTACATCGCGGTCGACGACTGCGGACCCGCAATCAACCCGCTCCTGATCGACGGACAGATCCACGGCGGCGTGGTCCACGGGCTCGGGCAGGCGCTGTACGAGCAGGTGGTCTACAACAGCGACGGGCAGCTGGTCACCGGCACATTCGTCAACTACGCCCTCCCCACCGCGGCCGAGATGCCGAGCTTCGAGACCGATCGCACCGAGACGCCGTCGCCGGTCAACTCGCTCGGCGTCAAGGGCATCGGCGAGGCGGGCACGATCGCCGCATCGGCGGCGGTGACCAACGCGGTCATCGACGCGCTCAGACCGCTCGGCGTGAATTACATCAACATGCCGCTCACATCCGTCCGGGTGTGGGAGGCGATCGAGACAGCAAAGGGAGGTGCGTCGGCATGATCCCGAACGCGTTCGCCTACGAGGCGCCGGAATCGCTCGAGGAGGCGATCCGCCTCCTGCGCGAGGACGGGCAGGACGCCAAGCTGCTGGCCGGCGGCCACTCGCTGCTCCCGATGATGAAGCTGCGCTTCGCGGCGCCGTCGCTGCTGGTCGACCTGCGCCGGATCCCCGGCCTGCACGGGATCCAGCGCGAGAACGGCGGCTGGCGGATCGGAGCGCTGGTCCCCATCGCGGAGCTCGAGGACACGCCCGAGCTCGGCGTCGTCTCCCGCGCCGCGGGGAAGGTCGCCGACCGCTCGGTGCGCAACCGCGGGACGATCGGCGGCACGCTCGCCCACGCCGATCCGGGCTCCGACCTCCCCACGGTGCTGCTGACCTGCGAGGGCAGCGTCACCGTCCAGGGCGCGGACGGTCAGCGGGTGGTCGAGGCCGGCGACCTCTTCCGCGGCTACATGCAGACGGCGATCGGGCCGGAGGAGATCCTCACCGAGGTTCGGGTCCCGGCCCTCGACGGCTACGGGTTCGCGTACGAGAAGTTCACCCGTCGAGCCGAGGACTGGGCGATGGTGGCCGTGTGCGCCGTCGTGAAGGAGAGCGACGGCGTGTGCGAGGACGTGCGAATCGGCCTCACCTCGATGAGCCCGATGCCGCTGCGGGCGACGGCCGTGGAGGACAAGCTCCGCGGGGGCCCGCTCAACGCGGACACGATCGCCGCGGCATCCGAGCTCGCCGCCGAGGGCACAAACCCGGGCGGGGACGTGAACGCGACGCCCGACTACAAACGCCACCTGGCCCGGGTGCTCTGCCGGCGCGCGCTGCTGGAGGCAGCCGGCATCGAGTGACGCTCGAGCAGATCCGATCCGTGGAGGCGGCAAGCAAGGCACTCGCCGCCCAGGGTTATCTCGCCGATCGCGCCCTCGCGCTCGTCGTGCACCTCGCGGTCACGCTCGAACAGCCGCTGCTGCTCGAAGGCGAGGCCGGCGTCGGGAAGACCGAGGTCGCGCGGGCTCTGGCGGCGGCCACCGGCGCCCGCCTCGTCCGGCTGCAGTGTCACGAGGGCATCGACCTGCACCACGCGGTCTACGACTGGGACTACCCGCGCCAGCTGCTGGCCCTGCGGGCCGCCGAAGCCGGGATGGACGAGGGCGAGCTGTTCTCCCGCCGCTTCCTGCTGCGCCGGCCGCTGCTCGAGGCGCTGGAGGCGGACCCCGCCCAACCGGTGGTGCTGCTGATCGACGAGATCGATCGCGCCGACGACGAGTTCGAGGCGTTCCTGCTCGAATTCCTGTCGGACTTCGCGATCACGATCCCGGAGATCGGAACCGTCGCGGCCGTCCGGCGCCCCGTCGTCCTGCTGACCTCCAATCGCACCCGAGAGCTCCACGACGCGCTCAAGCGCCGCTGCCTCTACCACTGGATCGACTACCCGGATCCCGACCGCGAACGGGCGATCGTCCACGCCCGCCTGCCCGGCGTGCCCGAGGCGATCGCCGACCGCGTGGTCGCCGCGGTGGGCCGCCTGCGCGGCCAGGCGGATCTGTACAAGCTGCCCGGCGTCGGCGAGACGATCGTGTGGACTCGGGCGCTGCTGGCGCTGGGCGACGAGGCTGATCTCGACGCGACGCTGGGCGCCGCGCTCAAGGTGCACGAGGACGTCACCCGGGTGCGCGACCGCGGGGTGCTGGAGGGTGTCTGAGGCGGTCCTCGACCCGCTCCGCGCCCTGACTGCCGCCTACCGCGACCAGGGCGGGCGCGCGGGGATCGCCGAGCTGCTCGATGCCCACCGCGCGCTGGACGCGGCCGGGGTGTCGCGCGCCGACGCCCGGCTCGCCCTGCGCTCCGTGCTCTGCTCGAGTCGGGCCGACCTCGCGCGCTTCGATCGGGCGTTCGTGTCGGTGTTCGGCGACGATCTCGCGCCCGGCACCGACAACCCCCTGGCCGCGCTCGGCGCGATCGAGCGGGCGGCTCTGCCCCGGGCCGGGATCGGGAGCTCGCAGCCCCGGCCCGAGACGCGGGAGCCGCAGCTCGTGCCCGCCGCCTGGAGCGACGTGGAGCTCCTGAGGGACAAGGACTTCGCGGAGTTCACGACCGCCGAGGCGGCGATCGCCCGTGAGCTGATCGCGCAGCTCGCCCGCCGCGGCCCGACGCGCCTCTCGCGCCGCACCCGGCCGTCGCGCCGGCGCCAGCACACTCCCGATCTGCGGCGCGTGATTCGTGACTCCCTGCGCGCCGGCGGCGAGCCCGTCTACCGGCACTGGCGCGCTCCCACGCGCCGGCCGCGCCCGCTCGTCCTCGTCTGCGACGTGTCGGGCTCGATGACCCCGTACGCGCGCATGCTGCTCCAGTACCTGCACGCGTGCGTCGCGGCGCGACGCCGCGTGGAGGCGTTCGCGTTCGGCACGAGGCTCACCCGGATCACCCACGAGCTCGGCGGCCGCGACCACGACCGGGCGCTGGAGCGTGCCGCCGCGGCGGTCAGCGACTGGTCCGGCGGCACCCGCATCGGCGCCGCGCTCGGCGAGCTCAACCGTGTTCACGGGCGCCGGCTCGGGCGCGGCGCGGTCGTGGTGATCCTGTCCGACGGGTGGGATCGCGGCGATCCCGAGACGCTCGGCGCGGAGCTCGGCCGCCTGCGGCGCAGCGCCCACCGGCTCGTGTGGCTCAACCCGCTCGCCGCGCAACCCGGCTACGAGCCGCTGACGCGCGGGATGGTCGCCGCAATCCCGCACACCGACCACCTGCTGGCCGGGAACTCACTCGCCTCCCTCGAGCAGCTGGCCGCGATCTTCGAGGACATGTGAGCGACGTCGCCGTCGCCGGGCTGATCCTGGCTGGCGGCTCGGGGTCGCGGTTCGGCGCGGCACCCAAGCTGCTGGCCGAGCTTGACGGCGTGCCGCTGCTTGAGCACGCGATCCGCGCCCAGCTCGCCGTGCCGGCGATCGAGCGCACTGTGGTGGTGCTCGGCGCGTTCGCGGACGAGCTGCTGTCCGGCGTCGACTTCGCCGGCTGCGAGCCGGTGATCTGCCCCGACTGGGGCGAGGGACAGGCCGCCTCGCTGCGCCGCGGCGTGGCCGCACTGGCCGGTGCGCGCAAGGTGATCGTGACGCTGGGCGACGAGCCGTTGATCACGCCGCAGGTGATCGCCCGGTTCCTCGACCAGCCACCGGGCACGCGCGCCACCTACGCCGGACGACCGGGCCACCCGGTGGTGCTCGGCCCCAAGCTGATGCGCCAGATAGCGGGCCTCTCGGGCGACCAGGGCGCGCGCGAGCTGTTGCGCGGCGGGCGGAGGATCGAGTGCGGCCACCTGGCCGCGGGGGCCGACGTCGACACGCCGGCCGATCTGGAGTCGATTCGGGCCCGGCTAAGCTGAGTCGAAACGATCCCGAGGAGCCGGTTGTGGAAGTTGAGATCTGGTCCGACATCGTGTGCCCGTGGTGCTACATCGGCAAGCGCCGCTTCGAGGTTGCCCGCGCGGGCTTCGAGCACTCGGACGACGTACACGTCACGTGGCGGAGCTTCGAGCTGGACCCGTCCGCGCCCCGCACGCGCGAGGTCGACGGCGCCACCCATCTCGCGCAGAAGTACGGGACGTCACGTGAGCAGGCGCTCGCGATGCAGGCCCGGATGACCGCGAACGCGGCCGCCGAGGGGCTCGACTTCCGCTTCGACATCGCGCGCGCGGGCAACACTTTCGACGCCCACCGGATCCTCAAGCTCGCTGCCGCCCACGCTGCGCAGGACCAGGTCAAGGAGCGGCTCATGAGCGCCTATCTGACCGAGGGGGAGCCGATCGGCGATCCCGACGCGCTCCAGCGGCTCGCCGTCGGCGCGGGACTGCCGGCCGACGAAGTCGCCGACGTGCTCGGATCCGATCGCTTCGGCGAGGACGTGCGCTCCGACGAGGCCACGGCGACGGCCCTCGGGATCACGGCTGTTCCGTTCTTCGTCGTCGATCGAGCGTTCGGCACGGCGGGCGCGCAGCCGCCCGAGACGCTGCTCGAGCTGCTGCGGCGCGGCTGGGCGGCTCGCTCGGCGCTGACGGTGCTCAGCGGCGGGCCCAGCTGCGGCCCGGACGGCTGCTGATCCGCGCCGGCGGCTCAGCACGGCGGGCGGTGCCAGACCCTCGGTACGATCACGCGATGCCCGACCGTCTCTACTTCACCGAGTCCGACGCGGCCAACCAGCTGATCGCCACCAATCCGATGGCGCTGCTGATCGGCTTCGTGCTCGACCAGCAGGTCAGCGTGCAGAAGGCCTTCTCGGGTCCCCTGGCGCTGCAGGAGCGCCTGGGGACGCTCGACGCGCGTGCGCTCGCGTCGGCGGACCTCGAGCCCGTGTTCCGCGAGAAGCCGGCGATCCACCGCTTCCCCGGATCGATGGCCAAGCGCGTGCACGAGCTGGCTGCGTACGTCCGCGACCACTACGACGGCGATGCCGCGCGCGTATGGACCGACGCCACCGACGGCGACGCGCTGCGGGCCAACCTCGCCGCGCTGCCGGGCTTCGGCGAGATGAAGATCAAGGCTCTCGGCGCTGTTCTGGCCAAGCGCTTCGGGATCGAGGCGGCCGAGGATCTCGTGCCATGGCACCCAACGCTCGGCGACGTCGACTCTGCGCAGGCGCTGGCCGACTACCAGGCGGCCAAGCGGGTCCACAAGGCCGAGTGGTCCAAGGCCCGGGCCCGGTCGTAAACCGCGGGCGCAGGGTCGCCCGTATCACCGGTATGGAGCGCGTCTGGGACTACCCACGGCCGCCGGCGGTGGTGCCGTGTGAGCGCCGCATCCGCGTGGAGCTCGGCGGCGAGGTGCTGGCCGACTCGACGCGGGCGCTGCGCGTGCTCGAGACCAGCCACCCACCGACGATCTACATCCCGCCCGCGGACGTGCGCCTCGACCTGCTGGAACCGAGCAGCGCCCGGACGACCTGGTGCGAGTTCAAAGGCGCGGCCCGCTACCTCGATGCGATGGTGGGAGAGCGACGCGGCCGCGCCGTCGGCTGGACCTACGCAAGCCCCACGGCCGGCTACGAGGCGCTGCGCGATCACGTCGCGTTCTACCCCGGCCGCGTCGACGCCGCCTGGTCCGGCGAGGAGCGCGTGGAAGCACAGGCGAGCGATTTCTACGGCGGCTGGATCACCGCGGACCTGGTGGGTCCGTTCAAGGGACCGCCGGGCACGCTCGGCTGGTGAGGCGCTGCGCGCTCCGCGCCGCGCCGCGCCGCGCCGTCGGCGTCGCGGCACAGCGCGGGGACTGGGCGTACGGTTGTTTGAGACTCGTTCGGGCTAGGCGCCGCGGTTGACGAACTTCACGTAGGGCCGGCACGGCTCGCCGCGCAGACCTGGGCACGGGGGCAGGCCGGTGGGCGCTGCGATGCCCGGGACGACCGGCAGGATCAGTCGTGAGCGCAGGGAGGGCGAGAACGCGACCGAGACCGACGCGGAGCCCCCGGGGCTCGTCTCGGCGAAGCCCCAGATCGGTTGGTCCCCGCCGGGCGCGGCGATGGTGATCCGGATGCTCGAGCCCTGCCGGTACATGTGGCCCTCGTAGTAGAGCGGCACGGTGACGAGGGCCCAGCGGCCCTTCGGCAGCGGCGCGACATCGGCGTGGCGGAGCGACGGCACCGGGGCGAGCAGCGTGCTCTTGGCGGGATCGAGCTTGCGCTCGCTGGCGCGCAGCCAGCCGTTCTGCACGAACGTCTCCTTGCCGTCGGGACGCACCTCGGAGACGGTGACCTGGAAATCGACGCTGGGCGCCGAGGACTTGACCCACAACTGCACCGCGCCGGGGCCGACGACGGCGGTGTTCCCCGACATCGGCGCGGTCACATACGAGAGCGCCGTGCCCGGCTTGCTCTGCACCCAGTTGTAGTGCGGCGTCGCGGTCCACAGGCCGCCGGTCCCGGAGCCGGTGTCGCCGGTGAAGTCGGTGAACGGTCGTGCCGACGTTGTCCACGTGAACGTGTCGGTGCCCAGTTTGGAAGCGGCGCCGGCGGCCAGCGACCCACCAGGTGCCAGATACCAGGAGCGGGCGATCGTCCCGGGCAGCGGCCAGCGCGAGAACGACTCCTCGAAGCCGGCGCCCGGGGCGCCGGGCGTCACACCCGCGGCGCCGTTGTCGAACAGGATCCGGACCGGCGGAAGCCGGTCGAACGCGGCCAGAGCCGACGCGTAGTCGGGCTGGGCCTGGATCGGGTCGGCGGGCAGAGTCACACCGGGGATTCCGGTCACCTCGTCGAAGAGGCTCGGGGCCAGTGCCTTGGCCGTCGCCGAGAGCCGGGGCGCCACCCTCGCGACGTAGAGCTGGAGGAAGTCGTACCAGCGCGTGAACGTGGCCGGGTCCAGCGAGTCGATGTGGGCGCCGTTGGTGAACGTGAACCACTTGTGCCGCGTGCCGGTGAAGTTCGCGGCCAGGTCGGCGCAGTGCCCACCGGTCTGCTCATCGGTCCACTGACAGGCCAGGAACACGGGCGCCGTGATCTTGTGCACGAAGGTGATCGGCGACACCGGGTCGGCGACCGCGGGCACGTAGTAGGCGTTGGCGCGGACCTTCGCGACGAGATCGACCGCGGCGCCGTGGAGAACCTGGTTGGCCTTGCACGTGCGGTCGCCCTGCTGGATGCGCTTCAGCGCCCATCCCTCACCCCCGGTGGCCGAGGCCGGCAGTGCGTCGTGCACGCGCTCCTCGGCCCATGCGAGCGCAAATCCGGTGTTGAGGAGGCCCCCCGGGTACAGGGTGGTGGCGCTGTTGTCGATCACCGACAGGGGCGTGATCGCGGCCAGGCTCGGCGGCTGGGTCTCGGCCACGAACAGCTGGCTGATGCCGCCATAGGAGATGCCGGTCATGCCCACCTTGTGGTGCAGCACCCAGGGCTGTCTGGCGACGGTCTCGATCACGTCATATCCGTCGAGGCCCTGGAGCGGCTCGAAGTAGTCGAACGCCCCACCCGAGCAGCCGGTGCCGCGCATGTTCACGTCGACGACTGCGAACCCGAGCAGGGTCGCCACTGCGCTGATCCCGCTCTCGGCGCCGGCCGGGTCGGCGTAGCCATAGCCCGCGTACTCGATCAGCGTCGGATAGGGGCCCTTGCCGCCGGGTAGGCGGACGTCGATGGCCAGCTTGGTTCCGTCGCGGGTGGTCAGGTAGCCGTAGCCACTGGTGGGAATCGTCTGCCGATAGATGTTCGTGCTGGGGGGAGCCGAGCGCTCGGGCTGCACGGTCAGCAGGCCTGACTGCGTGCCTCCACCCGCGGTCAGGTGTCGCACCCGATAGCCCGCGCCCGGCGTGATGAGCCGGAACACGGCGCCGCCGAGCGCGTCGGCCCGCACGGTGGCGACCTGCGCACCGTGCCGGTTGACCAAGCTCAGTCGCTCTCCGCCGGCGGCGCCGGTGACGTAGACCTGGGCGACACTGCCGTGAGCGCTGAACGTGGCGGCGCGGTACGTCGGCTTGGCGACCGCCGTCGCGGCGGTCACGAGCAGCAACGCGATCGTCGAGAGCACAGCCCAACCGGCGAGCGGCCGGACCGCTACGTCCCTCTCCATGCGGCGGACGCTAGCAGCCTGCTCGGGCGGGCGCCCTGAATGTGCCGAGCGCCTCAGCCGCCGCGTGCACGAAGCCGTCCGCCAGCACGTCGCCGATCCCGCCGATCGGGAGCAGACGCGGAACATCGAGCCGCGCGTCGAGCTCGAGTTCGATCTGCGTGCCGGCGCGGTCCTCGAGCCGCCAGATCACCTCGAACTGCTCGTCGTCGCCGGGCTCGTTCGGGAGCCGCGTCAGCCGCACGGTCCGCGGCCGGTCGAGCGCGATCGCCAGCACGAGTGGGAAGTCCTTGGCCAGCGGGCCGTAGGCGACGTGCAATGTCGTGTGCGCCCGGCTCGGGCGTCCGTCCTTCCCGGTCTCGATCACCTGCACGTCGCGGACCACCTCGGGATACCAGCGCGGGTATCCGTCCACCGCGGCGAGCAGTGAGAAGCACTGCTCCACCGTCGCCGGGACGACCGCGGTCGCAATTCCGCGCACCGGCTTCATGCGCACGACGGCAGCGACGTCATCCGCGCGATCGTAGCGACGGCCGCCGGACTGCAGGCAGGCGCGGGCGTGCGTGCCGCGGCGCACGCGCAGGCGTATGGGCGCGTGCTTGCAGGCTCCGGTTGCCGTTCGTGCCGAACTCTCGTTAGGCTCCGCGTCACGTGGGCGTAACCACGCTTGTACTGCACGGCCAACGCGCAGCATCCACTTTCCATTCGACCGGCGGGTAACGGCGCCGGCAGACCTTTCGGAGTTGAACATGCCACCCGCCAAGAGGGCCAGCACCACCAAGTCTCCCGCCGCCTCCCGCAGCACGGCGGCCAAGCCGGCTGCAAAGCCGCGCGCCGCTGCATCGGCGCCCAAGAACGCGTCGGCCGGCCTCACGCCGGCGACGCGCCGCAGGCTCGAGCTGGCCGCCAAGCGGCTCGAGAAGTCGCTCGGTGAAGCCGGCGATGCGCTGAGCGCACTCGGCAAGGATGCGAGCAAGGGGGCAAAGCTCGGCTACAAGGAACTGGCCAAGGGACTGAAGGCCATGCAACGCGAGGTCGCCAAGACCAACAAGCTCCTCGAGAAGGACCTCGAGCAACTGGTCGCCGCCGTCACGCCGTCGCGTCCGGCCGCCAAGCGCACACCCGCCGCAAAGCGCACACCCGCCCGCTCCGCGGCCTCGAAGTCCAAGCCGGCCGCCTGACTCAAAGCCGCGCCGCTCGGGCACGTGATCGCACGCCCGAGCCCCGGCTGAGGACCGCCCGCGCGCCGTCCTCAGCCGCGGCCGGCGGCCACGCGCCGCCCGCGCGCGGTCCTCAGCCGCGGCCGGCGGCCACGCGCCGCCCGCCGCCGCCGCGTCGCCGGCCGCGACGTGAGCGGCGACCGGCGTCCGGCCCGAGTCCCTCCAGGATCGCCTGCCAGCTGGCGCCCAGCACCCGTCGCTGCTCCACGGTGAGCGCGCCGAGGAACAGCTTGCGCACGTTGGCCAGGTGCGTGCGCCGCGCGGCGGCGAACCGCCGCCGCCCGAGCGGCGTCAGCGTCGCGACGAGCACTCGGCCGTCGCTCTCGTCCGGCTCGCGGCGCACGAGCTCGAGCGCTTCGAGCTCGTCGACGATGCGGGTCAGCCCGCTGCGACTGAGCAGCGCGACGTCGGCGAGCTCGGACATCCGCAACCGGCCGCCGGCCAGCGAGAGCTTGAGCAGGACCTCATACTCGACCAGCGCCATCCCGCGGCTCGCTCCGAGCAGCGCGTCGAGCTCGCGCGTGATCAGCGAGTGGACGGTCAGGAAGCCGGACCACGCGTCTCGCTCCTGATCGGTGAACGACTTGGCGGGCGCGCCGGGCACCGCATCACTATATCGTTCGTTCGCGTACCAAATGTCCGGCCCTGCTCCCCCCCATCTCCGGCCGCGCGACGGCAGCGAGCAGCCGACCACGTCGGTCGAGCTGCTGTTCGACCTCGTGTACGTGTTCGCGGTGACCCAGCTCTCGCATCTACTGATCGACCACCTCACGTTCGCCGGCGCCGGACGCACGACGTTCCTGCTGCTCGTCGTATGGTGGGCGTGGATCTACACGACGTGGATGGTCAACTGGTTCGATCCGTCCTCGACCCCGGTGCGTCTCGTGCTCGTCGGAGCCACGCTGGCGAGCCTGCTGATGGCCGCCGCGATCCCGACCGCGTTCGGCGCCAATGCGCTCCTGTTCGCCGCGGCCTACGTGGCGCTCCAGCTTGGACGCAACGTCGCCGGCGCCTTGCTGCTGCGTCCCGACCACCGGCTGCGGATGACCTTCGAGCGCATCGTGTGGTGGAGCTTTGCGTCGGGCGTGCTGTGGATCGCCGGGGCGCTCGCGCCGGAGCGGCTCCGCTTCGCCTTCTGGGCGCCGGCGCTGGCGGTGGACCTCGTCGCGCCGGTGGCCGGCTACTGGACGCCGGGGCTGGGGCGCTCATCGAGCGACGACTATCCGGTCGAGGGCGGCCACTTTGCCGACCGCTTCCAGGCCTTCATCATCATCGCGCTCGGGGAGTCGATCGTGGTGACGGGGGCCACCGCCAGCAGCCGAGGTCTGACCGGGACGGTGATCGGAGCGCTCGCAGTGGCCTTCCTCGTCACCGGTGCGCTGTGGTGGCTCTACTTCGGCGAGGTGGCTGAACACTCGCGGACCCGACTGGCCACGGCCGATGATTCCGGCATCCTCGCGCGCGACGCCTACACCTATCTGCACCTGCCGATCATCGCCGGGATCATCATGGTCGCCGTGGGCGACGACCTGCTGATCGCTCAGCCCCGGGCTTCCCTGGCCACGGCCGGAATCGTGATGACGGTCGGCGGTCCCGCGCTCTACCTGCTGGGAGAGTCGATGTTCCGCCTGCGCATGATCGGGTCCGTCAACCCCAAGCGGTTGACGGCGGTCGTCGCGCTGTGCGTGCTCGGCCTCGTCGCCGGCGAGGTGTCGGCGCTCGTCCTCGCCGGCGCCGTGGGCGTCCTGCTGACGGCGCTCGCGGTGTGGGAGTACGCGCCCTCGCCGGCGCGGGCGCTGCCCTCCGCACCGGAGGGCTGAGACCGGGACCGGCCTGCGAGCACGACTCGCCGTCGCCTCGGTCACAATCCGGGCGCCGTGTCCTCGTCGTCCTCCCGCCGGTTCATCCCACCGATCTGCCGTTCGTTCCGGACGACGCGGCGGCGTTTCCAGGCCCGTGAGCCCTGTGGTGGTCCAAGGTGCGGTGGGACTGAATGAGGATCCGTCGCTTCACCGCAGTCTGTGTCGCACTCGTGGCCTGCACCGCGCTGCTCGGTTGCGGCGGCTCCCAGACCACAGCGACATCGCAGAGTGCGTCGCCGGCGCCGAGCGCACCACCGCCGCCCCCGACCCGGGCGAGCACGACGACCACCGCCGCCGCCAAGCCTGCGCCTGCCGTCCGTCGCGTGCCGCCGCGGCCGCGCCTGCGGCGGCCGTCACCCGGATCGCTGCCGCAAACGGACCGGCTTCCCACCGCCGACACGACCGAGTTTCGCACGCGAATGGACGGACTATGGCGGGGAATCGCGACCGGCTCGCTGGACCCGGCCCTACCGGCGCTGTTCCCGGAGGGCGCCTACGCACAACTCAAGGCGATCGGTGATGCGCGTGGCGACTTCGTCAACCGCCTCGAGGCCGACTACCGGCTTGATCTGCTCGCCGCCCACGCGCTGCTCGGCGGCCATGCCGCCACCACGCACCTCGTCCGAGTGATCGTCCCGAGCGACTACGCCCACTGGGTGCCGCCGGGCGTCTGTTACAACGACATCGGGTACTACGAGACCCCGAACTCGCGCCTCGTCTACAGCGAGGACGGCCAGATCCGCTCGATCGGGATCGCGTCGATGATCTCCTGGCGCGGCGTCTGGTACGTGATTCACCTCGGCGCCATCCTCCGCAGCGGGTACGGCGGCGAGGTCGACGACCCGGAGCCCGGGACCGGCACGCCGGCTCCATCCGGGACCTGCTAGATCGTTGATTCCGCGGCCGCGTGAGGCCCGGGGGATCCGGGACTTGTCCGTCACGCGGTGAGATACACGTAGCGATAGGCGAGCTCGAAGCCGACTGTCCGATAGAGCCCGAGCGCCGGAGCATTGTCGAGCTCGACCTGCAGATAGCCGACCTCAGCACGGCCCCGTGCCCACGTGGCCAGCGCCGTGAGCGCGGTACGTCCCGCTCCACGGCGTCGCTGGCCCGGCAGGGTCGCCATGTTGAAGACTCCCAACCAGCCTCCGTCCAGAACGCCGACGGCTACGGACGCCACCGCGCGATCGATCGCGACGGTGACATATGCTCGCTCGCCGGGCACGCGGTCGAACAAGGCGGCGACCGCGGCGCGCCGGGCCGAGCCGACTCCCAGCGCCGCCTGCCACGTCGCCCACCACGCACTGGATGGGGTGGGGTCGATCTTCACCGTGACCAGGGGCGCTGGTCCCTCGGCGGCGATCGCCGCGAGGTCGCATCGCAGCACCCCGGTCGGCGTGCCCATTGCGTAGCCACGTCTCAGCAGCACCTGCTCCAGTCCCGCGGGCTGCGAAGCGGGTGAGATCTGATACCTGGCCGGCAGGCCCCGCTCGGAGTAGAAGCCCTCGACCTTGGCGAGCTTCGCCGCAATCGCGTGCCCGGGATCATGCTCGCGCGGCCAGACCGAGTTGACGCGCTTGGTCGCCAACCCCGGCGTACACCTCGCCAACCAGCCGTCGATGTCCTGCACCTCCGCCGCGGGCACCGCCCGAGCCGCCACCGCATCCACCGCCCGGATGAATGTCGCATCCATGCCCGACATTGAACAGAGCATGCGTGGCAACGCGCGCGATGTCACCACGGTCAGAACTCCCGGTACTCATCCTCGGGGCTTCACCACGGCGATCAGCGAGGAACGATTCGGTGCGGTCACGTCGCCGGGGGTCCGTCAGCGCCGGGTGCGAACATATGTTCGTGTTCGGGGATGCGACGATCATGCATGCCGATCTCGATGCCTTCTACGCGTCGGTCGAGCAGCGCGACGACCCGGCGCTGCGCGGCAGACCGGTGATCGTCGGGGGCGGCGTCGTGCTCGCCGCCAGCTACGAGGCCAAGGCATGCGGCGTCCGGACCGCGATGGGCGGGGGCCCGGCCCGACGGCTGTGCCCGCAGGCGATCGTGGTCTCGCCGCGCATGTCGGCGTACGTCGAGGCGAGCAAGGCCGTGTTCACGATCTTCGAGCAGACGGCGCCGGTGGTCGAGGCCCTATCGATCGACGAGGCCTTCCTCGACGTCCGCGGACTCGAGCACATCTCCGGCACGCCGGCGCAGATCGCCGCGCGACTGCGGCGTGAGGTGCTGGAACAGGTCGGACTGCCGATCACCGTCGGGATCGCGAGCACGAAGTTCCTGGCCAAAGTGGCCAGCGCCGTGGCCAAGCCGGACGGTCTGCTGCTCGTTCCCCCCGGCGGCGAGCTCGCCTTTCTGCACCCGCTCGCGATCGAGCGCCTCTGGGGCGTCGGGCCGGCAACCTCGCACAAGCTCCGCGCCCACGGGATCACCACCGTCGGCGAAGTGGCCAGACTGAGCGAGCCGACGCTGATGTCGATCCTCGGCCCGGCAGCGGGCCGCCACCTCCATGCCCTCGCCCACAACCGTGACCCGCGGCGGGTGCGAGTCCGGCGCCGCCGAGCCTCGATCGGAGCCCAGCACGCTCTCGGCCGGTCACGGAAGTCGGCTACGGACGTCGACGCGGCCCTCGTCGGGTTGGTCGATCGCGTGACCCGCCGCATGCGTGCTGCCGGGCGCGCCGGCCGCACTGTCGTGCTCCGCCTGCGCTTCGACGACTTCAAGCGCGCGACGCGCTCGCACACCCTGCTGCATGCCACCGCTCACACGCAGACGATCCTCGCCGCCGCTCGGGCCCTGCTGGCCGCAGCGATGCCGGAGATCGAGGCTCGTGGCCTCACGCTGGTCGGCGTCACGGTCACCAACCTTCTCAGCGGCGCCTGCGTCCAGCTCGTGCTTCCGTTCGAGCGTGACCCCGGCGCGGCTCTGGACGCGGCGATCGACGATGTGCGCGCGCGCTTCGGGTCCGCTGCCCTCACCCGCGCCGTCCTGATCGGCCGCGACCATGGCCCGGCGGTTCCGCTGCTGCCTGATTGAGCCTCCGAGGCGGGCGGGCCCGGCTCGCCGGCGTTCGCCGGCTCACTCGGACCGGGCGGTCACGAGGCCGGCTGCAGCGCCAGCTCGGCCCACACGCGGTGCCCGTCGGGACGTTCGGCGCCCCAGCGGTGGGCGAGCTCCTGAATGATCCTCAGGCCCATGCCCCCGGGCTCGGGGGAATCCTCGGACGCGCGCAGACGCGGCCCGAGGTCGGCCGGACCGGGGTCGTGGACCGAGATCGTCAGGCATCCCGGACCGAGCTGCGCGTTGATGCGCAGCTCATCCTCCGCTGAGCATCCCGAGTGCAGCACCGCGTTGTTGACGAGCTCGGTGGCGACGAGTTTCACATCATCGAGCACCGGCTCGATCTCGCTCACGCCTTCGAGCGCGCGGCGGACGGCCGCGGGGGCGTGCTTGTCGCAGCGGAGCGCAAGGTGCAGGACGGCTGGGCTCATATTGGCCATGTGTACAGTGCTACCCCGAATCGGGCAGGGCATAGTGCCCCTGTCAGAGTCCCCACCGGTCACACAGATCCGCGTTTGGCCGGCTCAGTCGCGGGTAGCCACCGGACCAGATGCAGACGGCGCCAGGCTCCACGCGGTCCACACTGAAGTCGGCGGTCGGCCGTATCGATTCCCAGGCGCTGTTCGAACGCTGGCAGGAACAGGGCGATCACGCCGCCCGCGCCGAGCTGATTCGACGCTTCACGCCTCTGGCCCGCAAGCTGGCTCGGCGCTACACAGGCGCGCACGAGCCCTTCGATGATCTCCTGCAGGTGGCCACGGTCGGTCTCGTCAAGGCGGTGGACGGCTTCGATCGAAGCCGCGGGAGCGCGTTCTCGTCCTATGCGGTGCCGACGATCGTCGGGGAGCTGAAGCGGTACTTCCGCGACCTCGGCTGGTCGGTGCATGTCCCGCGCGGTGCCCAGGAGATGGCGCTGAAGGTCGAGAACGCCCACCAGGAGCTGGTCGGCCGGCTCGGCCGCGCGCCCACGGTCAATGAGCTCGCCGAGTACCTGGAGCTGAGCATCGATGAGGTCGTCGATGCGAGCCTCACGATCGCCCGCGCCGCGCGCTACCTCTCACCCCGTGAGCGCCGGGTGCTCGAGCTGCGCTTCGCTGGAGACCTCACGCAGACTCAGATCGCGGCCGAGATCGGCGTCTCCCAGATGCAGGTCTCCCGCATTCTGCGTACGGCGCTCGAGAAACTGCGCGACCTGACTGCGTAATGGGCCCTCTCGCTCACGTCAACTGGCGAGCCCTCAACGCCGTGTTCAGCGCGATGATGTGGATCGTCGTGGTCATCCTGACGTTCATCATCCTCGCCCACGCGATGCCGGCCGGCGCGCACGTGCATCCGCCGAATCGCTTCGTGCGCTGAGCCCGACAGAGCGGCACCGGACATGATGTGCCGGTCCGCGTTCGGCCGCGTACGCTGTGTGACCTGAATCTCCCGGCTTGGCTCAACCCCTCGGAGCTGCGCATCGGCCTCGGCTGCATGCGCCTGTCGACCGACGAAAGCCGCGATGAGGAGCGCGCCGGTGCCACGATCGCGGCGGCCGTCGAAGCCGGCATCACCGTGTTCGACACCGCGCGTGCGTACGGTCGCGGGGAGTCTGAGCTCGGCCACAACGAGCGGCTGCTGGCCGGCGTGCTCCGCCTCTGCGGCGCCGAGCGACGCGCGCGCGTCGTGACGAAGGGGGGCATGACGCGGGCGGGGGGCTCGTGGGTACCGGACGGCCGCGCGAAGACGATCGTCGGCGACTGCGCGGCGAGCCTCGACGCCCTCGACGGCGTCCCGATCGACCTCTACCTGCTCCATGCGCCCGATCCGCGGACCCCGTGGTCGACGTCGGTCCGGGCGTTGGCCCGACTCGTCGACGACGGCGCCGTGCGGCGGGTGGGCCTCTCGAACGTCAATCGCCGACAGCTGGACGAGGCGCTCGAGCTCGCGCCCGTGGCCGCCGTCGAAGTCGCGCTCAGTCCCTACGACGATCACGTCCTCCGCGGCGGGATCCTCGCGCGCTGCACGGAGCGGGGCATCGCAGTCATCGCCCACTCTCCGCTCGGCGGCCCACGGCGGGCGAGCGGGCTCGCGCGCCGCCGGCCCCTGGTCGATGTCGCCGCGGCGCGCGGCGTGACCCCGGGCGAGGTCGCGCTCGCCTGGTTGCTCGGGCTCTCCCCCGCCGTGATCGCGATTCCGGGCGCACGCCACCCGGACACGGTGCGCGGCGCCGCGCGGGCGGCGACGTTGGTCCTCGACGGCGACGAGCGGACAGCCGTCGCCCAGGCGTTCGGTGACTCACGACCGACCAGCCGGCGGCCCCAACGGCCGCCCGGCAACGCCGAGGTGGTCCTCGTGATCGGCATCCCGGGGGCGGGGAAGAGCCGAGTGGCCGAGCGGTACGTGGCCCGGGGCTATCGGCGTCTCAACCGCGACGAGCGCGGCGGAGGCCTGCGCGAACTCGCCGACGCGCTGGACGAAGAGCTGTCATCGGGCGCGCGCCGGGTCGTTCTCGACAACACGTATCTGTCGCGCGCGACCCGCAACTACGTGATCGAGACGGCGAGCCGACACGGGATCCCGACGCGGTGCGTCTGGCTCAGCACACCACTCGCTCAGGCTCAGGTCAATCTCGTCGAGCGCCTGCTGGAGCGCTTCGGGACTCTGCCCACGCCCGACGAGTTGCGCCGCCTGGGCCGGCGCGAACCGGGGGTCCTGACACCGGCGGCCCAGATGCGCACGCTCCGCGAGCTCGAGCCGCCGTCGGCCGACGAGGGATTCGCCGGCGTGGAGGAGCTGTCCTTCGCCCGCGTTCGACGATCCGGGCCGGCGCACGCAGGGGTCTTCGTCGCGGCCGCGGCGCTGGCGCACCCGGGCTGGGAGCACGCGCTCGACGGGGCCGATCGCACGGCTCCACATCTGGTCTTCGACTGGCGAGCAGACGGCGTGCCGGACACGCTCGAGCAGTGCGTCGAGCGCCTCCGCGCCGCCGTCTCCGGCCCGGTCGAGGCCGCGCTCTGTCCACACGGCGCCGGGCCGCCGAGCTGCTGGTGCCGGCCGCCGCTTCCCGGCCTGCCGCTCGCCTTCGCGCGGGCCCACGATGTCGATCCATCACGCTCGATCCTGATCGGAACCGCGGCCGCGCACCGGACCCTGGCGGCGGCGCTGGGCGCCCGGTACATTCCCGCCGCGCCGCCGGTGCCGTAGAACTCCGGGAAGATGGCCGACTCCGAGGCACTTGTCGTCGACGCCGGTGGGCGCGATCTGCGCGTATCCAACCCCGGGCGGGTGATCTTCCCGGCGACCGAGCGCTCGGACGCGGTCACGAAGCTCGACATCGTCAACTATTACCTCGCCGTCGGGGATGGGATCATGCGCGCCCTTCAGAACCGGCCGACGACCCTCGAGCGCTGGCCCAAGGGTGTGCACCCCGGGATCGTCGTCTCGACCCGGGAGAAGGGCGGCGGCGACGCCTTCTTCCAGAAGCGCATTCCGCGGGGAGCTCCCGCGTACGTGCAGACCGCCCGGATCCAGTTCCCGTCGGGACGGTCGGCCGACGAGGTCTCTCCCACCGAGGTGGCCGTGGTCGGCTGGGCGGCGCAGATGGGCACGATCACCTTTCACCCGTGGCCGGTGCGCCGCGACGACGTCGATCATCCGGACGAGCTTCGCCTCGACCTCGACCCGCAACCGGGCACCGACTTCGCGGACGCGGTGCGCGTGGCCGGCGAGGCCCGCCGGCTGTTGGACGAACTCGGCTACACCGGCTTCCCGAAGACATCGGGCGGGCGGGGCGTTCATATCTACGTGCGGATCGAGCCACGTTGGACGTTCACCGACGTGCGTCACGCCGCGATCGCCTTCGGTCGAGAGCTCGAGCGCCGTGTTCCCGACCAGGTGACGACGAAATGGTGGAAGGAGGAGCGCGGCCGGCGCATCTTCGTCGACTACAACCAGAACGCGCGTGACCGTACGATCGCCAGTGCCTACAGCGTGCGACCGAAGGCCGGAGCGCCGGTCTCGGCACCGGTCGGGTGGGACGAGCTGCCCGACGTCTCACCGGAGGACTTCACGGTCGCGACGATGCCCGCCCGCTTTGCCGAGCGCGGGGATCTTCACGCCGCGATCGACGACACCGCCCATTCGCTGCAGCCGTTGCTCGACATGTACGAGCGCGACTCGGCCGAGGGACAGGGGGATATGCCCTACCCGCCCGACTACCCCAAGATGCCGGGCGAGCCGAAGCGGGTGCAGCCCTCGCGTGACCGCGATCGCCCGCGAGAATGAGCCGCGTTGCCGTGACTGTCAGTCGGACTGCGGCAGCTTGACCGAGCCGCGCTTGGCTGCCGGAGCTGACGGCGGCGGCACGACGGGTCCGATGTCGCCGTCCGGCGCCTCGTCGAGGTCGACGATCACCGGGGCGTGATCGCTCGGCCCGCGGCCCTTGCGCGCCTGCCGGTCGATCCACGCCGCACGCACGCGGCTCGCCACCGGGCCGCTGGCCAGGATCAGATCGATCCGCATCCCGAGGTCCTGATGGAACATCCCGGCCCGGTAGTCCCAGTAGCTGAACACTCGCTCGTCCGGCCAGCGATCGCGCACCACGTCGTGCAGGCCGAGCGCCTGAAGGTCGGCCAGCGCCGCGCGCTCGGGCGGGGTGACGTGGGTGTGGCCGACGTAGGCCTCCGGATCGAACACGTCCTTGTCGGTGGGCGCGATGTTCATGTCGCCGCACACGACCACGTCCTCCGGACCGGCGGCGACCATGTCCCGCAGCGACGCCAGCCAGGCGAGTTTGTACCGGTAGTGCTCGGAGTCCGGCGTGCGCCCGTTGGGCACGTACACGGACACCACCCGGATCCCGCCGCAGGTCGCGGACACCGCGCGAGCCTCCGGATGCGGGAAGCCCGGGGCGCCGGGGATCCCGGTGACGACGTCCCCGAGCGCCGCGCGTGAGAGGATCGCCACCCCGTTCCACGCCGCCTCACCGTGGAGCGCGATCTCATACCCGCGCTTGGCCAGCTCATCGCCGAGCAGCGCCACGAAGGCGTCGTCGGCCAGCTTCGTCTCCTGCAGGCACACCACGTCGGGCCGGCGTTCGTCCAGCCACGGGAGCAGCCGCGGCAGTCGCTGCTTGACCGAGTTCACGTTCCAGGTTGCGATGCGCATCGGGGATAACGTAGCGAGGCGCCGCCCATTCTGGGGACGACGACGTGTCGAGCCCGCCGCGCCGGGGCTCTCACCACCGTGGCCTCGTACCCGGCGTCCCCGACCCCGACTCGGGACCGCCCGGGTGTCTCGCGCGCCGCGCCCCGCGCGCTCAGCGCGAAGCGCGCCCCGCGCGCCCCGCGCGCTCAGCGCGCTCAGCGCGACGCGCTCGCCTCGCCCCGCAGGGCGGAGGCGAGCCGGTCGTTCAGCCACCTCGCGACATCCCGCCCGTCGAGCTCGAACTCCGACGGCAACCGCGCGATCACCTCGCTCGCAAAGACACGAGCCACGAGCGGGTCGACCTCGACGCCGAGATAGTCATTGAGGATCGCGTGGGCGAGCAGGGCCGGCCCGGAGCCGTCATATCCCCACTCAAAGCTCTCCTGATGCAGATAGCGCTCGTCGGCCAGGGTCAGCGTCCGCTTCTCGCCGTTTCGGATCACGCCGACGACGCGGGGGCCCCCGTGCCCATAGTCGGGCTGCGGTCCGCGGATGCCGACGTAGGCGACGATCGAAGACACACAACGGAATCTACTCAGTCGCTCGACGCCCACCGGAACGGGCATCGATCCACGGGTGCATCATCATTCCGACGGTGAACGCCGTCGAGCGATTCCTCGCCGCGTCCCGGGCTCGCGACGCTGACGCTGCTGCGGCGGAGCTGGCTCCTGACGTCGTCATGCTGAACCCGGCGACGGATGATCCCATCATTGGCAAGGAAGCAGTCGCAGCGGCTCTCCGCGCCGTCGAAGCAGCCTGCGACGCGTTTCGCCACACCCACCTGCTCGCCGAGCAGAACGGCGGTCCGACGCCGCTCTACGGGCTCGTGTTCGAGGCCACGGTCGGGGATGCAACGTTACGTGGGGTCGACCTCATCGAGCTCGACGAGGAGGACTGCATCAGCAGCTTCACGGTGGCCGTGCGACCGGCGGCTGCGCTCATGGCGCTGGGTGCACGCATGTCCGGGCGCCAGGCGCACTAACGAGACGCCGGCGTCAGGTCTCGCGAGTTGGAAGAGGTCACAGGACCCAGGGGCGGACGGTCGCGGCACCCAACCGCGAGGCTGGTCCGGACAGGCGAGGGCGGCCGTGTCGCTAGAAGGGCAGGCCGTGGATCGTGACCTCGCCGTTGGGCCACCTCGCACCGGGGTGCAACGAATGCCACATCGTCCGGTCGGGCATGGCCTCATACCCGTCGGGCTGCTTTACGACCACCGCGGAGGCGATTTCCAGGAATCCGAGCTTGCGGTACAGCCCGGCTCGATCCTCGTGACAGAAGAGCAGTGCGAGCGCCGGGCCGAGGCTCTGCGCCCGAGTGAGCGCGGCCTGCACGACCTGGCGGGCGATGCCACGACCGCGGTGCTCCGCATTCACGATGACTCCGCCGATTCCGACGACCGGGAAGCGCTCGGCCTGCACCTCGACTTCGACCAGGAGCATCCCGGTCGACGCAACGAGTCGGCCTCGACCGTCGCGCAGCGCGACGTGGCGGTCCTTGCGTTGGTAGACGAGTGTGGCGCCTGCGGCGTCAAACGGGTCCTCTTCGTTGCCCTCGAGCGCGGCGCGCTGGTCGTGGGTCAGGTGGCCGAACTCGATCATCTCCATGGCTCCATGCAAGCAGAGACGCTCACGATCCGCGGACCGCAGTCTCCGTCCAGACCCCGATCAGGGCCGGTCCCGTCCGCACAGGCGGGCTCATCGCTGTCCCGGGCCTCCGTTAGTGCCGCAGCGCGCCACGAGCGACGGGCGCCGGTCGGGTGGTCTTCGCCGGAGCGTCGAGGACGAACGAGCCGACGTCGCGCGGGGTGATCGGTCTGCGCGCGGAACGGGTGTCACGCTGGGTGCCAGACGCGGCCGCAACCGGACGTAGGCGAGCACCCCTCCGAGCGCGGGGATCCAGAACGCGATCGCGTGGTAGACGAGGACGGCGGCGGCCGCGTGGGTGAGGGGCAGTCCGTAGAGCGCAAGGGCGCCGACGAGACCAGCGTCGAGCACTCCGACGCCGCCCGGGATGGGGACCACATTGACGAGGTAGCCCGCCAGGTAGGCGACCACCAGCGGCGCCAGCGGCGGGAGCGGGCCGACGGCAGCGAACGTCGTCCACAGCACGGCGATGTCGAGCAACAGATAACCCAGAGCGCCCAACAGACGCCAGCTGGGGCTGACCAGCGCCCGGCGGGCCGCCGGGATGCCAACGCCGATGTCATCCAGCCACGCCGCGCGAGGGTGCTCACCGGCGACGCGACGGGTGACTCTCGGCAGGCCGAGGACGAGCACGATCGCCCCGAGGCCGACGACAACGGGCAGCCCGGCCCGGAGCACGTCGTGGGGGCCGTCGGCGATCCCGAGCAACAGCAGCAGCCCCGCGGCAACGAGGGTGAGAACGTTGATCGCGCTGGTCAAAAAGAACAGCCCGCTCGAGCGCTGCACGATCTGCCGTGTCGCCATGCCGGCAAGGTGAAGGAACCAGCCGCCGATCGCGACTGAACCGACGCCGCCGCCCGGCAGCAGCGCGCCGGAGCCCATCTGAGTCCACGCCAGCTCCCGCGCCTCGGCTCTCGGTACGGGTCTGAAGAAGAGCCGGAAGATGACGACGAAGCTCAGGCACGAGGCCAGCTCGAGGGCGACGGCGGCGGCCACCAGCGCCGGGTTCATGGCCGCGATCTCCCGGACGACGGGGCGCAGATCGGGGACGGCGAGCAACACCGTCGCCACGCAGACGGCAAGCACCAGCAGCGTGAACAGCCGCTGTGTCAGATCGCGGCGGTCCACCGGCGGCGCCGGGCCAGGTGACCCGCCGAGGCCTCGTGCCGTGGGTGCCGGCGGTTCGGCGATCGGCATGCCTGTGGCGGTCAACGGACGCGGCGCGGACCTGGCCGATGGGACCGCTAGCAGTACCCCATGCCCTCAGCGCGCCGCGCGGCGACAGCGCGAGCGATCAGCTCCGCGACCGACCAGCGGCGCAGAACCGGTGACTCTCCCGTCGACGGCGGCGGTGTGTCCTGCCCGCCCATCGGGCGCCTCATCAGCTCGGTCGGGGTCGTTGACGGGTTGCGACGGCGCCGCCGGCGGCCAGAGGCGCTGCGGACGGCGTCCTCGGAAACGAATGCGCCGGAGTCAAAGCGGTTGTGGGTGGTGTCTGTGGTCATGGTTCTCCTCTGCGGAGCGCGGACGCCGGGTGTCGCATTCGCGTCACCCGGGTGCGCGCGGTCTGGATCAGGTGGTTTCAAGGCTGAGGTTGAGGTCGCGGTGGCTCTCGGCCTGGGCGGCCCGGGCACGAGCAGCGCCGTCTGAGGGGAGGATCAGGAGCGCGACGAGGAGCCCGACTCCGAACAGCGCTGCCGCCCACTCGAATGCGGTGGTGTAACCGTGGATCGACGCCGCACTCGCAAGGCCGGCCGTCTTGGCGTGCGTCGATACGTAGCCGGCGGTGGCGGTGGCGAAGATCGTGCTCAGCAGCGCGGTGCCGATCGAGCCGCCAACCTGCTGGGAGGTGTTGACCATTGCCGACGCGATGCCGGCGTCATGACTCTTGACTCCGAGCGTTGCGGTCGAGAACGCGGGCGCGAAGACGCAGCCCATCCCCACCCCGGTCAACAGGAGCCCGGGCAGCACCTGGCTGGCATACGCGCCGTCTGGTGTCAGCTGCGTGAACAGGATCATGGCGATGATCCCGAGCGCCATGCCCGCCACGACCAGGGGCTTGGCGCCGGTGCGGTGCAACACCCTCGTCTGCACCGTCGTGGCCGTGAGCACGATCATGACCGTCATGGGCAGGAAGCCAAGCCCGGTCTTGAGGGGCGAGAAGCCGAGGTTCTGCTGCATGTAATAGGTGAGGAACAGGAACACGGCGAACACGGCCGAGCCGGCCAGCGCGATGGTCGCGTAGGCGCCTCCGCGGGCACGGTCCCGGACGATGCGCAACGGCAGCAGCGGGTGCTCGACGCGCCGCTCGAGAGCGACGAAGGCGCTCAGCAGCACGACGCTGGCCGCGAGCGCCAGGATCGTGATCGGATCCGACCATGAGCTCGTCTCGGCGTTCGAGACGCCGTAGACGAGCGCGAACAGACCGGCGGTCGAGGTCGCGACGCCCGGCAGGTCGATGGGCGAGCGCTCGGGCTGCCGTTCGTTGCGCAACAGCCGTAGCGCCACGACCGCGGTCGGCACCGCGATCACCAAGTTGACGTAGAGGCTCCAGCGCCACGAGATCGCCTGCGTGAGGACACCGCCCAGCAACAGCCCGAGAGAGGCGCCACCGGCGGCGATGGCGCTGAAGATCCCGAATGCCTTGGCCCGATCAGGAGATCCTTGGAAGGTCACCGTGAGGAGCCCGAGCGCCGAGGGTGCGAGTAGCGCCCCGAAGGCGCCCTGCAGCGCCCGGGCGGCGACGAGCATCCCAAACGATTGCGCCAATCCACCGATCGCCGATGCCACGGCGAAGCCGGTGAGACCGCCGATCAGCGTCCACTTGCGCCCGAACAGGTCGCCGAGCTTGCCGCCCAGCAACAACAGACTCCCGAACGCGAGCGCGTAGGCGGTCACCACCCACTGCCGGCTGTCAGTCGAGAAATGCAGCGCACGCTGCGCCGACGGAAGCGCGATGTTCACGATCGTCGCGTCGAGCACGACCATCAGCTGGGCGACTCCCAGCAGGGCGAGCACGGCCCATCGGTTGGGGTCGGAAATGGTGGGGCGAGTCGGGGTGGTGATGCTCATCTGTGTCCTTCCGTTGCTGTCCGATGAACCACCATAGCACGAATCATCCATGATGTAGGTATGACTTACTGGACACGGACTATCATTGCATGAACCACGATGACCGATCCGCGCTATACTGTGACCGTTATGAGTGCTGAAAGCCGCCCCTACGCCGCCAGCTCGATGGTGCTTCTGCCGCGACTGGCCAAGCAGGTCATGCGACGCAGCAGCGCCGAGCTGCTGGGGATGGACCTGCGACTGCTGATGGCGCTGAGCTACCTCGGCGACCACGACGGCGCCCCTCAGCAGGAGCTCGTCGACGCACTCTGCATGGACGCCAAGAACGTCGTGCTGTTGCTCAATGAGTTGGAGGAGTGCGGTTATCTGATCCGTCGGCGCGACTCCGAGGACCGTCGCCGTCACCGGGTCCACATCACAGCCGCCGGCCGCGAGGGACTCGAACGCGCCGCCCGGGCGCAGGAGGACATCGAGGATGACGTCCTGCAAGCCCTCGACGCCGAAGAGCGCGCCACCCTCTGGGAACTGCTCACCCGCGCGGTCCGCGGAGCCGAGCACGCCACGGCCGGCAGCTGCAACCCGAGCCTGACGCCGGCCCACCAGTAGAACCCTCCGCCGGGCTGGGGCGAGCATTCCCTTCGTCACCCGCTGTCGCTCATCCCTGTGCAACGGCCGCGGCCTGCGCACCTGAAAGACCTGCAGCGGGGCGAAATCGAGAGGATTTCGCACCCGCTGCAATCAGTGGAGACGGCGGGAATTGAACCCGCGTCCGCGGTCGCGTGAAAGGTGGCGTCTACGAGCGTAGCCGGCGCTCTGATCTCACTCTCGACTAGCCACGCCGGCCGGGTTGTCGAGAGCCAGCTCCCGTTGAAGTCCCCGGTTTGGAGGGAGCAAATCCTCCCCGGGCAAGCCTGCTAGCTGATCCCGGCGATCCCCGCCACAGGCGAGCGAGGGCCGAGAGCAATGAGGCTGGCTACTGGTTAAGCAGCAGCGAGGCCCATGCCGAACTCATGTGAGTCCGCACTTATTGTTTTCCCGGGTGTTTTACGAGGCCGCCCGGGACCTCGACTCGCAACCACCCCCACGAGCCGACCACGTCGAAGCCTGTCGTCCCCTGGGGGTTTGTGTTGTGGACTGATTGTAGCCCGCCCGGCGAATTCAAAGAAGCTCGTAAGAGGTGCCGGAACACAGATCTGCGCCTGCCACAATCAGATCACGATGGAATCGACCAATCCCTGGCTTCCGCCCTCGACGCCCCCGCCCGCGCCGGCCGGCGCGGGTCCGCTGGCGCCGACGGGACCGCTCCATCACGAGCCCGAGCCGCCGGACCTCGAGCAGCCCAAGCAGGGGCCGGTCAAGCGCGTCATCGGACCGGCGCTGGCGGCGATCGCCGCGTTCCTGACCAAGCTCAAGGCGATCCTGCTGCTGCTGCCGAAGCTGAAGCTGTTCACGGCAGCCGGCACGATGGTGATCTCCGTCGCCGCCTACGGCGCGATCTGGGGCTGGCAGTTCGGCGCCGGTTTCGTGGCGCTCCTGTTCATCCACGAGATGGGTCACGTGATCGCGCTGCGGCGCGAGGGAATCAAGGCCAGCGCGCCGATGTTCATCCCCTTCCTGGGTGCCGTGATCAGCGCCAGGTCGCTCGGTGACAACGCCACCGCCGAGGCGCGCGTCGGCCTCGCCGGCCCGATCCTCGGCAGCCTCGGCGCTGCCGCGTGCGTGCTCATCTGGCACGCCACGGGCAACGACTTCTGGCGTGCGCTCGCCTTTACCGGCTTCTTCCTCAATCTGTTCAACCTGCTTCCGGTCGTCCCGCTCGACGGCGGGCGCGCGATGGCGGCGATGGCCCCCGCGATGTGGTTTGTCGGGTTTGCCGGCCTGGTCGTGCTGGCGTTCGTGTTCCCGAACCCGATCATCCTGCTGATCCTCATCTTCGGCGGCCTCGAGACCTGGCGGCGCTGGAAGGGCCGGCGCGAGGGCGGCGAGGAGGCCCAGGCGTACTACAACGTCCGGCCGCTCGACCGCGCCCTCGTCGCGGCCGTGTACCTGTCGCTGATCGCACTGCTGGTCGTGGGCATGAACGCCACGCACCTCGTGCGCACGTTCTCGTAGGGCCGGCGGGCGGCCGAGCCGGCGGGCTCCCGCGGACGTGGGCCGTGTTGACCGTATATATCGCCGTCAAAACGGCCCACGTCGGCGCCCCGGCCCACCAGGGCGCCGCCACCACCGCCCCGGGCGCCCCGACCGCCACCCACCCCCTACCGCCACCCACCCCCTACCGCCCCGCCTCCCGCAACTCCCGCGCCACATCCCGCGCCATGTCGCGCTTCTGGATCGTCTGGCGCTTGTCGTAGAGGTCCTTGCCCTTGGCCAGGGCGATCTCGACCTTGGCCCGCGAGCGCGGTCCGGAGAAGTACATGCGGGTCGGAACGAGGGTCAGCCCCCGTTCGCGGGTCCGGCCGACGAGGCGCTCGATCTCGCCGCGGTGCAGGAGCAGCTTGCGGTCGCGCTCGGGCTCGTGGTTGTCGCGGTTCGCCGGGCCGTAGGGAGCGATGTAGACGCCGATCAACCACACCTCGTCGTCACGGACCACGGCGTAGGCGTCCTTGAGCTGCGCGTTGCCCTCGCGCAGGGACTTGACCTCGGTTCCGGTCAGCACGAGCCCGGCCTCGAACCGCTCGAGCAGCTCGTAGCGGTATCCGGCCTGTCGGTTGGTCGCGACGTCACCCGCCGAGGCCTTGCGTTTACGACCCTTCGCCATCAGCCATACACCTCGCGCCGCTCGTCACAGCTCCACCGACCCCATCAGAAGATCACAACTCCACCGGCAGCAGGTCCACCCTACCCCGCGGCGCGTCGATCTGCCCCACCTGGACCCGCACCGGGTCGCCGAGCCGGATGCCCCGGCCGCTGCGCGAACCGACCAACACCGTTCCCTGCTCGTTGAGCTCCCACCAGTCGCCCCGCAGGCGACGGACCGGCAGCAGGCCCTCGAAGCCCGGCTCGCCGAAGGACACGAACGCGCCCGCCCCGATCAGCCCGCTGACCTCGCCGTCGAAGACCGCCTCGCCGCCGAAGCCGGTCTCGGCCAGGGTCCGCTCGAGCAGGAAGCACAGCGCCACGTCGTCCGCGTCGCGCTCGATCGTCATCGCACCGCGCTCCCGCGCCGACGCCCACGGCCCCGCCGCTGTCACCCAGGACCCGTCGGGCGCGGGCTCTGAGCCCGACACCGCCGACAGCAGCGCGCGGTGGCAGATCAGGTCGGGATAGCGCCGGATCGGCGAGGTGAAATGGCAGTAGCGCGGCGACTGCAGGCCGGCGTGGCCGATGTTGTGCGAGTCGTAGTAGGCCTGCTTGAGCGTCCGCAGCACCAGGCTCGTGAGCGCCTTGCGCCCACGCCCCGTCGCCTCCACGTGCACCGCCACCAATCGCGAGATCTCCCCCACGATCTCCGCCGCCTGCTGCGGCGTCATCTGTGCCGGCACCGGCGGCGTCGGCACAGCCAGGGATGCCAGCTGCTCGACGAGGCGCTCCACCGCCGCCCCATCGGGACGCTCGTGCACGCGATACAGAGCCGGAACGTGGCGCTCCTCGAGGACCCGCGCCACCGCCTCGTTCGCGGCGATCATCAGGTGCTCGATCAGCCGGTGCGATTCGGTCTGCGCAACCGGTTCGCTGGCCAGCACGTTCCCGGCGTGGTCGAACACGAATTCGGGCTCGGCCGAGTCGACCACGAGCGCGCCCCGCGACGCGCGCCGAGCGCCGAGCGCCGCCGCCGCCGCCCGCGCCGCGGCGAGCGGTGCCGCCCATGGCTCCAGCGCGTGCTCGGTTCCGGCGAACACCCGGTCGACGCGGTCGTAGTCGAGCCGCTCGTCGGAACGGATCAGCGAGCGGTGAAACGCCGCCCGCTCGACGGTGTCCCCCGTGATCGTCATCTCGACCGTGACCGCGAGCCGGTCCTCCCCCGGCACCAGCGAGCAGGCGCTGTTCGACAGCGCCTGGGGCAGCATCGGCTCGACCGCCCCGGGCACGTACACGCTCGTACCGCGGCGGTAGGCCTCGCGATCGACCAGCGACCGCGGTGGGACGTAGGCCGAGACATCGGCGATGTGCACCCACACGCGCCATGCGCCGGCCGAGATCTCCTCGGCCGAGATGGCGTCGTCGAAATCGCGGGCGCTGACAGGATCGATCGTGAACGTCGAGCAGGTCGCGCAGGTCCCGCCGAGACGGGTCCACAGCCGCCGCCTCGGCAATCGGCACGGACGCGGCCTCGCGCGCCTCACGCTCGACCGCGGGATCGAAGGACCGGCGCAACCCGCGATCGAGCATCAGCGCCTCGATTACGTCGGCGGCCACGTCAGGCCGGCCGATGCGGCGCTTGATCTCCACCCGGGACGAGCCGCGACCGTCGCGCCGCGAGACCCTCCCCGCGGCTGGGCCGACGACAACCAGATCGCCGACGCCGGCGCGTCCGCCGCGCCCGACCACCAGCCGTGGCCCCCGCTCGAAGAACGGCTCGGCCACGAGGAACTTGCCCCGCCGCTCGATCACCGCCACCCGCGACACCGGCGGCGCCGCCGCCGTCGTGCTCACTTGACTTCGGCCGCGGCCGTCGACAATGCGACGGCCATCGCCTCATCGGCGTGTGTGTGCGGGTTGTCGACGGCGTAGATGTCGGGGCTGATGCCGGCGCCCTCCTTGACCCCGCCGCCACCGAGGTTGCGCCCGCTGGGCGTGAAGTACTCCCCGACCGTGATGTCGAGCGCACCACCGTTGGACAGCTGGCGGATCTCCTGGAAGACGCCCTTGCCGTACGTGTGCGTGCCCACCACCTTGGCGCGATGGCGATCCTGGAGCGCGCCGGTCACGATCTCCGCCGCCGATGCCGTGCCCCGGTCGACCAGCACCACGACGGGGATCGAGGCCGCGATCGCGCCACCGGTGGCCGTGTAGACCTGGCGCGGCTGCGAGCGACCCGCGGTCGAGACGATGGTGCCGTCGGAGACGAAGACGCTGGCGGTGTTGACCGCCTCATTGAGCAGCCCGCCGCCGTTCTCACGCAGGTCCAACACGATCGCCTGCGCGCCGGCATGGAGCACCTTCTCGACCTGCATCTTGACTTCCGCCCCCGACCCGTCGGTGAAGCTCGTCAGGGTCACGATGCCGATCTTCTTGCCGTGCGAGGTGACGACCGTCCCGCTGGAGACCGGGATCACGAGCGCCGCCCGCGTCAGCGCGACGACGCGGTCGTGGCCGCCCCGGTCCACGGTCAGGCTGACGCGGGTGCCCGCCGGGCCCTTGATCAGGCTGGAGGCGAACAGCGCCGTGCGTCCGGCCAGCGAGGTGCTGCCCACGCCGACGATCAGGTCGCCGCGCTCCAGACCCGCCCGCTCGGCCGGCGACCCGGTGTAGACGTCGATCACGCGCAGGCCCTTGGGATCGGGGAGCACGTCGATACCCACGCCGTCCACGTGGGGGTTGTCCTGGTTGAGGAACGCCTGGTAGCTGGCCGGATTGAAGTAGTGCGAGTACGGGTCGTTGAGGCTCGCCACCGCGGAGGTGAGCCCCTCGTTGACGAGCGTCGTGCGATTGAGCGGGCGGTAGTAGTCGTGCTGGAGCATGTCGAGCGCCTCGTTGACGAGCTGCGTATTGCTGTCAGCGGTCAACGTGCTGCGCAGGGGAGCGGGCACCCAGCTCGGGTGTCCGCCGATCCAGATCCCGATCACCAGCAGCACGAGCGCACCGGCGATCATCGCGATCGGCCCCGGTCGCCTGGATGGACGCGTGCTCATCGTCTTCGGAGGGTAGCCGGGCGCGGATAAATGTCCGCTTTACGGCGCAGAAGACGGTCGCTAGGACCGTTCCTGCGGACCCGGGCGCACGCGCCGCGAATCCCGTCCGGACGCGCTACACCCGCAGGAAGCGGCGCAGCGACAGGCCCGACCCGAGCGAGGAGACGAGCACGCCGGCCGCGAGCAGCACCGCGAGCAGCGCCGCGAACGGGATCGTGCGCGGTGCGGCGATCAGCGTCCAGTCGTTGGCCAGTGGATCGAGCAACGCCACCTTGGTGATGCCGAGCACGATGATCGCGGCGACCGCGCCGGCCGCGCCGACGACGATGCCCTCGATCACGAACGGCCAGCGGATGAACCAATCGGTCGCGCCGACCAGCTTCATCACCTCGACCTCCCGTCGCCGCGCGAACAGCGACAGCCGGATCGTGTTGGCGATCAGCAGCACCGAGGCCAGCGTGAGCAACACGGTGAGCACCGCGGCCGTGATCGTCACCAGGTTCGTGACCTCGAGGATCTTCTTGGTGTCGTCCTTGTGGTTGGACACGGTCTGGATGGCCTGGTCGATCGTGCCCGCGCCCCCGGTCGTCGCGGGCGGGGTCAGCGAGTTGCGGATCGCCAGTACGTTGCCCGGGTTGTCCGGCACCACGTGGAACGTGTCCGGCAGCGGATTGGACGCCAGCAGCGCGTACGCCGCCGGGTCGGCCTTGGACTGCTGGGCGTAGGCCTGGTCCTTGGAGACGAACTCGACCGACTTCACGTGCGGTACCGAAAGCAGCTCCTTGCGCACACGGGCATCGTCGGCCGGAGTCGCGTTCGTCTTCATGTAGACGTCGACGAGAACGCGGCTGCGTACGCTGTTGGCTGCGCCCTTGGTCGCCTGCACGATCGGGATGAACACGCCGAGCATGATCATCGTCACGGTCACGGTGGCCAGCGCCGCGAAGGTCGGCGCGGCGTTGCGGCGCATCGCGCGGGTCGCCTCGCGCAGGAAGAAGCCGAGCTTCATCGCCTACACCCCCGGCGGCCTGGTGCCGTCGGCGCGCATCCGGTGCGCGAACTCCCGGGTCGTCTCGTCGCGCGCGTACAGGCCCGTCGCCTCGTCGCGGACGATCCGCCCGCGTGAGAGCTCGATCACGCGCCGGCGCATCTTGTCGACCATGGCCTGGTCGTGCGTCGCCACCAAGACGGTGGTGCCGGCCCGGTTGATCCGGTAGAGCAGCCGCATGATGTCGATGCTCGTCTCGGGATCGAGGTTCCCCGTCGGCTCGTCGGCCAGCAGCAGCGGCGGGTGGTTGACGAACGCCCGGGCGATCGAGACCCGCTGCTGCTCGCCGCCCGAGAGCTGGTCGGGATAGTTGTGAAGCTTGGTCGAGAGGCCGGTCATGCGCAGGATGTCGGGAACCTTGTTGCGGATCTCCTTGCGCGAGCGTCCGGTGACCTGCAGCGCGTAGGCGACGTTGTCGTAGACCGTGCGGCTCGGGAGCAGCTTGAAGTCCTGGAACACGACGCCGATGTTGCGCCGGTAGTAGGGCACACGCCTGCGACCGATCTCCTCGAGATCGTGGCCGGCGACCCGGATCGTTCCCTCGGTCGCGTCGAGCTCCTTGATCAGCAGCCGCATCACCGTCGACTTGCCGGAGCCGGTCGAGCCGACCAGGAACACGAATTCGCCGCGAACGACGGAGAACGTCGCCTGATCGAGGCCGACGTCACCGCCCTCGTAGTGCTTGGAGACACCGCGGAACTCGACCACGGGCTGGCCCCCGGGAGCGGGACCGGCGGGCTGCTGTGAGCGCGTCGCCGGCGCGACTGCTGCCCGCCGCCGACCGCGTTTTTGGGAATCTGAGATAGCCATGTGAAGTGGCGACGAGCCTAGCGGGTCATTCCTCGAGGCAGCGAGCCGGGACGAGTCTTGCAACGGGATTTGCAGGCATATCCTTAAAGGAGGAATCAAGAGGGCGGCTTCGCCGCCCGTGTTTTCAGGGGTTTCGGGCCCTGGCCGCTACCTTTACCAAGATGCCTTCGATCACCACCTCCCAACTGCCCAACGGCCTTCCCCTCTACCGGATCGCCGTGGACGGCACGCGCGCCGTGACGATCCTGGTGGCCTTCGACGCCGGGGCGCGCACCGAGCGCCGCGAGGAGAACGGGATGGCCCACTTCCTCGAGCACCTCGTGTTCAAGGGCGGCGAGAAGTTCCCCACCTACCGCGATGTCAACGAAGCCGCCGAGCGCATCGGCGCCGTGCTCAACGCCTACACCAGCCACGACCTGGTCGCCTTCCACATCACGGCCCGCGCCGAGCGTGCGCTCGAGGCCGCTGACCTGCTGACCGACTTCGTCGGCCGCTCGCGCATCGACGCCGAGGAGCTCGACCGTGAGCGCGGCGTCGTCGTCCAGGAGATCGCCCGCGCCAACGACCAGCCCTCGATGGTGGCCGAGCACCTGATCGACCGGGCCGCGTTCGGCGACCACCCCCTCGGCCGCCCCGTGCTCGGACCGGCCGAACACATCCGCGACACCTTCACGCGCGAGGGCATCCTCACCTTCCGTGCCCGCCAATGGGCGCCCGAGCGCGGCGGCGCGTTCGTGGTCGGCAACCTGAGCGGCCTGCCCGAGAATGGAGCGCTGGCCGAGCTGTTCAACCGCTTCCCGCAGGAGCCGCTGCCCGCTCCCTATGAGCCGGCGCCGCCGCTCGAGCCCCGCGTGCTGGTTGAGGAGCGTGACTCCAACCAGTCGCATCTGCGCATGTCCTACCGCCCCGCGGTCGACATCTCCGATCCGGCGCGGCGCGCGGCGCTGACGATCTACTCGACCCTGCTCGGGGGGACGATGGGCTCGCGCCTGTTCGACGAGATCCGCGAGCAGCGCGGTCTCGCCTACTCGGTCCACGCGATCGCCCACGCCTACGCCGACGTCCCGGTGCTGCAGCTGTCCGCGGGTCTCGACTCGACCAAGACCGTCGAGGCCTACACGCGCATGCGTGAGATCGTCACCGAGCTCCGCACCGACGGTCCGACCGAGTCCGAGATCGAGCGTGCCCGCGCGTACGCCGCAGGTGCCCGCACGATCGCGTTCGAGAACAGCGGTGCCGTGGCCCGCTATGCCGCGCAGCAGAAGATCCTCTACGGCGAGGACGTCAACCCCGACACCACGATCGCCCTGCTCGACGCGGTCACCCACGAGCAGGTGACCGAGATCGCGGCCGAGGTCGCGGACGAGCTCTCGCTGGCCGTCGTCGGGCCGCACACGGCGACGGAGTTCTCGTAGCTCCTGGAGTGCGGCGGAACCGCCGGCCTCGCCACCCGCCGGTGCACCAGCCACACTTGAGGCGATGCCGCGCAGGCCCCACCCCAGCCTCCCACGTCCGCTCAGGACCGCCCTCGCGGCGGCCCTCGTCGCGGTCGCGGGCTGCGGCGGCGGCGCCGCCCAGACGCCCAGGGCCGCGACCCAGCTCGCCGCGCTCGGGACCACGACCAGCGCGCACGCGACGAGCACCGCCGCCGCGCCGGCCGTTGTCGATCCCCGGGTGACGGCGCTGCAGGCGGCCATGCACCACTGGATGGGCCGGGCCGGGACCGCGAGCGGCGTGTATGTGTATGACGTCACCAGCGGGACCCCGCTGTTCGCGCTGCGCGCCGACGTCGGGCGAGCCCCGGCCTCGGTCGAGAAGCTCTACACCTCGGTGGCGCTGCTCGACGAGCTCGGACCAGACGCCCGCCTGCACACGAAGGTGCTCGGCGCGGGCTCCCTCGGTCCCGGCGGCGTGTGGCACGGCGACCTGTATCTGCGCGGCGCCGGCGACCCCACGTTCGGCTCCGAGATCTTCAACCGCACCTGGGAGCTGGGCTATGGCTCGACCGTCTCAGGGCTCGTCGATCAGCTGACGCGGCGCGGCATCAGGAGCGTGACCGGTGCGGTGATCGCCGACGCGTCGCTGTTCGACGACCGGCGCGGCGGCCCGGCCAGCGGCTACGCCGCCGACACCCCCGACCTCGGCGGACAGCTGAGCGCGCTGACGTACAACCACGGTGCTGCCGTGGGCATGTCGCCCGAGGCGTTCGCGGCCCGCCAGCTGGCGCTGTCGTTGCGCGCCGCGCATGTGCAGCTGACGCTCGGCCCGCGGACGGCGACCGGCGTGGCGCCACACGGCGCGCGCACGCTCGCGGTGGTCCCGTCGCCACGGCTGTCGACCATGCTCCGACTGATGGACGTGCCCTCCGACGACCTCTATGCCGAGATGCTGACCAAGGAGCTCGGCGCGCGCTTCGGCGGCGCGGGCAGCACCACGGCCGGGGCCAAGGTGATCGCACAGGAGCTCGACGTCTACGGCGTGCACCCGACGGTCGTCGACGGCTCGGGGCTCTCCCGCGCCAACCGCTCCTCGCCGCTGCAGGTCGTGACCCTGCTCGAGGCCCTGGCCAACACTCAGGTCGGCGCCGTGCTCACGGCGTCGCTCCCGGTCACCGGCGTGAACGGCACCACGGTCCGGATCGGCCGCGACACCGATGCCCAGGGCCGCTGCACGGCCAAGACCGGAACCCTCGACTACGTGACCAACCTGGCCGGGTACTGCAGCGCACCGGGCGCCGACCGGCTCGCGTTCGCGGTCTTCATCGACGGCCCCGACAACGAGCGCGGCGTCGAGCTGCTGAGCCGGATCGTCGCCGACCTGGTGCGGTTCGACCCGCACCACCGATGAGTCCATCCCGGGAACTCGTTTGCGCGGGCCCCGGCGACCCGCAAGAATCGACCTCGTGGAAACGGGCACCGCGCTCAACCGGCGCGAGCTACACGGCTACCTGAGACGTATCGGGGACCGCTGGCCGGTGCAGAGGGCCATCCTCGGCGGCGCCCGCGTCGCCGACGAGCAGGGCGCGCCGCCCCAGCGCGAGCGTGGACCCGAGTTCGTGGTCGTGCTCGTCTCCCAGGCGTTCGACGGCGTGCCGTGGCTCGAGCGCGTCTACCAGGCCGGCTCGCTGTGGGACTCGCTCGAGATGGGGGCCCCGGCGGACATCCACTGCTACACGCCCGCCGAGTTCGAGCGCAAGCGCGTCTCGATGCCGGCCGTGCGCGATACCGCCGAGCACGGCGTCGATCTGCTCGCGGAATAGCGGCGGCCGCGGCCACCCGGGCCCGCCCTCAGGCGATCGCGACCATCCGCTCGATCGGCACGCGGGCGCGGCCCGCGATCTCGGGATCGACCTTGACCTCGTGGACGTCGTCGCGCAGGGCGTCCCTGACCTTGGGCAGCGTGATCATCTTCATGAAGCGGCAGCTGGCGGCCTCATTGGCGGCGATGAACTCGGTGTCCGGATCGGCCTGGCGCAGCGGGTAGAGCATCCCGGTCTCGGTGGCCACGATGGCGGTACCTCCGTGGTGCTCCAGGGCGAAGGAGAGCATCCCGCCGGTCGAGAGCATGTGCACACCCTCGGAGTCGACGTCGCCGGCGGCCACGTACTCCATCACGCTCGTGGAGCAACCACACTCGGGGTGGATCAGGAACTCGGCGCCGGGGTGGGCGGCCCGGACGGCGTTGATGTCGCTGGGCCGGATGCCGGCGTGCACATGGCACTCCCCGTCCCACACGTGCATCCGCCGGCCGAGAGTCTTCTCCACGTAGGCGCCGAGGAACATGTCGGGACCGAACAGGATCTCGGTGTCGGAGCCGTGCTCGCGGTAGATGTGCTCGACGACGGCGACGGCGTTGGCCGACGTGCAGCAGTAGTCGGTCTCGGCCTTCACCTCGGCCGTCGTGTTCACGTACATGACGACGATCGCGCCCGGGTGCTGCGCCTTCCAGGCGCGCAGCTGCGCGGCGGTGATCGAGTCCGCCAGCGAACAGCCGGCGTCGAGATCGGGGATCAGAACACGCTTCTCCGGACACAGCACCGAGGCGGTCTCGGCCATGAAGTGCACGCCACAGAAGACGATCGTGGCGGCATCGGTCCGGGCCGCCTGCTGGGATAGCCCGAGGGAGTCGCCGACATAGTCCGCGACGTCCTGGATCTCGGGAAGCTGGTAGTTGTGGGCGAGGATCACGGCCCCACGGGTGCGCGCAAGCTCGCGAACCTCCTCCTGCAGAGCGGGGATGTTCTCGAGCAGCAGCGGCGCCGCGGCCGGCGCCAGCACGGGGAGGTTCATGGCAATCGTTCCAGGATCAGGGAGAGGTCCAGCGCCGGGGCGCTGTGAGTGAGCGCACCGACCGAGACAAAGTCTACGCCGGTGGCTGCGATCTCCCCGAGCGTCTGCAGGGTCACGCCCCCGCTGGCCTCGAGCTCGGCCCGGCCGCCGACCTGCGCGACGGCGGCGCGCAGCTCGGCCGGGCTCATGTTGTCGAGCAGGATCCGCGGTGCGCCCGCAGCCAGTGCCTCGTCGACCTCGGCGTTCGTGCGGCACTCGACCTCGAGCGGCAGGCCGGGCGCGTGCGCGCGTGCGCGTCTGACCGCGTCGCCGACCCCGCCGGCCAGCTCGGCGTGGTTCTCCTTGATCAGGATCGCGTCGTACAGGCCGGCGCGATTGTTGGTGCCGCCGCCGGCCGCGACGGCCGCCTTCTCGAGCCGGCGCAGCCCGGGAGTCGTCTTGCGGGTGTCGAGGATTCGGGCGCCGGTGCCCGCGACCGCCTCGACGCAGCGCGCAGTGAGCGTGGCCACGCCCGACAGCCGCTGCAGGAAGTTGAGCGCCGTGCGCTCGGCGCTGAGCAGCGCCCGGGCGCTCCCGACCACCTCGAGCACCGGACCGCCCTCGCGCCACTCGCCCTCGGGTCCGAGCCGCCGCAGGACGACGTCTGGGTCCAGCGCCCGGAACGTGGCCTCGGCGACCTCGAGCCCGAACACGACCCCGGGCGCCTTCTGGGTGATCACGGCTCGCGCGCGCAGTTCGGCCGGCACCGTCGCCGTCGTTGTCACATCCCCGGCGCCGACATCCTCGGCCAGGGCCCGGGTGACGATCTCGGCGATCTCCTGCTCGTCCATGGCCGGCGAGGATACGGACATCCAGAGGTGCCTGATTCACCGTTGATCCAGGGGACGGTCACGGGTCGCGCGGCCGTGGCGCCGCCCACGGTTGCCGCGGACGGCCGGAAGTCGCGGCACAACAGATCGGGCCAATACCGGGCGCGGGGCCGGAAGCGAACGTTGCACGAGGATCCGCTTCGATGTAGGGTGCCGACTCTCTCTGCACGACCATGGGGGTTACATGAAGAAGAACTGGGGGTTGTTCGCGGCTGCATGCGTGGCCGCGAGCGCACTGGCGCTGCCGGCGGCCGCCGCGGCGCGGACCAAGACGGTCACGGCCGGACCACCGGCGCAGGTCAAGCCGCTGGCCGTCAAGCTGCTCGGGAAGAGCTTCTTCGGGGCGTACAACCCGGACATCAACGCGTTCTTCCTGCAGCGCGTGACAATCAACGCCGGCGACACAGTGAGGTTCGTTCAGAACGGCTTTCATACGATCGACCTGCCCGGCAAGAGCAACGAGGACCTGCCACTCATCCTCCCCGGCTCGACCGTGACCGGGGCCATCGACGCGGCAGGGAACCCGTTCTGGTTCAACGGCAAGCTCCCGAGCCTGGGACTCAACCCGGTGCTGTTCGCTCGCTCCAGCGCCACCACGTACAACGGGTCGACGCGCCTCGACAGCGGCCTGCCGCCGAATTCAGGCGCCCCCAAGCCGTTCCTGGTCAAGTTCACCAAGCCGGGCACATACAAGTACTTCTGCGACGTGCACCCCGGGATGATCGGCTACGTCGTGGTCAAGCCGAAGGGCAAGCCGGTCCCGAGCGCGAGGCAGGACACCGCGTCGCTCATCGCCCAGGCGACATCCGACATCCTGGCGGCGAAACGGCTCGCCAAGATCAAGGTCGCGGCCGATCACGTGAGCCTCGGTGAGTCCAACTCGAGCGGCGTTGAGCTGTTCGCGATGTTCCCCGCGACGATGACGGTCAGCCCGGGGACGGTGGTGACGTTCTCGATGTCGCGTAACTCACGCGAGGTTCATACGGCGACGTTCGGTCCGGTGAAGTACATCAACGACCTGTCCAACGCGCTGTTCTCGGCCCCGGGTCCGACGGCTCAGGCGCTGTATCCGAGCAGTCCGGTTCAGCCGATCCTGCTCGACCCCAGCTCGCACGGCAACGGGTTCGGCAATATCGGCGCGGTCGACACCGATCCGACAACACCGCAGATCCCGACCTCAGGACAGATCAAGTTCACGGCCCCAGGGACGTATCACTTCATCTGCCTGATCCATTCGCAGATGCACGGAACGATCATCGTCAAGTAGACGTTTGGGGACAGGGCCCGGGCGTGCCACGCCCGGGCCCTCACCCCTACTCGACGAGGACGCGGATGGTCTCGAAGCTCGGGTCGGCGGCGCCGTGCAGCCGGGCGCCGGCGTCCCTGAGCTCGCGCAGATAGCCGACCACCTCGGCGGTCACGCGCTCGCCGGGCAGCAGCGCCGGCACGCCCGGTGGATAGCCGGCGATCGACTCGGACGAGATGCGCCCGATCGCCTCGTCGACCGATACCGTCTCGCCCTCGCCGAGGAAGGCGGCCCGGAGCGGGATCACGGTCTCGTGCTCCAGCGCCGCGGGCGGCCGCGCGATCTCGTGCTCCTGCCCCTCGCGGCTGATCCGGCGCACCGTCTCCGCGAAGTCGTGCGCGAAGTGCAGGAGTGGCTCGACCGGCTGGGCGATGCCGAGCACGAGCACGATCGTGGCGTGGGTGGCCAACTCGACGTAGATGTCGTAGGAGGCGCGCAGCGCCGCGGCCACCTCGTACCCGGTGCAGCCCGTCCCGCGCACGTCGATGACGATCCGCAGCGGATCCCAGCCCGCGATCCCGGGGCGACCCACCATCCCCTCGCCCACGACCGAGCAGCCGTACACCTCGTCGATCGCCTCCCGGGCGGCGGCCGAGGCGGCCAGCGTCCGCTCCAGCAGCGCCTCCCCGTGCACGGCGAGCTGGCGGCGGGCGCTGTCCAGCGAGGCCAGCAGCAGCGAGCTGGGGCTTGTCGATCGCACGAGACGCACGGCCCGCGCCACTGCGTCGGCGTCGACCCGGCCCGCGCGGGCCACGTGGAGCATCGCCGACTGCGTCAGGCTGCCGACGATCTTGTGCGTCGATGCGAGCACGGCGTCGGCGCCCAGGCGCAGGGGCGACTCCGGCAGCGACGGGTGAAAGCCGAAGTGCGCGCCCCACGCGTTGTCGACCACCAGCGCCGCGCCGGCCGCGTGCGCCACTGCGGCGCAGGCCTCGATGTCGGCCGCCATGCCGTAGTAGGTCGGCGAGACGATGAACGCCGCCCGCGTACGTGGGTCCCGTTCCAGCGCCCGCTCGAGCGCCTCGGGCGTGACCCCGTGGGCCATCCCGAGCTCGGAGTCGTACTCCGGCGCGACGAAGCTCGCGGAACCGCCGCTCAGCACCAGCCCATCGACGACGCTGGCGTGCGAGTTGCGCTGCACGAGCACGTGCTCGCCCGGACGGGCGAGCGACAGGCACAGGGCGTGGTTGCCCTGAGTGGCGCCGTTGGTCAGGAACCACGTCTGCCCGGCGCCGTAGGCCTCGGCGGCCAGCAGCTCGGCGCGCTCGTAGGGCGTCGGCGGCGGCCCGACGTCCACCCCGTCGATGTCCTGGGAGATGTCGAGCGCCAGCGCGCGATGCCCGAGCGCGCTCACCAGCCCCGGGTCGGAGCCGGCACCGCCCTTGTGGCCAGGCACGTGAAAGCGGTTGGAGCCCCGGAACCCGTAGGCGACGAGCGCATCCAGATATGGGGTTGTGGGCTGCTCGGGCGCGGACCGGTTCATCCGGACTTCGCCGCCTCGAGCAGGTAGGCGCGAACGAAACCGTCGAGGTCCCCGTCGAGCACGCGGTTGGCGTCGCCCATCTCGTAGTCGGTGCGGTGGTCCTTGACCATCGTGTACGGATGCAGCACATAGGAGCGGATCTGCGAGCCGAAGTTGACGTCCTGGGCCTCGCCCTTCTCGCGCGCGATCTCCTCGCGGCGCTTGCGCTCCTCGAGCTCGACCAGCCTGGAGCGCAACATCGCCATCGCGGTCGCCTTGTTGGAGGACTGCGAGCGCTCGTTCTGGCATTGCACGACGATCCCGGTCGGCTTGTGGGTGATGCGGACCGCCGAGTCGGTCTTGTTGACGTGCTGGCCGCCCGCGCCGCTGGCCCTGTAGGTGTCCACCTGCAGGTCGTCGTCGTCGATCTCCACTTCAGCCGTCTCCTGCACGACGGGCGAGACCTCGACCCCGGCGAAGCTCGTCTGGCGCCGGTTGGCCGAGTCGAACGGGGACAGGCGCACCAGCCGGTGCACGCCCTTCTCGCTCCCGTACAGCCCGTAGGCGTTCTCGCCGCTGACCCGGAACGTGGCCGATTTGATCCCGGCCTCCTCTCCCGGCGAGGCCTCGAGCAGCTCGACCGCGAAGCCGCGCTTCTCCGCCCAGCGCATCTCCATGCGCAGGACCATCTCGGCCCAGTCCTGCGCATCGGTCCCGCCGGCGCCCGCGTTGACCGTGACCAGCGCATCGCCGGAGTCGTAGCGACCGGAGAACAGACGCTCCTCCTCCAGCGCCGCCAGACGCTCCTGCACGGTCGAGATCTGCTCCTCGAGCTCGCCCGCCATCTCCGCGTCCTCCTCGGCCAGCTCGGCCAGCGGCTCGAGATCCTCGACGTCGCGCTCGAGGTCCCGGAACACGGTCAGCTTGCGGGTCGCGCGCGAATGCTCCGCACTCACCCGCGCGGCGCGCTCCTGATCATCCCAGAAGCCCGGCGCCCCCATCTCGTCCTCGAGCGCGGACGCGCGCTCGCTCAGCGCAGCGGGGTCAAAGATAGTCCGCGAGCAGCTTGAGCTGGTCGCGGATCGCCGCGAGGCGCTGGGAGAGCGGCTCGGAAGGGGCGCTAGCCATCGAGCGCAGCCTACCGCACCACCGTCACGGGGCTACGCGCCGTGGCACTTCTTGTACTTCTTGCCCGATCCGCACCAGCACGGGTCGTTGCGGCCGATCTGCTCGCTCTCGTCGACGCGGCGCTGCTCCACCGGCGGTGCGAGGGGTGCCTCCTCGGCGACGTAGCCCTCGGCGCCGCCGGCCGCGGCGGCCATGGCCAGCGCGCTCGGCTGCTGCGCGCTGCCGCCGGAGTAGGTCACGTTGCCGCCGGCGGTGGATGAGCTCGAGCTGCGGCTCGGCCGGACCGGAGGCGGTTGCGGGGCGCCACCCTCCTCGCCCTCGATCGTGACCTCGACGTGGAAGATCATCCGCGAGAAATCGGCCCAGACGCTGTTCATCAGGTCGCGGAACAGCTCGAAGGCCTCGTTCTTGTAGGCCACGAGCGGCTCGATCTGGGCGAATCCACGCAGGTGGATCCCCTCGCGCAGGTAGTCCATGTCGTACAGGTGCTCGCGCCAGCGCTGATCGATGATCTGCAGCAGCAGGAAGCGCTCGAGCGCGCGCATCAGCTCCGTGCCGAGCTCATCCTCGCGCCGGTCATACTGGGCGAGCGCCGCTTCCTGCAGGCGCTGCTTCAGCTCCTCGCGATCGATCCGATTGGGGTCGACCTCGACCAGCTCGGCGCCCTCCGGCAGGATCTCCTCGATCCGGCGCAGCAGGCCGTCGACGTCCCAGTCCTCGACGAAGTCACCCGCGGTGTATTCGTCCACGAGCCGGTGGATCAGGTTGACCACCTCATCGCGCGCCACGTCGCTCATGTCGCGGCCCTCGAGCACCTCGTCGCGATAGGTGTAGATGACCTCGCGCTGCTGGTTGAGCACATCGTCGTACTCGAGCGTGTGCTTGCGCATCAGGAAATGCTGCTCCTCGACCTTCTTCTGCGCCTTCTCGATCTGCTTGGAGAGCATCCCGGCCTCGATCGGCTCCTCGTTGCCCTCCTCGTCGAGGGTTCCCAGCCGGTCGAGGATCTTGTAGATCCGCTCGCCGGCGAACAGCCGCACGAGATCGTCCTGGGCCGAGAGGAAGAACCGGGACTCGCCGGGGTCGCCCTGGCGTCCCGAGCGCCCGCGGAGCTGGTTGTCGATCCGGCGCGACTCGTGCCGCTCGGTACCGATGATGAACAGCCCGCCGGCCTCGAGCACCTCGGCCCTGAGCGCCTCCACGCGCCGGTCGATCTCAGGCAGGACCTTGGCATAGTGCTCGTCGTAGTCGGGCATGCCCGGCTGCAGGCCGAGCTTGACCAGCTCCAGCTGCGCCAGGTGCTCGGCGTTGCCGCCGAGCTTGATGTCGACGCCGCGACCGGCCATGTTGGTGGCGATCGTGACGGCCCCGGGCGCCCCGGCTTCGGCGATGATCTCGCCCTCGCGCTCGGCGTGCTCGGGCTTGGCGTTGAGGACCGTGTGCTTGATGCCGCGGCGGGTCAGGCGATCCGAGAGCAGCTCGGACACCTCGACCGAGATCGTGCCCACGAGCACCGGCTGGCCCGCCTCGCTGCGCATCGCGATCTCGTTGACCACGGCCGCCCATTTGCCGTCCTTGGTCTTGTAGACCTGATCGTTGCGGTCCGCGCGGACCATCGGGCGGTTGGTCGGGATCTGGACGACGGCGAGCTTGTAGATCTTCATGAACTCGGTGGCCTCGGTCAGGGCCGTCCCGGTCATCCCGGCGAGCTTGTCGTACATCCGGAAGTAGTTCTGCAACGTGATCGTCGCGAGTGTCTGGTTCTCCTCCTGGACGCGCACGCCCTCCTTGGCCTCGACGGCCTGGTGCAGGCCCTCGGACCAGCGGCGGCCCTCCAGGATGCGACCGGTGAACTCGTCGATGATCTTGACTTCCCCGTCGATCACGGCGTAGTCGACATCGCGCTTGTACAGCGACTCGGCCTTCAGCGACTGGATCAGGTGGTTGACCAGGTGGCCGTTCTCGGCCCGGTACAGGTGGTCGATCCCGAGGAAGCGCTCAGCCTTGGCAACGCCGCGCTCGGTCACCGCGACCGTCTTGTGCTTCTCCTCGAACTCGTAGTCGAAGTCAGCCACGAATTCCTTCTTCGTCCTCGGGTCCATGCCCTCGGGCGTCGTGCCGGCCTCGAGCTTCGGCGCAAGCTTGGCGAACTTGGCGTACAGGTCAGCCGCCTGCTCGGGCGCGCCCGAGATGATCAGCGGCGTGCGAGCCTCGTCGATCAGGATGTTGTCGACCTCGTCGACGATCGCGAACGTGTGGTAGGGCGACTGGCCCTCCTCGGGCTTGGGGCGGCCGCCGTGCTGGACCTTCTCCTCGAGCGCGGTGGCCATGTTGTCGCGCAGGTAGTCGAAGCCGAACTCGGAGTTCGTCCCGTAGGTGACATCGGCGGCGTAGGCGTCGCGCTTCTCCTCGTAGGGCTGCATGTTCTGCAGGATCCCGATCGTGACGCCGAGCATGTCGTAGATCGGCTTCATCCACAGCGCATCGCGCCGAGCGAGATAGTCGTTGACCGTCACAACGTGCACGCCCCGGCCGCCGAGCGAGTTGAGCACCACCGCAAGCGTCGCGGTCAGGGTCTTGCCCTCGCCCGTCTTCATCTCCGCGATCGCGCCGTCGTGGAGCACCATGCCGCCGATCAGCTGCACGTCGAAGTGGCGCATGCCCATCGCCCGCTTACCCGCCTCGCGGGTCAGGGCGAAGGACTCGTGCAGCAGGTCGTCGAGGCTCTCGCCGCCGCGGGCACGCTCTCGCAGCGCGTCAGTCGCCTCCCGGAGCTCGGCATCGGTGAGATGCTGGTACTCCTCCTCAAAGGCATTGATCCGTCTGACACGCTGCTCGTAGGACTTGAACTTCTTCGCTTCGCCCATGCGAAGCGCGCGGTCCAGGAACGACATATGTCTAGGGTATCAGCGGCTCTCGGGCAGCCGGCGCGGGATGCTCAGGCTGCCGGGGACACGTCTCCGGGCATCGGCGGAGCACCCGCCTCTCCGGGTGCCTGGGGGGTCGCAGCCAATCGTGACTCCCGCCGCTTACGGCGCTTGTCCCGGTGGCGCTTGACCTGCACGGCGAGCTCGTCGGCGCACAGGTTGATCGAGTGCACGAGGTCCGGCGAGGCGTCGCGTGCCCGCAATGTGACTCCTTTCAGGTGCAGCGTCGCCTCCGCGACCTGAGAGTCGGCGATCGCCGGATTGCGCTCTTCGAACACCTCGACCTCCAGCTCGGCCAGCTCGGATACCTGGCGGGAAACCTTGCGGAAGCGCTTCTCAACGTGCTCCCTGAGCTCGTCCGAGACGGGCAGATTCCGGCCTTTGACCTCGATTCGCACGACTGACCCCCTTGTAGGCGGATTGATGTGCGGTGTAGCTCTGAGACTATTCCTACGCCGGTCGTTTGTCGATTGCGACAATCCACCATCGTGAGTCCGTACATTTCCTGGTCGTTCGATCCCAGCGTCCTGCTCGGGGTCGCTGCGCTCGCGGTCGTCTACGTGACCTGGTGGCGGCGCGCCCGCGAGCCCGGGGCGCCGCATCCGCCCGGGTGGGGTCGCCTGGCGTTGTTCTTCGGAGGGCTGTCGGCGATCCTCCTCGCGCTCGTCTCGCCCATCGACAAGCTCGGCGAGCAGCTGCTGGTCATGCACATGGCCCAGCACCTGTTGCTCCTCGACATCGTGCCGATCCTGCTCATCCTCGGCCTCACGAAGGGTCTGATGCGGCCCGCGACCCGACGCGTGCACTCGATCGAGCGCCGGGCCGGGTTCTTCGCCCATCCCGTGTTCGCGGTGCTCCTCTACGTCGGGATCATGTGGCTCTGGCACATCCCCGCGATGTACGACGAAGCGCTCGGCAACTCCTGGGTCCACGCACTCGAGCACGTCTGCTTCGCCGTCGCCGGGACCCTGTATTGGTGGCACCTGATCTCGCCGATCCGCAGCCGCTACCGGATGGCCGGGATGGGCCCGATCGGCTACATGGTGAGCACGAAGCTGCTGGTCGGAGTCCTGGGGATCGTGCTCGCCTTCGCGCCGGCCTCGTTCTACCCGTTCTACGCCCACCATCCCCACTACTGGGGACTCTCACCCTCCGAGGACCAGTCGATGGCCGGCCTGGAGATGGCGCTCGAGCAGTCGATCGTGATGGGGATCGCGCTCGTGGTGATCTTCGTCCAGATGCTGAGCGAGTCTGAGCGCGAGGCCCAGCGCGCCGAACGGTACGAGGTCGCCTGAGCCGCGACACCCGCCCGCGGGCTGCGGCGGGACCCGCTCGAGTCAGCTGCGCCGCAGGCTGGCGAGGATCCCGGTATGACCGGCGATCGCGCCGATCAGGATCGCCCCCGGTGCGATCTCGGTCCCCGGCAGGATGATCGAGTCCTTGAGCGCGGCACCCTCGCCGATGCGCGAGCCGTCGCCGATCGCCAGCGGGCCCTGGAGCCTGACATCGGGGGCGATCTCGACGCCGGCGCCGATCCACACCGGGGGCTCGATGTTGGCCACCCCGTCGAAGCGCGCGCCCTCGCCGGCCCGCACGCCCTCGGCGATCTCCTCGCCGGCGATCTGCAGCGACAGCGCACCCGTGAGCGCGTCGAACGTCCCCGACTTGAGCTCGTCCAACGAGCCCACATCGTTCCAGTATTCGTCGAGCTCGTGGATGTAGAACGGGACGTCGGCCTCGAGCAGGCGCGGGAACACGTCCTGGGCCCAGTCGACGAACGGCTCGGGCGGGAAGTAGTCGAAGATCTCGGGCTCGAAGATGTAGATGCCGCAGTTGCCGAGGTCCGAGAGCGCATCCGCCGGCTCAGGCTTCTCCTGAAAGCCCGAGACGCGGCCGTCGGCGTCGTGCAGGACGACGCCGTACTCGCGCGTGTCGGGCACCCGCTTGACCGCCAGCGTGGCGAGACCGCCGGCGCTCCGATGGCGCTCGGCGAACCGGCGCAGGTCGATGTCGGTGAGCGCGTCGCCGGAGATGATCAGGAACGCCCCGTCCTGAGTCAGGAAGTCGGCGCAGTTGCGCACGCCCCCGGCGGTGCCGAGCAGCTCCTCCTCGTAGCGATAGCTCAGGCGGTCCCCGAAGTGGTCGCGGATCGTGTCGGGGAAGTAGTGCAGGTTGGCGATCACGTCGTCGAAACCATGCGTCTCGAGCAGGTCGAGGATGTGGGCCATCACGGGCCGGTCGAGCACCGGCACCATCGGCTTGGGCAGCTCGTAGGTGAGGGGGCGCAGGCGCGTTCCGAGGCCGGCGGCGAGGACCATGGCTCTCATGTGCCCTGCAACCTATCGGACCGGACCGGGTCGAGGCTGATTTCCTGTGGCGCTGACCATCTTCTGGCCGTGGAAGCAGAAGCGCCACCCCCGCCCGGGGGTGCTCACGACCTCGTAGTACACGCACGGATTGCCGCCTGCGCCCACGTACACGCCGGCGGGCGGCCCCAGGCGGCGCCTGAGCTGGGCGGGGGTCAGCGTGAGCACGTCCTCGCCCACCCGATCGTTGGCGATCGTGCCCGGCGTGGTCCGCACCGTGCTCGTGGTCGGCACCGCGGGGACGGTCCTCGTCGCGGTGGCGCTCACCGTCGACGAACCCGAGCTCCCGCAGCCCGCGAGCCCCGCGAGCCCGGCGAGCCCCGCGAGCCCCGCGAGCAGGCAGAGCACGGCCGTGGTGGGGACGGACACCGGCGTGCCCGGCGAGCGAGGCCGCGGGGGCGCCGCAGACACCGCTCAGCGAGCGGCGCGGCGCGCGAGCAGGGCAGCGCCGATCGCGCCGCCGAGATCACCGAGCTCGGCGACGTGGACCCGCGGCGGGTTCTCGTCGACGAACAGGTGCGGCCTCATCGCGTCGAGGATCCGGTCAGCGTACGGCTGGCCGAAGCGAACGCCCAGCCCACCCCCGATCACCACCGCCTCGATGTCGAGCAGGTTGACCGCCGACGCGACGGCGGCGCCGAGCGCGCCGATCGCGGTGTCGACGATCTCCATCGCGAGCTTGTCCTGGCGTTCGATCGCCTTCGCCCAGACGCCGCTCGTGAGCCGCGAGCGGCCGCGCTCCTTCATCAGCTTGAACAGGTCGGTCCGCCGGCCCTGATCGACCTGCTTGCGCGCCCGATTCTCCATCGAGCCCCGTCCGGCGTAGGCCTCGAGGCAGCCATCTCGACCGCACCCGCAGCGCGCCCCGCCGATCTTGACGACCATGTGACCGATCTCGGCGGAGGATCCGCGTCCGAGCCACGGCTTGCGCTCGAGGATCAGGCCGCCGCCGACGCCCGTGCCCCAGAACACGCCCAGCAGCGAACGGTACGGTCGTCCCGCGCCGAGCCTGAACTCCGCCTCGGTGGCCACGGTGACGTCGTTGCCGATCATCACCGGCGTCCCCAGCTCCGCCTCCAGCGCGGGGCCGAGCGCGAACGATCCTTTCCAGCCGGGCAGGTTGCCGGCGCTCGACACGGTCCCCGCGTCGGCGTCGATCGCGCCGGGGGAGCCGACGCCGGCGCCACTGAGCGCAGAGGTCTCGAGACCGGCTTGGCCGGCCGCATCTCTCAGCGCCCGGATGAGCTCATCGGCCACATCCCGGGGACCGCCCGCGGTCGGGGTCGGCCGCCGCGCCGATCCGATCATCTGGTTGCGGCCGTCGACGACAACGGCTTCGATCTTCGTGCCGCCAAGGTCGATGCCGCCGCGAGCCGTGCGGGTCCGGGTCGCCGTTGCCATCCCCACCGATCCTAGTGGTTCGGACCGGAAGGTCGCGCCTGGAACGGCCAGGCCGGTGGTCAGCCGGGTCACACCCAGGATTCGCGGTAATCGGCCTGCTCGGCGGTCGGCTCATCGATCTCCACGCCGAGGGCGGCCAGCTTGAGCCGGCCCACCTCCCGGTCGATGGCGGCGGGAACCGGAAGCACGCCGTCGGGCAGCGAGCCCCGGTTGGCCACGAGCTCCTCGACACACAGCGCCTGGAGTGTGAACGACACGTCCATCACCGCGGCGGGGTGGCCCTCGGCGGCGGCGAGGTTGACGACGCGGCCGTGGGCGAGCAGGTTCAGGCGCCGCCCCTCGAGCTCGTATTGCTCCACCAGCGGGCGTACGGCGCGGACTCCGCCGGTGGCCAGGGCCCGCAGCTCGGGCAGGTCGATCTCGACGTCGAAATGACCGGCGTTGGCCAGCAGCGCTCCATCCTTCATCCGCTCGAAATGCTCGCCGCGCAGGACTCGGCGCGAGCCGGTGACGGTCACGAACACATCGCCGCGCTCGGCCGCCGCGAGCGCGGGCATCACCTCGTACCCGGCCATCCGGGCCTCCAGGGCCCGCAGCGGGTCGATCTCGCACACGATCACCGCCGCGCCGGCCCCCCGAGCCCGCTCCGCGACCCCCAGCCCCGCCCAGCCGTAGCCGATCACGACCAACGTGTGCCCGGCCAGCAGCACGTTGCTGGCGCGGACGATCCCGTCGAGCGCCGACTGACCGGTTCCGTGGCGATCGTTGAGCGCGCGCTCGGTGCGAGCCTCGTTGACAGCCAGCACCGGACATGCGAGCCCGTCCTCGGCCTGCAGCCGGCGCAGCCGCAGGAGGCCCGTCGTCGTCTCCTCGGTGCCGCCGATCAGACCCTCCAGCGCCGGCCCGCCCGCGAGGTGGGCCCTCATCAGCAGGTCGGCGCCGTCATCGATCGTGATCTGCGGCCGGCCGCCCACCAGCGCCTTGACGTGGCCGGCGTAGGTGTCGAGGTCCTCGCCCCGGATCGCCCTGACCTCGACGCCATGGCGCGCGACCAGCGCCGCGGCGACGTCGTCCTGGGTCGAGAGCGGGTTCGCCGCGCACAGCGACGGGACCGCACCCCCGGCGCGGAGCGTCAGGATCAGGTTCGCGGTCTCGGCCGTGACGTGCAGGCAGGCGGCGATGCGGATGCCCTCCAGCGGCCGCTCGGCCGCGAACCGCTCGCGGACCTTGCGCAGCACGGGCATCTGCTCATCGGCCCATTCCAGGCGGGCGTCACCCTCGGCCTCGAGCCTCAGGTCCGCGATCTCGTGCTCCGGGGCGGGCGGGCGACCCTGGCGATCAGCTCGACCGCTGCGCGCCGCCCGTCTCGCCGCCGGAGCCACTGCCGGTCGCCTAGTAGCGGTAGTGGTCTGACTTGTACGGCCCCTCGACGGGAATGCCGAGGTACGCCGCCTGCGCCGGGGTGAGCTGCGTGAGCCGGACGCCGAGCGCATCGAGATGCAGTCGGGCCACCTTCTCGTCGAGGTGCTTGGGGAGCGTGTACACGCGCCGCTCGTAGATCTCGGTGTGTCCGTACAGCTCGATCTGCGCCATCACCTGGTTGGTGAACGAGTTCGACATCACGAAGCTCGGGTGACCAGTCGCGTTGCCGAGATTGAGCAGCCGGCCCTCGGACAGCACGAGGATCGAATGCCCGTCGGCGAACACCCACTCGTCGACCTGGGGCTTGATGTTGATCCGCTCGATCCCGTCGAGCTTGGCCAGGCCGGCCATGTCGATCTCGTTGTCGAAGTGGCCGATGTTGCCGACGATCGCCTGATGCTTCATGCGCTGCATGTGCGCGGCCGTGATCACGTCCCGGTTGCCCGTCGAGGTGATGAAGATGTCGGCGGTGTCGAGCACGTCCTCGAGCGTCGCGACCTGGTAGCCGTCCATCGCGGCCTGCAGCGCGCAGATCGGATCGATCTCCGTCACCACCACGCGAGCGCCTTGCCCGCGCAGCGACTCGGCGCAGCCTTTGCCCACGTCACCGTAGCCGCACACCACCGCCACCTTCCCCCCGATCAGCACGTCGGTGGCCCGGTTGATCCCGTCGATCAGCGAATGGCGGCAACCGTACTTGTTGTCGAACTTCGACTTGGTCACCGCGTCGTTGACGTTGATCGCCGGGAACAGAAGCTGGCCCTGCTCCGCGAACTGGTACAGACGGTGCACGCCGGTCGTGGTCTCCTCGGTCACGCCCTTGATCTGGGCCGCGATCTTGGTGAAGCGCTGCGGGTCCTCGGCCAGCGAGCGCGTCAGCAGCTCGAGCACGATCTGGAACTCCTCGGACTCGGCGCCTGCCGGGTCGGGCACGGCGCCGGCGCGCTCGAACTCGACGCCCTTGTGGACGAGCAGCGTCGCATCGCCCCCATCGTCGAGAATCATGTTCGGGCCGTCACCGTCCCCACTCCCCCAACGGAGCGCCTGCTCGGTGCACCACCAGTACTCCTCGAGCGTCTCGCCCTTCCAGGCGTAGACCGGCACCCCACGCGGGTCCTCCGGCGTGCCCTCGAGGCCGACCACGACCGCTGCGGCGGCATGATCCTGGGTGGAGAAGATATTGCAGCTCGCCCAGCGGACCTCCGCCCCGAGCGCCACCAGCGTCTCGATCAGGACGGCCGTCTGGACCGTCATGTGCAGCGAGCCGGTGATCCGGGCGCCCTTGAGCGGCTGGCGCTCGGCGTACTCTCGGCGCGTCGCCATCAGGCCCGGCATCTCGTGCTCAGCCAGCCGGATCTCCTTGCGGCCGAAGCCTGCCAGCTCCAGGTCGGCGACCTTGTAGTCGGACTTCAGAGCGGTCGTGCTCATCGCTTCTCCATCGGTAGGGGTCAATCGCCGCCGAGGCTCGTCGCTCAGGCGGCGGCCAGCAGCTTCTCGTGCTTGTCCTGCTCGAATCGGAGCCAGTCCTCGGCACTGACGTCCGCGGGGCGGCTCGGCTTCGCCGACAGCCAGCCATCCACCTCCTGACGCAGCTCCGAGCTGCTCGCCATCCGGGCCGCGAACGCGACGTCGGAAAGCCCGATCTCATAGCGCCCCAGCAGCTCCTTGAGCGTCCGCAGGCGCTGCAGCTCGGCCGGTCCGTAGAGACGGTAGCCCGACGAGGAGCGAGCGGGCGCAACGAGGCCCGATCGCTCTATGTATCGCAGCATCCGCGCAGACCAGCCGGTCGTCTGCGCTGCCTCGTGGATCGTCAGCGCCTCCATCGTCGCCGTCAACATTACCACGAGAGTGTCAAGGTTGGGGCGGCGGCGCCGTCTCCAACAATCGTCCAGGTCCGTGCCCTGACGCCGGACCGACGGGCATAGTCATGCGCTAGAAATCACGTTCATCGCGGAGCGTCGGCGCAGCGGGAAGGGCTGCGCAGGGGAAACCGCCCGGACAGGAAGTGCGAGTCGGATCTTGCACGGGGTCTCTCACCCTCCAGGCCAGAGCAAGCGGAGCCGGTCGCTTCACGCCCTGATCAGCGCGCTCGTGGTTTTGCTCGCCACGGCCGGTGGCGCCCTGGCCACCGACCACGGCCGCGGAAACGGCGGCTCGAGTGCCGGCGCGGGTGCCGGCCGCGGCGATGGCGGCTGGAGTGCCGGCGCGGGTGCCGGCCGCGGCGATGGCGGCTGGAGCGCCGGGACGACCGCCGGCGCGAGACGCGGCGCCGGCTTCGGCATCGGCGCCGGCAGCGCTCCGTCCGACTCGGCGCGGGTCGGCGGCAACTACGGCAGCACGGGCACGGGCACCGGCGCCCGCGGCGCGCCTTGGGGCCCGCCGCCGGCGCCCGCTCCCGGCGACCGCCGCGGTGCGAACGGGCCGGCGGGCGTCGGGGGACCCGAGAGCGGCACCGGCGCTCGCGGCGGGGGCAGCGGCCGCGACCGCGGGCGACACCCCGCCGCCTGGGCGATCACACCGATCGGCGGCGACTCCGCACACCGGACATCGTCCGCCACCAGGGCCACGACGAGGGCGGCTCGGGGCCGCTGCGCCACCGGCGGCTGCACCACGGGCTCCGCCCCGTCGGGGGCACCACCGGTCAAGGGGATGCTGGTGGGCCTCGGGTCGATGGGCGCGACCCCGGCCGGCGGAACGCCAACGGCGCCGTCCACCCCCACCCCCACTCTCACGCCCCCCGTCACGCCGCCCGCGCCCACCGGCACGCCGGGAACCGTGACCGGCGCCCAGCCGGTGCCGGGCACCTCGCTGGTTGCCATCAACACGCCGCTCGCGGCGCTCCCGGCCGCAGTGCTGGGGATCGGCGTGCCGGCCTCCCCCGGATCACCCACTCATGGCGTGCTCAGCGCGCTCTCGAGCCCGGCGACGATCGGCAGCCTGGCCGGGGGGAGCACCGAGCCCACCACCGCCGTGGCGCTTACGGCCGGCCACACGCCGCGGCCGGCCGGCGACTCCCGCGCATCGCGTCAGGCCGACGGGGGCCCAAGCGTGATCCCGCGGTTCGTGGAGCGGTTCGTGCAGGTGATCCCGCTCCCGATCTGGATCGCGCTCGCGGCCTCGTTCGGGCTGGCCATGGTCGGCGGCGTCGCGGCGCTGCGCTCCGGACGCCGGGCGCGGCGGCAGGCCGAGCAGATCGCCACCGTCAGCGTCGCGGCGCTCACCGACCCGCTGACCGGCGTCTTCAACCGCCGCGGCTTCACGGAGGCGAGCGAGCGCGAACTGGCGCGGGCGCGTCGCTACGGACGGCCGTTGGTGCTCGCCTACGTCGACGTGCGGGGGCTGAAGGCGGTCAACGACACGCACGGCCACCTGGCCGGCGACACGCTGATCAGGGAGGCCGCCCAGCTGCTGCGGAGCTCGGCGCGGGCCGATGATGTCGTCGGGCGCATCGGGGGCGACGAGCTCGCGCTCCTGCTGGCCGAACAGACCGCGGACGGCGGCGCCGTGGTCGCGGCACGGGTCAGCGCCGCGATCGCCGCCCGCCGCCCGGCAGTCGGCCTGGGGACCGACTGGGACCTGACGATCGGACTCGCTACGTTCCCCGAGGACGGCCAGACCTTCGAGGAGCTGCTGAGCACCGCCGACCGCCGGCTCTACGAGCAGCGCGGCATCGCGCTGCACTGACCGGCTGGGGACCGCGAGTGCTGCGGGCCTGTGTCAGGGCCAATCCCGCGGTCGCACGCCTGGATGCGCCCCAGCCGTACGCCCGACCGTCATAGGTCCTCAGCCGCGCGCGAGCTCGCCCTTGAGCCGCTCGATCACGTTCACCGGCGACGGGTCCACGCCGCGCAGGACCGCGAGGTACAGCGACACGAGGTCGCCCAGGAGGATCAGCGAGACCAGTCGCTCGGTCCGGTTCTCGCCCACACTGTCGACCCGGTAGGTGGCCGCGGCCTTGGCGGCGATCAGGCCCCGGGTCAGCTCGATCCGTTGGCGCACCCGCGGATGCAGGTCTGAGTCGTCCAGGAACACGGCGCTGAACCGGCCGAGGTCGCTCACGCCCTCCCAGCCCACGATCTCGTTGTGGTCGAGCTCGGGGAGCTCGGCGGCGAAGGCCGGCGCCTTGGCGTTCTCATTGATCTGCGTCTTCCAGCGATACGCGACGGGAGCGGTCAGGCCCGAGCCGGCGATCTGCGGCACCGTCCCGTGCAGCCCACGCGCCAGCTCCTTGGCCAGCGAGTTCTCCGGCGCGTCGGGTCCCCACTCGGCGACCAGCTGCTCGGCGTGGGCGGCGGCGACGTCGATCTCGGAGTGCAGGTGCTCGCCGGCGCCGCAGATGCACGCCACCTCGAGCGCGACGACGAGCGAATAGGCGACGGCCGCGCGGGGCTGGAAGCCGCCGGGCAGCGGGACCACCGGCACCTTGTCGGCCCGGGCCGACGCGGCCAGCTTGCCGCCGGTGGTGGCGACGATCCGCCGGGCGCCGAGCGCGGCCGCCGCGTCGTAGGCCGCGAGCGTCTCCTCGGTATTGCCCGAGTAGCTGGCGCACAGGACGGTGGTGTCCGGCGTGGCCCACGGCGGCAGCGCGTAGTCTCGGGCGAGCACGATCGGACGCGACGCGCGATCGCCGAGCGCCGCCCGGGCCAGCGCGCCGCCGATCGCCGAGCCGCCCATTCCCGCCACGACGAGACCGCCCGGGGCGTCGTGATGCTCCAAGTTGGCCGACTCCACCCGCCAGAGCGCGTCGCGCAATTGGTCGGGCATGCTGAGGATGTCGTGCAGCTGGCCGCCGACGTCGACCCTCGAGATCTCCTCGCGGTTCAGCTCTCGCGTTGCAGTCAAAACTTGATCGCTCCCTCTGGCAGCTCGACCCCGGGGAAGATACGCGCGCCGGCCGCCAGGGTGTTGCCCGGCCCGATCTTGACCCCCTGTCCGAGCACGACACCGGACTCGATCCGGCAGTGGTCGCCGACAACCGCTCCGGGTCCGACGATGGCTGAGCTGACCGTGGTCCGCTCGCCGATCCGGGCTCCGTCGAGCACCACGGAGCTCTCGACGTGGGCTCCCTCCCCCACCGTGACCCCGTTGCCAAGGTACGCGCGGCCACCGACGATTGCCCCGGCCGCAATCTCGCATCCCTCGCCGACCAGCACGGGCGCGACCACGCGACCCCGCACCGCGGCGTCGTGCACCAGCGCTCGCCCGGCATCCTTCAGCAGGCGTCCGACCTCGGTCTCGACGTTGCCCTCGAGGATGTCGAAGGTGCCCTGCAGGTAGCGCTGCGGGGTGCCGATGTCGAGCCAATAGCCGCTGGACTCGAATCCGTAGAGCCCGCGGCCGACGAGGGCCGGGAAGACCTCGCGCTCGATCGAGATGTTGGTACCGGCCGGCGCCATGATCTCGAGCACGTCGCGCTCGAGGATGTAGGCGCCGGCGTTGATCAGGTCGGTGTCGATCTGATCCGCCTCGGGCTTCTCCACGAACTCCCGCACCGACAGGTCGTCGTTCCGGCGCACCAGCCCGTAGGCCGAGGGATCCTCGACCGGGATGAGCGCCAGCGTGCCCCGGGCGCCGGTGCGCTCGTGCTGGGCGAGCTGGGCGCTGAGGTCGATGTCGGTGAGGACGTCGCCGTTGAGCATGAAGAAGCGCTCGTCGAGCAGCTCCTCGGCGAACTTCAGCGCTCCCCCGGTTCCGAGCGGCTTGGGCTCCTCGACGTAGCGCAGCCGGACGCCGAGTGCGGAGCCGTCTCCGAGCACGTTGCGCACGCCCGCAGCCAGGAAGCCACAGGACATGACCACGTCGTCAACGCCGTGGCCCCGGAGCCACTCGATCATGTAGGAGATGAAGGGCCGGCCGACCAGCGGCACCACCGGCTTGGGCACAGTGGAGGTCAGGGGCCGCAGCCGGGTCCCCTCCCCCCCGGCAAGGATCAGGGCCTGCATCTCAGCGACCGACGCCCTCGTACACGAATCCGGCTGCGCGCACGGCGCCGCGATCGAGGAAGTTGCGCCCGTCGACGACCAGCCGTCCCGCCATCGCCTCGGCCGCCTCCGGCCAGGCGATGTCGGCGAACTCCGGCCACTCGGTGACGAGGATGCAGGCGTCGGCGTCCTGCATCGCTGCCAGTGCGGAGTCGGCGAACTCGACCCCGACGAGCAGCTTGCGGGCTTCGTGCTCGGCCACCGGGTCATACGCGCGCACGTGCGCGCCATCGGCCTGCAACCGTGCGGCCAGGACGAGCGAGGACGCCTCGCGCATGTCGTCCGTGTTGGCCTTGAAGGCCAGGCCGAGCAGCGCGATCGTCGTGCCCACGAGCGGGCCGAGGTGCTTTTGCAGCTTCGCGATCACGCGGCGCTTCTGGAGCTCGTTGACCTCGATCACAGCCGTGAGGAGCTGGAAGTGGTATCCCGAGTTACCGGCCAGCTGCTTGAGCGCGGAGACGTCCTTGGGGAAGCACGAGCCGCCGAAGCCGATCCCGGGGCGCAGGAAGTGGGTGCCGATCCGGTGGTCGAGGCCCATGCCGCGGGCCACCTCGGCGACGTCGGCCCCGGTCTCCTCGCATACGTTCGCGATCTCGTTGATGAAGCTGATCTTCGTGGCCAGAAAGGCGTTCGAGGCCAGCTTCACCATCTCGGCGCTGGCGATATCGGTGCGCACCAGCGGCGACGCGAGCGGCGCGTAGAGCTCGACCACGGCATCGCCGGCCCAGTCGCTGTCGTCGCCGACGACCACGCGGTCCGGGGCCAGGAAGTCCTCGAGCGCGGAGCCCTCCTTGAGGAACTCGGGGCATGATACGTAGGCGAACCCCGATTTCCCCTGCTCGGCGAAGATGCGCTTGATCGACGCGCCGGTGCCGACCGGTACCGTCGACTTCATCACCAGCGCATGGCTGTCGGAGGCCGGCATCGAGGCGACGACGGCATGCACCGCCGATAGATCGGCGTCGCCCGAGTACGTCGGGGGCGTGCCAACGGCCACGAACAGCAGGCGCGTGTGCTCGAGTGCGGGGGCGAGCTCGGTCGAGAAGTGCAGCCGCTCGCGGTTGCGGGCCACGCACTCCTCGAGGCCCGGCTCCCAGATCGGCATCTCACCGCGCTCGAGGCGCGCGATCTTGTCGGCGTCCACGTCCACACACCACACCTCGTTGCCGAGCTCGGCAAATCCGGCCGCGGTCACCAGGCCAACGTAGCCGGTGCCGATCACGGAGATGGGTTCACGTTCCGGGACCATGAGGCCGGGAAGGGTACAAGGGGCGGCCGCGCACCGATGCGCCGGCCGCGACCGTCGCATCGGGTCGAGCGCTCCTCGCCCGTTCCGGCGCCTACGCCCCGGCGCCGATGCGGACCAGGGACCCCGCCATGCCCAGCATCTGCGCGTTGGTCAGATCGAGGCTGAGCGTGTTCGAGACCCAGTACACGCCGTGCGGCCCGCGCCAGGCCACCAGCCTCAGCTTGTGCCCGTCGAAGAACAGTTCGAGCGTGCGTCCGTTGACCACGCGAGTCTCGCTCGGGCTGGCCAGCAGCGGCGGGTTCGCCCAGGTCGTGCCCTGGACGCCGTAGTACTGGCCGAGGATCGGGTTCAGCACGACCACGATCCGGTAGGCCGCATACCGCCGGCCATGCGGGTCGGCGATCGTGTAGCCGCGCGGATACTCGCCGGCCGTCGGGCCGTCGTATTGCGAACCGGCGACAATCAAACGCGGGAAGTAGACCGGCATGCCGGCGTTCGGGAGGGCGGCGGCCTGGGTGCGCCCGTCCGGCAGGTCGGCGGTGAGGCCGGCCGCGGCTGCGGCGGATCCCGGTGCGGCCGAAGGCTTGGCCCCGCCGCCGGCGGCGGGGGGGCCGGCGGGGGTGGCGGGCGGCGCCGTCGCGGCCGGCGGGACGACGGCCATGAACTGGCGGAACGCCTGCGCCTCCGCGCCCGGGTCGGCCGCGACGAAACATGCGGTCTGCGTGCACGGCTCGAGGAGGGCGGGGAAATGCACCTCGCGGATCGAGTGGGCGTCGGAGAAGGCGACCAGGTTGAACAGGTTGATCAGCCCGTCGGTGGTGTGGAGGTCGGCGTCGGTCTGGGTGTGCTGGCCGAAGATCCGCAGCAGGTGGTCGCGGTTGGCGATCAGGTTCGCCTGCCCGTACTGGTCCTTGGCCTGGCGGATGAAGTCCTGCTGGCGGGCCGAGCGCACGATGTCGGTGTCGGTGTGGCGGTAGCGCACGTAGGCGAGCGCATCGTCACCGCACAGCTTCTGGTACCCGGCCGCGATGTTGATGCTCGAATAGTTGGTGTCGGCCGTACCCAGGTTCTGGTTGAAGTAGCGATGGTCGACGTCGGTGTAGACGCAGCCGATCGCGTTGACGAGATCACGGAAACCGGCGAAGTTGATGTCGACGATGTGGTTGACGCTGAGATCCGGGAACACGTTCGCCTTGATCGTCTTGACCACCAGGTTGGGCCCGCCGAGCGAGTACGCGGCGTTGATCTTGGCCGTCTCCACCCCGCCGCCGGGGACGGCGATCTGCACTCGCAGGTCGCGCGGGATCGAGATCACGTTGATCGTCGACGAGTTCGGATCCATGCGGACGAGGATGATCGTGTCGGAGTTGGACGCGCTCAGCGGGGTGTGCGCGCGATGATCGGAGCCCAGGATCAGGATCGTCTGGGCGTCGCCGGGGGCGGGCACCGTGACCTGCGCGTGCCGGATCGCCGGCGTCGCCGAGAGGTCGGTGGCCAACTGCTTGAACTGCAGCAGTCCCGCCACGGCCGTCGTCGTGGCCGTGAACACGATCACGATCGCTGCCCCGAGCGCGAATCTGGCCAGCGCCCCGCGCCGCGAGCCGGGAATCGAGCTCATCGCAGCCCGCCGTCCACGGCCCGCAGGGTCCCGGTGCCCCGCCCGCCCTCCTCGAGCCACATCGGCAGCACCCGGATGAAGTCCGAGAGTGCGCGGCGGTAGCGTGCCAGCGACGCCAGCGACGCCCACTCCTCGGGTCCATGGTGGCCGGCGCCCGCGGGGCCGAACTCGACCGCGGGGATCCCCGCTTCGATGAACGCGGCCGCGTCCGAGGCCCCATCGCGGCCGACGCTCATGACCTCACCGCGGATCGAGCGGGCGACCGCGTCGCGCAGCGCCCGCACGTAGGGGTTGGTTCGGACCACGGTGACCGGTGGCCAGATGAACGTCCGCATCACGTCGATGTCGGGGATCGCCGCGACCTGCTCGAGGATCTCCGCCGGGTCCTGGCCGGGCAGATAGCGAACGTCGACGGCCATCGTGCACAGGTCGGGCACCTTGTTGAGAGCGTCTCCACCCTCGATCCGGCCCAGGTTGATCGATGGGCGGGCGAACATCTCCGAGGACTCGCGCGTGAACGGGAGCGACTCGATCGCCCGGAACACGTCGACCGCCTTGAGCACGGCATTGTCGCCGAGCCAGGGCGTGGAACTGTGCGCCGCCCGGCCATGGACGTCGATCCGCATGGCCAGCACGCCCTTGGCTTCGATCCCGATGTGCAGGTCCGTCGGCTCGCCGGTGATCGCGAAGTCGCCGCCGAGGCCGAGCTTGACGAATCCGTCGGTGGAGCGCTCGTCGATCTCCTCGGACTCCTCGTCGGGGACGCACACGAACCGCACCCGCACGCGGTCCTGGCGCTCCACGTCCTTGAGCGCGCACATCATCGCGGCGAGGCCGCCCTTCATGTCGTAGGCTCCGCGGCCGATCAGCCGGTCGCCGTCGACCACGGGCTCGAACTGCTCGGGCCGTCCCGGGACGACGTCGAGATGGCCGTGCAGGACCACGCACGCGCCTTCGCCGGCGGCCGCGCCGACCTCGGCCACGAGCACGGGCAGGCCGTTGTGGTCGTACTCTCGCACTTCGATGTCACGGGATTCGAGCCATCCCTTGACAAATCCTGCGGCTGCGGTCAACTCGTCCGGCCGCGAGGTGTCGTAGGAGATCAGTCGCTCGGCCAGGATCCGTTCGTCGAGCATTGGACGCCAAGGATAGGAGAGCAGGCGGTGAGTCCCGCCCGGGGGCTACTCGCTGCCCGCGATGCGCAGGAACGCCTCGAGCCGCTGCTTGTTGCGCTGCGCCACCCGCTGCTTCTCGGTGTCGTCGCCCGCGCGCTCGGCTTCGCGATCGGCCTCCGACAGGCGATCGCGCAGCGCGGCCACGTCGAGATCGCCCGGCGGGATTGCCTCCTCGACCAGGATCAGCGCGTGGTTGCCCGCCATCTGCATGTAGCCCTCGGCCTGCGCGAAGTGCACGATCTCCGACTCGGACTTGTACAGACGCAACTCCGCCGGGTCGAGCATGGCCAGGATCGGCGTGTGATTGGCCAGGATCCCGATCGAGCCGACCGCGGTGCGCGTCGAGATCATCTCCACCTCGTCGTTGAACACCTCACCCTCGGGCGTCAGGACCTCAACCTGGAATTTCGTGCGTGCCAACCCTGATCACCGCTCCTTCTTGGCGTCCTCGACGACCTGGTCGATCGTGCCCTTGAGGAAGAACGCCCGCTCGGGCAGCTCGTCGTGCTTGCCCTCGAGGATCTCCTTGAAGCCACGGATCGATTCGGCGATCGGGACGTACTCGCCCTTGGTGCCGGTGAACTGCTCGGCCACGTGGAACGGCTGGGAGAGGAAGCGCTCGAGCTTGCGGGCCCGCGTCACGGTGACCTTGTCCTCGTCGGAGAGCTCGTCGATCCCGAGGATGGCGATGATGTCCTGCAGCTCGCGGTAGCGCTGCAGCACCTCCTTGACCTCGTTGGCGACGTTGAAGTGCTCCTCGCCCAGAATCTCGGCCTTGAGGATCGTGGAGGTCGAGTCGAGCGGGTCGACCGCGGGGTAGATCCCCTTCTCGGCGATCGAGCGCGACAGCGTCGTGGTCGCGTTGAGGTGGGCGAACGCCGAGGCCGGCGCCGGGTCGGTGAGGTCGTCCGCGGGCACGTAGATCGCCTGGATCGAGGTCACCGAGCCCTTGCGGGTCGACGTGATCCGCTCCTGCAGCTGACCCATCTCGGACTCCAGCGTCGGCTGGTAGCCGACCTGTGAGGGCATCCGGCCCAGCAGCGCCGAGACCTCCGAGCCCGCCTGCACGAAGCGGAAGATGTTGTCGATGAACAGCAGCACGTCCTGGCCTTCCTCATCGCGGAAGTACTCCGCCATGGTCAGGCCGGACAGCGCGACGCGCATGCGCGCGCCCGGGGGCTCGTTCATCTGGCCGAACACGAGCATCGTCTTGTCGATGACGCCCGACTCCTTCATCTCCAGCCACAGGTCGTTGCCCTCACGTGAGCGCTCGCCGACGCCGCAGAACGCCGACAGTCCGCCGTGCTGCTGGGCGAGATTGTTGATCAGCTCCTGGATGATCACGGTCTTGCCGACGCCGGCGCCGCCGAACAGGCCGACCTTGCCGCCCTTGGCGTAGGGTGCGAGCAGGTCGATGACCTTGATCCCGGTCTCGAACATCTCGGTCGTCGGCGTGAGCGCCTCGACCGTCGGGGCGGCACGGTGGATCGGCCAGCGCGTGGTGTCCTCCGGGAGCGCCTCGCCGAGGTCGATCGGGTCACCGAGCACGTTGAAGATCCGCCCGAGCGTGATGGAGCCGACCGGAACGGTGATCGGCCGGCCGGTGTCGAGCACCTCGGTGCCGCGTGAGAGGCCGTCGGTGGTGTCCATCGCGACGGCGCGCACCCGGTCATCGCCGAGGTGCTGCTGCACCTCGCAGACGAGAACGTCCTCCTCCTGGGCGGCGATGTCCACGTCCTCCTCGGCCCGCGCGGCCTCTGGTCGCTTGATCGTGATCGCGTGATTGATCTCGGGCAGCTTGTGGGGGAACACGGCCTCGATCACCACGCCCTGGATCTCCTCGATCCGGCCGATGTTCTCCGTCTTCGTGTCTGCGGTGGCTGACATGTGTCTCCTAGGTCTGGGGTCCTGCAGCGCTAGCCGAGGCCTTCAGCGCCGGCGACGACTTCCATGATCTCCTGCGTGATCTCCGCCTGGCGCGCGCGGTTCATCTCCAAGGTCAGGTCCTCGATGATCTCGCCCGCGTTGTCCGACGCGTTGCGCATCGCGGTCATCCGCGCCCCGTGCTCGGAGGCGGTCGATTCCAGCAGCGCGCGGTAGATCGAGATCTCGACGTAGTCGGGGACGAGCCGCTGGAGGATCTGCTCGGGGTCGGGCTCGTACTCGACCAGCGCGCGCTGGCCGGACCGCTCCTCCTCTTCCGGTTCATCCTCCGCGGCGTCCTCGAGCACGGTCGCCTGCTGCAGCGGCAAGAGCACCTCGCGGCGGACGACCTGCGAGATCGGCGAGATGTATCCGTTGTAGAGCACCTCGACCTGGTCGACCTCGCCGTCGACGTAGGCGGCCATCATCGTCTCGGCGATCCTCCGCGCATCGGCGAAGGCCGGCCGGTCCGAGAAGCCGGTGAAGCTCTGCGCCAGCTCGAGGCCGCGGAAGCTGAGCGAGGAGGCGACGCGACGCCCGGAGGCGAAGTAGACCGCCGTCCGGTTCTCGCCCTGGTGCTCGCGGCCGGCGGCCACGCCGGCGCGCACGATCTGCGAGTTGAACGCGCCCGCAAGTCCTCGGTCGCCGGCGATCAACAGCAGGCCGACCGTGTTCACGGTGTCGTGCTCGATCAGGATCGGCAGACGGGGGACGCTTCCGGCCGCCTGGGCGGCCTCGCGCGTCATCCGCCGAATCGCCCCGGCGTACGGCCGCAGCGCCTCGATCCGCTGCTCGGCGCGACGCAGCCGCGCGGCGGCGACCATCTCCATCGCGCGCGTGATCTTCTGGATGTTCTTGACCGATGCGATTCGGTTGCGAACGTCGCGCTGGCTGGCCATCGGTTGTCGAGACCGCTCCGGCTATGCCGGGACGGCCTCTGTCTCCTTCTCGTTCTCGTCGGCGGAGGCCTCGGTCGTCTCGCCGCGCTGCGTGAGGCGCGGCGCCTCCTCCGACTCCTCGAGCGGGTGACCCTCCTCATCGAGGTCGAAGCCGAAGCCCTCGGCGAAGCGGGTGATCCCGGCGTCGAGCTGCTGTTGGATCTCGTCCGTCCATTCTCCGTCGGCGATGCGCTTGAGCAGCTCGGGCTCGTTCCCGCGCACGTCCTGGACGAGCTGGCCCAGGAACTTCTCGACCTTGTCGACGGTGATCCGGTCCAGATACCCGTTGGTGGCGGCGAACACCTGCACGACCTGATCCTCGACCGGCATCGGGTGACGCTCGTTCTGGTTCAGCGTCTTGACCAGCCGCTCGCCGCGAGCCAGCGTCTTCTGGGTCTCGGCGTCGAGCTCGGATCCGAACTGGGCGAAGGCCTCGAGCTCGCGATACTGGCTCAGCTCGAGCTTCAGGCGCCCCGCGACCTTCCGCATCGGCGCGATCTGGGCGCTACCGCCGACGCGGGAGACCGAGATCCCGACGTTGATCGCCGGTCGCACGCCGGAGTAGAACAGCTTCGGCTCGAGGAAGATCTGGCCGTCGGTGATCGAGATCACGTTCGTCGGGATGTAGGCCGAGACGTCCCCGGCCTGGGTCTCGATCACCGGCAGGGCGGTGAGCGAGCCGCCGCCGAGGTCGTCATTGAGCTTGACGGCCCGCTCGAGCAGCCGCGAGTGCAGGTAGAAGACGTCACCCGGGTACGCCTCGCGTCCCGGCGGACGGCGCAGCAGCAGCGACATCTGGCGATATGCGAAGGCATGCTTCGTGAGGTCGTCGTAGATCGCCAGCGCCGCCTTCCCGTTGTAGAGGAAGTGCTCCGCCATTGCGCAGCCCGCATACGGCGCCAGGAACTTGATCGGCGCCGACTCGTCGGCCGCGGCCATGACGATGATCGTGTTCTCGAGCGCTCCCGCGTCCTCGAGCAGCTTGGCCAGCGCCACGACCGTGGCCTTGCGCTGGCCGATCGCGACGTACACGCAGACCAGGTCGCGATCCTTGTTGTTGATGATCGCGTCGATGGCGATCGCCGTCTTGCCCGTCTGGCGGTCGCCGATGATCAGCTCGCGCTGCCCGCGGCCGATGGGAATCATCGAGTCGATGGCCTTCAGACCGGTGTTCATCGGCTCCTTGACCGGCTGGCGCTGGACCACTCCGGGCGCCTTGTGCTCGGCCGGCCGGGACGTGCTGGTCCGGATCTCGCCCTTGCCGTCCAGCGCATTGCCGAGCGGGTCGACGATCCGGCCCAGCATCTCCTCGCCGACGGGGATTTCCAGCAGGCGCTTCGTGCGCCGGACCGTGTCGCCCTCCGAGATGTGCTCCCAGGGTCCGAACAGCACCGCGCCGACGTTGTCGGACTCGAGGTTCAGGGCCAGCCCGGTGACGTCGTGAGGCAGATCGAGCATCTCGAACGACATGCAGTTCTCGAGGCCGTGGATGCGGCAGATGCCGTCCGCGACCGACAGCACCGTCCCGACCTCGGTCAGGTCGGCGCTGGTGGTGTCCAGGCCCTCGATGCGGCTCTTGAGGATTGAAGTGATCTCGTCGGGCTTGATGTCCATGCAGGGCTCCTTGACAGGCGCGGCGCGCTAGGCCTGCGCGACTTGCTTGCGAAGTTGGTTCAGACGGTTTCTGATCGATGCATCCAGAATGAAGTTGCCCACTCTGAGGACAACACCACCCAGGATGTCCGGGTCGACCTTGCTCGAGAGCTCGACGGTGCGACCGGTCTGCTCCCCGATCCGCTCGCCGATGCTGTCGATCGTCGCCGCGTCGAGCTCCACGGCACTCGTGACCTCGACCGGAAGCAGCTTGTTCTCCTGCTCCCAGAGATGATCGAACTCGGTCCTGATGCGGAAGATCGCCGGCATCCGATGCCGCTCCACCAGCGCCTCGAGGAAATTCATGAACACGGGCTCGGCGCCGTCGATCAGGCTCCTGAGCCCGCTCTTCTTCTCCTCGGTCGAGAAGTACGGCGAGAAGAAGAAGACCGCCAGGTCCCGGTTCTCCGCCAGCGCGTCGGCGAATTGGTCGAGCTGCTCCTTGACCTGGTCGAGGAGGCCATGCTCCTTGGCGACCTCGAACATGGAGCGAGCGTAGACCTGAGCGATCTCCTCCACTAGCTGGGCTCCCCCGCGCCGCTCAGCGCGCTGAAGTCCAGCTCGCGGAGGGCTTCGTCGACGAGGCGCTTCTGATCGTCCTGGGTGAGTGACTTGCGCGTGACCTTCTCCGTGGCCATCACCGTGAGGTCGGCGACCTCACGCCGGATGTCCTCGATCGCGCGGCGGGTCTCGGCTTCGATGTCGCGCCGCGTCTGTTCCATCAGCTCCTCGCGCTTGGCCACGGCGGCATCGCGCGCGTCGCGCTCGTGCACGTCGGCGGCCTTCTGGGCACGCTCGACGATGTCGTCCGCCTGCGCGCGGGCCTCCTTGAGCCGCTCGCGGTACTCGGCGAGCAGCTCGTCGGCCTGCTGACGCGTGCGCTCGGCGGTGTCGATCGACTCCTCGATCGCCTTCTGCCGGCGGTCGAGCGCCTCCCCGATGCGGGGAAACGCGAGCCGCTTCAGCAGGAACAGCGCCACGCCGAAGGTGAGCAGCGTCCAGATCATCAGGCCGAGGCTCGGCGTGACGAGGAAGTTGCCGCCGGTTGAGGCGGCTGTGACGAGCCCGGGCATGGCTACGAGAGGAAGAAGGCGATCAGGCCGAAGATGAAGGCGTAGAACACGATCGCCTCCGTCAACGCGAACCCGAGCCACTGAATCGACGTGATCTCATCCCGCATCTCCGGCTGACGCGTCACCGACTCGATCACCTTCCCGAAGATGAAACCCACCCCGATACCCGGCCCGATCGTCCCCAGACCCGCGCCCACACCGAGCGCGATCGCCTTACCGGCCTTACGAGCGATCGCCTCATTCGCGGCGATGTCCTGCGCCGTGGCAGCGGCGGTATGAAATATCCCTGCGATGGCTGCGAGCATGCTGTCGTGTTCCTCCGGGTGTCTTAGTGGGCGGCGGCGGTCGCGCCGCCGAAGTAAATCGATGCCAGCGTGGCGAAGATGAAGGCCTGCAGCGTGGCGATCAGCACGACTTCGAACATGAAGAACGCGACCGCGACGATGAAGGTGATCGGCCCCAGCGCGGCCAGGCCGAGCAGGACGACGAGGCCGCCGCCCATGAACAGGATCAGGAGATGGCCGGCGAGGATGTTGGCGAACAGTCGGACGGAGAGCGAGATCAGCCGCACGAACTGGGAGATCACCTCGATCAGGAAGATACCCGCGTAGCCGAGGCCTCCGGGCCCCCTCGGCGTACCGGCGGGAAGCCAGCTGCGGAAGTAGCCGAAGAATCCCTTGGCCCGGATCCCCTCGACGTGGTAGGCGATCCAGACCACGAAGGACAGGATCAGCGTGACCGAGATGTTCGCCGTCGCCGCGTAGAGCGAGAAGGTGGGGATGTGGGCGCCGAAGATGTTGACCTTGTTCTCGGTGCCCGTCGGCAGCGGCAGGTAGCCGATCATGTTCGAGAACCAGATGAACAGGAACAGCGTGCCGATGAACGAGAACCAGCGCTTGGCCATCACCTCGTCCATGTTGCCCGCGGTGATGTTGTCCCGCATCAGCTGGTAGGCCGCCTCGACCGCCGTCTGCACCCGGTTGGGCTTCGCGGTCATGCGACGGGCCACCCAGGTCATCGAGACGACGGTGAACACCATCGCCAGGATCAGGTACAGGACGGCCTTGTTGATCGACAGGTCGACGCCGCCGAGCTTGATCTTCACCCAGGGATCGAGCTTGAACTCGTTCTGCGGCTGGAAGTTGTTGTTCTGGCCCGTCGAGCCGAAGATGACGAACAGCAGGATGACGACGGCCAACAGGCCCATGACCGACAGGAGGATCTTGGTGCCGCGGGTCATGAGGGCTCCGGCCCGCGGGTCGGGGGCGGGGTATCGAACGGTCGCAGGATCATGTTCGTCGTGAAGTAGACGGTGAACAGCGCGATGAACAGCACCGCCGCCGAGAGCCCGGCCTGGCTCGAGACGGTGATCCCGACGATGAAGATGGCGGCGGCAACCAGCCAGCCGCGCCCGATCATGCTCCCGGCCATCAGTCCGACGACGGTGCGCGGGTCCTTGCTGGCCTGGGCCCGGCGCGTCGTCTCGATCTGGATCGCGCGCTGGAAGATCCAGCACACGGCTGCGGTGATGTAGCCGGCGATCGGCAGACTGGCGACGATGAAGATCGGCAGCGCAAGCGCGAGCACGACGAAATCGAAGTAGCGGACGACGGCCATCTGCTCAGAGGTCCCTAAACCGTTGGTCGATGACGCTCAACCCGACCGGCAGATCCACGAACACCCCGAAGATCGCGAGCGGCGCTCGCTCGTCCTTCGACGGAACGGTCGTCTGTAGATCTGGTTCTGGGCATCGGACACGGGGCCACGGACGGAGGGACCCGCATTGAGGGGTTCGGGCTCCGATGAGCCCGCACATCCCCTCGCCGTGACGGCAGCGCCCAGTCTATCGTTCGGCGGCGTACCGCCGCACTCCAAGGGCGGGCGGCCTCAGGCGGCGACGCGCGGGCGCTCGGCCGACGGCGGCCTCAGGCGGCGACGCGCGGGCGGTCGGCCGACGGCGGCGCCGCACCCGCGACGGGCGGCCGGTCGCGGAAGCCTGGCTTCGGCAGATGGCCCTCGGCCCACATCGCGGCGATGCCCGCCCGCGGCAGTCCGAGCGCCCCTTCGTAGACCAGATAGCGAGGCTCCCAGCGCGGGAAGAACTTGGCGTTGAAGCGGTACAGGCTCTCGATCTGGAAGAACGGGTTGGCCAGAGCGGCCAGCTTCCCGAGCAGACGCTCGGAGGGACGCTCGGGGCTGTGGAGGTACTTGGCGAAGGCGGCGAAGTTGAGCGACATCTCCTCCAGTCCCCGCTCGCGCAGCAACTCGATGGCCTTCACGACGAGGAACTCGGTGAGTCCGTTCGGCGTCCCGGGGTCCCGGCGCATGAACGAGAGCGACACGGCCGGCCGCCCGTAACAGGGCACGAAGTGCAGGACCCCACGCACGGCACCGTCGGAGTCCCGGGCCACGACCACGAGCGTCTCGCCGGAGTGATCGCCGCGGATCGAGTCCATCGCCATCGAGAAGCCGCGCTCGGGGGCTCCCTCCCGGCCGCGCTCGAGCACGTCCTCGAGCTCGGCCACCGCGCCGGCGGACAGCGTGTCGAGCGCGCGCAGCTCGGCCGTGAAGCCGGCCTTGGTGAGACGGCTCACCGACTGGCGGATCTTGCGGATCGCGCGACCCTCGAGTGAGAACGCCTCGAGCTCCACGATCGCCTCGTCGCCGAGATAGATCGTGCGCAGCCCCATCTCCTCGTAGCGTTCGCACAGCGCCTCGCTGGCGCCCACAGCGCCGAGCTTGAGCCCCCGGGAGTCGGCAAAGCGGCGAAGCTCACGCAGCAGGCCCGGCAGCGCGCTGGGTGGACCGACCGGGTCTCCGGACAGGAGCATCACGCCGTTCTCGATCCGATAGCCGACGAACGCGCGGCCGTCGTCGCCGAAGTAGTACTGCTTGTCGGCGCGCAGCTTGAAGAAGGACAGCGTGTCGGTGCCGTAGCTGCGGACCAGCTCGGCGGCAGCGTCACGCGCCGCCGGTCCGGGCAGCGCCCGCGGTGCGGCCAACGGGCGGAAGATCACGTAGGCCACCGCCAGCAGCGTCCCGAACTCGATCAGGTGAACGCTGAGCGGGATCCAGGCGAAGTGGTGGTGCAGAGCGACGTGGTAGCGGAAATGGAGCGGCCCGCTGCGCCACAGCAGCAGGTCGCCCGTCTCACGCGAGACCGTCGTGAACGACGGATGGCCCTGCGAGGCCCAGGCGGCGACCGCCGCCACAGCGACTGCGATCACACCCAGCAGCGGCGCGCGCCAGATCGCCGAGCGCAGGGTGATCGGGTCGTGACGCACTCGGAAGGAGGAGCGGGTCAGCCACAGGACCGCGGCGGCCCCCCAGGTGATGGCTGTCTCCTCGAAGTCGAGTCCCTTGAGCAGGTCGAAGCAGCCCAGGATGGCCAACAGCACCAGCGCCGTCTGCCAGGCCCGCCGCCGACGTTTGGCCAGGTACGGAGCCACCAGCAGCAGCGCCGTCCCGGCCGGCAGCGCGAGCGCGTGGAACAGGCGGATCGCCTCGACGGGCTCGAAGTCCAGCAGCAGATGGCCGCGCCAGCGGATGTTCGGCGTCAGGGCCGAGGCGATGTTGACCACGCCGACGATCGCCGCGGCAAGGGCGGCAATACCTGGCAGCCAGCGTGAGATGCGGGAACTCGAAACAGTCACAGAGTGCAGACGGTCGGTGATTGATGTCGCGGCCGGGGGCCCGATGACCGGGGTGTGTCGCGACGCGGTCCGACCTTCAACATCAAACTACCGCATCGCTGCCCCTTTGTTACGTCGTCGTCGGTTGCAGTCCTGCTCTGACGGAGTGCCTCGGCGCGTCGGATCGAGAGGCCGATCGTGGCGGCGCCCGGAGATCTGCGCAGCGGCCGTCACGCCCCGAGTTCCCGTATGCGCTCGTGCAGCTGGTGCTGCTTGCCGACCAGCTCGCTCTCCAATTGCTCGAGCTCACGGCGGCGATCGCGAACCAGCTCGAGCTGCGTCGCGATGTGTCCGAGTGCCTGATCGATGATCCGCCGGCGCTCGGCGACACTCTCGGTCCGGCCCCATTCCCGGCGCAGGTCGGCCCGCGCGGCCTCAGCCTCGAGCAGCTTCGAGAGCTGATCGAGCGAGAGCCCGAGCAGGTCGCGGAGCCTGACGATCTCTCGTACGCGGTCGACGTCGGCCCCGGTGTAGCAGCGGTGCTTCCCCTGGCCGCGATCGGATGAGCCCGGAAGCAGGCCGATCTCCTCGTAGTAGCGGATCGTGCGCGGGGTGGTGCCGGTCAGTTCGGCAAACTCGCCGATCCGCAGCGGCTTGTCGGTCGTCGCGCTCATGACAGAACCCCTTCGCGCACGGGCTCCCCGACGAGTCCGGCCTCGGAGTGGGCCGGCCGCGCGGCGGCGACGAATGCGCCGAGAACCGACACCGCGGCGAGGGTCCACAGCGCGGTGTGCATGTTGGCGATGAACGGCTCGAGCTGGGCCGTCGAGATGTGGTTGGCCAGGCCCGAGAAGACGCCGAACAGGACGTTCTTCGGGACCGCGGAGGTGACGATCGCGAGCACGAACGCGATCGAGATCACCGCGCCGGTGTTCTGCACCAGCACCCGGGCCGCGGCGGCGATGCCGCGCCGATGCGGAGCCACCGCGCCCATCATCGCGGCGGTGTTGGGCGAGTTGAACATGCCCGACCCGATCCCGACGACGAACAGGTATACGCCACTCTCGAGGTAGCTGGTCTCGCGTCCGAGCGTGGTCATCAGCGCGAGCCCGGCGGCGGTGACCAGCATCCCCAGCACGGCGATCGAGCGCGACCCGCGACGGTCGGCCCACACGCCCGCGGCCGGGGAGGACACGAGCATTCCCAGGGCCAGGGGGGCCAGCTTGATCCCGGCCAGGATCGGCGAGTCGCCCTGCACACCCTGGAAGTAGAAGACGAACAGGAACATCAGCGCGAAGCGCGCCAGGCCGTTGATGAACGCCGCCCCCGCGGCGGCGGAGAAGAGGCGGTTGCGGAAGATGGAGAGATCGAGCATCGGCGCCCTGTGGCGGCTCTCGATCAGGACGAACGCGGGGAGCATGATCGCGGCGGCGATCAGACCGCCGATCACGAGCGGCGAGCTCCAGCCGGAGATCCCGCCCTTGGAGATCCCGAGCACGAGCCCGGTCAGCCCCACGAGGAATGTGAACGTGCCGGCGAAGTCGAACGAGCGGTCCTCCGAGCGCCCAGTCACCTCGTGCAGGACTGCGGCTCCCCAGAGCGCGCCGGCGAGCCCGAGCGGCACGTTGAACCAGAACACCCAGTGCCAGGCCAGCGCCACGAGCGCGCCGCCGAGTACCGGGCCGATCACGAGCCCGACGGCAGCGACCATGGTGTTGGTGCCCATCGCCAGCCCGAGCTGCTCGCGCGGAAAGGCGTCGGTCACGATCGCGGCCGCGTTGGCGAACAGGAAGGCACCGCCCACGCCCTGCAGGATCCGCCACAGGATCAGCTGCGTGCCGTCGGCCGCGAAGCCGGCACCGAGCGACGCCAGCGCAAACACGATGAAGCCGCCGACGTACGCCTTCTTGCGGCCGAACTGATCCGACAGCCGCCCGGCGCTCAGCACCAGCACAGTCGAGGCGATCATGTACACCAGGATCACCCACACGAGCTCCAGCAGGCTCGTGTGCAGGCTCCGCTCCAGGTTCGGCAGCGCGATGATCAGCGTGCCCGAGTTGATCGTGGCGAGCAACATGCCGAGGCTCGTGCACGAGAGCGCCCACCACTTGTACGAATCCTCGTGGGCGTGAGCCCCGAACCTGCGGGCCGGACGCTGCCGCTCGACCGTCGCCACCGCCACCTCCTACGAAACTGATTCTTACGTAAACGTCAGAATAGCAGCCGCGCAGAGTTCGACAACGCCCGCGGCGCAGGCCGGATCCCAGCGCCGGACCCGCCGGGTGTCACGGCTCGAACCAGGCGACGGTGGCGAGAATCACGAACGCCGCCACCAGCGCTGTGCCCTCGAACACGGTCGCCTCGCCGTCGCCGGTGATCTGCCACACGATGATCGCCGTCCCGAACAGGGCGCCGATGTAGATCGGCGCGATCGCGAAGGTCAGCGTCGTCGGCGTCAGCAGTGAGACGAGCACGAGCGCCGGGTACACGAACGCTGCGATCTGCGCAACCGAGTTCTTGACCACCGAGATGGCCAGATCGGCGTGGCCTTTGATTGCCAGCACGACCCCGGCGATGTTCTCGACCGCGTTGCCGGCGATGGCCACGATGACCAGGCCGGCAAACGCCTGCGAGATGTTGAGCGTGGTGATCGTCGGCTGCAGTGCGTGCACGAACCAGTCCGACACGAACGCCGAGGCCGTGGCGGCAACCGCGAGCAGCACCACGCTCGGCCCGGGCGGGATTCGCGGCGGCTCCGAGTCCTCGGTGCCCGCGGCCGGCGTGCGCAGGTATTGGTAGAGCCACGTCCCGTACACCGCCAGCACGGCTACGGCGCCGATCACCGAGATCGTCCTCAGGTGGCGGCTGGCGGCGTCGTGCGAGGAGCTCGCGATACCCGCCAGCACGATGATGAACGTCGCCGTCAGCAGCAGGGTTGCGGTGTCGTTGGGCAGGCGCGCGCTGAAGCGCATCACGCCGTCCTTGGTCTGGCGCGCCCCGGCGATGATCACGAGGCCGAGCACCAGCAGGGCGTTGACCAGGATCGAGCCGAGGATCGCCGTCTCGGCGACGACCGCCTCGCCCGCCCCGAGCGCGAACACGACCACGAAGAACTCGGGCAGGTTGCCCAGCGTCGAGTGCAGGACGCCGGTCACCGAGGGGCCGAACCGGTAGCTCGCCTGCTCGGTGGCGAAGGAGACGATCCAGGCCAGGCCGGCGAGGGCCAGCGTCGCGAGCCCGAACGCCAGCACATCCGAGACTCCGCCCGCGTAGCGGGCAACACCGGCGAGCAGCGTCAGCACGGCCGTGACCGCGAGCGCCGCAAGCTCGCTTCGCCGAAGCCCGGCCAGCGCTCAGCGCCCCGTTATCACTGTGTCGTCGTGCGAGTACGCCGGCGCACAGCAGCACAGCAGCACCAGCGGCACGGAGCCCGGGTTCCAGAGCTTGTGGGGCGTGCCGGGCGGGATCACCACGCAGTCGCCGGCCGTGATCTCGGACTCCTCGTCGCCGAGGCGCATCCGGCCCGACCCGGCGACGAAGTAGTACAGCTCCTCCGCCCGGGGGTGATAGTGCTCGGCCGTCTCCTGCCCCGGGGGCACGGTCGCCTCAGCCAGGCTCTGGTTTGCAGCCGCCGTCCACGCCGGATGCGCAAGCTCGCGGATCGCCGACCCGTCGGCGGTGATGAAGGACGTGAGTGCGGTGAGGTTGGCGATCTGCACGGCCCGGGACTATTCCACCCTCTCGAACTCGCCGGTCTCGTCCACCCGCTCGAACTCGCCGGTCTCGAGATCGCGCCGGACGCGCTCGTCGATCTCGTGCTCGCTCGTATCCGGGTCGAGCTCGCGCAGCTCCCGCGTCCGCAGGCCCTTGAACTTGAAGATCTCGAGCACGTAGATCAGGTAGACGCTGGCGGCCAGGGCCAGCAACGACAAGGCCACGATGACCACTACCCAGCCGAGGTGGTAGTGATGCGGCCGGCCGTGGTCGTGATACGGGATGAACCGCAGCGCGATCGCCAGGCCCGCCAGCATCAGCGTCCAGCCGTACAGGTACATCACCGTCTTGCGCTGGCTGAAGCCGATCCGGGCCATGCGATGGTGGAAGTGATTGGCGTCGGCCGTCCACGGCTTGCGTCCGTACTTCAGCCGCTTGGCGACGACGAAGGCGGTGTCCAGGAACGGCACCGCGAGGATGAACAGCGGCACGACCAACGCCACCACGGCGGTCGTCTTGAGCGTGCCCTGGATGGCCACCACGCCGAGCAGGTAGCCGAGCAGGTTGGCGCCCGAATCGCCCATGAAGATCGAGGCCGGCGGGAAGTTGTGAAACAGGAATCCCAGTGCGGCGCCCGCCGTGAGCGCCGCCAGCACGGCCGCCTCGCTGCTGCCGCCCTGGAGGTCGAAGGCGATGACGGCAAACGCGATCCCGTCGATGGCGCACAGCCCGGCCGCCAGCCCGTCGACCCCGTCGGAGAAGTTGACCACGTTCATCATGCCCACGAGCCAGATCACCGTGAGCGTCGGGCCCTCGTGCGGGAACGTCAGCAGCCCGAAGAAGGGCACCGTCAGCTCGGTCAGCTTGACGCCGGCCCGCACCGCGATCAGCGCCGCACCGATCTGCCCGATCAGCTTCAGCCACGGCTGTAGCTCCCAGATGTCGTCGATCACCCCCACGAGCGTGATCACCACCGCCCCGAGCAGAATCGCCCGGGTGGGCATGTTGTCGCTCTGCGGCATCCAGATCGCCGCCGCCACCGACACGCCGAGCAGGATCGCGATCCCGCCCAGCAGCGGCGTCTCCTTGTTGGCCAGCCCCCGGTCCTTGGGCTTGTCGACGGCGCCGACGCGCCGCGCCACCCGGGCCGCGAGCGGCGTCAGCAGCGCGGCCACGGCCATCGCTACAAGGAAGGCATACACGGCGTCCCAGTACCGCATGGCGTGCCCGTAGCATGGCAGCCCCCGAGGACCTCAGCGTTGCGAGCGGGCGATCAGCGCCTGGGCGACCCGCGCGACGACCGCGAGCCCAGCCTCGACGAGTTGGAGCCAGGTCACCCGGATGACCACGAAGCCGGCCGCCGCCAGCACCTGATCGCGCCGGCGGTCGCGCTCAAAGGCCTCGGGGTGGACGTGGAACGCACGCCCGTCCACCTCCACCACGAGCTTCTGCGCCCGCCACACGAAGTCGACCTCATAGCCCTCGATGCGCACGTTGGCGGCCGGGCGTGGCAGCTCCGCCTCGTCGATCAGGGCCAGGAACAGCCGCTCGGCGTCGGATCGAGTGAGTGCCGGGCCGTCCTGGGCGCGCAGGAGCGCCCGGACCGCACCCGCGCCCCTCCGGCTGCCGGCGCGCCCGAGGGCGGCGACGAGCGACCGGTCGCTGACCAGGCGGAGCACCCGCGCCTCGGCAAGCGCCCGGGTCAGCTCGGCGTGCGCGGCGCCGGCGGCGAAGTCGATCAGCGTCCGCGCCGGCGCGGTGAGGGGGAGGTTGGCGTGGCGGCGGGTGTCGGCGGACTCGAGGTGGGTGACGCGGTGCACGCGGACGGCGGGACGGAGGCGGGCTCTGCGGCCGATGACGGTGACGTCGACCACGCCGTCGACGGCGGCGGCGGGGGCAATGCCCCACAGGGCGGCGGCCGAGCGGTGGCTGAGCACGGCGCCGGGACCGAGCGCCAGGACCGCCGCGGATTCGGCGGCGAAGGGGATCAGGGACGGGTCGCCGACCGAGTAGACGCCGTGGTGGACGCGGACCAGGAAGCCCCGGGCGACCCGGGCCTTGATCGCCGCCATGGTCAGTCCGGCAGCGAAGAGCTGCTCGGTCGAGAGATGCCCGCGCTGCACGCCCGCCAGCCGCACGATCTCGCGGTCGACGGCGGGATCAACCGCCATTTCGTGGCCTCTCGCCGAACTTCAGGCCCGTCGAGGAACTTAATGGCTGCCACACAGCCATTAAGTTCCGCGGCGCGTCCGCGCAGCGCCGAGACGCCACGAAATGGATGTTCCAGGGCCCACACACGCCCCCAGCATCCACCAGCGCCGCCGCCCCCACCCCTTCTTCCCAGCAAAATCCGCACTTCCGTCACGCCGAGGTCACACACCGTCACGCCCGCGCCACACACACGGCCGGCACGGCACCAACGGCACCGAGCAACGGACGGCACCGAACAACCCACGGCACCGAACAACCCACGGCACCCGAGCAACCACGGCACCCGAGCGAGCGAGCGAGCGGCGGAGGGAGCCCGGAGCCGCGCTACACGATCGCCGCCGCACCCAACCCGGGGTACAGCGGGTAGCGCTCCGCCACCGCGGCGGCGCGCTCGGCCAGCTCGGCCCGGCGCTCGTCGTATCCGTCGGGGTCCAGGGCGGCAGCGATGATGCGACCGACCTCGACGAAGTCGTCGGCCTGCAGCCCGCGGGTGGCGAGGGCCGGCGTGCCGATCCGCAGGCCGCTGGAGACGGCGGGCGGCCGGGGGTCGAACGGGACCGCGTTGCGGTTGACGGTGATGCCCACGTCGTGCAGGCGGTCCTCCGCCTGCTGGCCGTCGAGCGTGGACTCGCGCAGGTCGCACAGCACCAGGTGCACATCGGTGCCGCGGGTCAGCACGCTCACGCCGTGGCCGGCGCCGAGCAACTCGGTCGCCACCGCCTGCGCGCCGTCGAGCGTGCGCTGCTGGCGCTCGCGGAAGGGCTCCGAGGCGGCGATCTTCAGCGCCACCGCCTTGCCGGCGATGACGTGCTCGAGCGGGCCGCCCTGCTGGCCGGGGAAGACAGCGGAGTTGATCTTCTTCGCGTATTCCTCCTTGCACAGGATCATTCCACCGCGGGCGCCGCCGATCGTCTTGTGGACCGTGGTCGTGACCACGTCGGCGTAGGGCACCGGGCTGGGGTGCAGCCCGGCCGCGACCAGTCCGGCGAAGTGGGCCATGTCGACCATCAGATACGCGCCGACGGCGTCGGCGATCTCGCGGAACCGGGCGAAGTCGAGCCGGCGCGGATAGGCGGACCAGCCGGCGAGGATCATCTTCGGCTTGCGCTCGTGGGCGATCCGCTCGACCTCGTCCATGTCGATCAGGCTCGTCTCGCGATTGACCTGGTAGGGAGCGATGTCGTAGAGCCGGCCCGAGACGTTGATCTTCATCCCGTGCGTGAGGTGGCCGCCGTGCGCCAGCTCGAGTCCCATCAGCGTGTCGCCGGGCGTGAGCAGCGCGTGGTAGACGGAGGCGTTGGCCTGGGCGCCGGCGTGCGGCTGCACGTTGGCGTGCTCGGCGCCGAACAGGTCCTTGGCCCGGTCGATCGCCAGCTGCTCGGCGACGTCGACGTGCTCACAACCGCCGTAGTAGCGCTTGCCCGGGTAGCCCTCGGCGTACTTGTTGGTGAGCACCGAGCCCTGGCACTCGAGCACCGAGACGGGCACGAAGTTCTCCGAGGCGATCATCTCGAGCGTGCGCTGCTGGCGGTCGAGCTCCAGCGCAAGGACCTCGGCGATCTCCGGATCGACCTCGGCCAGCGGGCGGTTGAAGAAGTCGGGCGGCAGCTCTGCGCTCACAGCGAGCGCGACGATAGCAGCGCTCGTGGCGTCAGCGGCCGAGAACGGCGCTCAGCTCATCCTCGGCCACCGCGCCGGCCCGGGCGATCGACCACTCCGCCCCGTCCTCGTAGCGGCGCAGGTCGACCACGGTCGACGGCGTCCCGGGCAGCTCGCCGCCGTCGATCAGCAGGTCGGCCGACGCCCGCAGCAGCTCCGGCACGTCCTCGAGCCGGCGGGGATCCGGACCGCCGGCGCGGTTGGCGCTCGATTGCAGCACCGGCCATTTGACCGCCGCCAGCCGCTCGCTGCGGGGGACCCTGAGCCCCAGCGTCGACGGATCGGCACCGCACGCGAGCGCGAACCGGCGGGCCGGATTGGGCAGCAGCACGCTGAGCGCGCCGGGCAGCAGCCGCCCGAGCGCCGCACGCGTGCGCGGGCCGACCTCGGGGAGCGCGGCGAACGCCAGCGAGAGGTCGAAGAACATGACCGCCGAGGGCTTCTGCAGCGGCCGGCGCTTGAGCAGGTACAGGCGCTCGACGGCGAAGCGGTTGTGGGGATCGCAGGCGATGCCGTACACGGTGTCGGTCGGCAGCACGGCCACCCCGCCGACCGCCAGGCACCGCTCCAGCGCTTCGGCGTCGGCGCTCACCGGCGCCCGACGACGACACGACCGTGCCCGGCGAGGTCGTGCAGGCGCTCCACCGACCCTCGCCCGCTGGAGCGCATCAGCTCCGACACCGCCGGCGCCTGGCCGGCACCCACCTCGAGTGCGAGCACCGCGGCACCGCCCGCGCCGGCGACGAGCCGGCGCACGAGGTCGAGTCCGTCGAACCCGCCGTACAGCGCCACTCGCGGCTCGTACCGGCTGATCTCGGGCGCCAGCTCCGCGCCCTCCTCGACGTAGGGCAGGTTGGCCAGCACAGCGTCGCAGCACAGGCCGCAGGTCAGATCGCCCTCCAGAAAGCGGACGGCGAGGCCGAGCGCAGCGGCGTTGGCGCGCGCCACGGCGAGCGCGTCGGAGCTGATGTCGGTGGCGTGCACGTCAAGATCCGGGCGCTCGTGCTTGAGCGCGAGGGCCACCGCGCCGCTTCCGGTCCCCACGTCGACGACGCTCGCCCCCGGCGGCAGCGAGCAGCCCAGCTCGACGAGCAGCTCGGTCTCCGGACGCGGGATCAGCACGCGCGGATCCACCGCCAGCGAGATCCGGTGGAAGTCCTTGCGGCCGAGGATGTAGGCGACCGGCTCCCGGGCGGCGCGCCGATCGATCAGGGCGCCGAAGCGGGCGTTCGCCGCGGCCTCCAGGACGGCCGCCGGCGCGCGCAGATACAGGTCGGTTCGGGTCGTCTCCAGGACATCGGCCAACAGCAGCTCGGCGTCGAGCCGGGGCGTCTCGCACCCGGCGTCGGCGAGCCGAGCGGCGGCGGCGGCCAGGGCGCCGGTCACCGTCACCGGCGGCGCCGCCGCCGGCAGCACCTCAGGCACTCGCGCGCTCCTCGAGCCGGCGGCGCTTCTCGTCGTCCTGCAGCGCCGCGGTCAGCTCGTCGAGCTCGCCCATCAGGATCGCGTCGAGGTTGTGCACAAGCAGGTTGATGCGATGGTCCTTGACCCGCTTCTCGCCGTAGTTGTAGGTGCGGATCTTCTCGGCCCGCTCGCCCGTGCCCACCTGGGCCGAACGGCTCGCGGCGAGCTCAGCCTGCTGCTCGGCCAGCGCCCGCTCGTACAGGCGGGCCCGCAGTACCCGCATCGCGCGTTCGCGGTTCTGCAGCTGCGATTTCTCGTCCTGCATCGAGACGACGATGCCGGTCGGCTTGTGGGTGATCCGGACCGCCGAATCGGTCGTGTTGACCGACTGGCCTCCGGGCCCGGACGAGCGGTAGACGTCGATCTGGAGATCGTTCTCGTCCACGTCGACCTCGACGTCCTCCGCCTCCGGCAGCACGGCGACCGTCGCCGTGGAGGTGTGCACCCGCCCCTGGGACTCCGTCTCGGGGACGCGCTGAACCCGGTGCGTGCCACCCTCGAACTTGAACACCGAGTAGGCGCCGTTGCCCTTGATCGCGAAGGTGTAGGTGCCGTCGCCGATCGACAGCGGCTCGGTGGTGAACCCGCGTCGCTCGGCGTAGCGGGTGAACATCCGGTACAGGTCGCCGGCCCACAATCCCGCCTCCTCCCCGCCGGCGCCGGGCCGGATCTCGACGATCACGTTCTTCTCGTCGTTGGGGTCCCGCTCGACCATGGCCAGGCGGATCTGCTCCTCGAGCGCCTCGAGCTGCTCACGCGAGCCCTCGAGCATCGCCCGGAGCTCGGGGTCATCGCCGTCCTCCTCGAGCAGCTCACGCGCGCCCGCGGCGTCGTCGGCGGCGCGGCGGTATTCGCCGGCCAGCCGCGCGGCCGGCTCGAGCTCGCTGTACGCCCGGCTGGCCGCGGTGAACCGTGCCCGGTCGGCGATCACGACCGGATCGGACAGCTCGCTCTCGAGCTCTCCGAAGCGGGCTTCGATTTGCGATACCAGCTCGTCGATCATCTCCCGGCGAGTGTATGACGCAAGCGGGTCCCTGCGCCCGTCCGGGCCTGCGCCGGAGCGGGCGATCGACTCGCCCGCCCGGCGCCCCCGGGGCCTACTTGTCGGGGTTGACGACGTCCTTGACCTTGCCGGCCACGTCGCCGACCTTGTCCTTGACGCCGCCGGCCGCCCGATCGACGCGCCCCTCGTTCTTGAGGCTGTCGTTGTCGGTCAGGTCGCCTGCCGCTTCCTTGACGCGGCCCTTGGCCTTGTCGATGGTGCCGTCGGTATCAGCCATTTCGTGGCTCCTCTCGGTGTTGTCAGCGCGCGGCGATCCCAAGCGGGAGTCGCTCCACCTTGAGCTACCCGAAAACGGCCACTCGCAAAAAGCGCCCTCGTCCCCACACAGGCGCGCCCACGTCCGCGCGCCCGTAGGGGCAGCGGCTCAGGCCACCACCTCGATGCCGACGAGATCCTCGGGCGAGGCCTCGCCGGGCGTCTCGACCTCGAGCACGGCGCTCAGGGCGGCGATCGCCACCGCGAGCTGCTCGAGGTCGGGCTCACGCGTGGTCAGCTTCTGCAGCTGCAGGCCGGGGTACATGACCGCCTGCACCCAGCGCTTGCGGCGGTTGCGTCCGGCCCACTTGATGACCTCGAATGACAGGCCGGCGATCAGCGGCACGCCCAGGATCCGGGTCGCGACGAGGATGTACCAGGCCGGCAGGCCGATCGGCGCGAACACGAAGATCGCCATGATCATCACGATCAGCAGGAAGCTCGTGCCGCAGCGCGGATGCAACCGCGAGTAGAGCTTGGCCCGCTCGGGGGTGAGCGCATCCTCGGCCTCGTAGCACGAGATCACCTTGTGCTCGGCGCCGTGGTACTCGAACACGCGCCGCAGGTCGGGCACCCGGGAGAGCAGCACGAGATAGCCGAGGAAGATCCCGGTGCGGAGGACGCCCTCGACGAGCCAGAACAGAACCGAGGAGCCCAGCTGTCCCTTGATCAGGCTGGTCAGGCCGACCGGTACGACGAAGAACAAGCCGATCGCGAACACGACCGCCACCAGCACGGTCCCGGCCCAGGCGCCGCCGGATATCTCCTGCTCCTCGCCGGGGACCTGGGCGTTGGCCGAGATCCCGAGCGCGCGCAGTCCGATTCCGAGCGACTCGGCCAGGGCGACCACGCCGCGGATGACCGGCAGGCGGTAGACGCGCCGGCGCTTGGACCAGGCCACCAGCGGGAACGACTTGACCGAGATCTCGCCCAGCGACTGCTCCTCCTCGGGCGGTTTGCGCACCGCCACCGCCCAGGTCGAGACACCACGCATCATCACGCCCTCGAGCACGGCCTGACCGCCGACGGGGGCGTCCCGCGTAGCGGTCAGCCGGCCCTCCGGCGCCGGCTCAGCCGACCCGGGGGCCGGCGGGCCCGCGGACGGGCCCGACCGCGTGGCGGCCAGGCTTCCGTCCTGCCCGCCGGACTCCACCTACGGCCGCCTAAGCGCCCGTGCTCGTGCTCGTGCGAGCGGCGCGCCGGCCCTTGGCCACACGACGCTGGAAGCGCTCGACGCGACCACCGGTATCGACGAGCTTCTGCCGGCCGGTGTAGAACGGATGACAGGCGGAGCAGATCTCGACGTGGATCTCGCCCTGGGTCGAGCGGGTCATGAACTCGTTGCCACACGTGCACGTCACGTGGGCATCGACGTATTCGGGATGGATGTCTGTCTTCATTGGACCACCAATTCTAGCGAGCCGCGTCCAGCGCCCCGGACGGCCGCTGCGGGCCGCGCGCCGCAGCGCCCGCCCGACTCGGCGCGGCGTCGGTCACGGGGCCGGTCGGCGCGGGCGTCGGTCACGGGGCCGGTCGGCGCGGCGTCGGGTCACGGGGCCGGTCGGCGCGGGGTCGGTCACGGGGCCGGACAGGTCGCCTGCAGCGTGTTGTTGTTCGGGTTGAGGTCGAGGATCCGGTGGGCCGGGTCGACGGTGACCGTCGGGTCCGACGTGGTCGTGCACAGCGGACCCTGGTAGATCTCGGTTCGCGTGGCGTGGGCGGCGAGGCGCTGCACGGTCCGGTCGACGATCAGGCCGGGCACGGCGAACTCGACGGTGAACGGCCCCGCCGCCGTGGCGCCGCCGTTCTTGAGCAGCACCACATAGCTGTCGAGATTCGGCTTGCCGAGGATCGGCTGGACCGCGATCGACTTGACCGAGAGGTCCGGGCGCAGCTCGGGCTCATAGCAGTTCGCGGTCACGCGCGTCTTGGTGGCGAGCACCCGGCCCTTGGCGCCGGTCCACCGGAACACGACCCGATAGCGGTAGGTGGCGGGCGCCGGCAGCGCCGCGACGGGGTGGTTGACGACCCACACGTCCCCGGGCCTCTGCCCGAGCGTCGGCTGGTCGATCGGCGAGAGCCAGGTGCCGAGGTCGCCGCCGTGGATCGGGCTGAACGTGCCCCCGCTCCGCGATCGCGAGAGCAGGTCGAAGCGGACCGCCATCCGCATCGTCCCCGTCACCGGGCGCATGACGGCGGTGACCGAGATCGTCCGTCCGACGGGATCCACGGCGCGCCGGCAGACAAAGCTGCGCAGGTGCGAGCGTGGAGGCACGGCACTCGCAACGGCCGACGGCACCGTGGCGGCGACGGCAGCGCTCGACAGGACGGCGAGCGCGAACCCGGACGCGATGGCGGCGAATCGCTTCATGCCCCAATAACAACTCAAGTAGCCCGAAGTTGCCACCTTGGAGGGTGCCGGGACATTCGGGCGGGCCCGCGGCCGGCGCCGGGTCCGGCCACGGGGCGCTGCTCAGGTGATCGTGTACAGCGGGCCGTCGCCGCCCTCGGGGGGGGTCAGCCGGCCGCCCTTGGCCGTGATCGCTCCGCACTGGACGCAGTTCGTGTAGTTCACGATCACGTCCACGGGGCCCGTCTCGGGCGCGTCCTCGGGGATCTCATACACGCCGGCGGGGCACATCCAGCGCCAGGTCTCGGCGATCTCACGCGGGACCTGCTTGCGCACCCGGATGTGATTCGGCGCATCGTCCCGGGTGGCGTTCCCGCTGATGTAGACGCTGGAGAGCTTGTCGAACGTGTACTTGTTGTCCGGCTTGGGATAACCCTTGGACGTCTTGCCGACGAACATCGGCACGGCGTCGCCGCGATGCCACTCGAGCCGTCCGCGCGGCACCTTGCCCTTGCTCATGATCGACGCCCCGCTCAGCGGCGCGCCCTTGACGAAGCCCTTCTGCAGCGGCTGGCGAACGTTGCGGACCTGGTAGAGCTCCTGGCCGATCGAGGACTCCTCGACCGCCTGCTCGTAGGACTCGAGCGTTTCGCCGTTCTTGAGCGAGTTGTAGATCGCCTCGGCAGCCAGGATCCCGGACTTGATGCAGTGGTGCACGCCCTTGAGCGCCGCGGCGTCGACCATTCCGGCGGCGTCGCCGACAAGCAGTGCCCCCGGCATCGACAACTTCGGCATCGACCAGTAGCCCCCGCCGGGGAGCGCCTTCGCCGACCAGGCGATGCGCTCACCGCCCTCGAGAATGCCCTTGACCAGCGGATGCAGCTTGAACTTCTGCAGCAGGTCGTGAACCGAGGTGGTCGCATCGGCGTAGTCGAGGTCGACGACGAAGCCGATGCTGACGAGGTCATCGCCGGTCTTCTCGTCCTTCATCGGGTACAGCCACGTACCGCCGACCTGTCCGTACTTGGAGGACAGCTTCAGCGGCCACGGGCCGAGCGTGTGGATCACGCGATCGAGCGGCTTGGGGACCTTCCAGATCTCCTTGACTCCGAGCTCCCACACCTGCGGCTCACGGCCGTCGGCGAGGTCGAACTCCCGGATCGCGGCTCCGGTGAGGTGGCCCCAGCAGCCTTCGGCCAGCACGGTCACCTGGGCTTTGATGTCGGTACCGGGCTCAAAGTTGCCCAGTGGCTCGCCATCCTTGCCGCGGCCCTTGTCGCCGGAGCGGACGCCGACGACGCGGCCATCCTCGACGATCAGCTGCGCGGCCGAGGTCTCGGTGAGGATGTACGCCCCGCCCTCCTCGGCCTTGGCCTGCTGGAAGCGCGCCAGTGAGGCCACCGACACGACCTCGTTGCCGTGGTTCTTGAAGTTCGGCACCGCGAACACCGGGACCGGCAGCTTGATCCTGCCGTTGGGCAGCGCGTAGATCGACTCCTTCGTGACCTCGCCGAACGCGAAGCGCTGCTTGCGCCAGTCCTCACGCGACATGTCCGGGAACAGCTCCTGCAGCGGACCCGGGCGCATCACCGCACCGGACATGATGTGGCCGCCGCAGGTCTTCGCCTTCTCGATCACCGCGACCGGCACCTCCCCGAGCTTCTCCATCAGGTCGGGGTCATCGCCGAGCAGCTGCAGCAGCCGGTTGGCGCAGGCGAGGCCGGCGGTTCCACCGCCGACGATCGCCACACCAACCTCGATCAGCTCGTCCTCCGGATCGAGCCCGCGCTTGACGAACTCCTTGACGGAGTCGACCGGAGGCGGATACTCGCTCGGCGCATGCGGCCCCACGCGTCCATTCGCTGAGGACATCGCCCTACGAGCCCTTCTTCGCCTTCACGGCCTCGGTCAGCTTCGGCAGGATCTTGTTCAGGTCGCCGACGATTCCGAGGTCTGAGAACTCGAAGATCGGAGCGTTCGCGTCCTTGTTGATCGCGACGATGTTCTCCGAGGACTGCATACCCACCTTGTGCTGGATCGCGCCCGAGATGCCAGCCGCGAGGTACAGCTTCGGCGCAACGGTCTTGCCCGTCTGGCCGATCTGCGCCGCGTAGGGGTACCACCCGGCGTCGACGACCGCGCGGGTCGCGGCCACGGCGCTGTTGCCACCGAACGCAGCGGCGAGATCCTCGGCGAGCTGGAAGCCCTCGGCCTTGCCGAGGCCGCGTCCGCCGGCGACGAGGATGTCGGCACCCTCGATGTCGACGTCGGCACCGCGCTGCTCACCGCGCGTGACCATCGTCGCCTTCGTCGACCACGGCGAGTACGCGACCTCGACGTCGACGATCTCGGCCGAGTCAGATCCGGCCGGCTTGATCTCGAAGGCGTTGATGCGGCCGATGATGATCCCGAAGCCCTTGTAGTGGGACACGGAGATCTTCGAGTCGCCGAGGATCGGCCGCTCGGCAACGAGCTTGCCGTCCTCGGCCCGCACTCCGGTGACCTCCATCGTCACACCGGCCCGCAGGCGCGCGGCCAGACCGGCGCCGATCTCGAAACCGAGCAGGCCGCCGCCGAACAGCGCGTAGCCCTGCCCGTTCTCCTCGATCACCTTGGCCATCACGTCGATCACCGGTTGAGCGAGGCCCTCGGGTCCCTTGGCGCGGAAGACCTTGGTGGCGCCGTAGTTGCCGAGCGTCTGCAGCAGCTCGTCGGTGAGGTCGTCGCCACCGACGACGACGGCGTGACACTGGCCGCCGATCTCGGCGGCGCGAGCGGCGCCCTCCGAGACGGCGCCGAGCGAGTTCTTGTTCAGCGAGCCCTCGTAGTGGAGGACATAGGTCAGAACGTCGGGCACTTAGATCAGCTTCCTTTCGTCGAGCCAGGCGATGATCTTCTCGACCGTCTCGCCGGTGTCCTCGTCCTCGATGATCTGGCCGGCGGCCTTCGCCGGCGGCTCCTTGAAGTCGCCGCAGTGCACCTGCGAGCCCTCGGGACCGACCTGAGAGGGGTCGATGCCGACGTCGCCGGCGGCCACCGTCTCCAGCGGCTTCTTCTTCGCACCCATGATCGCCTTCAGCGACGGGTAACGGGGCTCGTTGATCGCGTCGCCGACGGCGATCACGGCCGGGATCTCGACCTGCACGGTGTCGTAGCCGTACTCGGCCTGCCGCTCACAGCGCAGTGTGCCGGCATCGGCGTCCATCTTGATCACCTGCGTCAGCGAGGGCATCTGCAGGTAGTCGGCGACCACCGCGCCGATCGTGTAGCACTCGCCGTCGTCGGACTGCTGGCCGAGCAGGACCAGGTCGGGCTGCTCCTTCTCCAGCGCCCTCGACAGCGCGTAGCCGGTCGCGGCCACGTCCGAGCCGGCCAGCGCCCCGTCGGTGAGATGCAGCGACCGGTCGGCGCCGAGCGAAACGGCCTTGTGCAGCGCGCGGACCGCGGACTCCGGGCCCATCGTCACCGCGACGATCTCATCGACCTCCACGGCTCCGCCCTCGCGCAGCTGCATCGCCGCCTCGATGGCATGGGTGTCATAGGGGTTGAGGTTCTTCTCCCCTGAGCGGTCCATCCGCCCCGTCGAGGGATCGATGCGCTTCTCGACGGCGGCGTCCGGAACCTCTTTGACCAGGACGCAAATCTTCAACGGTGCCTCCTCAATAAGCTGCTCTACGGACTCTCTCTGACGTGTTAGAGACCTTTGATTCTAACCCGGTTGACTGACGGGTCAATCGGTGAGTTGCGACGGTGATTCCGCCGACCGCCCGGCGGGCCGGCTAGCCCAGCACCGCGCCGCGGATGAAGTCGATGATGTCCTGCGTGGGCGCGCCGGGGGTGAACACCTCGGCCACGCCGAGCGCCTTCAACTCCGGAACATCGTCGGAGGGGATCGTCCCCCCCACGGTGACGACGACATCGTCGACGCCCTGCACGCGCAGGAGTTCGACGACGCGCGGCACGAGCGTCATGTGCGCGCCCGAGAGGATCGACAGACCGACAGCATCGGCGTCCTCCTGGATCACGGTCTCCACGATCTGCTCAGGCGTCTGGTGCAGCCCCGTGTAGATGACCTCCATGCCCGCGTCACGCAGGGCGCGGGCGATGATCTTGGCGCCGCGGTCGTGCCCGTCAAGCCCGGGCTTCGCGACGACGACGCGGATCTTCTTCTCGGTTGAGGAGGACATCAGGGGGACCGCAGGCGCGGACCGGGGTGCGCGTGCGGGCCGCGGCATCGTAGCGAAGCGGGCAACCGATGAGCATCGCCGGGGTGCCGAGCGCATTCGTCATCAGCGGATCGGGGTTCGTCGGACGCCGGCTGATCAGCCGCCTCGTGGCTGACGGCGCCAGGGCCGGCGTCGGGTCTGATCCTGCTGCGCCCGTCGCGCCCGCGTCGCCACGGCCGCGCTCCCGATCCCGCCGGCCGCCGCGGCGCCGAGGAGCGCCGCTCCCGCCTTCAGGCGCCGACCGAGGCGCTCGAAGCGGAGCACCGCCCAGCCCTCGGTGCGGGCGATCCGCGTCAGCGCCGCGTCCGGGTTGACGACCACGGGATGACCGACCGCGCGCAGCATCGGCAGATCGGACTCCGAGTCCGAATACGCATAGGAGTGCTGGAGCTCGATCCCCTCGCGCGCGGCCAGCTCGGTGATCGCGATCGCCTTTCCCGTCCGGTAGATGAACAGCCCGGCGGGACGGCCGGTGTGCACCCCGTCGACGACCTCGGAGAAGCGTGAGCCGATCGCGCCGTCGAAGCGCAGCACGAACGCCAGCAGGTCGGCCAGCTCCTGAGAGGCGGCCGTGACGATGTAGATGCGGCGGCCGGCATCCTGGTGCTCATAGGCAACGGCCAGCATCTGCGGGTAGATCCGCGGGAGCACCCCGGCCAGCACGTCGGCGCCGAGCCGTTCGAGGTCGCGCACGCGGACTCCCTCGAGCGAGGCCGAGATGCGGTCGCGCAGCACCTCGGTGTCCTTGTCGGTCGAGCCGCGCAGCCGGAAGCGGACGTTGGCCCAGGCATCGGCCACCAGCTGACGGCGGCCCATGAGACCGGCCCGGTACGCCGCCCGTCCGAACTGGAAGGCGGACGACCCCTGCATCAGGGTGCGATCCAGATCGAAGAAGGCGGCTGACCGAGCGGTGCCTTCAGGCGGGGCCTCAGCCCCCATGAACCTCCACGATCACGGCGTCGCCCTGGCCTCCGCCCGAGCAGATCGCCGCGCAGCCGAGACCGCCGCCGCGGCGGCGAAGCTCGTACACGAGCGTCCCGAGGATGCGCGCGCCCGAGGCTCCGATCGGATGCCCGAGCGCGACCGCGCCACCGTTGACGTTGACCGTGTCCTCGTCGATCCCGAGCATCCGGATCGAGTTCAGCGTCACCGACGCAAACGCCTCGTTGATCTCCCACAGATCGATCTGCTCGGCCGTGAGCCCGACGCGATCCAGGGCCTTGCGGGCGGCCAGTGCCGGCGTGCGTGCGAGATAGGGGAAATCGTCGGCGACCTGGGCCTGCGCGACGATCGTGGCCAGCGCCGCCTTGCCGTTGCGCTGCGCCCATTCGTCGCTGGCGAGCACGATGGCCCCGCCGCCGTCGTTGACGCCGGGAGAGTTCCCCGCCGTGTGGGATCCGTCCTTGATGAAGATCGGCGGCAGCTTGGCCAGCGTCTCGAGGTCGGTCTCACGACGCGGGCCCTCGTCGATCTCGACGACGGTGTCGCCCTTGCGTCCCTTGACCGTGACCGGCACGATCTCCTCGGGCAGCCGCCCCTCATCGGTCGCGCGGACCGCGAGCTGGTGGGAGCGGAGCGCCCACCGGTCCATGTCCGGCCGGGTCATCTCGAGCTCGGCGGCGACCTCGCTCGCCTCCTGGGCCATGTGCTTGCCGGAGAACGGGTTCGTGAGGCCGTCGTTGATCATCGCGTCGATCGCCTTGCCGTCGCCCATACGCAGACCGAAGCGGACCTGCTTGAGCAGGTAGGGGGCGTTGGACATCGACTCCATGCCGCCGCCGACGCCAACCTCGATGTCACCGGCGCGGATGGCGGCATCGAGCATCCCCGCGGCGCGAATCCCGGAGGCACACACCTTGTTGATCGTCTCCGAGGAGACGTCCTTGGGGATCCCGGCTTTGATCTGGGCCTGGCGCGAGGGGATCTGGCCCTGGCCGGCCTGGAGCACCTGCCCCATGACGACGTGGTCGACCTGCTCGCCCGATACATCGGCGCGCTCGAGCGCGGCCTTGATCGCGGTGCCGCCGAGCTCGGTGGCATCGAGGGCGGCAAGGCCCCCGCCGAGCTTGCCGATCGGCGTGCGGGCGGCGGCGAGGATCACGGTCTTTGGCATCGGTGGTGCTCCGGGGTCGTGGGCGCGCAGACCCGTCAATCCTAATGATCGCGGCGCCCCGAGGCCGGCCGAGACGGGACCGGCGGCCACTGGTAGGGTCGCCGGCATGAACGTCCGAGCCACCACCGAAAGCCCCCTCTCGACAGACGCCGACACGATCGTCGTCGGCGTGTTCGAGCACGAGGAGATCGCCCACGACGTCCCCGGCGCCGCGCTGCAGCGATTGCTGGATTCCGGCGAAGCGAGGCGGGGGTTCAAGCGCCTCGCCCTCACCCACGCCGAGGGCCGCCGGTGGATCGTCGCCGGTCTCGGCGACCGCGAGGCCTTCGACGCCGAGCGAGCACGCGTCGTCGCCGCGCTCGCCCACGGCCGCGCCCGTGAGCTCGGCGCCCGGACGCTGGGCTGGGAGGTGCCCCATCACGTCGCTGATCCGATCGTCGCGGGGCTCGTCGAGGGCACGCTCCTGCACGCCTATCGCTTCGATCGCTACAAGCCCACCACGGAGCCCGATGAGAGCCGGGATATCGACACGCTGCTCCTGAGCGCGCACCATGACGTCTCGGAGGCGGTCGAGGTGGCACGGGTGATCGTCGAGGCCCAGAACCGCGCCCGTGACCTCGCGAACACTCCCGCCAACGACCTCACCCCCGCAGTGCTCGCCGAGTACGCGCAAGCCATGGGCCGCGATCTCGACGGGGTCACGGTCACGGTGCTCGACGAGGCCACGATCCGCGACGCCGGCATGGGCGCCTTCGCCGCCGTCGCCCAGGGCTCGGCCGAGGAGGCCCGCCTGATCCGCATCGAGTACGCCGGCCCCGGCGCCGGCGAGGCGGTCGTGGGCCTGATCGGCAAGGCGGTGACCTTCGACTCAGGGGGCCTGTCGCTGAAGTCCGCGGCCGGCATGGCCGAGATGAAGTTCGACATGTGCGGCGGCGCCGCCGTGATCGAGGCGATCGGGGCGCTCGCCCGCCTGCAGGCCCCGGTGCGGGTGCTCGGCGTGATCGGGGCGACCGAGAACCTGCCCAGCGACGCCGCCGTCAAGCCCGGCGACATCGTCACGGCGATCGACGGAACGACGATCGAGGTCAACAACACCGACGCCGAGGGGCGGCTGGTCCTGGCCGACTGCATGGCCTACGCGCTCCGGGCCGGCGCCACGCGGCTGGTGGACATCGCCACGCTGACCGGCGGCATCGTCGTCGCGCTCGGCTCCGTCCACGCCGGCCTGCTCAGCAACGACGAGGACCTCGCCGGCGCGGTCACCGCCGCCGCCGAGCGCTCCGGCGAGCTGGTCTGGCGCCTGCCCCTGCACCGCGAGTACGCCGAGATGGTCAAGGGCCGCTACGCGCGGCTGACCAACGTCACCGAGCGCCGCGAGGCGTCCTCGATCACGGCGGCCGAGTTCCTGCATCACTTCGCCGGGGAGACCCCGTGGGCGCACCTGGACATCGCGGGGACGGCGTGGAACGGTCGCCGGCCCTATCTCGACAAGGGCGGAACGGGATTCGGCGTGCGGCTGCTGGTCGACCTCGTGCGCCAGAGCTGATCGTCAGATCCGGACCACGGCGAGCAGCCGGCGCATCAATCCGAGGCGGCCCTCGATCCGCACCCTGCCGAGCGCCACCTTCCCCAGCGCGGCCCGGCCGCGCGCGTTCATCGGGCTCGGTACCCCGCCGAGCAGAGGCGCCACCATCAGGCTGATCAGGTCCGGCAACGAGCCTCTCACCCGCAGGTCGGGCGCCACGGCGTTGCCGTCCTCGACCAGGACGAGCCGATCTCCGAACACGATCCTCACCGGTGGGTAGTCCTGCTCGAACAGCAGCTCGACCTCGGCCCGAATCGAATGGGCGAGCGCCGGGCGGCGCCGGACACCGCGCTCGACGATGGCCATGATCGCCGGCGCCAGCCCGCCGTCTGAGTGCGTGCCCAGCTTGACGTGCGGCGGGCGCACGTGGCGATGAGGATGTGTTCCACGCGCCGGCGCGCCCTTCTCGACCGCGTCGAGCTCGGCCGTCGCCGGGCCCGGCGACGCGGGCTCGCGCCGGTGATCAGGAACCTGTTCCCGGCCTCTCACGGCGCTGATCGTAGAACCCGGGGCGATCAGACGGCCGGTCGCGCCCGGGGACGATCGACGCCGGCCCCGAGCTGGTCGATACCCGATTGGCCAGAGGGGCGCGAAGGGCTCGTACACGATCTCGTCACCTCGAGCCCGGCGTCGGACCGCGCCAGACGTGACAATCCCCGGCATGAACTTCGATCTCGCTGACCATCACCGGCTCCTGCGGGCGACCGTGCGCGACTTCGCCGAGCAGGAGATCGCGCCTGTGGCCGAGGAGCTGGACCGGACCAAGTCGTTCCCATACGAGATCGTGCGCAAGCTCGGTGAGCTTGACCTGATGGGCATCCCCTTCCCGGAGCGGTACGGTGGCGCCGGAGGCGATTCGCTCGCCTACGCGCTCGCGGTCGAGGAACTGGCGCGCGTCGACTCGTCCGTGGCGATCACCGTGTGCGCCCACACCTCGCTGGGGACGCAGCCGATCCACGTGTTCGGGTCCGAGGAACAGAAGCAGGAGTGGATGCCGCGCCTGTGCCGCGGAGAGCTGCTCGGGGCGTTCGGGCTGACCGAGCCCGAGGCGGGCTCCGATGCCGGCAACACGCAGACCCGGGCCGTGCTCGAGGACGGCGAGTGGGTGATCAACGGCTCCAAGCAGTTCATCACCAACGCCGGGACCAGGATCTCCGGCGTGGTCGTGATCACCGCGGTGACCGGATCCGATCGTGAGATCTCCAACCTGCTCGTGCCCAACGGCACGCCCGGCTACGAGCCGGGAGAGCCATACCGCAAGATGGGCTGGAACGCGTCGGACACGCGGCCGCTCACGTTCAGCGATTGCCGCGTGCCGGCCGAGAACGTGGTCGGGTCCCGCGGCCGCGGGCTGGCGCAGTTCCTGCACATCCTCGACATCGGCCGGATCGGCGTCTCGGCGATGGGAATCGGCCTCGCCCAGGGAGCGCTGGACCAAGCGCTGGCCTACGCCAAGGAGCGGCGGGCGTTCGGTCAGCCGATCTCCCGGTTCCAGGCCATCCAGTCCAAGCTCGCCGACCTCTCGACCGAGATCGAGGCCACGCGGTTGCTCGTCTACAAGGCGGCGTTCCTCAAGGACCTGGGCCGCAATTTCACGCTGACCGCGGCCCAGGCGAAGCTCAAGAGCGGCCGCCTGGCCGTGCACGCTGCCGATGAGGCGGTGCAGATTCACGGCGGGTACGGCTACATCGAGGAGTACCCCATCTGCCGCTTCTACCGCGACGCGAAGATCCTGACGATCGGCGAGGGGACCGACGAGGTCCAGGAGATGGTCATCGCCCGGGCCCTGGGCGCGTGAGCCGACCGGCGCCACGGTCCGGGCCGGCGATCGTCGGCGCGCTCGCTGCCGCCGCGACCCTCGGCGCGCTGCCGGCGAGCGCCGTCACCGCCCCGGCCGGGCCCCGGCTGGAGGGGCTGTTCGTGATGGCCGGACGGGTGTCGGTGGCCACCCGGATCCCGGGTGAGCGCGTCGGCCAGACGGTGCTGCGGGCCTGGACCTTCATCGCGCCGTGCCCGGCCGGGACGTGCATCAGCGCCGTCCTCGTGCGGACCCGCGGCAGCGGCGGTGCCCGCGACACGCTCACGCTGCAACGCCGGAACCCCGGCTACTACACGGGGTCGGGACGCTTCTACGCTCCCCTGCGCTGCGGAACGAAGACGTATCCCCGCGGCGAGCTGGTCCCGTTCACGATCGCCGTCCAGGTGACCGCCGCCACCCCGGGCACAAGCCCGACCGCGACCCGGATCAGTGCCAGCTACACCAACCGCTCGCGCACCAACCTGACGCCCTGCTTCAGCGTGCTCGGACACGACGCGGCCGACTACCACGGTCATCTGCTCGGCGCCGGTTCCGGCGGCGTGCCGAGCTGAGAGACCGCGCGTCACGACACGAGCTCGAGCACGACCTTCCCGAGCGCCCGGCGCTCGTCGATCATCCGCAGCGCCTCACCGGCCTGCTCAAGCGGGTAACGGGCGCCGACGATCGGTGCGATGAAGCCCTGTTCGATCAGGCCGGCCAGCGCCTCGCCGGTCTGGCGGTTGCTCTCGGGTCGGCTGAGCGCGTGGGCGCCCCAGCCCGCGCCGACGATCTCGGTATTGCCGAGCAGCAGACGGTTGACCTTCACCTCGGGGATCGCGCCCGCCGTGAAGCCGACGACGACCACGCGACCGCCCTCCCGGAGTGAGCGCAGACTGTCGGTGAACCGATCGCCGCCGACCGGATCGAGCACCACGTCCACGCCGCCGCCCGTGAGTTCCTTGGCCTGCTCGCGCCACGGTCCGTCGGAGCGCAGGACCTCGTCGGCGCCCGCTTGGCGCGCGACGGCCTCCTTTTCGTCGCTTGACACGATCGCGATCGTGTTGGCGCCGAGGCCCTTGGCGACCTGCAGGCACGCGGTTCCGACTCCGCCGGCCGCGCCGTGGATCAGAGCGGTCTCCCCGGTCTGAAGTCGACCGCGCAGGCGCAGGGCGAAGTAGGCGGTGTGGTAGTTCAGGATCAGTCCGGCCCCCTGCGCGAAATCGAGCGAGTCGGGAAGCGCGAAGGTCAGGAAGTCCGGCGCCACGGCGACCTCGGCAAAGCCGCCGAGTGCACAGAACGCGGCCACACGGTCGCCGGCCACGACGTCGGCGCCGGGCGGAGCGCTCCGGACCACGCCGGCCACCTCGGCGCCGGGCACGAACGGCAGCGGCGGTTTGAACTGGTACTCGCCGCGCGTCTGCAGTACCTCGGGATACGACACGCCGGCAGCCGCGACGTCCACGACAACGCCGGAACCGGGCGTGAGCATGTGCGACGGCTCCGGCTCGGGCAGCTCTGAGGACCGCAGCGCCGTCTCGGGGCCGGTGAGCTCGACGATCTGGATGGCTTTCATGGCCGGAACCATATGCGGCGATGATCCGGAACGCGGCCTCCGCTCGTATCGTGGCTGCGTGCGATCCATCGCGACCCCCAACCCGGACGTGACACTCGCCTACGACCGCACCGGCGCCGGAGCACCGCTGGTCCTGATCCACCCGCTCGGCGGCGACCGCCGGGTGTGGGAGCCGGTGCGCGAGCGCCTCGGCCGCGAGCGCGACGTGATCGCACTCGATCTGCCCGGCTTCGGCGAGTCGCCGCCGCTTTCCGGCACGCCGACGCCGAGCGCCCTCGCGCAGGCCGTATCAGGCTTCCTCGACGGGCTCGGGGTGCAGCGACCGCACGTGGCCGGGAACTCGCTCGGCGGCTGGGTCGCGCTCGAGCTCGGACTGGCCGGGCGGGCACGATCGGTCGGCGCGATCGCCCCCGCGGGCCTGTGGCCCGAGCCGCTCGGCCCCAAGCCCGGCATCGCCCGTCGGCTGGCCCGCGCCACGCTGCCCGTCGTGCCGCTCGTCGTCCGCTGGGGCGCGGGACGCCGGGCTCTGCTGGGCTCGGTCGTCGCCCGGCCCGACCGGGTGCCGCCGGCCGCCGCGGCCCATCTCGTGCGCGCCTACGCGACGGCGCCGGGCTTCGTCGCCACCAACGCCGCGATGCGCGCCGCCAGGTTCCGCGGACTCGAGCGCGTGCGCGCCCCGGTCACGCTGGCCTGGCCCGAGCACGACCGGCTCGTCGCCCGGCCCGCCTACCTGCCCCCGGCAATCCACAACCGGGTGCTGCGCGGGTGCGGGCACGTCCCGATGTGGGACGAGCCCGACCACGTGGCTCACCTGCTGCTCGAGGCCTCCGCGGCGATCCGCGGCGGCTGAGCGCTCCGAGCCATGCGGTGAGTCGGAGAGATCAGAGCAACTGCATCAGCATGATCACGCCGCCGTCCGAGTTGCCGCCGGCGGCAGCGCTGCTCGAGTTCGAGGTCACCATGCTGATCATGATCGCGATCAGCGTGCCCAACCCGAGGATCAAGCAGATCGCCAGCAGGATCGCCGCCTGGGGGTTGTCCCGCAGAAACGTCACGAGAGCACGGAGCTGCATGGCGCCGGACCTTAGCGCGCCGCCGACGGCGCGGAGACCCGCAGCGTGCCGAGGACGTGGCCGGCGGCCGCGAGCTGCCGGCGTCGGCCGGCGCGCTCGCCGCAGAGCACCAGGTACAGGCACAACGGGCGTCCGGCGGAGGTGAAGAAGTGCTGCATCCCGACCTGGCCCGGACGCGGATGGGCGAGGCGGTCGCGGCCGAGCTGAGTCGGATCCAGCGGCAGCGGGATCCGCTGTGACGCGAACAGCCCGCGGCCGGGCTCGAGGCCGGCGCCGATCGCGTATTCGGTCACGGCCAGAAACACGCCGCCGGGCGGCATCGCCGCCGTGCTGCCGTCACCGAACTCTCCGTCGCGCAGGGGCAGCGCGAAGTTCGCCGCGTGCAGCGTGGCCACGGTTCCCGTGCGGCGAAACAGCCGTCCGCTCCAGCTCCGGGGCAGCTCGATCCGCATTCCATGGGCCTCGAGCGTGACCGGCGCGCCCGCCTGCGGCCTCACGCCACGCTTCCGGCGGCCGCCAACAGCAGGACCGCGCCCAGCACGGCGATGCCGGCCCGGGCCACCGGGCCCTGCCAGCGGAGCAGCGCGGCATGGAGGGCGACGAGCTGGTCAGGCCTCCGGACGCGCGCCGCGGCCAGCAGGCTGAGCCCGCGAACGGCTCCGAAGCAACCGAACACCAGCGCGCCGGCCGCCACCTGGCCGGTGAGCGCCGCGGCGATCAGCGCGGCGTACGTGGCCGCGCTCGAGACGATCGTCGTGAACCCGAGCCCGAGTTGGGCCCCGAAGCCGGCGCCGTACACCCAGCCCCGATACTCGTCGAGCCAGCGCTCGTCGACCTGGCGCCGCGGGCCGGGCACCCGCGCGGCGCCGGCATCGAGCAGGATCGCCGCCAGCAGCGCCACCGCGAGCGCGGCGAGGCGACCGCGCGACCCGAGCGCCGGCAGCACGACGCCGCCGAGCCCCCCGGCCAGCGCTCCGGCCGCCGTCGCGGCGACGGTCGCACCGAGCAGGAAGAACGTGACGGTGATCCCCCACGTCGCTTGGCGGCCCCGCTCTCCGAGCGGGGTGATGCTCGCGAGCATCGATTCGCCTCACGGCGACCATGTCGATCGGATTGCGCCGATCACCGCGGTGATCGCGCCGAGCACGATCAGCCCGGTCATGACCCCGGGTACAGGCTCGGATGGTCGGGCGTGATGCCCGCCGCGGCCAGCTTCTCATCGACGCCGCGATCGCGTCCTCGCACGCTCGCCTCGCGGGCGGCGACCATCCGCTCGTCGGCGATCGCGTCGGCCACCATCGAGGCCAGCTGAGGCCACGTGGTCGCCACGCCCTCGCCGCGAACGCCGCCGTCGACGAGCACGAAATACGGCGAGCCGGGAACCTCGTAGTCCTCCCAGGCCTGCGAGGACATCACGACGGGCACGTCCCCGGCCGCCAGCGAGCGCAGCCGGGACGGGCTCTCGCGCTCGGCGCCGTGGGTCACGATCACCGTCTGAACCTCGGCCGGCAGCGTCCGCTCAGCGTCACCGCGGCGGCGGCCGAGGTCGGCCCAGAAGCCCGCGCAGGTGCCGCAGCCGCTGGTCAGAAAGGCGAGCAGGGTCGGGCGCGACCCGCGGCCCTCGAACGCGAGCCGGACCAGATCCCCCTCGGGCGTCGCGCCGGCCACGTCGGCGGCGTGCGCGCCTCGGGCGCGCGCCGCGCTCGCGGGCGCGGGAGGGTGCAGCGGGGCGGCCTCGCCCGCCGGCCCCAGACGCCGCAGGATCTCGGCGTGGCTGCGCAGCAGGCCGGCGACGAGCAGCACCAGGAGGACCAGCAGGACCGTCTCGATCGCCACCAGCGCGACCATCACGCCCCCCCTCCGCCCGGAAGTGGGACGGCGAGGCCTTCGAGGCAACCGGCCTCGTGGGCGCAGGTGTTGTCATCGATCATCTCGGTCGAATTGCACCCCAGGCCGCTCACGGTCGCCGGGTGCTGGCAGATCACGAGCCGGCAGACGACCTCGGTCGTGCTCGCCACCTGCGCGTTGCACTGGCCGTAGCGGAACAGGTTGCAGGCCACGCGCCGCTTGTTGCAGTCGTTGCCCGCGCACTGACAGCCACCCGGGAAGCGATGACCCGGCAGGCGATTGCAGTCGAGGATGTAGCGCACCCCCTCGGCGTGGCAGAGACCGTGGCCCTTGTAGCTGGTGCATTTCCACCAGCCGGCCACGTAGGCGCCGGTGGGGCAGACGTTGCGGCCATGTTCGATCTCGCAGCAGAACGCCGTGTAGCCGTCGTTGCAGCTGCTCCGGGGCGGGCAGTGGCGGCCCGGCGAGATGACGGCCAGCGCGGTGCCGGGACGGACCAGATAGCGGACCGGCGCCACTGCAAACGCCGAGCCGGCGACCGCCGCCCTGGCGATCGCGCCGCGACGCGACAGGCGCCGGTCGAGCAGCGACCCGAGCGACTCCGCCATCCGCTCCGTGATGCTGCGGCGGCCCCTCATTGCGGGCTCCACGCGTTCCAGGCCGCGGGCAGCTCGGTGTAGGCGAGGATCGTCGCGTAGGCCGCGCCGGCGACGCCGAGCAGCAGTGCCGCGGCCGTCGCCGGCGGACGCTCGAGGACCCAGCCGAGCCCGTGCGGCGGCCACAGCACCGCGGCGGCGGCGATTGCCGCCAGGCCCACGCTCAGCAGTGGCTGCAGGGCCGAGGCGGGCGCCTCGCGGTCGCCGAAGCACCCGCACGAGGACGCGCGCCGGGCCAGCAGCGTGGCCACCGCGGCCAGGATCAGGAACGTTCCCGCGACGGCGGCGGCGCTGCCCGGCGTGGGATCCAGCCCGGCCCGGATGCCGACCGCAAGCTCGAGGCCGGCGAACGCGCGCACCACAGCCGCACCGGCGGGCAGGCGAGCCCCGGCGAGCGCCCGCATCGCCGGCGCCGGCGCTCGCAGCTTTGCCGCGCCGGCGGTGCACAGCACGAGCGCGGCGACGAGGAACGGGGCCGTCAGGGCCTGATCCAACCCCTCACCCTCTCGTCCTCACGGCGGCCCGCTCGAGGATCGTCGCGGCGGCGCTGGCCGGGTCGAGCTCCCGGCTGACGACGCGGTCGAGCAGTTCCTTGATCTCGTCGTCCTCGCGCAGCGAGGCCTCGAGCTCCCGACGCATCCGGTAGGTGGCGAGCGCCAGCACCTCATTCATCAGGTTGCGGCGGCGGCGCTCTCGCAGCGTGCCCTCGCCCTCGATGTAGGCCCGATGCTCGGCGAGCTTCTCCAACAGCTCGGCCACGCCCTCGCCGCGGACCGCCTCGGTGCGCACGATCGGCACCTGCCAGCCCTCGTGGGGACCCAGCGCCAGCACGCCACGGATCTCCCTCACCATCGTGTCGGTGAGGGGATGGTCGGCCTTGTTGACGACGATCACGTCCGGAATCTCCATCACCCCGGCCTTGAGGGCCTGGATCGAATCGCCGGAGCCCGGCATCAGCACGAGCACCACCGTGTCCGCGTGGTCGATGATGTCAACCTCGGCCTGGCCCACGCCGACAGTTTCGAGCAGCACGACGTCGCGTCCGGACGCATCCATCAGCAACGCGGTCTGCAATGCCGCTTCGCTCAGACCGCCGAGTGCGCCGCGATTGGCCATCGAGCGTATGAACACGCCGGGATCCAGGAAATGTTCGCTCAGACGGATCCGATCGCCGAGCAGCGCGCCGTGGGTGAAGGGCGAGGACGGGTCGATCGAGAGCACGGCGACCGAACGATCACGTTCGCGCTCGAGCTTCGTCAGAGCGCTCAGCAGCGTCGACTTGCCGACCCCGGGTGGCCCCGTGAATCCGATCATCGCGGCCCGTCCCGTGTGTGGATAGACCTCGCTGACGAGCGCCCAACCCTCCGGGTCATCGTCCTCGACGAGCGAGATCGCGCGGGCCAGCGCCCGCTTGTCACCGGCCAGCAGGCGCTCGGTCAGGGTCGGGTCGGGGGCGGCCATGAGGTCGGGCAATCATGTCAGTCCGCCCCCGCGACCGGCGCCCGGCGCCGCCGAGAGGACCGTGTAGAGAACGTCGCCCACGGGAAGGCTGGCGACAATGGCCTCCCCGCTCGCCAGCCGGCTCGACTCCCTGATCGGCGACGGCGTCGAGGCCGCGGTCCGGGCCAAGCACCGCGTGCGGCTGCACCGCCTGGGCTGGAGCCGGGCGCTCGATCCGCCGGGAGCGGACCTGTGGGCGCAGGGCGATCCGCCGCCCCGCGAGGGCTGCTCGATGTCGGTGCTGATCGACGGAGCTCAGGCCCTGCCCGAGATCGCGGACGCGATCGCCGGCGCCCGCCGCTTCGTGCACATCACCGGTTGGCATGTGGCCCCCCACTTCGAGCTCGTCCGTGGCGAACGGCCGGTCGTCCTCGGCGCGATCCTGGCCGAGGCGGCGCAGCGCCTCGACGTGCGGGTGCTGGTGTGGGCCGGGGCGCCGATTCCCCTCTTCCACCCCACCCGCGCGGAGGTCAAGGAGTCGATCCGTGCGCTCACCCGGCGCACGCAGATCCGCTGCGAGCCCGACCCACGGGAGCACCCGTTCCACTGTCATCACGAGAAGACCGTGGTGATCGACGGTGAGCTCGCCTTCGTCGGCGGCATCGACATGACCGACAGCGCGGGCGACCGCTTCGACACATCCGCGCACGAGGCGCGCCGGCGCCTCGGTTGGCACGATGCCGCCGTGCGCCTGCGCGGCCCCGCCGTGGCCGACGTGCACGAGCACTTCCTGCTGCGCTGGCGGGAGCTGACGGGGGAGCAGCTCGAACGCCCCCCGGCGCCCGGTCCGGCCGGCGCGCACACCGTGCAGATCGTGCGCACCGTCGCCGAGGGCATGTACGAAGGTGTCCCACACGGCGATTTCCGGATCCTCGAGAGCTACGTCCGCGCGCTGCGCTCGGCGCAGCGGTTGATCTACCTGGAGAACCAGTTCCTGTGGGCGCCGGAGATCGTCGAGATCCTCGCCGACAAGCTCCGCCGTCCTCCGCACCCCGATTTTCGGCTCGTGGTCCTGCTGCCCGCCAAGCCGAACAACGGTGGTGACGACACGCGCGGCCAGCTCGCCGTGCTGAGCGCCGCCGACGCCGGGCGGGGCCGGTTTCTGGCCGCCACGATCCGCTCGCTCAGCGACGGGCGCGACGATCCCCTGTACGTGCACGCCAAGGTCGGCGTCGTCGACGATCGCTGGCTGACGATCGGCTCGGCGAACCTGAACGCGCACTCGCTGCTCAACGACACCGAGATGAACGTGGTCACCCAGGATCCGGAGCTCGCTCGCGATACGCGCGTGCGCCTGTGGGCGGAGCACCTCGGCCTCGAGGAGGAGGTCGTGGCGCGCACCGAGCCTCGCGCCCTGGTCGACGAGTGGTGGCGGCCGATCGCCGCAGAGCAGCTCGCCCGCCGGCGCGCCGGCGGCCCGGCGACGCACCGACTGCTCGAGCTGCCGGGCGTGTCGCGCCGCTCGCGGCGTTTGCTGGGGCCGCTCGAGGGGCTCATCGACGACGGTTAGCCCTACGATCACGGGGTGCCGTTATCCACGCGGCGTCGCCCCTACACACCGCCCGCACTCCGTACCCCCCCGCCCCCGCTGCAGGGCGGACCACTCGCGTTCCTGCGTTTCGCCCGGGCGCACAGCATGCTGCGGTGGGCCTACGTGCCGCTGATCGCTCGCTGGGCGTGGCTGAAGCTGCGCTGGCGCGGGCGACTGCGCACCGACGGCCTGTGCTTCGTGTGCCCCGGCGTCAAGTTCGAGATCGGCCGCCAGGCGACCGTGACGCTCGGCCGCTGGTCCTGGCTCGGGCACGGCTGCAAGGTGCGTGCTCACGAGGGCGAGGTCTCGATCGGCGCCAAGTCCGTGCTGGGACAGGAGTGCACGATCTCCGCGTACCAGCGGGTCTCGATCGGGCGCGAGTGCATCATCGCCGACCGGGTGATGATGATCGACTTCGATCACGGCGTGGTCGAAGTCGAGCGGCCGATCCGCGAGCAGGGGATCTACAAGCGCAACGTCGAGATCGGTCACAACGTGTGGATCGGCTACGGCGCGTGCGTGCTGCGCGGCGTGTCGGTGGGGAACAACTCGGTGATCGGCACCAGCGCGGTGGTCACGCGCGACGTACCCGACGACGCGGTCGTGGCGGGCGTGCCGGCACGCGTGATCCGGATCCGCGCCACCCCGCGCACGTTCCGCTGGGAGTAATGGTCTTCACCGGAACGTCGCGCCTGAGGGGGCGAGGTCCGGGGGCCGCGGCGTCCGGCGCGGCCACGGCGACCACGCCGCCGCTCAGTGCAGGCGTCCGCAGAGATCCGGCGCGAGGTTCCGCACCGCGCCGTCGCTGACCGCGCCCAACAGCGCCTGCTCGAGCGCGCGCCGGTGGCCGCCGGCTCGCTCGCGCGGATACGTGCCGGCGAGCCCGCGGGCGGCCAGGAAGGCCCAGTCGCTCGCCTGCAGTGCCAGCAGCTCCCGTACGGCGCGCTCGGGAGCGTCGTTCCCGGCGGCGATCGTCCGGAGCTCGGCCGAGCGCGCCTGCCAGGTCAGATCGGCGACCGCGGGGCCGCTCCAGGTGCTGAGGTCGCCGTTCTCGCCCCAGCTCGTCGTTGGCAGGTGATCGGGGGCGGGCTCCGGCTCGTGGGTGGCGAGCGCGTCGTCGAGCGTGGTCAGCTCGAGCCCCTGTCGGGCGCATTCCTCGACCACCTCGCGCAGCCAGTCGACGCCCTCATACCACCAGTGCCCGAGCAGCTCGGTGTCGAGCGCGCACACGCACACGCCGCCGTCGCGCACCCGCTCCGCGGCGCGGCCGACGAAGTCGGCGGCGTCTTCGCGGACCATCGCCATGGCCACCGCGTGGTCGTAGGGCGTGCCCTCGTTGCACCAGGCGTGGTGGTGGTGAAAGGTGAGGCCGTGGTAGTCGCGGTAGCCCGGAGCGGCCGGATAGCCGGCCTCGCTCCACACCAGCGACATCGTCTGACGATCGATCGGCCACAGGACAGGGCCGTCGTCGGACACGAGCGGATGCAGGTGACGAGGCGAGCCGAGCCCGAACATGCCTGTCAGCTCCACGCACGTCGCGCGGGCGCCCGACTCCTCGAGCAGCGGGTCGAGCCACGGAGCATGTGCACATTCGGGCAGCCAGAAGCCGCCGTGCCAATCTCCGAACCGGCGCCGGTGGGAGGCGATCCCGGTCTGAACCTGCATCGCGGCGCCGGCATCGGTGGCGAGTAGCGGGAGCACAGCGTGGGTGGCAGCCGAAGTCCAGCTCACATGGGGCGCGAACGCCGCCAGCAGGTCGCCGCCGAGATCCTCGAGCCGATCGGCGGCCGAGGCGTACTGGGCCGCCGAACGCTCCAGCTCCGCGACCAACTGGGGCTGGGCCGAGGCGCGAAAGGACTCGATGTCGCGGCGATGCGATTCCGGCCTCACCTCACGCAGGAACGTCACGCAGCGCTCCATCGTCCCCGGCGCCTCGAGCTGGTCACACAGCACCGGCGTCAGCGACAGCGTGATCGGAGCGCGCGCGAGCACGTCGAGCAGCGGCAGGTAGCACGTGGCGATCGCCTCCCACAGCCACTCCTCGCCGAACGGCCAGGTCCCGAACCCCTCGACGTAGGGCATGTGCGTGTGCAGGACGATCGCCAGTTCGCCACGGGTCTTCATCGTCGGCACGTTATCCGTAGAGCCCGCGTTTCCGCGTTGAGCCCACAGGGGAAGCGGTGACCGGAGCGGGTGGCCTCTCAAACCGGCTCACCGCGAACTCGATTAGACTCGCGGTCCTCATGTGGCCAGTGCTCATCACCGCCGTGATCATCGTGCCGCTGCTCATCATCGCCTTCGTGCGCGTTCGCGGACGCTGACCGGCCTCGGGTCTTGACTGGACCCAGCGGCGCGCCGCTTCAAGCGGATCGGCTGCGGCCACGCGGATAAGCTCCGCTCCCCGGGATCTCCGGCGAGTCTTGCGTTGATCGGTGGCTGTCAGTCGGCGGCACCGTACGGCACGGTCCCCGGCGCTCTCAACCGGAACGAGTCAGCCCGAGGGTGGGATCTCAGATCGAGTTTGTGGTGGCCCGCGGGAGTATCCTGAGCTGATGACTCGTGAGGAGGCGATCGCCGAGGTTGAACGGAGGCGAGCTGCAGATCCCGGTGCCAGCTGGATCGCCGACCAACGTGACGGAGATTGGGTCGTTGTGCGCATCGGCGTGGCGCCAACCAAGGTGACCGGGACGGCGACGAAGCCACCGCCGGTCGCACCTCAGGGCGATCCACATTCCGCGGTCGAGCGCGCCGCGTGGTTCACCGGCGGCGGGGGCTGAACCCGGCCGTTCTGTTTGCAGCGCGGAGAAGTCGCGAAACGCGACGCGGCCGGACGACTGTCAGCGCGTGAGGGACCGAGCACTCTCGGCTCCGCCGAGGGTGCGGCTTTGATCGACCGATGAAGGTCAAGTGGTTGTAGCGATGGCTCGGAGGTGTGTCCGGGCCGGATGCGCGCTCATCGGCGGCAGACGGCCACGAAGTCGAGTGCGGAGTCGAGTGCGGCGGCCCGCAGCGCGAAGTCGCTCGAGGCGATCGCCGGCGTGAAGCGGTCGTAGAACGCGCTCGTGAGGCCCAATCGCTGGTGCACGGCATCCCAGCCGAGCTTGAGCGCCAGCTCGTGCAGGCGCAGCTTGCGGGCGTGGAACAGGCCGAGCAGCTCGACGTGGTCGAACACCGTGGTGCACAGCTCGCTGAACTCGTGCGCCCGGTACTCCTTGAGGTGCCACGGATTGTCGGACTTGTCCGCCCCGGCCGGCGCGAGCGTCAGCACGTTCGGAGTCGAGATGAAGGCGAGGCCGCCGGGCGCCAGGATGGTGCGGAAGTGCTCGAGCACAGCGACGGGATCCTGGACGTGCTCGATCGTCTGCAGGAACACCACGGCATCGTATTCGCCGGGGCTGCCGTGCAACTCGACCAGATTGCGCTCGAAGCTGACGTTCTGACGCACGTAGCGCAGGCGCGCGTGCTCGTTGGCCTCGGGATTGGCATCGACGCCCAGGACCGTCTCGGCCGAGCGCGACAGCAGCTCCGAGCCGTAGCCCTCGCCGCAGGCCATGTCGACCACGCGCAGCCCAGCGACCCGCGCGCCGATCCACTCATAGACGGCGAGATGGCGGCGGTACCAGTAGTTCTCGGCCGGCACGTCGGGCAGGGTCCGCTCACCGGTGAGCGCAAGCGGCGGTACGCCCATCGGCTGGTCACGTTGAACGTGCTCGTTCAATGGCACGGAGGACAGGGTATTGTGCGGCGCGCCATGGAGGCGCTTCGCAGTGCGGACGAGATCCGCGACGTCAATACCCGATATCACGATGTCGCTGCTTCGAGCTACGACTCCAAGTGGGGTATCGATTTCGGCGCGGTCGGCCAGGCTCAGGTGCTCGGCAAGCTGCGCAAGCTCGTCGGATCCGAGCTCGACCGGGGCTACGCGCGTGCGCTCGAGATCGGCGCCGGCACCGGCTACTTCAGCCTCAACCTGCTTCAGGCCGGCGTCGTGCTCGAGGCCACCTGCACCGACATCTCGCCCGGCATGGTCACGACCCTGGGCGCCAACGCCGACCGCCTCGGCCTTCGCGTCAGGACCGCGCGCGCGGACGCCGAGTCGCTGCCGTTCCCTGACGGGAGCTTCGATCTCGTACTGGGTCACGCCGTGCTGCACCACCTGCCCGATCTGCGGCGTGCGTTCGCCGAGTTCCATCGCGTCCTGCGGCCCGGCGGACGGATCGTGTTCGCCGGCGAGCCCTCCCGGATCGGCGATCGCCTGGCCGCAGTCCCCAAGCGCGGGGCAACCGCGATCGCCCCGCTGTGGCGGCGCCTGCTCCGGGCCCACCCGGCGCCACCGGCGGCCGCGCCGGGCACGGCCGACCAGGTCGACCACGAACTCGAGGGCTACGTCGACATCCACGCCTTCAGCCCCGGGGACCTGGTCCGACACGCGCGCCGAGCCGGCTTCGAGAGCATCCAGGTCCGCGGCGAGGAACTGGTGGCCAATTGGTTCGGCTGGTTCAACCGCGCGCTCGAGGCGTCGGCCGACCCGGATGACGTGCCGATGCCGTGGCGCCGCTACGCCTACCACGGCTACCTGATGCTCCAGCGACTCGACGAGAGTGTGTTCGAGCCGATGCTGCCCCCGGCGATCTTCTACAACCTGCTGATCACGGCACGCAGGACGTAGTGCCGGCCGACCCGTCTCCCGCCGCGCCGGCGTCGATCGACGCGGTCATCGCACGGATGGAGGAGATCGAGTCGACGCTGGATCCCGGCGACGGCGTCGGCTACTTCAACCGGCTCTACCTGAACGTCACGCGGGAGATACGCGACACGCTCGCCTCGACCACGTTCGAGGCCCCGATGTTCCTCGATTCGCTCGACGTCACATTCGCGAACCTGTACTTCGAGGCCTTCGATGCGGTCAGCGCGGCCGCCGAGTGCCCGACGGCGTGGGCGCCCCTGTTCGAGCACCGCACGCGCACCCGTGTCACCCCGATCCAGTTCGCGCTCGCCGGCATGAATGCACACATCAACCACGACCTGCCGCTGGCCGTGATCACCACCGCGACGGTCCAGGCCGTCGAGCCGTTCGCCGACTGTCCGTACCAGCGCGACTTCTTCCGCGTCAACGACGTGCTCAAGGATGTCGAGGGCAAGATCAAGTCCTGGATCTCCGTGGGCGTCGTCGGCACCGTCGACCGGGCGCTCGGCAACGTCGACGACGCCCTCTCGATGTGGGGCATCCACGGCGCGCGCCGGGCGGCTTGGGACCAGGCGGCGCTGTTCTGGAAGCTGCGCGAGCATCCCCGGCTGTTGGCCGAGTCCGAGCGCACACTGGCCCGCATGGTCAACCTCGCCGGGCGGGGCATCCTCGTCTGACCCGAGCGCGCGGCTCGCCGCTCGCGCTCAGCCGACGCCGAAGTACGTGGCGGCGAGATCCTCGTCGCCGTGCCCCCGCTCGATCGCGCGATCCATCAGCCGCGCCACGGCCCGAGCGATATCGGGCTCGATTCCGGCCTCCCGGGCGGCGTCGAGCACCAGGCCGACATCCTTGCGGGCCATCGACAGCGCAAAGCTCGGCTCGAAGCTGCCCGCGGCGATCGCCTTGCCCTTGAGCTGTGCGTAGGGCGAGTTGACCGGGGAGCCGTCGAGGACGGCGAGGAAGAGGAGCGGATCGACCTCGAGTCCCCGGGCCAGGGCGATCGACTCAGACAGCGCGGCGACGAGGCCGACGAGCCAGTTGTTGACCACCAGCTTCATCCGCGTACCGGCGCCGGCCGGACCCAGCCACTCGATCCGCGAGGCAACCGCCTCAAAGATCGGCGTGCAGGGCTCCCTGGCCTCCTCGGGCCCGGAGGCGAGCACGGTGAGCCGGCCCTGCTCCGCCGGCTGCTTGGTGCCGAGCACCGGCGCATCGACGAACGTAATCCGGTGCTCGGCGGCGAGCCGCTCGAGCGCTCCGGTCGCGTCGATCCCGATCGTGGAGGACTGGATCCAGAGCGCCTCGCCGAAACTCCCGATCGCGTCCGCGACCGCGTCGCGCACCGCGCTCCCGTCGGAGAGCATCGTCACCACGGCGTCGGCGCCGCTGACCGCCTCGGTGACCGTGTCGCGGGCGACGATCCGCTCACCGGCGAGGGCGCGGGCCTTCTCGGCCGTGCGGTTCCAGGCCCGCACGTCGAACCCCGCTGTCGCAAGGTTGCGGGCCATAGGCCCGCCCATCACTCCGGTCCCGATCACGGCGACGACGGTCATGTTCGCTCCTCTGCCCGGATCGGGCTCCGATTACTCGCTCTCCGGCTCACTTCCAGTCTCACTTCTAGACTGAATAGGGTGCCGGGCCGACTCTCGCAAGACTTTCCCCTGTTTCCGCTCGGCCTCGTCGCGCTCCCGGGGGAGCTGATTCCGCTCCACATCTTCGAGGAGCGCTACAGGACGATGATGGACGAGTGCCTGCGCGAGGAGCATGAGTTCGGAATCCTGTGGATGTCCGACGACTGGCTCAGGGAGGTCGGTTGCGCGTGCGAGATCGAGCGTGTGCTCGAGCGCATGGACGACGGCCGCATGAACTTGCTGACCCGCGGCACGCGACCGTTCCGGGTCGTGCAGCGTCAGGGACATCTGCCCTACCCCGCCGGTGTCGTCGAGTTCGTCGAGGATCGCCCCGAGGACACCGACGCCGAGTTGGCGCGCACCGCGCGCAGCGTCTACGCGGACCTGGTCCGTCGGGCGACAGACCAGGACCCCGATCCCGATGAGCTCGAGGAGATGAGCGCCTACGCGATGGCCGCCACCGTGGACTTCGGGCTCGACGCCAAGCAGGGGCTGCTGGACCTGCGCTCCGAGAACGCGCGCCTGCGCCTGGTCACGCGACTGTTCCGCGCGGCGCTGAAGCGGCTCGACTTCGTCGACCGCGCCGAGACACGGGCCAAATCGAACGGCAAGGTCAGATTCGGCTGACTGGTCCTCGTCGACGACCACTAAGACGGCAGGCCGCACGGGCCGTGCGCGGCGGCGAGCGCGAACGCCTCGGCTTGGGTCAGCTCCGAACGCCCGTGCGCCGAGGTGTCGCTGAACGTGATCGAGCCCTGCTGGAGCTCGATCTTGTAGGAGAACACGCTCTGGCCGGTGCCCGCGAGCCGGAGGTTGTGCTGCGCGTCGGTGGTCAGCGTGGTGGCGAGGCTCCGCGCCTGGAGCAGGAGCGGGTCGGGCAGCGGCGTCGCCGGCTTGCCGTTGCAGCGGATCGTGCCGGAGTCGTTGACCAGCAGTGTCAGCTTCGCTCCTGGGCCGGTCCGGGTGAGCGTGAACAGGTCCGGCGAGGCCACCTGCAGGCCGCAGCCGGCGAGCACGGCGGCCAGCGCACAGACGGCGCCGAGGGCGCCGCGGCGGCGATCAGCTCGTTCGAGCAGCATGCCTGCATCGTGCCGGATCGGGGGCGGGGCCCGCGGCGGCACGGCCCGGGTGGGGCCGTGCCGGGGGCGGCACGGCTATCATTGCGCCGGCTCGGACGCCGCACGAATCGACCGGTGTCCGTTCCGAGACCCCGCATTCTGGGCGCGTTCCAGGCTGGGGGCGGGGTCGCCACAGCAGGCCTCCGATCCGATCACGCGCGGCGAGGACCCCTAGCACCCATGCACGACCCGATCAGTTACTTCCAGGCGATCGTGCTCGGACTTCTCCAGGGAGTGTCCGAGCTGTTCCCCATCTCCAGCCTCGGACACGCGGTCGTCGTACCGCGGCTGCTCGGCTGGAACATCCATCAGAACGACCAGTACTTCCTCGCCTTCCTGGTCGCCGTGCACCTCGCGACCGCGATCGTGCTGTTGGGCTTCTTCTGGCAGGACTGGAAGCGCATCGTGTTCGGGATCGGCCGCTCGCTGCGCGATCGCGAGATCACCGATTCCGACGCCCGCCTCGGCTGGTTGCTCGTCGTGGGGACGATTCCCGCCGGCATCCTGGGGCTCACGCTCCAGGATCCGCTGCGCAAGCTGTTCGCCTCGCCGACGTCGGCCGCCTTCTTCATCTTCATCAACGGGCTGCTGCTGTTCGGAGCCGAGCACCTCCGGAGCCGCGCCCCGGGAGCCCCCGAGACGGAGTCCGACGAGGACAACCGCATCGCCGAGCGGGTCTCCTGGCGCCAGTCCGTGGGCGTCGGCGCCTCACAGTCGCTGGCGCTGATTCCCGGCATCTCGCGCTCGGGCGTGACGATGGGCGGCGGCCTCCTGGTCGGCCTGAGCAACGAGGACGCGGCCAAGTTCGCGTTCCTGCTCGCCACGCCGATCATCGGCGCCGCGGCCCTGCTCAAGGTCCCCGAGCTGGCCGGCAGCACCGGCGCGCATGTCCGCGGCCAGGCGCTCGTGGCGGCGCTCTGCGCCGCGCTCAGCGCCTACGTCTCGATCCGCTTCCTGATGCGTTACTTCGAAACCAAGCGGCTGACCCCGTTTGCGATCTACTGCACCGTCGTCGGAGCGCTGCTCACGATCGGCTTCATCATCACCTAGGCGGAGGCCTCTGCATGACCAAGAACCGTCAGCTCATCATCCCTGCCGTGATTCTCGGCATCGTTCTGATCGTGATCGCGATCGTGTATTGGGTCTCGACCGCCGGCGGCCTGCCGAGCTTCTTCCCCGGCCATCAGGCCGGCTCGAGCACCCACCACGTCAAGCACGGCATCGCCGCCTTCCTGCTCGGCATCGCCTGCTTCGTCTTCGCCTGGTTCCAGACCGGTCCGACGCGGAGCACGGCGGGCACCGCGACGAAGTGATCAGCCGGACGCGGCCCGAGCATCGGTGACCACGATGGCGGCCCCGCCGCGGCGGGGATCGCCGCCGCCGGAGAACACGCCGGAGACGTCGCGCTCGACCGCCTGAGCGCCGCCGAAGAAGAGGTTGCGGTCGCGGAAGCGCCCGATCGCCCGTCCCGCCTGCTCGAGCGTCGCCGTGTCCACCCCGGGCTCGGCGTAGACGACGCCGTCCTCGAAGTGCACGCGGGGCGCCTCGACCGCCGGCCCGGCGCGGAGCCCTTCATCGATCACGTTCACGACCGTCTGCAGGATCGCGGAGCGGATCCGGTTCGAGCCGGCGCTGCCGACGACCAGCTCCGGTGAGCCCTCCCGCAGCACGACCGTGGGCGCCATCATGCTCGGCAGCCGGCGACCGGGGGGATGGCGGTGAAAGCCCAGGGGGTTGAGGTCCTGCTCGCCGAGCATGTTGTTCAGGTGCACGCCGGTCCCCGGCACGACCTCTCCCGAGCAGGATCCGTTCGAGCACGTCACCGAGCAGGCCCACCCGTCCCGGTCGATGACCGAGATGTGCGTCGTGGAGCCGAGCCGTCCCGCGGCCAGGAAGCGCTCCCCGAAGCCGGGCTCGTCCAGCCCGGCCAGGAAGTCGGGCGTCCGCTCCGCCTGCACCTGCTCCATCACCTCGACGATGCGCTCGACCGTGGGCGGCCGGCCGTCGGCGTCGAGCAGCGACAGCGCGTGAGCGATCAGGATCCCGCCGGCGGAGGGGGGCGGATTGGTCAGCACCTCGCGCCCGCGGTAGGAGACCCGCACCGGCTCGCGGTTCAGGACCGCGTACCCGGCCAGGTCCTCGCGCGTGAGCATCCCGCCGCGGTCGGAGGTCCATGCGACGATCGCCTCGCCGATCTCGCCGCCGTAGAACGGTGCCGGCCCCTCGGCTCCGAGCCGCTCGAGCGCGTCGCCGAGCTCGCGCTGACGCCATCGATCCCCGGCGCGCAGCAGCCGCCCGCCCGGAGCGAACAGGGCCGCGCACTCGGGGGTCGCGGTGACGATGTCGGCCAGGATCTCGATCAGGTACGCCTGCGCGGTGTTGAGCTCCACACCGTCGCGGGCGAGCGCGGCGGCCGGCGCGGCGAGCTCGGACAGCGGCACGCGGCCGAATCGCCGCGCCGCCTCGCACAGCCCGGCCGGGACGCCGTACACGCCGACGGATGCCGCGCCGATGTTGAAGACCTGGATGGCGTCGCCGAATGACACGCTGATCGGCACCAGCTCGGCCCGCTCGGCGTGATCGGCGCCCCGCCCCGGAGCCTCGACGAAGAAGTCGAGCAGCGTGGGAGCCTGCCCGGGCGCCACAACCAGCATGTATCCGCCGGCGCCGAGACCGGTCAGCAGCGGCTCACACACGAACGAGGCGAGCATCGCCCCGATCGCGGCGTCGACGGCGTTGCCGCCGCGGCGCAGCACGTCGGCTCCGTGGCCGACCGTGACGGGATGGCCGGCGGCGATCACTCCAAGCTCGGACATGCGCGGCATCGAGCCAGGGACGGTAGCGAGCGGCCCGTCGAGCGACGCAGCGAGCGGTCGGCACGCGCCGGAGCTGGCCGCAGCGGGATACGTTCGGCGGGTCGGTCAGCGCCGGGGGATGAACTCCGGCACGTCAAGCTCGAGCGGAGAGGCGCCGCGCTCGCGCGCCCGCGTCACCCTGGGCTCGCCGCGAGGTTCGCGCACCGAGGCCCGGTCGCGCTCGGAACGGACGCTCACCGGCGGGCGCGCCTCGGCCCGCTTTCGGGGCCGCGAGTCGCTGTAGCCGGTCGCGACCACGGTCACCCAGACCTGGTCGTCGAGCTTCTCGTCGACCATGGCGCCGAAGATGATGTTCGCGTCCGGGTGCGCGGCTTCTGCAACCGCCTTGGCGGACTCGTTCACCTCCCACAGCGACAGGTCACGGCCGCCCGTGATCGACAACAGGATCGAGCGGGCGCCCTCCATGCTCGTCTCCAGCAGCGGCGAGGCGACGGCCTGCTCGGCGGCGTCGATCGCGCGTCGGTCGCCGCTGCCCATGCCGATCCCGAGCAGCGCGTTGCCGGCCTCGGACATGATCGTGCGCACGTCGGCGAAGTCGAGGTTGATCAGACCCGGCAGCGTCACCAGGTCAGAGATCCCCTGCACGCCCTGGCGCAGCACGTCGTCGGCGACCCGGAAGGCCTCCACCATCGAGGTGTTGCGGTCGAGCACCGACAGCAGGCGGTTGTTGGGCACGACAATCAGCGTGTCGACCTCGTCGGCCAGCGCGTCGATCCCCGCCTCGGCCTGGTCGCGACGCCGAGAGCCCTCGAACTGGAACGGACGGGTCACGATCCCGACCGTGAGGGCTCCGAGCTCGCGGGCGATCTGCGCGACGATCGGCGCGGCACCGGTGCCCGTGCCGCCCCCGGCTCCAGCGGCGATGAAGACCATGTCCGATCCCCGCAGCAGCGCCTTGATCCGGTCGTACTCCTCCTTCGCGGCCTGGCGGCCGAGATCGGGGTTGGAGCCCGACCCGAGCCCACGGGTGATCCCGTCGCCGATGTGCAGGGTCTCGTGCGCGGCCGACTGCTGCAGCGACTGCAGGTCGGTGTTGATGGCCAGGAACTCGACACCTTCGACCTCGGCCTCGACCATCCGGTTGACGGCGTTGACGCCGGCACCGCCGACGCCCACGACCCGGAGCACCGGCGTGCCGACGGAGCGCGGAACGCTCATCGCCTCGCTCGCCCGCTCGGGCCGGGCGTAGACGTCCGGTGAGGTGGCGGGCGACGCCGCGCCCGGGACCGGCCGGTCGAGCAGGCTGTCCGGGATGTCGGAGGAGAAGGCGTGACGCAGTCGCTCCTGCGGCGAGGGGATGTGCGGCGGCTCGGACGGCGGCTCGGGCTCGGGCTTGTTGAGCGCCGGGTGCGGCGGCGTCGCCCGGGCGGGCGGCGGCGTTGCCCGGGCGGGCGGCGGCGTTGCCCGGGCGGGCGGCGGCGGCTCGGTCGCGGGAGTGGGCGTGGGCGTGGGCGTCGTCGCGCCAGGATCGGGCGCGGTTGCCGCGGGCTGCGCAGCGCCGGCCTCGGCCTCGGGCCGCGTCTCGCCCTGCGCCTTGGGGTCCGACTCGGTCGTATCGTCGGCTGTCTTGCGGAACAGGGCCGCCAACGGCCCCTCGCGCATGCTCGCGCGCTTACCGGTTGGCATTTGAGAGGACCTCCTTCGCGAGCTGCCTGTAGGCGTGGGCGGCCAGACCGTCGGGATCGTACTTCAGCACCGACATGCCCTTGACAGGCGCCTCGGCGAAACGCACCGTCTTCCTGATCCTCGAGGCGAACACGCGATCCCCGAAGTTCTCCTCCAGGATCTCGATCGCCTCCTTGGCGTGGAGCGTCCGGGAATCGACCAGGGTCGGGAGGATGCCCTCGATGTCCACGTCCGGATTCAGGTTCTCGCGGATCATCGCGAGCGTGTTCTGCAGTTGGATCAGGCCGCGCATCGACAGATATTCGCATTGCACGGGGACGATCACCTTGTCGGCGGCCGTGAGCGCGTTGATTGTGAGCAGACCGAGGCTGGGCGGAGTGTCGATGAAGACGAAGTCGTAGTCCTCGGAGACCTCCTTGAGCGCCTTCTGCAGCGAGCGCTCGCGACCGATCTGCGTCGACATCGCGATCTCCGCTCCGGCGAGGTCGATCGACGCGCAGGCGACGTCCACCTCGCGCTTGCGGATCACCTCGCGGATCGAGATGTGGTGCACGAGCACGTCGTACATCGACTTCTCGAGCGTGTCCGGGTCGATTCCCTGCGACATGGTCAGGTTGCCCTGGGGGTCCATGTCGCAGCACAGCACGCGATGGCCTTCCTCGGCGAAGGCCACGGCAAGATTGAGCGTGGTGGTGGTCTTGGCGACGCCGCCCTTCTGGTTGGCGAACGCGATCACCTTGGGCGTGGCCGTCACTGGAGGCTCCGATGCGTCGGGTAACTCATACGCGCCTCTATTCGCAGACGCCCGGGAGATTCCTCCCGCGCCTCGCCGCCGCGCCGGGGCCGGGGCGTCGGTATTTTGCCCCGCGGTGCCCGGACTCCTCGACCGACGCCTCATCTTCGTCACCGGCAAGGGCGGTGTCGGCAAGTCCACCGTTGCGACGGCGCTCGGATTGCTGGCCGCGCGCGCCGGCCTGCGCACGATCGTGGTCGAGCTCTCGAGCCAGGAGCGCCTGCAGCGAACGTTCGAGCATCAGGCCGAGCTCTTCCGCGAGGTCGAGCTGGCGCCGGGGCTGTTCACGATCTCGGTCGACCCTCAGCATTCGATGGAGGAATACCTGCGGATCAGGATCGGCCCGCTGGGTCACGCGCTCGGCTCGAGCAAGCTCTTCCAGGCCTTCGCGATGGCGACTCCGGGCATGCGGGAGCTCCTCAGCATCGGCAAGGTCTGGGAGCTGGCCCAGCTGCAGCGCAAGACGCGCGGCGCCGCCCCCTACGATGTGGTGATCGTCGACGCTCCCGCCACCGGCCACGGCGTCGGCATCCTGCGCACGCCGCGCACGTTCGCCGAGATCGCCCGCGTGGGACCGATCGCCCACCAGGGCCGGGCCATCGCCGCGACGATCGCCGATCCGTCGTTCACGGCCGTGGTCGCCGTCGCGCTGCCCGAGGAGATGCCGGTCAACGAGACCCTGTCGCTGCGCGACGCGCTCGACCGCGAGGGACTCACGCTCCAGCGGGTGGTCATGAACGCGGTCTATCCCGCTCGCTTCAGCGACCATCAGGTGACCGAGCTGCACGGCGCCCTCGAGCGGGCCGAGTCCTCGCTGGCCCGGGCCGCGCTGCGCGCGGCCGTCTCCGAGCACCTGCGCGCCGAGACCCAGCGGGAGCAGATCGAACGGCTGCGGGAGGGGCTGGCCGGCGGCGTCGTCGAGCTCCCGTTCGTGTTCGCCGATCACATCGGCATCCCCGAGCTCGAGCGTCTCGCCGACGAGCTGGAATCGGGCCTGGCCGAGCCCGACCCGGCGGGCGAGGTCCTCACATGAGCGTCGCCGAGCTCCTCGCCGGCAAGCGGGTGTGCGTGTGCGGTGGGTCCGGTGGGGTCGGCAAGACGACCACCTCGGCGGCCATCGCGCTCGGCATGGCGGCCCAGGGGGCCAAGGTCGCGGTGGTCACGATCGACCCGGCCAAGCGACTCGCCAACGCGCTCGGCCTCGAGGAGCTCGAGAACGAGCCGCGCCGCGTGGAGCCCGAACGGCTCACCCCCGCCGGACTCGAGCTCAAGGGCGAGCTGTGGGCGATGATGCTCGATCCGAAGCGCACCTTCGATGATCTGATCGAGCGCCTGGCGCCGACGCCCGAGCGGGCCCACGAGATCCTCGAGAACCGCGTCTACCGCGAGCTCTCCACTGCCGTCTCGGGCTCACAGGAGTTCACGGCCATCGCGAAGCTCTACGACCTCGACCACGACGGCGACTTCGACCTGCTCGTGCTCGACACGCCGCCGTCGCGCAACGCGCTCGACTTCCTCGACGCCCCCGGCCGGCTGACCTCGTTTCTGGAGGGCCGTGCGCTCAAGGCCTTCCTGCGCCCGACGGGATTCGGGATGCGCGTGATCGGGCGCCCGGCCGGCGTGGTGCTCGGCGGCCTGCGCAAGATCACCGGCGTGGACCTGCTGGCCGACCTGTCCACCTTCTTCGGCCTGCTCGGGAGCATGACCGAGGACTTCAGCCGGCGGGCGGCGCAGGTCGAGCAGATGCTCAAGTCAGATTCCACCGCGTTCCTGCTGATCAGCTCCGCCCAGAGCGAGGCGATCGACGAGGCGATCTGGTTTCGCCGCACGCTCGAGCAGGGAGAGCTTCCGTTCGCCGGCGTCGTCGTCAATCGTGTCCATCACGACATCCTCGGCGATGCCGACGCGAACGACGTCGACGCCGAGCTGACCGGACTGCTGCCCGATCGGCTCGCCGGCCGGGTGGCTGAGAACTTCCGCGACTACCATGTGCTCGCGCGCCGCGACGAGCAGAACATCGCCCGGCTCGAGCCCGAGCTCGATGGACGCCCGCTGTTGCTCGTGCCCCACTTCGACGACGACGTGCACGACGTCGAGGGCCTGCTGCAGATCCACCGCTACCTGTTCGCCTCCGAGGCCGAGCGCGCGCAGATGATCGCCGACGTCGTGGCCTGAGCTACCCCTTCGCAGCCTCGAGGAACACCGTGGGCGCCCCTGGATCCGCCCACGTGGCCCAGGACAGAAGTGCCGGCTGCCAGTCGTCCGGCGGGATCGGCTCGGTCTCTCCCGCGGCCGCGGCGGCGCGCAGCATCACCAGCCGGCGCTCGTGCAGCAGCTCCCAGACGGACTGCTCGGAGAGGGCCAGCCGCTCGCTGACCCGGCTCTGGCCGTAGCGGGAGTTGGCCAGCCACACGACCTGGTGGATGCCGATGCGCCCGTCACCGCACTCGGCCAGCACCGCCTCCTTGAACGCGGCCACGGCGGAGTCGGCCGGGCCGCCCTGAGCCTGCTGGGTGGCGGCGGCGAGGATGCGGTCGGTGACCTCGACGCAGGTTCGCGTCACGTTGGGCCAGCCGCGGCCCATGCTCATCTCGTCGGTTCGCACCTCGGGGCCCTCGTAGATCGTCATCTTCGCCCGCTCGGGCGACCAGCGGCGCTCGCCGAACTCGACCACCTGGCCACGCACCCAAGGGCGGACCATCGCGGCGTCGAGCTCCTCGGCGCTGAGGTTGAACGCGTGGGCCTGATGCGGGAAATGGCTCAGCTCGACGTGGAACACCGCCCAAAGAGTGCCATCTGGCGCGACCCGAGTCGCTCCGCCCCACTCGCTATCCGTTCGTCTATGCTTACCGTAAGTCATGGCGAACGCATCAACCGCCCTGTCCGCGCTCGGCGATCCGACGCGCCGGGCGATCTTCGAGGCCCTCGGCGGCGGCCGTCGCGCGGTCGGCGAGCTCGCCGCCGAGCTGCCGGTCAGCCGCCCCGCGGTCTCACAGCATCTGCGCGTGCTCAAGGACGCGGGGCTCGTGCGCGACGACGCCGCCGGCACGCGGCGCCTGTACGGGATCGATCCCGCCGGCGTCGGCGAGCTGCGCGCCTACTTCGACCAGTTCTGGGATCGGGCACTGGCCACGTTCGCCGAAGCGGTTGAGCGCGAGCGCGAGCGCGACGGGACCGACGCGTAGCTCCGGGCCGGCGGGCCGGCTCAGGCGGCAGCGACGGCCGCTTCGGCGAGGAGGCTGTCGGCCACGCTCCGCAGGTCGACCTCGAGGTGGCCGCACAGCACGTCGCGGATCAGCGCGCGGAGATGCTCGGCGAGCTCGTCCACGAGCGCATCGACGCCCGGCTCCGCCGGTGCGAGACCCGCGATCACCGCGCGCTCGAGCGAGATCGCGTGGGCGGTCCGCTCGGCCAGCGCGGTGCGATCCGCGGGCTGGGCACAGATCGCGGCCAGCCGCTGGGCGAGTCGCCCGCTGCCGGGTCCCTCGGGTTCGAGCAGCGCCCGCAGCGCGAGGAGGTAGTCGGTCAGGGCCTCGAACGGGGCCAGCCGCTCACAGCCCATCTCGAACCGTGCCAGCGCCCACGCCAGCTCGCCGCCGGTCGGCATGCGGCGGGCGATCAGGTTGCAGAACGCCCGCAGCTCGTCCTCCTGGTCGGCTGCGATGAAGGTGACGAACCGCGGCCGCCCGCTGCCTCCCAGCGACACGGTTCGCCATGCGCCGGCGTCGAGACGCGCCCACGCCACCGGTCCCAGCGCGTAGCCGCCCCGCTCGAACAGCCTCAGCGCCGTGAGCAAGCGCCGGAAGCGCAGGCGGGCGATCGACACCGGCGAGCGGACGGCGCCCTCCTCGGAGACCGTGAGGACCGCGAGCACGTTGGGCTCCTCGCCGTCTCCCCACACCGCGTCCGGCGGCGCGTCCTCGAGCGCCTGGCCGGGAACCAGCGACAGGCCGTCGCCGAGGGCGAGCTCGGTGATCCCGTGATCGAGCGCCACCCCGAGCAGCGGCGCGATCACCGTGGTCATGCAGCAGCCGTCGTACAGGGCTCGCTCCAGCTCCTCGTAGGCGGTGTCGAAGCGCAGCGGGTCAAAGCCGAAGTCACTGCGCTCGGCGAACACCGACCCGAGGAAGGTGCGCAGCGCCGCATCGGCGCGCTCCCGCGGCTCGGTCGGGATCCGCTGCTCGCCCTGCTCGCGCAGGTAGCCGTCCACTCCGTCGAGCAGGGTCAGGGCGCGTGCCGCTGGGGCGTACGTGGGCAGCGCGCCGAGCAGCCCGAGGCGTTCGCGGATGAACGCACCGGTCAGCGGCCGGTAGCAGTACAGGGACGCTCGCGCACCGGGCTCCTCGATCACCTCGAACGGGACCTCGGCCCCGCCGGCCGTATCGGCCGACAGCTGCATCGCCGCGTCGGTGGTGAATGCCTCGAGCAGCTGATGGAGGGGTCGGTTGCGCACGGTCGCCGTTTCGCGCTCGGGCCGATCGATCCTCCCGGAGAACGGCAGGTTGCAGACGGTGGCGGTGGCCCAAGGGGCGCGGCCGCTCAGGCGCCGCGCTCGATGTCGGCCACGTGGGCGATGTTCTCGGCGTCCGCGCGGTCCTGGCTCGGCTGCGCGGCGAACCAGGCGTCAAGGATCTCCGACAGCTCCGCCGGGGAGGTCAGGCGCAGGCTGAGCGCGAGCACGTTGGCGTCGTTCCAGCGTCGGGCGCCCTCCGCCGTCTGGGCGTCCACACACAGCGCGGCGCGGATCCCCGGCACCTTGTTGGCGGCGATCGAGGCTCCTGTCCCGGTCCAGCAGGCCACGACGGCCTGCTCGGCGCGGCCCTCGGCCACATCCCGGGCGGCGGCCTCGCTGCCCCACGCCCAGTCCGGGCGCTCCCCGCCGGCGTACGCGCCGTGCACGATCGGCTCATGACCGCGGCGGCGGAGCTCGTCCGGAACCGCGGCCGCGACGCCGGTCAGCTCATCAGCGGCGAGCGAGATTCGCATCTCGCGGCAGGGCGCTCAGGCGACCGCAACGGCGGCCGGCTCGGACTCGATCGCGGAGACCGACTCCTCGGCGCAGCTCCCGCCCAGCCACTCGCGCCCGTAGGCGCGCATGTCCTCGATCAGCGGCAGCAGCGCCTGTCCCTTGGCCGTCAGCGCGTACTCGACTCGCGGCGGCACCTCGGGATACGTCTGGCGGGCGACGATGCCCTCTTCCTCCAGGGCCCGCAGTCGCAGCGACAGCGTGCGCGGGCTGATTCCCTTCAGGGAGCGTTCGAGCTCACAGAACCTGGAGCGGCCGTCCGCGAGGTCGCGGATCACCAACAGCGTCCACTTGCCGCACACGATCTCCGCCGTACGACAGACCGGGCACGTGTCGTTGGTAGCCATCAAACCCCAGTCTAGCGCAATGCTTCACGAACTGAAGTGGAGGTCTTCCGGGTCTCGGCCGGGTCTCGTCGCGCGTCGGGTCGCCGAGGCCGCGGCTACGCGGGTACGCCGGGAGGCGGCGCCGAGCCGGGACCGCCCGTCGGACCGGCGGGCATCGGCGCGGGCCGCCTGAGCGTGACGGGCCCGGCTACGGCCGATGCTGCCGCGGCGTCCGCGATGTCCTCCATCGTGGTGGCCGTGCGTCCCTGGGCGGCCACGAGCAGCTTGAAGTCATGCGGGCTGGTGGCGACCCGGAGCGCGTCCTCCATCGAGACGCGGCCGGCCTGGAAGTGCGACAGCAGCGCCTGGTCGAAGGTCTGCATCCCGTAGTAGGCGCCCTCGGAGATGACCTCGCGCAGGCGACCGGTCTGGTCGGGGTCGAGAATCATGTCCCGGGCCCGCCCCGTCATGCGCATGATCTCGCAGACGGCGATGCGTCCGCCGCCGTCCGGCGTCGGGACGAGGCGCTGCGAGATGACCGCCCTGAGCGTGCCCGCGAGCATCGCCCGGGCCTGGCTCTGCTCGTGCAGCGGGAAGAAGTCGATGATCCGGTTCACGGTCTCGGGCGCGTCGAGGGTGTGCACCGTCGACAGAACCAGGTGGCCGGTCTCACCTGCCGACAGCGCCGTGCGCACCGTCTCCTCGTCGCGCATCTCCCCGATCAGGATCACATCGGGGTCCTGGCGCAGGACGCGCCGCATGGCGCGGCTGAACGAGACCGTGTCCATCCCGACCTCGCGCTGGTTGATGATCGAGGTCCGGTCGCTGTGCAGGTACTCGATCGGATCCTCGATCGTGACGATGTGCCGCGCCTTCGTCTCGTTGATGTGATCGATGATCGCCGCCAGCGTCGTCGACTTACCCGAGCCCGTGGTCCCGGTCAACAGGATCAGACCGCGTTCCTCATCGGCGATCTCGCTCATCACCGGCGGCAGCCCGAGCTCGTCGATCGTCCGGACCGCGTAGGGGATCACCCGCAGCGCGATCGAGACCATGCCCCGCTGGCGGAACGCGTTGACGCGGAAGCGCGCCAGCCCTTCGACCGCATAGGCGAAGTCGACCTCATTGTCCTGCTCGAATTCGCCCAGCTTGCCCGGATCGGTGAGCATCTCCCGCAGGACGCGCTCCACATCCTCCGCCTGCATCGGCTCGAACTCGTCGATTGCCTGCAGCCGGCCGTGGATTCGCGCCAGCGGACGCGAGGGCACCTTCAGGTGAAGGTCCGAGCCCTCCTGCCTGACCACATAGCGCAGCGCCTCGACGAGATCAAACATCTGCCCTCAGATCGGCCGCGCGCGGCTGGGGCTTGAGGACGGGTGGGGAGTGGTGGACGGGAAGCGCTGGTGCTTGGTGCGCTCAGAGTCGCGGTGGGTGACGCGTCGGAGGTCAACCGGCCTTGCCGGGAGGGTGATCCGGTTGGCCGGCGGGTGGGCGCTCCACGCGACCTCGGATCAGTCCCAGCCGCATCGGGACGCGGAACCGACATTTCGTGGTACCTCGACCTGTCTGACCGTGAGCCAGGGAACGAAATGGCTGTCAGACACCACTTTCGTAGCCTCTGCATCCGCTGGGACGGCGAGAGGCTACGAAATGGAGGCCGGCGATCACCGCCGCAGCCCAAGCAGCGCCCAGCCCGCCGCGCCCGCCCGAGGCCGGCAACCAGCGCCACCCGGCCGCCAGGCACCCACGAGGCCCCGACCGCTCCCCCAACGCACGACGGGGCCCCACCGGGGCCCCGTCTGCTCAATCCTCTGTCAAGGCGTGTCTAGGCTACGTCGCGCAGCTTTTGCGCCTCGGCCAGCGACTGGAGCTTCTTCAGCGACTGGTTCTCGATCTGGCGGATCCGCTCGCGCGTGACGTTGAACGTCCGCCCGACCTCGTCCAGCGTGCGCGGATGCTCGCCGCCGAGTCCATAGCGCAGCTCGAGCACGCGCCGCTCGCGGTACGAGAGATTCTCGAGTGCTTCGCGGAGGGCTTCCTTGGTCAGGATCTCCGCGGCGCGCTCGTAGGGTGACTCGGCCCGCTCGTCGGCGATGAACTGGCCGAACTCGGACTCCTCTTCGTCACCGACCGGCTTCTCGAGCGAGACGGGAGCCTGCGCCGAGCGCTTGATCGACTCGACCTCGTCGGGCTCGATGCCCGTCACTTCGGCGATCTCCTCCGCCGTGGGCTCTCGCCCGAGCTCGGTGACGAGCTTGCGCTCGGCCCGGCCGATCTTGTTCAGCTTCTCGACCACGTGGACCGGGATCCGGATCGTGCGAGCCTTGTCGGCCAAGGCTCGGGCAATTGCCTGACGGATCCACCAGGTCGCGTAGGTGGAGAACTTGAAGCCCTTGCGGTAGTCGAACTTCTCCGCCGCGCGGACGAGCCCGAGCGTGCCCTCCTGGATCAGATCGAGGAACGGCAGGCCCTGGTTACGGTAGTTCTTGGCGATCGACACGACGAGCCGGAGGTTCGACTCAACCATCTTCTGCTTCGCGTCCAGGTCGCCACGCTCGATCCGCTTGGCGAGGTCGACCTCCTCCTGGGCCGTCAGCAGACGCACCTTGCCGATGTCCTTCAGGAACAGCTGAAGGGAATCGGTCGTCATGTCCGGCTTGAGATCGAGCGCCGTCTTCGCCTTGCGCCGCCCGCGCTTGTCGGGGGCGCGCTCGACCTCGGCGGCGGCCAGTGCCGGATCGACCTCTTCGACGAGCTCGATCTCGGCCCGCTCGAGGAAGCCGTGCAGCTCCTCGACGTCGGCCTCGTCGAGGTCGAGCTCGGAAACCGCGGTGGCGATCTCGGCGTACGTCAGAACCCCGAGCTGCTGCCCGCGGTTCATGAGGCCTTTGATCTCTTCGAGTTCCTGCAGTTCCGCTACTGACATCTGTTTCCGTTTCCGTCGAGTGGTGCAGGGCGGTTGGATGGCCGCCGGCACCGAGGATCAAACAGCGGACGCGGCGCTCCGGGCGCACGTCCGCTACTCAAACATAGGCTGAGAGTATAGGCACTATACATTCTGAAGTCAACGTCGCCCAGAGGGTCTCAGGAGCCCGTCCCGCGCTGTGCGGGAACCCGGCTCCGCGCTGGCGTCGCTCGACTTCACATGTAATACGTCAAACGTACCTACCCGTTTCAAGTTTCGGTACGAAAGTTTTCTCCGCATGACGAATCCCTGCCGGTTGGGGCTGCTGACGTTAATCGTCAGGTTGCGCGATCATCTGCAGGCTCCGGCCTGCCAGCGAGCCAAATGGTGCCCAAGATGACCGACGACCGCCCCTCCGAAGTCCTCGGCGGACTTCCCCGCACGCGGCCCCACCGGCGCAGCGACAAACGCGCCGCGCCGGCGCCGTCCCCAGCCGCCGAGGCGTCCCCAGCCGCCGAGGCGTCCACCGCCGCCGGCACGCCGGCCACCGCCGCCGGCACGCCGGCCGCCGGCGCGGAGGCGCCCGCAGCCGCGCGCAAGCCGGCCACGGCGGGCACGCCGGCCGCCGAGGCGCCCGCAACCGCCCGCAAGCCCGCCGCTGCCAAGGCACCGAAAGCCGCCAAGACCGCCACGACCGCCAGAACCGCCAAGACCGCCACGACGGCCACCAATGGGTCGGCATCGGTCAAGCCCCTGGATCCCACCCGCAAGCCGTCGGGAACGACAGCCCAGCGGCGCGCGGCGCGGACCAAGCCCGCCCGGCTGCCCCAACCCGAGCAGCCCGCCGGCACCCCGCCGGCGCCGACGTCCCGCAAGCCGGCCCCGTCCACGGGCGTCGACATCCTCGGAACCGCCGTGCAGGCCGCCGCCGAGCTGGCCGAGATCGGACTCTCAGCCAGCGCCCGCGCCCTGCGCGGCGCGATCTCCAAGCTGCCGCGGCCATAGAGCCGCGGGCCGGCCCCGAGGACCCACGGCCCCGAGAATCCCCGGCCCCGAGAATCCCCGGACGCGAGAACCCACGGCGCCGAGGACCCACGGCCCCGAGAACCCACGGACGCGAGAACCCACGGCGCCGAGGACCCACGGCCCCGAGGACCCCCGGACGCGAAAAAGTTTCGCCGCGCTCGCGCTCGGGGCCTAAGGCCGGAAAAACCCCGCAAGACGTACAACTCTGAACCGGACGGGGCCCGCGGCGCGGGAGCGGGCGCGCACATCGAGCGTAATGCTCGCGGCAGAGTTTCGTATACTGCCGCCACTTCCAAGCCGAGCGATCGTCCGTCCGCGGACGATCGACGGGGGACCCACTTGTGGTCCTTCGGGACCACAGGGGCGAATCGGCCCGTTTTCGGGCCGTAGCGCACAGAGCGCGAGCCCGTCAGCTCACCCCGTAGGCGCGACGTGAAGAGGACGAATAGGCAGATCGTGAGTCGACGCGCAACAACGCCGTTGGCAGTGCTGCTCGCCATGAGCGCGCTTGCCGTGACCCTTGCTTTCCCGGCCACGGGCTGGGCGAGCTCCGGCGGCGCCGGATTCGGCGCGAGCCCGACGACCCGGTTCTCCGCCGGCGGCGTGCAGCCGGGCGACATCACCACGACCGCGACGGACGGCGGGATCACCCTCAGCGCCAAAGTGTCCGCGATGCTGAGCCACGGGCTGCGCTTCACGGGCGTGGTCCCGGCCGCGGATGCCGGTCAGACCGTGGTGATCGAGCGACTCGACCGCGTCAACGGCTGGCTCCGCACCGCGCACGGCACAGCCGCCTCGGACGGATCGTTCTCGATCACTTGGCGGACCAACCACATCGGCCGCTTTGCCATCCGCGCCCTGCTGCTGCTCGGCTCGCTGGCCAGCACCCGCTCGGTGTCCAACGGCCCGACCGTCGACGTGACCGTCTACCGCCCCGCGATCGCGACCTGGTACGGCCCGGGCTCCTGGGGATCCACGACCGCCTGCGGCGAAACGCTCACGCCGTCGATGCTCGGCGTCGCCCACAAATGGCTGAAATGCGGCACGCCGGTGGCGCTCTACTACGGCGGGCGCACGATGATCGTCCCCGTGATCGACCGCGGCCCATACGCGAACAACGCCGATTACGATCTCACGGAGGCCACCGCCCGCGCTCTGCACACGGACGGGATCTCCACCATCGGCGCCGTCTCATTGCCCGGCTCCACCGTCACGCCCGCAGGCAACAAGTAACCCGGCGGCCGCCGGGGCGGGCTCTGCGCTCAGGCCACCGGCGGCCGATGCTCGCCGAACCCGCGCGGCCGATGCTCGCCGAACCCGCGCGGCCGATGCTCGCCGAACCCGCGCGGCCGATGCTCGCCGAACCCGCGCGGCCGGTCCTTGCCGGACCTCACGGCCGATACTCGCCGAACCCGCGCGGCCGGTGCTCGCCGGACTCGCGCTCCGAGGGCACCGCGCGGATGATCCCGATGCCGCTCGCGGCGGCCGCGAGCGCGGCCTCCTCCGCAACCTCGATCAGGCTGTCGGCGTCATCGCCGTCCTCGCCGAGCACGGCGAGACCGACGCTCACGGTCATCGGCGCTCCTCGCCACGCCTCGGCATCCGTGACCGCGCGTGTGACGCGCGACCCGAGCGCCTGCGCGGCGGGCCGCCCGGTGTCGCGGGCGATGATCCACGCCCGGGTCTCGGACTCGCAGGCCAGGATGTCGTGACGCCGCACGACGCTGCGCACCGCCTGGGCGAACCGGCCGAAGGTCGCGCTCGCCACGGCGGCCGGCTCGACGGCGAGCATCCGATCGGTCTCGTCGAGTTCGGCCAGGAGCAGGGACAGCGGCGCATGAGCACTCTGCGCCCGCGCGATCTCGCTCTCCAACGCCCCCAGCCACAGCACCACCGCCCTCGCCCGCACCGCCCTCGCCCGCACCGCCCTCGCCCGCACCGCCCTCGCCCTCCGGCTCCGCCGCCTCCGCCGGCCGCAGCCCGCGGCTCGCATCCGCCCGCTCCGCCGCGCCGTTCCCCCCGGTCCCCACGCCCCCGGTCCCCACTCCCCAGGTCCCGGTCCCGCCGACGGCGCCGGCATCGTCGCCCGCCTCGCGGTCCGCGTCCGCGTGCCGCAGCGACGCGGCCCGCACGAGCTCCATCACGAGGTTGAGTCGTTCCGCGAGCTCGATCAACTGATCGGGGTCCGGGCGCCGGAGTTCATCCCGCACGGCGCTCCAGATCACCGAATGCAGGACGTCGACGGCATGGGCGGTGTCCTCGGCACCGCCGGCGCCCGCGAGCGCGCCCGTCCGGGCGACGGTCCGCTCGAGGGCTCCGTGCGGTTGCAGCCGGCGCAGCTCGGCGTCATCGCCGAGCGCGCGCACGATCGCGTCGCACACGCGCGGCCCCTCGCGGGCCAGCTCGGCGGCCAGGATCGCCGGCGAGCGCTCGAGCGGCAGCTCCTCCACGAGGGCCAGCAACCACCCCTTCGCGATCTCGTCCGACCGCGCGAGCAGCTCGTCAACCGGCGCGTCGGCGACGGGCCGAGCCCGACGCCGGCGTGGCGCACCCTCCTGCATGGTGAGCTTCTATCACGATCGGCGGTCGCCTTTCACGGGACAATGGGCCACCGATGAGCCGGCCTCTCCTCACCGTCGCCGCGGCCCGGGCCGCCGTCCTGGCCGCCGTCGGGCCGCTCACGCCCGAGCGCGTTGACGTGACCGGAGCGCAGGATCGGGTGCTGGCGGAGGATCTGCGGGCCGCCGGCGACGTGCCTCCGTTCGCCTGCTCGGCGATGGACGGCTACGCCGTGATCGCGGGCGAGGCCGGCCGGACGCTGCACCTCGTCGGCGAATCGCGGGCCGGGGCGCCGTCGCCGGGTGCGGTCCGCGAGGGCGAGGCGATGCGCGTCTCGACCGGCGCCGTGGTTCCGGCCGGGGCCACGGCCGTCGTCCGTCAGGAGGACGTCGAGGACCGCGGCGCGAGCATCCGCCTTCTCGGCGCGGTCCGGACCGGCGCCGACATCCGCGGGCCGGGGGAGGATCTGCGCGCCGGAGCGCGGGTGCTGGCCGCCGGCACGCGGCTGGGCGCCGCCGAGCTCGGCGCCGCGGTCGCCGCCGGCGCCGGGATGGTGCTCGCCTCGCGCCGCCCGCGCGTCGCGGTGCTGTGCACCGGCGACGAGCTGCGCGCGCCCGGGGAGCGGCTGGGCCCGGGACAGATCCACAACTCCAACGCGCCCATGCTGGTCGCGCTCGCCACGCGCTGCGGCGCCGAGGCCACGCCGGCGGTCCGGCTCGGGGACGACCGGGCGCGCACCGTGGCCGAGCTGGCCCTCGCGCTCGAGCGCGCCGACGTGGTCGTCGTCTCCGGCGGGGTGTCGGTCGGGCCCCACGATCACGTCAGACCCGCGCTGGCCACGCTCGGCGTGACCGAGCGCTTCTGGGGCGTGAACCTGCAGCCGGGCCGTCCGACGTGGTTCGGAGTCCGCGACCGGCGCCTGGTGTTCGGCCTCCCGGGCAACCCGGTGTCGGCGTTCGTGACCTTCGCGCTGTTCGCCCGGCCGTCGATCGCCGCGCTGCAGGGTCTGCACACCGATCCAGCGCCAGCCGCCGAGGCCGAGCTCGCGGCGCCGGTCGCGCGCCATCGCGCCCGCGAGCTGGCCATCAGCGTGCGGCTCGAGCGCCGCGGGGGCCGCGCGCTCGCGTGGCCGAACGGCCCCCAGGGGTCGCATCTCATCAGCTCGCTGCTCGGGGCCGACGCGCTCGCGTTCATTCCCGCGGGCGAGGGCGTGCAGGCGGCCGGGTCCATCGTCACGCTCGAGGACCTGCCCCGATGAGCGCCGGCCCCGCTCCGCGCGGCGGTTCGCGATGAGGCCGCGGGCCTGGGTCGCCTTCGCCGCCATGTCGGCGATCTGGGGGATCCCCTACCTGTTCATCAAGATCGCGATCGAGGGAGGGATGACGCCGGTCGACGTCGCCTTCACACGGGTCGTGATCGGGGCCGTGGTGCTGTTGCCCCTGGCGTGGCGCGGCGGCGGGTTGCCGACGTTGCGCGGCCGCTGGCGGTGGGTCGCGGCCTATGCGGTGTTCGAGATCTCGCTCCCGTTCCCCCTGATCGCGTTCGGCGAGACCCACGTCGCCTCCTCGCTCGCGGCGATCGTGATCGCCACGACCCCGTTGATCGTCACCGTGCTGGCCCTCCGGGTCGATCCCACCGACCGGCCGACGCGCACGCGGGTCGCCGGGCTGCTGATCGGGTTCCTCGGGGTCGTGGCCTTCGTCGGGCTCGACGTGGCCGGCCGTCCGGGCGAGCTGCTCGGGACGATGGCGATTCTGCTGGCGGCGTGCGGCTACGCGATCGGGCCGCTGATCCTCGGACACCGGCTCGGAGCCGCCGATGCGCGCGCCGTGATGAGCGCCGGCCTCGCGATCGCGGCCGTGCTGCTGGCGCCCGCCGCGGCGCTCGGCGCTCCCCACCGGCTTCCCTCGGCCGGTGCGTTCGGAGCGATCCTGGTGCTCGGCCTCGTCTGCACGGCGGCCGGCTTCGTGATCTTCGCGGGGCTGATCGCGGACGCCGGACCGGCACGCTCGTTGGTGATCACCTACATCAACCCCGTGATCGCTGTCGGCCTCGGGGTCGCGCTGCTCGGCGAGCAGCCGGGTGCCGGCGCTGTGGCCGGCCTGCTGCTGATCCTGGCCGGGTCCTGGCTGTCGACCGACGGGAGGCTGCCTCCGGGGTTCGCCGCCATCGCCGGCCGCCTGACGCCGGGGCGCCGGCGCAAAGCGGATTCGACGATCGCCAAACCGGTCAAAATGGGGCTGTGAGCGCCGTCCTCGCCGTCCTGCTGGCCGCCATCTCGGCTCTCGCCGCGGTGCGCGCGCGGCGTCGCCACCAGCTCCCCACGCGGGCGGTGATCGTCTCGCCGCGTCGCTCGACGGTCAGCGGTGCCAACGGCGTGCGCTCCGTGCAGGCGGCCGACTTCACGGTCGCCGCCGACGAGCTCGAGCGTCTCTGGAACCCGGCCAACCTCGAGCGGCTGGCCCGGACGTACTGGCGGTTCCTGACCAAGGTGACGCTGGGGTTGATCCGCGTCGTCTACGGCGAGGACGAGCGGCGGGTCGTGCTGCTCGTCCGCCCGCTGACGCTGCTGCGCTTCGACACGCCCGACTATGTGCAGGAGGCGGACCACGGGGCCGTGAGCTGGCGGATCAAGGACGGTCTGCTCGTCGCCCGCGCAGGCCGCGGATCGGGTTTCCTGGCCGTCGACGTGCGTCGGTACCCAGCCCAGCCTGACGGCACGGCCAAGCTGCACATCGAGGTCGAGGTGGCCAACTTCTACCCGGCGATCGCCGCCGGGTTCAGCCTCCCCGTGTACCGGATCACACAGTCGTTCATCCACGTGCTGGTGACGCACGCGTTCCTGCGCTCGCTGGCCAGCCTGCAGCTCTACGACTCCAAGGTCGGGCGCCTGGCCGGCGAGCCCGACACCACGCTCGCGGACGCCGCCCCGCAGTCCACTTCCGAGGACGAGGTGGTCATCGAGCCCGCCGAGCCCGAGACGCCCGAGATCACCCCCGAGCAGGCATCCGCCCGCCGGGCCTGAGGCCGCCGGTCCGCCCTACCGCCCGCCCGCCCGGCCTAGCCGTAGCGGCCGGCGACCAGCGCCCGCAGCTTCGTGCGGTCGTGGCGGGCGTTGACCCGGCGCACGGTCCCCGACCGCGAGCGCATGACCAGCGACTCGGTCGAGGCGCTGCGGTCGCTCTGATAGCGCACGCCCTGGAGCACGTCGCCGTCGGTGACGCCGGTGGCGGAGAAGAACACGTCGTCCCCCGCGATCAGGTCGTCGCAGTTGAGAATCCGGTTGAGGTCATAGCCGGCGTCGATCGCCGCCTGGCGCTCCTCGTCGTTGCGCGGCCACAGGCGGCCGAGCAGCTGGCCGCCGATGCACTTGATCGCCGCCGCCGAGATCACGCCCTCGGGCGTGCCGCCGATGCCCCACAACAGATCGACGGGCGAGTTCTCGCTCACCGCGAGCATCGCCGCCGACACGTCGCCGTCGAGGATCAGGCGCACGCGGGCGCCGGCCTCGCGCACCTGACGCATCGCGTCGTGGTGGCGCTCGCGGTCGAGCATCACCACCATCACGTCGCGGATGTCGCGCTGCTTGCGCTCGGCGATCAGCTGCAGCGTCTCGGGCAGCGGTCGGTCGAGGTCGAGCAGGTCCGCGATGTCCGGGCCGCCGGCGATCTTCTCCATGTAGAAGCACGGGCCGGGATCGAACATCGAGCCGCGCGGCCCGAGCGCGATCACGGCCAGAGCGCTCGGCATCCCGAGCGCCGTCAGCCGGGTCCCCTCGAGCGGGTCCACCGCGACATCGACCTCGGGCGGGCTGCCGTCGCCGACCCGCTCACCGTTGTACAGCATCGGCGCTTCGTCCTTCTCGCCCTCGCCGATCACGACGAGACCGTCCATCGAGACCGAGTCGAGCACGAGGCGCATCGCGTCCACGGCAGCCTGATCGGCGGCCTCCTTGTCGCCGCGACCGACCATCCGGGCCGCGGCCAGGGCAGCGGCCTCGGTCACGCGAACGAGTTCGAGCGCGAGGTTGCGATCTGGCCGGGTGGTGGTGTCTGAGGAGCTCACAGAATGCCCGGAGGCTTGCGTCGGGCGCCGCTCTCGCGGGCACGCCAGATCGAGCCGGTCAGGATCAGGAGGCCGCCGAGCAGTGCCACGAACCACCCGAATCCGACCGAGATCTCGCCCGACGGAGACCCGGGCTTGTCAATCACACCGCGGAAGATGATGAAGGTTAGCGCCGCGAGCGCAGTGACCGCGGTTAATTCTCCCCGGGGCCACGAAAGGGCATGCCCTCGGACGATGATGTAGGCCAGGATCACCGGCGCGACCGCCGCCAGCAGCAGCAGATACCGCAGGATCGTCAGCGCGTCCCAGCCCGTGCAGGGAGTCGCGGCCTCGCCGAAATGAGCCGGGGGCGCGCAGCCGCTCAGAGTAGTGTTCGGATTGCCCAGCGAGTACCAGGTGAGGAACAGGGAGATCGCGAGGATCACCCCGCCGAGCGTGGCGACGGCCTCCCCCCGGTCCAGCTTCTTCAGGTCCATCGGCGCGCACACTATCCGGTTTCACACCGGCGGGGTGCAGCTTCCAGGGCCCCCGCCCGGACCCGCTCGACGTCCGCCGTCAGAGCCCGACGGCGACCATCTCCGGACGCGCCACGCCGCTGTGCTCCGCGGCCTCCATGACCGCCCGCGCGACGGCGTCATGGACCTCCTGCAGCAGCACGTCGGGGACCAGCTCGTCGCCTTCGGCGAGATCGGCGAGCACCCGGGCGGCGGCCAGCTTCATCTCCAGGTTGATCGCACTCGCGCCGGCCATCAGCGCGCCGCGGAAGATGCCCGGATAGCCGAGCACGTTGTTGACGCTGCGTCCGTCGGCCGCGAACGCCGCACCCGACGCCTCGGCCAGCTCCGGCTCGATCTCGGGGTCAGGGTTGGTGAGCGCGAGGATCACCTGGCCCTCGCGGATCATCCGCGGCTCGATCAGGCCCGGCCGGCCGGTGGTGGCGATGACCACGTCGGCGGCGCCCATCACCTCCTCCATCGAGGCGAGCTCGATCCCCTGCGCCCGGGCCCGGGCATGCGAGGCCTCCTGGGGGTCGAACGCGAGCACCCGCCGCGCGCCTCCGTCGACCATCAGCGATGCGATCCCGAATCCGGCCGCGCCGAGGCCGAGCTGCCCGACGGTGGCCGAGCGCAGCTCCACCCCCGCGTGGCGGCAGGCCACGTTCACGGCGGCCAGCGTCACCACGGCCGTGCCGTGGACGTCGTCGTGCATGACCGGCTGCGGCAGCGCCTCGATCAGGCGCCGCTCGATCTCGAAGCACTCGGGCGTGGAGATGTCCTCGAGGTGGATGCCCCCGAAGGTCGGGGCGATCCGGATCACGGTGTCCACGAACGCGTCGACATCGGCCGTGTCGATCAGGATCGGCATCGCCGAGATCGAGGCGAACTGGCGGTAGAAGACCGCCTTGCCCTCCATCACCGGCATCGACGGGACGGGGCCGATGTTCCCGAGCCCGAGCACGCGCGTGCCGTTGGTGCAGATCGCGACGCTGCGCGAGATCATCGTGTAGCGCCCGGCCAGGTCGGGCTGTTCGGCGATCGCCGAGCACACGCGGGCCACCCCGGGCGTGTACACGTCGCGCATCTCCTGCACCGTGCGCACCGGGTGCACGGCCTCGATCGACAGCTTGCCGCCCTCGTGGCGGATCAGCGCGCGATCCTGGAACCAGAGCACGTGCACGCCGTCGGCCGCCTCGAGCAACTCCGCGATCCGGGCCGCCTGGCCGGTGTCACGCACCTCGACGGCGATCTCGCGAACCGACTGCTCACGGCCGAGGGATACGGTCACGATGTCCCCGATCAGGCCTCCGCCCTCGGCGACCGCACTCGCCACCTGCGCCAGTTGGCCGACGCGATGGCGGATCTGAACCCGATATGTGCAGTCGAGCATGAAACTGAAATGAGGCTTATCGGCCGGGCTCCGCCCGGCTGGTTTGGCCGCGACTCTACTGGTAGGTTCGGGCTGTGGACACATCGGCGATTCGCTGGGGGCTCACGGTTCCGTTCGCCGGCGTCCCGCTGTCCGAGCACCCGGAGCTGTACCGGCGAGCCGAGGCCGCCGGTTACGACGACCTCTGGTCCGGCGAGACGGCCAACGGCTGCGACGGCTTCACCCCGCTCGCGCTGGCCATTCCGGCCACGAAGCGCATGCGCCTGGTGACGGGGATCGTGAACCCCTACACCCGCGGCCCCGGCGTGCTGGCGCAGACCGCGGCGGCAATGCAGGAGGCCAGCGGCGGCCGCTTCGTGCTCGGACTCGGCGCCTCCTCGAACGTGATCGTCGAGCGCTTCAACGGGCTGCGGTTCGAGCGGCCGCTGTCCCGCGTGCGCGACGCCGTCGAGGCGCTGCGGCCGGTGCTGTCGGTCCCGCCCGAGCGCGGCTTCGGCGGCCTCAGGCTCGAGCGTCCGGTCGCGCAGCAGGTCCCGATCGTGCTCGCGGCGCTGCGGGCCAAGATGCTCGCTCTGGCGGCCGAGATCGCCGACGGGGCGTTCACGAACTTCCTGCCGCTGTCGGGGCTGCCGCACGTCGAGGGCGCGCTCCACACCGGCGAGGTCGCGGCCGGACGTGAGGAGGGGTCGACCGAGCTCGCCTGCCGATTCTTCCTGATTCCGCTGGAGGAGGCCGAGGGGATGGGGCTGGCCCGGGTCATGTTCGCGGCCTATGGGAGCGTTCCGGTGTACGCCGACTTCTTCCGCTGGCTCGGCTGGGGCGAGCAGATCGACCCGATGGTGGCGGCGCACGAGGCGGGCGACCGGCAGCGGGCGGCCGAGCTCGCACCCGAGGAGCTGATCCGGGAGATCTTCGTGTTCGGATCACCCGAGCGGGCGCGGGAGCGCATCGAGGAGTTCGTCCACGGCGGCATCTCGACCTGCGTGCTGACCCTGATCACCGCGCCCGAGCACGTGGCGGGCCTGATCGACGCCCTGGCCCGGTGATCGATCAGCGCATGCAGTTCCAGCGGCTCCTCCCCGAGCCGGGGATGGTCGAGGTCGGCTCCCTGATCGGGTCGCTGATGGTCGGCGACGCCGCCCCGGAGGAGCGCCCGTATGCGCTGGCCAACTTCGTGGCCAGCGTCGACGGGCGCGCGACGTTCGACGGACGGTCGGGCACGCTCGGCGATGACGGCGACCGCACCATGTTCCACACGCTGCGAGAGCAGGTCGACGCGGTGCTGGCCGGGACGAACACGCTGCGGGCCGAGCGCTACGGCCGGATCATGGTCGACCCGGAGGGACGCGCCCGCCGGGTGGCCCGGGGACTCGCGCCCGAGCCGCTGGCCTGTGTGGTGACCCGGTCGGGCGACGTGCCGACCGAGATCCCGCTGCTGCAGGAGCCTGAGGCCCGGGTGCTCGTGTTCAGCGCTGAGGAGGTCGACCTGGCGCGTGCCGCCGCGCAGGTGGAGGTGGTCAGGGTCGACCCGGGCGAGCTCACGCTGACGACCGTGCTGCGGCGCCTGCGCGCCGAGCACGGCGTGCGGTCGCTCCTGTGCGAGGGAGGCCCGACCCTGTTCGGAGCGCTGACCCGGGAGGGCGTGGTCGACGAGCTGTTCCTGACCATCGCGCCGAAGCTGACCGGCGGCGGCCGTGGTCCCACGATCTCCACCGGACCGGAGCTGCAGGCGCCGGCGGCGCTCGGGCTCGAGTGGGCGCTGGAGCGCCACGGCTCGCTGTTCCTGCGCTATCGGCGGCGCTGATCCGCGGCCGCGCGACCGGGCTCTCAGGACCGTTCACAACCTGTTTCGTTTGCCGAGGAGGCGCGGATGGAAGAATGTTGCGATGGGCAGCCCCACTGCAGCGGTGCAGGAGCTGACGAAGGTGCAGGCGGTCGAAGCGCTGCAGGAAGCGCGGACGCGGACGCTGGCGCTGGTCGCCTCCGTGTCCGACGCCGATCTGGAGCGCGTGCACTCGCCCCTGATGAGCCCGCTGGTCTGGGATCTCGGCCACATCGCGGCGTTCGAGGACCTGTGGCTGGTGCACCGTTACGGCGGCCGGCCGCTGCTCCGAGACGACCTCGCCGACGTCTACGACGCGTTCGAGACGCCCCGGTCCGGCCGTGGCGAGCTGCCCTTCCTGGCACCCGGTCAGGCGCGGGCGTATCTGGCCGAGGTGCGGGAGCGCACGCTCGAGGTGGTTGCCGAGCGGGGCGTCACCGGCACAGTGCACGAAATGGTGCTCCGGCACGAGCACCAGCACGGCGAGACGATGCTGCAGACACTCGTCCTCGCGCGTCTGCAGGGCTACGAGCTCGAGGGCCGGCGGTACTCGCTCGACGCCGGGGCGCCGCACACCGGGCTCGAGCTGATCGAGATCCCGGCCGGGGAGTGCCTCATCGGCGCCCCCGGGCTCGGCTTCGCCTATGACAACGAGCGCCCGCGGCACCGCACCGATGTGCGCGGCTATCTGATCGGGCGCACGCCGGTCACCAACGCGACCTACCTGACCTTCGTCGAGGGTGGAGGCTACGAGCGGCGCGAATGGTGGTCCGATGAGGGCTGGGCGTGGAAGGAGGAGTACGACATCACGCGACCTGGCGGCTGGACGGCGGACCTGGGCGCCGAGTGGCGCCTCGGGGAGCTCGAACCGCTCCATCCCCACCGGCCGGTCGTCCATCTCTCCTGGTTCGAGGCCGACGCCTTCGCTCGCGCACACGACGCCCGCCTCCCCACCGAGTTCGAGTGGGAGAAGGCGGCGACCTGGGATCAGGAGTCGGATTCGGCTCGCCCCTTCCCGTGGGGCGCCGAACCGCCGCTCCCCGGCGTCCACGCCAACCTCGACCACCTCGGCGGCGGCACGGCTACCGTCGGCGCCCACCCGGCAGGAGCCTCGCCATATGGCTGCCTGGGGATGATCGGCGACGTCTGGGAGTGGACGTCGAGCGACTTCCGCGGCTACCCGGGCTTCGTCGCCCACCCCTATCGGGAGTACTCGGAGGTCTTCTTCGGCAGCGACTACAAGGTGCTGCGCGGTGGCTCGTGGGCGACCCGGGGGCGCGTGGCGACATCAACCTTCCGCAACTGGGACTTCCCCGCCCGCCGCCAGATCTTCTCCGGCCTCCGAATCGCCCGGGACGTGACCTGATGAAGCTGCTCGACAGCGACGAGATTCGCATCGACTCGTGGCTCTCCGAGGCCGAGGAGCGCTGCCTCGCCAACGATGTTCTCGACGGGCTCACGCGACCGTTCAAGGAGCTCCCCCCCAAGCACTTCTACGACACGCGCGGGTCTGAGCTGTTCGAGCAGATCTGCGAGCTGCCCGAGTATTACCCCACCCGCTCGGAGCGGGAGATCCTGGAGACCCGAGCGGCCGAGATCATCCGCATCACGGGGGCCGGCGAGCTCGTGGAGCTCGGCTCCGGCTCGGCCGACAAGGCCCGGATCCTGCTCGGCGCGATGTCGGACGCGGGAACGCTGTCGCGGTACGTGCCGCTCGACGTCTCCGAGCAGGTGGTCGCCGACGCCGCCAAGCAGCTCGTCGGCGACTACGCGGGACTGCGCGTACACGGCGTGATCGGCGATTTCGAGCGCCACCTCGACCGGGTCCCCGAGCCTGAAGCGGCGCCGCGCCTGGTCGCCCTGCTCGGCGGGACGATCGGGAACTTCCCGCCCGGCACCCGGCGGGCGCTGCTGCGCAAGATCGGTGCGCTCCTGGGACCGAAGGACCGGCTGCTGTTGGGCACCGACCTGGTCAAGGATCCCGCCGTGATCGAGGCGGCCTACGACGACTCCGCAGGGGTCACCGCGGAATTCAACCGCAACGTGCTGCACGTGATCAACCGCGAGCTCGATGCCGACTTCAACCCCGATCAGTTCGACCACATCGCCTTCTTCGACCGCCGCCACGAGTGGATCGAGATGCGCCTGCGCGCGCGGCGACCGTGCAGCGTCCTGATTGCCGGGCTCGGCATGCGGGTCGAATTCGCCGCGGGCGAGGAGCTGCGGACCGAGATCAGCGCCAAGTTCACGCGCCCGCGGCTCGAGGCCGACTTCGCGGCCGCGGGGCTGGCGCTGGACCGGTGGTTCACCGACCGCGCACAGCGCTTCGCACTGTCGCTCGCACGCCGCGTTCCACAGTAGGGTTCTCGCCATGCGGATCAGCGGCTCAGGCGCGCTCGTGGCGGGCGGCGCCTCGGGCCTCGGCGAGGCCACGGCACGACGGCTCCACGCCGAGGGCGCGCATGTGGTCATCGCCGACCTCAATCAGGAGCGTGGCGAGCTGCTGGCCTCCGAGCTGGGTGAGCGCGCGGCCTTCGTGCGCGCCGACGTCACCGATGCCGACGCCGTCACGGCCGCCGTCGAGAACGCCGCGCAGGCACCCGGCGGTCTGCGCATCTCGGCCTGCTGTGCCGGGATCGGCTGGGCCGAGAAGGTCGCGGGCAAGCGCGGACCCCACGCGCTCGCGCCGTTCGAGGCCGTCGTCAGGGTCAATCTGATCGGCACCTTCAACGTCCTGCGCCTGGCGGCGGCGGCGATGCTGGGCAACGACACAGGCTCATCGGGTGAACGCGGCGTGTGCATCAACACGGCCTCGATCGCCGCCTACGACGGGCAGATCGGCCAGGTCTCCTACTCGGCCTCCAAGGGGGCAATCGTCGGCATGACGCTGCCGGCCGCGCGCGACCTCGCCGCGGTCGGAATCCGGGTCTGCACGATCGCCCCCGGCACCTTCGACACCCCGCTGCTCGCCGCGCTACCGGAGCCGGCACGCCAGGCGCTGGGCGCCGCCGTGCCGTTCCCGCCCCGTCTCGGCCGTCCCGAGGAGTTCGCCGCGCTGGCCGTCCACATCGTCGAGAACGAGATGCTCAACGGTGAGGTGATCCGGCTCGACGGGGCTCTGCGCATGCCGCCTCGGTAGCGCGCGCGTCGGGACAGGGCGCGCCGGTCAAGGCGGGCTCGCCTCGGGCGGGGGCTCCATGACGGCCCGGCGTCCGGCGATCCAGTTCACGCCGGGCGTGCTGGTCAGCCCGTGCACGACGATCGAGCAGAAGACGACCAGCGCGGCCAGGTCGAAGATCCGCGGCGCCGCGGGGATCTGTCGGCCGAGGATGAGGATCGCGTAGGCCATCGTCGCCACCCCCTTGGGCCCGAACCAGGCCATGAACGCCTTCGCCTCGACGCTCAGGCCGGTCCCCGCCAGGGCGACCCACAGCGCGACGGGCCGCGCGAGGAGGAACGTTCCCGCCACGACGGCGACCGCGCCCCAGCCGCTCGAGCCGAGGGCGTGCAGGGTCAGGAGCGATCCGAACACGGCGAAGATGCCGAGCTTGACGATCTCCGCGATCTCACCGACGCCCTCGCCGAAGTAGTGGCGCAGGTCCGGCCGGCGGACGCCGACCACGATGGCCGCCACGAACACCGCGATGAAGCCGTTGCCGCGCGGCGGCAGCACGGTGACGCTGTAGGTCGCGAACGCCACCCCGAGTCCGTACAGCGCCTTCTGGTGCCCGGGCACCGGGGCGTCGGCCAGGCTCTTGCCCGGACGCGGCATCAGCACCGAGCCGATCAGCCCGCAGGCGATCCCGAACACGAAGCCGAGCCCGACGTCCTGCAAGACGAACTTCCACCACACGAAGTGGGTCTGCGTCGCATCGAGCGCCGCGGCGAAGGCCAGCACCGCCGGCAGCGCGAGGCCGTCGTTGAGCCCCGACTCCAGGTTCAGGGAATGCCGGATGATCGCCGGCACCCGGGGGCTGGTCGCCACCTCGGAGGACAGGATCGGGTCGGTCGGCGAGAGCAGCGCCCCGAGCAGGAACGCCTCGAGCCAGGACAGCCCCACCGCGGCGTGAGCGATGACGGCGACGATGAGGACCGTGATCGGCATCCCGATCACGAGCTTGCGGAACGGGACGTGCCAATGGCTCGTCAGCAGCTCGCGGTCGACCTCGAGACCGTCGCGGAACAGGATCACGATCAAGGCCACGCTGGCCAGGTCGGTGAGGAACCCCGATCGGACCCCGAACCGGAGCACGCCGGCACCCCCCTCGCCGAGGGCGAACCCGGCCAGCACGAACAGGGCCACCAGCGACAGCATGCTGCGGCGCGCGATGCCCGAGAGCAGCGCGCCGATCATCAGCAGGCCGCCGAAGACGCCGATCGTGGTCTGGAACGAGGTCACCCCGCGTACGGTGCCGGCCCGGCGGGCCGCCGAATCGTCAGCTCGACGGCGTCCGCGGCGCGTAGCGGTGATGGAGCATCAGCGCGTTCCCGTCGGGATCGGAGAAGAAGGCCATGTGGCAGACGCCGGTGTCGAAGATGTCGCCCTGGAACTCGACCCCGCGCCGCTCGAGCAGCGTGCGCGCATCGGCCACCTCGTCGACGTGGAGGGCGATCGCGTTGGCCGATCGCACGTGGGGCAATCCCATCGCCTCGGCGTCCATCACGTTGATGGTCAGGTTGCCGGTCTCGAACTCGGCGAAATGCCGCTCGGGCCGGTGCACGGAGCACGGCAGCCCCAGCGTGGTGCCGTAGAACTCGACCGCCCGCGCGAGATCGTGCGTCGGCACCGGGATGAAATCGACCCCGCGGACCAGCTCCGAGTCAGATGGCATGTCTGGCGCTCCTGTCGTCGTGGATGTGGGTCAGCTTGGCAGGCGGGACACGGCGGCGAGGAACCGCTCGGTGTCGCGCAGCGGCGGCCCGTGCCCGAAGCACACGAGCGCCGGCTCGAGCGCCGCCAGACGACGGGCCGATGCGCGGTTGAGGGCCGGGTCGGGACTGAGGAGCGGGTAGGGCTCGCGGACGCCCCCGGACAGGATGAACGGGTTCTGGCCCCACATCACATCGCCGCAGACGAGCACCCGGTCGGACTCGCGCCAGTAGGACACGTGCCCCGGCGAGTGCCCGGGCGTGGAGAGCACGGCGAACCCCGCCACCTCGTCTCCCTCCGCCAGCGCCCGATCGACGCGGTGCGCCTTGGCGCCCGGAAGCATGAGCCCGTGCTTGGCGACCATCTTGCCGGACTCGACCGCCGCGACATCCGCCGCGCCGCACCACAGCGGGATCTCGAGCTCCTGGCACAGCCTGTGGCTGGAGCCATAGTGGTCGAAGTGGGCGTGCGTGAGCGCGTGGGCGGTGATCGTCACCCCCTCGAGCTGACGTTTGATCCGGCCGTGGTCGAGCGCGGTCCCGGCATCGATCAGCACGTCGCCCAGGACATAGACGTTGATCGCGTTGGCGGGTGTCCCCGCCAGCTGCCACACGCCCGGAGCGAGCTCAAGCATCGCCACACCCCTCACGCCAGCCGCTCGACGAGCATCGCCTGCCCCATCCCACCGGCCACGCACATCGACTCGATCCCGTACGTGCCGTCGAGCTTCTGCAGGCCGTTCAGGAGCGTGGTCATGATCCGCGCGCCGGTCATCCCAAAGGGGTGACCGAGCGCGATCGCGCCGCCGAACGGGTTCAGCTTCTCCTCCGGGATGCCGAGCTCATCGCGACAGGGCACGATCTGCGCCGCAAAGGCCTCGTTGATCTCGACGATGTCGATGTCCGCCATCGTCATCCCGGTCACCTCGAGCAGCTGCTTGATCGCCGGGATCGGGCCCAGGCCCATGATCTCCGGCCGGATCGCCGCGACCGTGGAGGCGATGATCCTCGCCTTGGGTTGCAACCCGAGGCTCTTGGCCCGCTCCTCGGACATCACGAGCACGGCCGCGCCGCCGTCGTTGAGCGGGCACGAGTTCCCGGCCGTCACAGTCCCGTTCTCCCGGAACGCCGGCTTCAGCCGGCCGAGCACCTCGAGCGTGGTGCCGGCGCGCGGGCCGTCGTCCTTGCTGACCACCGTCTCGGGCACGTCGATCTCGTTGCCCTCCTTGTCGGTGTCGCGGTGGGCGGGGACGGTGACGGGCACGATCTCGGCATCGAAGTGGCCGGACTGCTGGGCGTCGACGGCCCGGCTCTGCGAGATCACGGCCCACTCGTCCTGCTGGCGGCGCGTGACCTGGCAACGCTCGGCCACGTTCTCGGCCGTCATCCCCATCGGGATGTAGACGTCGTACAGAGACCCCGGTGACCCGTCGAGGACGGGGTTCCTGGCCTCCTCCATGATCCCGGCGCCGAGCCCGGCACGCGACACGGCCTCGACCCCGGCGGCGATGTACTGGTCGCCCTCCCCGGCCCTGATGGCATGCGACGCCATCCGGATCGTCATCAGCGAGGAGGCGCAGAAGCGGTTCACCGTACAGCCGGGAACGTGGTGGTCGAGCCCGGCCAGCAGCGCGGCGTTGCGACCGACGTTGTAGCCCTGCTCCCCGATGCCGGACGCCGCGCCCATCAGCACGTCGACGGTCTGCGAGAAGTCGACCCCGGGGTTGCGCTCGATCAGCGACCGGATCGGGATCGCCGCGAGTTCGTCGGCGCGAACCGATTTCAGCGAGCCCTTCATCGCCCGGCCGATGGGCGTGCGGATGGCATCGACGATCACGGCTTCGGGCATGTCGGCTTCCTCCTGGGGTTGGGCTCCGGGATCCTACGCCAGGCGCTTGCCGCTCAGCGCGGCATGGGCGGCCACGTCACGCGCGAACTGCCCGAAATCGCTCGCCGACAGCTGCTGCGGGCCGTCGCACAGCGCCGTCTCGGGATCGTCGGCGACCTCGACCAGCAGGCCGTCGGCGCCGACGGCGGCGGCTGCCCGCGACAGCGGGCCGACGAGGCGGCGGTCACCCGACGCGTGGCTCGGGTCGACAATCACCGGCAGGTGCGTATGCAGCTTCAGCCACGGGACGGCGCTCAGATCAAGCGTGAACCGGGTGGCCGTCTCGAACGTGCGGATCCCGCGCTCGCACAGGATCACCGCCTCATTGCCCTCCTTGAGCACATAGTCGGCCGCCATCAGCAGCTCCTCGACGGTGCAGGACAGCCCGCGCTTGAGCAGCACCGGCCTGCCGAGCTTGCCCGCCACCTCGAGCAGACTGTAGTTCTGCATGTTGCGGGCGCCGATCTGGATCACGTCCGCGTGATCGGCGATGAGCTCCGCGTGCTCGGCGTCGAGCAGCTCGGTGACGATCGGCAGGCCCGTCTGCTCCCGGGCCTCGGCCAGGATCTCCAGCGCCGGCGGGCCAAGCCCCTTGAACGCGAACGGCGAGGTCCGGGGCTTGAACGCGCCGCCCCTGAGCATCGACGCACCGGCGGCCGCCACCGCCGCCGCCACCGCCAGCGTCTGCGCACGCGACTCGACCGTGCACGGGCCGGCGATCAGACAGAACGTCTCACCGCCGCCGACGGAGCGGCCGGCGATGTCGAGCACGGTCGGCTCGTGATGGGCGAGCTCGGAGGATGCGAGCTTGTACGGACGTGAGATCGGAATCACCCGGTCGACCCCGCGCATCCCCTCGAGTCCGAGCTCGGCCACGCCCTCCGGATCGCCGATCGCCCCGATCGCCGTCGTCAGCTCCCCCGGCATCACCAGCACGTGCAGCCGGCCGACCGACTCGAGCCGCGCCTTGACCGCGGCGATCTCGCCGTCGGTCGCGTCCGGTGTCATGACGATCATCATCTCTGAGGGAGTGCGCGCGAAGCGCGAACGGTCAAGCGAGACCGGATGTCGAGCATTCTCATCACAACGAGGGGGCGGACGCCCCGTGGGGCTACAGCCCCAGCCCGCGGACGCCGCGCTCGCCCCACCCGAGATGGTGGGCGAGCTCGTGGCGAACGGTGCGGCTGACCTGGGCCTTGAGCAGCTCCGGATCGTGCCCGAAATCGCGCAGCAGCGTGTCTCGGAAGATGACGATCCGATCGTGGAAGTAATCCTGGGCGATCGTGTCGCCCTGGTAGAGGCCGTAGGCGCGCCGGCGCCGGCCGCCGTCGGAGACGACGATGGCCACGTGCTCGAGGGCGCGGTGGAACTCGAGCGGAAGGTCGTCCAGCGCCGAGCGGACGAGGGCTTTGAAGGTGTCCTCGTCGGAGAGGTCGATGATGTCCTCGTCGTCCTCGCCGCCCGCGAGCTCGTCGTCGGCGGGACCCCACGACTCCTCGGCAGCGAGCCGCTCGGCGCGCTGGACGAGGGCCTCGAAGTCCTGCTCGGACTCGGGGTCACGCCAACCGGCGAGACGGATCATCACGATCAGGGCCGCGCCGCCGATCACGACCGCGCCGGCCGCGAACACGAGTAGCCCCTGCAGCAGGCGCAGCGGGAACGAGTCGCTGAACCCCGCGACCAGACTGACCGCGCCGAGGCCGACGGTCAGGGCCGCCAGCGCCGACCAGAGGATGCGTCGGACGGTCGGCGGCGAGCCCGGCATCTGCCGGCTACCTCATCGTGCGGGCGATGACGAGTCGCTGGATCTCGTTCGTGCCCTCGTAGATCTGGGTGATCTTGGCGTCGCGCAGCATGCGCTCGACCGGGTACTCCTTGACGTAGCCGTAGCCGCCCAGCACCTGCACGGCCTCGACGGTGACCTTCATCGCCACGTCGGAGCAGAACAGCTTGGCCATCGCCGAGTACTTGCCGAGATCGGGGTCGCCGCGATCGATCTTGGCGCAGGCCTGGTAGAGCAGCTGGCGCCCGGCGGCGCACTGCGTCTCCATGTCGGCGAGCTTGAACTGGATGGCCTGGAACGCGTTGATCGGCTTGCCGAACTGCTTGCGCTCACGCGCGTAGCCGGCGGCGTAGTCGGTCGCGCCCTGGGCGATGCCGAGTGCCTGCGCCGCGACACCGAGGCGCGACCGGTCGAGGGTGGACATCGCCACCTTGAAGCCGTGGTTGACCTCGCCGACGACGTTGGCGTGCGGCACCCGCACGCTGTCGAAGATCGGCTGCCCGGTCGGCGAGCCGCGGATGCCGAGCTTGTGCTCGAGCTTGCCGACGCTGAACCCCGGACGATCGGCCTCGACCACGAAGGCGGTGATCCCGCGCCCATGACCGGCCTCTCTGTCGGTGACCGCGAAGACCACGTAGAAGTCCGCGACGCCCAGATTGGTGATCCAGTTCTTGGTGCCGTCGATCACCCATTCGTCGCCGTCGCGCACCGCCCGGGTCAGCATCCCGCCGGGATCAGAGCCGGCCTCGGGCTCGGACAGCGCGAACGCCGGCGACCACTCGCCGCTGGCGCAGCGGGGCAGGAAGCGCTCCTTGAGCTCGTCGCTGCCGTGCAGGCGGATCGGGAGCGTTCCCAGCTCCTGGATCATCAGGATCAGCGCCGTGGACGCACACGCCTTGGCGATCTCCTCCACGGCCATGTTCAGCATCAGCGTGCCGGTGCCGGTGCCGCCGTACTCGGGCTCGAACGGCAGCCCGAGGATGTCCTGCTCGGCGAGCAGGGCCCGGAGATCATGGGGGTACTCGGCCTTCTCGTCGATCTCCGCCGCTCGCGGCGCGATCCGCTCCTGCGTGATCTGCCGGATCGTGTCGCGGAAGTCGAGATGCTCCTGCGGGATCGTGTAGATCTCGGCGAGGGCGGACATGGAGTGGATGCTACGGGACAGACAGAGCGGAGCGCACTCCGACCGGGCTCTCAGGCCCGGTCGGAGCGACCGACGTGCTCAGAGCCCGGTCGGGTGACGCTCGACGAAACCAGCATTCGACCGCGGTGTCGACGTCCACCGCGAGCCGCCCGTCTCACCCTGGGCGCTGGTGTCGAAACGCAGACCGGCGACGTACATGTACGTGTGGCCCGCGTTGGCCCAGATCGTGATCCAGCGGCCCGCGCCGGCGCTGCCGTAGGACTCGAGCTCACCGGAGTCCTCGGGCGCCGAGATCAGGTTCCCCCCGTGCAGCGCGTAGGAGACCGATCCGGAGCAGTCGTAGCCGGAGTCGTTCCAGCTGCCGTGGCCGCCGCCATAGATGTAGGGCGTGAAGGCGATCCGGTTGGCCGCCGCAATCACGTTGCGGATCACCGCAGGGGCGTTGGCCGGCGGCGTGACGGTCCCGTTGGAGTTCAGATGGGCCCTGCCCACCGGACCCGCGTAGGCCTTCTCGGCCTTGGCGACAGCGGCGCGAAGCGCGGCCACGACCGTCTTGGAGACGACCCCGTCGGCGGGCAGGCCGTGCGCGCTCTCGAACGCCTTCACGTTCGCCAGCGTCGTCGGACCGAACACACCGGCGATCGGCGTCGGATAACCCGCGCGGGTGAGGAAGTCCTGCAGGACCCGCACGTCGTGGCCGGTCATGCCCTTGCGCAGCGTTCGGTACCCGAGGTGCCCGGGGCCGACCGTGGCGATGGTGCTCTTGCTGCTCGTGGCGGCACCGGAGGCGGAGATCCCGCCGCTCGATCCCGCCCATGCCGGGCCGGCCAGCGCGAGCGCGGCCAGTGCCGAGGCCCCAAACGGGGCGACGAGGGCCAAACGCCGGGTCCAGCCCAAATCTGAATACGACAACGCTACCCCTTCTCTTTCGTGCGCCTACGGGGTTAGCTGTCGGGCTCGCGCTGAAAGAGTTCGCGCTACGCCGTCCCGTGACGGCGATTCGCCCCTGAGGCCAGTGGTTGCGCCTCTTCTGGGTCCCCCGTTCCCCGGTCGGGTGACGATCCGGGAACTCGGCTGGGTATTCGGTTGCGCGGCAGAGTAGCGCCTCTGCAGGATAAATGTCACGGTGGTGCTTACGGAAACCTCGTAAGGGTTTTCCCCGCGCTCGTCGGACGACCTGAGCGGGTGTGCCGGCACCTCCCTCGCGGTAGCCTGACGGGCCGTGAGCTCTGACTACACCGTCGACGAGGTGTTCGCGCTCCGCGAGCGCGATGAGATCCAGTTGATCGACGTGCGCCAGATCGACGAGCACACGGCCGGCCGCATCGCCGGCACGCGGCTGATCGAGCTCTCGGACCTCGCGGCCCAGGCGGAGACGATCGACCGTGAGCGGCCGGTCGTCTTTTACTGCCGCAGCGGCAGCCGCTCGGCGATGGCCGCCGACGCGTTCAGCGCCGCCGGTTACGACGCCCACAACATGGCCGGCGGCCTGCTCGAGTGGCACGCGCGCGGGCTGCCACTGGATCCGGTCAACGGCCGCGTCACCTGAGGCGGCGCGACCCGGCGAAGGCCGGCGCGACCCCTACTGCTTCCACTTGATCGAGCAGCCGACCGGCTTGGTCTCGGCCCGGCCGGGTGGGCATCCCGACAGGACCGCATCGAGGGCGTCGCGCAGCCAGGCGGCGTTCTGAGTCGGATCGCCGTAATCGGCGTCCGGCGCGCCGCGGTAGCGCAGCCGGCGTTCGCGATCGAGCACGAACACATCCGGGGTCGTCTTGGCACCATAGGCGTGGGCGACGGACTGCGTGGCATCGTGCAGGTAGGGCATCGGCCAGTCCTCGCCGGCGACCCGCGCCTGCATCGCGTGGTAGGAGTCACGCGGATAGCGTTCGGCGTCGTTGGCATTGATGGCCAGGATGCGCACGCCCCGGTCCGCATAGTCGCGGGCGACCCGGGCGATGCGGTCGTGCCAGGCCAGCGCGTACGGACAGTGGTTGCAGGTGAAGACGATCACGGTCGCGGTCACCTCGGCCCCGTCCGCGACCTGGGTCGCGGTCACCTCGGCCCCGTCGGCGGACCAGGTCGCGCCGGCCGTGTCGACGAGCGCGAACGCAGGTGCGAGCGCGCCGATTGCGACGCTCATCACTCCCCCTCGGCCGCGCCGGCCAGCATCCGCCGCAGCGCCTCGCGCACGTCGTCGGGGTCGGGAGTTGGCGAGATGCGCCCGTCGCGGCGGCGATACACGCGGCAGGCCAGGCCCGGCGCCTCGTCGGTCGCCAGGGGCGCCACGTCCTCGCCGCCGATCAGGATCGTCGGGGAGCCCACGAAGCCGGCGGCCGCGGCTTCGCTGTCGCTGCGGATCTGGCGGCTGTGGACCGGCACGTCGCGAAGGCCGACGTCGCGCAGCGCCGCGCGCAACTCGTCCAGGGCCCGTTCTGTGGAGGGACACCCGTCCCACCACAGCAGCTCGACGTCCGGAGTGCGCACGCTCCAGAGGCTACCCGGTGGCCCCGCCCGGTATCACCGGTTTCCCGCGTACGCGCCCGGCGACGCCAGAGACGAGGCCGCCCCGGCGGAGCGACCTCGTCCCTGCGGCGTGGACGTCGGCGTCAATCAGGTCTGACGCATCGCCAGCTTCCCCAACCTCCGGCACGTCGGGATTCGCCGGTTCCAACGACCCGACCGACCCGAAGTTGGTCACTTGCGAACATCGCCGGCTTCGATGCGCGCCGGAAACGCGCGTGTGCCGGCGCGGACACCGGGCCCGGAGGGCGTCTCCGTTACGCGACGGTCCAGGTGTCGCCGGAGAGGAGCAGCTCGGAGAGCTGGGCGTCGCTCGGCGGAGGGGCCGGCGCGGGCGTGCGCCCGTGCACCGGGCGCTGCACGTCGCGGAAGATCCCGATCGGCGTCGGAGCGGTCGGGTCCTCGGCCAGTCGGGCCAGCGAGAAGGCGACCCCGGGGTCGGTGTGGTGCGGATCGTGGACCAGCAGCGACTCCTCGCCGCAATCGGCCACGTCGACGATCTGCAGGCCGCCCTCCGGTGAGCGGATGACGCCGCGCTCGCCCGCGGCCCCGAAGCGAATCGGACGGCCCGGCTCGAGGCGGATCTGGTTCGCGTCCTTGACGTCCTTCTCCGTCAGCGCCGCGAACGCGCCGTCGTTGAACACGGGGCAGTTCTGGTAGATCTCGATCAGCGCGGCCCCCTCGTGCCGGGAGGCGGCCCGCAGCACCTCGGTGAGGTGCTGACGGTCGCGGTCGATCGTGCGGGCGACGAACGTCGCCTCCGCGCCGAGCGCAAGTGCGACCGGGTTGAAGGGATGGTCGGAGACGCCGAAGGGGGTCGACTTCGTGATCTTGCCGAGCTCGCTGGTCGGCGACGCCTGGCCCTTGGTGAGCCCGTAGATCTGGTTGTTCATCAGCAGGATCTTCAACGGCACGTTCCGGCGCAGCGCATGGATCAGATGGTTGCCGCCGATCGACAGCGAGTCACCGTCGCCGGTGACGATCCAGATCGACAGGTCCTCGCGTGCCGTGGCGAGGCCGGTGGCCAGTGCCGGCCCGCGGCCGTGGATCCCGTGCATCCCGTACGTGTTCATGTAGTACGAGAAGCGCCCCGCACACCCGATCCCGGTGACGAACACGATCCGCTCCGGTGGGATCCCGAGCTCCGGCATGAACTGCTGCACCGCGGACAGGACCGCGTAGTCGCCGCACCCGGGACACCAGCGCGTCTCCTGATCGGACTGGAAGTCGGCCTTGGTCAGCGTGAGCACGTCGCCGCCGGCGCCGTTGTGGGTCATCGCGGGCTCTTCCCTGCGCTCGTCATTGCCGCTCGGCGATCTCGCGCTCGATCTCGGCCGCGAACAGCGGTTGGCCCTCGAGCTTGCAGAAGGACTCGACGTCGACGAGGAACTTCGCCCGCAGGAGCAGGGCCAGCTGACCGGAGTTCATCTCCGGCACGAGCACGCGGTCAAACGATCGCAGCACATCGCCGGTGTTCTCCGGCAGCGGGTTGAGATGGTGCAGGTGCGCGCAGGCGACCTTGTAGCCGTCCGCCCGAGCGCGGCGCACGCCGGCGCGGATCGCCCCCTCGCTCGAGCCCCACCCCAGCACGAGGAGGCGCGCGCCCGGCTCGGCGTCGACGGCCAGGGGCGGCAGGTCGCGGGCGATCCCGGCCACCTTCTCGGCCCGCAGGCGCGTCATGAGCGCGTGATTGCCGCCGTCGTAGGAGATGTTGCCGGTGCCGTCGGCCTTCTCGAGTCCGCCGATGCGGTGCTGCAGGCCCGGTGTCCCGGGCACGGCCCACGGGCGCGCCAGGCGCTCGTCGCGGCTGTAGGGCAGGAAGGCGCCGTCTGTGGCGTCGTCGCCATCCACACGGTCGCCGCCGTTGGCTGCCACCGCGAGGCGGGGATCGATCGCCGGCAGGTCGGCGACGTCGGGCACCCGCCACGGCTCCGAGGAGGAGGCCAGGAAGGAGTCCGAGAGCACGATCACGGGCGTGCGGTAGTCGATCGCGATCCGGGCCGCCTCGAACGCCGCCTCGAAGCAGCCGCCCGCAGTGCTCGGCGCGAGGACCGGCAGCGGCGACTCGCCGTGCCGCCCGTAGAGGGCCATCAACAGATCCGACTGCTCGGTCTTGGTCGGCATCCCCGTGGAGGGGCCTGCGCGCTGGACGTCGATCACCACGAGGGGCAGCTCGAGCGCGACGGCGAGACCGATCGTCTCGGCCTTGAGGTCCATGCCCGGCCCGCTGGTGGCGGTGACCCCGAGCCGTCCGCCGAACGCGGCCCCGAGCGCCATGCCGGCGGCGGCGATCTCGTCCTCGGCCTGGATCGTCGAGACCCCGAAGCGCGCGTGGCGCGAGAGCTCGTGCAGGATCTCGGAGGCGGGCGTGATCGGATAGCTCGCCAGCACCAGCGGCAGCCCGCTGCGGACGCTCGCGGCGATCAGCCCGAGCGTCAGCGCCGTGGTGCCGTTGACGTTGCGGTACGTGCCGGGCGGGACATCGGTGGCCGGCTTGACGCGGTACTGGACGTCGAGCAGCTCGGTTGTCTCACCGAACGACCAGCCGGCGTTGAACGCGTTCAGGTTGGCCTGGGCGACGCCCGGCTTACGGGCGAACTTCTGCTCGATCCACTGCTTCGTGATCTCGGTCGGGCGCCCGTATAGCCACGAGAGCACGCCGAGGGCGAACAGGTTCTTGGCTCGTCCGGCGTCGCGCGTGCCGACATCCTCGATTCCCTCGACCGAGCGCATGGTCAGCGTGGTCATCGGGATCCGGTGGACGCGGTGCGCCGACAGCGAGCCGTCCTCGAGTGGGTTGGCGGCGTAGCCGGCCTTCTCCAGGTTGCGCTTCGTGAACGCGTCCTCGTTGACGATGATCGTCGCGCCGCGGTCCAGCTCAGCGAGGTTCGCCTTCAGCGCCGCCGGGTTCATGGCGACGAGCACGTTCGGTGCATCGCCCGGCGTGAGGATGTCGCGCGAGGCGAAGTGGATCTGGAACGCCGATACGCCGGCCAGTGTTCCGGCGGGCGCCCGGATCTCGGCCGGGAAGTTGGGCAACGTGGCGAGGTCGTTGCCGACCATCGCGGTCGCGTCCGTGAAGCGGCTCCCCGCCAGCTGCATCCCATCGCCCGAGTCGCCCGCGAAGCGGATGATGACGTGCTCGCGATCCTCTACGGACTTGGTCATGCGCTCCGTGCCACTTTCATCTCCTCACCTACTTACCCAGTGTAGGCGGCCGCGGGGACGCTCCCGGCACGGGTGTGGCGGATCGGTGCGGGTCTTAACCCGGCGCACACACGGCAGCCGCGACGGGAGGCCGCGCAGCCCCGTTTGCTAGCGCGGGTCGGAGCCGTCGACGTTCCAGTAGCGCACGGCCTCCGCGCGGAGCCCGTCGCCCTCGGGCGAGGGCCCGATTCCGAAGCGCGCGATCGTCCGCTGGCCCCCTTCGTGGTCGCCGTACAGCAGGTCCACGAGCACCCGGGATCGAGTGCCCGCGGCGGTGCGCAGGCTGTCGTAGAACGCGTCCGCCTCGTCGCGGATCGCACCCTGCCAATAGCCGACGTCGCCGGCCGGGATGTACAGGTCCCGGAGCTGGCGCCGGAAGCTGTCGAGGTCCGGCGCCTCGGAGCCGGTGCTCTCCATGGCTTCGGCGCGCCAGCCGTGCAGCACGGCGAGCCCCGAGCCGCCGTTGCGCAGTCCGACCGCCATGTAGATGTTCCCGTTCGCGACCTCGATCGCAGCGCCGTGGCCGGGGAGCGTCAGATACTGCCCGTCGCCGAAGCGGATCTGCTCCGCCGGATCGGTCTCCTTGGACGGGATCAGGACCGGCCGGAGCCCGACCATCAGCGACCGTTCGGCCACTCGCGCCGCGCGGTTGGCGGACTTCACCGAACTGAACGTGGCCACGGCCAGGACCAGCGTGCCGCCCGCCGTCGCCAGCGAGGAGATCGTCACCCAGTTGACCATCGCGGTCCAAGCCCTCCGCCACGCGCCACCCGCCACGGGGACTGCCGGGTCCGCCGCCCGAGGTGGCGGCGGAGCCGGCGTCCGGGATCCGTCTAGAGCTTCTGGACGTTGACCGCTTTGGGCCCCTTGGGGCCGGCTTCCTCTTCGTAGGACACCTTGGAGCCCTCGGCGAGTGAGCGGTAGCCGTCAGACTGGATGCTCGAGTGATGGACGAACAGGTCGCGGCTGCCCTCATCGGGTGTGATGAAGCCGAAGCCCTTCTCGTCGCTGAACCACTTGACCGTTCCGGTTGGCATGTGGAGATTTCCTCCGTGGCTTGTAGTGCTGCTACCGCGGAGGATGCGCTGCAAAAACCCCGGCGCCTGCACCTGCTTCGCCGTTCACACATTGGCGTGAACGGCCTTACCGCGCGGCACGGTAGCACGCCGCGCGCCCGGAGTGCGGGCGGCGGGCGTCCATTCACAGCGCGGACCCTCCAGACTTTGCCCGCATGGACGATCCGATGCTCATCGGGCGGGACGCGGCGGTGCCGCTGCACGAGGTGACGATCCGGGCCTCACGCTCGTCCGGACCGGGCGGCCAGCACGCCAACGTGACCGACTCGCGGATCGAGGCGATCTTCGACGTCGGCGCCTCGCAGGCACTCACCGAGGAGCAGAAACGGCGCCTGATCGCCCGACTGGGGCCGCGCGTGGTGGCGGTCGCCCAGGATGCGCGCGGGCAGGCGCGTAACCGCGAGCTGGCGCTCGAGCGCCTGCGCCGCCGGCTGGCCGGCGCCCTCGTCGTGCAGCGCCCGCGCCGGGCCACGCGACCCACGAAGGCGGCCACCCAGCGACGGCTGGAGGCCAAGCGGCGACAGTCGGACCGCAAGCGCGGGCGCCGGCGCCCGGCCGGCGAGGGCGACTGACACTGCCGGCGCCGGCCGAACGCGTGTCAGAGGATGAGAGGCTTTACGCCGGCGCCGCTCGGGTATGACGCACAGGTCGGGGTGGGACCGATGCGGTGCGGGCCCACCGGGGCGGCGAAAACGCGAGGCGCGACGATGGCGAAAGCAGTGAGCCGGCAGGCGACTGGTTCCAGCGGAGCCCGAACCGGGAGCTCCAACGGAGGAGGGAGCAGGCAAGGGAACGGAGACCTCGGAGCGCGCGACCAGGAGGCGCTCGAGCGCCTCGAGCTGGCCCTGAGAGCCGCCACGGCGGGCGACTTCGGTGTCCGCCTCCCCGCGCGCCGGCTCGATGCGGTGGGCCGACTGGAAGCGGCCTACAACGACCTTGCCGAGCGCAATGCCGCGCTCGAGGCCGAGCTGGTGCGCATCGGGCAGATCATCGGCCGCGAGGGCCGGATGACCGAGCGCGCCCGGCTCAATGAGGCCCATGGGGCGTGGAGCACCGCGATCGGATCGGTCAACGGGCTGATCGACGACCTCGTGCGACCCACCTCCGAGGTCGCCCGCGTGATCGTGGCCGTGGCCGAGGGGGACCTGTCACAGAAGATGGCGCTGGAGATCGAGGGCCGCCCGGTCAAGGGCGAGTTCGCCCGCATCGGCACGACGGTCAACGCGATGGTCGACCAGCTGCGGTCGTTCGCGGACGAGGTCACGCGTGTCGCGCGCGAGGTCGGCACCGAGGGCATGCTCGGCGGCCAGGCCAAGGTGCCCGGCGTGGCCGGAACCTGGAAGGACCTGACCGACTCGGTCAACTTCATGGCCTCCAACCTCACCGACCAGGTGCGCAACATCGCCCAGGTCACCACCGCCGTCGCCAACGGCGACCTCTCACAGGAGATCACCGTCGACGTGAAGGGCGAGATCCTCGAGCTCAAGGACACGATCAACACGATGGTCGACCAGCTCCGCTCGTTCGCGGCCGAGGTCACCCGCGTCGCCCGCGAGGTCGGCACCGAGGGCATCCTCGGCGGCCAGGCCGAGGTCGAGGGGGTCGCCGGAACGTGGAAGGACCTGACCGACAACGTCAACTTCATGGCCTCCAACCTCACCGACCAGGTGCGCAACATCGCCCAGGTGACCACGGCGGTGGCCGAAGGCGACCTCTCGCAGAAGATCACCGTGGACGCCCGCGGCGAGATCCTCGAGCTCAAGAGCACGGTCAACACGATGGTCGACCAGCTGTCGGCCTTCGCCGACCAGGTGACCCGCGTCGCGCGCGAGGTCGGTACCGAGGGCAAGCTCGGCGGCCAGGCGCTCGTGCCCGGCGTGGCGGGGACGTGGAAGGACCTGACCGACTCGGTCAACTTCATGGCCTCCAACCTCACCGACCAGGTGCGCAACATCGCCCAGGTCACCACCGCCGTCGCCAACGGCGATCTCTCGCAGAAGATCACCGTCGACGTGAAGGGCGAGGTGCTGGAGCTGAAACGGACCGTGAACACGATGGTCGACCAGCTCCGCTCGTTCGCCGACGAGGTCACCCGCGTCGCTCGCGAGGTCGGTACCGAGGGCAAGCTCGGCGGCCAGGCCGAGGTCGAGGGCATCTCGGGGACGTGGAGCGATCTGACCGAGAACGTGAACCTGATGGCGTCCAACCTCACCGACCAGGTGCGCAACATCGCCCAGGTGACGACCGCGGTGGCGCAGGGCGATCTGTCCAAGAAGATCACGGTCGACGCCCGCGGCGAGATCCTCGAGCTCAAGGACACGATCAACACGATGGTCGACCAGCTCCGCTCGTTCGCGGCCGAGGTCACCCGCGTGGCGCGCGAGGTCGGCACCGAGGGCATCCTCGGCGGCCAGGCCGAGGTCGAGGGCGTCTCGGGCACCTGGAAGGGGCTGACCGAGAACGTCAACCTGATGGCCTCGAACCTCACCGACCCAGGTGCGGTCGATCGCCTCGGTGACGACGGCGGTTGCCTACGGCGACCTGTCGCAGAAGATCACCGTCGACGCCAAGGGCGAGGTCGCTGCCCTGGCCGAGACGATCAACCGGATGGTCGACCAGCTGCGCTCGTTCGCGGCGGAAGTGACGCGCGTGGCGAGAGAGGTGGGCACCGAGGGCGCGCTCGGCGGCCAGGCGGCGGTACCCGGCGTGGCCGGCACGTGGAAGGACCTGACCGACAACGTCAACTTCATGGCCGCGCAACCTCACCGACCAGGTGCGCAACATCGCCCAGGTCGCCACCGCGGTCGCCAACGGCGACCTGAGCCAGACGATCACCGTCGACGCCCGCGGCGAGATCCTCGAGCTCAAGCAGACGATCAACCGCATGGTCGCGCAGCTGTCCTCGTTCGCGGCCGAGGTCACCCGCGTCGCGCGCGAGGTCGGCACCGAGGGCAAGCTCGGTGGCCAGGCCGAGGTCGAGGGCGTCTCCGGCACGTGGCGCCGGCTGACCGAGAACGTCAATCAGCTGGCCGGGAACCTGACCACGCAGGTCCGGGCGATCGCCGAGGTCTCCACCGCGGTCACCCAGGGCGACCTGACGCGGTCGATCTCGGTCGAGGCCCAGGGCGAGGTCGCCGAGCTCAAGGACAACATCAACCAGATGATCGCCAACCTGCGCGAGACGACCCAGCGCAACGCCGAGCAGGATTGGCTGAAGACCAACCTGGCCCGGATCTCGGGCATGCTCCAGGGTCAGCGCGACCTGGCCGCGGTGACCGCAGCTGATCATGAGCGAGGTCACCCCGACCGTGAATGCGCAGCACGGCGCGTTCTTCCTGGCCGACGGCGGCAGCGACGGCTCGACCGAGCTCGTGCTGGCCGCCTCGTACGGCTACACGCCGCGCCGCAGCGGGATGCCGAGCCGCTTCGGCCTTGGCGAGAGCCTCGTCGGTCAGGCCGCGTTCGAGCGCAAGACGATCGCGCTGACCGACGTTCCGTCGGGCTACATCAAGGTCGGCTCCGGGCTCGGCGACGCGAGCGCCGCCGGCATCCTGGTGATGCCGGTGCTGTTCGAGGACCAGGTGCTGGGCGTGATCGAGCTGGCCTCGATCCGCCCGTTCTCAGCGACGTCAACCGCGACTTCCTCGATCAGCTCACCGAGACGATCGGCGTGGTGCTCAACAACATCCGCGCCAACATGCGCACGGAGGAGCTGCTGGAGCAGTCCCAGGGTCTGACCCAGGAGCTGCAGAAGCAATCGGAGGAGCTGCGCGAGACCAATGACGAGCTGCAGGAGAAGGCGCGGCTGCTCTCCGAGCAGAACCGCGACATCGAGATCAAGAACGACGAGATCGAGCTCGCCCGGCGCGGGCTCGAGGACAAGGCCTCGCAGCTGGCCCTGTCCTCGAAGTACAAGTCCGAGTTCCTGGCCAACATGTCGCACGAGCTGCGCACGCCGCTCAACTCGATGTTGATCCTGTCGCGTCTGCTGGCCGAGAACGAGGACCGCGTCCTGACGCCGCGGCAGGTGGAGTTCGCGCAGACGATCCACTCCGCCGGCGACGACCTCCTGTCGCTGATCAACGACATCCTCGACCTGTCCAAGGTCGAGGCGGGACGCATGGAGCTCGATCTCGGCCCGATCGCGCTGGCCGACATCTGCGAGGACGCCGAGCGCGCCTTCCGGCCGGTGGCCGAGCAGAACCAGCTCGAGTTCATCGTGGAGATCGACCAGGAGCTCCCGCCGGCGATCGTCTCCGATGACCAGCGGCTCAAGCAGATCCTCAAGAACCTGCTCTCGAACGCGTTCAAGTTCACCCATGACGGCGGCGTGACGCTGTCGATCGCGCCGGCCCCGGCCACGGCCGGTTTCCACGCCGAGACGCTGCGCTCGGCCGAGAACGTGATCTCGCTCGCGGTCATCGACACCGGCGTCGGCATCGCCGACGACAAGCTGGGGGCGATCTTCGAGGCCTTCCAGCAGGCCGACGGGACGACCTCGCGCAAGTACGGCGGCACCGGGCTCGGGCTCTCGATCTCGCGCGAGATCGCGCGGCTGCTGGGCGGGGAGATCAGGGTCGAGTCCTCGCTCGGCCGCGGGAGCTGCTTCACGCTCTTCCTGCCGATGACCGAGCGGGCGATCGAGGCCGCGGGCGACGGCGGCGAGCCGGCCCCACCGGCCCCCAGGTCCGAGCCCCCGGCGCGGCTCGTCCCCGAGCCGCCGGCCGACGACCGCCGTCAGCTCGACGCCGCCGACCGGGTGCTCCTGATGATCGATTCGAGCGCGGTCCGGGCGCAGGACCTGCTCGAGAAGATCCATCGCCGGGGCGTCAAGGGCATCATCGCCCGGCGTCCGACCGCCGGGCTGGCGCTGGCCCGCGAGCACCGGCCGGACGCGGTCCTGCTGGCCGGCGACGTGCCGCGGGTGGAGTCGGTGCTCGAGCCAGCTCAAGAAGCATCCCGACACCCGGCACCTTCCGGTCATGGTGATCGGCGATCCGGCCGCGCGGATCGACGCGCTCCGCTCCGGCGCCGCCGGGTACCTCGAGGAGCCGGTGCAGGAGCGGGCGCTCGACGCGGCACTGGCGCGGATCGAGCGCCTGGCCCACGAGCCGGGCCGGCGGATCGCGCTGATCGAGGACGACGGCGAGCTCGATCAGCAGATTACGACGATGCTGGCCGGCGACGAACAGGTCGAGCTGGTCCGCGTCGATCCCCAGGCCGCGCCGGCGGCGCTGCGCGGAGAGCGCTTCGACCTCGCCGTCGTGGTCGTCGGCCGCCGCGATCGGGACGTGCTCGGCTTGCTGCGCGACGCCGCGGCCGATGACGTGCTGCGAGAGCTGCCCCTGGTCGCGTTCCTGCCCGGCCGGCTGGCCAACGCAGAGCGGGCGCGACTCGATGCCGTCTCCAAGTCGGCGGTCATCAACGTGGTCGACTCACCCGAGCGACTGATCGACCGCGCGGCCGTGTTCCTGCACCGGCGGAAGCGCAGCTGCCCACGCCGACGCGGCGTATGCTCGGGGCACTGCGGACCGGCGACGCGCCGCTGCAGGGCAAGAAGGTGCTGGTCATCGACGACGACATCCGCAACGTATTCGCGCTCACCTCGACGCTCGAGCAGCGCGGCATGAAGGTCGTGTTCGCCGAGAACGGACGCGAAGGCATCGAGCGGCTGCACCAGCATCCCAACACCGATCTCGTGCTGCTGGACATCATGATGCCCGAGATGGATGGCTACGAGACCGCGCGGGCGATCCGCGCGACGCCACGCTTCGAGCGCCTGCCGATCATCTCGCTGACCGCCAAGGCGATGAAGGGCGACCGGGAGAAGTCGATCGCCGCGGGCGCATCGGACTACATCACCAAGCCGGTGGACCTCGACCAGCTCGTGGCGATGATGCGGGTGTGGCTCGACGCGTAGAACAGCGTGCGACGGGGGCAGCCGACCCGCTGAGAATCCTGCTGGTCGACGATCGGCTGGAGAACCTCCGGGCACTCGAAGCCGTGCTCGCGCCGCTCGGTCTCCCGATCGAGACCGCCCGCTCGGGCACCGAGGCACTCCGCCTCGTCCTCGAGCGCGATTTCGGGGTGATCCTGCTCGACGTGCGGATGCCCGGGCTCGACGGCTTCGAGACCGCGCGACTGATCAAGGGCCGCGAGCACAGCCGGGACATCCCGATCGTGTTCCTGACCGCCACCCGCGACGAGGTCGACGACATCGTGCGGGGCTACGAGCTCGGCGCGGTCGACTACGTGCTCAAGCCGTTCGACGCCGACCTGCTGCGATCCAAGGTGGCGATCTTCATCGAGCTGCAGGAGAGCCGCCGGGCGCTGCAGCGCTCCGAGGCTCTGCTGCGCGGCGCGTTCGAGTCCTCGCCGGCGGGGATCACCGTGCTCGACACCGCCGGCCGGGTCCTGCGGGCCAACCGGGCCTTCGCGCGGCTGGTCGGGCGCGACCCCTCGGAGCTGCTCGGCGCGGAGGTGGCGGACCTCTGCCATCCGGATGATCGGGACGCGCTGCGCTCAACGCTCGAGCGCGTCGGGCGCGGCGATCCGGTGCAGGCGTCACCGGAATCCTCGGGCTTGGACCTGCGGCTGCAGGCGGCAACCGGCGGCGACGCGTGGGTCGCGCTCGTCGCGTCGGCGATCGAGACCTCGGAGCTCGCCCAGCCGCTGCTCGTCGCCCAGTGGGTCGACCTGAGCGTGCGGCGCCGGGCCGAGCAGGCGCGCGCGGAGCTGCTGCTCGAGCAGTCCGCCCGCAACCACGCCGAGGCGATGGCGGAACGGCTGGGCAAACTGCAGGCGTTGACCGACGCGCTCGACTCGCTCTCGCTCGATCACATGCTCGCCGATCTCGCGGTGCGGATCGCCGAGCTCTTCGCCCTCGACGCCTCGGAGGTCCGGGTCGGGTCCGCCGAAGAGGAGATCGTCGTCCGCGCTGCCGGTGGACAGATCATCCGCAGCGACGAGGGCCGGTCGCGGCGCCCGGCCGGAACGTGGATCGAAGCGCCGATGCGAATCGAGCGGCTCGGGGTCGGGGTGGTCGCCCTGCACCTGTCGCCCGGGCGCACGCTCACCTCGGCCGAGCGCTCGCTGCTGCACGACGTCTCCGACCGCGCGGCGCTGTCGATCCGCCAGGCTCAGCTCTACGAGGAGGAGCACCGGATCGCCGTTGAGCTCCAGCGCGGGCTGCTGCCGAAGCGGATGCCCGCGGTCGACGGCGTCCGGCTCGCCGCCCACTACCAGGCCGCCGGGGGTGCGGCCGAGGTCGGAGGCGACTGGTACGACGCCTTCGCGCTGTCGGGCGGGCGGCTCGGGATCGTGATCGGAGACGTCGCCGGCCGGGGCATCCCGGCCGCCTCGGCGATGGGCCAGCTCCGCAGCGTCACGCGCGCGTTCGCGCTCGGCGACGCGGGCGAGCGGGGTCCCGGCGAGGTGCTGATGCGACTGAACCGCCACCACCTCGCCGACACCGAGGACCATATGTTCACCGTCCTGTACGCCATCGTCGATCCGAGCCGGCGGTCGCTGACCTGGGCCAACGCCGGCCATCTGCCGCCCCTACACCGCAGTCAGGGCCGCGTGGCGGGCTACCTTCACGGCGGCGCCTATCCGATCGGGGTCGAGGACATCGAGTACGCCGAATACGCGCGCCGGCTCGAGCCCGGCGATGCGCTGGTGCTCTACACCGACGGCCTCGTCGAGCGGCGCGGGGAGACGCTCGACACCGGTTTCGAGCGGCTTGCCGCGGCCGTCCGCGAGGGACCCGCCGATCCCGATGCGCTGTGCCGTCACGTCCTGGACCGTGTGCTTCCGCCCGAGGAGCAGTTGCACGACGACGTCACGGCCGTGCTGGTCAGCGTCTCGTAACGACCGTCACAAGCGGTTCGTGACGGTTGCCACAGGCCCCGGGGCCCTGCGTAGCCTTCCCGGAATCGGGGTATGACATTCATATCCGAGGCCCTCTGGGGGATCAGCCGGTCACGGCTGACCCGCTCGCCCGGACCCCCCCAAGGATCGCCGACGAAGGGAGCCTGCCGCATGACGATGGCAGCTGCACCGAATGAACGCTTCACCGACCAGGAAGAGCTGTTCGCGCGCTGGCAACAGGGCCACGACACCCGCGCGCGCGATCAGCTCGCCGCGCAATTCCTGCCCCTGGCCAAGAGCCTTGCCCGTCGCTACCGCCGCTCCAGCGAGCCGTTCGAGGACCTCGTCCAGGTCGCCTCGCTCGGGCTGATCAAGGCGATCGACCGCTTCGACCCGTCCCGCGGCCTCGCGTTCTCGTCGTTCGCGGTGCCGACGATCCTCGGCGAGCTCAAGCGCTACTTCCGCGACTCAGGCTGGGCGGTCCACGTGCCCCGCGGTGCTCAGGAGCGCTCGCGCAAGATCGAGGAGGCGTCCCGCGTGCTCACCGGCCGGACCGGCCGGCCGCCGACCGTGACCGAGCTCTCGCAGTTCCTCGAGCTCTCCCAGGAGGAAGTGCTCGAAGGGCTCGAGGCGGCCCAGGCCTACGCAACCGTCTCGCTCGACGCGCCGCGACCGGCCGAGGACGACGGAGGCGAGACCTACGTCGACACGATCGGGGGCGAGGATCACCGCCTCGCGATCGCTGATGAGCTCGTGAGCACGGAGATGGCGATCAGCCGACTGGAGGCCCGCGACCGGCGGATCCTCTACCTGCGCTTCGTCGAGGATCTCACGCAGACCGAGATCGCGGAGCAGATCGGCGTCTCGCAGATGCAGGTCTCGCGCCTGCTCCGGCGGTCGCTGACGCGATTGCGCGAGCTGGCCGACGGGTAGCGCAGGGACCATGCCGATCACGCTCGAAGTCACCCCGCAGCCCACGGAGCCGGAGCTCCCCGACCCCTCACCGCCGAGCGACCCGCTGCCCGGTCAGGGCCCCGAGGTCCCCAGTCCCGATCCGCGCGGCCCCGAGACGCCGGATCAGCCGATCGAGCCCGATCCACCCGCGCGCCCACCGGGGTAGGCGTACCGCCGGACCTTCGGGCTTGGCCGCGCGACGGTTGGCGGCGGCACGTACGCCGACGCCATCGAGATCGCTTCGCACTGACGCGCGGCGACGTAGGCTTGGGGACGTGCGCTGGCTGGTCGACGGGATGAATGTGATCGGCAGCCGCCCCGACGGCTGGTGGCGGGACCGCGACGCCGCCATGGCGCGGCTGGTCGACACGCTCGAGCGATGGGTGGCCGAGTCGGGGGAGGACGTGACCGTGGTGTTCGAGCGTCGCGCGTCGCCCCCGCTGCGCTCGAGCGTGATCGAGATCGCCACCGCTCCGCGCCCCAAGGCCGATGCCGCCGACGACGAGATCATCCGGCGGCTGCGCGCCGACGCGGAGCCCGCGATGGTGCGGGTCGTGACCTCGGACCGCCTGCTCGCCGACCGCGCCCATGCCGCCGGCGCGAGCGTCGAGGGCGTCGAGTCGTTTCGGGCCCGACTCGAGTCCTGACCGACTCCCGGAGCGGATTTCCCAGCCGACGCCCAGGGCTTGCCACAATTCGGTCATGGCCGACGAGCCGTCCAAACGCGCCGCTCCCCCCTCCCGTCCTCCCGGGAGCCCGGCGCCGCGGCCGCAGGGCTGGAAGGTGACGCCGGCCCCCGACGGCCGCGGCGGCAAGCCGGCCGAGGGCAAGCCGTCGGGTCCCAATCCCCGCTGGCTCGTCGTGGTGCTCGTCGTCGCCCTGCTCGGACTCAACCTGTGGATCTCCTCGCAGGCGCTGAAGCCGAACGCGCGGGTCCGGATCCCGTACAGCCCGACCTTCCTGACCCAGGTCCAGAACGGCAACGTGAGCGGGATCTCCTCGACCGGCGACGCGATCCAGGGCACGTTCAAGCAGTCGGTCAAGTACCCGCCAAGCTCGAGCTCGGCTCAGCCGACGACCAACTTCTCCACCCAGATCCCGTCGTTCGCCAATCGCGACGCGCTCTCCAGCGAACTGCAGACCAAGGGCGTGACGATCGACGCCAACTCGCCGGACACGGGGCCGTCGCTGCTGACCAGCCTGATCTTCGGGTTCGGGCCGACGCTGGTGCTGATCCTGCTGTTCGTGCTGATCATGCGCCGTGCCGCGGCCGCCGGCGGCGGTGCCGGCGGACTGATGTCGTTCGGCCGCTCGCGCGCACGCCGGGTCGAGGCCTCCGAGCAGCCGGTCACGTTCCGCGACGTCGCCGGCATCGATGAGGCCAAGGAGGAGCTGACCGAGATCGTCGACTTCCTCAAGAACCCCGACAAGTACCTCAAGCTCGGCGCGCGGATCCCCCGCGGGGTGCTCCTGAGCGGGCCGCCGGGGACCGGCAAGACGCTGCTCGCGCGGGCGGTGGCCGGCGAGGCGGGGGTGCCGTTCTTCCAGATGTCGGCCTCAGAGTTCGTCGAGATGATCGTCGGCGTCGGAGCGTCGCGCGTGCGGGACCTGTTCCAGCAGGCCAAGGCGGCAGCGCCGGCGATCATCTTCGTGGACGAGCTCGACGCGGTCGGCCGATCGCGCGCCGGAGGGGGCCCGAACATCAGCGGCGGCCATGACGAGCGCGAGCAGACGCTCAATCAGATTCTCACCGAGATGGACGGGTTCGACCCGGCCAGCGGCGTGATCGTGCTCGGGGCCACGAACCGGCCCGAGGTGCTCGACCCCGCGCTGCTGCGCCCGGGCCGCTTCGACCGTCGCGTGGTCGTTCAGCCCCCCGACCGTACCGGCCGCGAGGCGATCCTCCAGGTGCACACGCGCTCGGTGCCGCTGGCCGAGGACGTCGACCTCGGAGCGATCGCCTCCACGACGCCCGGAATGGTCGGTGCCGACCTGGCCAACCTCGTCAACGAGGCGGCGCTGCTGGCCGCGCGGCGCGGACACGAGAAGGTCAATCGAGAGGACTTCACCGACGCCCTGGAGCGAATCGTGCTGGGGGCCGCGCGCAAGGTGATGATGACCGAGGACGACCGCCGCCGCACCGCCTATCACGAGGCGGGCCACGCGATCGTCGGCATGCTGACGCCCGGCGCCGATCCGGTGCGCAAGGTCTCCATCATCCCCCGTGGCCAGGCCCTCGGGGTGACCTTCTCGGCCCCCGACGCCGACCGGTTCAACTTCGACCAGCGCCACCTCGTGGCCCAGATCAAGTTCGCACTCGGCGGCCGCGCCGCCGAGGAGATCGTGTTCGGGGACCTGACCACGGGGGCCGAGTCCGACATCCAGCAGCTGACCCGGATCGCTCGCCTGATGGTCGGGCGCTGGGGCATGAGCCGGGCGATCGGGCCGATCGCGGTGCTCCCGGCAGAGGGCATGAATCCGTTCCTGCCCGGCGCCTCGGATACGTCCGACTCGACGCAGCGCCTGGTCGATGAGGAGGTGCGCCGGATCGTCGAGGCGGCCCATAAGGAGGTCACCGAACTGCTGCGGGCCAAGCGCGCGAATCTCGACGCGCTCGTGGCGGCACTGATGGAGCACGAGACACTCGACGAGGCCGATGCCTACGCCGCCGCGGGGCTGACCCGGGACCACGCCCGCGAGCGCCAGCCGGCGACGCCGACGGTCGGGTAGGCCCCTTCGGTCGCTGACGCGGGTCAGTCGCTGAGGCGGGTCAAGCGGGGGCGCGTCAGTCGCTGAGGCGGGTCAGTCGCTGAGGCGGGTCAAGCGGGCGAGCGCCTCGTGGCACTCGACGACGCGCTGCTTGACCGGGTCGCTGTCGGGCCGATCGTGGACCAGATCCCAGGTTCGGTCGGCCACCTCGCGGGCCGTCTCGGGCGTGGCGGTCTCCCAGAGGCGGTCGACGAGCTTGATCTCGAAGCTCTGGATCTGGTCGGCCGGGTCGCCGGGGGCCATCCGCGGTAGCGGCTCCCCCGTCGCTTCCTTCCACATCCCGGTGGCTACGAGCAGCCGGTTTCGCAACGTGATCGGATCCATCGATCGCATCATCCTAAAGCTCACCGGCTCTCGGCATGTGGGTTCCCGTCGCGGCCGGGTGCCGCGGGTCGGTCGGGCATCGCAGGCGCGCTTCTCAGCGCCCGAGCGTCGTGTGGATCCGAGCGATGATGGCGACGGCGGCGGCGCTGGCCGAGCTGGTCGCCGACAGGATCTGGGCCGCCGCCTCGAGCTCGCCGGCGCGAGTCCGGGAGCGGCCGGCGGCGGCGCGGAGCTCCGCGGCGTAGCGCCGCACGATTGCAACCAGCTGCCGGTGAGAAGCGACCACGGCGGCCGGAGGTTCGATCGCGGCCAGGTCGCCGCCGAGCCGGCCGACGGCCGCCGCCAGCAGCGCGATCGAGTGCGAGAACGCCGCCGGCGTGCGCGGGTTGGTCGGGATCGCCCGCTCCGCGGTGGCGAGCTTGGCCTGCTCGGCGTTCAGCCGGGCCAGGTAGCCGGCGACCGGGTCGGACGTCGGCGTGCTCGAGCCGCGCCCGCCGGATCCCGTGAGCGCCCGCGTGGTCGAGCCGCCGCCCGACCCCGCGAGCGCAAGCACGAGCACGACCGTGAGCGCGACCGCGATCCCGCCGGCCGCGATCGCGATCAGGCCGGCGATCCGCCCCATGGCCGCTCGAGTGTCACGGCGGCCACCCTACAGCCGCGGCAGCGCCTGCTTGGCGCTCAGGACCGCGGCGAACAGGTCCCCCTGCTCGGCGGCGCGACCCAGGACCGCCTCGGTGTCGAACGTGAGCAGGGTCGGGTCGCCGGCGCTGCGAGCGCGCTCGACCTCGTCCCAGGCCACCGGCGTCGAGACGGTGGGCCGCTCGCGCGCCCGGGCCGAGTACACGGTGACGGTCGTCTTGTGAGCGTCGTTCTGGCTCCAGTCGACCAGCACCTTGCCGGCGCGCAGCCGCTTGGTCATGCGCGAGACGACGAGCTCGGGCATCCGCTGCTCGAGCAGCTCGGCGATGCGCCGGGCGAAGGTCTTGGTCTGCTCGTAGGTGACCGGGGTGTTGAGCGGGACGTAGACCTGCAGCCCCTTGGATCCGGAGGTCTTGGCCGCGCTCTGCAGGCGCAGCTGCTCGAACAGCCCGCGCAGGACGAGGGCGACCTCGCCACACTCGAGCAGGCCGGCGGGCGGCCCCGGATCGAGATCGAACACCATCATCGTCGGGCGCTCCGGCCCGGGCGCGAGTGCCAGCGACGTGTGCAGCTCGATGTCGGCCAGGTTCGCCAGCCAGATCAGCGTCGGCCGGTCCTGCGCCAGCGTGTAGTCGATGTCCCCCATGCGCGCCGTCTGCACCCAATCGGGCCGGTGCGACGGCGAGTTCTTCTCGTAGAAGAATTGCGCCTCGACGCCGTTGGGGTACCGCTTCAGCGTCAGCGGGCGATCGCGCAGGTGTGGCAGCACCGCCGGCGCGACCCGGGCGTAATAGGCGATCAGGTCGCCCTTCGTGAATCCGGTCTCGGGGTAGAGGACCTTGTCCCAGTTCGAGAGCTTGAGCCGGCGGCCTCCGGTGAGCACGATCATCGAGCCGTCGGGCAGCCGGTCGACCTCATCGAACAGCGCCTCGGGGGTGGCCGGGTTGGGGTGGCGGTTGGGGTCGGGGTTGGGGTTGGGGCCGGGGGCGGTGTCGGGGTCGGGTTTGGGGGCGGTCTTGGTGCCGATGCGGGCCTTCTGGGGCGTGGTCGCCGGCGTTCCGGGAGCTCCGCGCTCCAGCACGACCTCGCGGGCGTCGACGTCGTCACGCAGGCCCTTGAACGACGGCGCCCGCAGGACGCCCTCCTGGGTCCACTCGATGAACTCGATCTCGGCCACCACCGAGGGCTCGACATAGACCGCGTTGCGCGGCAGCTTCGGCGCCGGCGCGAACGGGCTGCGGTCCCGCTGCAGCGGTGACAGGCGCTCGGCCAGCTGATCGAGCGTCTGGTCGGTGAAGCCGGTGCCGACACGGCCGGCATAGCGCAGATCGTCGCGGTCGAAGTACCCGACCAGGAGGGCGCCGATCCGATCGCTGCGCCGGCCCTCGCCGGGAAGCCACCCGGCGATCACCAGCTCCTGCCGGCGGGTGTTCTTGACCTTGATCCAGGCGCCGGTTCGCCGGCCGGGCTCATAGCGGGAGTCGAGTCGCTTCGCCACCACACCCTCGAGCCCCTGCTCACGGGTCGCCTCCAGCAGTCGCCTGCCGGCGCCGGCGTGGGCGCTGGGGACTCGCCACGCCGGCCCGCTCAGCTCGAGCGCCTCGAGCGCGGCGCGCCGCTCGGCGTACGGCAGCGCCATCAGGGAGTGCCCGTCGAGGTAGAGCAGGTCGAAGATCGCGTAGAGCACGGGCGTGTCGGCCATGCGCCGGCGGATCACCGAGGCCGAGGCCACGTGCATGCGCCGCTGCAGCCGCTCAAAGCTCGGGCGCCCGGCCTTGTCGAAGGCGACGATCTCGCCGTCGAGCACGGCCTCGCGCATGCCGAGGTCGCCGAGCAGGCCCCGGACCTCGGGATAGGAGGCGGTGATCTCGTTCAGGTTGCGGCTCTCCAGCCGGAGCCGGCCGGGCTTGGCGTAGGCGATCGCGCGCACCCCGTCCCACTTGACCTCGAAGGACCAGCGCTGCTGATCGGGCGGGAGCTCGCCGATCCGGGCCAGCATCGGCACGACGTGGTCGGGCATCGGCTCGCGACCCGGCTCGGTCGGCGGGTCCATGCGGTGGATCATCCAGTCCTGGGTCGAGCCGTCGCGCCCCAGTGGGAACAGACCGTAGCGACCCTGCAGCCGCTCGCCGTGGAAGGTGATCTCGACCTTGTTCTCGTCCCACTTGTGGGTCTCGAACGTGCCCCGGTCCCAGATCCGCATCGTGCCGGCGCCGTACTCGCCCTTGGGGATCTCGCCCTCGAACTGCAGGTATTCGAGCGGGTGATCCTCGGTGTGGACCGCGAGCCGGTTCTCCGACGGGTCCGGCGGGATCCCGTTCGGGATCGCCCACGACGCGAGTGCACCGTCGCGCTCGAGGCGCAGATCCCAATGCAGCCGCGTGGCGTGATGCTCCTGAATCACGAAGCGCGAGCCGCCGCCGTTCCGGTCGCCGGCGCCGCCCGGCGGCTCGGGCGAGTTCGCGAAGTCACGCTTGGCGCGATACGTGCGGAGGTTGTCGCGTGCCACCGCGTGATTGTCGCGTCCCGCCGCCGCGGGGCCAAGCTCTCAGTACTTTGCCGAGACCTGACGGCGGTCGAGCACCGATGCCGCCGGCCGGCGTCGGTGGAACGCTCGAATCGGAGTCGTGCGTGCGACCCGATCGCCCGCTGCGGCACCGAAGAAAGCGAGGTCGTCATGAACGCGTTCGGGACCGTCCTCATCACCGTCGTGATCGTCAGTTTCATCATCGGCGTTGTGATCGTCGCCCGCTACGGCCTGTTCGGAGCGCGCTGGCGCGGTCAGGAGTGGATGTTCCACGGGGATGCCGACACGATTCCCCACGCCGCGCCCGGCATGTCCTTCGAGGAGCGCCACGTGCTCGACCCCGAGCCCGTCGCGCCGATCGAGCCCCTCCAGTCGCTGGTGGCCCCCGGGTCGCGGTTGGGTCGGGGCGAGTCGGCGTAAGGACGCCGCCAACGTCCATTTCGTGGCATCTCGCTCCGGCCGGAGCTCGCCGCGTAACTTAATGGCTGCCCTGCAGCCATTAAGTTCCGTGACCCACGGTAGGTCGGGGCGAAGTGCCACGAAATGTGGGTTGTACCGGCCCTGAGGCGCAGCTCCGCCCCTTCCCAGCACGCAGTTGACTCCCGGGGACCTGCCGAGCGCCACCCGCCGGCGGCGAGCGCCATCGGCCGGCGGCGAGCGCCATCGGCCGGCGCAACCGCGGGGCGCCCCTACAGCAGGCTCTGCCCCACCCACAGCTTCTTGGCCAGCTCGCCGATCACGTCGGGATCGAGCTCGGCCACCGTGCCGGCGCCGGCCTGTTCCATCTTCATCGTCAGCTCGCGCCAGGCGCGCGCGACGGGGGCGACACGCATCGTGGGACCCCAGCCGGTCGCGGCCCTGAGCTCGTCGGCACGGGTGCGCGCGTCGCCGAGTGTGAGCTCGCCGAAGGGCCGGTTCTCGCCGCGGATGAACACGGTCTGCCGGAGCGCTTGCTGGACGTCTGTCTTCTCTGCCATCAGGCCTCTGCTCTCATCTCGACTGCATGCGCCGCGCTGCCACCGCGGCCTGACCGAAGGCGATGCCCCCGTCGTTGACCGGGAGCCGCTGCGGGTGAAGCCCGCGCAGGCCGGCCTCGCCGAGGCCCTGGGCCACCGCTTCGAGCAGACGGCGGTTCTGGAACACGCCCCCGGAGAGAACGACGACGTCGGTGCCCACGCCCGCGGCCGCCCGCGTGCATGCCTCCACGGTGACCGCCGCGATCGTGGCGTGGAAGCGGCTCGCGACGCGCGCCGCCGGAACGCCGGCGGCGAGATCGGCGCTCACGGCCAGGATCGTCTCCCGCGGATCGATCACGAGCCCGCCCGGGCCCTGATCCGCAGCGCCCGCTTCGAGCCCGATCGGATAGCGCCCCCCCTCCCCCGGGTCGCACTGCGCCTCGAGCTCGATCGCCGCCTGGCCCTCGTAATGGACCTCGGGCCGGATCCCGCACAACGCCGCGACGGCGTCGAACAGGCGCCCCATGCTGGTGGTCTGCGGCGACGCCAGTCCCGTCCGCGCCAGCTCGGCGATCGTCGCCCACCGGCGCTCCTGGACACGGCCGGCCAGCGCCGACGGGACTGCCGGCGCACCGCCCTCCCCGCTGCCCGCGCCGGCAGCCGCCAGCCACGCGCAGGCCATCCGCCACGGCTCGCGGATCGCGCGCTCGCCGCCGGGCAGGCGCACGGGGGTCAGCGTGCCGACCCGGCGGAAGTCGGCGAGGTCCCCGTACAGCAGCTCGCCGCCCCACACGGTGCCGTCGGTCCCGTATCCGCTGCCGTCGTAGATCGCCCCGATCGCCGGGCCGGGCTCGCCGTGCTCGGCGAGGCAGGCTGCGAGGTGGGCATGGTGGTGCTGGACGCCGACGAGCTCGACGCCCTCGCGGTCGAACGCGTACTTGGTCGACAGGTACTCGGGGTGGAGGTCGTGGGCAACCACCTCCGGCGCGACCGCGAACAGCCGCTCGAAGTGCTCGATCCCGTCGGTGAACGAACGGAGCGTCTCGTAGTTCTCGAGGTCGCCGATGTGGTGAGAGACCCACGCCCGGCCGCCCTTGGCCACGCAGAACGTGTTCTTCAGCTCGGCGCCGCAGGCCAGGACATGGCGGGGCGTCCCGTCCCCGGGCAGCGGCAGGCCGGCCGGCACGTACCCGCGCGAGCGGCGGAGCATCACCGGCCTCGGGCCGGCGGGCACGGCCACGACCCGGACCACCGAGTCGTCGGTCCGGGTCTCAATCGGCCGGTCGTGGACCAGCAGCAGGTCCGCGATCGGCGCCAGCCGATCCAGCGCGTCCTGATCTCCGAACGCGATCGGCTCATCGGACACGTTGCCGCTGGTCATCACGAGCGCCACCCCCGAGCCCGAGCCCACCCCCGAGCCCGAGCCCACGCCCGAGCCCGCGCCCACACCCACGCCCGCGCCCCCACCCACGCCCGCGAAGTCGCAATGATCCGTGTAATCCGCGAGCAGCAGGTGATGCAGCGGGGAGTACGGCAGCATCACGCCGAGCTCGGGCGAGCCCGGCGCGACCGCGTCGGCCACCGGGGCCTCGCGCCGGCGGGGGGCCAGCACGATCGGACGCTCGGCCGCGCTGATCAGCTCGCGTTCGCGGTCGCCGAGCACGACGAGCCCCGCCGCGTCCTCGAGCGTGCCCGCCATCAGCGCGAACGGCTTGTCCTCGCGATGCTTGCGGGCGCGCAGCCGGGCCACCGCCGCCTCGTCGTCGGCGCGGCAGGCGAGGTGATAGCCGCCGATCCCCTTGAGCGCGAGGACCGCGCCGTCACGCAGCGCGGCGGCCGCCGCCTGCACCGCGTCGCGGTGGGAACCGGGCGCCACCGGCTCCCCGGCCGAGGTCAGCAGCGACACGGATGGACCGCACTCCGGGCACGCGTTGGGTTGGGCGTGAAAGCGCCGGTCGCCCGGATCCTCGTACTCGGCCTGGCAGCGCTCGCACATCCGAAACCCGGCCATCGTGGTGTACGGGCGGTCGTAGGGAATGCCGGACACGATCGTGAACCGCGGTCCGCAGTTGGTGCAGTTCGTGAACGGGTAGCGGAAGCGGCGGTTCTCGGGGTCGAGCAGCTCCCGCAGGCAATCGGCGCAGGTGGCGCTGTCGGGCGTGACCGGAGCGTCCGCGACGCCGTCACGCGGGCTCGCGAGGATCGCGAAGCGCTGCTCTCCCTGCGGCTCGCGGTCCTCCGCCGAGACCCGCTCGAGTACGGCCAGCGGGGGCGCCTCGGGCTCCAGCCGGGACAGGAAGGCCGCGACCGCCGCGGCACTCCCCTCCACCTCGAGCAGCACTCCGTGCGCGTCGTTGAGCACGAATCCGCCGAGGCCCAGCTCGCCGGCGAGGCGGTACACGTAGGGCCGGAAGCCGACGCCCTGCACGGTGCCGTGTACGCGCGCGCGGGCACGACGGCGCCGCCCCGCCGCCGGGGCCTCGATACTCACCCGGCCGCTCCCGCGTTCGCGGAGCCCCGGCCGTTCCCCTCCCCGACCGACTCGACCAGGTCACGCAGCACGTGGTATGCGCTCGCCTGCGCCTCCTGAATCCGCGGGATGTGCTCCGAGCGGGTCACGATCACGTGGTCGGCGAGTGCCTCGCCGGCGACGCGGCCGCCGTCGTAGCCGACCATCGCGACCGTGGTCAGGCCGCGCCGGCGCGCCTCGGCGAGGGCCTCGATGATGTTGCGTGAGTTGCCGGAGGTCGACAGCGCCAGCAGCGCGTCACCGGGCCGGCCGTAGGCGATCACCTGACGCGAGAAGATCGCGTCGGTACCGATGTCGTTGGCGATCGCGGTGAGGATCGCGGCGTCCTCGGTCAGGTCGAGCGCCGGTCGGGCCCGGCGAGAGCCCGCAGCGGAACGGAAGTCGGCGACGGCGTCCATGGCGTCGGTGGCCGAGCCGCCGTTGCCCAGCGCCAGCAGCTGGGCGCCGCGATCGAACCCCGCGCGCAGCGCGGTCGCGGCAGCGATCAGCACCTCGGAGTTGTCGGTCAGCGTCTGAGCCCGCAGCTCGCCGATCTCCTCGGACTTCATCAGCGCCGAGCGCCGCACGTCGTCGACGACGGCCTCGAGATCGTGCTCCTGCTCGGCCAGGAACGGATACAGAAAGCTCGAGGCGCCGGTGTCGTGGGTGCGCCGCGCCTCGCGCCCGGACAGCAGCCCGCGGTGGTCGAAGAACACGTGCACCAGCTCCCACAGCACGTGGTAGAGGGTCTCGATCAGCTCCTGGCGGATGGAGGGGTCATCGCTCGGAGGCGGGAACTCCCACTCCGCTCCGGCGGGCGAGAACGCGATCGTCAGGCAGCCGAGCCGGCGGGCGGCCACGAGGGCGCGGGCACCCTCCCCGCCGTCCTCGTCGGTGCCGAACGCGATCACGATGTCCTCCGGGCGCGCCACGAGCTCGACCTGGGCGCCGAGCTCACCGCCCTCGCCGGCCAGCCCGATCGCCGGCAGGGCGCGCTTACCCACGATCACCGGATGAACGAACTCGACGGCCACATGGCGGGCATCCGAGCGAGCCGCCGGGGAGCGGCCGAAGGCCACCAGCCGGCCGCTGCGCGCGAACCGCTCGGCCATCAGATGGCAGAGCCGGGCCAGCCGCTCGGACTCCTCGGCGAAGAACGTCCGGTTTGCCTCGGTGCGCTGCTCGAGCAGCGCCTGCAGCCGCGCCGCGGGACCGCCGTCGAGGGCGGTCCGGGTCACGCAACCGCCTCCTCGCGGGCCGCCACCCCGATCAGCCACTCCCGCCACGCATCGAGACCCTCGCCGGTCTTGGCGCTGAGCGCGATTCGCTCGACGTCGGGGTGGACCTGGTCGATGTTGTAGAGCAACCGCTCCAGATCGAAGTCGAGGTGAGGCAGCAGGTCGATCTTGTTGATCAGCACGAGCTCGCAGGCCCGGAACATGAGCGGGTACTTGAGTGGCTTGTCCTCGCCCTCGGTCACGGAGGTGACCATCACCCGCGTGTCCTCGCCGACGCGGAACTCGGCCGGGCATACGAGGTTGCCGACGTTCTCGATGATCAGCAGGTCGATCTCCTCAAGCGGCAGCGCGGGGATCGCCGAGCGCACCATGTTGGCGTCGAGATGGCATTCGCCGCCGAAGCTCGGATCGGTGTTGAGCTGGGTCACCGGCACGTGCAGGCTGGCCAGACGGTCGGCGTCCATCGACCCCTGTACATCACCCTCGAGCACGCCGACCCGCACCCCGGGGAGGTCGGCCACGACGCGCTCGAGCAGCGTCGTCTTGCCCGCGCCGGGGGCGCTCATGAAGTTGACCACCTTGACGGCGGCGCGATCGAAGTCCGACCGGTTCGCGCTCGCGATCGTGTTGTTGGCGTCGAGCGCCTCCTCTACGACCTTCACTTTCGTGCGATGCATTCGGCCTCCTCGACCTCGATTGACTCGACTTCGAACTCGTTGCCGCCGGCGATCTCGACCTCGGCGCCGCTGCAGATCGGGCACCGGAAGGCCGGGATCTCGATCGACCACTCGTGCTCGCAGGACTCGCAGCGCAGACGCGCCTCCAACAGCTCCTGCTCCAGCCTCGCGCCCTCGCACACGGTTCCCTTGGCCACGAACTCGAAGTAGAACTCGAGCGTGTCGGGCACGACCTGGCGCAGCCGCCCGACACGCAGGCTCACGACAGTCACCCGCCGGCCCTCGGCGTGCTTGACGACCGTGCCCACGATCGCGCTGCTCAGCGACAGCTCGTGCACGGGCTCAATCCGCGGCAGTCTGGTACGCGGCGTCGGTCCGCAGCTCGCCGAGCGTCTCGACGACCAGGCTGACGGCACGCTCCACCGCGCCCTGCACGCTCTCGGTGAGTCCCCAGCCCATCTCCTCGACGGCCTCGGGCTCGCACGCAATCACGACCACCTTGCCGGGCCAGGCGCCGATCGACTTCACGAACCGGAGGACCGTCTGCGGGTCCATCCCGTGCGGGTTGATCACCTCTCCGTCCTCGATCGCGCCGTCGACGGAGTCCTCGTCGGCCTCCATCACGTACAGCGTGCCGGGCTCGCCACCCTGCCGGGAGACGTCGAGCATGACCAGCGCGTCGTAGCCGCGCATGACCTCGTAGGCGAGGTCGAGGCCACCGGTTCCGACGTCCATCACCGCGACGCCTTCGGGCAGCTCGAGCTGATCGAGGCGCCGCGCCACCTCGCCACCGAAGCCGTCGTCGCGCAACCACGCGTTGCCGATGCCGGCCACCAGGATCCGCCGTACACGCTCTGAGCTCATGGCTCGATCACCTCCACCTCGGGTGCGAAGAAGAACAGATAGCGACCGGTGTCGCGCATCAGATCCTGGCCGGGATCGTCGTCGACGGTGACGCCGAGGTGCATCCTGCCGTCATAGTCGATGAAGATACGCTCGATCGTGGCCGTGCGCCCGTCGAGGATGCGGGAGTGCACGTCCGCGTCGGTGCCGGGGCGGAGCACGACCTTCCCGCCCCGGCGGAAGTGCACGCCGTCGAAATCGGCCTGCTCCACTCCCGCGCGAGGATCTTCGAGACCCGGGGGCGGCGTGGGCGGCTCGTCGGTCTCGGGCGGCCGGATCCGCTCGGGAGCCGGGTCGCGGACGGTGACGCGACCGTGGAGCGCCATGATGTCCTCGGGCGTCGTCGCCGCGGCCCGCGCGACCATCTCCTTGACGGTCGGGTCCTGCTGCTCGATCTCGGCCCGCTCGGCATCGCTGAGCGCATGCACATGGAGGAGCAGGGCCTCCTCGATCTCGGTCGAGTCGAACAGGCCGCCGCGGCTCTCGGGAGCGATCTGCGGATGATCCGGGAGTACGATGGCCGCGCCGAGCACCGCGTCGTCGGCCTCTGTGGCCAGCACCGGAAACGTGTTGATGCTGCGGACGAGGCGATCGAGCGGGGAGATGAAGCGCCCGCCCTGCACGCGCAGGAGCGGGTGTGTGGACAGCAGCGAATCCGCCAGCGCCGCGGCGCGGTCGAGTCCGTCGGCGACCGGAGTGCGGTTCTCGACGCGGAGCACGATCTCGTAGCTCGAGTCGTCGAGCTCCTCCGCCGCGAGTCGCAGGCCGACGAGCAGGTCCGGCGCCGGGCCGCGCGCGATCCGGTTCTCCTGCTCGATCGGCGCCCCGGGCAGCGCGCCGACCATCTTGCCCGAGAGCTCGATCCGCCTCGCCACCGCCTGGTGGCGGTCCCCTTCGGGCACGAGGAACCGGACTTCGGCCGTGAGCGGCGCCTCAGCCGGTGCCTGCAGCACGCAGCGGAGCTCGAGGTGGTCGAAGGTGCTCGTCAGCGCGGCCGCGTAGCGCGGCGGATAGACGATTCCGAACGGCGTCGGCGTGGCGTTCTTGGTCGCTGCAGGCGTGTACGGGTAGAGGGCGTAGCCCTCGTACAGCAGGGAATCGACCAGTTGCTCGAGCGCCTCAATCATCCCCGGACTCCTCGAGCAGGATGCGGACGCAGTCGTCCGCCGTGGCGAGCCCGCGCGCCACCTGTTCGCGCTGGAGCGCCTCGAGCGTCTCGGCCCGCAGCCCGACCCACGCCGTGTTGGGGAAGTAGTGCTCGATCGTCTCCTTCCACACCGATACCGGCATCCGGAAGTCGATCGATTTCGTCCACGGCACCAGCACCATCTGCAGGCCGCCGCGCTCGTCCGGGTAGTAGATCATCCCGTTGAAGTGCAGCGCGCACGGCGCTTCGCCGTCGGGCAACGAGTGCAGGTACTTGGCCGCCGCCACCTCGAGGTCGAAGTTGCAGCTGATCGGTACGGCCACCGTCGTGCGCCCCGTGAACGCGGGCACGACCACGTCGAGCCGGGACCACACGAGGCTGCGGGTCGTGACCGACCAGCGCTCGGGCGGGCCGAACAGCCCGACGAGGTTGGCCCGGGTCCCGTCGTCGTAGGTCCGGCGCGCGGGCTCGATCATCAGCTGAATCGTGAGCCCGATCATGTAGACGGGGCGGCCGCTGGGCTCGGTCACCTGCAGGTCGAGGGTCAGCATCGGCGCCGCCGCGTACTTGACCGCGCGCACGCCCAGAACCTCGAACTCGGGCTGCGGCGCCGAGGACTCGTCGGTCGGGAAGGTCATGGGCTCGACCGTCATCGTGGCGCACCTTCGCCCGCGCCCCAGGCGCGGGGCAGAGCACGCCCCGGCTCCCACTCGTCGTCGGAGAGCGGCTCGCGGACCGGAGCGCGGCGGGCCGTGCCCGCCTTGTCGCGCAGGTCGTCGAAGAACCCGGCCACGGCCGACTCGACGGCGTTGCCGCCCGAGATCCCCTCCCAGGCGGCCTTGATCAGGCCGGTCAGCTCGTAGCAGCGGTCGATCGGCGCGATCGCGTACGCCGGCGGGTCCGAAAGGCGGTTGACGACCAGCCCCTCCACATCGGTCTCGAGCTCCGCCATGATCGGATTGAGCGCGCACATCCGGTTCCAGGCCTCGAGGTGCAGCTCGCTTTCGGTCGCGCCCGCGGGACTCGGATAGAGCGCGACGACGCCGCCGGTGACGGTGGAGACCATGAAGAACGCGAGCCCGATCGGGATCTGGAACGACGCCCACAGATCGTCGGGCACGTCGAGGTCGGGCAGCCACACGATCCGCGAGCCGGTCGGCCGGTACTCCGGGTCGCCGGACCGCAGCGCCCAGCAGCTCTCGCAGACGCACTCGATCCTCCGCTGCACCAGATGCAGCAGATGCCGGTGGTCGGCGGGAATCGAGGTCCGGCAGATGTCGCAGTACTCGATGCTCGGGTCCACGGCCGCCCCGACACCCCCGTTGCCGGGCGCGCCGCCGGCGGGCGCGGAGGTGCCGGTGGCGCCGGGGCGCGCGAGCCCGCGCAGCCCCGAGACCATCTGTGCGCGCCTGCGTGCCGCCACGGCGTCGGCGACCAGCCGGCGCTCCGGCCGGTCGGGACGGCTTCCGTTGGCCCCGCTCAAGGCGTCAGCGCCACCTTGACGCTGCCGAGCTCCCGTAGCAACGGCACGGGCTCGAGCTGGAGATGGTCATCGTCCATGGACCGTCCCGCCCGCGGCAGGAAGAACATCCGCTCGCAGTGCGGACACGTGAGCGAACCGCCGCTCAGCGTGCCGCCCTCGAGCGTGCCGCCACAGTCCGCGCAGCGGTTGTGGTACGCCAGCAGTGTCCCCTCGACGTTGGCCACCAGCAGACTCTGTCCGGCCACGTCGGTCACGAGCGTCCCGTCCCGCAGCTCGACCGCGGCATCGACCGCGAACCAAGCCGGCGGCGCCATCGGCGTGGGGGGCGGTGACATCACCACCGGCAGCTCGAGGCCGTTCCCGTTGGCCGGAGCCATGGGGAGCTCCAGCCCGGCCGCCGGCGGCGCCACGCCTTCGACCTCGAGGCCCTCGAGGTCGGGCGCCGCCTCTTCGAGGGCCTGCTTGATCGCCAGCTCGAGGGTCACCGACGAGGCCGAGCAGTCCGAGCAGCTGCCCTCCAGGCGGATCCGGGCCACACCGTCCTCGAGCGAGAGCAGCTCGACGTTGCCGCCGTGGGACTCCATGTACGGTCGCACGTGCTCGAGCGCGTCCTGCACCCGGTCCGCGAGTGGGACGGGATGCAGGTCGTGGATCAGCAGCAGAGTGGCGACCAACGGATCGTCGGCCAGTGACATGGCCAGCCGCGCCCCGTCGTCGCCGGCGGCGAACAGGAGGCTGAGGATGCGCTCGAGCCCGACGCCGTGCAGCTGCACGACGGCGGACACGAGCTCCTCCGCGACCTCTCTCGTTCCGGCATCACCGCTCGCGTCCAGTCGCGACTGGAGGCCCTGAACGCGAGCCATCAGCTCCTCGGGCCCGTCGGCCGGGATGGTCGTCGCGGCTTCCATGCGGGTCAGGCCATGCCCGTCGGCGTGTGAACCACCTTCTTCACCCTGCCACCGCCGGTGTACATGTGCACACCGCACGGCAGGCACGGATCGAACGAGCGGACCGCACGCATGATGTCCACGCCCTTGAAGTTCTCCGGACCGTTCTCCTCGAAGATCGGAGTGTTCTGGACGGCGTCCTCATACGGCCCGGGCGTTCCGTACACATCGCGCGGGCTCGCGTTCCACGGGGTCGGCGGGTAGGGCTGGTAGTTCGCGATCTTCCCGTCGCGGATCACCATGTGATGCGAGAGCACCCCGCGAGCCGCCTCATGGAAGCCACAGCTGACCGCGGTGTCCGGGACCTTGAACTTGTTCCAGCTCTTGGTCCGGCCGGCCTGGACCTCCTTCATCGCCCGCTCGATGTTGTGCATGCAGATCAGCGCCGAGTAGGCCTGGTGATAGGTCCGGGCGCGGTCGCGCTCGATCGCGTTGGACTTCTCCGGCACGTGCCACTCGAACTCCATCTCGGGCATGTTCGGCGAGCGCGGCAGAACCATCTGCAGCGAGTGTCCGGTGGCCTTCACGTACCCGAAGTCCACCAGGCCCGCCTTGGCCGTGCACCACTGGCGCGCGAACGGGCCGCCGCCGGTGTCACAGCAGACGTGCGTGTCGGTGCGCTTGTCGTAGATGCGCGGGGAGACGACCCACGTGTACTTGTCGGTGAAGTCGCGCTTCTGCGGTCGCGGCAGCGTGACCTTGTTCCACGGATGGTTCTTGTCCACCGGGTTGCCGAGCGGGTCCTTGTCGACGAACGTGGGCTCGCTGTCCCACGGATCGAAGTACGAGGAGCCGAGCAGGATCCGGATCATCAGGTTGATCTCGACGAGGTCGGTTGAGATCAGCTCGCCGTTGATGGCCACACCGGGGGTGATGTAGCGCTTGCGACCCCATTCGGTCATGTTCCGGTAGTCGTAGTCGACGTAGTCCGGGTCGTCGAACGAGCCCCAGTTGACGAGGTTCGTCTCGCGGTAGCCGACCATGTCGTACCCGGGCAACTCCTGCAGGAAGAAGTCGTACAGGTCGTCGTGCATCGGCACGCTGCGCTTGACGTAGTCCATGTAGCGCATCAGCCGCACGTAGTAGTCGGTGCACGTCTGGTGCGTGATGTCCGCGCTGCAGCCGCCCGGCATGATCGTCGAGGGGTGTGTGTGACGTCCGCCGAACAGGCAGTACATCTCGCGCGTGTAGCGGGCCACGTGCAGCGTCTCGAGGTAGAACTCCCCCGTGAACGGGTTCAGCGACCGCATGATGTCCGCGATCGTCTTGTACCCGTGGATGTCGCGACCGGGAGCGGCGGTGCTCTCCGCCTTGGCCAGCAGCGACGGGTTGGTCTCCTTGACCATCTGCTCGCAGAAGTCCACGTTCGCCATGCAGTCGTTGAAGATCGCGTGGTCGAAGATGTAGTCCGCGGCCTCGGCACAGTTGAACGCCAGGTCACCGAGCTTGGGCGGCTTGACGCCGTACGCCATGTTCTGGTTCAGGCACGAACACGTCGCGTGGTTGTCTCCGCAGATGCCGCAGATGCGGCTGGTGATGAAGTGCGCGTCCCGCGGATCGATCCCCTTCATGAAGATGTCGAAGCCACGGAAGATCATCGACGTGCTGTAGCACTTCAACACCGTCTGGTTGGAGAAGTCGATCTCGGTGTGGATCCCGAGACTCCCGACGATCCGCGTGATCGGATCCCAGGACATCTCCTTGACCATGACCTTCTGTTGCGAAGGCGTTTCAGTCGCCATCAGTTGCTCTCCTCACTCGGCCTCAGCCGCACACGAAATAGAAGACTTTCACCGCCACGCTGTGGTCTGAAGACATCACCACCGCTTGGCGTAGCCGGTGGTCAGCGTCCTGCCCTTGCGCCGCCACTCCGGCTCGATGTCGTACTTGGTCTTGATGTTGCGCTTGCGGAAGTACCGCACGACCGGCCCGTACACGTACTCGGTGACGCCGGCAGCCCAGCGGCCCCACTTGTCCTCGTCCATGAACGGCATGAACTTGTCGGGGAAGCCGGGCATCGTGCAGGCCATGCAGATACCGCCCACGTTCGGGCATCCGCCGACCCCGTTGACCCAGCCGCGGTACGGGACGTTGCACTTGACGACCGGACCCTTGCACCCGAGCTTGACCAGGCAGCGGTGGTCGTTTCCGTACTCGGTCGCGTACTCGCCCTGCTCGGTGAAGCCGGCTCGGTTGCAGCTCTCGCGGACGGTGCGCCCGAACAGCCACTTCGGCCTCAGCGCCTCGTCGAGCTCCGGCGCCGGGGCCAGGCCGGCGAGGTGCAGCGCGAGGTACAGGAGCACCTCGGTCATGTTGTCGGGCTGCGCCGGGCAGCCCGGGATGCAGACGACCGGCAGCCCGGCCTTGGACTTCCAGCTCCAGCCCAGGTAATCGGGCACGCCCATGGCGCCGGTCGGATTGTTCTTCATCGCCGGGATCCCGCCATACGTGGCGCAGGTCCCGATCGCGACGACGGCGGCGGCCTTCGGCGCGAGCCGATCCATCCACTCGTTCATCGTGATCGGCTGTCCGTTCTCCGGGTTCACGGCGAACCCCGTCCAGTGGCCCTCGCCGTTGATCTCCTCATTGCCGAGCGAGCCCTCGATCACGAGCACGAACGGGTCGAGCTTGCCCTCCTCGGCGTCGAACCATGCCTGCGCGTACTCCTGCCCGACGGCGTAATCGACCACCTGGTTGTGCACGACGACCTTGGGCATCCCTGGGATGGCCTGCAGGATGATGTCCTCGAGGCTGGGGTTCGTTGCCGAGGTCATGGCCACCGAGTCCCCCTCGCAGCTGAGGCCCGTGGTCATCCACAGGACATGGGCGGTGACCGCCTCTGTCTTCTTGTGGTCTGCAAACGCAGTTGCCATCCCGTCTCCTCTCGCTCTCAACAAATACGTGGCAGCGGATCGCCCACCAGCTGGTCCATGACCCGCCGGCCGCCGAAGCTCGTCTGCACCAACACCATGCCGGGCGGCTCCGTCCGCACTTCACCGATCTCCGCCGCCTGCTCACAGCCGGGCACGGCCCTGAGCGCTTGCAGCGCATCGTCCGCCGCCTCCGCAGCGACGAACACCACCATCTTGCCCTCGTTGGCGACGTACATCGGATCGATCCCGAGGATCTCCGCCGCCCCCGCCACCGCCGGCGCTACCGGCACGTCCCGCTCCCGCACCACCATCGCCACCGATGACGAGCGGGCAATCTCGTTGAGCACCGAGGCGACTCCGCCGCGGGTCGCGTCGCGCATGCATCGCAGCTCCGGGCCGGCGGCGTCCAGCAGAGCGTCGACCGCCGGCCACAGCGACCGGGTATCGGACTCGATCTCCGCGTCGAGCTCGAACTCGCCGCGGGCCAGCATGATCGCCGTGCCGTGCTCGCCGATGCTGCCCGAGAGCAGGATCCTGTCCCCGGGGCGCACTCCGGTGGGCGACAGGCTGGCCCGCGGGTCACGACGACCGAGCCCCGTCGTGCATACGTACATGCCGTCCGCGTGGCCGCGCTCGACGACCTTCGTGTCGCCGGCGACGATCTCCACGCCCGCGGCCGCCGCGGCCTGGGCGATCGCCTCGACCTCGGCTCGCAGCGCATCGGCCGCCAAGCCCTCCTCGAGCACCAGCGAGAGACTCAGTGCGACCGGCCTCGCGCCGGAGACCGACAGGTCGTTCACGGTCCCGTTCACAGCCAGCTCGCCGATCGAGCCGCCGGGGAACCGCAGCGGCTTGACGACGTAGGAATCGGTCGTGATCGCCAGCTCGAGCCCCTCGATCTCCACGATCCCGGCGTCGCCCATCTCGCTCAGGGCGCCGGATCCGAAGGCGGGCACGAACACACCTTCGATCAGCCCCTGCGTCGCCTTGCCGCCGGCGCCGTGGGCCATGTTGATCTTCTCGTCGCGGAACTTCTTCTGCTTGCCGCGTGCGGTCTCGATGATCCCGAGGATCTTCTGCTCACGATCGGAGACCGTGGAAGAAGTGCTCCGCGGAGCATCCGCCCCCCCGTTCTGAGCCTGTCCCGTGGCTTCCAGCCCCTGGTAACCGCTGCGCGCGTCGCTCATCACACGACCTCCCGCTCACGGGCGAACCGGCCGTAGTTGTAATAGGCGGCACAGGCGCCCTCGGAGGAGACCATGCAGGTGCCGATCGGGCGCTCGGGCGTGCAGGCGGTGCCGAACACCTTGCATTCCCACGGCTTGATCACGCCCTTGAGCACCTCGCCGCACTGGCAGGCCTTCGGGTCCGCGACGCGCACGCCGGGCACCGAGAAGCGCCGCTCGGCGTCGAGGTCGGCGTAGGCCTCCGACAGCTTCAGGCCGCTGTGCGAGATGAAGCCGAGCCCGCGCCACTCGAAGTGGGGCCGCAACTCGAACACCTCGGCCATCACCTCGAGCGCCCGCGTGTTGCCCTCATACGGAACGACCCGCTTGTACTGGTTCTCCACCTCGCAGCGGCCCTCGGCGAGCTGGCGCAGGATCATCACGATCGCCTGCAGGATGTCCAGCGGCTCGAACCCGGCCACCGCCACCGGCTTGCCGTAGTCGGCCGGTATGAACTCGAACGGGCGCGCGCCGACCACGGTGCAGACGTGCCCGGGTCCGATGAAGCCGTCGAGCCGCAGGTCCGGCGACTCGAGCAGTGCCCGCAACGGCGGCACGATCGTCACGTGGCTGCACATGCAGGAGAAGTTGGTGATGCCCTCGGCCCGGGCACGCTTCAGCGTGAGCGCCGTCGAGGGCGCCGTCGTCTCGAACCCGATCGCGAAGAACACGACCTCACGGTCGGGGTTCTGCTTCGCGATCCGGAGCGCGTCCAGCGGCGAGTAGACCATCCGGATGTCGGCGCCCGCCGCCTTGGCCTCGAGCAGGCTGCCGTTCGATCCGGGCACGCGCATCATGTCGCCGAAGCAGGTGAAGATCACGCCCTCCTCGTGGGCGAGCGCGATCCCATCGTCGACCCGGCCCATCGGGATCACGCAGACCGGGCATCCGGGTCCGTGCACGAGCTCGACGTTGGCCGGCAGCAGGTCGTCGACACCGTACTTGTAGATGGAGTGGGTGTGGCCGCCGCAGACCTCCATCACCTTGTAATGCCGGCCCGGCTGCACCAGCGACAGGATCTCGCCGGCCAGCGCCTGCCCGAGGTCGGCGTCCCGGAACTCGTCGACGTACTTCACGGCACCGCCTCCCGTTCGGCTGCGGCCAGGGCGACGATCGCGGTCCCGGCGTGAACGAGGATCCGGTCGCCCCGGGTCACGGGCTCGACGAGCGCGATCTCCACGGTGTGCCGCCGGCCCTCGTCGTCGGAGCACAGCGCGAGACAGCGCGGGTCGTCGACCTCGACCACGATCATCGGGACTCCGTCATCGCCACAGGTGATGCAGTGATCCGCACTGCACGATGGCCCCGATGTGTGCCCGAGGGTCACTCGATCACGCTGGCTTTCAGCTCCTCGAGCTCCTGCTCATAGTCGGCGCCCATCCGCTCGAGCAGGTCGCGCGTGGCGCGGGCCTCCTCCTCGTCGACCTGCGAGATCGCGAAGCCCACGTGGATCAGCACCCAGTCGCCCGGACCGACCCCTTCACCGTCGGAGTCGAGCAGACCGATGTTGACATTGCGCCTGACCCCGGCGACATCGACCTTGGCGATCCGGTTCGCCGAGTCGACGACCTCCAGAACCTGACCGGGTATCGCCAAGCACATGGGTCTGGGTCTCTCCTTACTCCCTCGTCCTGCCCGCATCTCGCAACATACCCGGCACTCGCCCTTGAGGTCAACCGGCCGGGACAGAGGTCGTTCTACCACTGCACCGGATCCCTGTGGCCGCCTCGGTAACGTCAGTTACCGGGCCGATCCGTAATCCAACTTACGACGACGTACCCCCTTTGGGACCGACCGCCTGAGGCGTACACTCACCCGCGGGAGTCGGTTGTCCGGAGCGAGGAGAAGCTCGGCGTTGTCGATCGAAGGCACACAGGGTGATGCGCCGCCTCAACCGCGGTGGTCACACCGTGGCGACAAGCCGGAGTCGCGGCCGCTGTACGCGTACCTGCTCGACGCCGACGACGATCTCGCGCAGGAGTTCGACCAGCGCATGCGAATCGGCGCGCGGCAGCTCGCGACCGCGCGCGTGCTCGACGCCGGCGTCGGTCGCTGTGACCTGACGCCGTGGCTGGAGGCGGCCGGCGACGGGCCCGGGCTGCTGATCCTGGACGGGCTGATGGCCATGGACACGTGCGTGGGCGCCCGCACCGCGACCGAGCTCGTCGGCGCGGGCGATCTGCTGCTGCGCTCTAGCGTGCGCCCCGATGACATGCTCGAGCAGACCACCGCGTGGCGCGTGTTGTGTCAGGCGCGGCTGGCGCTGCTCGACGCGGAGTTCTCCGAGCGTGTGCGGCCGTGGCCGCAGATCGGGCAGGCGCTGCTGCGCCGGGTTGGACGGCGGGCCGCCGAGCTCGACGTCCTGCGGGCGATCAGCAGCCAGCCGCGGCTCGAGGTGCGGCTCGTGCTCGTGCTGTGGCACCTCGCCTCCCGCTGGGGCCGGGTCGACCCGTCCGGGATCCGGCTGGCCCTACCGCTCACGCATCGCCTGCTCGGGCAGCTCGTTGGGGCGGAGCGCCCATCGATCTCACACGCGCTCGGTCGGCTCGCGCAGGCCGGCCTGGTCACCGGCTCTGCCGGCGACCTCCATCTTCACGGGACCGTGGAGCGGCACCTCGAATGTCTGATCGAGCGGACCGGGACCGTCGGCATCGGACCAACGTCCGAGCGAGACCGACCGTCGCGAGGCCGATTCGCATCGACGGCATGAGCGGCCGTGGCGCAAGCGCGCCCGCTCGTGGACAGTGACGTGGCGGCCGAGTTCGTCCACGCCCAGGCCCGCCGGGAACGACGCCCGATCCACGTGATCTGGATGACGAGCGGCCTGGGGTGCGACGGGGACTCGATCTCGATGACCGCAGCGACGAACCCCAGCCTCGAGGATCTTCTGCGCGGCTGCATGCCCGGGATGCCACCGCTGATCATGTACAACCCGATGTTCGCCTACGAGACCGGCGAGGACTTCATGCGCCCGTGGCACGAGGCCGCCGCGGGCCGGCTCGACCCGTTCATCCTCGTCCTCGAGGGCTCGGTGCCGAACGAGGACATCAGCGGCGAAGGGCACTGGGCCGCGCTCGGCCGTGATCCCGTGACCGGCGAACCGATCAGCACCAACACCTGGCTCGATCGGCTTGCGCCGCGGGCCGCCGCACTCCTGGCGATGGGCACCTGCGCGGCCTACGGCGGCATTCCCGCGATGCGCAACAACCCGACGGGCGCGATGGGCCTGCGCGACTACCTCGGCGCCAACGCGACCTCCCGGCTGGGAATCCCGATCATCAATCTCCCGGGCTGCCCCGTGCAGCCGGACAACGTGACGCAGACGCTGCTCAGCCTCGTCCTGCAGCTGGCCGGTATGGGGCCCGGCCTCGAGCTCGACGATCAGGGCCGCCCGACCCGGATCTTCGGCCGCACCGTGCACGAGATCTGCGACCGGGCCGGGCTGGCCGAGAACGGCAAGTTCGCACGTGGTTACGGCGACGGGCGCTGCATGGTCAAACTGGGCTGCAAGGGCCCGGTCGTCAAGTGCAACGTCCCGATGCGGGGTTGGATCAACGGCGTCGGTGGCTGCCCCAACGTGGGTGGGATCTGCATGGCCTGCACGATGCCCGGGTTCCCGGACGCGTACATGCCGTTCATGGAGTCCGACCGGGCGGCCAAGCTGTATGCGCGCACCGCGCGCTACAGCTATGGGCCGACGGTGCGGTACCTTCGCGAGCGCCGCATGCGCCACGACTTCGACGTCGAGCCCCGCTGGCGGCGCCGAGCGCGGGAGCTGACCTCCGGCTACGAGCCGCGCTGGTAGCTGGCCGCCGCTGCACCGCGGTCGGTCACGGTGGCCGCGGTCACGGTAGTCGCGGCCATGGTGGCCGCGGTCACGGTGGCCGCGACCGCGTCGGACGGCAGCACCGACGCATTTGCGTTTCTCAATGCCGCCGTCTCTAATGTAAGAGGCATGGCTATAACGGTGACTCAGCTCACGGCGTTCCTCGCTGTCGTCCGCGGCGGCTCGGTCACCGCCGCCGCCGACGAGCTGATCGTCACGCAACCGTCGGTTTCGGCGGCGATCGCCGCCCTCTCCCGGGAGCTCGGCTGCGACCTGTTCGAGCGCGCCGGCCGCGGCATCCGCACGACCGACGCCGGCGCCACGTTCGCGGCCTACGCCGCCGACGTGATGGGCCTGCTGGCCCAGGGACGCCAGGCGGCGCGGGAGGCCTCGGCCGTGGCCGCACGCCGAGTCACGATCGCCGCCGTCACCACCGCCGCCGAGTCCTTCGTGCCGCCGCTGATGCGCGAGTTCTCGCTCGCGCACCCGGAGCTCGAGCTGGCGGTCGCGGTCGGCAACCGCGAGCAGGTGCTCGAGCGCGTGCTGTCCCACTCCGCCGACGTGGCCATCTCCGGACGCCCGCCGACCGACGATCGGCTCGTCGCGATCCCGCTGATGGACAACGAGATCGTCTGCATCACCGCGCCCGACGACCCCCTGCGGACCCAGGGGCTGGTCGCGGCGGCGTCCCTCGCGGAGCGCCCCTGGCTGTTGCGCGAGCCCGGCTCGGGCACGCGGACGCTGAACGAGCAGTACCTCGAGGAACGCGAGCTGGCGCCGCGGACGCTCACACTCGGCTCCAACGGCGCGATCAAGCAGGCCGCCCGCGTCGGCCTCGGCATATCGCTGCTCTCGCGCGCCGCAGTGGCGGCCGAGCTCGACACCGGCCTGCTCGGCGAGCTCGACCTCGAGGACCCGCTACCGCCAAGGCCCTGGTTCCTGCTGCGCTCCGCCATCGGCCCCGTACGCGAGCCGGTGAAGCAGTTCATCGCCTTCACGGGTGAGGGGTTGGGGTAGGGCCGGGCCGTGTGCGCGGGTCTGGTGGTGGCCGGCGCGGGCCGTGTGTGCGGGCCTGGTGGTGGCCGGCGCGGGCCGTGTGTGCGGGCCTGGTGGTGGCCGGCGCGGGCCGTGTGTGGGCCCGTGCGACCTCCATTTCGTGGCCTCTCGATGCTGCGTCCGCGCGCCGCGGAACTTAATGGCTGTGTGGCAGCCATTAAGTTCCTCGACGGGCCTCAGGTTCGGCGAGATGCCACGAAATGGAGGTTCGCCCAGCCACCCCGAAGCCACACCGAAGCCACACGCCCAGCCACCCCGAAGCCGCACCGCAGCCCACACCGAAGCCACACGCCCAGCCACACCGAAGCCACACCGATCCCCAGCCGGCCGTTTCCGCCCCGCACGAGCACCGCTGCCGACGCCACCCCAAGATCAGCCCGCCACCCTACCCGCCCGGAACCGACGCCCCCCGCCGCGACGCGGTCCGGCAGCGCACGATGTCGTGCATCGACAGGATCCCGAGCACGTCGGAGCCGTCGAGCACGATCACATGACGGAAGCCGCCGCGGATCATCTCGTCCGCGGCCCGGTCGAGCGACCAGTCGGGCGCCGCGAACACGAGCTCCGAGGTCAGGTGGGCGCTGACGCGCTCGTCGTCGATGTCCTGGCCCACCCCGTTGGAGTGCAGAATGTCGCGTTCGGTGATGATCGTCGGGCCGGGCTGATCATTGTCGAGCACCACCGCTGCACCCACGCCACGCGCGGTCATCCGCTGTGCGGCCTCGCGTAGCGTGTGCCCACGCCCGAGGCTGACCACGATCGGGTTCATCGCATCCTTCACCAGCGGGGCGTGCCTCCCGCCCCTCGTTGGCCGGAGCCGGCTGAGCGGCTCCTCCCCACCCGCTGCCGCCGGCATTGCCGCCAGATGACAGAGGTATCTACCCAGGTCCGGATCCGGGGCGAGCGTGCGGCGGTGACACCCCGCCACCCGCACGTCGACGGCCGGGTCTGACCACACCTCGTCGGCCACCGCGTCCACAACGACCTCGGCGTCGGTGGAGCACACGAGTACCCGCGGATCCCAGCGCTGGCCGGCGATGTCGATGCACACCTCGACGACGCACCAGCCGCCGCCGGCGAGGACCGCCTGGGCCGCACGGGCAACAGCGGCGCGATCCACGCTCTGCACCGGTCACCTGCCCGCGTCCACCCGGGCGCCCGGGCCGCCGAGTGCGACGGCGGCGCGGGCGGTGACGAGCTGATAGAGGATCAGCAGCTGCACGATCGCCAGCGACTCCGATCGGTGCAGCTCGGTGGCGACCGTGAACTCGCCGAGCCGCTCGGTCCGCAGGTGGCTGGCGAAATGCATCCTGTCCCACAGGACCTCTTCCACCGCGGCGGCCCGATCCGGCGTGACGCCGCCGGGCACGAACAGACGCGTGTCCGCTCCCCGCCGGTCGACCGTGATGCCCTCAGCGGCGAGGTCGGCGAACGGCGCCAGATCCGGATGCGGCAGTCCCGGGCGCATCACCACGTTCGCATCGAGGTGGTCCTGGTCGCCCGCCTCGCCGGGCGTGAACGAAATCACGAGGTCGGCGTGGCGTTGCTGCGGGCGGATGTAGACCTCGGCGTCCCCCTCGCGGCGGTCGAGCTCGGCCAGCGCCTCGTCGGTCGTATAGCCGCGACGGCTGCAGTCGCGCTGGACCTTCCAATTGCGGCGCAGATCCTCGGGTGGTGACAGATACACACGCACGTCGTAGGCATCGCGCAGCCGCCGGGTGTGGAACCCGAGCATGCCCTCGACGATCGTGAACCGCGCCGGCCTCACGTACTGGGCCGGCTCAAAGGTCCCGTCGTGGTGGCGGTAGACCGGCTTCAGGATGGACTCGCCGGCGCGCAGGTGGCCCAGGTGCTGCTCGAGGACATCGAGATGGTTGGCCTCCGGGTGCAGGGGCGAGATCCCCCGCTCCGCCCGCTGGCGTCGGTCGTAGCGGTGATAGTCGTCGGCGGCGACGCGCGTGACCTGGGCCTCACCGAGGATCCGCACCAGCCCGCGGGTGAGTGTCGTCTTGCCGGCACCCGAATCACCGACGACGCCGAGCATGATCGGTCGGGGCACGATCGTGTCCGATCAGCGACCGCAGGCGGCGGTCGGGTCGATCCCGGCGCTCATCGCGCCGGGGCCACCGCGGCCGCCGGCGGTCCATCGGCCTGCCCGGGCGGGGTCGCCGCAGCCACATCGGTGCCGATCACCGCCACACCCGGGCCGGTGGCCACCACGCGAGGGACAAGCTCCAGAACGGACTCGCGGGCGCAGTACTCGATGTCGCCGGCCAGGCCGACAGAGACCAGCGCCCGCGCGTCGGCGGAGGCGGCCAGCGCCTCGTATGCGGTCGGGTAGGCCCGCGCGACCGCTTCGGCGAGCAGCGCCGAATCCGTCCTCGAACCGGCCAGTCCGGCGCTGATCCGGCCGGCCACGTAGACGTCCTCGAGCGCCACCGCCCCGTTCGTGCCGGAGCAGACGATCTGCACGTCGCACCCCCACAGTCCGGCGATCACCGCGTCGAGGTTGAGCAGGCAGGCGAGCACGACCGCGGCGGCGCGGCGCGCCGCGGCCACGATCGCCGGTGCGCCGTTGGTGGTGGCCAACACCAACTCGGCGCCTCCCACCCGCGTGGCCTCGAGCGGCGAGTTGCCACGGTCGAACCCCGGCGGCATCCGACATCCCTGTTCACCCGCCAGCACGCGTCCCGGTCCACGCAGTCCTCTTGCCCGTTCGATGCTGTCGGCACAGATGACCGAGCCGTAGCCCGACGCCAGCGCCTGGGTGACGGTGGTGGTCGCGCGCAGCACATCGATCACGACGGCCACGTCGGCCGGGCGCCCGTCGGCCGGCGTCAGAGCGACGTCGATCACGCCGGCACTCGCGCGGCCTCGGCCTCGTAGCGCCGGATCTCCGCGAGCGACAGCGGCTCGTGGCCGCCGGTGGCGGCCTCGTCGAGCAGGTGGCGGATGAAGACGAGTGGCATCGACGCTCCCGAGTCTCACAGACGGCGACAACCTGGTGTGCAGGGAAGCGCAACGTACCCGACCCCGATCGACAAGCAACACAGATTCTGGATGCACCCTGTGAGGACGGTCTATGAGTCCGGCCGCGCGGGCGCTCCGGCCGCGTCGCGATAATGCATAGGTCTAACTCTATCTTTTTGTCCTAAATCAGTCTTTGACACCTATGTCTCGGAGCGCCAACGTTCAGCTCGCCGACCGACCGAAAGGCGTCCCTGCTCCATGAATCCCTCCGCCGCCGCAGCCACCGACCACAAGAAGGACCGCTGGGCCTCGGGCGTCACGCCCTACGCGGAGATGGGCTACTACAACTCCGACTACGAGCCCAAGGACACCGACGTCCTGTGTGCGTTCCGGATCACGCCACAGCCCGGCGTCGAACCGATCGAGGCCGCGGCGGCGGTGGCCGGCGAATCCTCGACGGCGACCTGGACCGTGGTGTGGACCGACCGGCTGACCGCGCACGAGCACTACCAGGCCAAGGCCTACGACGTCGAGGCGGTGCCCGGGCGCGAGGGCGAGTACATCGCCCGGATCGCGTATGACATCGATCTGTTCGAAGAGGGATCGATCGCCAACCTGACCTCCTCGATCATCGGCAACGTGTTCGGCTTCAAGGCGCTGAAGGCGCTTCGGCTCGAGGACATGCGGATCCCGACGCATTACGTCAAGACGTTCCAGGGGCCGCCGCACGGGATCGTGATGGAGCGCGAGTACCTGGACAAGTTCGGGCGTCCGCTGCTCGGCGCGACGGTGAAGCCGAAGCTCGGCCTCTCGGCCAAGAACTACGGACGCGTGGTGTACGAGGCATTGCGCGGTGGTCTGGACTTCACCAAGGACGACGAGAACATCAACTCGCAGCCGTTCATGCGCTGGCGGGATCGATACCTGTATTCGATCGAGGGCGTCAACCGGGCCAGCGCCGCCAGCGGCGAGGTCAAGGGCCACTACATGAACGTGACCGCGGCGACGATGGAGGAGATGTACGAGCGCGCCGAGTTCGCCAAGGAACTCGGGAGCGTGATCATCATGATGGACCTCACGGTCGGCTACACGGCGATGCAGTCGATGTCCAGGTGGGCGCGGCGCAACGGGATGATCCTGCACCTGCATCGGGCCGGCCACGGCACGTACACACGTCAGAAGACGCACGGCGTGTCGTTCCGCGTGATCGCGAAGTGGTGCCGGCTGCTCGGCGTCGACCACATCCACGCCGGCACCGTGGTCGGCAAGCTCGAGGGTGACCCGCTGATGATCCGGGGCTACTACGACACGCTGCGGCTCAACCACGTGCCGGCGAACCCGGAGACGGGCATCTACTTCGACCAGGACTGGGCTTCGCTACCGGCGGTGATGCCGGTCGCCTCCGGCGGCATCCACGCCGGCCAGATGCATCAACTGCTCAAGTACCTCGGCGAGGACGTGGTGCTGCAGTTCGGCGGCGGGACGATCGGGCATCCGATGGGCATCGCCGCCGGCGCGACGGCAAACCGTGTCGCCGTGGAGGCGATCATCCAGGCCCGCAACGAGGGCCGGGACTACTTCCAGGAGGGACCGGACATCCTCGAGCACGCAGCCAAGGGCTGCCCGGAGCTGGGCGCCGCGCTCCAGGTCTGGAAGGACATCACGTTCAACTTCGAATCGACCGACACGCCCGACTACGTGGCCACGCCCACGCTCGGCTGACCAAGACCAGGGAGACCCCATGCGAATCACACAGGGCACGTTCTCATTCCTGCCCGAGCTGAGCGATGATCAGATCGCGGCCCAGATCGCCTATGCCCTCGGCAACGGTTGGTCGATGTCGGTCGAGCACACCGATGACCCGCACCCCCGCAACTCCTATTGGGAGATGTGGGCGCCGCCGGTGTTCGACCTGCCGCTCGAGGAGCTCGACGTCGTGATGCGCGACGTGCGCGCCTGCCGCGAGTCCCACCCCAACCACTACGTGAAGCTCAATGCCTACGACTCGTCGCTCGGTCGCCAGACGACCGCCCTCAGCTTCATCGTCAACCGCCCCGCACGGGAGCCGGGATTCCGGCTCGACCGCATCGAGGACCACGATCGCGTGATCCGCTACCGGTTGCATGCGTACGCGGCCGATGACCCGCCCGGAAGCCGGTACCTCCACGCGAGCGCCGTGTCGGGCGGCCACACGAGCGGCAACGGCGATGACCCAGACCACGGCTGAGGCGATTCGGGATCGTCAGCCGGCAGGCCGGGAGGCCGAGCCGGAGCTCGACGTCGTCCTGCGCAGCGCCGACATCGAGAGCGTGCTCTCGCAGCTCGACCGCGAGCTGATCGCGCTGGCGCCGGTCAAGACCAGGATCCGCGAGATCTCGGCGCTGCTGGTGATCGACCGGTTGCGGCGCGAGCTGGAGCTCACCTCGGGGCGGCCGACGCTGCACATGTCGTTCACCGGCAACCCCGGTACCGGCAAGACCACGGTCGCGCTGCGTATGGCCGAGATCCTGCACCGCCTCGGCTACATACCCCGCAACCACGTGGTCGCGGTGACCCGCGACGATCTGGTCGGGCAGTACGTCGGGCACACCGCACCGAAGACCAAGGAAGTGCTCAAGCGCGCCTACGGCGGCGTGCTGTTCATCGACGAGGCGTACTACCTGTACCGGCCCGAGAACGAGCGCGACTACGGAGTGGAGGCGATCGAGATCCTGCTCCAGGTGATGGAGAATGAGCGCGACAAGCTGGTCGTGATCCTGGCCGGCTACAAGGATCGGATGGAGGACTTCTTCAGCCTCAATCCCGGGATGAGCTCGCGCGTCGCCCATCACATCGACTTTCCCGACTACTCCGTGCAGGAGCTGCTGGCGATCGCCCGGCTGATGCTCGGACAGGAGTCCTACGCGTTCACGCCGGCTGCCGAGGAGGCGTTCCGTGCCTACCTCGAGCGCCGCCTGCAGCTGCCCCTGTTCGCGCACGCGCGCAGCGTGCGCAACGGGATCGAGCGGGCCCGGCTGCGCCACGCCAACCGCGTCTACCAGGCCGCGCTCGCGGGCCGTCGGCCAAGTCGCGAGGAACTGGTGATGATCGAGGCGCAGGACATTCTCAAGAGCAGCGTGTTCGGCGTCGACCTGCACGACCGGGCCGCCCTCGTGGACCGGGGTGCCCATGCTTGAAGACGCGATCATCGCCGCACGCCCGGTGATCCTGGGCGTCGTGGGTGACTCGGCCGCGGGCAAGACCACGATCACCCGCGGCCTCGTGCGCCTGCTCGGCGAGGACAACGTCACCCACGTCTGCACCGACGATTACCACCGCTACGACCGCAGGCAGCGCGCCGAGCAGAACATCACGCCGCTGGACCCGGAGTGCAACTACATCGACATCATGGCCCAGGACCTCGCCCACCTGCGTGTGGGCGACGCGATTCTGAAGCCCGTCTATCGCCACCAGGACGGCACGTTCGGTCCGCCCGTGTACATCAAGCCGGCCCGGTTCACGGTCGTGGAGGGGCTGCTCGGCTACCACCTGCCGGAGATGCTCGACTGCTACGACGTGCGCGTGTATCTGAACCCGCCGGAGGAGATCAGGCGTCAGTGGAAGGTCCAGCGCGACTGCTCGCGCCGCGGCTACACGACCGACCAGGTCCTGGCCGAGCTCGACCGGCGGGAGCCGGACTCCGAGTCGTTCATTCGGCCCCAGCGCCGGCATGCCGACATCGTCGTCTCGTTCGTGCCGGGGGACAGCCACGACCCCGACCAGCTCGACGCGCACGTGATGCTCGGCCCCGGACTCCCCCATCCCGACCTCAGCTCCGTCGTCAATGACGAGCCCGGCGGCATCGCGATGGTCGATCAGGGCCCCGATCGCCTCGTCGTCATTCCCGGACAGCTCGACCCGGAGACCGCGCCGACGATCGAGGAGGCGATCTGGCAGCGGATGCACTTCGCCAGCCATCTGCGCTCCCAGCGGCTGGGCGAGTTCACGATCGGCACCCAGCTGCACCGATCGGAGTCGCTGGCCCTCGTGCAGCTGCTCGTCCTCTACCACCTCGTCACGGCGAAGGCGGCCGTGGCGCTCGGCGGCGAGGGCGCGCGCACCCCGAGGCAGAACGGGCCTGCCCGGTGAGCAACCGTTGGTGGCGCGCTCCGTCGGTCGCTTCGCGCAACGGGGCCCGGCCGCTCGACCTCCGCCTACGGGTCGCGGGCACGGGCTAAGCTGAAGCTCACACGACCGGACGGAGGAACGCATGCCAGTGAAGCTCCACCGCTGCGGCATCACCTGGATCAACATCTCGGCCCACCCCTGCTACAAGGTCCAGAAGGTGCTCGACGAGGCCGGGGTCGAGTACGAGGTCGTCAAGCATCCCACCTTCCCGCGCTCGAAGAGAACGGAGTACATCAAGCTCACCGGTCAGCAGCTACTACCGGCGATCGAGCTCGAGGACGGGACCGTGATCCGAGAGGAGTCCAAGGACCTCATCGCGATGATCGAGGCCGGCGAGGTCGGCAAGGTCGGAGCCCCCGCGCCGGCCGCCTAGGGCTTCTTCGCCAACTTTTACGCGCACGCGCGATCATTGCGTGATGCCGAAAGTGCTCGTAGTCGATGACGAACCCGCCGTCAGGCGCGCGCTCGAGCGGGCACTCCGGCTCGACAGCTACGAGGTCGCCCTGGCCGCCGACGGCGAAGAGGCACTCGACGCCCTCGCGACCTCGCCCGCCGACGCTGTCATCCTGGACGTCGCGATGCCGCGGCTCGACGGGCTCGAGGTGTGCCGGCGGATGCGCCAGGCCGGCGATCGCACCCCCGTGCTGATGCTCACCGCCCGCGACGCGATCGACGATCGCGTTCTGGGTCTCGACGTCGGGGCCGACGACTACCTGGTCAAGCCGTTCGCGCTGCGGGAGCTCCAGGCCCGGCTGCGAGCGCTGCTCCGGCGCGCCGGTGACGGGACCGACGGCGAGACGCTCGCCTACGCCGACCTGGTGCTCGACCCGGTCGCGCACGAGGTCCGGCGCGGCGACCGACTGATCGAGCTGTCGCGGACCGAGTTCCTGCTGCTCGAGCTGTTCATGCAACACCCCCGTCAGGTCCTGACCCGGTCCACGATCTTCGAGCGCGTCTGGGGCTACGACTTCGGCCCGACGTCCAACGCGCTCGGCGTCTACATGGGCTACCTGCGACGTAAGACCGAGGCCAACGGCGAGCCACGCCTGCTGCACACGGTGCGCGGCGTCGGCTACGTCCTGCGGGACTAGCCGGGGAGGTCTCGATGCCGCTGCGCCGCAGAATCGCGATGGCCGCCGCGGCCGCGGTGGCGATCGCGATCCTGCTCGTCGCGTTGGTGTCCTACCTCGTCGTCCGCTCCCAGCTCCGCAGCCAGGTGGACGGCGCGCTCCAGGGTCAGGCGCTGCTGACCGAGCGCTACGGCCCGCGCGCGCTCGAGGGCAGCGTTCCCGGGCTGCCGCCCAGCGAGGGCGGGGCCGCCCCGTACATGCAGATCGTCGGAGCCGACGGCACGATCCAGCCCGGCACCGGCGACGCCGTGCTGCCGGTCGACCCGGCCGTACGCTCGGTGGCGCTGGCCGGCGGCGGCTCCGTGTTCGAGGACGTCCACGTCAACGGCGTCCACCTCCGCCTCTACACGTTCGGGTTGCCCGGCGGGGCGGTTCAGCTCGCGCGCCCGCTCTCGAGCGTGGACCATATCCTCGCCCACGTCCGGCTGATCCTGCTGCTGCTGTGCCTGAGCGGGATCGCCCTGGCCGCCGCACTCGGCCGCCTCGCCGCGCGGCGCGTGCTGGCGCCGCTGGCCGAGGTGGCGCAGACGGCGCAGCACATCGGCGAGACCGAGGATCTCTCGAGCCGCATCGCGATCCGCGCCGACGATGAGGTGGGTCAGCTCGCGACCCGGTTCAACGCGATGCTCGAGCGGCTCGAGCACTCACGTGATGAGCTGGATGCATCGGTGCGCGCGCAAAGGCAGCTCGTCGCCGACGCCTCGCACGAGCTCCGCACCCCGGTCACGAGCCTGCGCACAAACGTCGAGGTGCTGCTGGCCGGCGGCGAGCTCCAGCCCGAGGACCGCGACCGGCTGCTCGCCGACGTCGTCGAGCAGAGCGAGGAGCTGAGCGCGCTGGTCGGAGACCTGATCGAACTCGCCCGCGGAGATGAGCCGAGCGGCACGCCCGAGGACGTTCGGCTCGACGGGGTCGTGGCCGAGTCCATCGCCCGCGCACGGCGCAACGCGCCGGGAATCCACTTCGAGTCCAAGCTCCAGCCCTTCATCGTCGAGGCAGTGCCCGAACGGCTCGGGCGCGCGATCAACAACCTGCTCGACAACGCGTCCCGCCATTCCGACCCCGACGGCACCGTCGAAGTCACGGTCGACGCCGACGGCGTGCTCGTCCGCGACCACGGTCCCGGGATCGCGCCCGCCGATCTCCCCTTCGTGTTCGACCGCTTCTTCCGCGGCGAGAATTCGCGCGGTCGTCAGGGCAGCGGCCTCGGACTCGCGATCGTGCGACAGGTGGCCGAGCAGCACGGCGGCTCGGTCAGCGCGACCAACGCGCCGGACGGCGGGGCGGTGTTCCGGCTCCAGCTGCCGAGCATGCCCGACGAGCGGCGCGGGTCGCACTTCGACGAGCACGAACATCCCGAGCGCGTTGACGCGCTGTGGTGAACCGGCTCCACCGCGCCGGATCGTGACCGGCTCAACCGGCTCAGATGCGCCGACGCGCGATCCGGGCCTGCCGCGCGCTCAGGAACCGCCGTCGGAGCAGCCAGAAGGTGATGCCGAACACGGGCACGACGGCGAGCAGGAACAGCGTCCGGTCGCGCGTGTGGGGGAACACGAGCACGAGCGCAAGCTCGAGACCGACCGCGGGCACCGCGGCCAGCAGGCTGGCGTGGGAGCGATAGCCGGTGAAGTGCTCCCGGGCGGTCACCTCGATCACTCCGAGGGCGCACACGATGAAGCCGACGACCAGCGCGGCACTCCCGCCGGTGAAGACGCCGAAGATGAAGGCGACGGCACCGACGAGGATCATCAATTCGGAGATCGGCAGCCCGCCGAACGGGCTCACCGGCCGCTCGCCGAGGGGGTCCATGCGGGACGCGCGGCTGCTGCGCTGCTCCCGCCGGGCAGCGGCTTCCTTCTCGGCCCGCTGGTCGCGGCGCGCCGAGGGCACCGCGCGCGGCGCGGAGCCGGCGTTACGTCGCTTGCGCTTGGACTTTTGGCCCGCCACGGTGGCGCGAGAATAGTGACCGCGCTACGAAGCTGCGATGGCGATGATCGTGACCACGGCCAGAGCGGCCATGATCGTCACCGCGCCCTGCACGAACAGCCGCCAGCCGAGGCCGCGCTCACCGCGCCACAGGCCGGACAGCCCGGGAAGCTCGGGATCGGGCTCCATCGTCCGCCGCGGCCGCGGTTGCGGCGGGTTCGGCAGCCGCTGGTCGAGCGCGCGCTGCAGGCGCGCGACCTCAGCTCGCAGCGACGCGAGCTCGTCGGCGGCGGCGTTGGGAGAGTTGTCAATCACGGCGGCATGCTGATTGTGCCAGCAATACGACCATTTCGAGCCATCCATTTCGGCGCGGCCCGGCCGCGCCCCCGCCGGCGCCCCTGCACTCCTCGCGCGTGCCCGCCGTCGCCGGCGGTCCCGAACGCCATTAGCATTGCCCCATGAGAGGGCAGAGGCCGCTTGAGCTCATCCTGGCGCGGAACCTGTTGTCCAGTATCTCCACGCCCGCCTTTCTCGTCGGCGACGAAGGGGTGCTGCTGTTCTACAACGAAGCCGCCGGGGCCCTGCTCGGGCGACGATTCGAGGAGAGCGGGACGATGACCGCGACAGAGTGGACGACCGAGTTCGGCCCGTTCGGCGAGGACGAGCAGCCGCTGCCCTACGACGAGATCCCGCTCACGATCGCGCTGCGGCAGAATCGCCCCTCCCATGGCACCTTCCGCATCCGTCACGCCGGCGGCGCCCACCAGGACATCGCCGCCAGCGCGATCCCGATCGTCGGCGCGGGCGGCGCAAGCGGTGCGATAGTGATCTTCTGGCCGTTGGCGGACAGCAAGGAAGAGGAGGCGCGATGAGGCTCAAGATCTGGGGTGCTCGGGGGTCGATTCCCGCGCCGGGACCGGAAACCATGCGCTACGGGGGCAACACGTCCTGTGCCGAGCTGACCCTCAGCGACGGCAGCACCCTGATCCTCGATGCCGGTACCGGAATCCGCAACCTGGGGCTGGCGCTGCCGCGCGTCGAGCAGCCGATCCACATCCTGCTCACGCACCTCCACCTCGATCACATCCAGGGCCTGATGTTCTTCGCCCCCGCCTTCCGCCCCGAGGCCGAGATCATCATCTGGGGGCCGGCCTCGCCTGAGGCGTCGCTGCGCGACCGCATCGCCCGCTACATCTCCGCGCCGCTGGCGCCGGTCGAGGTGCGCGAGCTGCCGTCGCTGATGTCCTTCCGCGAGGCCGAGCCGCTCGAGTGGAGCATCGGGCCCGCGCGCATCCGCGCGCAGGCGGTCAACCATCGCGGCCCCACGCTCGGTTACCGGATCGAGGAGGGCGACACCTCCCTCTGCTACATCCCCGACCACGAGCCGGGTCTCGGCGCTCCGTTGGCTGAGCTCGAGGACGACTGGATCTCCGGCTTCGAGCTCGCCCGCGGCGCCTCGATGCTGATGCACGACTGCCAGTACACGGACGAGGAATACCTCAACCATCTTGGCTGGGGCCATTGTCCGGTGTCCGACGCGCTCGGCTTCGGCCGCAGGGTCGGGGCCGAGCGGCTGCTGCTCTTCCATCACGACCCACTGCACTCCGACGACTTCCTCGACCACATGGGCGCCGACGTGATGCGCCGCTGGCGGGAGCTGGGCGGCGATCCCGAACGGGTCGAGCTCGCGGCGGAGCGGCACGAGCTGACCGTGATGGCCGCCGCCCGCGAGGCCACGCCGACCGTCTGAGAGGGATGTGCTGACCGGCTCGCGGCTCGCACGCCGCGCCGCGACCGGCCTGGCGCTGGCTCTCGCGGCCGCAGTCGGGATCCAGGGCTGCGGCTCCGGCCGTCCCGCCGCGTCTTCGAGCACCGCCGGCGCCTCGGCGCCGCCGGCGCCCGATCAGCTGCCGATCCCCGCCGGGCAGGGGCCGCGCTACCGGCTGCCGGCCGTCTCAGCCGCGGTCGCCCGCCGCACACGCCTCGCCGGCCTGCAGTGCACCTCGACCCACCCCTCGGCCTACGGCGTCCATCTCGAGCTCTACGCGCAGCGGCTCGTGCTGCCGGTCCCCGCGGGCATCGGCGTCGCGCCCCCGCAGCGCCGCCGCGGTGTCTACGTCCTCGGGGGCGCCTGCTCCTACCCGCTGCGCACGTTCGAACCCACCGGCGTGATCGTTGTCGACAGGTTCGGGGGCGGCCGGGTGCCGCTGCTCGGCGAGTTGTTCGCCGTCTGGGGACAGCCGCTGTCGCGCCGGCGCCTGACCGGATTCCACGGCTCGGTGTCGGCGTTCGTCGACGGCCGGCGCTGGTCCGGGCTCCCGGCCCTGATCCCGCTGCTCCCCCACGCCGAGATCGTGCTGCAGATCGGCGGCGAACTGCCGCCGCACCCCAAATATCTGTTCCCGCCCGGTCTGTGAGGCCTCGGGCGCCGCGCGGGCCCTTTATCGCCTCCCAACCGGTCGCGGATAACCTCTCGCCCGATGCGACCGATGCGACCGATGCGACCGATGCGACCGATGCGACGGCGAATGCGACCGATACGACCGATGCGTCACCGCCTGGCCGCCACCATCGTCGCCGCGCTCGCCGCGCTCGCGCTCGTCTCGGTCGGGGCCTTGGCCGACGGCGACCCGGCCAGCGACGTGCTGCTCGGCGAGAACGTCTTCTACCCGTACTCGCCGCCGGTGTCCGGGGCCCTGCAGCAATCGCTGAACCAGGTGACCGCGGCGGCCAAGCAGGCGGGGTTCCCGATCAAGGTGGCGCTGATCGCCTCGCCCGTGGACCTGGGCGTGATTCCCGACCTGTTCGGCAAGCCGCAGAAGTACGCCGACTTCCTCGTCCAGGAGATCAGCTTCCAGACCAAGCAGCAGCTGCTGGTCGTGATGCCGGCCGGCTTCGGCAGCGCCGGCCTCGGCAGCGCCGCCACGGCCGAGGTGGCCAAGCTGTCACCGCCGGCGGGCACAACCTCCGACGATCTCGCCCGAGCGGCGATCCCGGCCGTGTCGAAGTTGGCTGCAGCGGCGGGGCATCCGCTCGCCGGCGGCTCCTCCGGGGGCGGCGGGAGCGGCTCCACGGTGCTGCTGATCGCGCTGATCGTGGCCGCGCTGGCCGTGGCTGCGGTGTTGCTGGCGCTCCGCCGGCGGCCCGCCGCCAAGGGGCCAGACCGGGCGGCGCCCTAGGCCCGGACCTGCCGGCGCCCCGCCGCCAAGGCGCCAGACCGGGCAGCGCCCTAGGCCCGGACCGGACGGATCAGTCCCAGCGCCGGCGCCCGGCGCGCAGCGCACGCAACTCCGAGACGCCGTCCGATTGCTCGCGCTCCGGGCCTTGGCCGTCGGCGCCGGGAAGCAGGCGGACGGGGAGCTCGTGCTCGCTGAGGGCACCCGAGCCGTCGAGGGTGAGGCGCACGACGCGCGCGCCGGGGCGCGATGCGACGCATTCGGCCGGCTCGGTGCCGGCGAACAACAGCGCTGCGCCGTCGTCGGCCGCGTATCCCGGCGGCAACGCGCCCCTCAGCACCGCCGAGCGATAGACGGGCAGGCGCTCGGGTTCGCCGTCGAGGTGGACCGTGAGGCTGCCCGGCAACAGGCCCAGGCCGAGCACGGGCTCGGGCACGCCACCGCTCTTGCTCACCCCGCCCTCGAACCAGCACATCGCGCCGGCGCTGAGACCGGCGAGCACCACGCCGCGTTCCCAGGCCGTGCACATCGCCCGCTCGACGCCGTGCTCGCGCCACACAGCCAGCATGTTGCGCATCGATCCGCCGCCGACGTAGATCGCGTCCTGAGCCAGCAGGTGCTCGACCGGGTCGATCCGATCGCGACCGAGATGGAACAGGGAGACGGTGCTGGGTTCACACGGCCAGGCGCCGAAGCGCTCGTAGAACCGAGTCACCTGATCGGTCGGGTCGCCGCTGGCCGTGGGCAGGAAGCAGACCTTCGGCACCGGCCGGCCGGTCAGCGTGAGCACGAAGCGATCGAGCGCGGACTCGCGCTCCATCGTGAAGCCGCCGCCGCCCATCGCCAGGATCCGGCGGCGCTCGCCGCTGTGGGACACGCCCGGCATCCCTCGCCAGGATGCCGGAACCGGCCGCCGGGTGCAGTGTGCCCGCGACCGCGACGCGGTCACGCCGCGATCGCTTCGCCCGGAAGCGATGCAGCGGGGTCGGCCGCCGTCAGCGACGACGCCGGGCAGCCGAGATAGCGCACTGCGAGCTCGCGCTCGCGCACGCCTCCCTTCCCGTCCTGGGACAGATGAACCGCTCGGGCCGCGCGCCGCGAGGACACGACCTCCGCGAGTTCGGTCCCGACGAAGTGCAGCGCCGCTCCGTCGCCCGCCCCGTAGCCCGGCGGCATGCCGGCCCCCACCGCGTCGTGGAAGGCCGCCCGCCGGCCGGGCTCGTCCTCGTAGTGGACGGCGTTGCTCCAGGGCAGGAACCCGAGCGCCTCGATCGATCGCGACGGACCTTCATGAAAGGCGCTGACGGCGTGCGAGAACCAGCACAGGGAACCCGCCGAGCCGCCGCACAGCACGACGCCGGCGCGCCACGCCTCGCGCAGGATGTGATCGATCCCGTGGGCACGCCAGGTGCCGAGCAGCGAAACCAGACTGCCGCCTCCGACGTAGACCAGGTCTTGCGAAAGCAGGTGCGTCCGGGGATCACCGACGCCCGTCTCGCGCCGGAACAGTGAGACGTGGGACGGCTCGCAGCGCGAGGCAGCGAACGCGCGGTAGAACCTGACCACGTAGTGGTCGGCGTCCCCGCTCGCGGTCGGCAGGAAGCAGACCCGGGGACGCTCGGCGCCGGTGAGCGAGAGGACGTGGTCGTCGAGCAGGGTGTTGCCCCATTCCATCGAGAATCCCCCACCTCCGAACGCCACGATCTGAGGCGGTCGTGAACGCATGCTGAAACGGTAGGCCGGGCACGCCGTCGCGGTCATTGGCCCGATGTCCAAACTTGGAGGGGCTGCGCCGTCGAAAAGGGCTGCTCATCCTTCGGTCGGTGGCGGCAGCTGACTCTGGCGCCATGGGGTGCAGCGCATCCCATGGCGTTCGGCGACTACCTCTGGTGCCTGCCCCGCGACGGCGACGAGCGGCGGTTGCGGCCCGACCGACGGGCTCCGGGGGCGGCGTGCGGCCGGCCCCCCGTGGCGGGAGCGTGGCTCGCGGCGGCGGGAGCGTGGCTCGCCGTCGCGGCCCGACCCGCCGGGGCGGGACCGCGCGTCGCGAGCCCGTGGTCGAGGCCGAGCTGGCCGGCGAAGCGGGCGACCTCTGTTCGCTGCTCTGGCGAGAGCAGAGTGATCCCGATCCCGTCGCGGCCGGCGCGGCCGGTACGCCCGACACGATGCACATAGCCGTCGCGATCCTCGGGCGGATCGTAATTGATCACATGAGAGATCCGGTCGACGTCGATTCCGCGGGCGGCGACATCGGTCGCGACGAGCGTGTCGACGTGCCCGGCCTCGAACCGGGCCAGGGCGCGCTCGCGCTGCCCCTGGGTCTTGTCGCCGTGCATCGCCACCGCCTCGACGCCATGGCGACCGAGGCGCTTGACGAGCCGATCGGCGCCGCGCTTGGTGCGCACGAAGACGAGCGCAAGGTCACGTTCGCGCTTCAACTCACGGACGAGCGCCTCGAGGCGGTCGGCGTGGTCGATCTCGACGAAGCGATGCTTGACGACGCCGCCCGAGACGGCGGGCGCGGGATCGTGCTCGCGCCGGACGGCGTCACGGGTGAAGGCGCTGGCGACCTTGCCGTTCGTACCCTCGAGCGTGGCCGAGAAGAACAGCGTCTGGCGCTCGGGCGGACATTGGTCGACGATCCGCTGCACGGCGGGCAGAAAGCCCATGTCGAGCATCCGGTCGGCCTCGTCGAGGACCAGGATCTGGACGCGGTTCAGGCTGAACGCACGCCGCTCGATCAGGTCCTCCAGCCGTCCGGGCGTCGCAACCAGGATGTGTGACCGGGCGGCGTCGCGCGACTGCTTGTGCAGTCCGACGCCGCCGTAGACGGCGGTGACGCGGAGCGCGCGGGCGTGGGCGACGGCGTGCATCTCATCGGCGATCTGGGAGACCAGCTCACGGGTGGGAGCGAGGATCAGCGCCGCGGGGCGCGGATCGGTGGCCTCGATGCTGTCGACCATCGGCACGGCGAACGCGAGCGTCTTGCCCGACCCGGTTGGTGAGCGCACGAGGACATCGCGGCCGGCGAGGACGTCGCCGATCACGAGCTGCTGTACGGGAAAGGGCTCGTTGATGCCGCGGCGGCGCAGGGCGTCCTGTACGGCCCCGGACACGCCGAGCTCGGCAAATGACTGCATGGACATCGGTACTCCTTCACAGCGGCATCGGGCCGCGTACGGTTTCGGGAGGCTGTGGCTGACCCGAACCGCTTCACTGCGGGACCCAAGCAAGCTGCCTCGCGGCCGGCGTCGCCGACCGCACACGAGAAGCTAGCAGGCGGCGGGTTATGCTGATCGAGTGGCCCGTGAATACGACGCGATCGATCGGCACCTGCGCGACTGGATCGCGAAGCAGCCCTTGTTCTTCGTCGCCACCGCGCCGGCGGCGCTGGACGGTCACGTCAACCTGTCGCCGAAGGGTCCGATCGGCATGCTGCGCGTGCTCCAGCCACGCAGGATCGCCTACCTGGACCTCGTCGGCAGCGGCGCTGAGACGCTGGCCCACGTGCGCGAGAACGGCCGCATCGTGGTGATGCTGTGCGCCTTCGAGGGCCCGCCGCGGATCGTGCGGCTGCATGGAAGCGCGCGAGCGGTTCTCTCGTCGGAGCCGGGCTTCGACGCTCTGCTCGCCGAGGGCGACTTCGAGCCACCTGAGCACACCGAGTCCCAGCGCGCGATCGTCGTCGTCGACGTGAGCCGCATCGCCGACTCGTGCGGGTACGGCGTGCCGCTGATGCACTACGAGAGCCTGCGCCCGCACATGGACGCCTGGGCGGCCAAGAAGCTCAGGGTTGGGGGTGCTGAGGCGATCGAGGACTACAAGCGCGACCACAACGCCGTCAGCATCGACGGCTTGCCGGCGGTCGATCCCGCGCCAGCACCTCACGCGTGAGGATCGCCAGCGTGGCCGGCTCCGGCCTGAGCGCGGGGTGAATCTCGAGCTGCAAGGGCGCCGGATGGCCGGCCAGCCACGGCGCCAGCTTGCCCCAGGGGACGGTGCCGGCTCCGGGCGGGAGGTGGAGATCGAGCTTGACCGGCTCGATTCCGCCCGCCCGCGGCGGGTCGGACCGACCGGCGAAGTTGTCGTGGAGGTGGAACACGATCACGCGGTCGAGCACAGGCTCGACCAGCTCGGTCAGCTCGCAACCAGCCAGGCCGGCTGCGATGTGGGCATGGCCGATATCGAGGCACATGCCGATGTGGCGGCTCTCGAGCCGGTGGACGAGGTCATACACCACCATGGGGTTGTGACAGGCGAGCTCGATGCCCGGGTACACGGGCGCCAGGTTCTCGATCGCGATTCTGACCCCGAGCGCTTCGGCCTGGCGGCCGAGTTGGCGCAGCGAGCGCTCCTCGTCATCGAGGCGGGCGCGAATGCCGGGTTCGCCGATCGGGCGCTGCGCGCCGTGATAGACGATCAGGCCGGCGCCCGCGATCGCGGCGTAGCGAAGCGCGCCTTCGAGCTGGGCGTCGGTCACCGGCCGCCTCGTAGGATTTCAGCCGCGGCGCGGTCGGCCACCACCCCGCGGGTTGGTCGAGTCCGAGCGCCGGCCCTCGAGGTAGACCTCGCGTGTCTCGCCAGGCGTGCCCGACAGGCCCGGGGTGTGTCCACCGCGCGCGGGGCGTGTCGTGGCCATGTCGACAACCTAGGGCCGCCGGGGCAGCCCCGTGTTGAGTTTCTGTGACGGCTCACGCCGCGAACACGGGACCGTCACAAATGCCGCTGTGCGGCGGCGTACCTTTGCGTCCTCTCTCCGTTACGGGCCGGTCGCCGGCGAGCGGCCGGCCCTTTGCAGAGCGACCCTCTTGGTCAGGCCGGGTGAGAGGCGTCGGCGAACTCGCGGAACAGGCCGGTGACGACGAACACCACCTGCTCGGCGATGTCGACCGTGTTGTCGCCGACCCGCTCGAGGCAGCGCGCGACCAGGATCATGAACATCGCCCACTCGCGCGTGTCGACGTCGTCGCCGATCTCGACCGCGCGGCGGAAGATCTCGCGGTTGAGGCGGTTGATCTCGGAGTCCTGGCGCACCAGGTCCTGGGCCAGGCCGACATTGCGCGACGCGAACGCATCCTTGGCCTGAGAGAGCTGCGAGCGGGCCAGCTGGCCCATGCGCTCGATCGCGTCGAGGATGTCCTTGTCCTTGGGGGACTCGTAGCCGGAGAGCGGGACCAGCTTGGCGATGTTCACGCACTGATCCCCCATCCGCTCGATGCAGCGGATCACGTGCAGCAGCGCCGCCACGATTCGCAGGTCGGTGGCGACGGGGGTCTGGAGCGCCAGCAGCGACAGGATCCCCTGGTGGACCTCGAGGTAGCGGCCGTCGATGAGGTCGTCGTCGGCCACGACCATGCCGGCCAGCTCGACGTCCTGGTAGCCGACCGCTTCCAGCGCCCGGTCCAGCGCGGTGATCACGAGGTCGAGGCCGCCGAGGGCCTGGACCTCGAGCTGCTTGAGGGCCTCGCGAAAGTTGTGCCGTGTCTCTTGCATCGCTCTCCCTAGCCGAACTTGCCGGTCACGTAGCGCTCGGTGCGTTCGTCCTTGGGTCTCGTGAAGAGCTCCTGCGTCGGGGCGTGCTCGACGAGCTCCCCGTCGAGCATGAACACGGTCGACTTCGAGACGCGCGCGGCCTGCTGCATGTTGTGGGTGACGATCACGATCGTGTAGCGCTCCTTGAGCTCGTCGATCAGCTCCTCGACCTTGAGCGTCGCGACTGGATCGAGCGCCGAGCATGGCTCGTCCATCAGGATCACCTCGGGCTCGACGGCGATCGTCCGCGCGATGCACAAACGCTGCTGCTGGCCGCCCGAGAGTCCCATCCCCGGCTCGCCCAACCGGTCCTTGACCTCGCCCCAGAGCCCGACCGCGCGCAACGAGCGGTGGACCGTCTCGCGCAGGTTCTCGCTCTTGGTCCCGGTCAGCTTCAGGCCCGCGGCGACGTTGTCGAAGATCGACATGGTCGGGAATGGGTTCGGCTTCTGGAACACCATCCCGATCAGGCGCCGGACGGACGTCACGTCGATCCCCGCGCCGTACACGTCGAGATCGTCGAGCGTCACGCTGCCCTCCGCTCGCGCGCCGGGGATCTCCTCGTGCATGCGGTTGATGCACCGAACCATGGTCGACTTGCCGCACCCCGACGGCCCGATGATCGCGGTGACCTCGTTGGGCGGGAAGACGATGTCGACGCCCTTGACGGCCTCCTGCTTGCCGTAGAAGGCCCTCAGACCCTTGACCTGCACTGCGTGTCCTTCGCCCTCACGAACCCCGATTGCCGAGGTGTCAGGCGCTTCATCCTTCGCATCCTTCTGCTCCGAGGGGCCCCCCGCAGTGGACATGTCGGTCGTTTCCTTGCTCGTGGTGTCACGTGAGATCATGCCAGGCTGCTCCTTCGCGAGATGGCGCGCGCGATCAGGTTGAGGATCAGGACCATCGCCACGAGCGTCAGGGCGGCGCCCCAGGCGCGGTTGACGACCTCGGCCCGCGGGGACAGGATGTCGTTGTAGATCTGCAGCGGCAACGCGTTCATCTGGCTGTTCAGGTTGGCGGTGACCGCGAACGCCCCCGCCGTCGTGAACAGCAGTGGGGCGGTCTCGCCCATGCCGCGCGCGACGGCCAGCAACGAGCCGGTGACCAGCCCCGTGCGCGCGGTCGGCAGCACGATCCGGCTGACTACGCGCCAGCGCGGTGCGCCGAGCGCGAGCGCTGCCTCGCGCAGGCTGCTGGGCACGAGCAGCAACACGACTTCGGCCGAGCGGGTGACCACCGGGAGCATCAGCAACGAGACCGCGACGGCTCCCTTCCAGCCCGCGAAGCCCGTCCCACCGACCTTGCCGAGGACGAGCACGATGTAGATGAACAGCCCGAACACGATCGACGGAACGCCCGTCATCACGTCGATGAAGTACCGGACGATGTTGGCGGGCAGCGACTGCTTGCCGTACTCGGTCAGGTACAGGGCCACCGCGATCCCGATCGGAACCGAGATCAGCGTGGCCAGGCCGACGATCTCCAGCGTGCCGAGGATGGCGCTGCGGACGCCGCCCGGGTAGCCGAGGAAGTTCCCGTTCGGGTCGGAGGTGAAGAACGTGGAGCTCCACGAGCTGAAGCCCTTGTACAGGAGGTAGTAGATGACCAGCACGAGCGGGATCAACGCGATGATGGTGGCGGCGAACAGCGTGCCGCGCATCACCTTGTCGGTGCGCCGGCGGCGGGCGCTGATCGGCGGGATCGCAGCGAGGCTCATGCGCCCACCGTGGCCGACTGGGCCGCGACCATCACGTCCTCGTCGGTCGATCCGCGGCGCCTCCCGCGGGTGCCGCGGTGCACGAAGTAGCGGGCGATGATGTTCACGATCAGCGTCAGGACGAACAGCACCAGCCCGGCCGCGAACAGGGCGGAGCTGTGGATCGGCGTCGACGCTGCCTCGCCGAACTCGTTGGCGATCACCGCGGCCAGCGAGTAGCCCTGGGAGAAGATCGAGTGCCCGATCACCGGTGCGTCCCCGATCACCAGCACGACGGCGATCGTCTCGCCGATCGCCCGGCCGAGCCCGAGCATGGCGCCGCCGGTGATGCCGGGGCGCGAGTAGGGGAGCACGGCGATGCGGATCATCTCCCACCGCGTCGCTCCCAGCGCGAGCGCCGCCTCCTTGTTCTCGGACGGAACCGTGGCGATCACCTCGCGGGAGATCGCGGATACGATCGGCAGGATCATGATGGCCAGGATGAGCCCGGCGATGAAGTAGTTGGGGCCGCTGACCGGGCCGCCGACGAAGGGGATGAACCCGAATGTCTTGGCCACCCACTTCTCGGCCGGCAGCAGGCGCGGGATCAGCACGAACACGCCCCACAGCCCGTACACGACCGAGGGAACGGCGGCGAGCAGGTCGACCAGCCCGCTGAGCGGACCGCGGAGCCGACCCGGGCACAGCTCGTTCAGGAACAGCGCGGTGGCCACGGCGATCGGCACGCCGATGATCAACGCGATCGCCGAGGTGATCAGCGTCCCGACGACCAGCGGCGCTCCGTGGAAGGTGAGCCGCGAGACGTCCCAGTCGTTGCCGAACACGAAGCTCAGCCCGAACTGGCTGAGCGCCTGCCGGGACTGCCCGAACAGGCGGACGAAGAAGTAGGCGATCAGGACCAGGATCCCCATCGCGAGGGCGGTCAGCCCCCACTTGAGGATCTGGTCCGGAAGCTGCCCGACCGACGACCGCTCGAGCTTCGAGCGGCCGCCGGGGACAGGTGGGGCGCTTGCCTCCACTTACATCTCCCTACGAGAGGGGCGAGCCATTGCAGGTCAGCTTGCCCAGGGCCGAGTTGACCGTCGTCGCCAGCGACGAGGGCAACGGCGCGTACGGGAGCTGGCTCGAGCCCGCGCCCAGCGTCTGCTGGCCCGGTCCGAACGCATACGTGAAGAACTTCTTCACGGCGCCCGCCGTCGACTGGCTGATCCCGGCCTTGCACATGTCCGTGTAGGCCATGAGGAACGTCTGCGAGACGATCGGGTAGGCACTCGGGTTGGGCGAGTTGATCGTGGAGATCCCCAGGTTCGCCGGGACCGGGATCCCGACCGCCGCTGCCGACGTGGCGGGAATCGAGGGCGCAATGTAGGCGCCCGACTTGTTCTTCACCGATGCGAAGGTGAATCCGTTCTGCAGCGCGTAGGCCTGCTCGACGTAGCCGATGGCGCCCGTGAGTCTGCTTGATCGCCGCGGCGACGCCCGAGTTCTTCGCGGCGCCGGTGCCCGTCGGCCACTTGACGTCCTTATGCCCGAGCCCACGCTCGACTTCCAGCTCGGGCTCGTGTCGGCCAGGAACGTGGTGAAGCCGTTGGTCGTGCCCGAGGAGTCGGAGCGGTGCACGACCGTGATCGCCGTACTCGGCAGGCTCATGCCCGGGTTCAGCGCCGTGATCTCGGAGCTGTTCCAGGTCTTGACCTTGCCGGCGTAGATGTCGGCGAGCGTTGCGCCGTCGAGCTTGATGCCGCTCTTGATCCCCGGCAGGTTGTAGGAGACGGTGATTGCGCCGAATGCGACGGGGAACTGGGACATGGGACCCTTGCGGCCTTCGCTACCTCGGCGGGCTTGATCGACCCGTCACTGCCGGCGAAGTCGACCGTGCCGGCCTGAAGCTGGGCGACACCGGCGCCGGAGCCGACCGGGTTGTAGTTCACGGTCACGCCCTGAGAGGACAGCGTCGATCCCCACTGCTGGTAGATGGGAGCAGCGAGCGTCGAGCCGGCGCCGTTGATCGTGCCCGAGGCTCCACTGGCCGCGGTGCTGCTCGAGCTGGAGCTCGAGCCGGCGCTGCTGCTCGAACTGCTACTGCTGCTCGAGCCGCAGGCGGCGACTCCGAGCGACGCGAGGACCGCCACGGCGACCGCGCTGATGCGACTTTTACGCAACGTATTTCTCCTTCAATCGAGGTAGCGGCAAGTCTGTGCAGATCCCAGACCGCTGTTGTTATCCGGTTGTGAACGCGTCATTCGACTCCTGTGAAGACTCGGCGGTCAGCCGGTAGCCGAACCCGAAGTGCGTGTGGATGAAGCTCCAATCCGGGAGGGCTCGGCGCAGCTTCACCCGGAGCTTGCGCACGTAGACGTCGACGGAGCGGTCGCCGGGACGCATCTCCCGCCCCCACACGAGCCGGAACAGCTCGTCGCGACCCATGATCCGGTCGGTGCGGCGGGCCAATTCGGTGAGCAGCCGCAGCTCGCGGATGGACAGCATCAGCGGCCGGCCGGCCGCCCGGGCGAGGTGCTCCTCGGGCAGGATCTGCAGCGGACCCACCTCGATCACCTCACTGCGAGGCGTTGCTTTCGTGGCCGTCATCCGCCCGGCATGGTCCTCCCGCCGGGGGCGTCAGACGTTAACGGCCTGTGATCGGGCTGTGAACGAGTTGTGATCGCCCGGCGATCACAACTCGGCGCGCTCCTGGGCGCCGCAAGCGCGACGCTCGACTCAGCGCAGGCTGAGCTCGGAATCCGGCGTGAGCTCTTCGATGACGCGCTCGGGCTCCGCGCCGGCTCCGTCGTCTCGCTCGGGCGCGAACCGGTAGCCGACCCCGAAGTGGGTGTGGATGTAGCTCCACTCCGGGGATGCGGTCCGCAGCTTCTGGCGCAGCTTGCGCACGAACACGTCGACCGATCGGTCGCCGTGGGCCATCGCGTAGCCCCACACGCGCTCGTAGATCTCCTCGCGCCGCAGCACCCGGTCGGATTGGGTGAGAAGGTGCAGGATCTCGAACTCGCGAGCGGTCAGCTCGAGGCTCGCCTCGCCCGCGTAGGCCTGGTAGAGATCGGGGCGGACCGTGATCTCGCCGACCTCGGCGGTCGCCTCGAGCGTCGGCATCTCGTTGCGCCGATGGCGGCGGATCGCAGCCTCGATCACGCAGATCAGCTCCTCGGCGTGACAGGGCTTGGTGATCCAGGCGTCGGCGCCGAGGCGCAGGCCGCGCACGCGCTGGGCGACGGAGGAGGGGCCGGTGCAGATGACCACCGCCAGCCCGGGCAGGCCCGCGCAGACGCGCTCCAGGTACTCCCAGCTGCCGGGTCCGAGCACGCTCACGTCGAGCACGAGCGCGTTCAGCCGCATCGCCACCAGGGCGTCGGCGGTGATCGCACTCGACAGCGCACGGTGCTCCCAGCCGAGCGAATCGAGCCGGTTGCTCAGCACCTGCATGAACCCGGGATCGCGGTCGATCACCGCGAGCCGCAGCCGGTTCTGGGCGCGCTGCGGCGTCACCGTATTCCCCACGCGGAGTTCACTCCCATCGGGCGACATGGCCGGAACTGTAGTCGAACGTGTGGTCGACCGCCCGGGATCCTATTCGGTCACAGGATGTTTACGTGCAAACTGCGTCAATCGACGGCAGCGGCGGTGGGTTTGTCGCTGTGCGCCCTGACCGCGCCGGCCTGACATGCTCGGGGGGCGTTCGTCGCCGGGGGCACGGGGCGCCGCCGTTGTTTCCCAAGCGGTCACGGGCTGTTCACCGGATGCGCGGCGTCCCGGTCTAGGGTCCGGAATCCGATGCCGTCGACGCTGTTCGGCAACGCTTCACCCGTGGGCGTCCTGCGTTGCGCCAACCTCGAGATCCGCCCGGGGTCCGCGCACGTGCTGGCCGACGGCCGTCACGTCGAGCTCACCGCCCGCGAGTTCCAGATGCTGCTCACGCTGGCGCAGCGGCGCAACCGGGTCATCGCCCGACCGGAGCTGTACGAGCTCGTATGGCAGCAGCGGATGGCCTACCGGGACCGCTCGGTCGACGTGTTCGTGCACAAGTTGCGCCTGAAGCTCGACGCCGCGGCCCCGTGCTGGACCTATATCCACACCCACTTCGGGGTCGGCTACCGGTTCGCCCCCGAGCGGGTGCCCCCGGCCACGTAACCGCTGCACCGCGGCCGATTTGCGCCGGCGCCGCACGGTGCACCGCGCCGGCCCGGCGGGGTCGGGCCGTCTGTACGCTCTGTGGCGATGGCGGCCCACCCTCACCGGTCCTCGCTCGCACAGGATGTACGCCTGCGCGGGGCGATGCTGCTGCCCCTGTGTGCGCTCGCCGTGCACCAGCTCCGCTTCTATGTCGCGTTCGGGCGCGATGCTCCGATGTGGCTCGCGCGCGAGGGGCACGGCTACATGTCGACCGTCGAGCCGATCGTGCTGCTGATCGCGGCGCTCGCCGTGGGAGGCCTCGTCGGCCGGCTCGCACGCGCGTGGCAGCAGGGCGGCGAGCCCGGCGGGGTCGCACCTCGGCGCGGACGGCTGCTGCGGATCTGGGCGCTGTGCACGATGGTCCTGTTCGCCTTCTACTGCGGACAGGAGCTGATCGAGGGCGCCCTCGCCACCGGACACCCCGCGGGTCTGGCCGGAATCCTCGGGCACGGGGGCTGGCTCGCAGCGCCGAGCGCGATGCTCGTCGCCGCGGCACTCGCGGCGACGCTTCGGGTCGCCGACTCACTCATCGCCTTCGTCTCCCGGACGCGCCGGCACCCGGGCCGCCGTCTCACGACGTTGGTCCAGCGTCACGCTGTGCCGGATCAGACCGACTGGCGGCTTCACCCGCGCGCCGGCGTGGCCGCAGGGCGCGCTCCGCCGCTCGTCATCGGGACCTAGAAGGAACGCCGGCGCCGCTCGCGCGCCGGACCCGATGACGAGGAGCGAATGACCACTGCCGTGACATCGGCGGTCAGGAGCGCGCTCGGCGTGCTCCGTGGATCGCATGTGAAGACGCGCCCATCGCGGCGGCCGCTGCCGGCCGGCGCGGTCGTCGCCGCGCTGAGTGGTGCATGGCTGCTGTGGCCGAGCCCGGCCGCGGCGCACGGGCTCGTCGGCCGGGCCTATCTGCCCGTGCCGGCGTGGCTGTTCGCGTGGGCGGCCGGCATCGTGCTCGTGCTCTCGTTCGTGGGACTGGCCACCCTGTGGTCCTCGCCTCGGTTCGAGCGGCCGCGCACGCGCCGCCTGTTCGGATACCCGGCGATGCTCGAGCCCGTGCTCGGCCTGTTCGGCGTGGCCGCGTTCGTGATCGTGGTGATCAGCGGCGTCCGCGGCAGCCAGATCCCAACCGCCAACCTGGCGCCGACCGCCGTCTACGTGCTCTTCTGGGTGGGCGTTCCGATCCTCAGCGCCCTGTTCGGGGATGTGTTCCGCCCGGTCAACCCGTGGCGGGCGCTCGCCCGTGCCGCGGCCTGGGGATCGCGGCGCTCCGGTCTGGCGGCCTCGTTCGGCCGGGCTCCGCTGCCCTACCCGGCTCGGCTCGGGCGCTGGCCCGCCGTCGCCGGGATCGTCGGTTTCGCCTGGCTCGAGCTGGTGTTCGTCGACCGGGAGCATCCGGCCACGCTGGCCGTGCTCGCAGTGGCCTACGCCCTCGTTCAGCTCGTCGGGATGGCGTTCTTCGGGATCGAACGCTGGAGCGAGCGCGGCGACGCGTTCGGCGTCGCCTTCAACCTGTTCTCGCGACTCTCTCCGCTCGAGTACCACGATCGCGCCGTCTGGCTGCGCCCGCCGCTGTCGGGTCTGGCCGGCGCGCGCGCGATGCCCGGAACGGTCGCGCTGCTGTGCGCGATGATCGGCACCACCACCTTCGACGGCACCGCCAACGGACCGGTCTGGCGGGCGATCGCCCCGGGGGCGGTGAGCGACCTGACCCACCTCGGCCTCGGCGGCACGACCGCGGTCGAGCTGACGTTCACCCTCGGCATGGCGCTCTGCATCCTGCTCTGCGGCGGCCTCTACTGGCTCGGGATCAAGGGGATGGAGTCCGTCTCCTCCGCGCACCGCAGCCAGGAGCTCTCGCGGGCCTTCGTGTTCTCCCTGGTGCCGATCGCGCTCGGTTATCTCGTCGCCCACTACTTCTCCCTTCTGGTCACCCAGGGGCAGGCGACCGGCTATCTGATCTCCGACCCGATGGGCACCGGGTCCGACCTGTTCGGCACGGCGGGCTTCCGGATCGACTACGGGCTCGTGTCGGCCGCGGCGATCTGGTACGTCCAGGTCGCCGCGCTCGTGGGCGGCCACGTGTCCGGTCTCGCGCTCGCCCACGACCGGGCGCTCGTGGTCTACGGCGACTCCGAGGACGCCGCGCATTCACAGCGCTGGATGCTCGTGGTCATGGTCACCTTCACCTGCTTGGGCCTGTGGCTGCTCTCCGCGGTGAACACGTGATCGGCCCGCCGACCCTCCCTCCGTACGCTCTCGAACGATTTCTCTGCATTGATCGAAAGGCGACCCACCATATGCCAGCACTCCACCCACACCCCCGCCGCCGAGGGCCCGCGCTGACCGGACTCCTCGCCGTGGCCGGCGTCCTGGCCGTGGCGGTCGCGGGCTGCGGCTCCTCCTCGAGCTCGAGTTCCTCAGCCGCCGCAGCGTCCACCGCCCCGACCTCGACAACGAGCACGACCCCGGCGACGGTGACGCCCGCACCGGGGCTGGCCCTCGCCGAGCACCCGAGCCTGGGCACATTCCCCGCCGCGGGCGGTCGTACGCTGCAGCAGGTCGCGACCGTGGCGCACGGGCAGGTTCAGTTCGGCGCCGCGACGGGCGTGTTCACACCGGGAACCCGCCGCGTCGCGTTCGGCCTCAACACGAGCTCGGGGAGCTTCGTCTACGCGCCCACCGCGGTCTACATCGCGACGAGCCCGTCAGCGCCGGCGCAGGGCCCGTTCCTCGCCCCGGCAGACCCGATGACGGTCGAGCCCCAGTACCGCAGCCAGCAGAACTCCGGGCCCGGGGGGATTCAGGCCATCTACGCCGCCAACGTCCCGATCCCGCACTCCGGGACCTACACCGTCCTCGCGCTGAGCCGCTACGGCAATACGTTCATCGGCGCACCCGGACAGATCGCCGTGGCCGCCTCCTCGCCGATCCCGAACGTGGGCGATCGGCCGCCGGCGATCGCCACCGACACGGCCGCATCGGTCGGCGGCAACACCGCCCTGCTGACCACGCGCATCCCGCCCGAGGACATGCACGCCGTGTCGTTCAAGGACGTGCTGGGCAAGCGGCCCGTGGCGCTCCTGTTCTCCACCCCGCAGCTGTGCGTCTCCAAGGTGTGCGGCCCGGTGACGGACATCGCCGTGCAGCTCCAGCACCAGTTCGGCAACCGGGTCACGTTCATCCACCAGGAGGTCTACGTGAACAACCAGCCCTCACAGGGCCTGCGCCCGCAACTGAAGGCCTTCCATCTCGAGACCGAGCCGTGGCTGTTCGTGGTCAACCGCCAGGGCGTGATCACCGCCCGGCTCGAGGGCGCGTTCGGCGTCAATGAGGTCACAAGCGCACTGCAGGCGGCACTGCGATGACGGCTCGGCGCATCTCGCTCAGCGCGATCGCGATCGCCGTCCTGCTCGCCGCGGCTGGCTGCGGCAGCTCGACCTCGGGCGTGCAGGGGATCACGGTCGGAGCCGCGCGGACGTTCCAGCTCGCCGGCTTCCAGCCCAGCACGACGGTGCCCGCCGGCCGGCCGATCCCGGTCACGTTCACCGTCCAGCAGCCGAGCGGCAAGGCGCTGACGGCCTATAAGACGGGCGGCGGCCCGCACACCGGCGTGCACCTGATCATCGTCCGCGATGACCTCGCCTACATCATCCACCACCACCCGCCGGTGGGAGCAGGCGGTGTGCTGCACGACACCGTCACCTTCCCCGCGCCGGGCCCCTACCGGGTGCTCGTCGACGTGTATCCGAACATCCCCGGCGGCCAGCCGAACTTCCAACTGCTGAAGAGCATCACCGTCGCCGGCGCCTATCACCCGCGGCCGCTTCCCGCCTTCAAGCCCAACCAGGTCGTCGACGGCTACCACTTCGACATGGCCGGGGGAGCCCCGTCGCTGCACGCGATCCAGGCCGCGTTCGTGAATATCGACGTGACCGATCCGCACGGCCACAAGGTCACGTTCGTGCCGTGGTACGGCGCGCTGGCGCACGCAATCTTCTTCCACGAGGGATCGCTGGACTATTTCCACACGCACGTGTGCGGTGCCGGTGCCCCGAACTGCACCAGCGTGCTGGGAGCGACGCGGGTGTCGGGCAGCTCGGCCGCGCCCGGGAAGTTGACGCTCGGGATCCTGCTGCCGGTGCCGGGGACGTGGGAGCTGTTCCTGCAGGCCCTGCTCGGAGGGCATGTCGTGACCGTCCCGTACACGCTCAAGGTGTCGTGACCCTTGCGGGGACAGCGGATCACCAAAGCAGGACAGCCCACGCGCGGCGCCAATGTCACTCTGGGCTTCGATCACCTCGAGAAGCAGATGCCCGACCAGCTGACGGAGACGAGCCCGGGGATCTACGCTCGGGCGGAGCCGGCATCGATCAGGGTCGGGAAGTGGGGTCTCTCTTGCCAGATCGCCCCCGGACCGGTCCCGCGTCACCGCGCTGATCGTCGAGCAGGCAAACGGATGACAGAACCCACAACGACCAGAAGCCAGATCGGGCTCCGGCTCTCAGCGGCGATCATCGCGATCGCCGCGAGCGTCGCGGCGCTCGTGATCGCCATTCTGCTGATGAAGGACGCACTCCTATGAGCTCTCGAAAGCAACAACGTGAAGAGGCGCGGGCCAAGCGGCTCGCCGAAGAACAGGCTCACGCCGAGCAGGAGCGCCGCAAGCGCCGGCTGCGCATGCTCGGCGGGATCGCCGTCGCCGCGGTCGCGGTCGTCGCGGTCCTGATCGCGATCTCCTCGAGCAAGAGCACCCCGTCCGTGCCCACCGGAGCAGCGGCCAAGAAGACCGCCGCGTCCGTCGAGGCGATGCTGTCCGGGATCCCGCAGTCCGGAGCCCGTCTCGGCAACCCGAACGCCCCGGTCACGCTGTACTACTACGGCGACCTGCAGTGCCCGGTCTGCAAGGACTTCTCGGTCACCTCGCTCCCGCAGCTGATCGCCAACGAGGTCCGCGCCGGGAAGGTGCAGATCATCTACCGCTCGCTCCAGACCGCGACGCAGGACCCCACGACGTTCAGCACCCAGCAGGTGGCGGCGCTGGCCGCCGGTCAACAGCAGAAGTTCTGGAACTACACCGAGCTGTTCTACAACCAGCAGGGCCCCGAGGGCACCGGGTATGTCACGGGCGCCTACCTGGACGGCCTCGCCCGCCAGATCCCGGGGCTCAACGTCTCCACGTGGACGACCGCGCGCAGCAATCCGACGCTGGCGACGCAGGTCCAGAGCGACCAGGCGCAGGCAGCGTCCCAGGGCTTCAACGCCACCCCGACGCTGATCTTCCAGGGCCCCAAGGGCAAGGTGCAGCCGCCGGACGCGGTGCCGCCCTACTCGGAGCTCCAGGCAGCGGTCAAGCAGGTGGCATGAGCGCGCTGCGTCGCGATTCGGACGGCTGGCTCACACCGGCGATCGCGATCCTGTGCCTGATCGGGATCGGGGTCGCCGGCTACCTGACCTATGTCCACTATGCCGGCATCAAGGTGCTGTGCATCTCCAGCGGTGGCTGCGAGACCGTGCAGAGCTCGAGCTACGCGAAGCTGGCCGGGATCCCCGTGGCCGTGCTCGGATTGCTGGGCTACATCACGATCCTGCTCCTGCTCATGATCCGCGGCGAGACGGCCCGGATGGCTGCCTGCGCGGTGGCGATCATCGGGTTCCTGTTCAGCGCCTACCTCACCTACCGGGAGCTGTTCACGATCAACGCGATCTGCCAATGGTGCGTCAGCAGCGCCGTCCTGATGACGATCCTCGCGGTCCTCACCACGGTCCGCCTGTTGCGGGCCGACCCGAGCGGATGAGCCTCGCGCTCCTGATCCCGTATGCGCATCTCGGTCACTGGTACGTGCAACTCGCCTTCGCGGTCCCCTCGCTGCTGATCATCGGCTTCATGTGGCGCGATTCCCGGCGCCGCAAGCGCCAGGGCAAGGGGGGGCCACGCACCAAGCGAGTGGCGGGGCAGCAGGTGCCGCCCGGCGCGCGGGTGCCGCCCGGCGAGGACGAGCCCGGGCGATGAGCCTGGGCCGCGTGGCGGTGACGGCGGTCGTGGCGGCGGCCGTCCTGCTCGGGCTCGGGGCGGCGGTGGTCCCCGGAAGCGCCCGCGCCGACGGCGATCCCGCCAGCGACGTGCTGCTCGGCCAGGACGTGTTCCTCCCCTACAGCCCCGTGGCCCCCGCGGTGCAGCAGCACCTGTACGCGGTCACGGCCGCCGCCCGCCGCGCCGGCTACCCGCTCAAGGTCGCGCTGATCAGCGCCACGACCGACCTCGGCGTGGTGCCGTCGCTGTTCGGGAAGCCCTCGAGCTACGCCCAGTTCCTGTCGGCCGAGTTGGCCGGCGTCGTGCCCGGCCCCGTGCTCGTGGTGATGCCATCCGGCTTCGGGCTCGCGGTCCAGGGCAAGGCCCGGGCCACCACTCCGCTGACCGGCCTTCCGATCGGCGCCGGCCCCGACGGCCTCGGCACCGCCGCAGTTGCCGCCACCGAGCGCCTCGCCGCCGCCGCCGGCCACCCACTGCCCGCCGGCGCCGCGGGGTCCAGCGCCGGCGCCGGCGCGGGCGCGGCCACGATCCGCCACGCGGTGACCGCGATCGCGATCCTGGCGCTGCTGGCGGGAGCGGCGATGGCGGCGGCGGCCGTTGTGAGGGGACGGGCCGGGGCGCGGCGGGCCTGAGGGCCGCTGCCGGTGGTGGTCGGCGGCAAGCCTCCAGGTACACGGCTTGCCGGGGAAAGGGGTCGGGGTGGGCGGCCGGGCGGCCGGGCGGCCGGGCGGCCGGGCGGCCGGGCGGCCGGGCGGGTGGCCGGGCGGGTGGCCGGGCGCGGGTGGCCGGGCGGAGGTGGGCATCCGTGGGAGAACAACCATTTCGTGGCATCTCGACCCGGCCGCATCTCGCCGCGGAACGAAAGGGCTGTCCTGCAGCCATTTCGTTCCCTGACCGGCGATCAGCCGGGCCCAGATACCACGAAATGGCTGTGCCGGGCCCTCCCGCGCCGGCTCCCTTCCCAGGTACGTGGCCGCCGTCACCCGTGTCTTCAGGCAGATGCGCTCGCGCAGCCCGTACAGCCGTTTTGCGCCGGCCCCGCCACCACCCCACGAGCGTCAACCCGGCCGTTCACCACCTGATTACACGAACTTGGCCGCCTGGTCACGAAATGTCGCTCGTTGCGAACGAATCTCCTGGTCATGAACGATCAGAAGACAGCCACGCGCGCTGCCGGCGCGCCGTCGACGGTCCGCGTCGACCTGCATTGCCATTCGACCGCCTCGGAGGTCGCCAAGCTCGGCGTGCAGCGCGCGCTCGCGCTGCCCGAGTGCGCGACCTCACCGCACGAGGTGTACGAACTCGCCAAGCAGCGGGGGATGGACTTCGTGACCATCACCGATCACGACACGATTGACGGGGCGCTCGAGCTCGTGGACCGGCCCGACGCGTTCATCTCGGAGGAGCTGACCGCCTGGTTCCGAGGTGAGCCACAGGCGGTCCACGTGCTGTGCTTCGGGATCACCGCCGCCGACCACGACTGGCTGCAGTCCCGCAGCGGTGACGTGGCGGCGTGCGCGGAGTATCTGCATCAGAACGAGATCGCGTGTGCGCTCGCGCACCCGTTCTTTCACGTCGCGGCTCCGTTGACGCCCGCCCATCGCCGGATGCTGGCGCAGCTGTTCCCGGTCTGGGAGACCCGGAACGGGGCCCGGGCGCGGGAGCTGAACGCGCCGGCCGCGATCTACATCGAAACCCATGGCGGCATCGCCGTCGGCGGTTCCGACGACCACGCCGGCGTGGACATCGGCCGTACCTACACCGAGGCTCCGTACGCATCCACCCCCGCCGAGCTGTTGGCACACATCCGCGCCGGGCGCGTCGCGCCGCACGGCAAGCAGGGCAGCGCCGCCAAGTGGGCCCACAGCGCCCTCGTGCTCGCCGCCCGTTCGCTGGCTCGGAGCGGGGCGCCGCGCCCCGGCGCGAATCGTGCCCCCGACCCGCGCGTGGCCATGGAGCTGGCCGAGCGACTGATGCTCGAGGGCGACGCCCGCACCGGGAGCGTCGGCGCCGGCCTCGGCCCCGCGGAGGGCCTGGCCCTGCTGCACGCCTGGCTGGCCGAGATGGAGCTCGACGTCGACACAGCCGGCCTCCTGGCCATGCTCCAGGCCGACGACTTCAGCCACTCCGACCTCGAGCGCCGCGCCCGCCGCGTGCACGAGCGCAAGCTGACCGGCGCGGTCGACGAGCTCCTGGCCACCGGCGGCACCGATGGGCTCCAAGCGGCTGCGAGACGGCTGTTCGCGGCCTGTCTGCCCGTGGTCCCCTATATCCCGGCCGCCGCCTTCCTCGCCCGCGAGCAGGCGAAGCTCGTCGCCCGCGACGGCGAGCCGCTGCGGGTCGCCGTGGTGGCCGACGGCGTCGGGTCCGTCCACGGCGTCTCCCACACGCTGGCGCAGCTGCGCGAGCGCGGCATCCCGGGGCACGAGATCGAGGTGATCGGGACCGACGCGAGCGTCGACCGGCGCCTGGCCGCGGTCGCCGAGGTGGAGGTGCCGTTCTACCCCGGCCTCAGGCTCGGCGTGCCGAGCCTGTTCGCCGTCACCGAGGCACTCACCGAGCGGCGCTACGACCTCGTCCACGTCTGCGCTCCGGGCCCGGCGGGGATCGCCGCGATGCTGATCGCCCGCGTGATGGGACTGCCGGTTGCGGGCAGCTACCACACCGAGCTACAGAGCTATGCGCGGCTCCGCTCCGGCGACGCGCGCGTCGAGGGCATCGTGCAGATGCTGCTGGCCACCTTCTACGGCCAGTGCCGGATCGTGCTCTCGCCGAGCGTCGCCGCCGACGCGTCGCTGGGCCGCCTCGGCATCCCGACACAGCGGATCGTGCGCTGGGACCGCGGCGTGGACCTCGAGCGCTTCAGCCCGGCCCGGTACTCCCGCGACGCGCTGCCCGCCGGCTTCAACGTCCTCTACGTCGGCCGGCTGAGCCGGGAGAAGGGGATCGACATGCTCGCCGAGGCGTTCCTGGTCGCCCGCCAACACAATCCGCGGCTGCACCTGGTGCTGGCCGGGCGCGGGCCGGAGGAGGAGGCGCTCCGCCGCCGGCTCGGGAAGGCCGCCACCTTCCTGGGGTGGGTCGGCGGCGATCAGCTGGCCCGCACGTACGCCAGCGCCGACCTGTTCATGTTCGCGAGCACGACCGACACCTTCGGCCAGGTGATCCTCGAGGCGCAGGCGAGCGGCCTCCCGGTGCTCGCGGTCGACGCCGGCGGGCCCGCGGACCTGATCGCCAGCGGGCGCAGCGGCTGCCTCGTGGAGCCCACCGCCGAGGCGCTCGCCGAGGCGCTGCACGGCCTCGCCCGGCGCGACGCGATCCGGGAGCGACTGGCAACCGGGGGCCTGGTCGCGGTCCGCGAGCGGACCTGGGAGCGGTCGCTGCGCCAGCTCGCCGAGGGCTACACGCTGGCGATGGGCGCGCCGCGGCGGGAACCGGAGGCGGTCGAGGTCGCTCGTGCCGCCTGAACCGGCGGCCCCTGCGCCCTCCCCCACCACGCGCGCCCGGCGGGCTGGCGGCCCGCGGCTTCGGTTTCGCCACCCTGCTCGTGGACCTCGTCTCCGAGCCCGAGGTCGATGCGTCCGCGCCAAGCCCCATGATGCGGTCGTGAGCTGGCGATCGACGCGAGCCGCCGGGCACACGGAGCACGGCAACCGCCAGGTCGCGGTCATCGACCTGGGCTCGAACTCGTGGCGCCTGGTCGTCTTCACCTACTCGCCCGGCGATTGGTGGAAGCGGACCGACGAGCTGTACGAGACGGTCCGGATCGGCGCCGGGCTCGATGCCTCGGGGCGCCTGAGCCAGGAGGCGATCGAGCGCGGGCTGGAGACGCTGGCCGTGTTCGAGCGCTTCTGCGTGGCCGGCGGCATCGCGCGGCGCGACGTGCACGCATTCGCCACGAGTGCGATCCGGGACGCCTCCAACCGCGACGAGTTCCTGGCCCAGGCCCGCGCCGAGCTCGGGATCGAGATCGAGGTCCTCTCAGCCGAGGCCGAGGCGCGGTTCGGATACGTGGCCGCTGTCAACACGACGACTCTGACCGACGGGGTCGTGCTCGAGATCGGCGGCGGGTCGATGCAGCTGATCCAGGTCCAGGACCGCCGCGCCACCGAGCTGTCCTCGTTCGCGCTCGGCGCGGTCCGGCTGACCGAGAAGTTCCTGCCCGGATCGGGGCCGGCCAAGAAGAAGGAGCTCCAGCGCCTGCGCGCGCACGTTCGCGACGCACTCAGCGACCTGACCTGGCTGCCCGAGTCGGGCGAGCGCATGGTCGGTCTCGGCGGCGCCGTGCGGAACCTGGCCGCCGCCGCCGCCCACGCGACCGGCCGGTACGACCTCGGGGTCCAGGGCTTCGTGCTCACGCCCGAGAAGCTCGACGAGCTCGTCGGGACCCTGGCCGCGCTGCCGGCCGCCGAGCGGGGCACGATCGACGGAATCAAGCCCGGACGGGGCGACATCATCCTGGCCGCGGCGGTGGTGATCGAGACGGTCGTGGCGCTCGGTGGCTTCGCCGGGATCGAGGCCACCGAGGCGGGACTGCGGGAAGGCGCGTTCTTCGCCCGCACGCTGCTCGAGGAGGATGATCCGCTGTTCCCGGACGTGCGCGAGGCGGCCGTGCGCAACCTGGCCGTGCAGTACGAGTCCGACCTGCCGCACGTCGAGCACGTCGCGCTGCTGTCGCTGCAGATGCACGACTCGCTGGTCAGGCAGGGGCTGTTCAGGCCCAAGCCCGATGAGCGCGAGCTGCTGTGGGCGGCGTCGATGCTCCACGACGTGGGGATGACGATCAACTACGACGATCATCACAAGCACTCGCGCTACCTGATCGTGAGCGCCGAGCTGCCGGGGTTCGACCCCCGGGAGCGGGCGCTGATCGCGCAGATGACCCGGTACCACCGCAAGGGAGCGCCCAAGCTCGGCGATCTGGCCGCCTTCGGCCGGTCCGGCGACGAGCAGCTGCTCGAGCGCTGCGCGGTCATCCTCCGACTGGCCGAGCACCTCGAGCGCGGCCGCGACCAGTCGGTGAGCGAGGCGTGGCTGCGGGCCAACGGCCACGGCGTCGATCTGCATCTGGAGGCGTCCGGAGACCTGATGCTGCCACGCTGGAGCGTCGAGCGCTACGGCGACGGGGAGGTCTTCCAGCGCGTGTTCCGCCGCCGCCTGGTCATCGGCTGACGGCGCCGGCCGAGCTCCCGGTTTCGCGAGGCCACCGTCGCTGCGGCGCACCGGCTCGGACTGCTGGGGTCAGCGTCCGGCGCGCGGACTTCACCAAAGCATCACACCGGCCTGGGCGGGGCGACCTACCGTGTGGGTCGTGAGCCCCGTGACGTGGTCGGCGAGCTGGCCCAGGGACCCCGGTCACCGGGATGCGATCGACACGTTGCTGCTGATGGCGGTGGCCGAGGAGCGCTGGGGCGAGTCGCGCCGGGCGGTGCGGCTGCTCGACCACGTGGAGGGCCTGGTCGGAGTCCTGCCCCGGCCGTACGAGCGCATCCGCCGGCGCTGCCTGGGCGACATCCGCCGTGCGCCAATGGCATAGAGCAAGCGGTGGTTCTACAGTTGAGGCATGCTGTGGCTGTTGAGACACGCAGAGGCTGCGGACGGCTCGCCTGACGATGGGCGACCGCTGACCGACCGCGGAGTGCGCCAGGCGGAGGCCGCCGGGCGGGCATTGGCTGCGCTCGGCGTGACGATCGACGCCTGTCTGAGCAGCCCCAAGCTGCGAGCGCTCCAGACCGCGCGCGGCGCGTGCGAGCCGCTGGGCGTCGAGGTGACCCCGGAGCCGCGGCTGGCGGGGAGCCCGTTCGACGCCGCCGACTTGACCGCCGGCCTGGGTCACGTGCTCCTGGTCGGGCATGATCCTTCGTTCTCGCTGGTGTTGCACGACCTGACCGGTGTGCAGGCGAGGATGCGCAAGGGCGGCCTGGCCGCCGTCGACAAGGGCGAGCTGATCTCGCTGCTACGCCCCACGGAGCTCGCCGCGATCGCGGCGGCCGGAGAGAAGGTGGCATGACCGAGCACGCAGTCGAACCGGTGGACATCGCGCAGGACGAGGCCGAGGTCCCCGTTCCGGATCTCAACGATCCCTCGCTGTTCATCAACCGCGAGCTGTCCTGGCTCGACTTCAACGACCGGGTCCTGCAGCTCGCCGAGGACGAGCACATGCCCCTGATCGAGCGCCTCAAGTTCCTGGCCATCTTCGTCACCAACCTCGACGAGTTCTTCATGATCCGGGTGGCCGGCCTCCACGATCAGGTGGCGGCCCGGATCGACGCCCGCGGCCCCGACGGGCTCTCGCCCACCCAGACCCTGCAGGGGATCGCCGACATGGTGCGCGCGCAGGACCGTCGTCACGCCCACGCGTTCAACAACGTGGTCCGTCCCGCGCTCGCCGAGCACGGGATCCGGATCGTCACCTGTGAGGAGTCCGGCGCGCCGCCAGAGGAGCTCGAGCGGCTCTTCCACGAGCAGATCTTCCCGGTCCTCACCCCGCTGGCCGTCGGCCCCGGCCGGCCGTTCCCGTACATCTCCAACCTGTCGCTGAGCCTGATCGTGCGCCTCCGCGACCCCGAGCTCGATCACGAGGTGTTCGCTCGGGTGAAGGTGCCCAAGGAAGTCCTGCCCCGGTTCGTCGAGGTCTCCAAGGACACGTTCGTGGCCCTCGAGGAGATCATGGCCAAGCATCTCGACACGCTGTTCCCGGGCATGGAGATCCTCGGGCACGACCTGTTCCGGGTCACCCGCGACGCGGACTTCGAGATCTCCGACGAAGCCGACGACCTGCTTCAGGCCGTGGAGGACGAGCTTCGGCGGCGTCGCTTCGGTGAGGTCGTCCGGCTCGAGGTCGGCGCCAGCATGGACACGGCGATGCGCGACCGCCTGCTCGAGTGGCTGAGCGTCGAGCAGTTGCAGGTCTACGACGTCGAGGGCCTGCTCGACCTCGGCGATCTGTGGCAGATCGCGGGCGTCCAGGGCCACAACGACCTGCGCCAGCCGCAATGGACGCCGCTCACGCACCCCGCCTTCGCCGCCGAGGGCGACGAGCCGGCCGACGTGTTCGCCGCGATGCGCGCGGGCGACGTGCTGGTTCATTACCCGTACCACTCGTTCTCCACCAGCGTCGAGCGGTTCGTCAAGCAGGCAGTCGACGACCCCAACGTGCTGGCGATCAAGATGACCGTGTACCGGACGTCGGACGATTCGGCCCTGGTGCCGTCGCTGATCCAGGCCGCCGAGCTCGGCAAGCAGGCCGTCTGCCTGGTCGAGCTCAAGGCGCGCTTCGACGAGCGCCTGAACATCCGCTGGTCACGCGCGCTGGAGGAGGTCGGCGCGCACGTCGTGCACGGGATCCCGGGGCTCAAGACGCACGCCAAGGCGATCCTCGTGGTGCGCCGGGAGGCCGGTTCGGTCCGGCACTACGTGATGAGCGGAACCGGCAACTTCCACGCCAAGAACGCCCGCCTGTACGAGGACTTCGGACTGTTCACGACCGATGCGGAGATCGGGGACGAGGTCGCCAACCTGTTCAACACGCTCACCGGCTACGGACACCCGCCTCGCCAGCGCAAGGTCCTGGTGGCACCGGACTCGCTCCGTGAGCCGCTGCTCGAGGAGATCGAGCGGACGATCGCCTCCCACCGCGCCGGCGAGGACGCGCGGATCGTCATGAAGATGAACTCGCTCGTCGACAAGGCCTGCATCCAGGCCCTGTACCGCGCTTCCCAGGCCGGAGTCCCGATCGAGCTCAACGTGCGCGGCATCTGCTGCCTGCGGCCGGGCGTCCCCGGGGTGAGCGAGACGATCACGGTGGTCTCGGTGGTCGGCCGGTTCCTCGAGCACTCCCGGATCTACTCATTCCATCACGGCGATGGGGCGCGCTACTACATCGGCTCCGCCGATCTGATGCCGCGCAATCTCGATACGCGCGTGGAGATGCTCGTGCCGGTGGAGAACCGCGAGCACCAGGCCGAGCTCGACGACACGCTCGAGCGCTGCCTGCAAGACGACACGTTCGCGTGGACCCTGGACGCCACGGGCGAGTGGAGCCGCCGTACCGGCCGCACGCGCAGCGTCCACGTCGAGCTGATGGAGAAGACGCTCGCGCAGGTCGCGAGCATGGCCAGTTAGTAGTGGGTCGCCTGCGGCCGACCTGAGACGCTCTCTAAAAGACCGGCGGCACCCAGCGCATCGACTCGATCGGCGGGCGCGCGTAACGGGGATCGGCGGGCTGGCGGCGCGGCAGCTTGAGCTTGGGCTGGTCGATCTCCTCGTAGGGGATCATGCTCAACAGGTGGCTGATGCAGTTCAGGCGGGCCCGTCGCTTGTCGTCGGCGTCCACCACCCACCACGGTGACTCGGCCGTGTCGGTGTAGTGGAACATCACGTCCTTGGCCTTGGCGTAGTCGAACCAGCGGGTGCGCGACTCCAGGTCCATCGGGCTCAGCTTCCAGCGTTTGACGCGATCGTTGAGCCGGGCCTGAAACCGGCGCTCCTGTTCGTCGTCGGAGACCGAGAACCAGTACTTGATCAAGATCGTGCCCGAGCGGATCAACATCCGTTCGAACTCCGGCACCGCGTACAGGAAGTCCCGGTACTCCTCCTCGGTGCAGAACCCCATCACCTTCTCGACCCCGGCGCGGTTGTACCAGGAGCGATCGAACAGCACCATCTCCCCCGCCGCCGGCAGGTGGGCCACGTAGCGCTGGAAGTACCACTGTGTGCGCTCGCGCTCGGTCGGCGTCCCCAGCGCCACGACGCGGCACACGCGGGGGTTCAGCGGCTCGACGATCCGTTTGATCGTGCCGCCCTTCCCGGCCGCGTCGCGTCCCTCGAAGATCACCACGACCTTCAGCTCCTGCGCCTTGATCCAGTCCTGCAGCTTGACCAGCTCCAGCTGCACGCGCTCGAGCTCGCGCTCGAACACCTCGCGCCTGAGCCGCCTCACCCCTCCGGGCTTGGGCGGCGTCTCGGCCCCGACGTCACGCTGGGCAGTCATTGCGGTGCGTCCATCCCTTCGATTGAGCCGAGCTTACCCTGAGCGTGAACCGGGCGTGTCCATCCTGTGTCCATCGGCGCCGATCGGGCGCCGGGGCCCGGGCGGGCGGCCCACCGGGCGCCCGGAACGGGCAGACTGTCGGGTACTCCCGATGCACAGCGATCTTCTCCTCGTGATCGTCGTCGTCGCGGCGCTCGCGTTCGACTTCACCAACGGCTTCCACGACACGGCCAACGTGGTCGCCTCATCGATCTCCACCCGCGCGCTGTCCCCCCCGACCGCAGTGGCGATCGCGGCTCTGCTCAACTTCGTCGGCGCGTTCATCTCGCTCAAGGTCGCGGCCACGGTCGCCACCGGCATCGTCAACTCGGCCGAGATCACGCAGACGATCGTGTTCGCAGGGCTGATCGGCGCGCTCGTCTGGAACCTCGTCACCTGGTTCTTCGGTCTGCCCTCGAGCTCCTCGCACGCGCTGATTGGCGGTGTCGTCGGGGCCACGCTGGCCGCCGTCGGGACCTCGGGGATCCAGGCCGGCGCGCTGGTCGGCAAGGTGATCGTGCCGGCGATCGTCGCCCCGGTGCTCGCGCTCGTGGTCGCGGGAATCTCGATCGTGCTCATCTACCGGCTCGTCGGTCGCCGCCGTCCGGGCCCGGTGACCAAGGGCTTCAAGCTCGGCCAGATCGCCTCCGGTTCGATGCTGGCCCTGGCTCATGGGACCAACGACGCCCAGAAGACGATGGGCGTGATCAGCCTCGCGCTCGTGGCCCACGGCTCGATCAAGCCGGGACAGGTGCCCACGTGGGTGGTCGTGAGCTCCGCGACGGCGATCGCGCTCGGGACCTACGCCGGAGGCTGGCGGATCATCCGCACGGTCGGCATGCGGATCATCAAGATGGATACCGCCCAGGGTTTCTCCGCCCAGGCGGCGGGCGCGGTCGTGATCCTCACCTCGTCGCACTTCGGCTATCCGCTCTCGACCACGCACGTGATCTCCGGCGGGGTGGTCGGCGCCGGCGCCGCCAAGCGCCTGTCGGCGGTCCGGTGGGGGGTCGCGGGCAACATCGCCTTCGCCTGGGCCCTGACGCTGCCGGCCGCCGCGGTGGTCGGGGCGACCGCGTACGCGGTGGCCAGCGTGTTCGGGAGCGGAGCGCTCGGACCGCTGCTGATCACCGTGATCATCGTGGGCGCGCTGGCGGCGCTGCTCGTCAGCCGGCGCGGGCGCGCGGCCGAGATCGCGCAGGCATGATCGCCACGATCGTCGACTGGGCGACGATCGGCAAGGTCGTGCTGTACTCGCTCGTGTTCGGCGTCGGCGTCGCCGTGATCGTCGCACTCGGCATCTCGAGCGCCGTCGGGTTGCAGGAGGCGATGCGACGCCGGAGCACGGCGGCGTCCGTGGCCTGGGGCCTCGTCGCCGCCGCCTGCGTCGCCGCTGCCTGCGGCGCGATCGTGCTCGGCGTCGCGGTCATGTCCTCCTCGAAGGGCTGACTGCTAGGGGCGCAGTCCGAGCTTGATCGTGACGTCGGTGCTCTGGCCGCCGCGGTTGATCTTCAGCGTCACCGACTGGCCGGGGGCGTACCCGTCGACGACCGAGATGAATTGGTCGGTCGTGGTCACCGCCGTACCGTTGACCGCGGTGATCACGTCGCCGGCGCGGATCCCCGCCGACGCCGCCGGTGAGCCGCTCTGGACCTGGGCTACGGTGGCGCCGTTGCCGGTCGCGCTGAGGTGGACGCCGAGGTAGGAGTGCTGGACGCTCTTGCCGGCGATGATCTGGTTCGCGACCCGGGCGGCGGTGTTCGACGGGACCGCGAAGCCCACGCCCGCGCTCGAGCCCGAGTTCGTCTCGATCTGGTCGTTGAGCCCCAGCACGTGGGCGTTGGCATCGAGCAGCGGGCCGCCCGAGTTGCCCTGGTTGATCGCGGCGTCGGTCTGGATCGCGCCGGTGATCGTGTATTGGTTGGGCGCCTGGATGGCGCGGTTGACCGCGCTCACGATGCCGGCCGTGACCGTCTCCGCGAGCCCGAACGGGCTGCCGATGGCGACGACGCCGTCGCCGACCTGCGCGGCGGCGGAGTTGGCGAACGGGATCGGATGCAGTTCCGACGCCGGCGCCTGTACCCGGATCACGCCGACATCGGTCGACGCGTCGGTGCCGAGCACCTTGGCCGGGTACTTGTGGCCGTTGGCGAACGTGACCTTGACCGAGGTCGCACCCGCGACCACGTGCTGGTCGGTGAGGATGTCGCCCTTGTTGTCATAGACGACGCCGGCGCCCTCACCGGTCGTCTGGGTGCTGCCGCCGAAACCGAACTGGCCCGAGCCCGCCGGGCTGTTCTCGGTGACGAGGATGTCGACCACGCCGGGCGAAGCGATGCGGCTGATCTGGTTCACGGTCAGCCCGCGACCCGCGCTGATCGAGGTCGGCACCACGGAGGCGGCGGGCGATGAGATGACCTGCGTCGTGGTGACCGACTTGGTCGTGGTGCTGCCGCTCGCCACGACGAGCGCGATCGCGCCGCCGGCGACCGCGCCGGCGAGGATCGGTAGGAATCGGTTGACGGAACTCATGGTCGGATCTCCTAGAAGATGAAAGCTTGGTGAGAGCATCACAGCACCCACTGATCACAAGGCTCTCAGTGCTCCATGAGAGACGCGTAAGAGCCTGTCCCCGGCGCCTGAGCGGCCGCCGCGGCCGGCACCGTCGCGCCGGCGGCCAGCTTGCGCTCGAGGCGTCGATGCACGTCGACTCCCTCCACCTATCAGGGCGTCACGATCGCAGCAGGCCCTGTCGGCGCGCCCATTCGACAGTCTTGCGCAGAGTCTCGCGCGGGTCCGTGTAGCGCAAACCGAGCTCGCGCTCGGCGCGCGAACCGTCGTACCGGTGGCCGTGCAGCAGTGTCCGCACCATCTCGCGGCAGATCGGCGGGTGTCGCCCAGCGATCTTGTACGCCCGCTCGGCGATCGCCGCGGCCACCGTCGCAACGGGGCGTGGCAACAGCCGCGGGTGCCGCTGCACCCCGGCGACTTCTCCCGCCAGTGCGAGCGCCTCGATGATCGGCAGCGCCATCCCGTTGAGCAGATAGCGCTCGCCCGCGACCCCGCGCTCGGCACCGAGGAGGTGGCCTTCGACACAGTCATCGATGTCGATGAGGCTGACGGTCGTCGGCACGAACACCTTCAGGCGCCCGTCGAGGAAGGCCAGGAGGAACCGCGCGGTACCGCCGGATCGGCCGGGACCCTGCACCGAGGAGGGGTTGACGCAGACGAGATCCTGCCCGAGCTCACGAGCAGTCGCCAGCGCCGCTCGTTCCCCCTCGGTCTTGGTGCGTTCGTAGGTCGAGAGGTACCAGCCGCGGTGAGGAGTCCGTTCGCGGCCGATCGTTCCCGGCGGCTCGCCGATCGTCGCCGCAGAAGATGTGTGCACGAGCCGGCTCACGCCGGCACGTGCAGCGGCACGCACGGCGGCGATCGGGCCGCTCGCGTTCAGGCGCTCCATCGGCCGTGGATCGACGACGCACAGCGCATTGACTCCCGCGACGTTGAAGGCAAGCTCGCACCCCACCATTCCGCGCGCCAGCACCTCCTCGTCGGCGGCATCGCCGCGGACCACGCGGGCTCCGCGGGCCTCGAGCGCCGAAGCTGCGGCGTCGGATCGAGCGAGGGCGACGACTTCGTCGCTCCGGTCGAGCAGGCGGGTCAGGAGCGCCGTGCCGATCAGGCCCGTCCCACCTGTGATGAATACTCGGCTCACGTAGATAAACGAGCGATTTGACGATGCTCGCGGCGTATCGTACGGGTCGCGCCCGGGCCTGCGAGGTCCGGCGTGCTGTCTCGGCGCCTCCGCCCGCCGGTAATTACGATTGAGCGCGCCGATGCTTCCACTACGCCATCCGGCGGATCCGTTCCGGCCCGCCTCGCCGATGACCGACGACCTGCGCGCCCACCCGGTTGTGCAGACGATCCTGCGTCGCCGAGACGAGGGCTCCCGCCCAGGGGCGAGAACCGACGGCCGGCGGGTGGCGCTGGTGATCGAAGGCGGCGGGCTGCGCGGCGTGGTCTCCGCCGGAATGATGACGGCGATCGAGCAACTCGGACTTCGTGACGCGTTCGACGAGGTGCATGGCTCCTCGGCGGGGGCGTTCAACGCCGCTTTCCTGCTCGCGGGCCAGGCCGCCTACCTGGCGACCCTGTACCAGCACGGTTTCGGCGATCCACGATTCGTCAGCATTGGGCGAGCCCTGCGCGGTGGCCCCGTGTTCGACATGGACTATGTGATCGACCACGTCTGGACGCGCCAGCGACCGCTCCGCTTCGACGCGATCGCGGCGTGCGGGATCGACCTGCACTGCACCGCGACCGACGCCGACACGGCATCGATCGTCGATCTCACCGATCTGGGCACCGAGGAGGAGATTCGCTGCGCGGTGCGGGCCTCGGGCCGGCTGCCGTGGCTCGCCGGTCCTCCGGTCCGCTTCCGCGGTATGACGCTGCTCGACGCGACGCTGGCCGAGGCGATCCCGGTGCACGCCGCGTCGGGCGCCGCCACCGACATGCTCGTGCTCCAGACGCGGCCGCATGGGGTGCACCACGCTCCGCTGTCATCGGCAGTCGGTCAGCTGACGGATCGCTACCTGCGCTCGATCAACCCAGACCTGGTGGAGCTGCGCCGCACGCGTTCGGCCCGCTACGACGCGCTCACGGCGGAGCTGGGGAGGCAGATGGCCGACGACGGTCACCGCCCCGCGGTGTGCGTCATCCGCCCCCCGGCGGGGTCGGTGCTCGTCGGGCAACTCGAGCATCGCTCTTCGGTGCTCCGGACCGGCGCCGGCGAAGGGATGCGCGCCGCGTGGATGGCGATCACCGGCGAGGATCCCGAGCTGCTCGCAGTGCTCCGGGCCTATCCGCACCGATCGGGCTCGGCGCCGAGCGTGTGAGTCGACGCGGCCCTCATCGGCGCGCGAGCGTCGTGGGCGCGGGCCTCGAGGCAGGGGCCTCGGCGGGCTCAGGCTCGCCCAGCGCGCGGGCCAGCAGCGCGGTCAGTTCGACGACCTCGAACCCGACGTCGCCGACCGTCCGCGCCGCCGCGGTGTACATGGTCAGATCCTTGGGACAGCTGACAACGAAGTAGTCGAGTCCGTCCAGACCGCCGGCCTCGCGGATGCGCTGCTCGCTCGGGCGTTCGTCGACCTCGGCCTCGGACATCCAGATCCGTCCGCCCCCGGCACCGCAGCAGAAGGTCGCCGCGCCGTGGCGCGGCATCTCGACCAGCTCGGCCCCCGTCGCCTCGATCAATTCGCGCGGCGCGTCCGTGATCCGGTTGTAGCGCGACAGATAGCACGGGTCGTGATAGGTGACACGGGTGCCCCGCAGGAGTGGGCGCGGGGTGATCGCCCCCTGCGCAATCAGCCGCACGAGCAACTCCGTGTAGTGGTACACGGGCTTGTCGAGCCCGTACTGCGGATATTCGTTGCGCAGGGTGTTGAACGAATGCGGGTCGGTCGTGAAGATCGCGTCGAACTGTGCCTCGCCGAAGCTCTTCATGTTGTGCTCGACGAGCATCTCGAACAGGCCCTCCTCGCCGGCCCGGCGCACGTCGTTGCCCGCGCTGCGCTCACCTTCGAACAGCAGCCCGAACGAGACGCCGGCGTCATGCAGGATCGTGGCCAGCCGCGCGGATGCGTCCTGCACGCGCTCGTCGAAGGAGGCATAGTCGCCGACGAACCAGAGGTACTCGACCGCCTCCTTGCGGGCGTCGGGAATCGCGAAGTGCAGGCGCCTGGTCCAACGGGCCCGCACGCGGGCTGACTTCCCATAGGCGTTGCCCTGGCGGGCGAGGTTCTCGAGCGCCTTCTGCAGCAGCGGATCGATGTCACCCCTCTCGACCAGCAGGCGGCGCTGCGCCATGACGGCGGGCATGTGCTCGATCCCGGCCGGGCATGCCTCCACGCACGCCATGCAGGTCGTGCACTGCCAGACCCCCTCTGGACGGCTGAGCCAGTCCAGCACGTCCTCGCGGTCGCTGCCGCGGGGCTCATCGAGCAGGCGGTCGGCGGCGCTCAGCGCGGCCGGACCGACGAAGCTCGGATCGGTCGCGGCGATCGGGCACGCCGAGAGGCACAGGCCGCACTCGAGGCAATCCTCGAGACGGACATAGGCCTCGAGGCCGTCGGGCGGCCTCGCCGCGGGCAGGACCTCGCTGACGCGGATGATCGGGTGCGGATCGGGAAAGCGCGCATAGAACGGATCCATGTCGACCACGACGTCGGTGCGGACCGGAAGGTTGGCGAGCGGCTCGACCGTGATCTCATCCCCGCAGTCGGCCAGCATGCACACGCAGGCGAGCTCCTCGCGGCCGTCGACCCGCACGCCGCAGGTACCGCACGAGGCATGCAGGCAGGAGTGGCGCAGCGAGAGCGTGGGATCGACGTGCAGCTGAATCCAGTGCAAGGCGTCGAGCACCGTCATGCGCTCATGCACGGGGACCTCGAACTCGTCGAAGCACCCATCACCGTCGCCGCCGGTGTGGCGGGAGACCCGCATGCGGCAGGTCCGGCCGGCCTGATCAGAAGTGTCCGGGTGATCGATGACAGCCATGGCTCTCAGTCCCTCATGCCGCCACCGCGGCGGCGTAGTAGGCGGTGTGCGGCAGCAGCACCGTGTCGCGGGTGCGGCAAGGCTCGTCGATGTCGAGCTTGCGGCACACCAGATCGGAGCACAGCTCGGCCATGCCCCGAAGCGTCGTGGCCTTGCCGCCGGTGATCGTGACGAAGCCTTCGATGCCGTCGGTCTGCTTGTGGTCGAAGGTCTTGAACGTGCGCGACAGCTCCCGGCCGGTATCGGCCTCGCCGGCTGAGCCGACCAGCGGGCGCGCCGCCGACCACGCGGCGCGACGCTCGGCATCGCGCACCGCGGGAATCAGCTTGGCGCCCTCGCTGTACATCCGCTCGACGTGGTCCTCGGGCACCGAGAGGTCGTCGGGGTCGTCGACCACCCACGAGCTCGTTCCGACCACGGACAGGCTCCTCTGCGGGACGACGATGTCGCCGTCGCCCGACTTGTGCAGGCGGTTGATGACCATGTTGCAGAACCGGCCGCGAAGGGCCAGCAGGACGCCGGGGGATGGGCGGATCGGCACATCGACTCCCGCCATCGCCGCGACCTTCTCCGACCACGGACCGGTGGCGTTGACCACGAGATCCGCGTGGATCTCTCCGCTGCGACCGGTGACGTGGTCGTGCACGACGGCGCCGGAGACGAGGCCACCCGCGATCAGCAGCTCGGTGACCTCGGTGTACGGCCGGATCATCGCCCCGTTGTGCTGCGCGGTCGCGAAGAAGCGCAGGACCAGTCGCATCGCGTCGATCGTCCCGTCGGGGATCCGCACCGCCGCCTTGAGCTCAGGGTTGAGATTCGGCTCCAGCGCCAGCGCGGCCGCGGGGCTCAGCGACTGCGTCGGGATCCCGCAGTCGGCGCAGCCACCCAGGAACGGCTCGAGGTACTCGAGGTCCTCCTCGGTCACGGCGACGAACAGTCCGTCGTTGAGCTCGAACGTCCCCGGGCAGATCCGCCGCAGGATCCGGTTCTCCTCGATGCACTCGACCGCGGACTCGCGGTCGTTGACCGCATAGCGCCCGCCGCTGTGCAGCAGGCCGTGGTGGCGTCCGCTCGTTCCCGAGGTGAGCTCGCCTCGCTCGACGAGCGTCACCCGGACCCCGCGGAGCGCGAGGTCGTGCGCCAGGGCGCCCCCGGTGCCACCGCCGCCCACAACCAACACATGCTCATCGTGGTGGGAAAACGCCATTGTCGTACCTCGATTCGTGGAGCCAATTGATCGTAGGTCGCTCACCTTTCGGAGTCATCGGCAGCGGCTACCGATCGCGATCCGGAGTGATCGCGGGGCGTGCTCAGCGGAAATCCACAGCGGCGGTCCGGGCGCGACCGGGTATAACCGCATCGTGGATGTCGCTGACGGTCCAGACTGGCGGCGGGCCCTCGGCGCCGCCGCCCTCCCGACGACGGCGATCTCGCTGGGTCTCGCCGCGCTCGGACGGCCCGGATACCTGAACCTCGGACACGGAGGCGACTTCGAGGACAACTCGGTCGCGGCACTCGCCGCCCGGACCCACGAGGTGCTCGACGCCGCCTACGCGGCCGGCGTTCGGCACTTCGATGCCGCTCGTTCCTACGGTCGTGCGGAGGAGTTCCTCGGTTCCTGGTTGCGGTCACGGGCAATCGAGCCGCGTACCGTCACCGTCAGCTCGAAATGGGGCTACACGTACACCGCCGGTTGGCGGGTGGACGCCGATCCTCCAGAGGTCAAGGAGCTCACCGCCGATACGTTGCGCCGCCAACTCGACGAGACGCGGGAGCGGCTGGGGGCATATCTGTCGCTGTACCAGATCCATTCGGCCACGCTCTCGAGCGGCGTCCTCGACGACGCCGAGGTCCGCGCCGAGCTCGCTGCGCTTCGCCGCGACGGTGTGGCCATCGGGGCGAGCGTCAGCGGGATCGAACAGGCCGAGACGATCGAGCGCATGATCGCGGTCGGCGGCTTCGACACGGTCCAGGCGACCTGGAATCTGCTCGAGCGCTCAGCCGGCGACGCACTTCAGTCAGCGCATGATGCGGGACTGGGGGTGATCGTCAAGGAGGCGCTCGCCAACGGGCGGCTCACAGCCCGCGGAGCGGTCGAGCCGCTGGCGCGTGCGGCGGCGCGTCTGAGCGTCGGCGAAGATGCCCTGGCCATCGCGGCAGTCCTCGCGCGTCCCTGGGCCGACACGGTCCTGAGCGGGGCGAGCACCCCCGCTCAGCTGGAGAGCAACCTCACGGCGCTCCGGCCGGCGTGGGACCCTGCGCTCGACGAGGAGCTCGGGCTGCTGAGCGAGGAGTCCGAGGACTACTGGAACACCCGTTCGGCGCTCCCCTGGACCTGATGTGATGACCGCGCAGCCGCCGGCCGGAACTCGACCGAGACTCGGTAACGTTTGTTACACGCCGGGGTACCCCAAGCGTGCTTCCCGTTCGGCGTGACACGTCGGTACCCGCGCGCCTGAAGCGTGGTGCGCGACAGATGCGCCACTCCGCGCCCAGCTTTCTCCCGGTGAGACGCAAGACCTCGGCGCCTGAGCGGCTGAAGAAGCGGGCGAAGGACCTGGTCCCCGCGGCGTCGCAACTGGACGCTCCGTGGGCACGGTCCGCGCCGGCCGTCGCGACACGCGAGGCGGTCCTCCGATTCGTGCTGCAGCCGCTCCTGACCTTCTACACGCGCCGGCGAACGACCGGCGGCGACAAGCTCCGACGGCTGCGCGCGCCGGTCATCATCGTCGCCAATCACGTCAGCCATGTGGACACGCCGGTGATCCTGGCGGCGCTCCCGCGCCGGTTTCGCAAGCGGACGGTCGTCGCCGCCGCCACGGATTACTTCTACCGGAACCGGCTGGTGGCGGCCCTCGTGTCGCTGATCTTCAACACGGTGCCGATGGATCGGAAAGGCGGCGGTCTCGAAAAGCAGGCGGTTGGTCACGTCGATCAACTGCTCGACCGCGGCTGGAACCTCCTGCTCTACCCGGAGGGCACCCGTTCGCGCGAGGGCGGCACCGGCCGTCTACGGCGCGGCGCCGCGGTGCTCGCCGCGCGCCACAAGCTTCAGATCGTTCCGATCAGAGTCACCGGCACGCATGACGTGATGCCGCCGGGGCGTTTCTGGCCGTCGCGGCGCCGCAACCACAATGGCTCGAAGCGGCACCTGATCAGCATCGCGATCGGAGATCCGATCAGTCCGACGGAGGACGTCCGCTCGGTCATCAAGACGGTTCAGCTCTTCTTCGGGGACTAACGACGATCGGCGCCGACCGGCGGCTCCCGGGTCGGGAGTTCGTCCAGATCGTCGTTGTCGTCGTCGAGCCAGTCAACGGTCCGGGCGACCGCCTTCTTCCACTTCCGGTAGCCCCGGGCGCGCGCCGAGGCATCCATGTTCGGCAGCCATTCGCTGGCCTTGTGCCAGTTGCGCTGAAGGCTGTCCAGGTCCGGCCAGAACCCGACGGCGATTCCGGCGGCGTACGCGGCGCCGAGCGAAACGGTCTCGGCGACGATCGGTCGTACGACTGCGACGTCGAGGACGTCGGCAAGGCATTGCATCAGGAGGTTGTTGGCGGTCATGCCGCCATCGACGCGGAGCTCGGCGAGCCCGCTTCCGTAGTCCTCGGACATGGCCTCCACGACCTCGCGCGTCTGCCAGGCGGTGGCCTCGAGTACCGCGCGGGCAAGATGGCCCTTGTTGATGTAGCCGGTCAGCCCCGCGATCACGCCGCGGGCATCGCTGCGCCAGTGCGGAGCGAACAGCCCGGAGAACGCGGGCACGAAGTAGCAGCCGCCGTTGTCCTCGACTGTGAGCGCGAGCGTCTCGATCTCGGCGGCGCTGCCGATCAGACCGATGTTGTCGCGAAACCACTGCACCAGGGCGCCGGTGACGGCGATCGGTCCTTCGAGCGCATACGTGGGCGGACTGCCGCCGAGCTGGTAGCCGAGCGTCGTGAGCAGCCCGCTGTGCGAGGTGATCGGGTGCTCGCCGGTGTTCAGCAGCAGGAAGCTGCCGGTGCCGTACGTGCACTTTGCATCGCCGGGACTGAAGCACGTCTGTCCGACCAGCGCCGCGTGCTGGTCGCCGAGGACCGAGGCGACCGGCAGTCCCGCGACCGCGACGCCGGCCTCGCCGTAGATCTCCGACGACGGTCTGATCTCGGGCAGCATCGCACGAGGAACCCCGATCATCGACAGCAGCTCATCGTCCCAGCCGAGTGTGTGGAGGTTCATCATCAGCGTACGACTGGCATTGGTCACGTCCGTGACGTGGCGGCCACACAGCTTCCAGAGCAGCCAGGAGTCCATCGTGCCGAACAGGACCTCGCCTGCCTCCGCACGCTCGCGTAGACCCGGAATGCGGTCCAACAGCCACCGCACCTTCGGACCCGAGAAGTACGTGGAGACCGGAAGCCCGGTCTTCTCGCGAAAGCGCTCCTCCCCGAACTCCGCGGTGAGCGCTCGGCACAGGCGATCGGTGCGGGTGTCCTCCCAGTTGATCGCGTTGTACACGGGCTTGCCCGTGCGGCGGTCCCACAGCACCGTCGTTTCCCGCTGATTGGCGATTCCGAGCGCGCTGAGCTCCGAGGACGCGACGCCGGCCTTCTCGAGTGCCTCCGTCAGGACGGTGACGACGTTGCGCCAGATCTCCTCCGGGTCGTGCTCGACCCACCCCGGCATCGGATAGTGGTGTCGGTGCTCCTTCTGGGCCACCGACACGATCCGGGCGCGCTCATCGAACACGAGGCAGCGCGACGAGGCGGTGCCCTGGTCGATCGCGACGACGTAGCGCCTACTCATGGACCCTCTCAGACTCCTGGCCGGGGATCGGCCCTCCCAGGGCGTGTTCTAGCACGGAAAGCCGGCCGGGCGGCAAGAAATCGCACGAGCGCCCCGATCAAGCCCGTCAGACGGGCCCGTTCCTGGCCCACACGTTGGCGGCGCGGGTGAGCGTCTTCTTCGGGCGCAGCGACGGCCGGAGCACTGCTCCGTGTCCCAGGGCGACGGCTTTCAGCGACCGGTGCGGGACAACCGGGACCCCGACACGCTCAGCCGCCTCGATCACGGCGCGCCGCTTGCGCGCGCGGGAGAGCGGCAGCTCGAGGGCAACGATCCGCGCGTGCTGGCCACGCATGCCGTACATGTGCGCCTCGATTCGGCCCCACAGGACGACGGCGCCGCCGATCAGGTCGGATGTCGCGGCCGACGCCGTTCGCGGGCATGGATCGTAGTAGGCGTATACGCCGCAACTGCAGTCCTTGGCCGGGACCTCCGCCGGGCTGTGGCCGAGGTCGCAGTGAGCGGTGATCCCTGCGGCTGACCACGGCGGGCCGCCGCGCACCGATGTGAGCACGCCGTCATCCAGGCGCCACTGGCGGAAGCCGACGAGCGGGATGATCAGGTCTGGCGCGCGCCCGTCAGCATGCTCGAGGGTGCTCATTGCGTCGGCGAGGGCTCCCGCTCAGGTTCGGGCTTCGAGCGCTCGGGAGGACGCTCCGGAGCGACCGCGGGCTGCACGGGCTCGGTGACCGGAACGCGCAGCGGTTCGACGATGATCGTCCGAGACGGTCCGTCGAGCGAACCAACGGGTTGACGAGATACGCTCTGTCGGTGCACGGTGGCTCTCCCTCTGTGAAGCGTAGCCCAGACGGACATCGAGCTTGAGCGGCACGGTGTCGCCGCTCTTTCACCGCAACGAGGAGAAGGCCGCGCGCAGGGCCGCGGCCAAGGAGGAGGTCGAACGCCTCCGGAAGCTGAGCGTCGAGGACCTCGCGGTGGACGTGATGCCCGGCCTGGGACCTGACGGACCCACGCACGGGACGAGCATGCGGGCGCAGCAGCTGTGCGAGTACCTCCTCAGGGACTTTCCCGGTTATGGACAGTCGGCCACGCTCGATCTCCTTCCGGCGGTCAACCGAGCGCTCGACCTGCTCGAGGAGGCCAAGCTCGTCGCCCCGATCTCGGTCCAGCGAACGCCTGTGTGGCGGATCACGCCCCGTGGCGAGAGCACCCTCACCGAGGGAACGGTGCGGGAGCGCCTGCGGGCCTCCGGGTAGCGCCCGCCGGGTAAAGCCCGCCGGACCGGACGCCAGGTAGCGCCTACTCGGACTCGGCGTCCTGGCCTTCGCTGAACCCGCCCTGGATGTGCTTCTCGGGATCCTCCTCGCCGAGCTCCTCCTGGCCTTCGCTGAACCGGCCGTGGAGGTGCTTCTCGGGATCCCCGTCGCCGAGCTCCTCCTGGCCCTCGCTGAACCGACCGACGCGCTCGTCCTCGGGGAACGCCTCCGCATCCTTCTGGCCCTCCGCAAATCCAGCTTCGGGCTGATCGGGATCGGCCGTCTTCCTGGGATCTTCCGGCATCTGCTCCTCCTTCACCTCGTATCACCGGCGCCGCGCTGCGCGGCCGCGACGTCGTCGGCAGGTGCGTAACGGCTGGTCACGCACCTAGGTATACCGCGCGCCCATGGGCTCCCAAACCATCTACCACGGGATCGCCCCGAGCTCTCGTGAGACGGCGCGCGCGGCTTCGCGAACGTAGGCCAGCAGGTCGGGGCGCGGCTGTCGCGCCGCCAGCAGGCGCTCGGGCGGGCCGAAGATTCCCATCGCCCCGGCGGTCATGCCGCGGCGGTCGACGATCGGCGCGGCGTAGGAGACCTGGCCCGGCACCAGCTCCCCGATGTCGGCCGCCCAGCCCTGCTCGCGCACGCGGGCCAGCTCGCGCTCGAGCCGCTCGGGGTCCGTGATCGTCGCGGTCGTGAAGGCCTCGAGGCGGTCGGCGGCGAGCGCCGAGGCGACGTAGGGGTGGTCCGCGAGCAGCACCTTGCCGAGCGCGGTCGCGTGGGCCGGCAGCAGCGTGCCCACGTCGAGCGACTGGTAGGTGTCGTCGGGACGAAACACGTGATGGACGACGAGGACCCGATTTTCGTGCAGCGTCCCGATGCGCACGGCCTCGTGTGTGCGCGTCGCCAGTGAATCGGACCAGTTGATCGCGCGGGCGCGCAGCTCGTTGCCGTCGAGATAGCTCGAGCCCATGTGGAGCAGGGCGGCGCCGAGCTGGTACTTCCCGCTGTCCGGATCCTGCTCGACGAAGCCGACGCTCTGCAGCGTGCGCAGCAGCCCGTGGACGGTGCCCTTCGGCAGCTCCATCTCGCCGGCGATGTCGACGACCCCGAGGCGCCGGTTGCGGCCCGACAGCAGCCGCAGGATCGTCGCGGCGCGCTCGATCGACTGGATGTTCCCGGGCATCGCTCAGTCAGGCCAAGATGGCCAGCCGACGAGGCGGCGAACGGGCGGGATAGTCACGGACGTACGTACGTGGGTCGGCATTGTCGAACGACTAGCAAAGATCTCAACTTAGTTTGACATTGTCGAACTCCCTGGATTACGATCGGCCGGTCCACAACTTCGTTTGAGGAAGGAGACCGGAATTGAGCACAATTGCCGCAGTCGCAGTGGTGATACATATTCCGAAGTTGGGCATCATTCCGTCGGAGATCATCGGGACGGGGCTCCTGATTCTGCTCGGCGACGGCGTGGTGGCAGCAGTGCTGCTGGCCAAGTCGAAGGCGGAGAACTCCGGCTGGATCGTCATCACCCTCGGGTGGGGCATGGCGGTGATGGTCGGCATCTACGGCGCGTTCTTCTCCGGAGCGCATCTCAACCCGGCGGTCACGCTGGGTCTGTGGATCCACGGGTCGATCAACGGATCGCAGGCGTGGAAGTACTTCGTCGGCGAGATGATCGGCGCGATGATCGGCGCATTCCTCGTCTTCCTCACGTACTACCTGCACTGGAGGGACACGGAGGATCCGGGCTTGAAGCTGGCGGTGTTCTCGACCGGCCCGGCGATCCGGAACTACGCCTGGAACCTGATCACCGAGATCATCGGCACATTCGTGCTGGTCTTCGGAGTCCTGATGATCACCGCCCCGTGGATCACGGGACTAACACCGGCCCTGGCGCCGCTGATCATCGGCCTGCTGGTGCTCGCCATCGGCCTGTCGCTCGGCGGTCCGACGGGGTACGCGATCAATCCGGCGCGTGACCTGGGACCGCGGATCATGCACGCGATCCTGCCGATCCCGGGCAAGGGAGGATCAGATTGGGCGTACTCCTGGGTGCCAGTCCTCGGGCCGCTGATCGGCGGCGCGATCGCCGCGATCTTCTTCGACGCCGTCTTCGGCAGCGCCCCTCTGTGAGGTGACAGCGATGAAGAAACTCATCAACAATCCCGACGACGTCCTGCGCGATGCCTTGCAGGGCGTCGAGGCGGCGCACGGTGACCGCGTTCGCGTCAGCTACGACCCCGCATACGTGGTACGAGCTGACGCGCCCGTTCAGGGCAAGGTCGGGCTCGTATCGGGCGGAGGCTCGGGACACGAACCCATGCACGGCGGGTTCGTGGGCCCCGGCATGCTCGACGCGGCGTGTCCGGGCGAGGTCTTCACCTCGCCGACGCCCGATCAGATGCAGGCGGCGACGCAGGCCGTGGACGGCGGCGCCGGCGTCCTGCACATCGTCAAGAACTACACCGGCGACGTCATGAACTTCGACATGGCGGCGGACTTGACGCGGGCCGACGGCGTCGAGGTCGAGGCGGTGGTCACGAACGACGATGTCGCCGTTCAGGACTCGCTGTACACAGCGGGTCGGCGCGGCGTCGGCATCACCGTCGTGCTCGAGAAAATCGCCGGTGGCGCGGCGGAGGATCGCCGCTCTCTGCCGGACGTTGCGGAGCTCGCTCGGAGGGTGAATGCCAACGGTCGGTCCATGGGGATGGCGCTGACGCCGTGTATCACACCGGCGTCCGGCAACCCCAGCTTCGAGCTCGCCGAGGACGAGGTCGAGATCGGGATCGGAATCCACGGCGAGCCCGGCCGCTTCCGCGAGAAGATCGGGCCGGCGTCCCAGATCGCCGAGCGGCTGATGACCCCGATCATCGAGGACCTGCCGTTCTCCTCAGGCGACCGCGTGCTGGCGTTCGTCAACGGGATGGGCGGTACGCCGCTGATCGAGCTCTACGTCATGTACAGCGAGGTCGCAAAGATCGCCTCCGCCCACGGGCTGACGATCGAGCGCAACCTGATCGGGAACTACATCACCTCGCTCGAGATGCAGGGTTGCTCGATCACGCTGCTCAAGCTCGATGACGAGATGGTCCGTTATTGGGACGCTCCGGTGAACACCCCGGGTCTTCGCTGGGGCGCCTGAGGTTGGCGGTCACCACGGACACCGTCGCTGACTGGATGACCCGTTTCGCAGCGTCGATGCAGGAGCATCGCGAGGAGCTCGTGCGGCTTGACACCGCGATCGGCGACGGCGACCACGGAACCAACATGGACCGCGGCATGCGGAAGGCGATGGAGAAGCTCGCTGCCTCCGAGCCGACCGATGCCGGGGCGGTGCTGAAAACGGTCGCGATGGCTCTCGTGTCCAACGTCGGGGGGGCAGCGGGCCCCCTCTACGGGACCCTGCTGTTGCAGATGGGGACAGCGTTGGCCGGCAAGCAGGACGCCCAACTGGAGGACTACGCCGCAGCCTGGCGCAAGGGACTCGAAGGAGTTCAGGCGCGGGGCAAGGCGCAGGCCGGAGACAAGACGATGGTCGACGCTCTCCTGCCCGCGGTCGCGGCGCTCGAGCAGGCATCGGACCTCGATTCCGGGCTGCAGGCGGCAGCGGACGCGGCCGAGCGCGGGATGCGGGACACGATTCCGCTCTTGGCCCTGAAAGGACGGGCGAGCTACCTAGGGGAACGCAGCCGGGACCACCAGGACCCGGGGGCGACCTCCACCTATTACCTCTGCCAGACAGCCGCTGAGGCGCTGGCAGGCTGAAAAGGAGAAACGCGGATGGCTGATTACGTCGCAGCACTGGATCAAGGCACGACGAGCACGCGCTGCATGGTCTTCGACCACGGTGGCAATGTCGTGGCGGTAGAGCAGCTCGAGCACGAGCAGATCTATCCCCAACCGGGGTGGGTCGAGCATGACCCCAACGAGATCTGGCAGCGCTCGCGTCAGGTGATGGACAAGGCTGCCCAGGACGCCGGAGGCGAGATCAAAGCGGTCGGTGTCACGAACCAGCGCGAGACGACCGTCGTCTGGGATCGCAACACGGGCGAGCCGGTGCACAACGCGATCGTGTGGCAGGACACGCGCACGGACAAGATCTGCGACGAGCTGATGAAGGACGGAGGCCAGGACCGTTTCCGGCTGAAGAACGGGCTTCCGATCGCCACCTACTTCTCCGGCCCGAAGGTCCGGTGGATCCTCGAAAACGTCGACGGCGCCCAGGCGAAGGCGGACGCCGGTGACCTGTGCTTCGGGAACATCGACACCTGGTGCATCTGGAACCTCACCGGCGGCACCGGCGGCGGCCTGCACATCACCGATGTGTCGAATGCGAGCCGCACGATGCTGATGAACCTCGAGACGCTCGACTGGGACGAGGAGCTGTTGAGCACGATCGGGGTACCCCGCTCGATGCTTCCCAAGATCATGCCCTCGAGTGCCCCGTACGGGGAGATCACGAGCGGTGCCTTCAAGGGAGTCCAGGTGGCAGGCGACCTCGGCGATCAGCAGGCGGCGACGTTCGGCCAGACATGCTTCTCGGTCGGCGAGGCCAAGAACACCTACGGCACCGGCAACTTCCTGCTGCTCAATACCGGCAACGAGGCGGTGCAGTCGAAGAACGGCCTGATCACGACCGTCGGCTACAAGATCGGCGACCAGAAGGCCGTTTACTGCCTCGAGGGGTCGATCGCGATCACCGGGGCGCTCGTGCAATGGCTGCGCGACAACCTCAAGATGATCCGGACCGCACCGGAGGTCGAGGACCTCGCCAAGACGGTCGAGGACAACGGCGGCTGCTACATCGTGCCGGCGTTCTCGGGTCTGTTCGCCCCGTACTGGAAGTCCGATGCTCGCGGCGTGTTCGCCGGGCTCACCCGCTATGTCAACGCCGGGCACATCGCGCGCGCGACGCTCGAGGCGACGGCGTTCCAGAGCCGGGAGGTCGCGGACGCGATGAACGCCGACTCGGGCGTCGACCTCGAGTCACTCAAGGTCGACGGCGGCATGGTCGGCAATGAGACGCTGATGCAGTTCCAGGCCGACATCCTCGGCGTGCCGGTGATCAGGCCGAAGGTCGCCGAGACCACCGCGCTCGGCGCTGCGTACGCGGCCGGGCTCGCCACGGGGTTCTGGAGCACGGAGGAGGAGCTCCGCGAGAACTGGGTCGAGGACAAGCGCTGGGAGCCGAAGATGGACGCCGCCGCGCGTGACACGGCGTACCACTTCTGGAAGAAGGCCGTCGAGCGGACCTTCGGCTGGGCCGAGTAGCGCATGTGGCGTTTGCCCCGGTCCCGCACGACCGGGGCAACGCCGCTCGCCCTCGACGCGGGAGTAAGCTGATCCGGTGGAGAAGCTCAGCACCGACGTTCTGGTGATCGGCGGAGGGGCCACCGGCGCGGGAGTGGCCTGGGACGCCACGCTCCGTGGGTTCGATGTCGTGCTGGTGGAGCGCGGAGACCTCGCCACCGGCACCAGCGGCCGCTTTCACGGTCTCCTGCATTCCGGCGGCCGCTACGTCGTCAAGGATCCCGCCGCCGCGGACGAGTGTGCCCGTGAGAACATCATCGTCCGCGAGATTGCCGCCGATTGCATCGAGGACACCGGTGGTCTGTTCGTGACGACGCCGTTCGACGATCCTGCCTACGCCGCCCGGTTCGCCGAGGGCGCTCACAAGAGCGGCGTGCCCTGCGAGGAAATCGAGCCGGCGCAGGCGCTGCGGGAAGAGCCACGGCTGAACCCGCGGATCTCGCGGGCCTTCCGGGTGCCCGACGCCAGCATCGACGTCTGGAAGCTGGTCTGGGCGATGGTGCGCGGCGCGCGAGAGCGTGGGGCTCGGGTGCTGCCCTACCACGAGGCCGTGGCCGTGCACAGGGCCGGCGACGAGGTCCACGGTGCGCGCGTGCGAGACGTCCGGACCGGCGAGGAACTCGACGTCGAGGCGCGGGTGACGGTCAGCGCCGCCGGAGCCTGGGCCGGTCAGATCGCCGGATTGGCCGGCATCGAGGGCGTCCATGTCATGCCGGGGAGAGGCATCATGATCGCCATGAACCACCGCCTGGTGAACACGGTCATCAACCGCTGCCAGATGCCCACCGACGGCGACATCCTCGTGCCGATCCGGACCGTGAGCGTGATCGGGACGACCGACGTGCACACCGATGATCCCGATGACCACGCGGTCCTCCAGGACGAGGTCGACGCGATGCTCGAGGACGGCGAGCGGCTCGTGCCCGGGTTCAAGGAGGCGCGGGCACTGCGCGTGTGGACCGGCGTGCGGCCGCTGTTCGAGGACCGCAAGGACGGCGACGCGTCCTCGACGCGCGACGTCACCCGCGCCCACGCCCTCCTTGACCACCGTGAGCGGGACGGAGTCAAGGGCTTCCTGACGATCACCGGTGGCAAGGTGACGACCTACCGGTTGATGGCCGAGGATACGGTCAACGCGGTCTGTCGCCAGCTCGGCGAGTCGCGACCGTCCACGACCGCGACGCGGAGGCTGCCCGGCTCCGAGGGCGGCGGCTTCTATCACCTCGCCGGTCGGCTGCGCCAGCGTGAGCAGCACCTGCTCACCGATCAGCTCGTGTGCGAGTGCGAGCTCGTGGAGCGGGGCCGGTTCGAGACCGAGCTCCGTGCCCAGGCGACGACCGACTTCGACGACGTCCGGCGCGTGCTGCGGCTCGGGATGGGCCCGTGCCAGGGGGGGTTCTGCATCTATCGAGCGGCCGGCATCGCCCACGGCCTCGACGGTCTGCACACCGGGCGGGCGAACGCCGCCCTGATCGAGTACGCGCGGGAGCGCTGGAAGGGCAGCTGGCCGATCCTCTACGGCGACCAGCTGCGGCAGAGCCGGCTCGACGAGTGGATCTTCCAGGGCGTGCTCGACATCGAACACCTGTCGACATGACCCGCTCGCTGACCTACGACGTGATCGTGCTCGGAGCGGGCGTCGCCGGACTCACGGCCGCGGCACGACTGGCCGAGGACGGCGCCCGCGTCTGCGTGCTGGCCAAGGGGGTGGGCTCGACGCACCTGGCACCGGGGACCATCGACGTACTCGGGTATGAGCCGGCGCGCGTCGAGGATCCAGCCGACGCACTGCCCCGGTTCGTGACTGCCCACCCCGAGCACCCCTATGCGCTGATGGGCATCGGTGCGATCGCGCCGGCGCTGGAGTGGTTCGCCACCCGCGTCGATCGCGGCCCGCAGCCCGGCTACACATACACGGGCGGACTCGAGCGCAACCACCTGCTTCCCACGGCCGTTGGCGTGGTCAGGCCCTCCGCGCTCGTTCCGGTGACGATGGCCGCCGGCACGACCGCGGACCCATCGCCCGTGTGCGTGGTCGGCACGCGGGTGTTGCGCGACTTCCACGCCTCGCTGTGCGCCGCGAACCTCCAGCGGGCGGGGGTCGAGGCCCGGGCGGTCGAGCTCCACCTCGAGGTGGGGCGACCGGAGGCCAACGCGGTCGGCCTGGCGCGAAGCTTCGACGTGCCGGCATTCCGTGCCGCGTTCGCCGCCCGCCTGCTGCCGCTCCTGCGCAGCGGAGAGCGCGTCGCGCTGCCGGCGATTCTGGGCCTGAGCGACCCCTACGGCGCCTGGTCCGACCTCCAGCACAGGCTCGGACGAGAAGTGTTCGAGATTCCCACGCTGCCGCCGTCCGCTCCCGGGATGCGGGTCTACAACGCCCTGCTCGCGGCGCTGCGCGCGGCCGGTGGCCGGCTCGTCCTCGGCGCCGCGGTGGCGGGCGCCGAGCGCGACGGCGACCGGGTCCGGGCCGTTCGCGCACACACCAGCGGGCATGACACCGTGTACGCGGCGCGCTGGATCGTGCTGGCGACCGGCGGATTCGCCTCCGGCGCGATCACGCTCGGATCCGACTGGCAGGCCCGTGAGACCGTCCTCGGCCTCCCGTTGCGGGGGATGCCCGCCGCGGGCGAGCCGCGCTTCACCGCCGACTACTTCGGTCCACAGCCGATGTCGACGGTCGGTGTCGCGGTCGATTCCTCGCTGTTGGCCCAGGGGACGGAGAACGTGCTCGTCGCGGGCGCCGCGCTCCCCGGAGCGGTGCCGTGGCGGGAGGGTTCGGGCGAGGGCATCGCGCTCACCAGCGGCAGCTTCGTCGCGCAGAGCGTGCGGGAGCTCGAGGGGGCGGCGGCCACAGCATGACCGACATCCGGTCGCACGAGGAGCTGCGCAGCTCCCTTGACCACTGCGTCAAGTGCACGATCTGCGAGACCGTGTGTCCCGTCTCGAACGTGACGCCACTGTTCCCCGGGCCGAAGTACGCCGGGCCGCAGGCTGAGCGGTTCAGGGTCCACGGCCAGTTCCCGGACGAGTCGTCGGTCGACTATTGCTCCGGCTGCGGGCTCTGCACCATGTCCTGCCCGCAGGGCGTGCAGATCGCCGAGCTGAACGCTCATGCCCGGTATGCCGTCAAGCAGCGCAAGGGCGTGCCGCTGCGCGATCGGCTGATCACGCGGCCCACCGTCCTCGGGCGCCTGGGCACGCCCGTCGCGCCGCTGGCCAACGCGATGCTGCGCTTCCGGCCGGCACGGGTGCTGGGAGAGCGGATGCTCGGCGTGCACCGCGATGCGCCGGTTCCGAGGTTCGCCGGTCGCACGTTCCGCGGCTGGGCGCGCCGCCACCAGGGCCCCAGCCATGGGACCAGGGTGGTGTTCTTCCATGGCTGCGGCACCGAGTACTACGAGCCGGATGTCGGCGAGAAGGTCGTCGCCGTGCTCGAGCACAACGGCTACCGCGTTGAGGTTCCGAAGCAGGATTGCTGCGGGTTGCCGTTGCAGTCCAGCGGTCTGTTCGACGACGCCAAGAAGTCGGTGCTGCGGCTCGCGCGGGTGCTCGCCCCCTATGCGCGCGAGGGCACCCTGATCGTCGGTAACGCGACCAGCTGCACGCTCATGCTCAAGCGCGAGGCCCGGGAGATCCTTGGGCTCGAGGACGATCCCGACCTCGCGGTGGTCAGTCGCCACACCTACGACATCTGCGAGCTGCTGCTCGAGCTCCATCACCGGAGCGAGCTCAAGACGGACTTTCAGCCGGTGCACGACACCGTCGCGTACCACGCGCCGTGTCAGCAGCAGGGGCACTGGATCGGCAAACCCGCGCTCGAGCTGCTGGCGCTGGTACCCGGGCTCGACGTTCGCGAGCTCGACGCCCGCTGCTGTGGCATCGCCGGTACCTACGGACTCAAGCGCGAGAAGTACCAGATCGCGATGGACGCCGGCGCCGACCTGTTCGGCCAGGTCGAGGCCTCGGGCGCCCGGGTCGTGGCGTGCGACAGTGAGACCTGCCGCTGGCAGCTCGAGCACGCCACGCGTCGCCCGTCGGTGCATCCGATCGAGCTTCTGCACCAGGCCTACCGGCTGTAGGCGCCGTCGGGGAGGCCCACGAGCGTGGTCGGCATCGTCGTCGTCTCCCACTCCCGTTCGCTCGCGGAGGGGGTCGTCGAGCTCGCCCGAGAGATGGGCGGGGACGAGCTGGCGCTCGAGGCGGCGGGCGGTCTCGAGGATGGCTCGATGGGTACCGACGCCGAGCGCGTGCGCGCGGCGATCGAGCGAGCGATGACCGATGACGGGGTCCTCGTTCTGATGGATCTCGGCAGCGCCCTGATGAGCGCGGAGATGGCGGTCGAGTTCCTGCAATCGGGTGGCGAGGTGGCTCTGAGCGAGGCGCCGCTCGTCGAGGGAACGGTCGCCGCCGCCGTTGCCGCCCGGGGCGGCGCGTCGCTTGCGGAGGTTCGGGCCGAGGCGAGGCGGGCAATCACGATGAAGGAGGCGCAGCTCGGAGTCGATGGCCCGCCGGGGGCTGGTGACTCCGCGTCGGGGCGCGGCGACGGTGTCGCGACGCCCACCGGGCAGGAGCTGCGGATTCCTGTTCTCAACGAGATCGGCCTCCACGCACGCCCGGCGGCGCTTGTCGCCGAACTCGCGAATCGCTTCGACGTCGACCTACGGTTGGCCAAGGTGGGCGGCGGCGGTCCCGTGAGCGCGCGCAGCCTCACGGGCCTGATGACGCTGGTCGCACGGAAGGGCGATGAGCTGTTGGCCACGGCGTCGGGCTCGCAGGCGGATGAGGCGCTGGCCGCGCTCGAGGAGCTTGCGCGCGATGGCTTCGGCGAAGGGGTCTCCGCGGACACGGGCAGCAGCAGGGTCGCCGCTCGGGCCCCGACAGCCGTGCCCACGTCGGCGGCTCCGGTTGCGCGCGCGGCGGCGCCGGAGCCGGGCACGCTCCTGCGCGGCATCGCGGCCTCTGCCGGGATCGCCCTCGGACCGGCGCGGTACTTCGCCGAGCAGCTCGACGCGCCGCCCGAGCGAGCGTCGGAGGGGGCCGAGGCGGAATGGAGCCGGCTGGAGTCCGCGCGCGAAGCCGCCAGGTCCGCGATCCAGCGCGATCGTGAGGAGATGGCGCGCCGCACCACGAGCGAGGACGCGGCGATCTTTCAAGCCCACCTGGCCCTGCTCGACGACGATGCGCTCGTCGGGGCAGCGCGGGCGAGGATCGACGGCGGCGCGTCAGCGGAGGCAGCCTGGTACGCGGCAAGCGAGGCGACCGCCGCCGCCTGGCGGGCACTCGATGACGACCTGCTGCGAGAGCGGGCCGCCGATGTCGAGGACGTGGGGCGCCGGGTGCTCGCGCTACTCCTCGGCACCGACCAGCATGGTGGGATTGACCAGGCGGGCGTGCTCGTCGTCTCCGAGCTGACGCCCACCGACGCCGCCGCACTCGATCCGCAGCTCATCCGCGGGATAGCTGCGGCACACGGAACCGCGACCGCTCACGCCGCGATCCTCGCCCGTGCGCTCGGCATCCCTGCCGTCGTCGGGCTCGGTCCCTCGGTGCTCGCCGTCGGCGAAGGCACGCCGCTGCTGCTCGAGGGCAGCGAGGGTACGGTCCTCGTCGGCCCCGACGAGGCGGCGGCGGAGCGCGCTCTCCACGAGCGCGAGCTCGCGGAGGAGCGTCGCCGCAGGGCGCGGCACCATGCACACAAGCCCGCGGTGACGACGGATGGAACCACGATCGAGGTTGCTGCCAATCTCGGCGGGGCGGGCGAGGCCGCGGGAGCGGTCGAGCTCGGGGCGGACGGCGTCGGTCTGCTGCGGACGGAGTTCCTGTTTCTCGATCGGGATGAGATCCCGAGCGAGGAGGAGCAGGTGCAGACCCTCACGCAGATCGCGGATGCGCTCGGCGGCCGTCCGCTGATCGTGCGCACGCTGGACGTCGGTGCCGACAAGCCGCTTGCCGCTCTGCCGATGGCTCCCGAGCAGAACCCGTTCCTGGGTATGCGCGGCATCAGGCTGTCCCTGCAACACCCCGAACTGCTGGCCATGCAGCTGCGAGCGATCCTGCGCGTTGCCGCGGACCATCCGCTCAAGGTGATGTTTCCGATGGTCGCGACGGCGGCCGAGCTCGACGCGGCGCGGGCGGCCCTTGCGCGCGCACGCACGGCAACGGGCGTGCAGGCCGCGATGGAGGTCGGGATCATGGTCGAGGTGCCGGCCGCGGCGTTGCAGGCGGATCTGCTCGCCCGCTCGGCGGACTTCTTCTCGATCGGCACAAACGACCTCACTCAGTACGTGATGGCGGCCGAGCGCGGAAACGAGCACGTGGGGGAATTGCTCGCCGGGCCCCAGCCGGCGGTCCTGCGCCTGGTCGCGGAGACAGTTGCCGGAGCTGCTGCGCACGGCCGCTGGGTCGGAGTCTGCGGTGAGCTCGCCGGTGACCCTGCCGCCGCAGTGCTGCTCGCGGGGCTCGGAGTGCGCGAGCTGAGCATGGCGCCGCCGCTGATCGCTGAGGTCAAGCAGGCGCTCCGGTCGGTCGCGCTCGCGGACGCCGTCGCCGCTGCCCGGCGCGCCGTGGACGCCTCCGATTCGGCCCACGCACGCCGCTATGCGGCCGATCTTCTCTCCTAACCCCGCTGGTACGATCGTCCTCCTTGTGGAAGCCGGCGCGCTGAGATCATCGATGAGAGGCAGCTCGCGAGCCAGCAACCTGATCCTGGTCGGGACCAGCGTTCGGATCTTCGCCACGCCGGTGGTGATGGGTCTGGTCCTCAGCCACTCCTGGACGGCTGCCGCTGTGGTCTTCCTGCTCGCCGCCAGCACTGACTGGTTCGACGGGCGGCTGGCCCGACGCTGGAACGTGAGCTCACGCCTCGGATCGTTCCTGGACACCACCGCCGACAAGCTGCTGATCACCGGCGCGCTCGTCGCGCTCGTCGCGGTGACGCGGGCGTCGCCGTGGGTGTCCATGGTGATCATCGGCCGCGAACTGAGCCTGCTCGGCCTGCGCGCCGCGGTGGCCACTCAGGGACTGCACCTCGAACCATCGATGCTCGGCAAGTCGAAGGCAACGGTGCAGTTCGCCGCAATTGCTCTCGTGATGCTACGGCCGGACGTCACCATCATGGGTGCATTCCTCGACCAGTGGGTGCTGATTCTCGCCGCGATCGTGACCGTGTGGTCGGGGATCGATTACTTCGTGCGATTCTCCTCCTCGCTCCGCGGCAGCGCGTGAGCGCTCGCGGCTGCTCACGGCCGCATATGCGCATCCGTCCCCGCTGACGCCCGATCATCCGATTGGGGTGATGCGGCCGGTGCGCCGCGCCCGCAGTCTGCATCCATGGGACTCTTTCGCCACCATCACGAAGCCGACGGCGGCGTCCGGTACCGGATGCGCGAGAAGCTATTTGCGATCGGCGACGACTACTGGATCGAGAACGAGAATGGCGACCGTGTGTTCAAGGTCGACGGCAAGGCGCTGCGGGCCCGCGACACGTTCGTCCTCAAGGACGCCGCCGGCGACGATCTGTTCAAGGTCCAGGAGAAGAAGCTGCACATCCACGACACGATGAAGATCGAGCGCGACGGCGACACGGTGGCGACGGTCAAGAAGGCGCTGATCACGCCGCTGCGCGACCGCTTCGATATCGACGTCGAGGACGGCGAGGACCTCGAGGCGAAGGGGAACATCGTCGACCACGAGTACAAGATCGAGCGCGACGGCGACCACGTGGCCGAGGTCTCCAAGCGCTGGTTCCGGGCCAGGGACACGTACGGGATCGAAATCGCACCGGGCCAGGACGACGCCCTGATCCTCGCCGTCACCGTGTGCATCGACGAGATGTCACACGACTGAGCGGCCGGCGCCGGCCGCCGCTCACTCCGAGTCGGCGAGCTCCACGAAGTAGTCCAGCGCCGCCGGGTTGGCCAGCGACTCACGACTGGCGGCCTCGTCGGCCGGGGTGCCCATCAGGATCCGCTTCACCGGAACCTCGAGCGCCTTGCCCGACAGCGTGCGGGGGACGGCGTTGATCTGGCGGATCTCATCCGGCACGTGGCGGGGCGAGCAATCCTGCCGCACGCGACGCTTGATCTGGGCGATCAGCTCATCGGTCAGCTCCTCGCCGTCCCGCAGCACCACGAACAGTGGCATCCAGCCGTCGGTCCCGGGTTTGGGCACGTCGACGACGAGCGCGTCGACCACCTCGTCCGACGCGAGCACCGCGCGATAGATCTCGCTCGTGCCCATCCGCACGCCACCGCGGTTGATGGTCGAGTCCGAGCGGCCGTAGATCACCGCCGTGCCGCGCTCGGTGATCATGATCCAGTCGCCGTGGCGCCAGATGCCGGGATAGAAGTCGAAGTAGCTGGCCCGCAGTCGCGAGCCGTCCTCGTCGCCCCACAGCGCGACCGGCATCGAGGGCATCGGCTCGGTGATCACCAGCTCGCCGACCTCGCCGACGAGCGGCGTGCCGTCGGGGTCCCACGCCTCCACCCGGGCGCCCAGCGCGCGGGCCTGAAGCTCGCCGAGATACACGGGCAACGTCGGCACGCCGCCCACGAACGCTGTGCATACGTCGCTGCCGCCGGAGGTCGAGAACAGCCACGTGTCGGCGCCGAGCTGGTCGTAGATCCAGCGGAACCCCTCCGGCGAGAGCGGCGAGCCGGTCGAGCCCACCGAGCGCAGCGCGGCCAGCGATCGTCCCTGCTTGGGCTCGATCTCGGCCTTCATGCAACCGGCGATGAAGGCGGCGCTCGTCCCGAAGCAGGTCGTCTCGGTCTGCTCGGCCAGGTCCCACAGAGCGCCCATGTCGGGGTGTCCGGGGTTGCCGTCGAACAGCACGATCGAAGCGTCGGTGAACAGCACACCGACGAGGAAGTTCCACATCATCCAGCCTGTGGTCGTGAACCAGAAGACGCGGTCGTGGGGCTGGGCGTCGAGGTGGAGGTGCATCTTCTTGAGGTGCTCGAGCAGCATCCCGCCCTGGCCGTGGACGATCGCCTTGGGCAGGCCGGTCGTGCCCGAGCTGTACAGCACCCACAGCGGATGCTCGAACGGAAGCTGCGCGAAGCCGAGCTCGGTGTCCTGCACCAGGAAGCCGGGCTCCCAGCCCGTGCCGTCGAGGTATCCGAGCCGCACGACGCCCTCGAGCGAGGGGATCTCCGCGGCGATCTGGGCCACGATCTCGCCGCGGTCGAAGTCCTTGCCGCCGTAGCGATAGCCGTCGATCGCCAGCAGCAGCTTCGGCTCGATCTGGGCAAAGCGATCGACCACGCTGCGGGCCCCGAACTCCGGCGCCGCCGAGGACCAGGTCGCGCCGATCGAGGCGCAGGCCAGGAACGCCGCCACGGTCTCGGGGACATTGGGTAGGTACGCGACCACGCGATCGCCCTCGCCAATCCCGCGGGCGCGCAGCCCGGCGGCGATGGCCGCGGTCTGGCGCCGCAGCTCGCCCCAGGTCCACGATGACACGGGGCGCAGCTCGGACGCATGGAACAGCGCCGCGTCGGCGTCGCGCTTGCCCCGGAAGATGTGCTCGGCGTAGCTCAGGCGCCCGCCGGGGAACCACTCCGTGCCCGGCATCTCGTGCCGGCCGAGGACGGCCTGCGCCGGCCGATCGAAGCGGACCGAGAAGAAGTCGCAGATCGAGGACCAGAAGCCCTCGATGTCGTCGACCGACCATTGCCACAGCTCCTCGTAGGAGCCGAACGTCAGGCCCCGCTCGCGCTCGAGCCAGGCCTCATACCGGGTGATCGTGGCGGCCTCGACCTGCTCGGGCGACGGCGTCCACAGGAGTTCAGGATCGGACATATGCCGATCAGTATCGCGGAGTCGCATACGCGTGGACCACTCGATCGGAGTCGGTGCGCGATGATCCCGCCATGCCCGCCGCGGACGCGCTGACGATCACGGCTCCGTTCTCCGGAACGGTGATCGCGATCGCCCACGGCCCCGACGATGCGGTTCGGGCCGGCGCGGCGGTCATCGTGCTCGAGGCGATGAAGATGGAACACGAGGTCATCGCCGACGCCGACGGCTACGTGGACCGGATCGACGTCGCCGTCGGGGACACGGTCGACGAGGGCCAGTTGCTGGCCGTGTTGCGGCCCGGCGAGGCCGCGGTCCGCGATCGCGCTCCCGTCGCGACCGTCGACCTCGACACGATCCGCGACGACCTCGCCGCGGTCCGCGAGCGCCACGCGCTGACGCTCGATGCCGCCCGGCCCGAAGTGGTGGCACGCCGCCACGAGCGCGGGCGGCGGACGGCGCGCGAGAACCTCTCCGAGCTCATCGACGCGGGCACGTTCGTCGAGTACGGACCGCTCATCTTCGCTGCCCAGGAGCGCCGCCGGGACCGCGATGAGCTGATCGCCCGCACCCCCGCCGACGGCCTGGTGGCCGGCGTCGGAGACGTCGCGGGTGCCTCCTGTGTGGTCATGTCCTACGACTACACGGTCCTGGCCGGGACCCAGGGCTGGCGCAACCACGCCAAGAAGGACCGCCTGTTCGAGCTCGCCGAGCGCCGTCGCCTGCCCGTGGTGCTGTTCGCCGAGGGCGGCGGCGGCCGGCCGGGGGACGTCGACTTCCCGATCGTCGCCGGCCTCGACTGCCGCGCCTTTGCGCTGTTCGCGCGGCTGAGCGGACTCGTGCCGCTGGTCGGCATCGCCTCGGGCTACTGCTTCGCCGGCAACGCTGCCCTGCTCGGCTGCTGCGATGTCGTGATCGCGACCGAGGATTCGAGCATCGGCATGGGCGGCCCGGCCATGATCGAGGGCGGCGGGCTCGGCGTGCACGAGCCGGGCGACGTCGGCCCGATCGACGTCCAGTACGCCAACGGCGTGGTCGACATCCGGGCCGCCGATGACGCCGAGGCCGTCGCTGCCGCCCGCCGCTACCTGTCCTATTTCCGCGGCCGGGTGGCCGACTTCACCGTGCCCGACCAGCGCGCCCTGCGGCACCTGATCCCTGACCAGCGCAAGCGGATCTACGACGTCCGGGCGATCGTCGACGGACTGTTCGACGCCGGTTCGGTGCTGGAGCTGCGCCGCGGCTTCGGGCTCGGCGCCGTGACCGCGCTGGCCCGCGTCGACGGCCGCCCGCTCGGCGTCGTGGCCAACGACCCCTCGCACCTCGGCGGCGCGATCGACGCCCACTCAGCCGACAAGATGGCCCGCTTCCTGCAGCTGTGCGACGCCTTCGACCTGCCGGTCGTGTTCCTGTGCGACACGCCGGGGTTCATGGTCGGCCCGGCGGCCGAGCGGACCGCGACCGTCCGCCACTTCTCGCGACTGTTCGTGATCGGCGCCAACCTCCAGGTGCCGACCGGCACGATCGTCCTGCGCAAGGGCTACGGACTCGGCGCCCAGGCGATGGCCGGCGGCGGCTTCAAGGCGCCGCAATTCACGATCGGGTGGCCGACCTCCGAGTTCGGCGCCATGGGGCTCGAGGGCGCCGTCCGGCTCGGCATGCGCCGCGAGCTCGACGCGATCGAGGACGAGGACGAGCGCCGGCGCGTGTTCGAGGCCACCGTGGCCGCGGCCTACGAGCGCGGCAAGGGGATCAGCATGGCGGAGTACGGCGAGATCGACGACGTCATCGACCCGGCCGACAGCCGCCGCTGGATCGCGACGTTGTTCGACGAGGGCTCAGGGGAGTGGTGGCGCCGGCCGGGCAAGCGCCGGCCGAACATCGATACGTGGTGAGGGGCCGCCGGCACCTCGGGCGCTGTGGTGCCGGCGGCGGGGCGACGGGTTGAACGGCTGGCTGAGGATGGGTTGGGTTCGATCGGCCTGGGCGACCCTGATCTCAGCCGTTGCAGGTCCCGGCGGTCGCCTGAGAACAGCCATTTCGTAGCGCCTCGATCGCCCGCACGGGCGGCCGGGAACGTTTGGGTCGTGGTACAGCCCTTTCGTTCCGAGCCGTCGCGTGAGACGGCCGAAGTGGAACGAAATGGTTGTTCCTGGCTCCGACGCGCCTGCTCGCCTCCCTTCCTCAGCCGCCGTTCGACGCCGGCATCCCCACCCGCTCGGACACAACCCGCGCGCGCGACCGCGCCCCCTACTCACACGTCTCGCACGACCCCCGCAGCAGCACGTCGTGATGCTCGACCCGCACGCCGAGCCGCTCCGACAGATCGTCGATCGCCCGCTCGAGGCCCGGGTCGTCGAAGGCGACCAGTCGGCCGCAGTCGCGGCAGATCAGATGGTGGTGATGAGCCCCGCTGGGATCGATCGCCTCGAAGCGCGACTGGCCGGGGCCGACGGCGACCCGCTCGGCCAGCCCGTGCTCGACGAGCAGCTCGAGCACGCGATAGATGCTGGCGCGGCCGATCGGCGTCCCGTCGGCGCGAAGGGCGTCCTCGATCTCCACGGCGCTGAGCGCGCACGGCTGCCGGGACAGCAACTCGATCACCCGCTCCCGGGCTCCACCGCGCTGATGGCCCGCGCGGGCCAGGACCGCGTGGACGTGCTCGCTCCAGTTAGGCGTCTCGGTCGGAGGCATGGCTGAGACCTAGGTTAGCCAACGGCGGCGTCGTCTGGGATTGATTCCCAGACTTCACAGAACGAGACTCAATCCCAATTCCGTGCTAGCTTATTCCGGTGTTCGGAGGCAGCCGGCAGCTCAACAGCGCGCGCCCGCATCGCGCCGTCCTGTCGCTGCTCGTGTGCCTGCTCGTCGCCGGCTGCGGCGGCCTGGAGCCCACAAGCGGGGGTCCCGTGCGCGTCGTCGCGGCCGAGAACTTCTGGGGCAGCATCGCGGCCCAGCTCGGCGGAGCCAAGGCGAACGTCGAGAGCATCATCGTCGACCCCGCCGCGGACCCGCACTCCTACGAGCCGAGCGCGGCCGACGCGCGGACGCTGGCGACGGCCGGACTCGTGATCGTCAACGGCGTCGGCTACGACCCGTGGGCGCCGAAGCTACTGGCGGCGAATCCGTCAGCCGGACGGCGGGTGTTGACCGTGGGCGACCTGTTCGGGCTCAAGGAGGGCGACAACCCCCACCGGTGGTACAGCCCGGCCGACGTGGACGCGGTGGCGAGCGCGATCACCGCAGCGCTGACCCGGCTCGACCCACACGACACGGCCTACTTCGCACGCCGTCACGCCGCGTTCGAGACCCAGGGCCTGGCCCAATACCACGCGCTGATCGCGGCGATCCGGGCCCGGTACGCCGGCGTCCCCGTGGGCGCCTCGGAGAGCATCTTCGCGCTGCTCTCGCCGGCGCTCGGGCTGCGCCTGGTCACGCCGGCGTCGTTCATGAAGGCGATCAGTGAGGGGACCGACGTGAGCGCAGCGGACGCCGTCACCGCACAGCAGCAGATCGAGGGCCACCAGATCAAGGTGTGGGTTTACAACTCACAGAACGCGACCCCGCAGATCCAGCGCCTGAACGCGCTCGCCGCCGCGCACGGCATCCCGATCGCCACCGTCACCGAGACCCTCTCCCCCGTCGGAGCGACGTTCGAGCAGTGGCAGGCGACCCAGTTGCGGGCGCTCGCGTTGGCCCTGCACGAGGCGACGGGCCGATGACCATCCCTGCACGAGGCGACGGGCCGATGAGCACCCCGGCCCGAGTCACGGCCGGCGATGCCGCCCCGGCGACGGACGACGCGACGGCCGTCCAGCTCCACGGCGCTGCGGTCAGGCTCGGCGGCCGGACGATCTTCTCCGACGTCGACCTCGAGGTCCGGCGCGGGGAGTTCGTGGCCGTGCTGGGACCGAACGGGGCGGGCAAGTCGACCTTGATGCGGTCCATCCTCGGGCTGATCGCGCTCAGCGCGGGCTCGGTGGAGGTGCTCGGCCGCCCGCCCGCGCAGTCGCGCTCGGAGATCGGATATCTGCCCCAGCGCCGGAGCTTCGACGCCGAGACCCGGATCCGCGGGATCGATCTCGTCCGCCTCGGCCTGGAGGGGAGCCGCTGGGGCGTTCCGGTGGCGCTCTCGGGCTCCGCACGGGCGCGCCGGCACACCGAGCGCGGGCGGATCGCGGAGGTGATCGCCCTGGTCGGGGCCGATGCGTACGCGTCGCGACCGATCGGGGAGCTGTCCGGAGGCGAGCAGCAGCGCCTGCTGATCGCCCAGGCGCTCGTGCGCCGACCGTCGGTACTGATCCTCGACGAACCGCTCGATAGCCTCGATCTCCCCAACCAGGCCACGGTCGCGGCGCTCGTGCAGCGCGTGTGCGCCGTGCAGGGCGTCGCGGTCCTGCTCGTCGCTCACGACGTGAACCCGCTGCTCGGCTATCTCGACCGGGTGATCTACCTCGCCGGCGGGAAGGCGCTGGCGGGACCGGTCGAGGAGGTCATCACCGGCCCGAAGCTGAGCCGGCTGTACGGAGCTCCGATCGAGGTGCTGCGGACCAGCGACGGCCGACTGGTCGTCGTCGGATCGCCCGAGGCGCCACACCACCACGGCCACCGTCACTGAGCCAGATGTCCAACCCCAGACTCTCGTTCGATCTGGTCCGCGACGTCCGGGAGGTGCTCCAGTTCCCGTTCATGGTCAACGCGCTCGAAGCCGCGACGATCGTCGCCGTGCTCGCGGCGGTGGTCGGCTGGTACATGGTTCTGCGCCGGCAGAGCTTCGCCGGCCACACGCTGTCGATGATGGCCTTCCCGGGCGCGACCGGCGCGGCGCTGGCCGGCCTCCCGGCGGCGCTCGGCTACTACGTCGCGTGCGGTATCGCCGCGCTGGCGATGGGCGCGACCGGCCGGTCGGGCCGGCGCCGGTTCGCCACCGAGTCCGCCGCGATCGGCACCGTCCAGGCGACCGGGCTGGCGCTCGGGTTCCTGTTCCTGTCGCTCAACTCGGCCGTGCTCGGCGGGATGGAGACGTTCCTGTTCGGGAACATCCTCGCCGTCACCCGCGGCCAGGTGCTCGTGCTGTTGATCGTCGCCCTCCTCGCCCTGAGCCTGGTCGCGGTGATCGCCCGCCCGCTGCTGTTCGCCTCCGTCGACCCGGAGGTGGCCCGCGCGCGAGGGGTCCCGGTCGCGCTGCTCGACGTGGGCTTCCTGCTCTTGCTCGGGCTGGCCGTCGCCGCCACCAGCCAGATCACCGGCGTGCTGCTCGTGTTCACGCTGCTCGTCGCCCCGCCCGCGGCGGCCCAGCTGATCACGGCGCAGCCGGTGGCCGGGCTGGTGTTGAGCGTCGCGTTCGCACTCGCCATCGCCTGGCTCGGGCTCGGCATCGCGTACTTCTCGATCTACCCGGCCAGCTTCTTCATCACGATGTTCGCGTTCGGCCTCTACGTCGCCGTCCGCTGCACCCGCTGGGCGCTGGCGCGGCGCCGGGTGCCCTGATGTTCGCGCATGACTTCGTCCGCAACGCCTACCTGGCCGGCACCTTCATCGCGCTGGCCTGCGGGACGGTGGGCTGGTTTGTGGTGCTCCGCGCCCAGGTGTTCGCCGGCGACGCGCTCAGCCATGTCGCCTTCGTCGGCGCGATCGCGGCCGCGGTCGTGGGCCTCGACGAGGTCGTCGGCATCTTCGTGCTGACGCTCGCGCTGGCCGCGGGCATGGCGGCCCTCGGCGGGCGGGCGCGAGCCGATGACGTGGTCATCGGCATCGTGTTCTCGTGGATCCTCGGCCTCGGTCTGCTGTTCATCACGCTCCTGGCCACGAGCGCCTCCGGCGGGAGCGGCATCGCCACCGCGAACACGCTGTTCGGCTCGATCTTCTCGCTCGGCGGCGCCCAGGCGCGGCTGGCTGCAGTCGTGGGGCTGCTCTCGGCGGCCGTCGTCATCGCCGGCTTCCGGCCGCTGCTGTTCTCGACCCTCGATCCCGAGGTCGCCTCGGTACGCGGGATCCCGGTCCGCGCGCTCGGCGCGGGCTTTCTGCTCCTGATCGCGCTCGTCACCGCCGAGAGCACACAGGCGATCGGCGCGCTGCTGTTGCTGGGCCTGCTCGCCGCTCCGGCCGGAGCGGCACATCGCCTCACCTCCAGGCCGTACCACGGGATCGCGCTCTCGGCCCTGCTCGCCGTCGGCGCGATGTGGGGCGGCCTCGCGCTGAGCTACGCGATCTCGTCGATCCCGGCCAGCACGGCCGTGATCGGATTGTCAGCCGGCGCCTACGCGGTGGCTCTTATCGCGAGCCGCCGCCGGCCGGCGACCGGGGCCGCCTGAGCCGCTCAGGGGGCACAGCGCGCTCACCAGCTGCAGCACCACCGGGCCGAGGTCCGACAGCGTGCCGATCCCTCCGCGGAGCAGGTGGGCCGCGAGCAGATTCTCGATCGCGCTGACTCCGGCCGCGACCATCGCCGGCTCAGCGCCGGGGGTCCCGGCCACGATCAGCTCGATGACTTGCCGGTGCGCCTCAGCCCGGGCCTGGACCACATCGGCCGTGCCGGACGGGCCGTCGAGCAGCAGCAGCCGCGCCCGGGCGGGGCGCGCGGAGAGCCAGCGCAGCAACGCCTCGACGCCAACCGCGAGCCGGTCGTGAGAGGTGCCGCCGGTGATGGCGCACGTGTGGCTGACAGAGGCGACCACGTCCTCGACGGCGGCGCGGTAGGCCGGGACAGTCGCCCGCAGCTCCTCGCCGTGGAGGGGCGAGCGCGTGCGCGCGGGCAGCGCGAAGCTGCGAGCCGCGCCGGGGCGGGGGGTCAGGGCCGTACGCACGTGCCCTCCCGGCTCGCAAGGGGAACCCGGAGGCCGGCGGTCAGCACCGGACGGGAGTCACGGCCCGGGCCATCGCCGAGCCTCCGGGTCGCGGAGAGAGAGTTCTCCCGCGAGCGACGAGGCGCACGTCGTCGCAGCCGATCGGCGGCCCGGACTCGACCGGAGCCGGGAACGGGCGCAGGGAGGCCTTGAACCCAAGCTCCGACGCCTCCGGTGTGTGGCCGCCTTCTCGACATGAATCGAGCCTAGGCCTCGAGCCGTCAGCTCACCGTAAAAGCAACGTCGGAGAGGCTCTTACGCGGCCGCTCAGGACGAACGGAGCGCTTCGGTGGGACTGAGCCGGGCGGCCTTGGTCGCCGGGTACAGGCCCGCGATCGCGCCGATCGCCAGACCGGCGACCGGGGCCGCGATCAGCACATACAGGGGAATGACCATCGGTTGGTTCTGCGCCAGCGAGTAGGCCCAGGTCGCGATTGCGCCGAAGATCAGTCCCGCGACGCCGCCGAGCGCGGCGAGCAGCGCCGATTCGGCCAGGAACTGGGTGCTGATGTGTCGCCGGGTGGCCCCGAGCGCGCGGCGCAGGCCGATCTCGCCGCGCCGCTCGAGCACCGAGATGACCATGATGTTCGCGATGCCGATCGCGCCGACGAGCAGGGCCACGGCACCGAGGCCGAGCAGCAGCGTGGTGAACTGGCCCTTGGCAGCGGCGCGGGCCTCGAGCGCATCGGAGGGCCGGCTCACGGTGACGCCGTCCGGGCTCTGCGGGTCGGCCGTTGGCGCGAGCAGGCTGCTGACCTGGTTCACCTGGTTGACGTTGGCGCGCACATAGATGGTGGACGGATTGGGCTGTGTCTGGAAGACCTTCTGCGCGACGGGCAGCCCGATGAACACCTGACTGTCGAGCGTCGGATCGAGGATCACCGGGTTCATGATCCCGATCACGGTGAACCAGGTCCCCCCGAGGAACAGCTGCACGTGCCCGGTGGCCTTGGTGATCTGCAGCGTGTTCGCGGCCTGGGCGCCGAGAACCACGGTGGGTAGATTCTCGGACGCGGCATCCAGGAACTGACCGCTCGACACCGTGTCCCCGAGGGTGTGCAGCAGCTGCGGATCGGTGGCGTCGACGCCGATGCCACCGGTCTGCTCGGAGGGAACGTAGGGCGTCCGGAGCACGATCGCCCCCGAGACCCCGTAGACGGCCGAGGCGTTGTCGACCGACGTCATGTGGCCGATCATCGGCACCGCGGTGTCGGGCAGCACCTCGGACGAGCCCAGAAATTGCGTGCCGGGCGTCACCGTGAGCAGGTTCGTCCCGAGCTTGTCGATCGTGGCCAGGAGGCTGGCCTGGCTCGACGAGGAGACGCCGACGACCGCGACCATGGCTCCGATGCCGATCGCGATCCCCAGCGCGGACAGCGCGGCCCTGAGCCTGCGGGTGCGCAGCCCTTGGACGGCGACGCCGAACAGCTCATGCGGCGCGAGTCGCGAGGAGTCCTGACGGACGCGTTCCCGAGAGGCGGGACCGCGTCTGAGGGCCGCGATGCTCACCGGCGCTCGTCCGCCACGATTTCGCCGTCGAGCATCCGGATCTGGCGCGGGAAGCTCTCAGCGATCTGGTTGTCGTGCGTGATGAGTGCCAGCGTCGCGCCCTCGGAGGCCAGCTGGTGCAGCAGGGCCAGCACCTCATGGCCGGACTTGGAGTCGAGGTTCCCGGTCGGCTCGTCGGCCAGGATGATGAACGGCCGCTTGGCCAGGGCCCGGGCGATCGCGACACGCTGGCGCTCGCCGCCGGACAGCTGCTGGGGCCGATGCTCGAGCCGATGACCCAGCCCGACGCGCTCCAGCGCCTCCCGGGCCGCCACACGACGCTCACGCACGGGCATGCCCGTGTAGAGCATCCCGCTGGCCACGTTCTCGACCGCGGACATGCCGTCCTGGAGGTGGAAGCCCTGGAACACGAAGCCGATCTCGTGGGCCCTGAGGCCGGCGAGCTCATTGTCGGTCGCCTTGACCACGTCGCGTCCGGCGACGCGGACCTCACCGCTGGTCGGCCGCTCGAGCGTGCCCATCACCGTGAGCATCGTCGTCTTCCCCGAGCCGGACGCGCCGACCACCGCCACCTGCTCGCCGGTGGCGATCTCCACGGTCACGTCGCGCAGGGCATGCACGTCGCCGCCGTAGTCCTTGGAGACGCGGCGCAGCTCGAGCGCGACACCGTTCTGGGCGGGCCCCGCGCTCACGCTCCGCTCATCCCTGCGAGTCGGTGACCTGGAGGCCGGGGTAGATGTTGGCGCCCGAGATCTGCACGAAGCCGGTCGCGAACAGACCCGGCGTCACCGGGATCAGGCGGTGCGGCACGACGGCCTCCTGGACCGCGTAGCCGCCGCCGGCCGTGGCCAGCAGCGCGGTCACCGGAACGGACAGGACGTGATTCTCGACCTGTTGGGCGAAGTTGACGCTGACCGCGGCCTGATCGAGACCGTTCAGCGACTGATTGCCGCTGAGCGTGATCGTCACAGGGATCGTCGCGGTCGCCGTGCTCGACGAGCCACCGCTACCGGCGCCCGATCCGCCGCTCCCGGAGCCTGACGAGCTGGTCGACGTCTGGGCGACGGGAGAGACCTCGGTGATCTTGCCGTTGACCGTGTCGCCGTTGGGCATCTGGACCGTCACGGCCTCACCGACGACAGCCTCGCTCTGCTTGCTGGCATCGAGATTCACGACGACGATGCTCTGATTCGAGGTCGTCTGCAGAATCGCGGTGGCGCTACCCCCGGCGCTCGAGCCCCCGGCCGCCGACGAGGAACCGCCGGCCGCGGATGACGAGCCGGCGCTGCTCGCGCCGCCGCCACCGGAACCGCCGCTGCGGCTCGCACCGGACGCGGCCGCCGCGCCGGTGGCGCCGGTGGCGCCGGTGGCTGAGCGGCCCGACGCCGGGCTGGAAGAGGAGCTGAGCTGCTTCTTCAGCGCCAGCGTCTCGGCCTTCAGGAGCGCCAGCAGAATCGCCGCCTCCGAGGGAGTCGAGGGCTTCCTCGACGGGGTCGTGGTGGTCGGCGTCGTGGGCGTGGTCGGCGTGGTCGGGGTGGTCGTGGTATCGGTTCCGAGCGGCGTCTTGCAGGTCGGCGACGGGGTGCTCGAGGTGGAGGTGGTGCTCGACGCGGGCGCGGGCGGTCCGCCGGTCGCGCAGGGCGCCGGCGTCGCGCTGGTGGTGGTGCCGGGCGCGGCCGGAACACTCTGTGTGGTGAAGCTCACAAACTCCGTGCGGGGCGCCGTGGGACCCGTGTCAGCGAGGGTTGACCCGCCGGACGGCGCGGACTCCAGGCTCGCGGTCGTGGTGTTGGCGCTGCTCGCGGCTCCGCCGGAGGCTCCGGTCGATCCGAGCACCGCCTCCACCGAGGTGATCCGCCGCGGCCCAGGCAGGAACACGACCGCTCCGAGGGTGATCGTCCCGGTCTCGGTCTCGCCCAGCGACTTCTGCCACGCCTCGACGGCCGCGGTCGTCCCCGACTGCCATGTGTCGTTGATCGTGATCTGGTGGCTGGGATCGAACCCGAGCGCGACCAGATCCTGGTTGAGCTCGAGGACGTCGGCGCCGTTGGTCACGCCGGAGGTCAGATCCCGGTACGCCGGTGTGGTGCCGTTGAACAGCACGATGGGCTGGCCGTTGACGTCGTACAGCGTCTGCCCGGGCTTGATCAGGGCGCCGACCTTGGGCAGGAATGTGATCGTTCCACTGACCCGGTTGAACACGGTCGACGGGTTGGCGTAGCTGAGCGTCCCCGATTCGGTGTCCGTGGCCACGAGGTTGCGGTACTGCACCGTCGTGGATCCGGACCCCGCCTTCGGCCTGCTGGCCCCGCTGCTCGAGCCCGGGAGGCCCGCGACGATAATGACGCCGATGGCGAGCGCGACCGCTCCGATCGCGGCGAGTGCACCGCCGATCCGCCGCCGGCGCGACGACGCCGTGAACAGGCTGGGGATCCCGGGAATCGGGCCCCTAGGCACCGGGCGCTCCGCCACCGGGGCCGCCGCGGCCGAACCTGGGCAGAGCGCTCGAGCATGCCTTCAGAGCGGTCTGGAACGCTGGACTGTTGCGCTCACTGGACGGGATCTGGCGGAAGATGCCGAACCCGCCGCCGCCGCTGGTGCTCGGATCCGGGATGTCGATGTTGTGGGAGCGCATGCAGGTGGCGAACTTGACGAGCTCCTGCTGGAACTGGGCGCGCTGCGCCGGGCTGACGTTCGCGAAGGCGAACGCCTTGGCGCGCAGCGACGCGCAGGCCTGGCTGGCCGTCTGGAAGTTCGGGCTGTCGCGCAGGGCCTGGAAGCCGCCACCGCCGCCACCGCCACCGCCACCGCCGGCCGGCCCGCCGTTCGGCGACGGATCGGGGACGTTGACCCCGTGGGCGCGCATGCACTTGGCGTAGGCGAGCCGGGCCGTGTACCGCGAGCTCGAGGTGGACACGGACGTGCCGGCGACCGCGCTCGAGCTCGAGGATGACGAGCCGCAGGCGGACACGCCGACGGCCAGCGCTCCGGTCAGGGCAAAGGCCGCGAAGGCGCGGCGACCGGGCAGGGGCAAAGCATCGAACTGCATCAAGATCGACTCCTGTAAAGGGGGAACGTGACTCGGTTCTATCGCGCCGGTTGTCAGCTCTTCGTAAGCGCGGCCGGTTTGCGCTCGCCTTCACGCGATGCCAACAGAGCTGCCGGCAGCTCGACGCGCACTTCCAGGCCGCCGGCGCGGCGCGCCCTGACCTCCGCCGTGCCGCCGTGAGCCTCGGCCACCGAGCGCACGATCGAGAGCCCGAGGCCGAACCCGCCGGCCGAACGGTCCAGGCGCCGGAAGGGCTCGGTCAGCGCGGCCGCCGCGTCGGGATCGATCACCGGGCCGCCGTTGGAGACCGTCAGCCGGACCCAGCCGCGCTCCGAGCGCGTGTGGATGACGACGAACCCGCCCCGCTCGTTGTAACGGATCGCGTTGTCGAGCAGGTTGGCGATCAGCCGCTCGAACAGCCGCTCGTCGCCAAGTGTGACCGCGGGCGAGAGGTCGGCCCGGATCTCGACCTCGGAGTGAGCCGCGCGGGCGCGCATGTCGGTGATGCAGTCGCCCGCCAGCGCCGCCAGGTCGACAGGGTCGCCACGCGTGGCCGCGGCCTCGCTGCGAGCGAGCGTCAGGAGGCTCTCGATCAGGCGCTCGCAACGGTCGACCGTCTCCCGCACCGCCTCGCCCATCGAGCGCAGATCCCGCGTGTCGGCATCCGGGTCGGCCAGGGCGACGTCGACCTCGGTGCGCATGATCGCCAGCGGCGTGCGCAGCTCGTGCGACGCGTTGGCGACGAAATGCCGCTGACTGCCAAAGGCCGAGTCGAGCCGCCCGAGCATCCCGTCGAAGGTGTCGGCCAGCTCCTTGAGCTCGTCGGCGGGACCGCTCAGCGCGATCCGCTCGCCCAGGTTCTGGCCCGACACGCGGCGCGCGGTCGCGGTGATGTCGCGCAGCGGACGCAGCGCGCGTCCGGCCAGCAGCCAGCCGGCGCCGACCGAGATCATCGTCATCACGCCGAGCGCGAACAGGTATTCGACGACGAGGCGATGGAGCGCGTCGTTCAGCAGCTGGGCGCGCACCGCTTCGGCGACGCTCGTCTCCGGGGAGCCGGGGGTGAACCCGAGCGTATGACCGAAGAACGGCGCGGACGGCGGGGCCAGCCCGAGCCGTCTGAGCTCGGCGCGGAAGCTGCCCGGCGAGCTGACGTTGTGGCGCACGAGCGCGTAGCCGATCGTGAGCAGGACCGCACCCGTGATCAGGAACACGAGGCCATAGGTCGCCGTCAGCCGCAGGCGAATCGTCGGCGCGGGCCCGGACACGCCGAAGCGGGACCCGTCGCCGCGGCGCGGACTGCGCGGGTGCGACGGCTTGCGCTCGGAGTCTTTCATCACGCCATCCTGTAGCCGACCCCGATCACGGTCTCGACCACAGCCGGTTCGCCCAGCTTACGCCGCAGGGTCATGATCGTCATTCGGACGACGTTGGTAAACGGATCGATCTGCTCGTCCCACACGCGCTCGAGCAGCTCCTCGGCCGAGACGGTCGCGCCACCCGCGCTCATCAGCGCCTCGAGCACCGCGAACTCCTTGCGCGCCAGCTCGAGCGTGCGCCCAGCCCGCGTCACGTGCCGCCGGGCCGGGTCGAGCACGATGTCCCCGTGTTCGAGGACCGGCGGACGGCTCGGCGCCGCCCGCCGGGCGAGGGCGTGAATCCGTGCCACCAGCTCGGCGAACCGGAACGGCTTGGCGAGGTAATCGTCGGCGCCGAGCGACAGGCCCTCGACGACATCCTCGAGCGCGCCGGCCGCGGTCAGCATCAGGATCCCCGTCTCCGGGCGCTCGCCGCGCACGATGCGGCAGACCTCGTCGCCGTGCAGCCCCGGGAGATCGCGATCGAGCACGACCACGTCGTAGCGAACGACCCTGCTCTTGACCAGGGCATCCGAGCCGTCCGGAGCAACGTCGACCGCCATGCCCTCCCGGCGCAGGCCGCGGGCGATGGCATCGGCGAGCCGCCGCTCGTCCTCTGCAACCAGTACACGCACCCTTGCCAGCATGACGACGGGAACGTAAGAACCGCGTAAGAGGCCTGCACAGCGCGGCGATTTGGGCCTCCATCGGCGCTCCGGCCCGTGCAGCGCGATTCCGTGCTTAGATACGCCCGCGTTCAGAGTTACATCGAACGACGTCACAACAACTAGCGAGATCCTCACGTGTCAACACAGCAGAACATCACCGAGCGAGGCATGGCGATCGGCCTGCGGGCGCTCAACCGGTTCGCCGGCTCACCCGTGGTCGATCGCCTCGGTCTGCGACTGCCGGCCGAGCGGTTCCTGGTCGGCGCGTCCAAGACGACGATGCGCACGGCGGCCACCGCCGGCCGTACCTTCGCCGCGGCCCAGCAGCTGACTCGGCCCGCGCGCCAGCCGACCGGACCGGACACCGGCCTGTTCGATCTGACGCCCACCGATGAGCAGCGGATGCTGCGCGACGCGGTCCGCGACTTCGCGCGCGAGCAGCTCCGTCCCGTCGCCCAGGCCGCCGACGACGCCTGCGCGACGCCACCCGGACTGCTGGCCCAGAGCGCCGAGCTCGGCCTGAGCATGGTCGGGGTGCCCGAGGAGCTCGGAGGTGCCGTGCAGGAGCGCTCGGCCGTGACCAGCGTGCTGATGAGCGCGGCGCTCGCGGAAGGTGACATGGGGATCGCCGTCGCCTGCCTCGCGCCGGCCGCGGTCTCGACCGCGCTCAGCCTGTGGGGCGACGCCGATCAGCAGGCGACCTACCTGCCCGAGTTCGTGGGCGAGGACGTGCCCGCGGCAGCGGTCGCGGTGCTCGAGCCGCGCCCGCTGTTTGATCCGTTCTCGCTCGCGACGCGGGCGCGCCGCGCCGACGGCGGCTACGTACTCGACGGCGTCAAGTCGCTCGTGCCGCTGGCCGCGTCGGCCGAGCTGGTCATCGTCGCCGCTGCGCTCGAGGACGGCGGACCGGCCCTGTTCGTGGTGGAGTCGGGAACCGGCGGCATCTCGGTCGAGCCCGAGCCCGCCATGGGCATCCGTGCCGCGGCCACCGGCCGGCTCACGTTCGAGAACGTGAAGCTGCCGCCGGGCGCGCTGATCGGCGAGGGCGCGCCGGGCGTGTACGCCGACTGCGTCGCGCTCGGCCGGCTGGGCTGGTGCGCGCTGGCCGTGGGCACCGGACAGGCGGTCCTCGACTACGTGATCCCCTACGTCAAGGGCCGGACGGCGTTCGGCGAGCCGATCTCCAACCGTCAGGCGGTCGCGTTCGCGGTGGCCAACATGGCGATCGAGCTCGACGGGATCCGGCTCGTCACGTACCGCGCCGCCAGCCGGGTCGACCTCGGCAAGGGCTTCACGCGCGAGGTCGCGCTGGCCCGCCGGCTCGTGGCCGAGCGGGGGATGTCGATCGGCTCCGACGGCGTGCAGCTGCTCGGGGGCCATGGGTACGTCAAAGAGCATCCGGTTGAACGCTGGTACCGCGATCTGCGCGCGGCCGGCCTGATGGAGGGCGCGCTCGTCGTCTGAGAACCATGATCAATCTTGAGATTCCCAAGAAGTTCAGCGTCCTCGTCGGTCAGGCCCATCAGGTCGCCACCGAGGTCTTCCGGCCCAACTCACGCAAGTACGACGCGGCCGAGCACTCCTATCCGAAAGAGCTCGACATGCTCGCCGCGATCCTCGACGGGATGAACGACAGCGGCGCGCTCGGCGGCGCCGGAGCCGGCGGCGCCAAACGCGGCGGTGCGGTGATCACCAACGGGTCGAGCGGCACGCAGAGCAAGAGCGGCAACCGCAACGGCTCCAACATCTCCAGCCTGCTCGGCGTGATCGAGCTGTGCTGGGGCGACGTCGGGCTGCTCTTGACGATGCCGCGCCAGGGGCTCGGCAACTCGGCCATCGCCGCCGTCGCCAACGAGGAGCAGCTCGAGCGCTTCGCGGGCAAGTGGGCCGCGATGGCGATCACCGAGCCCGAGGCCGGCTCGGACTCGGCCTCGATCCGCGCGACGGCCCGGCTCGAGGGCGACGAGTACGTCCTCAACGGAGAGAAGATCTTCGTCACCTCCGGCGATCGGGCCGACCTGATCGTGGTCTGGGCCTCGCTCGATCGTGCCCAGGGCCGCGCCGCGATCAAGTCCTTCGTGGTCGAGCGCGACAACCCCGGCCTGAAGCTCGACCGTCTCGAGCACAAGCTCGGGATCCGCGCCTCGGACACGGCCAACTTCGTCCTCGAGGACTGCCGGGTTCCCAGGGAGAACCTGCTCGGGAGCCCCGAGATCGAGGTCAAGCAGGGGTTCGCCGGGGTCATGCAGACGTTCGACAACACTCGCCCCCTCGTCGCCGGCATGGCGATCGGCGTCGCCCGGGCGTGCCTGGTGCAGACGCGGGTGCGACTGCGGGAGGCCGGGGTCGAGATCGACTACGACAGGCCCCCCCACTCCCAGTCCGCGGCCGCGGCCGAGTTCCTGGCCATGGAGGCCGACTTCGAGGCTGCGCGTCTGCTGACCATGCAGGCGGCGTGGATGGCCGACAACGGGAAGCCCAACTCGCTGCAGGCGTCGATGGCGAAGGCGAAGGCGGGCCGCACCGGCACCGACATCGCGCTGCGCTGTGTGGCGCTATGCGGCAGCGTCGGCTACGGCGAGGGTGACCTGCTCGAGAAGTGGGCCCGCGACGCGAAGATCCTCGACCTGTTCGAGGGCACCCAGCAGATCCAATTGCTGGTCGTCGCGCGAGCGCTGCTCGGCAAGACCTCGGCCGAGCTGAAGTAGCTCCCAGCCGTCGGCGCGTGGCGGGACGGCCGCGATTGCACCGCTCGCTCAAGTTTGCATCGCAGCGGTCGATAGGGGGAGGAGATGGCCTCCCCTGTGCACTCTCGACCGGCCGGACCCGAGCACGGATCGCCGACCGCCGAGGAAGCACTGCCGATCCTGATCGGCGCCGTGCAGGAGCTGTCCATGGCGCCGACGCTGGCCGACGTTCAGCGCGTCGTCCGAACCGCCGCGCGCCGGCTCGTCGGCGCCGACGGCGCGACGTTCGTTCTGCGCGACACCGACAAGTGCTTCTATGCCGACGAGGATGCGCGATCGGGCCGCTGTGGAAGGGCAAGCGCTTCCCGCTCGAGACCTGCATCAGCGGCTGGGCCATGCTCAACCGGCAGCACGTGGTGATCGAGGACATCTACGCCGATGATCGGATCCCTCACGCCGCCTACCGCCCCACGTTCGTCCACAGCCTGCTCATGGTCCCGATCCGGACCATGGATCCGATCGGCGCGATCGGCATGTACTGGGCCGGTCAGCATCGTGCCACCGAGCAGGAGGTCGGCCTCGCCCGGGCGCTGGCCGACAGCACTGCCGTCGCCCTCGAGCACGTGCGGATGGCCGAGGAGCTGCAGATCACACGCCACCTGTCCGAGACCGACGGGCTCACCGGCCTGCCCAACCGACGCGCCTGGGACGAGCTGATCGAGGTCGCGCTCAAGCCGCACGCCGGTCCCGTCTGCGTGGCGCTGATCGACCTCGACCACTTCAAGCTCTACAACGACACGCATGGCCACCAGGTCGGCGACCGCCTGCTTCGCGACGTGGCTGAGGCGTGGCGCGCCGTGCTGCGGCCGGGCGACCTGCTCGCCCGCTACGGCGGCGAGGAGTTCGCGCTGCTGCTCCCCGACTGCGACATCACGCTCGGGATGATCGTCACCGAACGCCTGCGCCTGGCCATGCCGACCGGCCAGACCGCCTCCGTCGGCGTCGCCTGCTGGGACCGCCGTGAAGCGCCCGACGGCCTCATCGCCCGCGCCGATTCGGCCCTCTATACGGCCAAACACGCCGGCCGGAATCTCGTCGTTCCGGCGCACTAGCGCCTGCCGCGGCCCTCCACGCCGGCGACTGGGCATATAGTCGCCGCCGTGTCGATGGCCACGCTCAGCTCGGCTCCTCACACCTCGGACGGCGGGGACTGACGACGCGCCTGCGCCGGCCGGGTCCGCTGGCGCTGCTGGCGATCGTGTCGCTGCTGTCGCTGGCGGCCCGCTTCGCGCTGCTCGGCGAGCCGTGTCACGACCCGTGCCGGTCCGCGAACGACCACAAGCTCGTCTTCGACGAGGTCTACTACGTCAACGCAGCCCGCCGGATCGCCGGGGTCCCGGTTCCGGCCGGCATGCCCTACTCCACCGCGCCCGCCGGCCTCGACCCCAACGCGGAGCACCCCCAGCTGGTGAAGCTGATCATCGCGGGATCGATCGAGGCGCTCGGCGATGGGCCGCCGGCGTGGCGGCTCGGGAGCCTGATCGCGGGGTCGATGGCGATCCTGGGGCTATTTGCGCTCGTCCGCGCCGCGGGTGGGAGCCGCTGGCTGGGCCTCGGTGCTGCGACGCTGATGGCCGCCGACAACCTGTTGCTCGTCCACGGGCGCATCGCGACGCTCGATATCTACGTGGTCGCCGTGATGCTCTGGGCGGCGGTCGCGTACCTGCGCGGGCATCCGATCGTGGCCGGGGTCCTGATCGGCGTCGGCTCGTGTATGAAGCTCGTCGCCCCTGACCTGCTGCTCGTGCTCCTGGGCATCGAGGCCGTTGGGCTGTGGAGTGCTCGCCACCGCCGGGGCGTCCGCGCGGCCGCGGGATCCACGGCGCTCCGGCTCGGCTCGTGCGCCGCCGCCGCGCTCGCCACGTTCTTCGCGCTGCTGGCGATCCTGGACCAGATCGCGCCTCCGTATGACCCCAGCACGGGCAGACCGGTCGGGGGCGGCCCGCTCGCCCATCTGCGCCACATGCTCAGCTTCGCCGGCGCTCAGGTGAGCCGGCATGGGCCGCACGGGATCGCCTCCTATCCGTGGCAGTGGTTCGGCGACTACAGGACGATCGTCTATCTCAACATCGTGCCCGGCCGCCCGGCGCCCGGGCTCGAGCGGATCCATCCCCAGGCACACTTCCTGGGCGCCATCAGCCCGCCGATCCTGCTGCTGGCGCTGCCGGGCCTTGCGCTCGCACTGTGGAGCCTGCGCCCGGCCAGCGCCACCGGCGAGGAACGGACCGGCCTGATCGCCCTGGCCTGGGTGCTCGGGACGTTCCTGCCCTTCCAGCTGGCGAGCACGATCGAGGATCGCACCAGCTACCTCTACTACATGGTGATCGTGATGCCGGGCGTCTACATCGCGGTCGCGCGGTTCGTCGCCCACCCGCGGGCGCCGCGCTGGCTGGTGGGGCTGTGGGTCGCGGGCGTGGCCGTCGCGGTCGTGCTGATGTACCCGTTCACGCCCCTGCCGTGGTGATGGCCTCCGCCTCGCGTCGCAGCAGATCCCAGGCGATCCGCACGTCGGCCTCGGTGGTGCGCAACTGCCCGACGGCGAGCCGCAGCACGTAGCGACCGTGCAGCACCGCGTGGGAGATGAAGATCTCACCGCTCGCGTTGACCCGCTCGAGCAGCGCGCGGTTGCGCTCGTCAGAGCCCTCGAGTCGGAAGCAGACGACCGAGAACGGGCGCGGCGCGCAGAGCTCCCAGCCGGGCTCGGCGCCGACCCAGTCCTCGAACGTCGCGGCGAGCTGCACACCCCGGCGGATGTGCGTCTGCAGTCCGTTGCGCCCATGGCAGCGGAGCACCGCCCACAGCTTCAGGGCACGGAAGCGCCGACCCAGCGCAGGCCCGTATTCGCTGAGCGAGAGCGCGTCCTCGGCATCCGGGGTGCGCAGGTACTCCGGGATCAGGCTGAACGCTTCCCGAAAGCTCCCCGGCCGTCGCGTCCACAGCAGCGAGCAGTCCATCGGCGTCAACATCCACTTGTGCGCGTTGACGACCAGCGAGTCGGCGCGCTCGACGCCGGCAAACGCCCAGCGGTGCTCAGGGCACACCATTGCCGATCCCGCGTAGGCGGCGTCGACGTGCAGCCACGCCCCAGCGAGCTCGCAGGCGTCGGCGATCGCCGGAACCGGGTCGACCGAGGTCGTCGCCGTGGTGCCGACCGTCGCCACCACCACCGCGGCCTCACGCAGATCGCCGAGTGCTTCGGGCACGAGCCTGAAGTCCTGGTCGCAGGCGACCTTGCGCAGGCGCATCCCGAGCATCCGAGCATCCTTCTCGACCGAGGAGTGAGCCTGCTCGGAGCACACGACGAGATCCCGCCCGGTGGCCTCGCGCGCGGCGATCAGGGCGGCCAGCGTCGAGGTCGAGGCACTGTCCTCGATGTGGCCGTGCCAGCCGCCCGGCAGCCCCAGCAGATCGGCCACCCAGTCCAGGACGACGCCCTCGAGCTCGGTCGAGGCCGGCGCGGTGCGCCACAGGATCGCGACCGAATTGAGCGTCGCCGAGATCAGCTCGGCCAGGATCGCCGGCTCAGAGGCGCTGGTGGCGAAGTAGGCGAAGTAGCGCGGGTGCTGCCAGTGGGTGACCCCGTCGAGCAGCAGCCCATCGAGATCGCGCAGCACGGCCGAGAAGGGCTCGCCGTGCTCGGGCGGCGTTGCCGGCAGACGCGCCCGGATCTCGCCCGGCGCGACCGGGGCCAGCACCGGTAGCTCGCCGACCCGGTCGAGATAGGAGGCGGCCCATTCGAGCGCCGCGGGCCCGTCGGCCCGCAACTCACCGCCCACGTCAGGCGACCGCGGCGGCGACGAATCGGTAGCTGACGCCGGTCAGCTCCTCCGAGATCTCCCACAATCGCCGCCAATCGGCCTCGTTATAGGCCCGGCCGGTCCCGGTGACGATGTGGGGGTGGCCGCGCTGCTCCATGAAGCCGTCGGGCCCGATGAACGCGCCTCCGGGTAGGTCGGGCGCGGTGGCGGCGTACAGCGTCGGCAGCGCGCCCATCTCGGCGCTCTGGGCCAGAACCTTGTTGGTCACAGTCATGATCGCCTTCTCGTAGAACGCCGCCGGCCCGGCGAACTGGAGATTGGTCGCTGCGTAGCCCGGGTGAGCGGCGAGGCTCATCAGCTTCGTCCCGGCGGCGCGAGCCCGGCGGTCGAGCTCGAAGCAGAACAGCAGGTTGGCGAGCTTGGATTGCCCATAGGCGCGCCAGTTGTTGTAACTCCGCTCACCTTGGAGATCGTCGAAGTCCATCTTCCCGATCCGGTGCGCGCCGCTGGACAGCGTCACCACCCGCGGCGCGGGAGCGGCCAGCAGCGAGGGCAGCATCAGGCCCGTCAGCGCGAAATGCCCCAGATGATTGGTCCCGAATTGGGACTCGAAGCCGTCGACCGTGGTGCGGCGCGGCGGCGCCATCACGCCGGCGTTGTTGATCAACAGGTCCACCGAGTCGCGCTCGCCCCCGAGCCGGGCGGCGAAGCTCCGCACCGACGCGAGGTCGGCGAGGTCCAGCGCCCGCACCTCGAGATCGGCCTCGGGCACCTGGGCGCGGATCTCCGCCACGGCCCGGTCGCCCTTGGCCGTGTCCCGGCAGGCGATCACCACCGTCGCACGCGCACGAGCGAGCTCACGGGCGGTGATGAGCCCCAGGCCACTGTTGGCGCCGGTGACGACCGCGACGCGGCCGGTCTGCTCGGGGATGTCGCTGGAGGTCCACTTGGTGGGCATTCGGGGGCTCCTGTGTCGCAGTGGTCGCGCGGTCAGCGGCTGCCCGGCATCCGGCGCGCAACCGAAGCCGAGTAGGCCCGGGAGCGGAACAGGAGGATCGGGTCGGCGGAGAGCGCGATCCCGTCGGTGACCCGGGTGGGATCGAAGATCAGCACGTCGCCACCGGTCTCGCGCTCAGTCTCCAGGCCGGTGACCTCGAGCGTACCGGCGACCCGGCGCGGGCGATCGTCGGGCCACGCCGCGGTGGGGTCGTCGACGGGATCTCCGTCGGCGGCGATCTGCAGCTCGAGCGTGAACCGCGCCGGGCCGCGGGCCAGGCGCTCGCGGAGCTCGTGCTGCAGGTAGTCGCGTCCGAGCCGCTGCGCGGCCAGCGGCGAGAGCGAGCGCGCCGGGGCCTGCGGGACCCACGTGTAGCGGACGTAGCGCTCGCCGCCGTCGCCGTCGATCCAGCGGAACGCGTGGAGCGCGTAGTACGGGATCGCGACATAGCTGACCGGCGGTCGGAGCGCCGCCAGGTTGACCGGCAGGCTGCGCGCCGCGATCGGGTGGCGGGCCAGGAAACGGGCGAGCGTGAATGGCATCGCCGGGCTCAGATGGCTGGCGTGCATCAGCTCGACGAACGCCTCCACCGTCCGGACCGGGAACCGCGGTGCGGACTGGGCCACGATGTCGGTGCGCGACCCGTCGGGCAGATAGAGCTTGACGGCCAGTCCGCGCACGTCGGGCGCGTAATCGGGCGCCTGCGGGTTGCCGGCCCCATTGGAGAACCGGATCGTGGCCGGCACCGGCTCCCCGCGCATGTGCGCCGCGCGGGTCAGCGCGGCCCCGGTCGGCGCGGCCGTGAAGCTGCCCGCGCAGAGGGTGCCCTTGGCGTGCAGCGCCCGGTAGCCCGGATGCCGGCCGAAGACCTCGTTTGCGGCGTCGACCGCCTGCTCGGGCGTGACCGTCACAGCGCGAACGCTACCGGCTGACGCGGAACTCGATCCCGGCCCGCTGGAGACGGTCGATCAGGGGCTGCCCCATGGCCACGGCCGGCGTGATCTGGCCCGAGCGCTCGGGGAGCTCGTCGTGGGCCAGGCACAGCGCCGACTCCGAGAGCATCTTCGACGTCTCGCCGTAGCCGGGATCTCCGCCGCTCACCTCGGTCACCACACGCTGCCCGCCCCCCTCGGCCACGAATCGGACGTTGAACCAGGCCTTGGACCGCTGCTCGGGCGTGGGCCCCTCGCCGGGGCTCTTGAGCTTCAGGAGCAGGTCGCGGGTCGGCGGCAGCTGAGCGAGCGCGATCGCGGCGCCGCCCCCGCCGATGAGCGCGGCGAGTTGCGTCGCCCGCTTGAGGACGAGGTAATGGGAATAGGTGAAATCGGGCCCGTAGCGCTCGAGCGCACGCGCCGAGCGCAGCACCGTCTGCGGATCGATCGAGGGGAACGGGAGCACCCAGCCGCCGGCGTCGAGGTTGCGGCCCGGGGTGCCGGTCACGCCCTTGACGCGGCGGCCCGATGGCTTGGGCTCGCGCCGGCCCCGCTCCGACGCGGCGCGTGCAGCCTGACGCAGACGCGCGAAGGCATTGATCGCCGAGTGGTAGGTCCCGCCGGAGAACGCCCCGCCCATGCGCACGAACCCTTCGATCCGCAGCGGCGTGCCTTCGGGAAGCCGGCCGACGGTGTAGAGCACGCCGAGGTCGTAGGGGATCGAGTCAAAGCCGCACGAATGCACGATCCGCGCGCCGCTGGCGGCGGCCTCGTCGTTGTAGCGCAGCCACATCAGGTCCACGAATTCGGGCTCACCGGTGAGATCCACGTAGTCGGTCCCGGCGGCGGCGCAGGCGGCGACGAGCGGCTCGCCGTAGTGGATGTAGGGGCCCACTGTCGTGATCACGACCCGCGTCGCGTCGGCGATGGCGCGGATCGAGGCCGGATCGCCGACGTCGGCCTGCAGCAGCGGCAACTCGGCACAGTCCGGGTTGATCTCGGCCAGCCGGCGGCGCACCTGCTCGAGCTTGACCTGACTGCGCCCGGCGAGCGCCCACCGCGTCTTTCCGGGCGCGTTGGCGGCCAGGTACTCGGCCGTGAGGCCGCCCGTGAAACCGGTCGCGCCGAACAGGACGATGTCGTAGGGCGGCTCGCTCACTCGCTCTCGACCTCACGGGCCAGCGCCATCGCCTCGTCGAGCGTCCGCCCGGCCTTGGCCGCCAGCCAGCACGCGACCGGCGCCGCGACCCGCTCCGAGGCGTGCGCGGCGACGCCGGCGAGGGCGAGCACGGCCTCGAACTCCTCCGGGGTCGGAGGCTCGGTATCGAGCTTTTCGGCGTAGGCCGAGATCCAGTCGGTGGCGTTCATGATCGGCGTCGCGGCGGGATCGGAGCGTCGCGGCGGCGGACTCTATCGCGACCATCGCCGCCTTGTTGACAGAATGCCAACGCGAGCCGCCCAAAGCTCACGCCCGCGTCGCCGCCACCGGCCGCGCCGGCGCCCATCGACCATGGAGGAATCCAGCATGAAGGTTCTCGACGGCAAGGTCGCGATCGTCACGGGCTCGGCACGCGGTATCGGCCGGGCCACCGCCGAGTTGCTCTCCGAGCACGGCGCCAAGGTGCTGATCAACGATCTCGACGGCGATGTCGCCGAGCAGACCGCGGCCGAGATCCCCGGCGACACGCTCGTCTTCGCCGGCGACCTGACCCAGGATGGAGTCTGCGACCGCCTCGTGGAGGCGGTCGTCGGCGAATGGGGCCAGGTCGACATCCTGGTCAACAACGCCGGCTATACGCTCGACGCGCCGATTCACAAGATGAGCGACGACTGGTTTCAGAGGATGCTTGATATCCACGCCATCGTCCCCTTTCGCATGTGCCGCGCGGTGGCGCCCCACATGCGCGGGCCGGCCAAGCTCGAGCGCGAGCAGGGAGGCGAGGTGTTTCGCAAGATCGTCAACGTCTCGTCCGTCTCAGGCGCGATGGGCAATGCCGGGCAGGCCAACTACTCCTCGGCCAAGGCGGCGTTGATCGGCCTGACCAAGACGCTGGCCAAGGAATGGGGACAGTTCAAGATCAACGTCAACGCCGTCGCGTTCGGGTTCATCGAGACCCGGCTGACCGCGGCCAAGGACGACTCCAACATCAGCGAGTTCGCCGGTGAGAAGGTCCAACTCGGCATTCCCGAGCAGCTCCGCAACATGGCCTCGCTGCTGATCCCGCTGGGACGGCCCGGAACGCCGCAGGAGGCCGCCGGTCCCGTCGTCTTCCTGTGCTCGCCGTGGTCGAACTACGTCACCGGCCAGGTGCTCAACATCACCGGCGGCGCGTTCGGCGGGATGACCAGCTGAGCGCCCGTTCGGCGGCCGGCCGCCGGCTCCGGAACGCCGGTCGCCGCCCGCTATTGGCGCCACGCCAACTGTGCTACGTTGGCCCGAGTCATGGCGACCACCCCGGCTCCTCGGTGGCAGCGCCTCGAGCACGACGAGCGGCGCCGCCAGATCCTGGCCTGCGCCCGGCAGCTGTTCTCCGAGCGCCCCTATGCCGCGGTCTCCACGTCGGAGATCGCCCGCGAGGCGGGCGTCGCCCGCGGTCTGCTGCACCACTACTTCGGCACCAAGCGCGAGCTCTACCTCGAGGTCGTGCGCGCGCTCGTGCGCGTTCCCGCGCACCCGATTCCGGACGGCGGCGACGGCCGTTCGGCGGAGGAGCAGATCGACGACAGCGCCGGTCGATGGCTCGAGCTGCTGCAGCGCAACCGCGGCACCTGGCTGGCCGCCAACGGCGCCCAGGGCATCGGCCGCGATCCCGAGGTTGAGGCGATCCTGGAGCAGGCGCGCGAAGCGGCCATCGACGGCCTGATCGTCGCCATCCGCCCGGGCGATCCGGCTACCGCGCCGCCGGAGCTGCGCGCGGTGATGCGGGCCTACTCAGGGCTCGCCGAGGCCGCGAGCCTGGAATGGCTCGAGCGGCGGCGGCTCTCACGTGAACAGGCCCAGGCCCTCGTTGTACAAGGCTTCTTCAGCATCGTCCGGGACGCATTGCCCGCGGTGGAGCGTCTGGCCCCCAAGTCCGCGCACGCGTCCGAGAACCACCCCGAACACACACGATGAGAGACGGCGACACCCAAAAGGAAGGCGGCGTAGCAATGGCAACGACAGTCACAGAACAGCAGAACGGCGGCACGGCCGGTGCGGCCGAGCCGATCGAGGTCCACAACCCCGCCACCGGGCAGCTCGTGGCCACGCTCCCGGCCGCCACGCCGGAGCAGGTGGTGGAGATGGTCGCCCGCGCCCGTGAGGCCCAGACGGCGTGGCACGCGCTCGGCTTCGATGGCCGTGGCAAGATCCTCCGGCGGGCGCAGAAGTGGCTACTGGACAACTCCGATCGGGTGATGGACACCGTCGTCTCCGAGACGGGCAAGACGCGCGAGGACGTCGCCGTGGCCGAGCTCGGCTATATGACCGCGGCCTTCGGTTTCTGGGCCAAGCAGGCGCCCAAGTACCTAGCCGACGAGAAGGTGCGCACCTCCACCCCGTTCCTGATCGGGCGCAAGCTGATCGTCCGCTACGAGCCCGTCGGCGTCGCCGGCGTCATCGGCCCGTGGAACTACCCGCTCTCGAACAGCATCGGCGACGCGATCCCCGCGCTCGCGGCGGGCAACTCGGTGATCGTCAAGCCCTCGAGCGTGACCCCGCTGAGCGCGCTGATCATGCAGGAGGGGCTGCGCGCGTCCGGCGTCCCCGAGGACGTGTTCCAGATTCTCGTCGGTCGGGGCCCGATCGGCCTGAACCTGATCGACGAGGTCGACTTCGTCATGTTCACCGGCTCGACCGAGACCGGCCGCACGGTCATGGAGCGCGCAGCCAAGACGCTCACGCCGGTGTCGCTGGAGCTCGGCGGCAAGGACCCGATGATCGTGCTCGCGGACGCCAACCTCGAGCGCGCCGCCAACTCGGCCGTGTACTGGTCGATGCAGAACGCCGGCCAGACCTGCATCTCGATCGAAAGGGCCTACGTCGAAGCACCGATCTACGACGAGTTCGTCTCGGCGGTCACCGATCGCGTGCGTTCGCTGCGCCAGGGCGTCCCGGGAGGCTTCGGCACCGTCGAGGTCGGTTCGTTCATCAACCCGCCGCAGGCCGACATCGTCGAGGCCCACGTCGAGGACGCGATCAAGAAGGGCGCCACCGTGACCACCGGCGGTAAGCGGGTACAGGGCGAGGGCACGTTCTTCCAGCCCACCGTGCTCACCGGCGTCGACCACACGATGGAGTGCATGACCGAGGAGACGTTCGGACCCACCCTCCCGATCATGAAGGTCGCCGACGTCGAGGAGGCGATCCGGCTCGCCAACGACAGTCCGTACGGGTTGCAGGCATCGGTCTACACCAGGGATCTCGCCAAGGGCGAGGCGGTCGCCCGCCGGCTCGAGGCCGGAACGGTCACGGTGAACGACTCGGTCGCCAACTACAGCGCGCTCGAGGTCCCGATGGGCGGCTGGAAGACCTCCGGCGTCGGCGTCCGCCACGGCGCCGAGGGAATCCGCAAGTACTGCAAGCGCCAGACGATCCTGCTGACCCGCTTCGCGTTCAACAAGGAGATCTATCACTACCCCTACGCCGCGTTCCGCAGCGAGCTGCTGGTCAAGCTGATCAAGCTCATCTACGGCCGCGGCGACCGCTCCTGAGCTGAGGTGGTCAGCCGCTGCGCCGGCCCCGGGGCCGCGAGCCTCCGCATCCACCGTGCGGAGGCTCGTGGCCTGGAGCTGGCGTACTTCCACGAGGGTGTCGGCGGACTTCCCCTCGTCCTGCTCCACGGCTGGCCGGAGACGAAGCGGATCTGGTGGCGCAACGTCGCCCCGCTGGCGGCGGCCGGGTTCGAGGTCATCGCTCCAGACCTGCGCGGCTTCGGCGACTCCGCGCCGGCGCCCGACGACGCGTACGACACTGTCACCCACGCCGGTGACGTCGAGGCGCTCGTCCGCCGCGCGCTCGGCCACCGGCGCTGCGTGGTCTGCGCCGGCGACCTCGGCGGCGTCATCGCCCAGGATCTCTCCCTGCGCTTTGCCGGCTTCGTCGAGCGCCTGATCCTGTTCAACACGATCGCCCCGATGCTCCCCAGCTCTGCGACGCCCATCACCCCCGGGGTGCGGATGGCCGGCGACTACTTCAAGCGCCAGTCCCGTGACGCCGACCGCCTCGCCGCGGAGCTCGACACGGTCGAGCGGCGTCGAGGCTACGTCGCGGAGATGTATGGGCACCGCTTCTGGGCCGCCCCCGGCACGTTCGATGCCGAGTCGGTCAATTTCATGACCGCACCGTTCGCCGACGTAGGTGTCTTTCGCGCCTCGATCGCCAACTATGAGTACTACGGCGGCCCGCGGGTGGCTGAATTGCCCCGTCTGTTCGAGGTGAATCCGACGCCGGCACTCATCCTCTACGGGCCCGAGGACCACGTGATCCCGCCTGACTTCTGCGCTCGCATGGAGGCCGCGTTCCCCGAGCGCGTGGGTCCGTTCGTGGTGCCGGGCGCCGGCCACTTCCTGCAGTGGGAGGCGGCGGGGGTGCTCAATCAGGCGATGCGGTACTTCTGTGGGGATCTGCTGGCGGGTTGACGGTTGGCCGGGAAGTTGGGCCCCGGAGGGGGTCGACCGGGAGGGTTGGCCCCCGGGAGGGTTGGCCCCCGGGAGGGTGGGCAGATTACGGCCAAGGGGCGGCCGGAATATGCCCACCCTCCTCGCGGATGTCGCCCGAGATGAACAGGGTCCGCCTCAAAGCTCCACTCACAGGCCGAGCGTCTTGGAGATGATCTCGCGCTGCACTTCGCTCGTCCCGCCGTAGATCGTGGTGACGACCGCCGTGCGGACCTGCCGCTCCATGTCGTACTCACAGGCGTAGCCATAGCCGCCCATCATCTGCATGCCCTCGAGCGTGGCCTTCTTGGCCGTCTCGGTCGCCTTGAGCTTGGCCATCGAGGCCTCGCGGGGCAGCAGCCGGGCGGGATCGGCGTCGACCTTCTGGGCCACGCCGTAGACCAGCTCACGCGTGCACTCGATCTCGGTTGCGAGGTCGGCGATCCGGTGCCGCAGGGCCTGGAAGCTGCCGATCGGGCGCCCGAACTGCTTGCGCTCCTTGACGTAGGCGAGCACGTCGTCGAACGCCCGCTGAGCCATCCCCAGGGCCTGCGCGGCGATGATCAGCCGCTCGTGGTTGAGACCGGCCATGAGCTGCATCCAGGCCTGGTCGACCTGGCCGAGCACGCGTTCCTCCGGCACGTAGCAGTCGGTGAAGAAGACGTCGTTGACCTCGCGGCCGCCCATCGTGTCGATCCCGCGGACCTCGAGGCCCTCGGAGCCGGCCGGCACCGAGATCATCGACAGTCCCTCGTGTTTGTTGCCCGTGCGATGAGTGCGACAGACGAGCAGGATGTGGTCGGCCGCGTGGGCCGCCGTGATCCAGGTCTTCTGGCCGTTGATGACGAAGCCGCCGTTGGAGCGCTCGGCCCGGCAGGACAGGTTGCCCACATCCGATCCGGCCTCGGGCTCGGACATGGCGATCGCCTCCACACGCCCGCGGGCGACGCCGCCCATGATCTCCTGCTTCTGCTCCTCGGTGCCGAACCGCTCGTAGGCGCCGGCGGTGATCATGCTGACGGAGAAGAAACCCATCGGGATCAGACCGCGGGCGAACTCCTCGCATAGCAGGCACATGTCGACCGCACCGCCGCCGGCTCCGCCGTAGGCTTCGGGGATCGCGACGCCGAGCCAGCCGAGCTCGGCGATCCGCTCGTACAGATCCTGGTTGTGCGGCTCGTGGCCGTTCTCGGTGAGCGCGTCGCGCTGCTCGCGGGTGCCGCACTCGCGCTGGGCGAAGTCGCGGATCGACTCGACGAACGCACGCTGCTCGTCGGTGAGGTCCTCGGTGATCATGGCTCTCCCAATCGGTCGTCGGTTCCGGCACTTGGCATTCTGCCAACAAGGGGTCTGCGGCGATTGGTATCCATGGTACGAATCTTCTACTCTACGTACCATCCCGGTACACCGCGAGCCATGACCGAGACGTTGTTCCCGTCCGAGGACGAGCTGTCCCGGGTGATCGTCGGACCCGACTCCGTCACCTGGCGCTACACCAGCGACTGGCGCCTGTACTTCGCGATGCTGTATCCGCTGCTGCTCCAGGTCGCCCACCCCACCGTGGGGGCGGGCGTGCGCGACTTCTCCGACTTCGACCGGCGTCCGTTCAATCGCCTGCTGCGGACGATCGACTACGTCACGGTCCTCGTCTACGGCGGTGCCGACGCCGCGGCGATGGGCCGCCGGCTGCGGGCACTGCACAAGGGCTTTCAGGGCGTGCGGCCGGACGGCAGGCGCTACTACGCGCTCGAGCCCGAGGCCTACGCCTGGGTCCACGCGACCCTGCTCGAGACCTACGTCACCGCCCACGCTCACTTCGGCCGGCCGATGCGCGCGGATCAGATCGACCGCTTCTACCGCGAGTACAAGGGCCTCGGGCGCCTCGTCGGCGTCCGCGACCGCGACCTGCCACCCGATTGGGGCTCGTTCCGCGACTACTTCGGCCACACGGTCGCGCACGAGCTCGTGCACAACGAGACGGTCGACCGCGTGATCACCTCGGTCCGCGACGCCGTCGCCCCGCCGATCCCGCTGCCCGATCCGCTGTGGCGGGCGATCCGCGTGCCGGCCCGGCGCGGCCTGTGGCTCGGGGGCATCGGGCTGATGGCGCCCGAGCTGCGCACACGCTTCCGCGTGCCGTGGAGCGCACGGGACGAGCGCGAGTACCGCGCCCTGGGCCGGGCGATGCGCGCGGCGACGCCGGTGATGCCGAGGCGGCTGCAGATATCCGGCCCCGGCCAGCTGCGCCTGCGCCGGCGCGCGATTGCGCGCGGGCCACTGGGCAACGGCGACGCCGGCGCTGTGCCCCGGTCCCCCCGATAGTGGCCGTCATGCCGCCGTCTGGCCCGCCGCCCCCTCAGCCCGACGCCGCCCCGAACGCCACGGCGCGCTCCCCCACCGCCCGCCTGATGGCCCTCGCGCTCGACCCCGGCGTGCAGACGGCCGACGACGCGATGGCCGGCCGGATCCTCGACGCCGCGCTCGCGCTGGCGGCCGGCTCGGGCCTGCGCCACCTGACGATGGACGACGTGGCCGCGCGGGCCGGCGTCGGCCGGATGACGGTCTACCGCCGCTTCGGCTCAAAGCCACAGCTGCTCGACGCGCTGGCGGTCAGGGAGTGCCGCCGCTGCCTGGCCTCGGTCGCCGGCGCGATCGATCCGGCCGATCCGATCGACGAACGGGCGACATCGTTGTTCCTGGCCGTTCTACGGGTGATCCGCGAGCATCCCATGCTCGCCCGCCTGGCTCGGCTGGAGCCGGAATCGCTGCTCGGCGAGCTGACCCGTGACGACAGCGCCGTATTCAAGCTCGTGCGCGATTTCCTGATCGTCCAGATCCGCGCCGCTCAGGCCTCGCGCGAGCTGATCGCGACCGACCCATCGGCGCTGGCCGAGATCGGGCTGCGGCTCGGCGTCTCATTCGTGCTGATGCCCGACAGCGTGATCGCGCTCGACGATGACGACGCCACCCGCGAGGTCATCACGTCGCTGCTTGTGCCACTCCTGGCGCGCTCCGGACCCAATAAAAAAGAGTCCACGGCAAGGTAACCCGGCGGGGCCGCTTCAGTGTTCGTCGAGGAGCAGCGCCAGCGTCGGACACGCGTCGGCGGCCCGGCGGGCCAACCCGAGCAGCTCCGGGCGGACCTCGGCCTCATCGATGATCGGGTAGCCCCAATCGTCGAGCCGGATCAGCTCCGGCAGCAGCTCGGCGCACAGTCCGTGCGCCTCGCACATGATCGGGTTCACGCGCAACCGGGCGGCCATCAGCGTGCCCGGGCCACCGCGTGGCTCACGTCCGGCGCCGGCCCGCCGAGCGGCAACCCGGCCGGCGGGGCGACGCAGCGCTCACGCTGATGCCAGTCGATCTCGGCACCGAACACCTCCAGCGCGCTCTCGATGAAACGGGCGGCACCGTTGGGGTGGTGGCACGCCCCGCGCCCGCGGATCTCGGTGCTCCACCGCAGTAGGCGCTCGCGCTCCCGGGGGTGGGCCACCCCCTGAGCCAGGCCGGTCGCGGCGTCGGCGATCGCCCGCAGCCCGAACACGCAGGGTCCGCACTGACCGGCTGACTCCGCGGCCAGATAGCTGATCACCCGCGCGCTCTCGTGCAGACCACACGAGCTCTCGCCGAGCGCGATCAGCACGCCCGAGCCCAGCGAGCAACCCACCGAGTTCAGGTCCTCCCGGGCCAGGCGCAGCCCGAGCGCCCGCGAGGCCTCGACCCAGGTCCCGAAGTAACCGCCGACGAGCAGCGCCTGCAGCGTTTCCGTGGGGCCGCCGGCGGCGGCCACGAGATCGTTCATCGGGGTCCCGAAGGCGAGCTCGTAGACACCCGGCGAGCGCACGGCGCCCGTGATCGTGACGAGCGCGGAGCCCGGATCGGCGTCCGTGCCGACCTCGCGGAACCAGTCGGGGCCGTAGCGCGCGATCAGCGCCAGTTGGGCCAGCGTCTCGGGATTCTGCACCAGCGTGGGGCGCCCCTGGTACCCACGCTCGAAGGGCCGCGGCGGCACGAACGTGGGCTTGGCGTCGCCGCCGTTGAGGAAGTGGATGACCGCGCTCTCCTCGCCGGCGACGTAGCGGTCAGGACCGATCGCGAACTTGAACGACGCCGGGTCGCCGGTGCGTACCGCGACCGCGCCCTCGATGCCGGCCAGCGCATCGTGTGCCCCCTCGCCGAGCTTGATGATCACCTCGCGCGCGCCGACCACGGACGCGGCCAGCGCAGCGCCGTCGAGCACGAGATGCGGCATCCGCGACAGCAGCAGCTTGTCCTTGCCGCTCGCAGGCTCGGTCTCGCTGGCGTTGACGACCACGGTCGTGCGCCGGCGTTCGGCCACCGCGCGGAGCTTGCGCGCGGTCGGGAAGTCCGCGCCGCCGCGGCCCCGCAGTCCGGCGCGCTCGGCCGCCACGATCAGGTCAGCCGACCGCGGGCGCGGCAGCGGGCCGTGCACCCGCTCGTGGTCGGCCAACGTCATCGGGCTGCCGTCCGGATGCAGGCCGGCGAGCAGCCGCGGGAGACCAGGCGGTCCGGTCATCCGCCGCTCCCGGCGGGAGTGGCCGACAGGGTGCCGGTCACGCCGCCGCCCTGCCCGTCGATGTTGAGATTGGCGCGCAGGTCGAACGTCGATCCGGCGCCCGCGACCCGGGCCAGGAACTGCTGCCCCTGGAGCGAGAGGATGCGGCCCTGCATCACGGACGGGAGCCCGGTCGCCGCCAGTACCACCTGACTGCCGGTCATCGACAGGCCGCCGCCGTCGATCGGGGCGCCGGCGATCCGCACCCGGAGCCGGCCGGTGGTGCCCCCGGTCAGGCGCAGCGCCAGGTCCACGATCGCGCCGTCGGGCTCGTTGGTCTGGGTGATGGTCCCGACCAGCGGGGAGGAGAACGGACCGGCATGGGTGGCCGAGGCCGGCGTCCGGGCGACCACCACCGGTGCCCGCGCCGACGCCGGCGTGAACGTCTTGGCCAGCAGTGACGCCGGCGTACCGGCGCGGCGCGCCCAGCCCTTCTGCAGCGGGCCCTGCAGCGCGAAGATGAGGATCGCCAGCGGCGCCACGATCGTCGCGACCATGGCCGGAACGCGGTAGCCCTCGAGCGCCGGTGAGCCGCGGCGGATCCGGATCAGCACCGCGATCACCACGGCTGCGCCGCAGGCGACGGTCAGGCCGAGCATCCACCAGACCTTGGTGTCGCTGCCGGTGCCGAGTCCGTGCAGGACCGCGATCGGCCAGCTGGCGTACGCGAACCAGTGCACCGCGCGCCAGGTCTTGTATCCGAGGCGGCGCCGCAGCAGGCTCGTGACGACGAGGGCGATCAGCACGTCGAACGACAGCGCTCCCAGTCCCATCCACAGCGGCCGGTAGACGCCGGCGAACGGGATGATCGCGTCGGTCAGCCGGATCGGCGCAAAGCTGTCGAGGACGCTGGTGATGATGTGGGCGACCAGCAGCACGATCACCAGCAGCGACACGTCGCGGTGCAGCGTGTCGATCGCGAAGCGCGGCCACCGCGGCGCGACCGAGAAGCGAATCGAGCCGAGCACGCCGAGCACGACGCTGGCGGTGAGCAGGACGAGGGCGACCGCGCCCGTGCCACGGGCGAGGTACCAGTAGGCGCTCGGGCCGGCCGCCGCGACGAGCGTCACAGCAGATCGTCTCCCGCCGGCGGCCAGCCGGCGATGTGGCGGACGCTCCCGTCAAGGGCGACCAGCCGGCTCGGCAGACCGAGCGAGGACAGCCACGCGGGCGCGGCCTCGCCCCGCACGATCGCAGCCGTGCTGGCGATGTTGGCGTCAAGGCACGACCCCGCGGTGACGCTGACGGTGCGCCACACGACCGCCGCGGGGAGACCGGTGGCCGGGTCGAGCACGTGGTGGGCATGGTCGCGCTCGGCGGTCTGCCACCGCCTCACGGTGGTGCTGGAGCTGGCCAGGCCACCGGACTGCAGCGTGATCCACTGGCCGGGCGCGTCCACGGAGGCGCGATGGTCGTCGGTGACCCGCACGCTCCAGCCCTCGCCCGGCGGCGCGCCGGCGAGCGCGATGTCACCGCTGAAGGAGATGAGTACGCCGCAGCCGGCCGCAGCCTGGGCCGCAGCCGCGGCGCGATCCGCGGCCAGCGCCTTCGCGGTCGCGCCGAGGTCGAGACTGACACCGCGTCCGAGCCTGATCGTCCCGGCCGCCGGATCGACCACGACGGTGCGCCAGCCGGGGATGCGGGAGAACGCGACCCGAGCGGGCTGCGACGTGGCCGCCGTGGCCGCGCCCACCGAGGCGAAGTCGCGGTCGTAGCCGAGCGCCACGAGCGCCGCCCCGATCGTCGGGTCGACGTCACCGTCGGTCAGGCGGGCGGCGCGCAACGCCGCCTGGACCGCGTCGAGCAGCAGCGGGCTCACGGGAACGTCGACGCCGGGGGTTGCGTTCAGTGCCATCAGCTCCGAGTCATCGCGGAAGCGGCTGCACGCCCGGTCGAACGCGGCCGCGGTGCGCTCGGCGGCCTCGCGCACCGCCGGGAGCATGTCCGGGTCGGTGGCCGCGATCACGGCGGTGCCTCCGAAGGCGGCAAACCGGTCTGTCGCTACCGACCCGCTGGGTGCGGACCGTCCCGATGACATCAGGATCCTCCGGACACCACCGGCGCCGGCGACGCGGTCTGCGAAGCCGATTGGGCAGGCGCCACCTGGGACTGGTCGGGCGAGACCTGCGACTGCTGCGACTGGTCGGCGGGCGCCTGCGACGGCGCATTCGGGGTCGAACTCGGGCCCTGTAGCCCCAGCTCGCTCGGGCTCGCGAGCGGCGGCAGGGTCTGGCCGGCGGAGTTCGAGCCGGAGCTCGGCGCCGCGGTGACGCCGGCGCTCGGCGCCGGCGGTCTGGTGCCGATCGTGCGCCCAGGGGCGGCGGTGGCGGCCAGCCACGCAATCCCCCCGGTCAGCGCCGCGGCGCCGGCGTACACGAGCTTGCGCGTGTGACTCACGCGCGACAGTGCCGCGTCACGATGCAGCGTGGCAAGTGCCGGGTCAGTCCGTCCGGGGCGAGGGCGTTCGTCTCCGATCATCATCCGCGAGTATGCGGCGCAAGGGTAAGAGCCGGGTGAGAATCCGGATGAGAATCCCCTGATCTGGCTCCTCAGGCCAGCGGCAGGACGATCGTGAATGCCGAGCCGTCGACCTCGATTCGGCCGTCGTGGCGCTCGGCGATCGCCGCGGCGATCGACAGGCCCAGGCCAGACCCGGGCCGCCCGGCGGCGTCGGGGCCGCGCCAGAAGCGTTCGAACATCCGCTCCCGGCTGGCTCGATCCGGGCCCGGTCCCTGATCGCTCACGGTCAGCCGCGCCTGCGCGCCGGCCGCCCGCAGCGTGACCGTCACCTCGCCGCCCTCCGGTCCATGCACGAGCGCGTTCTCGATCAGGTTCGTGACCGCGCGGCGCAACTCGTCCTCGCCCCCCCGCACCCGGACCGAGTCGACCTCGCCGCGTCGTACGCGCTCGCGGCCGGGCTCGTGTCCGCCGCCGGGAGCCACGCTCGCCCGGGCCGCCACGAGATCGCAGACCACGGAGGCCAGGTCCACCACCCCGTGCTCCTCGGCCGGAACGGCGGCCCGCTCGAGCACGAGCAGGTCGTCGACCAGGCGCGCCAGTCGGGTCGCGTCGCGTCGCAGATCGGCCAGCACCTCGTCGTCGGCGCCATGGCGGGCGGCGTACTCGACGTTTCCGAGCAGCGTCGTGACGGGGGTCCGCAGCTCGTGCGATGCGTCGGCGAGGAAGCGGCGCTCTCCGGCATGGGCCTGCTCGAGCGAGGCGAGCATGCGGTTCAGGACCCCGGTCAGCTCGCCGATCTCGTCGGTGGCGCCGGTGTCGGGGAGGCGGCGCGCGGGGTCGGCGGTCCGCTCGATCTCACCGGCCGCGTCGGCCAGTCGGCTCAGCGGGCGCAGGCCGCGACGGGTCAGCACCGCCGCGGCGAGCGCCGCGAGCAGGGCGACCCCGGCGCCGGTGAGCAGGAGGACGAACCCGAGGCGGCCGATCGTGTCGGGGATGTCCGACGTGTCGGAGGCGACCAGGACGGCGCCGCCGGCCGCGGGTCCGCCGGCGTCGGCGATGGGCGCCGCGTAGAGACGGAACGGCCGGCCGCCGCTGCGGATGTCCTCGAATCCCGTCCGCCCGGCGAGCAGGGCCTGCCGGGCGAGCGCGTCCTGAGGCAGCAGGCGCGCGCCGAGTGCCTCCGAGCGGGCGAGGATCCGGCCGTGGGCGTCGATCACCTCCACGGCGATCTGCCGCCCGGAGACCGGGCTCTCGAGCGCACCTGGCCCGGTCAGGACCGACGGCGCCGAGACCGCGAGCTGGGCCACCTCCTCGGCGCGCTGCCGAAGCGCGCGGTCCAGTGCATCCCGGAGCTCACGGTTGACCAGCGTCACGGCGGCCGCGCCGAACAGCGCGACCGCGGCCAGGATCGAAACCGTGGCCGCCGCGACGAGTCGCGCCCGGAGCGTGCGGGGCACCGGATTCAGCGACCTGCGCATCACTGGGACGCTCTCGGGGCCGGGGTCAACCGCACGATCCACCGAACTTGTGTAAAACGGCGGGTTGAGGAATAGTGAGATCTTCTGCACTTTGAGGCGACTTTGACCGGTATTGTCGCTTTGGGATTACGAGACGGGGGTTCTGATTGTCGTTTGGTGACGACGGCACGGGGCAGCCTTCCGCAACCCGGGTGCTGCTGGTCGAGGACGATCCGCGGGACGCGATTCTGGTTCGGGAGATGCTTGGGGCCACATGGACGGAGGGGCTGGTGTTCACGCACGTCGAGCGGCTCGGCGAGTCCATTCAGGAGCTCGTCGACCACGGAGCGTCGTGCGTACTGCTTGATCTGACGCTGCCCGGCGTGCACGGGCTCGAGGCGCTCGCGCACGTGCGCACGGCCGCGCCCGACGTGCCGGTCGTCGTGCTGTCGCTCTACAGCGATGAGGAGACCGCGATCGCGGCGGTCCAGGCCGGCGCCCAGGACTACCTGGTCAAGCCCGAGGTGCATCCGGCGCTGCTGCGGCGGACGGTTCGGTACGCCATCGAGCGCAAGCGATCCGAGGTCCAGCTGGCCTACCAGGCGTTGCACGATCCACTCACCGGGCTGCCGAACCGAGCGCTGTTCCTGGACCGGCTCGGAGTGGCGCTCGATCGCTCGCGGCGCAACGCCGCATCCGTGGGGGTCATGTTCCTCGACGTCGACAACTTCAAGCTCGTCAACGACGCGCTCGGGCACGCGGTCGGAGACCGGGTGCTGATCGCACTGGCGGGGCGCCTGCGGGCGATGCTGCGGCCCATGGACACGGTGGCGCGGTTCGGCGGCGACGAGTTCACATTCCTGTTCGAGGACCTCGCCGACGAGCGCGAGGTGGTGCTGATCGCCGAGCGCATCTCCCGCGGGGCGGCGCTGCCCGTCAAGCTCGAGGACCGCGAGGTGGACGTCACGGTGTCGATCGGGATCGCCATGGTCGCGGACCCGAGCATCCCACCTGAGAACGTGATCCGGGAAGCGGACGCGGCCATGTACCGCGCCAAGGAGCTCGGCCGCTCTCGCTACGAGCTGTTCGACGAGGCCTCGCGGCTGCGGGCGATGGAGCGCCTGGAGCTCGAAGCGGCGCTGCGGCATGCGGTCGAGCGCTCCGAGCTGCGCGTCCACTACCAGCCCAAGGTCGCGCTCACCGGCACCCAGGAGGTGATCGGCTTCGAGGCGCTCGTGCGCTGGGAGCATCCCCAGCGCGGCCTGATCGAGCCGGCTGACTTCATCCCGCTGGCCGAAGAGACCGGTCTCGTGCTCGCGATCGGCGAGTTCGTGCTTGACCAGGCGTTGCGCCAGATCGGACGCTGGCGGCTGTCCAAGCCCGACATCACGATGTCGGTCAACCTGTCCTTCCGCCAGCTCGAGGACGCCGGCCTCGTCCCGATGCTCCGCAGCGCAATCACCGCCAGCGGCACCGAGCCGGCCGCCCTCTGCCTCGAGGTCAGCGAGAACGCGGTCACGCACGACGCCGACCTCACAGTGAGCGTGATCCAGGCCTTGAAGGCGGTCGGAGTCAGCCTGGCGATCGATGACTTCGGAACCGGCTACACGTCGCTGTCGAACCTCAAGGCGTTGCCCGTCGATGCGATCAAGATCCACGAGAGCTTCGTCAGCCAGCTCGACGGCGAGCCCGCTGACAGCGGCCTGATGGCCGCCGTGGTCGAGCTCGCGCACGCGCTTGGTCTGCGCGCGGTGGCCGAGGGCGTGGAGACCGCGGCGCAGCTCGCTGCCCTCAAGGAGCTGGGCTGCGACGGCGCGCAGGGCTTCCTGTTCGGCCGGCCGCTGCCGGCCGACGAGGCCGAAGCGCTGCTCCTCGTCCGAGGGCGGCGTCCCTAAGAGGGTGTCTCGGCGCGCAGCACAAAGCCCGCTCCTCTCACGGTGCGGATCAACGGTGGGTCACCGAGCTTTCGCCGCAGCCGTGTCACGTAGCGGTCGACCACGTTGGTCTCGGCGGCACCGCCCCAGATCTCGTCGATGGCCCGCTCGCGGGTAACCGTCCGCCCCGCCTCCCGCAGCAGCAGCTCGAGCAGGGTGACCTCCCGGCCGGTGAGCACGATCGGCCGCCCGGCGCGGGTGGCGGTGTGGCGCTCGGAATCGAGCACCAGGTCCGCGTAGGACAGGAGCGCCGAGGAGTCCAAGCCGCGACGGGTCAGCGCTCGCAGCCGCGCGATCAGCTCCTCGACCGCGAACGGCTTGACCAGGTAGTCGTCGGCGCCCGACTCCAGCCCGGCCACCCGGTCGGGGACAGCGTCGCGCGCGGTCAGCATCAGGATCGGCGTCGCCAGTCCCCTGGCGCGCAGCCGGCGGCACACCGCCAGCCCGTCGAGCACCGGCATCGCGACGTCGAGCACGATCACGTCCGGGGCCGAGCGCTCGGCGGCGAGGAGCGCCGCGCCGCCGTCACCGGCCACGGTGACGTCGAACCCTTCGGCGCCGAGGGTCCGTTCGAGCATCCGCCGTAGCGGTGGATCGTCGTCGACCACCAAGACTCGCTCCGCCGGAGCGAACGCGTCACCCACCGGCGACGTCGCGGCGCAGGAAGACGAGGCACGCGGCGATCAGCGCCGGCACCCCGTACAGCGCACAGACCCAGGCGGCGCGGACGATCGGAGCCCAGTCGATCGGCGTGCGCAGCAGGCCCTGCCAGGCGTTGAACTGCGTGCTGAGGAGATAGGGCTGGAGGCCCGTCAGCCCGGGCAGGATGCCGATCAGCTGGATCAGCAGCGAGAACATCAGGGTGCCCACCACCGCCGCGGCGCTGTTGCGCGTGATGACCGACAGCAGCAGGCCGATACAGACGATGGACAGGATCGGGATCAGGTAGACGAGCAGGCTCGAATACACGAGGCCCAGCGCCTTCGGGGCCGACACGGTCGTCCCCGACAGACTCTGCAGCGGGTTGAACCCGGACTGCAGGCAGCCCGCGATCACCGCCACCGTGCCGCTGATGAAGATCGCGACGATGCCGTACGTCGCCGCGGTGAGCGCCTTGCCGGCGAATATCTGCCAGCGCTCGAGGGAGCGCGTGAGGATCGTCTTCAGCGTCCCGTTGTGATCCTCGGAGGCGAAGATGTCGCCCGACACGAGCGCGGTGATCAGCGGGAACATCCACACCGCCCCGAACAGCAGGATGATCAGCGGGATCGCCAGCCCGCTCCGACTGATGTAGCTGCCGAACGGCACGTCATCGGGCCCGCGGTGACGGAAGTGGGTGGCGACCACGAACAGGATCGGCACGAGCACCGCCGCTCCCAGACCGAGGTACGTGCGCTTCTGGTAGCGGAGCTTGCGCAGCTCCCACCGGTACACGGTGAGCACGCCGGGGTTCACGGCGCGATCCCGGCCAAGCGCCCGTCGGGCGCGACGGCGGCGGCGCCCTCGGTGAGCGAGAAGAACAGATCCTCGAGCGTGACCGTCTGCGGCGCCAGCGCGTGGATCAGCGCTCCGGCTTCCACGAGCGCCTGCGAGAGCTCCGCGACCGCGGGCTCGTCGGCGGTGAAGCAGATGTGCTCGTGCTCGATCCGCACCTCCGAGATTCCCGGCTGCGCGCGGCAGATGGCGATCGCGCGCTCGTCGTCGGTGGTGGCGAGGCGATAGACCGCCCCCGCGCTGCGCTTGAGCTCGGCGATCAGGCCCTCGTAGACGATGCGCCCCGAGCGGACGATCGCGACGCGGTTGCACAGCTCCTCGACCTCGGCCAGCAGATGGCTGGAGAGCACGACGGTCATGCCCTGGTCCGCGAGCCGCCGGATCAGCAGCCGCATGTCGCGCATCCCCGCCGGGTCCAGGCCGGTGGCCGGCTCGTCGAGCAGCAGCAACCTCGGCCGCCGCACCAGTGCGCCGGCGATGCCGAGCCGCTGGCGCATCCCGTGCGAGTAGCCGCCGACGCGATCCTTGGCGCGGTCGGCGAGCTCGACCGTCTCCAGCGCCTCCTCGATCCGCTCGGCGGCGCCGCCACCGTCGTAGGCGGCCAGCAGCTCGAGGTTCTTGCGACCGGACAGGTACGGATAGAACGTGGGCGCCTCGACGAACCCGGCCACACCCTCGAGCGCGTGGACAGTCTCGATCGGGTTGCGGCCGAACAGACGCACGCTTCCGGCCGTCGGCGTGATCAGCCCGAGCATCATCCGCAACGAGGTCGTCTTGCCCGCTCCGTTGGGGCCCAGGTAGCCGTAGACGTCGCCCTCGTTGATCGTGATGTCGACACCATCGACGGCGCGGAGCTGGCCGTATTGCTTGACCAGCCCGCGAACCTCGACGGGAACGGCGCCGTGGGCGCTCACACCGCTACAGCCCCCGTGCCGCCGCGTCCGCTGCCGCCGCCGGCACCGAACCGATCACCGTGTAGGCGACGCCGTCGCGCGTGAAGCGCAGGACCGTCCCCAGCGCCGTGTCGAGCTCCTGCCCGGTGGCGCCATTGATCGATACCGTCGGCAGGTTCAGGCCGCGGTGACCGCCGCCGGCCTGGCTCGGCGCCGAGGCCGAGCCGGCCGGCTGCTCGATGACCGCGATGCCGCCCAGGTTCTGGCCGTAGGTGACGAGCGCGGCCGGGCTTCCGCCCCAGTCGAGCAGCCGCACGGACTGCCGGGGCAGGCCGACGAGCGTGCCCGGCGCCACGAGCGTGAAGTGCAGGTGGGAGGCGACGGCAGCCACGCCGCTCACCTCCGCCCGCTTGTGCAGCCGGTTGGCGCGCCGGGCGGCGCGAGTCCTCGCCGTCTCGGCACCCGTGCCCGCGGGAACCGACACGTTGACGACCTTGGTGCCCGTCGGCGGCGACACGGCGAAGTCCGAGGACGCAACCGAGCCGAAGGAGACGTCGGTCGCCTTGAGCTCCAGCACCGGCGTGGAGCTGCCCTGAGCGTAGATCGCGAACCGCAGCGGCACGCCGTGGGTCGCGTCCCAGGCGAGCTCGCCGGCGCCGAGCAGGCCGCCGTCGTGCTTCGGGGAGATCCGCACCGTGTACGCGGCCTGGCCGGCGACGTCGCCCGGGATCGCACGGCTCAGGTTGGCGTGGGCCATCAACTGGTTGAGGTCGGACTGAATCGAGGCGACCGTCGGGAGTGCGTGCTGGGGCTTCGTGGCGGCCTTGCCCGCGCCGGCCGGGAGCTTGCCCCGATAGACGGTGTTCGCCGTCGGGTCGTAGACCCAGAAGGTGCCGTTGTCGACGACGACTTGCGCGTCTCCGTTGTCGGACTGCAGCTCCAGTCGCAGACGGTGGTTGACCGGATCGAGCCAGAGACGACCCGAGGCGCCGGTGAGGATCGGATCCGATCCCTGGATGCTCGAGGAGTCGATCAGGTGGTTGGTGAACGTGATCCGGGCCGTGATCCCGGTCACCGGGGGTGCAGCGAGCCCCTGATGGATCGCCTGCGCCAGCGGCTCCGCCGGCGGCACCGGGCCGGTGCCGGAGGCCGCGACGGCGATCGCCGTCCCGCCGGCCACGATCACCAGCGACGCTGCGACCAGGGCGAGCAGACGGCGAGTTGGGACTGTGCGCAGATATTTCATCGTGACTCCGCCTTTCTCAGAAGCTGGAGTCCAAGATAGGCGAGAACCCTGAAACAACTCTGACAGATGGCCGGCGCGCGCCGGCCGCGTCAGCCACGCGCGTACTGGGCCCGGAGCTCGCGCTTGAGCACCTTGCCGGTGGGGTTGCGCGGCAGCTCGTCGATGAAGGTGACGTCACGCGGGACCTTGTAGCGGGCCAGGTTGCGCCTGACGAACTCCCGAACCTCATCCTCGCTCATCGTCGCCCCGGGCCGCAGGACGACGAACGCGGCGAGCCGCTTGCCGAAGTCCGCGTCCTCGACGCCGATCACCGCCGCCTCCTCCACCGCCTCGTGCGTGATCAGGAGCCCCTCGACCTCGCCCGGGAACAGGTTCTCGCCCCCGGAGACGATCATGTCGTCGTCGCGACCGTCGACGAACAGCCGGCCGTCGACGTCGAAGTGCCCGACGTCGCCGGTGCTCATCAGCCCGTCGATCTGCTCCTTGTTGCCACCGCCGGTGTAGCCCTCGAAGGCGAACCCGTTGCCGACGAAGATCCGCCCGGTGCGGCCCGGACCCTCAACCGCCTGCCCCTCAGCGTCGAACAGCCGCACCACGGTGCCGAACGGCGCCCGGCCCACGCAGCCCGGAGCGGCGCGCAGATCCTCCGGCGTGGCGAACGTGGCCCAGGCCACCTCGGTGGACCCATAGAAGTTGTAGATCTTGTCGCCGAGCACGCGCAGCGAGCGCCGCGCCAGCTCGGCCTCGAGCTGAGCGCCGGCCACCAGCACGATGCGCAGCGAGCTCGTGTCGTGGCGGCCGGGCTCGGCCTCGAGCAGATTGACGATCCGCTGCAGCATCACCGGAACCACGATCAGCGCGGTCGCGCGATGACGGGCCACCGACTCGAGCGCGCGCTCGGGCTTGAAGCGACGCTCGACGATCAGCGTGCTCCCGAGGCCGACGGCCACGATCGTCTCCGCGAATCCGAGCGCGTGGAACATCGGCGCCGCGACGTGGGTCGCCTCGCGGGCCTTGAACGGGACCTTCGAGAGGATCGCCCCGATCGGCGCCAGCGAACGGCCCTGGTGGCGCGGTGCGCCCTTCGGGGTGCCGGTCGTGCCACTGGTCAGCAGGACCACGGCCGAGCGACGCGCCGGCGGCGGTGCCACCTGCCCGGCGTGGGCAGCGATCAGCGTCTGGAGCGCGTCGTCGCCGCCTGGGCCCTCCGTCCACCCCAACAGCGTCCCGAGCCGCGGCTCGATCGGCGCCACCAGGTCGTCGTACTCCTCGTCGTGGACGAGCAGCGCCACCTGCTCGCGCACACACACGTCGTGCAGCTGCGGGCCGGCGAAGTCGGTGTTCAGGTACAGCGCCCGTCCGCCCAGCTTGGCGACGGCGAAGGTGATGTCGAGAAAGCCGCGATGGTTGCGGCACAGGATCCCGATCGTGTCGCCCTCGCCGGCGCCCCGGGCGCGCAGCGCGCAGGCGAGCGCATCGGAGCGAGCGTCGAGCTCGCCGAAGGTGAGCGACCCGAGCTCGTCGATCAGGCCGATCCGGTCGGCGTGCTTGATCCCGGCGATCGCGATCGCGCCGCCGATCGGCCCGAGCCGGTCGAGCGCGCGGAAGACGGCCACGGTGCGGCTCGGGCGTTCTGGGCCGAGCATTCCCGCGCGCCAGGCCCGCGTCAGTGCATATCCCTCCACGACACCCCGCAGGCCGAGCTGGGCGGGCTTGTTCAACACCGGCGGCAATTTGAGCATCGCGCAACTGTAGCCAGAGTCATTAATCGCACGATTGGTCCGATCACACGGCCGCCCGGAGGCCACCGCCCGCTGAAGCTGCTGATCGCGTAGCCGCGGTGATACGGTGCGCGACGGCTCAGAGCACGCAGAGCCTGACGGCGAATCCAAGGCGACGCCAAAACGCAGCGGCGGGCCCGGCGATTGCGGTGTGCGACCATCGGAAACGAGATGAGCGACCCGGCCGCCCGCCTCCCCCCTGGTCCGCGCCTTCCGCGTCTGCTGCAGACCGCCGGCTTCGTGCTCGGCGGCCCGCGCTTCCTCGAGGCCTGCCGGCGCCGCCACGGCGACGTGGTCACGTTCAGCACCGTGTTCGACTCGAGCTTCGTGATGGTCTTCGACCCGACTCTGACCAAGGAGGTCTTCCAGGGGTCGAACACGCAGCTGCACGCCGGCGAGGCCAATGCCCTGCTCGGCCCCGTCCTGGGCGAGCGATCGGTGCTGCTGCTCGACGAGGCCGAGCATCTCCGGCACCGTCGGCTGATGCTGCCCCCCTTCCACGGTCGCCGGCTGCAGGCCTACGAGCAGGTGATCCGCGACACGACCGACGCCGAGATCGACGCATGGCCGGTGGGCGAGCAGTTCGCGCTGCTGGGAACGATGCAGTCGCTCACCCTCAGGGTGATCCTGCGAGCGGTGTTCGGGTACGAGACCGGACCCGCCGAGGCGGAGCTGCGCCGGCGGCTGCGGGCGATGGTCGAGCCGCTGGCCCGGCCGCGGCGGTTGCTGCTCCTGTCGGCGATTCGCTCGCGCGACCGCAGCGCCGTGCTGCGCTTCGAGGCTCAGCGGCGAGCCGTGGACGAAATCCTGTACGCCGAGATCGCACGCCGCCGCGAGGAGCCGGGACTCGAGCAGCGCGACGACGTGTTCTCGGCGCTGCTGCTGGCCAAGGACGAGGAGGGCGCCCGCCTGAGCGACAGCGAAGTGCGCGATGAGCTGGTCACGCTCCTCCTCGCCGGGCACGAGACCACGGCCACCGGCCTGGCCTGGACGTTCGATCTCCTGCTGCACAACCCGGCCGTCCTGTACCGCACCCGCGAGGCCGTCGACGCCGGCGACGACGACTACCTCGACGCCGTCGTCAAGGAATCGCTGCGGATCCGCCCTGTGATCCCCGGGGTCGGTCGCGTGGTCAGAGGCGAGGCGTTCCGGCTCGGCCGCTACGAGATCCCACCGGGCGTCGAGATCAACCCGTCGATCAGGACGATCCACCGCCGCCCCGATCTGTATCCCGATCCCCGATCGTTCCGTCCCGAGCGCTTTCTCGGGCCCGACGCCCCCGACACCTACACCTGGATCCCGTTCGGCGGTGGCACCCGTCGCTGTCTCGGCGCGAGCTTTGCGCTGATGGAGATGCGGATCGTGTTGCGGCGCGTGCTCGAGCGGGTGCGGCTGCGTCCCGTCGACCCGGCGCCGGAGAAGATCCAGTTCCGCGCCATCACCCTGGCCCCGCGCAATGGCGTGCGCGTGCTCCAGGACCGGCCGCCGTCCGCGGCCGTCGCGGAGCCGGTCCCAGCCTAGACAGGATGAGCTGCCGCTGGTGCGGTGGCGTCCGGGCGGGGTGTCGCCCGGTCCACACCTTGGGTCCCTGGGATCCGCTCCCGGTCTCGGTCACTGTGCTCACAACGCGCAACGCCGACCGGATGGAGACCACAATGCCCAAGCTTCGCACCCTCACCGCCCTCACCGCCACCGCCCTCTCGCTGGTCGCGGCCCCGGCCGCGCTCGCCCACACGAAGCCGATCGGCAACTCCGGCGGGACGCCGACGATGAACATCTGCCCGCTGTCGCAGGACTGCACCTACGTCAACTTCCAGCACGGCAAGCCGACCGACGTCGTCAAGCGCAACGGCACGCTCGTGGACTGGTCGGTCAACGCCGGCAGCACCGGGGGCCAGGTGCAGCTGCGGATCCTGCGCCCGGCCGGGCACGGCACGTTCAAGGCCGTCCACTCGAGCGCGCTCGAGACCGTCTCGGCGATCGGGCTGAACACCTTCTCCGCTCACATCAAGGTCAAGCGCGGCGACGTGCTGGCGATGAGCAACGACTCCAGCGGCATCTACATGGCGACCGCACCCTCAGGCCAGTGCGTCCGCGACTTCAGCAGCACCCTGTCAAACGGCACGACCGGCAGGCCCGATCAGGTGACCCCCCAGCTGCATCTGCTGCTGAGCGCCGACGTCCACGTCTGACTCACGAGGCCGGTCCGATCCGGCCCAGCCGCCGAGCCCTGCGCCGTCCGGCGCAGGGCTCGCGTGCGTCCTACCGTTGCCCGGTTGCGTAGCGCAGGATCGAGAGATCGGTCAGCCACTCGACCGGCGCGCGGTCGTCGGTGTAGACCGAGCCCCCGGTCAGAGCCGGCCCGAGCCGCGCGGCAATCGTGGCCGCGAGCGCCCGCAGGTCGGGCGGCAGGCTCGGGATCGCCGCGTTCAGTCGGAGCGAGGACAGCGGCGAGTCACTGGCAGCAACGAGCGTGTTCGTCGGGCTGACGGGATCCCGGCGCACGACCGTGAACACCGAGCCCAGTGTCGCCGTGACCACCTGCTCGAGGCCGTCCGAGTCGGGGATATGACCCACGTTGACGATGACCACGCCGCCGGGGCGCAGGTGCGCCCGGATGTCGGCGAAGAACTCCCGTGTGATCAGATAGAACGGGATGTAGGGCTGGCGGTAGGCGTCGAGCACGATCGCGTCGTAACGAGCGGTCGAGCCGGCCAGCCACGGACGGGCGTCGGCGGTGTAGAGGTGGAGGTTCGGGCCGCGCAGCCCGAACCAGCGCCGGCCGATCGCGCTCAGCTCGCCGTCGAGCTCGACGGCGTCGACCCGGGTGGCCGGGAAGTAGTGACCGTAGGCCCGCGCGATGGTGCCGGCCGCGTCGCCGAGGATCGCGATCCGCCGCACCGGGACATCCGCGGCCGCTCGGGGCAGCACCAGCAGGTCGTCCCAGTAGCCGCCGGTGAGATAGGTCCAGGGCCGGTACAGGGAGTGCACGGCCACTCCCTCGTTGAGCGCCAGCCACCGCTCTCCGTCGGCGAACTGCAGCACGCGCGCGTATTGGTACGGCGTCTCGGTCTCGTAGATCACGCGCGCACCCGGCACCCCCGCGCCCACCGCGGCCGGCGGCACAACCAGCAGGCAGGCCACGGCCACGGGCACGAGGAGGAACTTCCGCGACCCTACGAACGGCGCCGCCACGAGCGCGAGCGCGAGCGCGAACACGAGGAACGTCCGGTGGGTCCCGATCAGCGGGATCAGCAGCAGCGCGGCGAGGAACGTACCGAGCAGCGACCCGGCGGTGGAGATCGCGTACAGGCCACCGGTGACCGAGCCGGCGTCGGAGACCCGGTGCAGCGACAACCGGTTGGCGTACGGCGCGACCGTGCCGAGCAGCATCACGGGGACCGCGACCAGCACCAACACCGCCGCGAGCGACCCGACGAACCCGCCCACCGAGAGCGAGCCGAGGGCCTTGACCGAGAAGCTGAGGAATGGCCCGGACACGAACGGGACCATGGCCAGCAGCGCCGCGGCGACGAGCACGATCGCGCACAGGCCACGCAGGTCCGCGCGGCGGTCGGCCAGGCGGCCGCCGAGCGCGTAGCCCGCGGAGAGCGCGACGAGCACGGTCGCGATCGTGTTCGCCCAGATGATCGTCGAGGCCCCGAAGTAGGGCGCCAGCAGCCGAGCGGCCGCGATCTCAGCGCCCAGGCTCGCCGCGCCGACCACGAACGCGATCGAGCGGATCACCGCCGTTGGGACCGCCGCCCCGGGGAGGACGGCAGCGCCGGCGACGGGCCGTCCGTCGGCGAGCGCCGGGCCGTCGCCGGCCTCGGCGGAGTCGGTGGGGGCCGCGCCGGCCCCGCTGGTGGACATTGACGAAGGGTAGGGTCTGGCTGTGCTGCTGTACGACTCGGGCCTGTCGGGCAACTGCTACAAGGTGCGGCTGCTGCTGGCGCAGCTCGGCCTGCCATACGAACGTCGCGAGGTCGACGTGTTCGACCGCTCCGAGCGCGCGACGATCCTCGGCGCCCTCAACCCGGCCCAGCGGGTGCCCACGCTGGTCCTCGACGACGGCCGCGCGCTGGCCGAGTCGGGCGCGATCCTCAACTACTTCGCCGAGGGAACGCCGCTGCTGCCGGCCGAGCGGTTCGAGCGCGCGCAGGTGCTCCAGTGGATGTTCTTCGAGCAGTACAGCCACGAGCCCTACATCGCCGTCGCCCGCTTCTGGGCCCACGCCGGGACCGAGCCGGAACCGCAGGAGCGCGAGGCCAAACGCCGCGGCGGGCTCGCGGCGCTCGAGGCGATGAACGCCCACCTCGAGCGGCGCGCCTACCTGGTCGGCGAGCGCTACTCGATCGCCGATATCGCCCTGTACGCCTACACGCACGTCGCCGGCGAGGGCGGGTTCGACCTCGCCCCCTATGAGGCGCTGCGCGAGTGGCTGCAGCGGGTCAGGCGGCAACCGGGCCACATCCCCATCACCGCATGAGCCGGGTGCCGCGCCCGCGCCGCGGCCTCAGCGGGTCGTGCCCGGGCCGCCGCGCTCGGCGTTGGCGATGATCGCGGCGCACACGAACGTCGCCAGCCCCGCGGCGCGCTTCTCGTAGTGGCGCGCGAAGCGCTCGTCGGTCACGTACATCTCGCCTAGGACACGATGCATCTGGGGCGGGCAGGGGTAGAACCAGCGATCGATCAGCCGGCGGTGACGCTCGACGGCGACCGTCGCCCGCTCACCGGCGGGGTCCTCCCCGGCGCGCATGAGCCCGGCGAGCTCGCGTTCGATCGCGTCCCGCTCGGCCTGCATCTGGGCCCAGTGCTCTGGGCCGTAGCCTCCCGCCCGGCGGGTCGATTCCCGGTACGCCTCGGTCTGCCCCCAGCGCTCGCGCGCCTCCTCCTCGTATGGCGAGTTGTCGAATCCCTCGAACATCGTGTGCTCCTTCTGTGTTCGGCCGCTCTCGTGGGCTGCGAGTCAAGGGCTTCTCAGCGCCTGCGCGCGTCCCGGACCCGCCTGGAGGTGTCCGCAGCCTGATTGCGCGCCTCCGGGGAGCGACTGGCCCGACCGCGGACCAGCAGGCCGGGCAGTGGAATCGGCGACAGCTTGTCGGCCGCGCTCCCGGCGAACAGCCGTGGCTCGGCCTTGGCCACGAGCGTCGCCAGCTCGTCGCGCTCGGGATCGGTCAGGTTGCTCCCGCGTCCGCGGCCGCGCCGAACGAGCGTGATCAGCCGCCGGCGCTCGTACGGATCGAGCTTGGTGAGGTGCTCGCGCGCCAACAGGGCGATCTCGGCGAACGCGACCAGCTTCAGCACCGGGATCCGCCGCAGGCCCGGAACGTGACCGGCGGTCTTGCTGATGGCGAGTGTCACCACACCTCGTTGCATGCTGCCGAGTGTAGGGAGTGGCCCGCGCCGGGACCCTCGCGCGCGCACTCCGGGTAGCGTTCCCCCGATGGAGGTCTCCGAAGCGATCCGCAGCCGCCGCACCCACAAGGCGTTCGCCCCCGATCCCGTTCCGCGCGAACTGCTGGACGAGCTGCTCGAGTTGGCGCGCTGGGCTCCCAACCACCACCTCACCAACCCGTGGCGATTCCGCGTGCTCGGCCCCGGCGCGCTGGCGGCGCTGAAACAGGCCGCGGGCCCGGAGGCGGCGACCAAGCTCGACCGCGCGCCGACGCTGATCGCGGTCACCGTGCGGCGATCCGACGATCCCGTGCAGGACGAGGAGGATCTGTGCGCGGCCGCCTGCGCCACCTACGCCGTGCTGCTCGCCGCCCACGCCGGCGGCTTGGCCGGCTACTGGCGCACGCCCGGGGTCCTGCGCTCCGACGCGGGCCGGGAGGCGCTCGGAATCCCGCCCGAGGAACGGTTCGTGGCCCTGATCCACCTCGGCTGGGCCCGCCAGGAGAAGTCGCCGCCGGAGCGGGCACCGGCCGATGACATCGTTCTCTACCTGGAGTAGCGTGAGCCCTCTCGTCTATCGCGAGCGCCCCGCCGCCGGCCAACCGGAGGGGCTGCTCGTCCTCCATCACGGCCGCGGCGCCGACGAGAACGATCTGCTGGCGCTCGCTGACGTGCTCGACACGGGGCGCCGGCTGCACGTGGTCACGCCGCGGGCGCCGCTCCGGCTACCCGGCTCACCGGGCTACCACTGGTACCTCGTGCCGCGGGTCGGCTACCCAGATGAGGCGACCTTCCACGCCGCCTACGCAGCGCTCGCCGAGCTGCACGATGAGCTCTGGCAGCGGACCGGGATCCCGCCCGAGCGAACCGTTCTCGGCGGCTTCTCGATGGGAACCGTGATGAGCTACGCCCTCGGTCTTGGTCCCGACCGCCCGGCCCCGCGCGGCATCATGGCCAACTCGGGCTTCATCCCGACCGTCGACGGCTGGGAGCCCGACCTCAGCGGCCGTGCGGCCACCGCGGTGTACATCTCCCACGGCCGCCGCGATCCGGTCATCGACGTCGCCTTCGCGCGCCGCGCGCATGAGCTGCTCGAGGCCGGCGGGATCAAGACCGAGTACCACGAGTCCGATGCGGGGCACCACATCGACCCGGCCGAGATTCCGGCGGCGGTGGGCTGGCTGGCGCGGACGCTGACGGGGGAACGCGCCTGACCAGCATCCGTTGTGCGCGCGGCGGGATCCGGCGGCAGATCCGCTACCGGAAGACGATCAGCGCCGCGGGGGGCGGACCGCATGGCCCGACCTGGGCGCGCAGCCGTACGCCGAACGTCATCCCGGGCCGAACGAACACGCTGGTGCTGGCCGAGCCGCCGCTCGCGGCCTCAGTGATCGCTGCCGCCAGCCCGGACGTGCCGGAAGCCTCGGCGTCGGCCGGCAGCAGGAGCGAGGTGACGATGCGGTTGACGGCCTCGGCCTCGGCGACGGCCAGCAGCTGCTCCGCCGCCTGAGAGATGGCCTGGACGGTCAGCATGTGGTCGACGATCACGAACGCCTCGTCGACGTTCGGCGCCGCATGAGCCGGCGCCCGCTGCATCAATCCGAAGCCGCAGCTCTCGCACACGCGCTGATGCGGTGCCGGAAGTCCGTGGCTCGGAGGCGCCGCGCAATGGCCGCAGAACCAGCTCCACGAGAACTTCTCCTCGTCGATGTGCGGCCTGACCAGCTGCAAACGGGGTCGGCCGATATCCGAGCTCACACCGTTAAGTATGCGGCATGCCGGTCAGAATCGTAAGCGCTGCGTTACTGAGGGCGATCGGAGCGCGCGCGCCCGCGACCGCGGCCTTCTACGATCAGCCCTCGATCGCACCAAGGAGACGCCCGCGCAATGACCACAGCACCGCCGAGACCGGACGCCGCTGAGCCCACGCTTCGCGAGGTCGTCGAAGCGCTGGCGCCACTGGAGCGCAGCGCCGGCTCTGCCGGAGAGCAGCAGGCCGCTCACTGGCTCGCCTCCCGACTCCAACGGGCCGGCTGCGCGAACCCGGAGGTCGAGGAGGAGCCGTTCCACGACGGCTACGCCCGCGTGATCGGAACGCTGGCCGCAGCCGGTGCGGTCGCCGGCCTCGCCGCCCTCGGCCGGCGGACCCGCAAGCCCGCGGCGATCGCCGCTGCCGCCGTCACGGCCGCGATCGCCGACGACATCTCCAACGGGCCGCGCCTGTTTCGCCGCGCGATCACGCGGCCCAAGCCGACCTGGAACGTGATCGCCGAATGCGGCGACACGAGCTCCGAGCGGACCCTGGTCGTGCTCGCCCACCACGATGCGGCCCCGACGGGCCTGATCTTCGACGACCGCGGCCAGGCCTGGGTCGGCGAGCGCTTCCCCGGGATCATCGAGCGAATCGACACATCGCTGCCGCTGTGGTGGGCGATGCTGAGCGCTCCGGCGCTGGTGGCGCTCGGCGCATCGCGGGGCAAGCGCGGGTTGATCGGCGCCGGGCTGGCGGGATCGGTCCTCGGCACCGCCGTGTTCGCCGACGTGGAGCGCAGCCCAGTCGCGCCGGGCGCCAACGACAACCTGACCGCCGTCGCCGTCCTGGTGGCGCTCGCCGAGCGCCTGCGCGAGCAACCGCTGCAGGACCTCCGGGTGATGGTCGTCTCCTGCGGGGCCGAGGAGGTGCTCCAGGGCGGGATTCACGGCTTCGGTGCCCGCCACTTCCCGCGCCTGCACCGCGATCGCACGTGGTTCCTGAATCTCGACACCGTCGGCTCGCCGCGGCTGATCATGCTCGAGGGCGAGGGACCCGTGGTGATGGAGGACTACCACGACCGCCGGTTCCGGGATCTGGTCGCCCGCGCCGCCGACGGGGCCGGCGTGCCCCTGCGGCGCGGCATGCGTTCGCGCAACTCGACCGACGCGGTGATCCCCAGCCGCCGCGGCTACCCGACGGCGACGATCACCTCGGTCGACCGCTACAAGGCGCTGTCGAACTACCACAAGATGACCGACACGCCGGCCAACGTGGACTACCGCACGGTCGTCCAGGCCCTCGTGGTGACCGAACGCGTCGCCCGCGAGCTCGCCCAGACTCCCTGGTTCGGGCGCTGAGGGCCGGCTCGCAGTTCCAGCTCGGATCGGGCAGCGTGTGAGATGAGCACCGGGAGCGACGCGACGAGGACGGCCCGCCGCCACCCGGCGGAGCTCACTGGGCCACGTCTGGGATAGGCTCGCCGCGTGCCTCTCGTCGCCGAGCTCGATCTCCCGACGTTCGACCACACCGATCCCACCCTGCGCGGCGATGCGTACCGCGCCGCGATGAGCGGACTGCAGGGCCACGACGGGTGGCTCGCCGCGGGTCCGTTCGGGGTCATCGTGCTCGATCGCGAGGCGGGTGAGTTCTTCCTGCGCACGAAGGACGCGGTCTTTCCCGGACTGACGATCGGGGAGCTGTTCGGCATCGATGCCGGCCCGTTGCACGAGGAGATCATCCACAACATCATCAACATCAACGGGGACGACCATCGGCGGCTGCGCAATCTCGTCAATCCGGCGCTGACGCCCCGAGCCGTCGATCGCTACCGGCCGGTGATGGTCGAGTTCCTCGGCCAGCTGCTCGAGGCGGTGCCGCCGGACGGCCGCTGCGACTTCGTGGAGACGTTCGCCAAGCCGTATCCGTCGCTGACCATCGCCGCCGTGATGGGCGCGCCACTGCGCGACGCGCCGCGGCTGCACCACTGGTCGAACTGGATCCAGCGACAGTTCGACGCCACGAGCCTGGTGACCGAGCGCGAGCTGATCGAGGAAGCGGTGGCCGAGTTCTACGACTACGCCGACACCCTCATCGCCGACCGTCGCCGTGCTCCCGGCGACGACCTGATCTCGAGGCTCATCCAGGCCGTGCACGAGGGCGACCGCCTGAGCGATGCGGAGCTCCGCGACCTGGTGCTGAACATCCTCGTCGGCGGCGTGGACACGAGCCAGAGCCAGCTCGCGCACGCAGTCCGCCTGCTCGCCGAGCATCCCGAGCAGTGGGAGCTGCTGCGGTCGGACCCGGCCGCCTACGCGCCGCGGGTGGTCGAGGAGACGATCCGCTTCGAGCCGATCACGCCGTTCACGGCTCGGATCACGATCGCCGAGACGGAGCATCGGGGCATCACCTTCCCCGCGGGGACCATCGTGCTGATCTCGGCCTGGCATGCCAACCGCACCACGCCCGACGAGTTCGACATCACCGCCGAGCGCAGCGGGCGGGTGCTGACGTTCGGGGCCGGCATCCATTACTGCGTCGGCGCCAACCTCGCGCGTGCCGAGATGCAGGAGGGGATCGCCTTCCTGGCCCGTAGCCTGCGCGCGATCGCGCTCGACGGCGAGCCCGAGTACGGCACTCCCTCAGGGATCTACGGCCTTTCGTCCCTGCCGTTGCGGCTCGAGCCCGCTTGAGGCTCGACCGGCCCGCGGCCCGCGGCCCGCGGCCCGCGGGCCCGCGGCTCGCGGCCCGCGGCCTCAGGCGGCGGCGCGCCACAGCGCATCGTCGCCGAGCGGTGTGCGCACCGCGCCACCGGACGCCACCAGCTCGAGCAGCGCCGCCTCCGCTCCGGGCCGGTCGGGAGCGTCGTTGCCCGATGTGAGCAGCGCTGCCACCTCCTGGGTGCTCAGGCCGTCGGGGAAGCGCTCGAGCAGCGGCGCCGGCGTCGACGGCGCCGGCTCGCGGTGCAGCGTGGGGTCGAGGTTGGCGATCAGCACGTCGTAGGCCTCGACGGGCTGGAACCCGCCGGCAATCAGGCGGCGGCCGTCCCGCTCGAACGCGATCGACGGCGCGGTGAACCGCACCGGTCCGTCGGTCGTGGCCGTCTTGCCCTGAAGCTCGGCCGCAGTGCCGGCCGCCGTCCGTGTCTCGGCCTTGTCTCGCTCGTACGCCTCCGTGACCTCGCTCGAGTCGAGCAATGACACGATGCGCTCGGCATCGAGACCATCGACGCCCGCGAGCACAGCCTCGAGCTGCCGATCGTCGTCGAGTACCAGCGGCGTGGTGAAGTTGGCCAGTTGCAGCGTCCGGAACACCCGCCACTCCGAGCCCGGGGCGATCAACCGCGCGGCCGCGATGGCCCGACAGGCCCTGGCGGTGGCGCTCACGCGCGACTTCGGCGCCGGCGCGAACGGCATCCCGTAGCGCTTGAATCGCAGCTGACCGAGCGCCCCGCGCAGCGGGGTGTACCCGCGCGCCACGTACTGCGAGGCGTCCTCGGTCAACCCGATCAGGACCAGACGCCAGTCGAGCTGCGCTCCGTAGCGCCACTCGAGCACGCGCAGCGGCGGCGACTCCGAATAGGCCCACGGGCAGGCCGGATCGTTGTACAGGGTCGCCGCAATGCTCACCGGACACCAGCTTCTATCACGTGCGCGAACCGAGCTCCGGGGTCGGTGTCAGACCAGTTGAGAATCTCGGCCGCAGGGCGCACCGCAGCGCGCGCGAAGCCGGCGCCGCGCAGCGCGTCGGCCGCCTCCGCCTCGCCGTCGAAGTGCATGTGCACCCGCCCGCGCACGAACGCCGAGAGCGCGACGCGGAACGCTCGCACCGGCGCGCTCGTGCGTCCTCCAAGCGGGAGGTCGGAGAAGTAGTTGCCGTCGGCGAAGCCGCTCAACTCGCGGGCGAAGCGACGCCACACGGCCTCCACGGCGGCGCGGTCCAGGTAGCCCAGCAGACCCTCGGTGATGATCGCCAGCCCGCTGTCGTGCTGGAGCGTGGCGGTGATCTGCGCCAGGCTGCCCGGCCCGAGATCGCGCAGGGCATCGATCTCCTGCACACGATGGTGCTCTCCGAGCGAGCCGATCTCGACCAGCGCTCGGCGCTTGCGAGCCGCCATCCCGGGCAGGTCCGCCTCGATGTAGGTGATCCGCTCGCCGTATCGCTGAGCGAAGCGCCAACCGCGTGGCGAGAGACCGCAGGCGACCTCGATCACCTGCGTGACACGGCCCTGATCGATCGCCCGCTCGAGCAGCGTGTCGATCGCCCGGTGGCGGGCCAGCAGATATGACTCGAGGGTCGGGGCCCCGAGCACGCGGCCCACCGCGAGCGCTGGGCGCATCGCCTCAAACAGCGCCCGGCCCTCGCGCGTCACGAGGGCGGGATGCGAGAGCCCGTTGCGCGCCCAGACGTAGCCGGTGTAGTGCGCCGTCGGGCTGATCGCCTCCGATCCCCGCGGCGAGTCGTCGGCCGCCGGCGTCTTCATCGCACCGCGATCCTACGGGCCCAGCGCCGCCCGCAGACGATCGAGCAGCTCGGCCTGGGCCGGGATGATCTGCTCCTTCGCCTGTGCGAGGTCGAACCACTCGGCGCGGTCGATCTCGGGGAACTCGCGCATGCGGCCCGAGCGCGGCGGCCATTCCAGCCTGAACGTGTTGCTGAGGACCGCCCCGACGTCGAGGTCGCCGGCGATCGCCCAGGCGTGCACGAGCTTGCCCGACTTCTGTCGGACCTCGCCGAGGTCGAGCGGCTCGCCGGCGGGTGGCGCCGCGCCGAGCTCCTCCTCGAATTCCCGCAGCGCAGCGCTGAGCGGCTCCTCGCCCTCGCCGTACTCGCCCTTGGGGACAGACCAGGTCCCAGCGTCGCGGCGGGCCCACAGCGGGCCGCCCGGGTGGACGAGCAACACCTCGAGTGTCCCGTCAGCGCCGCCGTGGCGGTACAGCACGATGCCGGCACTGCGCGCCCTCGTGGCCATGACGTCATCGTAGATCGAGCGCCGGGAGCGCTGCGGCAGTCCGGTCCTTGCGACCACACGGATTCACGGCCCTCTACGATGCTGGATGGGGCGGCCGTTGATCCGCCTGTCAGGGATCTGTCAAGGACCGACTCGACAATCCGGCGCGTGCACGCTCTGACCGAAGGAAGAGACTGATGAGAGGACTGGCCAGGTTCTGCTTTGCCCACAGGCGTTGGGTGGTGCTCGCCTGGCTCGTCGCGCTGATCGGCATGATCGCGATCTCATCGAGCGCGGGGACCGCCTACAAGGACAACTTCAACCTGTCGGGCACGCAGAGCTTCGATGCGGTGACCCTGCTCCAGCGCAGCGCGCCCAAGGCATCGGGCGACCGCGATCAGATCGTGGTCGGCGTCAAGGACGGCAAGGTCACCGACCCGGCCGTGCAGGCCCAGGTGGAGTCGCTGCTGGCCAAGGTCTCGGGGCTCCCGCACGTCAGCGCGGTCACCTCGCCGTACGGGCCGGCCGGCGCCAAGCAGATCGCGCCCTCGGGACAGATTGCCTACGCCGGCGTCCAGTTCGACGTGCTCGCCAACAAGCTCTCAAATGCCGCCGCCAAGAAATTCGTCAACACGGTCACCTCGGCCAGCGGCCAGGGAGTCGAGTTCGAGGTCGAGGGTCAGGTCGCGCGGCAGGGCGGCAACAACGGTGCCGGCGGCACCGGGATCGGCGCCGCCGCAGCGCTGGTGGTCCTGTTCCTCGTGTTCGGCTCGTTCCTCGCCGCGGTGCTGCCGCTGATCACGGCGGGGTTCGCGCTCGGCACGGGCATCGCCGTGATCGGGCTGCTCTCGCACGTGATCGACATGGCCTCGTTCAGCTCCGAGCTGTCGCTGCTGATCGGGCTCGGCGTCGGGGTCGACTACGCCCTCTTCATCGTCACGCGCTACCGCCAGGGGCTGTTGCGCGGGCACACCAGCGAGCAGGCGGTGATCGAGTCGCTCGACACCTCGGGACGGGCGGTGATGTTCGCCGGCATGATCGTCTGCATCGCGATGCTGGGGATGTTCGCGCTCGGGGTGAGCTTCCTCTACGGCGTCGCGATCGCCGCGTCGGTGGCGGTGCTCTTCACCGTGATCGCGGCGCTGACGCTGCTGCCCGCGCTGCTCGGCTTCTTCGGTCCCAAGGTGCTCCGCCGCCGCGATCGGCGCAAGCTGCGTGAGGGCGTGCTGCGCACGACCGACGAGTCGCCGCGGTGGGCGCGCTGGAGCGAGCGGCTGCAGCGGCGCCCGCTGCTGTTCGCGACCGGCGCCACTCTGATCATGCTGGTGCTGGCGATCCCATTCCTGTCGATGCGCCTCGGCTCCGCCGACGCCGGCAGCGATCCGTCCGGGTCGACCACGCGTAAGGCCTACGACCTGCTCGCCAAGGGCTTCGGGCCCGGCTACAACGGTCCGCTGCAGCTCGTCGCCCAGATCAACTCGCCGGCGCAGAAGGCGGAGTTCATCCGCGTACAGCGCGCCGTCGCCGCCACGCCGGGCGTCGTCGGCGCCTCGGCGCCGACGTTCATCCCCGGGCGGGACGGCCGTCCCGGCGTGGCCCTGGCCAACATCATCCCCAAGGGCTCGCCCGATGATCAGTCGACCGCGGACCTCCTGCACACCGTCCGCAACCGGATCGTCCCGGCCGCCACGGCGGGAACTGGTCTGACGGTGCTGACCGGCGGCCAGACGGCGATCTTCGACGACTTCAGCCACGTGCTCTCTGCCAAGCTGCCGCTGTTCATCGGCGTCGTCGTGCTGCTCAGCTTCCTGCTGCTGATGGTCGTCTTCCGCAGCCTGCTGATTCCCACGATCGCGGCGGTGATGAACCTGCTCTCGGCCGCGGCGGCGTTCGGCATCATCACAGCGGTGTTCCAGAACGGCTGGGGAGCGTCGCTGCTGGGGATCGACAAGACGGGGCCGATCGAGGCGTTCCTCCCGGTGATGATGTTCGCGATCCTGTTCGGTCTCTCGATGGACTACGAGGTGTTCCTGGTCGCCCGCATCTACGAGGAATGGCATCGCCGCGGCGACAATCGCGAGGCGGTCGCCCATGGACTCGCCGCGACTGGGCGCACGATCACGGCGGCCGCCACGATCATGATCCTCGTGTTTGCCGCCTTCATCCTCGGCGGCGAGCGGATCATCGACCTGTTCGGTGTCGGGCTCGCGAGCGCCGTGCTGATCGACGCGCTCGTCGTCCGCTCGGTCCTGGTGCCGAGCGTGATGCTGTTGATCGGACCGCGCAACTGGTGGCTGCCGAACTGGCTCGAGCGCATCCTCCCTCACTTCAACGTCGAGGGCAGCGTCGAATCCGTCGCCGCGCTGGACGGACCCCTGCTTCCCTCCGAGCCGGAGCCCGCTGTCCCACCCGCTGAGCCGGTGCGCTGAGCGCTAAACGGGCTCGCCGGCCACGTCGCGTGCGACCAGCGCGGCGTACAGGCCGCCGCGCTCGAGCAGCTGCTCGTGGGTTCCGCGCTCGGCCAGGCGACCGTGGTCGAGGACGACGATCTGGTCCGCGTCGCGGACCGTGGACAGCCGGTGGGCGATCGTGATCGTCGTGCGCCCCTCCGAGAGCCGCTCGAGCTCGGCCTGGACGGCGGCTTCGGTCTGTGTGTCCAGCGAGCTGGTCGCCTCGTCGAGCACCAGCACGGGCGGGTTGCGGAGGATCGTGCGGGCGATCGCCATGCGCTGCTTCTCCCCGCCCGAGAAGCGATATCCCCGCTCGCCGACGACGGTCTCATAGCCCTCCGGCAACGACGCGATCAGCTGGTGGATCCGCGCCGTGCGCGCCGCGTCCTCGATCTCCTCATCGCTCGCATCGGGCCGCGCGAAGCGCAGGTTCTCACGCACCGTGGCGTGAAACAGGTACGTCTCCTGCGAGACCACGCCGACGGTCGCCGCCAGCGACGCCAGACTCGCCTGGCGGACGTCGACGCCATCGATCGTGACGCGGCCGGACTGAGGCTCGTACAGCCGAGCGACGAGGTAGCCCAGCGTCGTCTTGCCGGCGCCCGTCTCGCCCACGACCGCGGTGCGCGTGCCGGCCGGCACGACGAGGTCGACGTCCTCGAGCGTCCACGGCGTGGCCTCACCCTCGCCGTAGCGGAACGACACGTGTTCGAAGCGGACCTCACCGAGCAGCTCGTCGGGCCGCAGCGTGACGGGGTCCGGCGCCTCGGCGATGTCGGTCGGCAGGTCGAGGTACTCGAAGATGCGGTCGAACAGCCCCATCGACGCCTCGATGTCGGCGCCGACCGAGAGCAGACTCTGGATCGGGAACAGCAGCCTGATCTGCAGCTGGGTGAACGCAACCACCGTGCCGATCGAGATCGCGGTGCTCCCGTTGATGAAGCTCTGGCCCGCGATCCAGTACACGAGCGCGGGCTGGATCGCGAACACCATCTGGATCGTCGACATCACCCAGCGGCCGGCCATCCGCGAGCGCACCTCGATGTCGGCGATCTCGCGCGAGTCCTCGGTGAACCGGGCGGCCAGGTCATCTCCCCGGCCCATCGTCTTGCCGAGCATGATCCCGGACACCGACAGCGACTCCGAGACGAGCGCCGAGAGGTCGGCGAGCCGCCGCTGGCGCTCGGTGGTGATCGTGCGCCGAACCTGACCCACGCGACGGGTCAGATACACGAACGGCGGCACGAAGACGAGCGACAGCGCGGCCAGGCGCCAGTCCAGGATCACCATCGCGGTCAGCGTCGCGACGACCGTGGTCACGTTCTGGGCGATCGAGGTCGCGGTTGTGGTCACCACGCTGTCGATGCCGCCGATGTCATTGGCGATCCGCGACTGCACCTCGCCGGTGCGGGTGCGGGTGAAGAAGGCCAGAGACATCCGCTGCAGATGTCGATAGACGGCCGCGCGCAGGTCGTGCATCACGCGCTGGCCGACGACGTTGGAGATGTAGGTCTGCCAGACGCCGATCGCCGCAGTGGCGATCGCAATCCCGATCATTCCGAGCACCAGCTCGGTCAGCAGCGTCGCGTTCTTGTCGGGGAGCGCCGTGTCGAGCACCGCCCGCAACAGGAACGGCGACAGCATGCCGAGGCCGGCCGCGAAGACGATCAGCGCCATCACGGCACTCAGGCGCAGCTTGTAGGGCGCGAACAGCTTCATCACGCGCCGGGTGTCGCGCTCGCGGCCGGGGTCCATCAACGGCGGCTGCTCCTTGCCGCTGCCGCGCCGTAGTCCGCGCATGGAGCCGGGCTCGGCGCCGTTCGCCGCCCCGAATCCATGTCCGCCCGTGGCACTCATCCTCAGACCAATGATGCCGAGTCCGGCAAGCCGGCCCCTCTGGTGCCTTCGCTCGCACCGGGCGTGGCCCGGAGGCGCCGCGCTCCGCTGCTCAGCGATCGGGGCCACGAGGGTCTGCGGGAGAGCTCCGGGCTCGAGCTCTCACCCAGCCCACGTGAGCCATACTGAGGCGTATGTCCGGAGCTGAGATCGGCCTCGCGCTATCGGTCTTCCTGGCCTGCGCGGTCGAGGCCGTGGAGGCGCTCACGATCGTGCTCGCGGTCGGCACCACGCGGAGCTGGTCCTCGGCCCTGTGGGGGGTCGGGGCGGCGACGCTGGCACTGGCGGCGGTGATCGCTGCGCTCGGGCCTGCGCTCACCGGGCTGCCGATCAATGCCCTGCGGCTGGTCGTCGGCGGACTGCTGCTCGTGTTCGGACTGCAGTGGCTGCGCAAGGCGATTCTGCGCGCCTCGGGCCTGAAGGCGCTCCATGACGAGACCGAGACCTTCGCCGAGGAGACCGAAGCCGCGCTCGCGGCCCCGCTCCCGGCCCACGGCCTCGACCACTACTCGTTCGTGATCTCCTTCAAGGGCGTGCTGCTGGAAGGGCTCGAGGTCGCCTTCATCGTGCTCACGTTCGGCGCCAACCAGCACCGGGTCGGACTCGCCGCGGCGGCCGCCGCGCTCGCGGTGGCGCTCGTCGCCGGGGCGGGCGTGGCCCTGCACCGGCCACTCGCCCGCGTGCCGGAGAACACGATGAAGTTCGCGGTCGGCGTGATGCTGACTTCGTTCGGGATGTTCTGGGGCGCCGAGGGCGCGGGCGCGGCGTGGCCCGGCGGAGACGCGGCACTGGTGGTGGTCATCCCGGCCGTGCTGCTGTCGTCGATCGCAATGGTGCCGTGGCTGCGGCGCATCCGCGCCGCTCGCCGCGCTCCGGCAGCGAGATCCGCGGTCGCGCCCGAGCGCGTGTCCGAGCCGGAGCCCGTATGAGCCGTCTGAAGGCGTTCGCGCTCGCGGTGTGGGACTTCGTGGTCGGCGATGACTGGCGCACGGCGGCCGGCGTGGTCCTGGCGCTGGCGCTGACCGCCGCGATCGCCGGGACGGCGGTCGCGGCCTGGTGGATCATGCCCGTGGCCGTGCTGCTGATCCTGGCGCTGTCGCTGCGCCGGGCGGCGCGCTGAGCACGGCCGTCGACCCCCGCACCACCCGGACATCCGGCTCTCGACCCAGCAGTGCGACCACCGCCCTCGGCGGCCGCGCCGGCGCTCCCGCCCGACGCGCTCGCTCAGACCACGCCGGTGAGGATCAGCACCCCGATCGCCACCAGCACCGCAGCGGTGAAGGTGTTGCCCCACCGGTCGAGCCATTGGCCGCGGATCTGGTAGCCCCCTTTGGCCGCGACGAGCGTGAGCCCGACGATCGTCCCGATCGTGACCGCGGCGAAGACGAGCACGGAGCCGACCGCGGTGAGCACGCCGGCGGTGGTCGCGGCCAGGAACACGGGCAGGATCGTCAGATCGGGCGAGGCGGCCGCTCCGAACGGGACCATCACTGCGGCGAGGCCGTGCAACCCTCGAGCCTCGGGCACGCGGCTGTGCCCGTGCCCGCCGGGTTCGTGTGTCTCGCCCTCGGGGTCGTGATCATGGGCCCCGGGCTCGTGCCCATGTCCGTGGTCACCCGTATGTCCGTGTCCGTGGTTGTGCCCGTGCCCGAACCCACCGAGCTCGAGCACGATGAAGCCGATACCCGTGGCGATCAGGAGGCCGCCGATGATCGTGTCCTGGGCGTTCTGGACCGTGGACTGGAACTGCAGCCCGATCACGATGATCACCGCCCCGAGCATGATCGAGAGGCCCACGTGGGCGACGCCGGCGAGCCCCGACAGACGCGCGACCCGGGTCATGGGGTAGCGGCGGGTCCGCGCGATCACCGCCAGCGGGACCCAGTGGTCGGGCAGGATGGCGTGGCCGAAGCCGACGCCGGCGGCGGCGGCGAGCAGGGCCGGCGTGGTGGCGCTCATGCGCCCACCGCGTCCTCGACCGGGCTCGACGCCAGGCCGAGGCGCAGGTGCTCGGTGTGCGAGACCGCCTCGGTCAGCAGGGCACGGACGTGATCGTCGTGCAGCGCGTCGATGACGTGACGCCCGTCACGGGCTCCCACGACCAGACCGAGGTGGCGCAGGACGCGGAGCTGCTGCGAGACGGCCGACTGGTGTCCCACGCATCCATTATTGCCTGAACAGATGTGCGGATCTTCGGTCGGCGACGCGGCGCAGGCCGCCACCGGCTCGTCGTGGTCACCGGGCGGACCCGCTGAGGGATAGGATCGGCCGATGAGCGATCGGGAGCTGCGCGATCGGCGCGAGGCCGTCGTGCGCGAGCACATGGAGTCGGAGAACGTGCACGACTTCGACATCACGATCGGGACCTTCTCCCATCCGCGCTACGAGATCGTGCCCACCGGCGAGGTGTTCGACGGCGAGGTGGCCGTTCGGCGCTACTTCCTCGAAACGCGGACCGCGTTCCCCGATCAGCGCAACGAGCTGATCGCTCTGCACCACGCCGATGATGCGGTGATCGTGGAGTTCGACCTCAAGGGCACCCATCGCGGACCACTGCGCGGGATCCCGCCGACCGGTCGCGAGTTCACCTGCCGCACGCTGGCGCTGTTCCTGTTCGACGGCGACCGGATCGTGTGCGAACGGGTCTACTTCGACGCGCTGACAATCCTCGCCCAGCTCGGTATCGCCGGCTCACTGCCCGCTCCGGCCTGACGGCGTCCGACACAGAATCGCGCGCGGCGCGGGAAGGACGGCCCGCAACCGCGCGTCAGTGACAGGTAAGCCGGCTCAGCTGTCACTTTCAACCTGGAGAAGGGACTCATCATGACGGTGCACAAAGCGCCCTCGGGCGTGACGGAGACCGCTGCCCGGAGCTCGACCGAGCCCGACCTGCACACCCTGTGGAAGAAGGTCGTCGGACGCCGGTCGTTCCTCCAACAGGCCGGCCTCCTCGGGTAACGCGGTGTCGCAGCCGCTCGCCGGGGTGACCGACCCGGAGACGCACCTCCGGTTCCCCGACCTCAACGCCTCCGGAGGTGAGGCCACCCAGACCAACCTCATCTTCCCGGAGCCGTGCGACTTCCTCAGCGAGGACCTGCCCGAGGTGTCGGTCATCCGTCCGTCGTCGACCGCCAACTCGGGCGCCGGCGCCGCCGTCAAGGGATTGGCTGCCGACGGCCTGTTCAGGGGCCAGTCGGCAGCCTTCTTCACCACGATCACGGGGCTCGCCCAAGCCGCGGACGCCGCCGTGCGCGGCGTCTGACGGGGGGGTCGTCAATGGGAACCGGAATCCTCAACCCGATCCACGTCGTGTTCCTGCTGGTCATCGTGCTGATGCTGTTCGGCGCCAAGCGCCTGCCCGAACTGGGCAAGTCGCTGGGCACCGGCCTGCGCCAGTTCAAGGACTCCGTCGAGGGAGGCGACCGCGTCGCGGCCGAGAGGCCACCGGAGGGCTTGCCCCCCGCCGCCGGCGACTGAGCCGATCGGCGCATCGAGACCGGCGTCTGCTGCCCCGCGGCGCCGGTCTCGCGCTGCCGGGATCTAACGAGCAGCGCGCGCGGTCGATCCCGGCCCGGGTCGCGCCCTGGCCTCCCAGGCCTCGAGCTCGGCACCGCAGCGCCGGCAACGGCGACGGTCGTCGATCTCCCCCCCGCAGCCGACGTGCTCGATCACCATCGGCGGCCCGGCGGGAGCCGCATGTGCGTCGCCCCACTTCAGCAGCGCGATCAGGACCGGCCACAGGTCGGTGCCCTTGCGCGTAAGGCGATACTCGTAGCGCTCAGGGCGCTCCTGGTAGCGGACGCGGCGCAGGATCCCGGTCTCGACGAGGCGCTCGAGCCGTGTCTGCAAGACGTTGCGGGCGATACCCAGCTTGCCCTGGAACTCGTCGAAGCGCCGTGTGCCGAGGAGCGCCTCGCGCAGGATCAGGATCGTCCAGCGCTCGCCCACCACCTCGAGCGCGCGAGCGATCGAGCAGTTCTCATCGGCGTAGTCGGCGCGCAGCACGGGCGCATTCTACAGCGGTTAGTTGCATAAAGCAACTCACTGCGCTATACCTCGGTTTTGTGATGCAACTCACCTGCTCGAGAGGTCGCTGATGTCAAGACGCACGAAGGTCACGCTCACGGTGTCGGTCGGAGTCTTCATGGCCTCGCTCGACCTGTTCATCGTCAACATCGCCTTCCCCGACATCCAGCGCGAGTTCACCGGGGTGAGTCTCGCCGGTCTGTCCTGGGTCCTGAACGCGTACGCGATCACCTTTGCCGCGCTGCTCGTCCCCGCCGGGCGATGGGCTGATCGCGCCGGGCGCAAGCGGGGCTTCCTGCTCGGACTGGGCCTGTTCAGCCTCGCCTCGGCGGCGTGCGCCGCCGCGCCGTCGGTGGACGTGCTCGTCGTCGCCCGCGTCGCGCAGGCAACCGGGGCGGCGTTCATGCTGCCGACCTCGCTCGGCCTGCTGCTGCCCGAGTTCCCGCCGGAGAAGCGGGGAGCGGCCGTGGGGATCTGGGCCGCCGTCGGCGGCGTCGCAGCCGCGGCCGGGCCGCCGATCGGAGGGCTGCTCGTGCAGGCCGGCTGGCGGTGGGTGTTCATCGTCAACGTGCCGATCGGAATCGCTGCCTTCGTGGCCGCCTCCAGGCTGTTGCGCGAGGTGCGCGATGACGCCGGCGCGCGCCCGGATGCGCTCGGGGCGGTCCTCTTCACGGCCGCGATCGCGGCGCTCACCCTGGGCATCGTGGAGGGACCGACGTGGAGCTGGTCCGGCGCACGGGTGATCGGGCTGTTCGCGCTCGCGGCCGTGCTGCTCGTGGCCTTCGCCGTGCGCTCGACGCGCCACCCGGCGCCCCTGATCGAGCCGGTGATCGTGCGCACCCGGGCGATCGCGCTGGCGAACCTCGGTGCGCTGCTGTTCTTCAGCGCGTTCGGTGCCTTCCTGCTCGGGAGCGTGCTGTTTCTGACCTCGGTGTGGCACGAGTCCGTCCTGCGGGCCGGGCTGCAGATTGCCCCCGGACCGACGATGGCGGCACTGTTCGCGGTTCCCGGCGGTGTCCTCGGCCAGCGCTTCGGGCAGCGCTTCGTCGGTGCCGCCGGCGCGCTCCTGTTCGCGGGTGGCGCGCTGTGGTGGCGCGCGCACATGAGCGCGACACCGGACTACGCCGGCGCTTTCCTCCCTGCCCAGATGATCGGAGGGGCAGGCGTCGGCCTCGTCCTCCCCAGCGTCTCGGCCGCGGCCACCGGCCCCCTGCCCCCGGCACGGTTCGCGACCGGCACGGCGGTGCTCGGAATGTCCCGGCAGCTCGGCTCGGCCCTCGGGGTGGCGATCCTCGTGGCGATCCTCGCCGAGAGCTCTGGCCACGGCGCCGGAGCCGTGGCGGCGTTCGCGAGCGGATGGGCGTTCATCATCGGAGCGGCAGCCACGGCTGCAGCGGTGCTGCTCGCGGTCGGACCGGTGCGGATCGGATCGGCCGGCGCTGAGCCCGATGCGGTCGCGCCCGGGCCGGTGCCTCCGCGGGCGTCGCTCGCATCGCTCGAGCTGTCTGCTGAGGCGGCGTCCGCGACATCGCCGCAGCAGAGCTGACCCCCAATTACCGCTTGGCCTCGAGCACGAGGTTGAACGGTGTCTCGGCGGCACGGCGCACGCGGGTGAACCCGCCCTCGTTGACCACCTCGCGCAGCCGCGCTTCGCCGGCCTGGGCGCCGAGGGCGAGCCCAACCTCCTGGTCACGCGAGGCCGGGGTGCAGACGAGGGTCGAGGCGCCGTAGAACACCCGGCCGACGGGGTTGAGGTTGTCCTCCAGCCGGTCGTTCGCGTACGGCTCGACGATCATCCAGGTGCCGTCCTCGGCGAGCGTGCCGAGCACGTGCGCGGCCGCCCCGGCGGGATCGCCCATGTCGTGCAGGCAGTCGAACATCGCCACCAGGTCGTAGCCGTCCCCCGGGTACTCCTTGGCCGCCGCGACCTCGAAGCTGACCCGGTCCGCGACGCCCGCCGCCGCGGCCGCCTCGCGGGCCCGCGCCACCGAGTCGACGTGATAGTCGAAGCCGACGAACTCCGAGCGCGGGTACGCCTGGGCCATGATCACGGTCGACGCACCGTGACCGCAGCCGACGTCGGCCACCAGCCCGCCCGCCTCGAGCTTCGCCTGCACCCCGTCCAGGGACGGGATCCACGAATCCACCAGGTTGGCGACGTAGCCCGGCCGGAAGAACCGCTCGGTGCCGGAGAACAGGTCGTGGTGATGCTCGTGCCAGCCCACCCCGGACCCGCTCCGGAACACCTCGGTGATCTTCGGCTCATCCTTGATCAGCCCCGTAGCGAGCTGGAACGCGCCGGGGATGAACGCCGGGCTGCCCTCCTGGGCGAGCGCCAGCGACTGTTCCGGGCTGAGCGAGAACCGTGCCGTGGCGGCGTCGTAGTCGACGTACCCCCCCGCCGCCTGGTTGGAGAGCCACTCGCGCACGTAGCGGGGGTCGGTTGCGGTCCGCTCGGCGAGCTCTTCGGGGGTCACGGGTGCTCCGTCGGCCATCGCCCGGTACAGGCCGAGCCGGTCGCCGATCACCACCAGGGCGCAGGACAGCGCTGCGCCGAGGTCGCCGACGAAGCGGCCCATGAACTCGTTCAGCTTGTTCTCATCGATCGTCTGTGTTGCTGACATGTCGATTTTCCTTTTTCCTGTCCGATTCGGTTCGCGGCGTCGGCCTCATCCACCGCACCGCGGCGTCGGCCTCATGCACCGCACTAGCGTTCGTCCCAGGCCTGCACGACGGTCTGCTTGGCGATCAGGCCGCCCGCCAGCTCGAGCACGGTCGCGCAGACGACGTTGGTGCCGTCGGCGTACCGGCACTTCACGACGAACGCGGCCCCGCCGTCGTCCTGCACCCGGCTGCCCACGCTGTGCGTCATCTCCCGGGCACACGTGTCCTTGATCCAGCTCGCGATCGCCTCGCGCCCCCGGATCACCCGCGGTGCTCCCGGCTGCGAGAGCCGGTCCGAGACCGTCACGGTGGCGCCGGGCGCGTAGAGCTCGGTCTGCCTGTCGGCGTCGCGGGCCTCGATCGCATCGGCCAGCTGGCCGAGGTCGAATGTGGTTGTGGTGGTGGTCATGCCGCCGTCCCCTTTGTGGGTGGATCGCTGATGGGCGCAGCTTCGCGGGGGGCCCGTGCGGCGATCGTCAAACGAGCGTCAAAGGGTTCGAACCCACCGTTGTTCGGTAGTACGCTTGGCGGACCGTGCTCGAGGTGCGTCTGCTCGGTGAGCTCCGCGTCGAACGGGACGGGGAGCCCATCTCCTCACCGGGGTCACAGCGGCCATGGTCCGTGTTCGCATACATCGCCCTGGCGCAGCGCCCTGTCCCGCGCGCCGAGCTGGCGTCGCGATTCTGGCCCGACGTGCTCGACGCCAGCGCCCGGGCGAGCCTGCGCAGCGCGCTGTGGGCGCTGCGGCGCCAGCTCGGCGAGGCGCTGGTCGTCGGTCGTGACCATGTGGCACTGGCCGAGGCACCGGCGCCCTGGGTCGACGTGTACGAGTTCGAACGCCTGGTGCAGGGCGGCGACGTGGACGGCGCACTCGCGCTGTGCCGCGGCGCGCTGCTCGAGGGGCTCGAGGACGACTGGGCGCTCGTCGCCCGCGAGCGCCATCGCGAGCGCGTCGCCGAGCTGATGGAGCAGCGAGCCGCGGACTGCGAGGCGCGGGGTGAGCAGCGCCCGGCGCTGGAGTGGACCCGTCGCCAGGTCGAGCTCGACCCCTTCGACGAGACGGCCCACCGTCGCCTGATCGCCCGGCTGGCCAGGACCGGTGACCGCGCCGGGGCGCTCCGGGCCTACCAGGTGATCGCCGACCGGCTCCGCACCCAGTTGGGCGTGACGCCGTCGGCGCAGACCCGCGAGCTCGTGGAGGGGCTGCGGGCCGACGCACCTGCCCGCCCCGAGCGACCCCGGCGCTCGTCGCCGCCGCCGGGGATCCTGCCGCTCGTCGGGCGCGACGCCGAGCTCGGCGAGCTCGTGGGTGCCTGGTCGAGCACTCGCGGTGGCTCCGGCACGGCCGCTGTGCTGCGCGGCGAGGCCGGGATCGGCAAGTCCCGGCTCGCGCTGGAGCTGTGTCTGCGCGCGCAGGAGAGCGGCGGTGTGGTCGCCCGGTGTGCCGCGCTCGACCTGGGCGGTGCAGCTCCGCTCAGTCTCTGGGCCGAGTTGATCCGCGACCTGCTGCCCGGCCTACGGGCCCCGCCGGCCGACTCCGCGTGGCCGGACGATCTCGCCGTGCTGGCGGCCGAGCTGCCGTCGCATTTCGGGCGCTCGGGACGACCGAGTATCGACGTGCCCCCTGAGCTGCAGCGGACGCGGCTGTTCGAGGCGGTGGTCGCGTTGCTGGCCTGGGCGTCACGCGAGCATCCGCTGCTGCTGCTGCTGGAGGACATCCATACCAGCGACAGCCCGAGCCTCGAGCTCGCGGCCTACGCCGGGCGACGGCTCAACGAGGTGCCGGTGATGTTGCTCTGCACTCGCCGCCAGCTGCCGCCCAGCGCCGCGTCGGACCGGCTCGAGCAGGCGCTCCGCTCCCGGGGGGCGCTTGCCGCCGAGCTCGATCTGGCGCCGCTGGCGCCGGCCCCCGTCGCGGCCCTGGCGCGCAGCGCCGCCCGGCTGAGCGAGGCCGAGATCGCACGCGTGGTGCAGAGCGCCGAGGGCAACGCGCTGCTGGCCGTCGAGAGCGCGCGCTCGATCGCCCGCGGCGACCACGAGGTGGCGGCCAATCTGCGCGCCTCGGTCCGCGCCGCGCTGGCAGCGGCGGGAGAGACGGCGCGGGAGCTGATCGACGTGGCTGCCGTGGCCGGACGGCCGATCGAGTCGCTGGAGCTCGAGCGGCTCGGACTGCCCGCGCTCGATCAGGCCGCGCGCGAGGGACTCGAGACCGGGATCCTGGTCAGCGTCGGCAACCGGCTCTCGTTCCGGCATGCGCTGCTGCGCGATGCCGTCTACGCCGAGCTGACCGAGCCGCGGGCGCGCACGCTGCACGTGCGCTGGGCTGAGAACCTGATCGCCTGCGAGCACGACGGCGGAGTCCGGCGCCCGGCCGAGGCCGCCAGGCATCTGCTGCTCGCCGGACGCCAGGCACCCGCGGTCGACCAGTTGCGCCTGGCCGCCGCGGACGCGCGCGCGGTGGGCGCGCTGGAGCAGGCGGCCGCGTACCTCGGGGAGGCGATCGCGATCGCGTCCGATCGCGCCGACCTGCTGCTCGAGCTCGGGGAAGTCGAGGCCTGGCGCAGCCGGCGTGAGCCGGCGGACGCGGCGTTCGATCGGGCCCGCGCACTGCTCGCGGACGGGCCGCCGCTGGAGCTCGCGCGGGCCCTGCTGCGGCGCGCCCGCGCCTACCACGGGCCGCTGTGCATCCCGCGCGAGGTGCTCATGTCGTGCCGCGAGGTCCTGGAGCTGCTCGAGCGGGCGCAGGCGCCCGCGCCGGCGGAGCATCGCGAGGCGCTCGCCACCGCGGCGTGGGCGGAAGCGGTGGTGGGGGACGCCGAGCACGCCGAGGAGATGCTGGCCGTACTGGAGTCCGACCTCCGCGGCGACGATCTCGAGATCTACGACATCGGGCACGCACGGGCATATGCGCTGATGCGTCGGGGTCGCTTCGAGGAGTCGTGGGCACCATCGGTGGCCGCCGCCGAGGCGGCCATGCGGGCCCAGCGGCTTGATCTCGCCTACGGCTGTTGGGCCGCAGCAGCCGGCGCGGCGGCGGCGACCGGGCGCTACGACCGGGCGCTGGAGCTGGTCGACCGGGCGCGAGAGTCGATCGAGCAGCACGGACTGGCCGTGCTCGAGGTGCAGATCCTGGGGGCGCGATCATTCCTGTTGACGCGGATCGGTCGGCTGGACGAGGCGCGCACGGCGAGCGAGCTCGAGCACCTGCGGGCGGCGGAGCTCGACCGCCCGGAGCTGCTGGCGATGGCCAACCACGACCGGGGGCTCGTGGAGCTCGAATCCGGATCCTTCGCGGTGGCGGCCGAGCTGCTGGCCGCTGCGCTCGCCGGCGATGCGCCGATCAGCCGTCCGCTGACCCGCCTGGCCCTCGCCGAGGCGCTGGTCGGTGCGGGAGATCCGGATCGCGCGGCCGATGAGCTGCGCGCCGCCGTGCTCGAGCCGGTGCGCCCGAGCGATTTCCCGCAGGCGCTCGTGCCGCGCCTGGAGCGGGTGCAGGGACTGCTCGCGCTCGCCCAGGGCGACCGGGAGCTCGCGGCCCGGCGGTTGGAGGAATCGGTCGCGGGCTGGCGGTTGCTCGTGGCCCGGGGGGACGGCACGACCAACATCAACAGCACGCTTGCGGATCTCGGTCGCCCGATCGTCGGCCTGGTGGAACCGGAGCGCGAGCTCGCGCGGGCCCGCGCCGACCTCGAAGCCGTGGAGCGTCCCGGCCGGAAGACGTGGAGCAGACATGCCGTCGTTCCATGACAGCGCTGAGAGCACCGCGCCGCCGGAGGAGATCTGGAAGCTCCTGTACGACCCGCGTCGCTTTCCCGACTGGTGGGCCGGGATCGAGACCGTCGAGCTCCCCGATGACGCCGACGGCCGGTACACCATGTATCCCGAGGGCTATCCCGATTTCCCGATGGGACAGGTGCTCGACACGCGCCGCGACGAGCAGCGCGTGACCGTCTCGTGCCTGGTCTCCGATCTGCGCTTCGAGTTCCGGCTCGAGCCCCGCCCCGGGGGCACGCTGGTCAGCGTCGAGGTGGAGATCCCCGAGGCCGAGGCCCATCGCCTGGACACGCAGCGCGAGGTGATCGCGACCTCGCTGCGACGTCTCGCGGCGCTGGCCGCTACAGCCTGACCGGCAGCGTCTTGAGCTGGTTGATGAACGGCGACTCGGTGAACAGAGGGACGCCGGCCAGCTCCATGTTCGGATAGCGCGCGAGCGTCTCCTCGAACATGATCCGCAGCTCGAGCCGCGCCAGGGCGGTGCCGAGGCAGAAGTGCCGGCCGCCGGCGCCGAAGGCCTGGTGATCGGGGTTGCGCCGTACCTTGAAGCGATCCGGATCCTCGTAGCGCGACTCGTCGCGGTTGGAGGACGCGTACCACATCACGACCTTGTCACCGGCCCGGATCTTCTGTCCGTGCAGCTCGGCATCGCAGGTCGCGGTGCGCCGGAAATGCGCGAAGGCAGGGAACATGCGCAGCGACTCCTCGACGGCGCTGGGGACGAGCGACGGGTCCTCGAGCAGGATCTGGCGCTGGTCGGGGTGCTCCATCAGCGCCCTCATGCCGCTGCAGTAGGTCGACTTGGTGCTGTCGTTCCCGGCGGCCAGGAGCAGGAAGAAGCCCATCACGATCTCGTGCTCCTCGAGCTTGGCGCCGTCGATCTCGGCATGGACGAGCACGCTCGTCAGGTCGTCGGTCGGCTGCTCGCGCCGGGCGGCGATCATCCCCTGGCAGCGGGCGAAGACCTCGGGCAGGAGGCGCGCCGACACGTCGGGGATGCCGTTCGGATTGAGATCCGGGTCGCCCGCGCCGAGCAGCGAGTTCATCAGCTCGGCCCACATCGCGTCGTCCTCCGGCGGGATGCCGAGAAAGCTCCCGATCACGCGGGAGACGACGGGCTGCGCCACGTCGGTGACCAGGTCGCAGGTCTCGCGGCCGTGCAGGGCGTCGAGCACTGCGACGGCGATCGCTCGGATCGCATCCTCGTGGGCGGCGATCCGCTTCGGCGTGAACCCGGACTGGAAGAGCATCTTCAGCCGGTCGTGCTTGGGCGGGTCCATGCCGATGAACATCGCGCGCATCAGCTCGAGCGGGAAGCCGACGGTGGCGGCGGTGATGCCCCCGAGCTCGGAGGAGTATGTGCGCCAGTCCCGGCTGACCGTGTGGACGTCCTCCTGCGTCGTGACCGACCAGAAGCCCGCCTCCTCGGGGAACTCGGTGAGACGGTCGGTCCAGTGGACCGGGCACTCGGAGCGAAGGCGCGCAAACAGCTCGTGCGGAGGACCGTCCATCCACAGCTCACGCTCGGTGACGAGCACGTGCTCGAGTGCTTCGGGGGGGCCGGGCTCATCCTCGGGCACGCCGAGCTCCCCCGGATCGCTTCTGGTCGATGTCATCTCGCTCTCCTCTGTCGCCGCCGACCGACACAAGATCTTACCGCGCCCCTGGCTGGCCAACCAGCCGGATAGGAGGGCTGCGTTGATTGCGAAGTCGCAGCGCGACGTGCCGACCGGCATCTTCGCCTCGCTCGGGATCTGCACGGTTCTCTACATCGCCGTCTCGCTCCTGATCACCGGGATGGTCAAGTACAACCACGTCAACGTGGCGGCGCCGCTGGCGACCGCGTTCCAGTCGGTGCACCAGGACACGATCGCCACGATCATCGCCTACGGGGCGCTGGCCGGGATCACCTCGGTGATCCTCGTGCTGCTGATGGGCCAGAGCCGCGTGTTCTTCGCGATGAGCCGCGACCGCCTGCTCCCGCCGGTCTTCTCGGTCGTCTCCAAGCGCTTCGGCGTCCCCTACCGGACGTCGATCGTCACGGGCATCGCCGTCGCCGTGCTGGCGTTCGTGTTCCCGCTCAAGACCCTGGCCGAGCTCGTCAACATCGGCACGCTGTTCGCGTTCGTGCTGGTGGCCATCGGCGTGATCATCCTGCGCCGGACGCGCCCGGACCTCGAGCGCCCGTTCCGGACGCCGCTGGTGCCCGTGATTCCAGTGCTGTCCGTGCTGGCGTCGGTGTGGCTGATGCTGAACCTGCAATCGAGCACGTGGCTCCGATTCGGGATCTGGATGGTCGTCGGCCTGGTGATCTACTTCGCCTACTCGCGTCGTCACAGCGGTCTGGGAGGCGGCGGCGGGAAGCCCGAGCCCCGGACGCGGACCGAGCCGGCCCCGCGCGACGCGCGCGTCAGCGTGATGCGCGCTCGCGCTCCTCGTCCTCGGGCGTGACCACGCCGGGCGCGAGCGTCCATCGGCGCCCGCCACCACCGCCGTCATCCTCCGGCCACTCTCCGTGCTCGTCGAAGTACGCGCGCGCCTGCTCCTCACGCGCTCGCTCCTGATCGCCGCTGACGCCGAGCCGGAACAGGAAGTTGATCAGCAGCACGGCCAGCCCGCCGCCCACCGCCATGGCGAAGCCGTCGACCCCGTAGGTCGCGGGCGAGATCACCAGCAGGACGATCCCGGCCAGCACCATCACCGCCCCGAGGCCGTAGCGGACGATGAGCATCCCGATCCGCGGTCGTGTCGATTGCGGTGGCGACGGCTCTTGATCGGACCCGGCGGACATCAGCACGGGTGAATATAGGCCGCCCGTGCGGGCCGCCTGCCCGATTCAGACAATGCTCTCGGCGTGCTCCACCTCGCGCGCGCCGGAGCGCGCCGGCGCGTCCTCGCGTTCGGGCGAGTCCTGGTGCACGTAGCTGGCCCCGCGCGACCACGAGGCGACCGCGGCGACCAGGCAGGCCACGATCGCGAATGCGAACGCGGCGTGCAGGCCCGAGCGGAACGGGGCAGAGATCAGGTGCGGGAAGAACGAGCGGCCGGTGAGCAGCACCTGGCCCGCGCCCGGAAGGTGGGAGAGGACGGCGGGACCGACCAGATGCTGGATCGGGTTGTAGCCGAGGAAGGCGGCGAACAGGATCGACACCGGCGGCAGCTGGGCGACGTGGCCGGCGACGGCGTGGGGCACCCCGTGCGACTCGAGCCCGGTGGCCATCGCGTGCGGCAGCTGGGCCGCGAGGCCGAGGATCATCAGCGTGAAGAAGATCCCGACCGACAGCACCTGGGCGGAGTTCTGGAAGGTCTGGTTCATGCCGCCGCCGGCGCCGCGGTCGCCCGCCGGGAGGCTGTTCATCACCGCGGCCCGGTTGGGCGAGGCGAACATGCCCATCGACACACCGTTGAGGAACAGGATCGCCGCGAACACGGGATAGGAGAAGTCCGTCGGCAGGAGGCTCAGCAGCAGGAAGCTGAGAGCGGCGCCGAGCATCCCGCCGGTCGCGAACCAGCGGGCGCCGTAGCGGTCGGAGAGAAAGCCGGAGGTGGGCCCGGCGAGCAGCATCCCGACCGTCAGCGGGAGCATGTAGATCCCGGCCCACAACGGTGTATCGGTGAAGTCGTAGCCGTGCTGGGGCAACCAGATCCCCTGCAGCCAGATGATCAGGATGAACATCAGGCCGCCGCGCGCGACCGCCGACAGGAACGTCGACATGGTGCCGAACGTGAACGCCCGGATCTTGAACAGCGGCAGCTTGAACATCGGATTGGCGACGCGCCGCTCGATCATCACGAACGCGACCAGCAGGACGGCGCCGGAGCCGAGCAGCGCGATCACACGCGGGCTGCCCCAACCGGTCGGATGGCCGCCGTAGGGCCGAATGCCGTAGGTGACCGAGACCATGATCAGGATCAGTCCGAGCGCGAAGGTGACGTTGCCGGGCCAGTCGATCGGGGCGCGGCGCGGCGTCGAGCGCTCCTCGAGCTTCAGGTACGCCCACACGGTGCCGAAGAGGCCGAACGGGACAGAGATCAGGAACACCATCCGCCAGTCGATCGGCGCGAGCAGGCCGCCCAGGATCAGACCGATGAACATCCCGCTGACGCCGACGATGTTCTGGATCCCGAGGGCCATCCCGCGCTGGTCGGAGGGGAACGCGTCGGTGATGATCGCCGCCGCGTTGGCGAGCAGGAACGCGGCGCCCACCCCCTGCACGATCCGGAACACGATCAGGTACAGCGCGCCCGGGCGGCCCGTCATCCAGTCAATCGTCAGGAGCAGCGAGGCCACCGTGTAGATGACGAAGCCGAGGTTGAACATGCGCACGCGGCCGAACATGTCACCGAGCCGGCCGAGGCTGACGATCAGCACGCTCGAGACGACCAGGAAGCCGAGGATCATCCACAGCAGGTAGAAGCTGTTCCCGGGCACCAGCGGATCCAGATGGATGCCGCGGAAGATGTCCGGCATCGCGATCAGCGTGATCGAGGCGTCGAGCGTCGCCAGCAGCACGCCCAGCGTCGTGTTCGACAGCGCGATCCACTTGTAGTGGTCGACCCGCGGATCGGAGCCCGAGACCCCGGGGGACGTCCGTGCGCTCCGGACCGCCTGCGTCGCCACGCTCAGCGCCGCACCGCGTGAACCGCGGTTCTGCCGATCGCGGCGACGCCGAACGGATGCTGATCAAGCGGCGCCGGGGCCATCGCTACGCGGCCTCGACGGGGGCGAGCGCGGGCTCGGGAGCGCGCGCGGACTGCTGCTGGGCAGCGCGACCCGGCACCAGCAGGCTCGCCAGAACGCACAGGACCAGGAAGCCCGTCGCCATCAGGAACGTGGCCGTGAAGCCGGTCACGGTCGGCTCGCCGTGGACCGTGTTGTTGACGATGAACGTGGCCGCGATCTGGCCCCCCAGCGCGCCGCCGAGTGTCCGCATCACCGTGTTCATGCCGCTGGCCACGCCGGTCTGCCCGGGCGGCACCGCCTGCACGATCAGGTTCCCGAGCGCCGAGAACGCGAGCCCGATGCCCACACCGAGCAGAAAGGCGCTGATCAGCATGTCGTACGGGTGGCCGTGCTGGACCGCAAGCAGCGCGAACGACACGGCGGTGATCCCGCTTCCGGCCACGAGCGCGACCTTCGACCCGAAGCGGTGCGCCACCTTGCCGGCGAGCGAGCCGAGCAGACCCATGCCCAGCGTGGAGGGCAGCAGGTAGAGACCGGAGACGACCACCGAGGCGCCGAAGCCGAAGCCCGTGCTCTTTGGCAGCTGCGCGAACTGCGGGAAGACGATGAACGAGGAGTACATCCCGGCGCCGAGCAGGAAGGCGGCCGCGTTGGTCGTCCACACGCCGCGGATCCGCATCATCGTCATGTCGATCAGCGGCTCACGGCTGTGCACCTCGACCCAGATCCAGGCGGCGCAGATCGCCAGCCCGAGGGCGAGCAGGCCGAGCGTCTTCGGCGACCCCCACCCCCAGGTCGTCGTCTCGCTGATCGCGATCAGCACGAGGCTGATACCCACGGTCATCAGCGACGCCGCCAGCCAGTTGACCTGCCCCGGGACGCGCACCGGCGACTCGGGGATGTAGCGCCAGGTGGCGGCGGCGGCGATGATCGTGATCACGAGCGGGATCCAGAACAGCCAGTGCCAGCTGAGGTGCTCGACGATCAGGCCGCCGGTGACGATCCCGATGCCCGAGCCGATGCCGAGGATCGAGGACATCAGGCCGATGCTGCCGGCGACCCGCTCGGCCGGAAACTCGTCGCGCATGATCGCGAAGGCGAGTGGGAAGATGCCGCCGCCCGCACCCTGGATCACGCGGGCCACGATCAGCACCGTGAGCGAGGTCGACACGGCGGCGAGCAGCGTACCGACCGCCAGGATCCCGAGCGTGTAGAGCAGCAGCTTCTCCTTGCCGTACATGTCGCCGAGACGGCCGATGATCGAGGTCGCGACCGAGGCCGACAGCAGGTAGCCGGTGAGCAGCCAGGTCACCCCCGTCTCGGAGGCGTTCAGGCTGTGCTGGATCGTCGGCAGCGCCGGGATCACCGACGAGCTGAGCACGGCATAGGCCAGGCCCGAGAGCGAGACGACGGCCAGGATGATGTTCGGATGAACGCGCTCGGTTGTCGTCTCGCTCATCGACGGATGAGACTCTCCAGGCTCGCGACGGACGTGGAAGGTGCACAGCAGACGGCGACGAAGTACTCTAGCGGAATGAGCATTCCGGCTCTGGATCGTCCGGCTGGCTGGACGGAGCTCGACGGTGAAGGCAAACGTGAGCGGCTCCTCGGCGCCGCGGCCGAGGTGTTCTCGACCGCCGGGCTCGACGCGTCGATGCCGGCGATCGCCGCCGCGGCCGGTGCCGGGGTGGCCAGCCTCTACCGGCAGTTCCCGTCCAAGCGCGAGCTGCTGGCGGCGCTGGTCGTGCGCCGACTCGACCAGATCGCCGATGCCGCGATCGCCGCCGCCGCCCGCGACGGGGACCGCTGGTCGGCGCTGACCGAGATGCTGTGGGCGCTCGTCGAGCGCCAGTCCTGCGATGACTTCCTGGGCGAGGCGCGCGTCGCGGTCGCCGATCATCCCGACGTGCAGACCGCGGCTGAGCGCACGTCCGAAGCGTTGGAGCTGCTGCTGGCGGGGGCCAGAGCCGAAGGACGGCTGCGCCCGGATGCGAGCACCCTCGACCTGAAGCTGCTGTTCGCCGCCACGCGCGCGGCCAAGCAGGTCGAGCCCACGGCGTGGCAGCGGATGCTCAGCCTGCTGATCGACGCGCTCGACACCCGGCCGCATTGACGCCACGCGTCGGTCTGAGCACCGCTGCCCAGGGCCGGCCGGACGGCGCGAGCGCTCCCGTGCTATATCGCCAGGATGGCGTCGACCGCACTGGTCTGGTTTCGGCGAGACCTCAGAATCCATGATCATCCGGCGCTGAGCATCGCCGCACGCGAGCACGAGCACGTGGTGCCGGTGTTCGTCCTGGACCAGGCCATCCTCCGCGGTCGATTCCCCTCCCCCGCCCGCGCCGCCTTCCTGCACGGCTGCCTGCGCGAGCTCGACGCCGCGCTGCTGGATCTCGGCGCCGCGCTGGTGATCAGGGAGGGGCGTCCCTGGGACGAGCTCCCCCGCCTGGCCCTCGAGGCCGGCGCGAACACGATCTACTGGGCCAACGACGTCTCACCCTACGCGCGCACCCGGGACGACCGCGTGCGTCAGGCGCTCGCCCGCGAGGGCCTCCAGATCGTCGTCTGCCCGGGCAACTTCGCCGCCGACGTCGGCGCGATCCGGACCACGCTCGGCAACCCCTACAAGGTCTTCACGCCCTTCTACCGGGCCTGGATCCGGTCCGACCGCCGGGCGGTCGAGGACCCTCCCGAGGAGCTGGCCCTGCCGTCGGGGGTCGCCCGCGGGCGACTGTCCTCGGCCGCCGCCCTCGGCGCCGGCGACCCGCCTGCCCGCCTCGTGTCGCCCGGCGAGCCCGCGGGACGCGAGGCGATGGAGTCCTGGCTCAGAGGACGGGATCACCGACTACGCCGACCATCACGACCGCCTGGCCGGTGGCACCTCGCGCCTGTCGCCGTACCTGCATTTCGGCTGCGTGTCGGTGCGCGAGCTCGAGCAACGGGTCGGGGCCCGCAGCGGGGCCGGCCCCGCCGCGTACCGGCGGCAGCTGTGCTGGCGCGACTTCTACGCCCATGTGCTGCTGTTTCATCCCCAGGTGGCCCGGCACGAGCTGCAGCAGCGCTACCGGGCGCTCGAATGGGCGCAGGACGATGAGCTGCTCGACTCCTGGCAGCATGGCCGGACCGGATATCCGCTCGTCGACGCCGGCATGCGCGAGCTGCTCGAGACGGGCTGGATGCACAACCGTGCCCGGCTCGTGGTGGGCTCGTTCCTGACCAAGGATCTGCACCTCGATTGGCGGGTCGGCGAGCAGCATTTCATGTCCCGCCTGATCGACGGCGACGAGGCCAACAACAACGGCAACTGGCAGTGGATCGCCTCGGTGGGGACCGACTCGGCTCCCTACTTCCGCCGTCTGCTGAACCCCGTCTCACAGCAGCGCCACCACGACCCCGACGGCGAGTATGTGCGCCGCTGGGTGCCAGAGCTGCGCAGTGTGCCCGACAAGCACCTCGCCGAGCCGTGGCGGATGAGCGCGTCCGAACAACGGGAGGCCGGCTGCCTGATCGGATCGGACTATCCGGCTCCGATCGTCGATCACGCCGTCGAGCGCAAGCGGGCGATGGAGCGCTATCGCGCGGCGGCCCAATAGTGTTGCGCTCGAGCCACAACCAGAGAGGAGCTCGAGGGTGAAGATCCGCGCCGCGGTGCTGGAGGAGTTCGGCCGGCCGCTCAACGTGACCGAGGTCGACCTGGCCGAACCAGGACCGGGCGAGGCGCTCGTGCGCCTGCGCGCGTGCGGCATCTGCCACACCGACATGTACAGCGCCTCGGGCGTGGACCCGTCCGGGTATGCGCCGACCGTGCTCGGGCACGAGGGCGCGGGGATCGTGGAGCGCATCGGCGACGGCGTCACGAGCGTCAGACCCGGAGACCAGGTCGTGACGCTGTTCTCGCCCCAGTGCCGCGAATGCGTCCATTGCCTGAGCCCGAAGACGAACCTCTGCCTGGCCATCCGCGAGCAGCAGAACCTCGGCCACCTTCCCGACGGCACCACGCGCCTCTCGCGCGACGGCGAGCCGATCCGTCACTTCATGGGTACGAGCACGTTCGCGGAGTACACCGTGATGCCCGAGATCGCACTGGCCAACATCTCGCGCGAGGCCGAGCCCGACCGCGCTGCGCTGTTCGCCTGCGGTCTTTCGACCGGGCTCGGCGCCGCCGTCAACACGGCCCGGGTCGAGCCGGGAGCGACGTGCGTGGTGTTCGGCGCCGGCATGGTCGGACTCGGCGCGGTCGCCGGCTGCCGCCTGCAGGGCGCCGAGCGGATCATCTGCGTCGACATGTCGCCCGACCGGCTCGAGCTGGCCCGCGGCCAGGGCGCCACGGACGCGTGGATCGGCGGCGATGAGACGGTCGCGCGCGTGCTCGAGGAGACCGGCGGGTTCGGCGCCGATTACACCTTCGAGGCCACCGGGCTGGTCGCCATCATGCGCCAGGCGGTCGAATCGGCTCGCATGGGCTGGGGCCTGTGCACGGTCGCCGGTGTCGCGGGCAAGGGCGAGACACTCGACATCATCCCCCGCTACCTGATCACCGGCCGGCGCGTCTGCGGGACATCGTTCGGCGGCGTCAAGGGCCGCGATCAGGTGCCCGAGTTCATTGCGCTCTATCTCGACGGCACGCTCGACGTCGACCCCTTCATCTCGCACCGTCTGACCCTCGATCAGGTCAACGACGGTTTCGAGCTGATGGAGCGCCAGGACGGAATCCGCAGCGTGGTGATGTTCGACGATTAGCGGCGCGCGCCGGCACGGCGCGCTCACAATCGGCGGTAAGTACGTACGAATGTCAGGGAAGGACGCTGTTGCCGTGCCCGCCGGCTGGGACCACACTCGGGTCGACATGGACCCGGTGCAACGTCCGCGCGTGACGATCTTCGGGCCCGATCCGCTGCTCAGCATCGTGATCGAGTCCTGCGGCGAAGCCGACGACGTGCACGTCCATGCCGCCGGTCAGGGCGTCTGGGTGTCGAAGATGGCCGCCGAGCTCGGCGCCAGGCCGGTTCTGTGCTGCCTGGCCGGGGGCGAGACCGGCACGACGCTGCGCCCGCTGCTCGAGGCGTTACCGGGCGATCATCGCATCGTCCGCACCATCGGCGCGAGCGGGAGCTACGTCACCGATCGACGCGGGCCGGAGCGTGTCCTCTTGGCGATGGCGCGGCGGCCCCCGCCGCACCGTCATGAGCTCGACGACCTCGTCGCCGCCACCTGCGCCGCGGCACTGAACGGTGCCGTCCTGGTCATGTGCAACCCGTATCCGGGCGAGGGACTGCCCGAGGAGGTCTACGAGACGGTGGTCAGCGCCGCCCGCGCGGGGGGGGTCCCGGTGATCGCCGACCTCTCGACCCCGCGGCTCGATCGCGCCCTGCGCGCGGGCGTCGACCTGGTCAAGCTCAACGACTGGGAGCTGGCCGAGTACGTGTGCGGTCCGGTCGACGGACCGCTTGCGCTCGCAGCGGCGCGGCAGCTGGTCGAGGCGGGAGCGCGAACCGTCGCGGTGACCCGAGCCGAAGCTCCGGTCCTGGTGGTGCCACGAGACGGCGAGCCGTTTGAGATCGTCCCGCCGGCGTTCCCCCACGGCTTCCGGGAGGGATGTGGCGACGCGATGACCGGGGCCGTTGCCGCCGCCTGGGCCCGCGGCCTGCCACTGACGGAGGCGCTCGTCCTCGGCGTCGCTGCCGGCTCGGGCAATTTTCTGCGTCACGGGCTCGGGAGTGGCAAGCGGGAGGTGGTCGAGGAGCTCGTCGGCCGCGTGGTCGTGCGGCCGCTCGCGCCGGCCGAGCACTCGGCGTAGCGCACGGCCGGCGCCTCAGAACGGCGGCGCGAGGTCCTCCCCGGCCACGATCGCCAGCGGGGCCGTCCGCGCCACCCAGGCCAGGTGCGTGCCGGTCGGCTCGACGCCCGCCAGCGCCTGCGCGGCCGCAGCCAGCGCCACCGGGCGGCCGGCGCGCGCGGAATGGGCATCGCTGCCGAGCACATGCAGGACCCCCTCGCGGGCGAGGGTCAGCATCCCCGGCCCCGCTGCCTCGTCCGTCAGGTAGGCCCCGGTCGCCTGCACGAGCGCGCCGCGGGCCACCAGGCCCCGCAGCCGCTCCACCAGGTCGGCGCTCAGATGCCTCTCCGGATGGGCGATCAGCGCCCGCCGTCCCCTCGCCGCCAGAGCCGCGACGGCGGACCCGAAGCGGTCGTCGAGCGGGCCCGGGGCGGGCTCGAGCAGCACCCAGCGTCGCGAACCGCCGAGGCCGAGCGCCGCGAGCTCCGGATCGTCGAGCCCGTCCAGCGCGGTCGCCGCGACCTCGGCACCGGGGAGGATCCGGGTGCGACAGCCGGCCTCTCTGACCGCGGCCGTGAGCTCCGCCAGCCGATCGGGCAGTTCGGCGATCCGGACATCGTGATCATGGCGGATGTGCGGCGTGGCGCAGACCGCCTCGATGCCGTCCACCTCGGCCTGCCACGCCATCGCGATCGCGTCGTCGAGGTCTCGGGCGCCGTCATCGAGGGCCGGCAGGATGTGGCAGTGGAGGTCGATCGAGACGTTGACGGGGCAAGTATGACCCACGGAGCAGCGCGGATACCGGCCACGCCCTACGGCAACCGACCCACCCAACGCAACGACGAGACCCCGGCCAACAGCAGGAGCACCATGCCGGCCACGGCGAACGAGGCGGTGACCTCGTGCGAGACGGTGCGCGTTCCGAGCTGGGAGCCGAGGTTCTTGTAGATCGAGCCGAGACTGCCGGCGTCCTGGGCGTTGAAGGCGCGGCCCCCCGACGCCTGGGCAATCTGGGCCATGAGCTGGGGATCGGGTGAGACGTCGACCGCGCCGCTCAACGGATTGGCGGGATCGGTGATCGTCGCTCCGGGGGTGCCGAGCGCGACGGTGTAGATCGGGACCTTCTCGGCGGCGGCCTGGCGGGCGACGGAAACCGGATCCTGGCCCGTGTTGGCGGCGCCGTCGGAGAGCAGGACGATCGCCGACGGAGGCAGCTTCTTGGCCCCCTGGTGCAGGAGCTGGAGCGCGAGGGCGAGGGCGTCGCCGGTGGCGGTGGCGCCGTTGGCCACCTGATTGTCGACGACCTGCCGGGCGGCCTGGTGGTCGGTGCTCGGGGCCTGGACGCCGTCGGGCGAGCTGGAGAAGGCGACGGCGCCCACGCGCACGGCGGAGGGAAGCTGATCGATGAACGTGTTCGCGGCGCGGTCGGCGGCAGCCAGCCGGGTGGGCAACACGTCGCTGGCCTGCATTGAGCCGGAGTGGTCGGTCACCAACATCACCGACGCCTCCTGGACCGGGATCCGGACCGACGTGTGCGGCTTGGCCAAGGCGACGATCAGCGCCGCCGCGGCGGTCAGGGCCAGCGCGGCCGGGATGTGGCGCCGGCGATCCGGGATTGCGGCCGCGGCGAGACTGAGCGTGGACACGGCGCTGAAGCGCACCGCATAGCGGCTCGGGCGCCGGCGCGCCCAGCGATAGGCGAGCAGGGCGACCGGGATCACCACCAGGGCCAGCAGCCACACGGGGGAGTTGAAGCTCATCGCAGCCGCCGACCCAACTCGAGCAGCCACGGCTGGTCGGTGTCGAGCACGACGTGCTCGACCCGCAGGCGCCGCAGCTCCCGGGCGATCTCGGCGCGGCGCTCGCGCTCGAGCTCGGCGAAGCGCTCGCGCACCTTCCGGCGCGAGGTGTCGACCTCGACCCGTCGCCCGGTCTCGGGATCGATCAGGGCCAGACGCCCGAGCGCCGGGATCTCCCGCTCACGCGGGTCGCCGATCTCGATGGCAAGGACGGAATGATGGGCACGCAACGCACCGAGCGGCCGGATCCAGCCCGCGTGGTCGCGGAAGTCGGAGATGACCGCGACCAACCCGGGCTGGCGCGCCAGCTTGGCCAGCCGCACCAGGGCGTCGCCCATGGCATGGGGATCGCCCTGACCGTCGGGCATCACGCCTTCCTCGAGCAGGCGCCGGACCGCCACGATCCCCGGCTTGGAGGCGCGCGGGGGCAGCAACCGCGGGGTGCCGGCACCGAACGCGACCACGCCGACGGCGCCGGCCCGCCGGATCCCGATCCGGGTCAGCACGAGCGCGGCACCCTCGGCGACGTCGGCCTTCAGCCGCTCGGCCGTGCCGAACGCCATCGAGGGCGAGAGGTCGAGTGCGATCCAGGTCGTCATCGCCCGCTCGGGGACATGCAGGCGCACGTGCGGCTGTCCAGTCCGGGCGGTGGCGGCGGCGTCGATGTGACGCACGTCGTCGCCGACCACGTAGGGGCGCAGCTGCGAGAGCTCGACGCCGACCCCGACGCCCGCCGCACGACGATCGCCGGGCAGCATCCGTGCGATCAGCCGAGTGATCATCGGATCGAGCGCCTCGACCAGCGCGCGCGGCATGGGACCGGGGCCCTGACGGGCCGCCGGCGGTGCGAGTGCCGGGGGTGTCATGCCGCCCTGGTGCGGGTGAGGTGATCCTCCTGCGGAGCCTGCACTGCGCCGAGCACACGCTCGAGCAGCTCGTCGGCCGTGACTCCCTCGCTGAGCGCGTCATAGGACAGCACCAGCCGGTGGCGCAGCACATCGAACGCGAGGTCGCGGACGTCCTGAGCGGCCACGTGGCCTCGTCCCCGCAGCAGTGCCAGCGCACGGGCCGCCTGCACGAGCCCGATCGGCCCGCGCGGGCTCGCGCCGTACTCGATCAGCCCCCGCATGTCATCCAGCCCGTACTCCGCGGGGCGGCGGGTGGCGTCGGCCAGGGCCACGGCGTAGCCGATCACGTCGCGATCGACCACCACCGTCTGGGTGGCCTGCGTGTAACGCCGCAGGTCCTCGAGCGTCAGGCAGCGCGAGACGTCGGCGGGGTCGCCGAGGCTCCTGCCCACGACCGCGGCCTCCTCGCCGGTCGACGGGTAGTCGACGACGATCTTCATCAGGAAGCGGTCGACCTGGGCCTCGGGCAGCGGGTAGGTGCCCTCGGACTCGATCGGGTTCTGGGTCGCCATCACGATGAACGGCTCCGGCACCGGGTACGAGGTTCCCCCGATCGTGACCTGCTGCTCCTGCATCACCTCGAGCAGAGCCGACTGCACCTTCGCCGGCGCGCGGTTGATCTCATCGGCGAGCAGGAAGTTCCCGAACACGGGCCCGAGCTCGGTGTCGAACCGCCCCGTATCGGGCCTGTAGACGCGCGTCCCGACCAAGTCGGCCGGCACCAGGTCAGGTGTGAACTGCACGCGGCTGAACGTGCCGCCGAGCACGTCGGCGAGCGTCTTGACGGTGAGCGTCTTGGCCAGGCCGGGCACGCCCTCGAGGAGCACGTGACCGCGCGCCAGCAGACTGACCAGCAGCCGCTCGAGCATCGCGTCCTGCCCCACGATCACGCGCTTGATCTCGTACAGGGCCTCCTGCAGCGCGGCGCGCGCCTCTTGACGTCCCGGTCCGGGCGTGTCGCCCTGAGGGATGGTCGGATCGTTGTCGTACATGGTGTCGGTGCTTCTCCTTTAGACGAGCCGGCGCAGCCACAGCAGGGACAGCGCGCCGCCCACCAGCAGCAGCACGAGTCCCACGCCGGCAAAGCTCGCCGTGATCTCCTGGTTGACGGTCTTGTGCCCGAGCTGAGTGCCCAGGTGGTCGTAGACGGCGCTGAGGTCACCCGAGCTCTGAGCCGTGAAGGGCTGTCCGCCCGAGGCGTGCGCGATCTGCGCGAGCGCCTGCGGGGACGGTGGGGCGGCGTGCACAGCGGATCCGTGCGCGGTGTGCACGGTGATCGTGCCGTTCGGCGTGCCGAGCGCGACGGTGTAGATGGGGATGTGGAGGGAGCCGGACTGGCGGGCCTCGGCCAGCTGGTCGAGGCCGGCATCCGAAGTGCCGTCCGAGAGTAGGACGATCGCCGACGGCGGCCGTTTGGCGGCGGGCATACCGGTGAGGATGCGCAGGGTGGATTGCAGCGCGTTGCCGATCGCGGTTCCCCCGCCGGCCTGGAGCTGTGCCAGGTCCGATCGCACGGCCTGACGATCGGTGCTCGGCGCCCGCACGACCGTGGGCGATTTCTTGAACGCCATCAGCCCGACGTTGACGCGGCCGGGCACGCGATCGAGGAAGCGGTTGGCGGCCTTCTCCACGGCGGCCAGCCGCGTGGGCGCGACGTCGGTCGAGGCCATCGAGCCGCTGGTGTCGATCAGCAGCATCACCGAGCTGCGCTTCACCGGCACGGTCACCTTGGCCTGGGGTCGGGCCGCGGCCACGATCAGGACCAGCAGCGAGAGCCCGAACGCGGCCATCGCCACGTGCCGCCGCCAGCCGGGCCGGTTGGGCAGCGCCGAGGGCGCCATCCTGGCCGTCGTGAAGGCGGCGACGGCGGCGCCCCTATGACGCTGGATGCGCACGTAGGCGAGCAGCAGCAGCGGAACCGCCACCAGGGCGAGCAGGAACAGCGGTGCGGCGAAGCTCATGGTGTACCGGCCGGCTTTGGCGCGAGCGTGACGCCGACGGTCGACAGCGCTCCGCCGCGATTGATCTGGAGCAGCACCTCGGAGCCGGCCGGGAGCCCGTCGATCACGGCGCCGATGTCCGCGGGGCCGCTGATCGGCTGGGCGTTGACGGCGAGGATCACGTCGCCGGGCTGCAATCCCGCCTGGTCGGCCGGGCCGCCGGAGGCGACCTGCGTGACCAGCGCCCCGGTCTGCGTGCTCGAGCTCGTGGCCGTGAGCCCGATCCAGGGCCGGGCCGGCGCGAACGCCGGCGTCGGGGTCGGGGTCGGGGGAGAGCGCTCGTGGCGGTGGCCGTGGCGGTGGCGCTCCGGTCAAAGACGCCGGATGCGATCGCCACGCCGGCGACCGCGATCAGCGCCAGCACCAGGAGCGCACCGGTGCCGGCGCGTCGCGCCGCCCGCCACGGGCGCTCGGGTGCCGCCTTGGGCGGCGACGCCGGCGCCGGCGCCGGGCGGCGGGGCTCGGCCGCGACCGGGCGAGACTGGTCCGGCGCGCGCACGGGCTCCGTGCGCGGTGGGGTGGGAGAGGGCGCGGGCACGTCGCGGGGCGGCGGAACCGACTCCGCCGCGGCTTCGTCGGATTCGCGCGCCCAGTCGCCCGACCATAGGTGCTTGGGTCCAGTCATCGCGTGCTCGAGCACGCTACGGGGCGCGGTTTAGAACCAGGTGATGAATTACTTAGACGCGCATAAGAAGATCGTCGGGCGCAGGCCACGGGCCATGGGCGCGGCGATCCGGCCAGGACCATGCCGAGCGAGCCGCAGGCCGGCGAGTCCCTTGATGCGTGTGCGGGTAGACATGGCTGTCAGCGTATGCGACCAGCGAGTTGGGAGTCTGATCCACCCAAGCCGCCGGTTACGTACATATCGAGGATGCCCGCTGTGAGCTATTTCAACGACGAATCGATGGTCCGCCGGGTGCACCGCGAGCAGGTGGTCGGACTCGGCGGTCCCCGGGCGCTGCTGCTCCAGGCGGCGCACCCGCTCGCGTTCGCCGGCTTCTTCGCCCAGACGGGCTCGCTCGACGAGCCCTACCAGCGGCTGCGGCGCACCGCCGCGGTCCTGGAGCTGATCACGTTCGGGTCCAGGGCCCTCGCCGACCGCGCGACCCGCCGCGTCAGGGCGGTGCACCGCCGTGTGCGCGGCGCGATCGACGAGCCGGTCGGCCGCTACCCGGCCGGCACCCCCTATGCCGCCGACGACCCCGAGCTGCTGCTGTGGATCTTCGCCTCGCTGGTCGACTCGAGCCTGGTCGTGTATGAGCGCTACGTCGGCTCGCTCACCGACGACGAGCGCGAGGCCTATTGGCAGGACCAGCGGGTGATCGGCGCCCTGTTCGGGCTCGAGCCGGACCAGATGCCGGCCGACATGGCGGCGCTGCGGGCGTACATGACACGCATGCTCGACGGCGATGAGCTCCACGTGACCGAGGAGGCGCGGGAGCTCTCGATCAGGATCGTGATGCACCCACCGGTACCGCTGGCGGCGCGACCGCTGGTCGAGGTGGCCAACTTCATCACCGTGGGCCTGCTGCCGCCGGGCGTGCGCCGGCAGTACGGGTTCTCGTGGGATCCGCTGCGCGGCCTCGCGCTTGTCGGGGGCGCCGAGTACGCCAAGCGAGTGCTGGTCCCGCTGCTCCCCGGGCGGCTCCGCTACGGCCGCAGCCGCGCCGCCTGAGTGGGCCCACCGAGCCGTCGGTGCCGAGTCGGTCACACTTCGGCGGGTGCGCGTACTGGCGATCGTCCACCAGCGGGATGCCGGCCCGGGCGTGTTCGCCGAGGCGATCGACGCCGCAGGCGCCCGCCTCGAGGTGTGGGAGCCGTGGGCCGGCCCGCCGCTGCGCAGACCGGCCGCCTACGACGCTGTGCTCACCTTCGGCGGCTCGATGCACCCCGACCAGGGACGGCGTCATGCGTGGATCGACGGCGAGCGGGCGCTGCTGGCTGAGCTCGTGCAGCGCGAGGTCCCAACGCTTGCCGTATGCCTCGGCGCGCAGCTGCTGGCCGGAGCGGGCGGCGGCACGGTGGCCCGCGCGTCCCGGCCGGAGATCGGCTGGTACCCGGTGGAGCTGACCGACGCCGGTGCCGCCGACCCGCTGCTGGGTCCGCTCGCGCCCGGATTCGAGGCACTCGAATGGCACAGCTACGCGTGCGCGCTGCCGCCGGACGCGACCGCCCTGGCACGGACGGCAACCTGCCTGCAGGCCTACCGGATCGGCCGGCAAGCCTGGGGGATCCAGTTTCACGCCGAGGTCACCAGAGCTGACCTCCACGGCTGGATCGAGGACTACCGCAGCGACGAGGACGCGGTGGCGATCGAACTCGACCCCGCCGCGCTGCGCGACGAGTGCGAGCGCAAGATCGGGGCCTGGAACGAACTCGGCCGCGGGCTGTGCGCGCGGTTCCTCGCCGTGGCCGCAGCTCGCAGCACCGCATGAGCCCCTTGCGCCCGCGACGGCGCGCCGCCCTCAGAAGACGATCGTGCGCCCGTCGTGGGCCAGGACGCGGTCGTCCAGGTGAGCACGTACCGCCCGCGCCAGCACCAGGCGCTCGAGGTCTCGCCCGATCCGCACGAGGTCCTCGACCGTGTAGCCGTGACCGACGCGCTGCACGTCCTGCTCGATGATCGGGCCCTCGTCGAGATCCTCAGTCACGTAGTGGGCTGTGGCACCGATCAACTTGACGCCGCGATCGTAGGCGCGGCGGTAGGGATCGGCGCCCGCGAAGGCCGGCAGGAACGAGTGGTGGATGTTGATGACCGGGCAACCGAGCCGGGCCAGGAAGTCGCCGCTGAGGATCTGCATGTAGCGCGCGAGCACGACCAGATCGACATCGCCGAGCAACTCCAGCGCGCGCGCCTCGGCCTCGGGCTTGGTCTCACGCGTGACCGGCACGTGGTGATAGGGCACCCCGAGCGACTCCGCCTCGCCGCGCAGGTCCGGGTGGTTGGAGATCACGCAGGCCACATCCATCTCGAGCTCGCCCCGGCGGTGGCGCCACAGCAGATCGACCAGGCAGTGATCCTCACGCGAGGCCATCAGCGCGACCCGCCGGCGCTCCCGCGCATAGGACACGCGCCAGTCCATCGCAAACCGCTCGGCCAGTTCGGTGAAGGCAGCCTCGAACCCGGCCCGGTCATGCTCCAGCGCCGGCGCGTAGAACGCCGTGCGCATGAAGAACGCCCCGTGCTCCGGATGGGTCGAGTACTGGTCCGAGGAGACGATGTTGGCTTCGAGCTCGAACAGGAACCGGGACACGGCCGCCACGATCCCGGGGCCGTCAGGACAGGAGATGAGCAGCACCGCGGTGTGCTCGGCTCCGCGTGCCGGCTCGACCGGTACGTACGCCATCAGTGGCTGACGGCGGCCGCGGCGAGCTCGGACACGAGGCGATCCTCGTAAAAGCGCTCCAGCGCGAACGGGGCGATCAGCTCCGGCGTCGTGCCCGTGTGAACCAGGTCGGCGAGCGTCCTGCCGACGATCGGCGCCGCCTTGAAACCGTACGTCCCCCAGCCCGCGCTGACGTGAAAGTTCTCGACCTCGGTGCGGCCCAGGATCGGGCTGTAATCGGGCGATAGGTCACAGAGGCCGGCCCAGCTCCGCAGCAGTCGGGCGTGCTCGAGCTGCGGGAACAGCTCGAGCGTGTGGCGGGTGAGGTCCTGAAGGAAGTTCAGCGTGCCCTGCATGCGGTACGTGGTCCACGGCTCGATCTCGGAGCCCATCACGAACTCGCCGCGATCGGACTGCGAGATGTAGACGTGCATCTGCGAGGAGACGATCACCACATCGAGCAGTGGCTTGACCGGCTCGGTGACGCAGGCCTGCAGGATGTGGGTGGTGATCGGCAGCTCGACGCCGGCCAGCTCCGAGACCAATGAGCTCCAGCCGGCGGTGGCGTTGACGACCTGACCGGCCCGCACGGTGCCGCGGTTGGTGCGCACGGCGGTGATCTTCTGACCCGAGCGCTCGAAGCCGGTGACCTCGGTGTAGGGGTGGATCTCCACCCCGGCCCGATCGGCTCCTCGGGCATAGCCCCAGACGACGGCGTCGTGACGGATGATCCCGCCGGGCGGATGATAGAGCGCGCCCATGATGGGATAGGTCGCGTCCTCGGACACGTTCAGCGGCGGGCACAGGCGCTTGACCTCAGCCGTGTCGACGAGCGTGGAGTCGATCCCGTGCAGCCGGTTGACCTCGGCGCGGTTGGCCATCACGAACATCGCCCGGTCGGTGTGGGCGAGCGTCAGGTGGCCGCACTGGGAGAACAGGAGGTTGAACTCGAGCTCCTGCGAGAGACGCTCGTACATCTTGATCGAGGCGTCATAGAAGCGCGCACCCTCGGGCGTCTTGTAGTTCGAGCGGAGGATCGTCGTGTTGCGACCCGCGGCTCCGGAGCCGATGTACCCCTTCTCGAGCACGGCCACGTTCCCCACCCCGAGCGCTCCCAGGTAATAGGCGGTCGCGAGTCCGTGGGCGCCGCCCCCGACGATGACGACGTCGTAGGACTTGCGCAGCTCGCCGCGCCGGCGCCACATCCGCCCGGGGCGGAAGATCTCACGCATTCGCGAGCGCCTCGCTACCGACCGGGCCGCCGCCGAGATGGGCGGCGGCGTCGGCCACAACCTGCCACAGGTAGGCGCCGAGCGCCCAGCCGACGAGGACGAGCAGCCGGTCCTCGTCCTCGCGCAGCAGATATCCAGGGGTCCGGGCCACCGACCCGGGGCGGAAGGCTGCGACCGGTGTGATCGCCGGGCGCACGTCGATGGCGCAGAAGCGGGCGAGCAGCTCGTTCGCGCCCGGACCCACGAGCGTCATCGCGGCAAGGCCGCAGGAGACGTCGGCGACCGTGAGGAGCCGCTCGCCGGCCTCGGCCTCGGCCGCGGCGCCCGCGACCGCCGCGCGCACGTCCCCGCCCGAGGTGGGTTCGCTCAGCACGAGCAGCCGGGAGGACGTGATCGGGCACCACCAGGTCGCGCCGTCGGGCGTGGGCGAGGCCCGACCGAGCTCGAGTGTGAGCCCGCCCGCCACGCGGCCGACCAGCTCCGCGAGCACGTCGGGGTCGGCCTGGATGTCGAGCTTGGCCAGCGCGGAGCGGTCACAGAAGCCCACGGTGTCGGAGATCCGCGCCGCCTCGACCGCGACGTCGGCGCCGTAGGCGACGGCGACGTTCCAGCCGCCACGGCGCTCGAACCGCGCGCCGGCGGCCCGGGCGTGCCGTTCCATCGAGCTGCGCGCGGTGCGCTCGCTCCTCGACGCGACCGGAACGGTGAAGTCGAGGCTCATGAGCGCAGCAGCTCCCCGGCGGGATCGTGAAACGGCTCGGTCACGACCGAGGCGCTGATGCGAGCGCCCTCGTCGAGGATCGTGATCGTCGACCCGTCCTGCGCGAGCTCAGCCGGCACCCAGGCCATCCCGATCACGCGGCCGAGCTGCCGCGAGCTGCGGGCACTCGTGACCTGCCCCGCCGCGTGGCCGAGCGCGTCGAGCACGACCGCGCCCTCGGTGGGGACGTGACCGTTGGCGAGCGTGAATCCGACCAGCGCGGTGCTCGCCGGGTGCTCGGCGGCATACGCGAGCGCCCACTTGCCGATGAACGCCTGCTCCTTGTCGAGCTTCACGGCCCACGGCATCGCGGCGCCGTAGGGCGTCGACTCGGAGTCGGTGTCCTGGCCCACGATGATGTGCTGTTTCTGCAGCCGCAGCACGCGCTGGGGCTCGAGTCCGAACGGCGTGATCCCCTCCGGCGCGCCCGCCTCGAGGATCGCGTCCCACACATCTTCTCCGTACGCGGCCGGGAAGTGGATCTCGTAGCCGAGCTCGCCGACGAAACCGATCCGGAGCAGTAGGCAGGGGACGCCGGCCACGTGGGCGTGACGCGCGTCGAGGTAGGCGAATGCCTCCGGCGAGCAGTCCAGGTCGGTCAGTCGGGTGAGGATCTCGCGTGATCGCGGGCCCGCGAGGTTGACCGCCGAGACCGCCTGTGTCACGTCGGCGAGATGCACGTCCATGCCCCAGTCGGCCAGCCACCACGAGAACCACTGCTCGACGGCGCCCGCGCCGCTCGACGTGGTGGTGACGTAGAACGATTGCGCGTCGACCCGGGTCACGGTCCCGTCGTCCATGATCCGTCCGGCATCGGAGGTCAGCACGCCGTAGCGGACCCGGCCGGGCTTCAGGTTGGAGTGGCGGTTGGGGTACAGGCGGTCGAGGAACTCGCCCGCCTCCGGCCCGCGCACGAGCAGCTTGCCGAGAGTGGAGACGTCGATCAGCCCGGCCGAGCGGTGCACTGCAAGCGCCTCACCCTCGGGGTCGCCGTAGTCGTACGGGCGCCGCCAGTCGCCGGCCCATCGGACCGTGGCTCCGAGCTCGCGGTGGCGACCGTGGATCGACGAGCGCTTGGCGGGCTCGAACGGGCGGCCGGCGAGCGCGCCCATCGGGACCGTCGACCACGGCGGCCGCGCCGTGGTCGTCCCCACCTGTTCGAGGTTCTGGCCGGTGTCGGACGCCATCAGCCTGACCGAGGGCAGCTGGCACATGCGGCCCTGGCACGGGCCCATCGTCACGGTCGTGAAACGCTTGCACAGCTCGATCGAGTCGTAACCCTCCCTGATCCCGCGGTGGATGTCCTTGGCGGTCACGTCCTCGCAGAAACACACCAGCGACTTGCCCGCGGCGTGCGGGACCTCGGCCGGGGGCACCGCCTCCTCCCCCCGTGCCGCCGCGGCCAGCCGCGCCTTTGCGTCCTGGAGGCGGGCTCGCGAGCGGTGCTCGCCGAGGCCGAGCGCGTGCGCCGCCTCGAGTCCGGCCCGCTCACCCGAGACCTGGGCGATCTGGAAGGCCCCCTCGCCGGCCACCTGACCCGCCGCCGTCACGTTGGGCGGCAACGCGGCGATCCGGAAATAGCCCCGCGCGGAGTCATACTCGGTCCGCCCGCCGGCCTGCGTGATCAGCGCCGTTGCCGGCGCGTCGCCGCCGGACACGAGCACGAGATCGCATTCGACCTCGCGGTCCTGCCCGTGCGAATCACCCGCGGCGACCGGGGCGAGCACGGCCGCGCGGACCTCACGGCGCCCCCGCGCGGCAACCACGGTCCAGCCGGGCAGAACGGCGACGCCCTGGGCGGACAGTCGATCGCAGGCGGCCGAGGGCTCGGTCCGCAGGTCGGCCACTGCCGACACCTCGATGCCCGCCTCGCGCAGCGCGATCGCCGCGCGCACACCACGGTCGGATACGGTCGCGACGACCGCCCGCATGCCGGGCCGCACGCCGTACAGCGCCAGCAACCGGCGGGCGCCGCCGGACAGCATCACGCCGGGCAGGTCGTTGCCGGGGAACACGAGCGGCTGCTCGATCGCGCCGGTGGCGTAGACGTGGTGCCGGGCGCGGATCTGGTGCAGCGTGTCGCCCTGCCACACCGGGACGAGCCCGTCGTAATGCGCCAGCGCCGGGGCCGCGCTGAGGATCTCGACGCCGGCTGCGCGGGCGCGGTCCACAAGCGTTCGGGCATGCTCGTGCCCGCCCTCCCACAGCAGCCGGCCGCCCGGCTCGGTGCCCTCATCGGCGAGCACAACATCGGCGCCGAGCTCGGCGGCGGCGATCGCGGCGCTGAGTCCGGCGTCCCCGCCGCCGACCACGAGCAGGTCGGCGTGACGGCGGCGGTACTCGGTGCGCCAGGTGCGATCAGGCTGCTCGCGCGGCAGGCGGCCGAGCCCGGCGGCGTGGCGGAGCACCCACTCGTAGGCCGGCCACAGCCGTCGCGGGCGTGTGAAGGTCTTGTAGTAGAAGCCGGGAGGCGTGAATGGACCGCCGGCGATGTCGGTGACGGCCATCGCGTCGAACGCCAGCGAAGGCGTGGCGTTGAGGTGCTCGACCTTGGCGCCGTCGCGCGCGGGCTCGGTGCAGGCCCGGATCCCCGGAGCGCCGTCGACCGCGACGAGGCAGTTCGGGCACTGGCCGGCGCAGCACATCAGACCGCGACGACGGTGGTACTTGAACGAGCGCGAGAAGGTGCGCTGGCCGGCGGCGTAGAGCGCGGAGCCGATCGTGTCCCCCTCGAGTGCGGTCACCTGCTTGCCATCGAAGCTGAACCCGATCGTCTTGGAGCGGTCGATCCGCTCGCTGGGACGCGGCGGCATGCGGCTCATCGCGTGGTCTCCTCGACGCCGAGCTCGCCCGGGAGCCCGACCCGCAGCACGACGTTGGTGCGCGTGTCGCGCTCGGCCTGAAACCAGGTCCGGCAGCCGGAGCGGTGATACCACCACTCGCGCTGCACGCCGGCGACATTGCGGCGGAAGTAGTTGTAGCGCGAGAGCTCGCGCAGGGACGGCGTTTCCCGGGGTCGCACGCTGACCTCGCCGCCGAACGCGAAGTCCGCCACCTCACGGACGCCGCAATGGGGGCAGGTGAGCAGGAACGACACGCGGGCGATCGTAGCCATCCGTCGCGCAAAGCGCAATACTGTTGCCAATGGCGCAACAAACGCGACAGAGGGTGCGACCGGTCGGCTCCGTCGCGCGCGCGCTCACGCTGCTCGACGAGCTGCTCGAGAGCGAGCAGGGCGCGGGCGTGAACGAGCTCGCTCGCCGGATCGGCGTGAGCCCGAGCACCGCCTCGCGGCTGCTGGCCACGCTCGAGTCGGCCGGCATGGTGCAGCGTGACGGCACCGGCCCCTACCGCCTCGGCATGCACCTCGTGACACTGGCCGACCGCGTGCTCGCGCGGCTCGACCTGCAGGCCCTGGCTCGGCCCGTGCTGGTGGAGCTGATGGAGCGCACGGGCGAGACGGCGACGCTGTCGCTGCCCGGTGAGCGCGAGGCGATCACGGTCGATTCCATTCCCTCCCGCGCCAGCGTGGTCAGCATGGCCCGGCTGGGCCGGCCGAGCGTCGCCCACGCGACCGCCGTCGGCAAGGTGATGCTCGCCTTCGGCGGCGGCCCGCTCCCGCCCGAGCGCAGCCTCGTCGGGCTGACCGATCGCACGATCACCCGGCGCGAGGCGCTCGCCGCCGAGATCGGGGCCGTGCGGGAGCGCGGCTACGGCACCGTGTTCGGCGAGCGCGAGGTCGACGTCAACGCGATCGCCGCGCCGGTCTTCGATCGCACCGAAGCGCTGGCGGCGATCCTCGGCCTGCAGGGCCCGGCCAATCGCCTGCCCGACCCGACGCGACTGCTCGACGACCTCCGCCATGGCGCCACGCTGCTCACGCGCGCGCTCGGCGGCCGCGCCTGACCGTGCGAGCCGGGGCGGCCACACGAGGAGCGCTCGCCGCCGCCCCGGGGGTGCTGACACCGCTGGCGCTGCTGGCAACGGCGCTGGCGCTGCTGTTCCCGTCCGCGACGATCGCCGCCCGCTCGGACGTGCTGCTGGCCGTGCTCGTATTCGCCACCGCGCTCGGTATCTCCGGCCGCGACCTGGCGCGGCTGCGCGGGCACCGAACCGAGCTCGTGGTGCTCTCGGTGCTCCCGTTCGCCGTGCTCGGCGCGCTCGCGTGGGTGCTCGGGCGCCCGTTCTCCCCCACCGTGGCCGATGGGTTGCTGGCGGTCGGCCTGTCCTCCTCGGAGGTCGCCTGCGTCGGCCTGGTCGCGCTCGCCCGGGCCGACGCGACGATCGCGCTCGGCGCGGTCACCGGATCGCTCGTCGTGGCCGCGCTGGCCGGACCGCTCGTCGTCGGAGCCGTGGCCGGGGGCTCCGCGCACACCGACTCGGGTGCGCTGCTGGTGCGCTTCGCTCTCGTGGTGATCGTCCCGCTCGCCGTCGGGGTCACGGTGCGCAGTCTCCGCCCCGAGCTCGAGCGCGCCGACGCCGAGCGGGAGGGCGTGGCGGCCGTGACCGTGGCCGTGCTCGTCTACGCCGCCCTGAGCGGAAGCCGGGGGGCCCATCATCTCGGTGGCGCGGTGCTGGCCAGTGGCATCTTCCTCCTCTGCTCGGCGGCGCTGGGCGAGCTGTGGCGCCGGCGTGCCCCCGCCCCCGCCGCGGTGCCCGGGGCCCTGGCGATCGGGATGCGGGACTTCGCCGTCGCGGCGGCGCTCGCCACCCAGGCGTTCGGCACCGCCGCGGCCGCCGTCCCCGGCGTCTACGGGGTGATCATGCTGGTCGGAGGGACGATCGCTGCCGGGCGGCTTGCGGGTCGCTCCGGCGGGCGCCGCGGGGGCGCGCCGGGCTGATCGGAGTGGCGCTGCGCCCGGTGACTCAGAGGGCGGTCCGGCCCGGAATCCAGCCTGTGCCGGCGAGCGGCACGCGGGCCATGGCCGCGGCCTCGATCGTCAGCGCCACGAGGTCCTCGGGCTCGAGGTTGTGCAGATGGGACTTGCCGCAGGCGCGCGCCAGCGTCTGGGCCTCCAGCGTCAACGTGCGCAGGTAGTTGGCGAGCCGCCGGCCGCCCTCGATCGGGTCCAGTCGCATCGCCAGCTCCTCGTCCTGGGTGGAGATGCCTGCGGGGTCGAGGCCGGCCTGCCAGTCGTCGTAGTACCCGGCGGCGGACCCGATCTCCCGATAGCCCTCGTCGTGCTCGGGGGCGTTGTCGCCGAGCGCGATCAGCGCCGCCACCCCGATCGACACCGCGTCCGCGCCGAGCGCGAGCGCCTTCGCCACGTCGGCGCCGGTCCGGATTCCCCCCGAGACGATCAGCTGCACCTTGCGGTGCATGTCGAGATCGACGAGCGACTCGACCGCCTGCGGGATGGCGGCCAGGATCGGGATTCCGACGTGTTCGATGAACACCTCCTGCGTCGCGGCGGTGCCGCCCTGCATGCCGTCGAGCACGATCGCGTCGGCGCCGGCCTTGACGGCGAGCGCGACGTCGAAGTAGGTGCGGGTGGCGCCGACCTTGATCAGGACCGGCTTGCGCCAGTCGGTGATCTCCCGCAGCTCCTCGATCTTGATCTCGAGGTCGTCGGGGCCGGTCCAGTCGGGGTGCCGGCAGGCGCTGCGCTGATCGATCCCCTTCGGCAGGTCGCGCATCTCGGCGACGCGATCGGAGATCTTGTGGCCCAGCAACATGCCGCCGCCGCCGGGCTTGGCCCCCTGGCCGACGACGACCTCGATCGCGTCCGCGCGGCGCAGGTCGTCGGGGTTCATCCCATAGCGCGACGGAAGCAACTGGTAGATGAGCGTCTTGGAATGTCCGCGCTCCTCCTCGGTCATGCCACCGTCGCCGGTGGTCGTGCTCGTCCCCAGCTCGGTCGCGCCGCGGCCGAGCGCCTCCTTGGCCGGCGCCGACAGAGCACCGAAGCTCATCCCCGCAATCGTGATCGGGATGTCGAGGTGCAGCGGCTCGCTCGCGAACCGGGTGCCGATCGTCACGTCGGTGGCGCAGCGCTCGCGGTAGCCCTCGAGCGGATAGCGCGACACGCTCGCGCCGAGAAACAGGAGGTCGTCGAAGTGCGGCACGTGGCGCTTGGCGCCGAAGCCGCGGATGTCGTACATCCCCTCGCGCGAGGCGCGCTGGATCTCCGCGATCGCGTTGCGATCGAACGTCGCCGACTCGCGCAGGCCCGGGTGCCAGCCGTTGCCCCCCATCTCAATAGCTCCCGAGGTTGTCGACGTGGAAGTTGTAGAGCCGGCGCGCGGACCCATAGCGGCGGAACCCGGCCGGGTCCACGTCGTCGATCTCCGCCCGGGCGAGCAGCCCGGCGACCTGCTCGAGATGCTCGGCCCGCATCTCCTTCTCGATGCAGTCGGCACCGAGTCCCGCGACCGACCCGCGTACGTACAGCCGCGCCTCGTAGATCGAGTCGCCGAGCGAGTCGCCCGCGTCCCCGCACACGACGAGCGCGCCGGTCTGGGCCATGAACGCGCTCATGTGCCCGACCGAGCCGCGGACGACGATGTCCGCACCCTTGAGCGAGATCGCGCACCGGGCCGACGCGTCGCCGTGGACGACCAGGAGCCCGCCGCGCGCGGTGGCGCCGGCCGACTGGCTCGCGCTCCCCTCCACGATCACCGTCCCGGACATCAGGTTCTCGGCCACGCCGACACCACAGTTGCCGGCGATCCGCACCGTCGCTAGCTTGTTCATCCCGGCGCAGTAGTAGCCGACGTGCCCGGCGATCTCGACCTCGTGGGGGGCATTGATCCCGACCGCAATGCTGTGCCGGCCACCGGGATTCACGACCGCGACCCGCTGCGGATCGACGGCCTCGTGCAGGCGGCGGTTCAGCTCGCGGACGCTCTCGAACGAGAGGTCGAAGGTGAGCGCGGTGTCGGTGGCGGCGGGGGGGATGGCCATCAGACGAGCGCCGTGCCCCAGCTGTACACCTTGCCGGGCTCGGGCTCCCACATCCTGGCCTGCTCCGCCCCGGGCAGGACCGCGATCGCGCGATACTCCGAGGCCATCGCCACCCATTCCTCGGTCTCCGCCATCACGGCCGGCTTGCAGGCGATCGGGTCGCGCAGCACAGCGAATCCCTCAGCGGTGCCGACGGCAAAGGTGTAGAAGCCGTCGAGGTCGTTCATGCAGCTCTCCAGCGCCTGCTCCAAGGTCGCCCCCTCGCGCAGTTTCCAGGTCAGGTAGCCGGCCGCCACCTCGGTGTCGTTGTCGGTCTGGAAGCGGATCCCCTCCCGCGCCAGCATCCGCCGCAGCCGGTTGTGGTTCGACAGCGATCCGTTGTGGACCAGGCACAGGTCGAGCCCGGTCGAGAACGGATGCGAGTGCTCGGTGGTGACGCGGCTCTCGGTCGCCATCCGGGTGTGGCCGAGGGCATGGCTGCCGGCGATCTCGTCGAGCGCGAACCGTCGCACGAACTCCCGCGGCAGCCCCGCCTCCTTGTAGATCTCGATCGAGCGCCCGGCGCTCATGAGCCGCAGTTCGGGATGATGCTCGGCCAGCCAGGCCTGCGCGTCGAGCGCGTCGGCGGCGACAGTGAAGGTGGCGTGGGTGGCGCGGACGTGCGGCTCCGATGCCGCGCCGAAGGCCTGGTGCAGCTCGCCGCCGAGCCCCAGCCACTCCGGGTCCTCGGCGGCGCTGTGCAGTGACAGCTTGCACCAGCCTTCGGGGGCCGGATCGCGGTAGAACGCCGCGCCGGCGCTGTCGGGCCCCCGGAAGGACAGCTGCTCGAGCATCTGCGCCAGGTACTCGCCCAGTCGCGCCTGCATCCCGGGCGTCTTGGTGTACAGGCCCGCTATCCCACACATGGCGTCCAGCGTAGACCGTGGCACCGGCGCCGCACATGGCATGCGCGGGCACACTTTCGCGCGCAAATGTGGTCGGTGGCGCTACACCGCGTCGGTCACTGCGATCCGGGGGGCACCCACGAGCCGATCTGCTTCTGACCGCGGCGGATGCTCTGCAGCGCCTCGCGCAGCTCGGTGCGCGCGATCGGGGGTAGCTCGGCCGGGTCGATCAGGTTGTCCGGCGCCGCGCCGGCCGCGATCAGCGCCGCATGGTGCTCGAACCGCAGCCGGCTGATCACGTCGAAGGCCTCGTGCAACGCCTCGGCCATACCCCGCTCGAGGCCGCCGGCGCTGGCCACGGCCTCGATCCGGTCGAGCGTCGGCGAGATCGTCACGCCGTGCGCGAGCGCATGGAAGCGGACCAGGTTGACGAGCGGGATGATCGCGCCACGCTTGATGTCGAGCGTGCCGGCGGCGTCGCCGTGGCGCTCGGTTGCGAGCTGGCCGCGGAACCCCAGCGCGACCGCAAAGCCCGTGGCGCTGCGCCCCATCAGGCGCATGAACTGGGGATACCCACGGGCGGCGCGAACGTACTCGCTCAGCTCCGCCCCGACCACGAGCCCGCCGGCGCTGGCCCGGAAGTCGAACGCGACCGTGGCCCGGATCAGGTGTGACTCGTCGGGCTCGCGCAGGCACTCCTCGAACGTGCGCACCCAGCCGGTCTTCGACATCCGCCACAGGCGGTTGCCGGCCAGGACGCCGTTGTTGTCGACACCGATCCCGCAGCGGGCCAGACCGGCGTTGACGTCGCTGCCCAGGCGCTCGAAGTAGGCGTCGACGGCCGCCTCCTCCCCCGGCGCCGGATCGGCGTAGGCGAGCGCGTTGTCCTGGTCGGAGGCCAGCGTGAACTCGCGCCGGGCGGCGCTGCCGAGATCGAGCCATGCCCACGGCACCGGAGCGGGCGCGTGACGCCAGATCGAGAAGTCGACCAGACGCGCCACGACGGCGTCGTGCTGCAGGCTGAGCACGCGTCCAAGATCGCGCGGCGGGACCCCCGCCCGCACGAGGGCCAGGAACAGCTGCGGCAGATGCGACACGGCTCCGATGAGCACATCCTCGTCCGCCGCGCCGAGGATCGTGTGGCGCAGGGCGATCGGGCTGCGGGCGTCGAGGCCGAGCAGATCGGCGGCCGACAGGACGCCGACCACGCGGTCGCCCTCGAGCACGGCGAGGTGCTCGCTGCCGGCAGCCAGCATGTCGACCGTGGCCTCGACGGCAAGCTGCGAGACGGGAACCGTCGGCACGGGCACCCGCATGATCACCCGCACCGGGTCATCGAGCCCGACATCGCCCGTCCCGGCCCGCGCCCGCACCTCGGCATCGGTGACGATGCCCAGTGGCGTCGTGCCCGCGCTCACGACCAGCGCCGAGACGCCATCCTCGCCGAGCCGGCGGGCGGCGTCCCGCACTGAGTCCTCCGGACCGCAGGCCGCGGGCGGGCGCATGATCGCCGAGACCGGTGTCGTGCCGACGTCGAGCAGCCCGTGCACCGTGTGGCCGGCCCGGACCAGGCGCTTGCGCATCGTTGTGGCCACGTAGGCGGCGCCCGCCTCGGTCCCGAGCATGTGGCGGGCCGGTTCGGCGGCGAGCAGGGCGCAGATCGAGGGCTCCCGGCCCCGGATCGAGAACGCCGGCGCCATCCGGGTCAGCAGCGACGGGTGCCCGAAGCACTCGCCCGGCTCGAGCACCTGGATCACCTCGCCCTCGTGGACGACGTCCATCGAGCCGCTCAGGATCACCCACAGCCCCGGAGCCGGGAGGCCGTCCTCGACCAGCGCGACGTCGCCGGCGGCGTACGCACGCTCCTCCGCCGTCGCCGCGAGCGCAGCCACGACCGCAGGCTCGACGCCGTCGAACGGCGGGTGCCTGGCGAGGAATGTGTCCAAGTGCTCCATGTCGGGCGGCGCAATTGTGTTCGCATCGCGCCTGGGACCGCGTCCGGCTACATGTCAGCCTAATCGCGATCACAACACCCTGACCAGGAGGGCGCATGGCGGACGTTTCCTCTCCGGAGACTCACGACGAGCTCGTTTACGAAGCTGCCGGGCTGCCGAAGACGACGAACTGGTGGGGGGCGTTCGTAATCGGCCTCGCCGGCACGATCCTCGTCACCGGGATCGCGCCGACGATGGTGACCACGCTCGGCGCGGCGTCGATCCCGGTCATCGTCGTGATCACGCTGAGCGGGTACCTGCTGTGCCTGTTCCTGGCCGAGCTCTCGGCGATGATGCCCGACCGCGCCGGCGGCTCGCCCGCCTACGCGTACCCGGCCTACAAGGACCGCTGGCCACGCGTCGCCGAGCACGTGAACGGGTTCACCGCCTGGGCCTACTGGCTCGGCTGGTTCCCCGTCGCCCCGCTGAACATGATCCTCGCCTCGTTCTACATCGTGGACCTGTTCGGCCTCAACGCCACCGCGGGCTTCACGCCGCTGCACACGTTCATCGCCTGGTGGACGGTGGCAATCGCGGTGATCGGGATCCTGCTCCTGTTCATCCCCGCCTACATGGGGTTGCGCTTCGGGACCGTGTTCGCGACCACGCTCGCGCTGCTGTCGATGATCCCGCTCACGTTCCTGGCCATCTCGTGGATCTTCAATCCGTCGGTCGTGCACTTCAACCAGTTGACCCACTTCCGGCACACGAACGGCACCGGCTTCTTCGCGCCCAGCTACGGCCACGGGTGGTTGACGATCTCGATCGCGTTCTCGTTCCTGTTGACCTGGAACGTGATCGCGATGGAGGCGGCCGCCTGCTACATCGGCGAGACGCGCAATCCCGACCGCGACGCCAAGATCGCGATGAACCTCGAGGGCGCCTACGGCGTGTTCATCTACACGATGATCCCGGTGGCGTTCGTGATCGTGATCGGCGTCCACGCGCTCGGCAATCCCGCGCTCGTGGACCCGAAGACGATCTTCGTCAACTTCGCCACGCTCGTGTTCGGCGCCGGTAAGGGCAGCAACGTGCTCAACTGGCTGATCGGCATCATGCTGATCCTGGCGCTGATCCTCTCGGCCCTGAACGCGATCACCGGCACCGCGCGGTCGCTGCACCAGATGTCCACCGACGGCCAGTTCCCGCGCTTCTTCTCGACCGTCAACACGCACGGCGTCCCGCACCGCTCGATGGTCTTCAACGTGGTGGCTTCGATCATCGTCGTGTTCTTCGGCGGCGCAGTGGAGATCTACACGTTCTCCAACGTCGGCTACCTGGCCTCGTTCATCCCGGTGCTGATCGGCTACTACCTGCTGCGCAAGCACCGGCCGAACGTGAGGCGTCCGTTCCGGCTGCCCGAGTGGATGAAGTACGCGGCGCTCGCGCTCGCGGCCGTGTACGCGGTCATCTACTTCTACGGCGGCCCGGTGTACGCGTCCTGTTCGTGCTCACAGGCCGGACGATCGACCCTCCCCTATTACTTCCTCGGCATCGCGGTGCTGCTCGCATACCTGCCGCTGTACTGGTGGCGCAAGCGTGGAGACAAGGAGAAACCTGAGCCTGATGTGTCGGCCGGCACGCCGGTGCCCACCGCCGGCGGGGCGGCGCCTTGATCGAAGGGATCGCGGTGCGGGATCCTGAGCCGGTGCAGTCCGGCCGGTACAAGCGCATCCTGCTCGCCACCGAAGGACGCCCGATTCCCGACTTGGCGATCGCCCGCGTGATCGAGCTCGCCGACGCGGACGCGAGCATCCACGTGTTCTCGGTGGCCCGGGTCCACGGGGTCGCGTTCGGCCTGCCCAATCCCGGTCTGCTGCCCACCCGACGCGAATGGCAGGAGCAGCGCGAGATCGTCGACAAGGCGGCGAAGCGGCTGCGACGCAAGGGCCTCGAGGCCCACGGCCACGTGCTCGGGACCCGCAAGGCGACGAAGCGGATCTGCGATGAGGCCGAGCGCGAGGGCTGCGACGCCATCGTGATGGCCGCCGATCCGGACCGCAACCGCGTGATCGCCGACATGATGTGGTCCCAGGAGCCCCAGCGCGTGCGGCGCAAGGCCAAGGTGCCCGTGATCCTCGTGCCCGACGACGAAAAGCGGACGAAGGCGAAGGCCTAGGCAGGGCCGCGCGCCGCCGGTCAGGCCGGCGCACCGCCCGGCCGGCCGTGGAGCCGCGCCAGCTTGATCGCCAGCTCCAGCGACAGCAGGTCGTCCCGGTCGAGCTCGATCTCCGTCAGTTCCTCGATCCGGGCCAGCCGCTGGCGCAGGGTGTTGGGATGGATGAACAGCGAGCGAGCGCTCTCGATCACGCTCCGGCGCTCGGCCAGATAGCGCTCGAGCGTGTCGAGCAGCGACGTGCGCCGGCGGCTGTCGTATTCGATCAGCAGATCGACTGCGACGCGCATCCGGTCGCGCGGCGCGTTCTCGGGCCCGATCTGGACCAGGTAGCGGTAGGCGCCGACCTGCGAATAGGCGATCGCCCCGCCGGCGCCCAGGAGCGCGCGGCCGATCGTGGTCGCGTCGACGGCCTCGCGGTAGGCATGGGTGGCCTGCATCGGCGCCTCGCGCGGCTCGCTGACGCCGATCGCCGCGTGGTGCGTGCGGCCCTCCTCCCGGCATGCGCTCAGCACCTCCTCGACGCGCTCGGCGCGGCGCGTCCCAATCGGCAGCACCGCCCGCACAGGACCCGGCCCGGCCTCGATCGCCGCCCCGGGGACGGTTGCACCGAGCGCCCGCCCGATCGCCTCGGCGGCTGAGCGCCATTCGCCCGATGACTGCTCGAGCTCTCCGGCCGGCTCGGCGCAGACGATCAGGTAGGGGGCCGTCAGGTCACAGCCGACCTCCGTCGCCTTGACCGCGGCGAACGTGCCCGCCCCGGCGGCCAGCGACTCGAACAGGTCCTTGACGATGTTGGCCTTCGTGAGGTGCTCGATCAGGTCCGCGCGCTTCAGCGCCACGGCGGCCAGGTGGGCGATCGAGCGCGCGAGCTCCAGGTCCTCCTCGCTGAACCTGCGTCCGCGCGGCGAGCCGGCGCACAGCAGGCCCAGCCGCTCGCCGCCGGCCGTCAACGGCACGACGAGCAGGTCGGCCACATCGAGGTCGGGCCAGAGGGTGCGGGCGGGCGGATGGGAGCCCTGACCGTCGAAGGCGTCGAGCAGCAGCCCGGCAGCGGACAGCGGCGAGGGCGAGCGTTGCAGCTCGGGATCGGAGGTCAGCAGGTGCAGGCCGCTGCCGTCTGCCTCCATGCGATAGAGCTGGCACACGAGCGCCTGCAGCAGCCTGCGCGCGCCGCGCGCGACCGTGGCGCCCAGGTCGGCCGCACCGGTCGCCGCCGCGACCGCCTGCCCCAGTGCCGACAGGTTGGTGAGCGCGTGCACACGCCGGCGCTCCTCGTCGTAGAGCTGCGCGTTCTCGATTGCGCCACTGACCAGCGAGGCGATGTGCACGAGCAGCTTGAGCGTCTCCTCGCCAAACTCACGCGGCGCCTCGGTGTGCAGCACGATCACCCCGATGGTGGCGCCCGATCGCGACAGCATCGGCACCGCGACCATCGACTGGAAGCGCTCCTCCTGCAGCATCGGCACGAACTTCATGCGCGGATCGCCCATGGCCGCGTCGCGGATGAATTCGGGCGTCTGATGCCGGGCCACCCACCCCGTCAGGCCCTCTTCGATCCCCAGCTGCACGCGGCCCACCGCGTCGGCGAACACGGGCGACGCGGCCCGGATCGTCAGCTGATCGTCGTCGAGCAGATAGATGAAGCAGGCGTGGCAGTCGGTCGCCTCGGTGGCCAGGTCGACGATGCCCTGGAGCATCGGCTCGATCTCGACGAACGACGAGACCAGCCGGATCACGCCGTACAGCGTGCGGTTCTCCTCGCGCAGCCCATCCAGCTCGAAACCGATCGACACCTGCTCCATCACCTCCTTATGTGCGGAGCGAACATGCTAGCCCGCCGTTAGGGGACATCCGAGCCATTGTCCCGCTACCCCGCCGACGGATATACCTCGGTGATGGATACGACACCGAAGAACGAAGACGATGTCCGCAGGATCGTGCAGGACGGTGGGATCGAGTTTCTGTTCGCGCAGTTCGTCGACATGCACGGCAAGCCGAGCGCGAAGCTGGTCCCGGCCCACCATCTCGATGACCTGCTGAGCGAGGGAGCGGGCTTCGCCGGCTTCGCCGCCGGCGACATCGGCCAGGGACCAGACGATCCGGACATCATCGCGATGCCGGACCCGCGCAGCCTCACCGTGCTGCCGTGGCGCCCGACCGTCGCTCGCCTGGCCTGCGATGTGACGGTCGAGGGCGAGCCGTGGCCGTACTGCCCGCGCACGATCCTCCGCAACGCGATCGACCGGGCCGACTCGCTCGGCTATCAGCTCAAGATCGGGTCCGAGCTGGAGTATTTCCTGCTGCGACGCACCGAGGACGGTCGGCTCGCGATTGCCGACGCGCAGGACACGCTCGACCAGCCGTGTTACGACATGCGCGCGCTGACCCGCAATCTCGACTTCGTCTCCGAGGTCTCCAAGGCCGTCACCTCGCTCGGCTGGGACAACTACGCCACCGACCACGAGGACGCCAACGGCCAGTTCGAGCAGAACTTCCAGTTCGCCGATGCGCTGACCACCTGCGACCGCTCGGTGTTCTTCCGCTACATGGTCGAGTCGCTGGCCCAGGAGCGCGGGCTGATCGCGACCTTCATGCCCAAGCCGTTCGCCAACCTCACGGGCAACGGCTGCCACTTCCATGTCAGCCTGTGGAAGGGCGAGGAGAACGTGTTCGAGCGCGACCCCGCCGATGACCCGCGGGGCTTGGGGCTCTCGGAGATCGGCTACGCGTTCATCGCCGGCCTCAAGGCCCACGCCAAGGCGTACATCGCCTTCACCGCGCCGACCGTGAACTCGTACAAGCGCCTCGTCGTCGGGGCCCCCACCAGCGGCGCCACATGGGCGCCGTCGTACATCAGCTACGGCTACAACAACCGCACCCAGATGCTGCGCATTCCGGCCCCCGGGCGAATCGAGGACCGCACCGTCGACGGATCATGCAACCCCTACCTGGCCGCGACGGCGATGCTCACCGCCGGTCTCGACGGGGTGGAGCGCGGGCTCGAGCCGGGCGAGCCGAACTCGGCCAACCTGTACACGCTGAGCGAGGAGGATCGGACCGCCGCCGGGATCGAGCTGCTGCCCGCCAACCTGCTCGACGCCACGCGCGAGCTCGAGCGCTCAGACGTGATGCGAGCCGGCTTCGGCACGACGCGCGGCGGCGACTACGTCGACTACTTCATCAAGATCAAGCGCGGTGAATGGCAGGCGGCCCACGAGCAGATCACGCAGTGGGAGCTCGATCGCTACCTGCAGCTGTTCTAGGGCCGTGGCCGGCGGCGGTGGCCGACGGCCGCCGACGCCGGCCGCGGAGGCCGGCCGCCGACGCCGGCCGCCGACTAGCCGAAACGACGGGCCGAGACCAGCCGATCGTCGGCGTGCAGCAGCGAGCCGACGCTCTGGGGCTCCGTGCGCTCGAGGTGGCTGGCCAGCGCGACGAACACCTGGGCCGTCGTCAGCGCGTCGCCGAGGGCGTGATGCGGCGGCTCGGCCGGCAGCCTGAGCGCGTGGGCCAGCATCGACAATGAGACCGCGGCCGGGGCCCGGCCGCGGTGCTGTCGCAGCCACAGCCGTCCGATCACCTCGGTGTCCGCGGCCGCCGGCATCCGCAACCGCCGGCGGGCCAACACAGGGCCGATGAACCGCCGCTCGACCGCCGCGGTGTGGAACACCGGGACGCGGCCGTCGAGCGCGCTGAGGAGCAGCTCGATCGCCTCGTCGAGCACGGGCGCGTCCTGCAGGTCGGCGAGCCGCAGCTTGTGCACCAGCACGGCGTCGTGCTCCGGCCTGATCGTCGGGCGCACGAGCGTGTAGCGGGCCTGCCCGAGGAGCACTCGGCCGTCCTCGATCGGCACCGCCCCGATCGCGATGATCTCGTTGCGGCGGTGGTCGAGGCCCGTCAGCTCGAGGTCGACGGCGCACCAGCCCGCCTGGCGCCACGGCGTGCGCTTGGCCGGGCGCCCCGGCAGCTTGCTGCGGCGGATCACGGGGCCATCCCCCGCTGCACGGCGGTGACGGCGCGGAACACATCGCGCAGCTGCCCGCGGACGAGCGGGCTGATCGCCGCCGGATCGAGCAGGTCGTCGACGCGCTCCCCGGCCTCGAGCCGCTCCACATGGTGCTCGACGCGCAGCTCCTGGGCGAGCTCGAACGAGTCGATCAGCGTCCGCGCGTCGGCGTCGACGAGCACGCCCGCCGCCGCCGCCGCGGCGAGCCGGTCGGGTGTCGAGCCTTCGATCGTCCCGGCGGCGACGCTCCCCCAGCGGGCGATCTCGACGATCGGGGCGACGACGTCACGCCGGATGTCGAGCCGCGCGCTGTGCCCGCCGCCGACCTCGAGCACCCGCGTCTCGTCGAACCCGGTCGGCGGGACCGTGGCCCGGGCGCGGTCACGCATGGCCGCGACCAGGCGCCCCCGGACGCCCTCGGGCGCGACCGGCAGCGGCTCGCGCGGCGTGCCCCACACCGCCCGCCGCTCGGCGAGCACGTCCTGTGCGAGCTCGTCGTCGATGGCGTCGATCCAGCCGGCCGACGAGCGCGTGACCGGTGACCACACGATCCCGCAGCCCTGCAGCGCCGAGCCGACCGCCTCGGTCCAGCCCCCGGGCGGAGGCTCGCTGCACACGACCGTGCAGCGGGGCACCGAGGCGAGCGTCAGCTCCCGGCGCGCCTGCGAGCCGACGGTGACGCACACGAGCCCGTCGGCGGGGAGCTGCGCGCCCGGGTAGGCGAGGTCGATCGCCCGCTCGGCCAGCGCATCGGTGAGCGCCGACAGCACGCGCGCCACCTCGAGCGCGCGCAGGTTCGAGCGCTGCAGATCGAGCACGATCTCCGGCAGTCGGCGGCCCACCTCGCCGAGCGCGTACAGGTTCTCGGCGCGGGCGATCGCCCGGCGGATCCCGAACCACGACCGCGGCTGGACGGCGAACAGGTCCACGTCCTCGACCACCCCGACCAGCCGGCCGCGCTCGCTCACCACCGGCGCGTGCTGGATTCCCCGCTCGAGCATCTCGAACAGGACCTCGCCCCCCATCCGCTCGGGCGGAACCGTGTACGCGGGCATCGTCATCACCGCCTCGACCGGCGTGTCGGGCGACACGCGCGCGGCCACAACGCGCCGGCGCAGGTCCTTGTCGGTCACGATGCCGAGCTGACCGTCCTGCTCCACCATGGCCGCGCTCGCGCCCGCCTCGGTCATCCGGCGCGCGACCTCGGCGATCGGGGTTCCGGGCTCGCACACGACCGTCGGGGTGCGAATCAGCGTGGCCACGGGCTGATGGCCGGGCTCGTGCACTCCGACCGCGAGCTCGCGGCTGTACGCGCGATCGAGCAGCGGCCGCGCGACCACCGCGGGGATCCGGTAGCAGAGCGTGTCCTCCGCCGCCCGGGCCTCGAACCCGGGCGGCAGCCCGGACAGCATCGCCGCGTGCCCAAACGTGTCGCCCGGACCGAGCAGATCGAGCAGCTTGTCCTCGTGCACGAAATCGACGGCGCCGCTGTAGATCACGCGCAGGAACGTGACCGGGCCGCCCTCCTCGGTCAGGATGCTCGCACCGGCGAGGAAGAACTCGACCTGGGTCTCGCGCACCACCTCGCCGAGCTCCTCGGGCGCCAGCGCATCGAACGGCGGCCTCCTCGCGAGGAACCGAGCGATCTCTGACAGTCCGGCGTCCAAGTCCGGCACTTTATGCCCTCGCCGCGGGCACCAAGACGTTTTCCTCTGGCACGATCCCTCCATCAGCCCGTCCTCGCCACGCGCCGGCGCCGCGATCCTGTACCGCTGCGAGCTCTGCGGTGAGATTCACGCGGCCGCGGCGGCCGACTGGCGCTGCCGGGTGTGCGGCGGCGCCCTGGGCCGGCACCCCGATCCGGCGTTCGCGCTGCGGTCAGCCGACGCGCAGGCCGCCGGCGTGTGGCGCTTCGGTGCAGCGCTGCCGGCCATCGCCCTCGCCGACCGGATCACACTCGGAGAGGCCGGGACGCCACTGATCGAGCTCGACCGCGCCGGGCGACGGGTGCTGGCGAAGCTCGAGCACCTGCAGCCGAGCGGCAGCTACAAGGACCGCGGCGCGGCGGTGCTCGTCTCGGTGCTCCGGGCGATCGGGGTCGGGGCAATGCGCGAGGACTCCTCCGGCAATGCGGCGGCGTCGCTGGCCGCCTACGCCGCGGCCGCGGGGATCGGCTGCGAGATCTTTGCCCCGGCGAGGACCAGTCCGGCGAAGCTGGCCCAGGCCAGAGCCCACGGCGCGGCCGTACGGCTCGTCGAGGGCGGTCGCGAGGCGGCCGAGACGGCGGCGCAGGCGCCGCAGGCGGGCAGCGTCTACGCGGGCCACAACTGGCATCCGGCCTTTCTCGCCGGCGTGACCACGCTCGGGTACGAGCTGGCGGAGCAGCTCGGGCCGGGCGGCGCCGGCGGCGTCGTCGTGCCGCTCGGCTACGGGAACCTGTTGCTCGGCGTGTGGGATGCGTTCACGGCACTGCGCCGTGCCGACCCGACCGTGCGCGTGCCGCGACTGTTCGGCGTCCAATCGGAGGCCTTCTCCGCGGTGGCCGCGGCCTGGCGCACGGGGGCCGCCGAGGTGGCGGCGCTCGCGCCGGGCGAGACGATGGCCGAGGGGATCCGTTGCCTGCGCCCGGTCCGCGACCGCCGGGTGCTGGATGCGGTGCGCGCGTCGGGCGGTGCCGTGGTGTCGGTGGGTGAGCGCGAGATCGCGACCGCGCTTGCGCAGCTGCTCGAGCGCGGCGTCTACGTCGAGCCGACGAGTGCGGTGGCCTGGGCCGGACTCGCGCACCTGCCGCCGATCGACGGCGCGTGCGTGGTCGTGCTCACCGGATCAGGACTGAAGGCTCGCGGCGCGATCGAGCGCGCCGTAGGGCCGGTCCGTGCGGCGGAGCATGGCCAGGCCGGCGAGTCCGACCACGATGCAGGTCACGGCGCCGAGCCCTAGCCCGGCGCGGGCGCCGGCGACGGCCATCACCCAGCCGATGATCGGGCCGCCGATCGGCGTCGAGCCCTGGAAGGCCACGAACCACAGCGACATCACGCGGCCGCGCATCGTCGGATCGGCGGCGAGCTGCAGCGTCGAGTTGCCCGTCGACATGAACGAGATGCTGGCCCCCCCGACGAACGCGAGCGCAACGAGCTCGAGCCCCAGGGTCGGCGCAATCGCCGCGAAGCCGACGGTGATCCCGAAGGCGAAGCTCGCGACCACGAGCGGGCGCAGCCCGGTCTTGCCCCGCGCGGCGACCATCAGCCCCCCGACGACAGCGCCGACACCCATGGCCGCGGTCATGAAGCCGAAGCCGGCGGCGCCGGCGCCCAGGCCGCTGCGCGCCATCACCGGCAGGGAGACCTGGAACTCGTAGGTCAGGCACCCGACCGCCGCCATCATCACCAGCGGCACAGCCAGCTCGGGTGCGTTGCGAACGTAGCGGAGCCCCTCGCGCAGCTGACCCTTCTCGCGCGGCGCGGGCGGCGATGGGTTGAGCGCCCGCGTGTCCATCGTCGCCAGCGACGCGACGACGGCGACAAAGCTGGCGGCATTGGCCAGAAAGCAGATCCCCTCACCGGTGGTGGCGATCAGGATGCCCGCCGCAGCCGGTCCGATCAGCCGCGCCACGTTGACCAGCACGGAGTTCAGGCTGACCGCGTTGCGCAGATGGTCCGGGCCGACGAGCTCGAGCATGAACGACTGCCGCGAGGGGTTCTCGAACGCGTTGTTGATGCCGAGCAGCACGGCCAGGAACCCGATCTCCCACACCTCGACGGCGCCCGTGACGGTCAGGATCCCGAGCGCCAGCGCCTGCACGCCCATCGCCGTCTGCAGCACGATCATCAGCTTGCGCTTGTCGACCCTGTCGGCGATGACGCCGCCGTAGGGCGCCAGCAACAGCACGGGCAGCGTCTGCAGCGCCACGATCGCCCCGAGGGCCGTGCTCGAGTGCGTCAACGTCAGGACCAGCCAGGCCTGTGCGGTCATCTGCATCCAGGTCCCGATCAGCGAGATCGCCTGGCCGGAGATGTAGCGCCGGTAGTTGGGCACCACGAGCGCCGCGAACGTGATCCGTCCCGCCTTGAGGACCCGCGTCACGGCCGCCGCTCCTTCAGCTGCTCGGCCAGCTCCTCGAGCACCGGCAGGACCTGCTCCAGTGAGCCACGATCGCGCTCTGACAGCGCGCTCAGCGCCACGTTCAGCGCGTCCGTGCGCTCACGGCGCATGCGCTCGCACAGCTTGCGCCCGGTGGGGGTGATCTCCACCAGAGCCGAGCGCCGGTCGACCGGATCACTGCTCCGCGTGGCGAGGCCCGCGTCGGCGAACCCGGCCACCACGCGCGAGAGCATCGTCGGGTTCAGCCCCTCCATCTCGGCCAGCTCCGAGAGCCCGATCGGCCCCACCCTCGCGATCGTGAACAGCACCGACACCTTGGTCGGAGTGAGCCCGGCGGCAATCCCCGCGCTGGTCGGCCGCAGCCGACGCGAGAGCTTGCCGATCACCGCTCGCATCCGAGAGGTGAGATCGGTGTCCAGGGCTCGTGACGTGGCGGGCAACTCCTCCGGGGCGTGGTGATGGGCAAATGCTTGCTTGCTGGCAAGCATTAGTCTAGCAGCAGGTGACGCTTGGCTCCGTGCCGCCGGGCGGCGGTTCGCAGCGCTAAACGGCCGGCTGAGGAAGGGGGCGGATGGGTTGCTCCGACCGGACGCTGAGGACCGGCGCCGGGAACATCCATAACGTTCCACTTCGACCGTCTCCCGAGTCGGGGCGGAACTTAATGGCTGTGGTGCAGCCATTAAGTTCCACGGCTGCCGCGACGAGCGGCGAGAGGCCACGAAAGGGACGTGACCCGAGGCACGTCGCAAGTACGCACCCCCCTCCCCAGCCGGCCGTGTACGCCAAGACCGCCACCACCGCCCAGGCACGCCGCGAGAACGCACCCCCCCTCCCCAGCCGGCCGTGTACGCCAAGACCGCCACCACCGCCCAGGCACGCCGCGAGCCGGACCCGCGGCCCCTTACCCCACCGGCTCCGTCACCGCGATCGTGCTGGCCGCGTGGATGAGCCCGATGGCCATGAACCGCTCCGGCTCGGCGCCGTTCAGCACCTGCTCCGCGGCGGCCAGCGCCGCGGAGATCCGCTCGATCGCGTGGCCCGCGACGCCCGGGTCGGGCTCGCGGCAGGCGGCGCGGGCGAGGTTGATCCACGGCAGCGCCCGGGCCGGCACCGGTGGCGGCGTCGCCAGGACAGCGCCGAAGCCGGTGATCAGGTACGCCGCGATCCGCGTCAGCGTGCCGCTGACGGGCCGGACTCGGGGCACGCGGGGCGGTTGCGCCGGCGCTGGTGGCCGGCCGTCGAGCACGGCGGCCATCGTGCCGCCGGCGACGAGCGCCCGCTCGGACTCGTCGAGTCCGGCGTACCTGGCGGCGCGCATGGCCAGGAACAGTCCACCCGGCGGACGGCCGTACGGAACGTCGGAGGCGAACACGATCCGCTCGGCGGCCACGCGCGCGTACAGCTCGACGATGTCGGTGGGCGCGAAGCACGAGGTGTCGTAGAGGACACAGGGGTGGCCCTCCAGCCCGGTGGCGAAGATGCCCTGGTCGGCGATGCCGCCGTGGGCGAGCACGAGCGGCACCTCCGGGTAGCGGAGCGCGAGCTCGACGAGGTCGGCCATCGTGCCCATGCCCCGGCCGGCGTGGATCAGGATCGGGACGCCGGCGTCACGGGCCACCTCGAAGATCGCGCGGGCGGCCTCGTTGCCGAAGCCGAACGACTGCGCCCGGGGGTGAAGCTTGATCCCCCTCGCTCCCAGCGCCAGGCACCGCTCCGCTTCGGCGACGGGGCCGTCGGCCGGGTCCAGTCGGCAGTAGGGGATCAGCCGCCCGTCGCTCTCACGCGCCCACTCGAGCACGCGATCGTTCGGCAGCCGATACGCGGGATGCCGCTCGGGATCGTGGAACGGGAACACGCACGCTCGGGTCATCGGCCCGACTTCGTCGAGCGCCGTCAGCAGGGTCTCGGGGTCAAGCGAGCGACCGTCCTCGTCGGCGCCGAGGTGGGCGTGCGCATCGACGATCCCGGCGGGCGGCGCCAGCCGGCCCAGCTCCTCCACGATCGGCGCGTACGCCTGTCGGAACGCATCAGACATCGTCCGGCTCAGACCGCGCGCATCCGGTTGTTGCGCGGGTTGTGCTCGAGCTCGGCCAGCCCGAGCGCCTCCATCAGCGGTGGCACATACATGCCGAAGCGGCCGCGCAGGCCCTTCTTGGTCCCGTAGAAGCCTCCGATCGGGTTCGACTCCGAGCGGCCCCACGCCTCGACCGTGCCCTCCGCGGCCGCCTTCTGCTCATCGGCGCTCCCCAGCGGCATCCAATCCCCGTGCGCCTTGAGCATCGCGTGCAGATCGTCGAGGCAGCGAAGCTGGTAGCCAAGTTTGGTCTTGCCGACGACGCACACCAGCGCCGGTGGGTCGGCTGACTCGTCCTTGTACATCTGGTACTCGGAGGTGCCCGGAGGGGTCTTCAGCACCCATGGGTCCTCCTGGGTGCCGCTGCCCTGAACGTCGCTCACGGTCTCTCCTTCCCTGTCGGTGACGAGGCACAGGGAAGTATGGCGGTCGGACTCCTCACGGTCCTGCGCTCGGTGGCAGCGCGAGCAGCGGGAACGTGCCGGCGGTCCCGTCGTGGACCGTCACTGATGTGGCGGCGCGTCCGACGGCAAGGCGCTCTGGATCGGCTCGATTCGCGTCAGCCCGTCGAGCTCGGTCGGATCGCTGGTGGGCTCGAGCTCAGGAGAGTAGGCGAGCACGTCCGCGCGTCGGTCACGACCTGCAGCCAACAGCGCGACGTAGGCGTTGCGAAACAGCTGCCGGCGGTCCATCCCCGGTCCGGCCTCGGCAACGCCGACGGTCACGGAGCGGGCGGGCGCGCCGGCCTGCCGAAGCGCGTTGCGCACACGGTCGGCCGCCACCAGCGCACCGCGGGCGCGGGTGCCGGGGAGGATCAGCGCAAACTCATCCGAGCCGATGCGATAGCCGACGTCGACGTTGCGGACGGCACCGCTCATCACGCGGGCCAGTTCCTGCCGCGGGGCGTCGCCGGCCGGCTCCGTCCAGGGACGTGAGTCGACGCTGATCACCATCAGGCTCGCGGGCTGGGCGGTGCGCTCGGAGCGGAGCAGCTCGAGATCGAGGTCTTCCTTGAACGCCGCCTGATTGCGGAGCAAGGTGAGTCCCTCGACGCGCGCGTTGCGCTGCAGCTCCAGGACCTGGTCGGCGAGGCGCCGACGGGCCCGGAAGCTGCCGAGCGTGACGCCGGCCAGCGCCAGCAGCGCGATCAGCAACGAGATGGTGAGCATCACAGGCCCCTATCGACCCCGCTCGACGGGTCCTTGAATCCCCCCGCGGGATCGCGGGCCTGGACGGCGCTGGACGCGCTTCTGGACGCTCGTTCGATGACCACGGCGCTCACATACATCGATGGGCGAGGACTGCCGAGGACAGGGCTGTGACGCGGAACGGGCCGTCACCCGCTTGCGCGTCATCTTGGGAGCAGCCCACTGCCGCTCCCTGGCCCATCTACACGGAGGTATCTCATGAAGCGTGGAGTCAGGCAGTACGCACTGACGCTCGCTGCAGCGCTGAGCTTGACCGTCGCCGGCTTCGCCGCCGCTCGGAGCGTCCCGTCCCACGAGCACGGTAAGCCGAGCACGGACCCACCGGGCCACCACCACGGCCACGACCCCGGCGGCAAGGGCGGCTCAGGCGGCGGCAAGGGCGGCTCAGGCGGCGGCAAGGGCGGCAAGGGCGGCTCAGGCGACGGCGGCAAGGGCGGCAAGGGCGGCTCAGGCGACGGCGGCAAGGGCGGTCACGGCAAGCACCATGGCCACGGCCCGAGCCACTGAGAAAGGAACCACCGTGGCACCGTTCACGCGTGAGGAGGGGTCGGGCGCGCCGCACAGCGCGCCCGACCATCACCTCGATATCCGCATTTCCGCCCCGGCGGGCCGTGCCCGAGCAGGTGCCCGCCTCGTGGTGCTGATTCCGGCTCTCAACGAGCAGGAGACGATCGGTCGCGTGGTCAGCGAGGTCCCGCGTCAGATCGACGGCGTCGGACGGGTCGAGATCGTCGTCATCGACGATGGCTCCGAAGACCTCACCGCCGACCGAGCCTGGGCCGCCGGCGTCGACCACGTCGCGCGCCATCCGGGCAACCGGGGCCTCGCCGCCGCCTTCAACCGCGGCGCGACCGAGGCGCTGGCGCGCGGAGCCGACATCATCGTCACGTTGGACGCCGACGGGCAGCACGACCCGTCGGCCATGGCCCGGCTCGTGGCTCCGATCGTCGAGGGGTCGGCCGACCTCGTGGTCGCCGCCCGTCCGCTGGCCGATCCGAGCCAGGGGTCACCCGTGCGGCGACTCGGGAACCGGGCCGGATCGTGGGTCGCGCGGCGGATGATGAATGTCCCGCTCAGCGACGTCACCTCGGGCTATCGCGCCTTCTCCCGCGACGCGCTGATGCAGTTGCACGTCAGCTCCGGTTTCACGTACACGCTCGACACGCTGGTGCAGGCCGCGGGCCGGCGGCTGCGCATGGTCGAGATCGTCTCGCCCGCGCGCCGGCGCACGGTCGGGACCTCGCGCATGACGCACTCGATCACGCGTTACATCGGACGCACCGGGGGTCAGGCCTTCCGCACGACTCTGCACACGAATCCGCTACGGGCGTTCGGTCGGACGGCGGCCACGATGGCACTGGCCGCGGTCGGCGCGACGGCGTGGTTCCTGCTGTCGTACGCCGCCGGCGGCTTGCACCTGCCGGCACTGCTCGCGACGGTGCTGCTCACGATCGGCGCCGCCGCGTTGCTCATCTGCGGGCTGCTGGCCGACGGCATCAGCTCCAACCGGCGGCTGCTCGAGGACGCTCTGCACCGGATCAAGCGCATCGAGGCCTCTGAGCTGGCCGGGGGCCGCGACGCCGAGGTGCGCCGCCTGCTGCCGCCGCCGGCCCATATCGCGGCCGGCGAGGGTCCAGCGCCCCCCGTGGCCGCCCGTTCGGCGTCATGACCGGGGTCGCTGCTCGGGCGACACCGGTTGCAGTCATCGCCCCGATCCATCCACTCGTCAGTGGCGCCGCGCAGTTCAACACGGCGATGGTCACCGCACTCAGAGAGCTCGGGCCCGTCGAAGCGCTGTCCTGGCGTCGCCTCTATCCGCCGCTGATCCACCGGCGCGACACGCACGATCACGTCTCCCGTCCGGCACGTCTGGAGCAGGCGGAGACGCTGCTCGACTGGGCCGACCCGCGGACCTGGCGGGCCGCGCTGGGACGCACCGCGGCCGCGGGCGCCCGGGCGATCGTGCTGCCCTGGCTGCACCCGGTGATGGCACCCCCGTACCGGTACCTCCTGCGCCGGGCGCAGCCGGGAGTGGCGCGGGTCGTGATCTGCCACAACGTGGAACCGCACGAGCAGGTGCCCTTCGGCCGCGCCGTCACTCGGTCCGTGCTCGCGCACGCCGATCTGCTCGTCGTCCACGCCGGCCACATGACGGCGCAGCTCGGGCAGCTCGGCCTCGCCGACCGGCCTGTGCTCGAAGCCTTCCATCCCCGCTTCGCTGCGGCGGATCTGTGCACACCACCGACGGCGGCCGAGATCGCCGCCGAGCGCCGGCGCCAGGGCGATCCCGAGCTGTCCCTGATCGCCTTCGGAGCGATCCGCCCCTACAAGGGCATCGACCTGGCGCTCGACGCACTGGCCGAACTCGCCCGCCGGCGCCCGTCGCTGCGCGCCCGCCTCACCGTCGCCGGCGTCTTCTGGGACGGCGGTGACGAGCTCCGCCGGCGGGTGGCCGCGCTCGGGATCGCCGATCGCGTCGAGCTGCGCGACGGGTTCGTCTCCAACGAGGAGGCCGCGCTCCTGTTCTCCGCCGCCGACGCCTCTCTGCTCCCCTACCGCTCGGCCAGCCAGTCGGGTGTCGTGCAGCTGTCGTTCGCCTACGGCCGGCCGGTGATCGCGACCGCCGTCGGAGGGCTGGTCGAAGCGGTACGCGATGGAGCCGATGGGATCCTCTGCCCGCCCGGCGACGTGGGTGCCCTGTGCACGGCGATCGAACGGATGGCGCAGGACCGCGGCGCGCTCTCGGCGGGCGTCCGCCGCGCGGCCCGGGAGCACTCCTTCCGCCGCTACGGTGAGTTACTGCACGCCTCGCTCGAGTCGCTGCCCGCCACGCGCTCGGCGCTGCGAGCCGCTGCGGCGCCGGCCGCGATCCACACGGGAGCGGCGGCATGAAGACGCGGAGCGTGGCGCAGAACTCCGCCTTCGCGTTGGCCGGCGACCTCGCCTCCAAGGGCGGGACGATCGCGTTGATGTTGGTCGCCGGGCGAGCGCTGTCGACGACCGAGTTCGCCGTGCTCGCCACGGCGCTCGCCGCCGCCACGGTGCTCACGGCGGTGCTCGACCTCGGCAGCCAGACGCTGCTGACGCGCGATGGTGTCGCCGGCCCGGGAGCCCGGGGCGAGCTGCTGCGGGCGCTGGCGCGGGCCCGCATTCCGCTGATCGGCGCGGCGGCAGTTGCGGCCGTCGTCGCGGGGGCGCTCACCGGCCGGGAGCCCGAGGCGATCGCGACAGTCCTGATCGCTGCCGCCGGAGCCGCGCAACTGTCGCTGACCGGTGCACTTCGCTCGGCCCAGGACCTCCGCCCGGAGGCGCTGACCAAGTTGTTGGCGGGCGTGCTCACGGCCGCGGCGGCCGTTGCCTGCGTGGTGCTCGGACCCCGGGCGGCAACCGTCCTGCTCGCTGTCGCCGCGGCAACCGCGATCGGGTGCGTGCCGATGGCCGTGGCGGCCCGGCGGATCGTCGCCGCCGGTGCGCCGCAGCCAACCTGGACCGCGCTCCGCCGCGCCGCGCCGCTCGGCGTGATGGCGCTCGCCACGCTCGCCTACTACCGCTCGGGGACGATCGGACTGTCCCTTCTCTCGCGCTCCACCGAGACCGCCCGCTTCGCCGCCGCCAGCACGATCGCCTGGGGCCTGCTGTGCATGGCCAACGCGGTCACGACCGGACTGCTTCCCCGTCTCTCCAACGCGCGGAACGCCACCGAGACCGCGATGATCACCCGGCGCGCGCTGGTCTGGGTGACGGCCGGCGGGGTCGCGGTGGGCGGGCTGGTCGCCCTGCTCGCGCGGCCGCTGCTCATGGTCCTGTTCGGTCCCCGTTTCGGCGCAGCGGCCCCGGCCCTCGTCGTGCTGGCCGGAGCCACCGCGGTGATCGCGCCGGCAGGCGTGCTCGGCACGGCTCTCGTCGCCCTGGGGCGGCTGCGTCCCCTCGGCCTCCAGGTCGGCGTGTCGCTGGCGATCAACCTTGGCGTGATCATGCTTCTGGTTCCGAGCCTTGGCGCCGTCGGCGCTGCAACCGCGACGCTGGCCTGTGAGCTCGCCGCGCTCGTGCTGCTCGCCGTCGCCGCGGTGCGCGCGCTCCCCGAGCTGATCGCGCAGACACCGCGCACGTTGCCCCTGCCCACCGCGATCACGGCCAGGGCCGGGCGATGAGCGCGTCGGCTCCGGCACTCGCGCTGCCCCGGCGCCTCCCCATCTCGATCCCGCGCGGCGTCCTCGCCGCGCTGCTGTTCGTCGGCGGTCTGGTCGCGCTCCAGATCTGGGCCGTCCAGATCGGCTATCCGCTGCGCGTCACCTCCGACACGCCGACCTACATCGCGCTGCTCCAGGACATGGCCGCCCATCCGTTCGCCGCGCAGAGTCCGTTCCTCGCCACCCCGGGCATCCAGTCGCCGCTGGCGACGCCGTACATGCTGGCGCTGGCGATGGTGTGGAAGGCGATCTCCTCACCTGGCCAGGCCAACGACGCGCTCGCGCTCGGCCGCTTCCTCGGCTACGCCGGCATCGTCGTCTCGCTCGCCACACTGGGGATGATCGTGATCTACGCCCGGCAGGTGGCGGGGCGCCGGGCGGCGTGGCTGGCAGTGCCCGTGCTGCTGGTGATGTTCGGCCCGGCCCACGTCATCTGGGCCAACGACCTGACGCTCAACGGGTTGCTCTACGCCGGCTTCTATCCCCAGAACCCGGCCATCGCGCTCGCGCTCGGCACGCTGCTCGCGCTCCGCGGAACCGGCCGCCTCACACTGCTGCTGGCCATCGTCCTGATGGGCGCGACGATGGTCGTCCACCAGCTGACCGGAACCCTGCTCGCGGGTCTCGTCGCGGCTGACGGGTGTCTGCTGGCCGCGCGCGGCAGGCCCGGCGCCTACCGCTCCTCGGCCGCGCTCGTATTCGGCTTCGTCCTCGGGATGGCGTGGCCGGCGTTCCAGCTCAACAAGGCCATGGCCCAGTCCGGGCTGCCGGGATCGGTGATCGTCGCCGCGCTGGCGGTGTCGCCGCGCATCGTTGCCGCGCTGCGCCCGCTGCCCTGGCGCCGGACCGGTCTGGGGTGGCTGGGACACCGCCTGGCGGTCGCGTTCACCGGTCGGCGCGCCCTGTGCACGCTGGCGGTCGGCGGGACGGTGATCGTCGCGGGGCTGGCGGTATGGACGGTGATCCTGATCCTGTCGCCGCCGATCGACCCGCTCATCCACTCAAACCGCCTGGCGCTGTACTGGGGCGAGGACCGCTGGCGCTGGTTTCTCATGTTTGCCGCCGGCGCCAGCGGCCTGTGCGGGCTCGTGCGCCTGGCCCGCCGCGGCGAGCCGCTGCCGCTGATCTGGTTCGGGGGGTGCTATGGAATTGCCCTGCTGGGCCTGGCCGGGCTGCCCGTGCCGGTGTGGTGGCGCTTCCTGCTGCTGGGCCAGATCCCGCTCGCAATCGGTACCGCCATCGTGCTCGTCGAGGCCAAGCCGTCGCTGCCGAAGCGACTCGTCCAGGGCACGCTCGTGTTCGCGCTGGTGTTCAAGCTGGCGACGCTGATCTACCTCCCGGGCACGATCACCTACTTCGGCTCGCCGCTTCAGGAGGCCTACTCGCTCGGGCAGATCATCCCCGCCCAGCCCGCCGGGCTCGTCGCCGCCGATCCGTTCACCAGCTACTACGTCCCGGCAGCGACCGGCCACCAAACCCTGACCGAGACCAAGGCGCATGTCGGCTCCGAGGCCGAGCTGCTCGCCGCCGCTCATGGCTATGACCTGCTGCATGCCTTCTACACGGCACCGGCCACAGACTGGTGGCCCGCCGCCCAGGCGCTGTGGAACGCCGACGTGCGCTGGTTCCTGGTCGACTCGCGAACGCTGCTCTCGGCGCCCAACCTCCAGGCCTTCTCGACCGGTCCGACGCCCCTGATCCGCACCGCGGCGGAGGCCCAGGCGATGGGCCACATGTACTGGCGGCTGGGCCGGATCGGCACGCTCGTCTTCCACGACCACGAGTACGCGCTGTACCGGCTCGATCACGCCAAGCTGTTCCCGGCCCCGGTTGAGGTCAAGCGAGCCGCACATCACTGGCAACGAGCCAAGGCCAGGACGCATGGTCAGCGGCGTCGTTGATCCCCGCTCGCTCGGCGTGAGCACGTATGTCGAGCGGCTCGCCGGCGCGCTCGGTGAGCTTGGTATCGACTACCGCCCGGTACGGAGGCCGGCGGCATCGGGCCCGGCGCACTTCCACCTCGCCAACTCGACGCGGTCGATCGTGCCACACGCCGTACGTCGCCGCGGCCGGTACCTGCTCACGGTCCACGACATTCTGCCCCGGGCCCGGGTCCTCCGGCCCGCCCAGCGGGCCATCGTCCTCCCACTCTGCACCCGCCGCAGGGCGCGATTGATCGTCCATTCGCGCCACGCCGCCGAGCTGCTGATCCGCGGCGCCGGGGTCAGCGCCGGCCGGATCGAGATCGTGCCGCACCCCGCCGCGCCCGCGCCGGCCTGCGAGCGCTCCGCCGCGCGCGCGGCCCTCGGACTCGACCTCGACGGACCGCCCCTGTTCGTACTGCCGGGCGTGCTCAAGCCGGCCAAGCTGGTGGCCGAGACGCTGAGCGCCGCGCAGCCGCTACTACGCTCGGGTCGCGCCCGCCTCGTGCTCGCCGGCCGGGTCGCCGACGAGCAGCTCGCCGCCGCCGCGGTGGCCGCGGGCGCGGTCGTGCTGCGCAATCCCGGCCGCGCCGAGTACGAGCGCGCGATCGCCGCCGCCGACGCCGTCCTCTGCGTTCGCGCCGACAGCGTCGGGGAGAGCAGCGGGCCGCTGCTGGAAGCGATCGGGAGCGGCCGCCCGAGCCTGGTGACGGCAGTCGGATCGGGGCCCGAGGTGGCCGGCGCAAGCGCCCGCGTCGTCGAGCCCTCCGTGGCCGGGATCCGAGCCGGGCTCGAGGCGCTGCTGGACGCCGGCGAGCGGGCGCAGCGCGCCGGCCTCGCCCGAGTGCTGGCCTCGGAGCTCACCTGGACTGCCGCCGCGCGGCGCCACGCCGAGCTGCTGGCGGAGGTGGGCGATGTCTGAGCTGTCGGTGATCGTCTGCACGCACGATCGCCCGGCGGATCTCGAGCGCTGTCTCGAGGGCCTCGCCGCGCAGCGCCACCCGGCCGAGGTCGTGGTGGTCGACTCGGCCTCGAGCGTCTCGTGCCGCCCGCTGGTGGAGCGCTACCGCTCGCGGATCGCGCAGCTCGCCTGCATCTACGTCGACGAGCCCGGCCTGTCGCTGGCCCGCAATGCGGGTGTCGCCGCCTCGGCCGGGGCGATCGTGGCCTTCGTCGACGATGACGCCGTGCCCGAGCCGGAGTGGAGCGGGCACATCATGCGCGCGTTCAGCCGCTGGGATATCGGCTGCGTGGGCGGGGCCTGCGCCCCCGCCTTCCACTCCCCGCGACCGCGCTGGCTCTCCGGGCGACTGCTCCAGCTGGCCGGCATCACCCGCTTCGGGTCGGTGGCTCGCGAGCCGCGATCGAGCTCGGAATGGCCGTTCGGAGCCAACATGGCCTTTCGCCGTGAGGCGCTGGAGTCGGTGGGGCCGTTCTCGACCACGCTGGGCCGCCACGGGCGAGCGCTGCTCTCCGGCGAGGACAGCGACATGGTGGCGCGGGTGATCGCCGATGGCTGGCGCGTCTGGCTCGAGCCGGCCGCGGTCGTCGACCACGCCGTGCACGCCGAGCGCTGCCGCAGTCGCTACTACTGGCGGCGTCTGTGGTGGAACGGTGTCAGCCGGGCGGTCAATCCGAGTGCCGAGGTCGCGTTGCGCCTGCTCGTCGCGGTCCCGGTCCGGCTCGTTCTCTGGGCTGCGGTCCGCGACCGCCTGTACCTGTATCGGGTCGCCGAGACGGCGGGCTACTTCGCGGCGCTGCTCGGCCTCGCCGAGCGGACGGGATGACCACCGCCGTCGCCGGGGCGCCGGAGCGGCGAATTGCGCCGGGTGTGGTAGCGCTCCAGCGCGTGCCGGCGGCGGTCGTATGGTCGATCGTCGCGCTGGTCGCGTTCGCGCTCCGCCTCCAGGGCCGCCAGCGGGGACTGCTCTATCCCGACGGATACGACTACCTGCTGATGGCCCGCGGGATCGCCGAGCATCTCACGCCGGCTCTGCAGCTCGGTCACCGCGGCGAGCTATGGGTGCCCTCGGTCGACGCATCCCTGAAGCCGCTGTTTCCGGCGCTCGTTGCGCTGATCTCGGCGGTGGCGCCGATCCGCGCCGGCGCCGACCTGCTGACCGCCGGCGCCGCGGCAGCCGTGGTCGTGCTGGCGGGCCTGCTCGCCGGCCGTCTCACCGGCTCGAGGGCGGCCGCGGCGCTGAGCGCGGGGGCAGCTCTCGCCAGCCCGGCCCTGGCCTTCTGGAGCGGCTTCGCCGGCCCCGATCCGCTCGCCGAGGCGCTCGCCCTGGCCACGGCGCTGGCGCTCGTCGAGCGCCGCGCGCTCACGGCCGGAGTGCTCGGCGGCCTGTGCGCCGCGACGCGACCGGAGTGGTTCGTGCTCCTGTCGGCCGCAGGCCTGGCGGGCCTCCTGTGGAGCTCGAGCCGGGACCTCGCACGGCGCGCGCTGACCAGCGGCGCGTTCGCACTGGCCGTGGCGGTCGCGGTGCTGCGTCCGCCGCTCGCGCTGCCCAGCGGCGGTCCGCTCCTGCTGCTCGGGGCCCTCGCCGGCGCGGTGCTGCTCGACGCCGCCGCGGTGTGGGCGTCGCTCACACGCCGGCGGGCCGTGATCGCGGCCGCGTGCGGGCTGGGGGCACTCGGCGTCATGGCGCTCTCCGGTCGGGTGCCGGCGCTGGGCGCGCTGCTGCGCGGCGGGGACTGGCCGCTGCTGCTGTTGGGCGGGGCGGGGATCCTGCGTGCGTGTGTCCACGGACGCGGGCGCCCTGCGCTCCTGATCCTGGCCACGGTGCTCATGCTCGGCGCGATCTACGTCTACCGCAATGCCGGCCTCGAGCGCTACCTGGCGCAGCTGGTCCCCGCGGCCTGCGTGGCCGCCGGGTTCGTCGTGGCGCCCGGGCCGTCCCGGGCCGAGAGCGCATCCGAGGCCGGCACTGGAGAGCGGGATCCGCGGATCGCCTGGGTCGCCGGCGCGGCCGTGGCGGCGGCGGTCGTGGTCGCCGCGATCTCCCCCCGGCCCCAGCTCGCCGGGGACATGTTCGCCACGCTCGCGGGGCGGCTGGCCGCGGCTCCCCCGGGAACGCTGGTCAGCGTCGCCCCCGACGCCTACGGCTTCCTGTTGCCGGACCGTCCCGAGCGCACGCTCCGGCCCGGCGAGCATGGGCTGATACTGCTCGACGCCGCGCAGCGCGCCTATGCGCCGAACCTGGGCGCCGCCGGGGTGATCGTCGCCCGGTTCTCGACGCCGGACGGGTTCGAGCGCCCCGACGGGACCCTGGACATGGGCCCGGCCACGCTCCTGCGCGGAGTCGTCACCGCAGCGCCCGGCGTGCATGCCATCGGCGCAGGCGCGGGGTACGCAACGAATGGTTGAGGAGCGCGTCAGGCCGCCGACGCCGCCCAGTCGAGCGCCTCGCCGATGACCTCGGCCATGTGCTCGATCTCCGCTGCCTCGATCACGAACGGCGGCGAGACCTGAATCGTCGCGTTCGAGAGCATGCGGGCGATCACCCCGTTCCCGACGCAGCGCGCGCACACGCTCGGCAGGAGCGCCAGATCGTGAAGCTCGACCCCGGTCAGGAGCCCGATGCCGGAGCGCACCTCCTTGACCAGCTCGTGCGACGCCAGGGGCCCGAACGCGGTGTCGAGCACGGGCTCGAGGCGCTTGACGCGATCGACGAGCTGCTCGCGCTCGAGGATGTCGATGTTGGCCATCGCAGCCGCGCACACCGACGCGTGGCCGGCGTAGGTGATCCCATGCCGGAACACGAGCTCGCTCTCGTCGGCCCAGAACGGCTCCCACACGCGGTCCGCGATGATCGCGCCGCCGAGCGGCAGGTATCCGGACGTGATCCCCTTGGCCACGAGCATGATGTCGGGCTCGAGCCCGAACCGTTCGCTGGCGAACATGGCGCCGGTGCGACCGAAGCCGGTGATCACCTCGTCGACGACGAGCAGGATGTCGTTCTCACGGCAGATGCGCTGCACGGCCTCGAGGTAGCCCGGCTGCGGGGGGAAGATGCCGCCCGTGCCGATCACCGGCTCGCAGAAGAACGCGGCGATCGAATCGGCTCCGCGGTCTCGCACGAGCGCCTCGAGGGCGCCGGCGTCGTTCATCGCGACCCGCTCGGTGTCGGCGATCAGGGTCCCGTAGCCGATGCGGTTGGCCTCGATCCCGGCGATGCTCGTGCCGTAGGCGTGAAGACCGTGGTAGGCGTTGGTCCGCGAGACCAGCAGACGCTTGTCCGGGAATCCGAGCGCGGTCCAGTACCGGCGTGCGAGCTTGGCGGCGAGGTCGACCGCGTCCGAGCCGCCGCTGGTGAAGAACACCTTGGGATTGCGTACCGGCGCCAGCGCCGCCACCCGCTCGGCCAGCTCGAGCACCGGACGGTTGGTGTACTCCTGAAAGGTCGAGAAGGTCTCGAGCGTCCGCATCTGGGCGGCCACCGCGTCGGCGATCTCCGCCCGGCCGTGTCCGACGTTGCAGTGCCACAGGGTCGCGGGCGCGTCGAGCAGTCGCTGTCCGTCCTCGGTGAACACGTACGAGCCCTCGCCGCGGACGATCACGCGCTCGGCGGTCTTGACCGTGGGCATGTGAGCCTGCGAGTGCCACAGCGTCGTCGCGCGCTGCTTCGGCACCCGGTCGCCAGTGCTCCCTGTCGCGCTGCCACGTGTCACGGCCGGCATCGAGATCCCCCTCTCGTCGTATGTCTCCACAGTCGATCAGTATCAGGTGTGCCCTGCGCGGGGTGTCCCGAATCGGGCGCGGCCGCTGGACGGAGCGGCCCAGCGAAGCCGAGTCCCGGTCAGTGTCCTGACGCGTCGACCTCACAAGCTCGCGCCGGGCACCGTTCTACCGTCGATGGCCACGATGACCCGCACAGCGCGTGAGAGCACTCCCGGTGCCTGGACGGTCCGCCGGCGCCAACTCGGCTACCACGCCCCGCTCGATGCCGACGGCCTCATCGCCTACCTCGGGCGCCGAGCGGTGGCCGGCGTCGAAGAGGTCGACGGCGGGGCGTATCGCCGCAGCCTGCGGCTGCCTGGCGGCGCGGGCGTGATCGAGCTGCGCCCGCACCGTGACCACATCGGCGCGACGTTGTGGCTCGAGGATCCGCGCGACGCCGAGTCGGCGGTCCAGCGCTGTCGGGCCCTCCTCGACCTCGACGCGGACCCCCAGGCCGTGCAGGCGGCGCTCGCCCCGGATCCCGTGATCGGCGCGGCCGCCAGAGCCGTCCCCGGCCGGCGAGTCCCCGGTCACCCCGACGGCGCCGAGCTGGCTATCCGCGCGGTGCTCGGGCAGCAGGTCTCGGTCGCCGGGGCGACGACACTGGCCGCGCGCCTCGTCGCCGCCTACGGCGAGGCGCTGGCGCGACCGATGCGCGGCGTCACGCACCTGTTCCCGGCCGCGGAGGCGCTCGCACACGCCGATCCCGCGCAGCTGGCCATGCCGACCGCCCGTCGCCGGGCGGTGCTCGGGCTGGCCGGCGCGCTGGCCCGTGGCGAGATCACGCTGTCGCCGGACGCCGACCGTGCCGAGGCCGAACGCCGGCTGCTAGGCGCTGCCGGGGATCGGGCCGTGGACGGTCGCCTACGTGGCGATGCGCGCGCTCGGGGATCGGGACGCGTTTCTGCCCACGGATCTCGGTGTCCGCCGCGGGCTCGAGGCACTCGGTCAGGACGGGCGCCCCGCGGCAGCCGCTGCGCTCGCCGAACGGTGGCGCCCGTACCGCGCCTACGCGCTCCAGTACCTGTGGGCGCAGGCCGCCGCCACGCGACCGGAGCAGCCGCGATCATGAACCCGATGCTCTACACGCGGTTCGACAGCCCGATCGGAGAGCTGCTGCTCGTCGGCGACGAGCACTCGTTGCACGGTCTGCACATGCTCGAAGGACGCCGACCGCCGCGCATCGCGGACGCGTGGGAGCGCGACGACGAGCGCTTCACAGCCGTGCGCCGCCAGCTCGCCGAGTACTTCGCCGGCGGCCGGCCGGCGTTCGAGCTCCCGCTGACGATGTCGGGCGCGCCGCTGCACCAGCTCGTATGGCGGGAGCTGCGCACGATCCCCTACGGTGAGACCATCAGCTATGGCGAGCTGGCGCGGAGGATCGGGCATCCGAACGCGGCGCGAGCGGTCGGGGTGGCCAACGGCCGCAACCCGATCGCCGTGATCGTCCCGTGCCACCGCGTGATCGGAGCCGACGGAAGTCTCACCGGCTACGGCGGCGGACTCGAGCGCAAGCGATTCCTGTTGGAGCTCGAGGCCGGTGTGCTGACGCTCTGAGCTCGTCCGCAGAACGGCCGGCGGGCGCCCCCTCGCGAGAGCGCCCGCCGGGTCGGGCGTGTCGCCCTAGGAACCGGGCAGAACCCGCGTGCCCTCGTCCTTGACCGCCTGCAGCGAGGACGGGTCGAGGCCGAGCAGCTGCAGGATCGTCGGCGCGATCTGCGTCGTCTCGACCGGACCGTCGTACGTCGATCCCCCGAGGCCCGGAGCGTAGACCAGGATCGGCACGTGCCGGTCGTTCGGGTCTGCGCCACCGTGCTCGGCGATCTTCTTGCCACCGGTGTACACGACGCCGTGCTGGACGATCCCGTACACGTTCGGGTGGCGGGGCTCGTCCACCGGCACTCCGAAGAACTGCGCCGCTGCTGCGCCGGCGTAGATCGTCTGCAGGCCGGAGTGGAGCAGTGTCCTCGTTGCCCCGGTGATCGTCGTTCCCGTCGCCGGGTGCGACCACAGGTAGTCCTTGACGTAGTCCGCCGCCGCCTCGGACGTGTTCGAGAGCCACTGCATGAACGCGTCGTCATCGGTGCCGGAGGCCAGCAGCGGCGGGTCCTTGGGGTGGGTCTTGGCCCAGCCCTCGTTGATCCCGTTGACGATCGGGGTGTCGTCGATCCGCGTCAGCGACTCGGGATTCTGCGGCGACTGGCCGTGCTTGGCCGAGATGATGATCGCTGTGTCGTCGCTCAGCTTCTGCGCGTGCAGCTCGTCGACGATCCGATCGACCTGGGTGTTGATGTAGTCCAACGCTCGTGAGAGCAGCGGTCCGGGGATCCTGCCGCCCGGCAGGTATCCGCCGGCCAGGCCATCGGAGGTCAGGAGCTTCTCGGCCGTCGAGACGGTCTGGAAGTTCATCCCGAAGATCGCCGGGACGCCGACCTTGTTCGTGCGGCTGTGGTCGTAGCCGTCGATCTCGTTGATGACCGCCTGGACCTTGTAGGTGTCGTACTGGATCGTGGCGGCGTTGTCGGTCGTCCAGTCGTTGCCGGGCGGATAGCCGAGCGCTTCGCTGTTGATCTCCGGCGTGAACAGATCCTGGATCCCCAGGCCGCCGGGACCGTCCAGGATCGTGTAGGCCGGATGCTTGTCGGACCACGCGGTGCGCAGGCCGGCCTCTGCAGCGACGTTGAAGATCGTATTGACCTTCAGGTACTGCCACGGGTACACCGGCTTGCAGGTTTTCGGATCGACCGGCAGAGCTGCGGGGTTGATCAGCGTCTGCGGCGAACCGGTCATCGAGAGGATGCTTCCGGGCAGCCCGGAGAGGCCCTGGCCGGCGTCGAGCGCATTCGAATTGTGGTCGAGCGACTCGTCGAACACGACCGGCGTCCCGGTCGTCGCGCCCGCGGGGCAGGTGCTGGTTCCGGGCGGGAGCAGCGCATGGCTGTACTCGGCGTCGTAGTAGATGCCGGTCGTCTTCGGGTTACCGCCGGTGACCTGCCCGACCATGCCGGGGAATGAGTCCGACGGAACCGGAGTCTGGGCGTTCGCGTACTCGGCGCCGCCGTTGGTCAGCTTGGCGAGCATCGAGCTCGGATGAGTCTGTACGTACCACTGGAGGTCGGACTGATGAAGTCCATCGACGGAGATGAGAATCACGTGGGAGATCGAATTGCCGGTCGCCCGGGCCTCATGGGCCTCGGACTTGGCGGCTACCGAGGCGACGGGAATCCCAATCGCTGCGGCTCCGATCGCCGACGCGGCCAGCAGCGCCGGCCTGATGCGTCCGCGCATGAAGCGACTCCTTGTTCAGGGTTGTGGCGGTCGGGACGGTTATATGGTTGGCGTCAGGCCCGCGTGTTGCCGGCTTGTGACCGGATCGGTGCTCGAATGGTTACCGTGGCTCCGGTGACGCCCGACCAGATTCCTGATCCCAGCGCGGACGGCGCCCTCGCGGGCCTCCGCATCCTCGATTTCTCCCGCGTCCTCGCGGGTCCGTTCGCGACGATGATGCTCGCCGACCTCGGGGCGACGGTGATCAAGGTCGAGCGACCTGAGACCGGTGATGAGACCCGGTCCTGGGGCCCGCCATACGACGGGCGGGGCGAGGCCACCTACTTCCAGTCGGTCAACCGCAACAAGGACAGCGTCGTGCTCGACCTGCGCGACCCCGATGACCTCGCCCGCGCCCGCGAGCTGGCCGCCGAGGCCGACGTGGTGGTGGAGAACTTCCGGCCCGGGGTGCTCGACCGGCTCGGGCTCGGCTACGAGGCGCTGAGCGCGGCCGACCCGGGGCTCGTCTATTGCTCGATCACGGGCTTCGGCAGCGGCCGGGGCGCGGCGCTGCCGGGCTACGACCTGCTCGTGCAGGCGCTCGGCGGCCTGATGTCGATCACCGGCTCTCCGGACGGTGAGCCGCAGAAGGTCGGGGTCGCGCTCGTCGACGTGCTCGCAGGGTTGTTCTCGGCCGTCGGCATCCTCGCGGCGCTCCGCCATCGCGCCGCCACCGGCGAAGGGCAGCTGATCGAGGTCGACCTGCTGTCGGCACTGCTGGCCGCGCTCGTCAACCAGGGATCGGCGTTCTCGCTCGCCGGCGTCGTCCCGGGGCGGATGGGCAACGCCCATCCGAGCATCGCGCCGTATGAGCTGTACCGCACCGGTGAGGGCGACCTCGTCCTCGCGGTCGGCAACGACCGCCAGTTCGCGTCCCTGTGCGAGGTGCTCGGCGAGCCAGGGCTGGCCGCGGATCCCCGCTTCGTGTCCAACGCCGACCGGGTCGCCCACCGCGAGCAGCTGCGCTTGTCGCTCGAGCGACTGCTGGTCGCCCGTGGGGCCGGCGATTGGTCCCGGGCGCTGACCGAGGCCCGGGTCCCCGCCGGCGTCGTCAACGACATCGGCGGCGCCTTCGCGCTCGCGGCGTCGCTGGGGATGGAGCCGGTGATCGAGATCGACCGCGGCGATGGATCGGTGGCCCGTCTCACACGCAACCCGATCCGCATGTCGCGAACGCCCCCGAGCTACCGTAGTGCCCCGCCGCTCCTCCCCGAGGTGTGATCAGGGCGGGGGCGGATTTCTGGCGACGCTGGCAGGGAATCGGCCAACCCTCCCGCCTGGCGTTCGCACTCCCGCTCGCGGGGCGAGTTATGTCCGCGAAAGCCCATCTGGCCGCAGGGTGGTCGACTCCGCGTCGGTCTCGATCACGCCCGCGTAGACCGCGCGGGTGCGGCGGGCGACCTCGGCCCAGTCGAAGCCGAGCACGTGTTCGCGGGCCTCGGCGATCAGCCGGGCCCGCGCGAGGTCATCAGTCAGCACTTTGCCGACCACGGCGCCGAGGGCGGCCGAATCGCGGGACGGGAACCGCAGCCCGACCGTGCCGTCGCCGGGGACCACCTCGCGCAGGCCGCCGGTGTCCGCGACCACGCACAGGCACCCCGACGCCATCGCCTCGAGCGCCACGAGCCCGAACGGCTCATAGATCGAGGGCACGATGCAGAGGTCGGCGACGCGATAGAGCGAGTGCAGCATGTCGTCGCCCACCCAGCCGAGGAAGGAGCCGTGCTTCGAGAGGCCGAGGCGACGGGCCTGGCGCTTGAGCTCGTGCTCGGCCGTGCCGGTGCCGGCGACGACGAAGCGGACGTTGCCCAACCGCTTGATCACCGGCGCGAGCGCGTCCAGTGCGAGGTGGAAGCCCTTTTCGTAGACGAGCCGCCCGACCAGCAGCACGAGGCGCTCGTCCGGACCCGCGTAGCGCGCCCGCAGAGCGGCGAGATCGTCGACCACCGGCTCGAGGTCGCGCGGGTCGATCCCGTTGGGGATCACGGTGATGCGGGCCGCCGGCACGCCGAACACCTTGGCCACGTGGCTGCGCATGTAGCGCGAGCAGGTGATCACGTGGTCGGCGCGGCGGACCATCGCCCGCTCGACCCCGTGGATGTGCGATTGCGGGTAGGTCTGCACCCACCCCTGATGGCGGCCGAACTCGGTCGCGTGGATGGTCGTCAGCCACGGCCGGCCGGAGCGGCGCGCGAGCCGCTCCGCCGCGCTGGCCACGAGCCAGTCGTGCGAGTGCACGAGGTCGAAGTCGAACCGCTCGCACAGCTCGATCCCCAGATCGCGCATGTCGGCGTTCATCGCCGCCACCCAACCCACGAACGCATCCACGTCCCGGGGATACTCGGGCTCGCGCACGCGGTGCACGAACACGCCGTGGCGCTCATCATCGGCGGGCAGTCCACCCCCACCGCGCGTGAGCACGTGGATCTCGGCCCCGTCGCGCACCAAGGACTCCGACAGCTTGCGGACATGGCGACCGAGACCGCCCTCGATCACGGGTGGGTACTCCCACGAAATCAGCAGTACGCGCATCCCCACGTCCCTGCACCCTACCGTCAGACGCGCTCGAACACCGCCAGACCGTGCTCGCCGAGCAGCCGGGCGAGGGGCTCGGCGCCCGCAAAGGACCGCTCCTCGCCTCGCAGGACATCGCGCCAGCGGCCTCTTGGCGCCGCGAGCATACCCCCGGGCGCGCCGGGCCGGACGGTGACGGCAACTAGCACGTCGCCGCCCCGAACGTAGGCGCACGTTCCCTCGCCGGCGTCGAGCGGCTCGTAGTCGCCGGCGAATGGCTCCGGCCGGCGCGCGCGCAGTCCCAGCAGGCGGAGATTCAGCCACAGCTTGGCCGTCTGGGGGTCGGGAGGCGAGCCGCCCATCAGCCGCGCCAGCATCGATTGGTACCACTGCCAGTCGACCGGACGGCGGTTGTCGGGATCGACCAGCGCCCGGAACGGAAGCTCGTTGCCCCGGTAGAGATCCGGGATCCCGGGCGCGGTCAGCTTCAGCGCCAGCGCTCCGAGCGTGACCCGGTCGCCCGCCGCCGCCACCCGCGCCACGAAGGGCTCGAAGTCGGCCAGGAATGCGCGGTCGGAATAGAGCGCGCGGCAGAAGCTCATCACCGCCCGCTCCCAGTCGCCGTTCTGGTCGATCCAGCTCGTATTGCGCTTGGCCTCGCGCAGCGCCTTCTCCATGTAGGCCTCGATCCGCTCCCGGCTGATCGGCCAGGCGCCGACCAGCGTCTGGTACAGGAAGTACTGCTCGACGGGATCGGGCGCGCCGCCGCTGCGCAGCGGCTCCCCGAGCTCGAGCCAGCGCCGTACGTGCTCGGCCCACTCGTCCGGGATCGAGGCCAGCACCGTGAGCCGCGCGCGCACGTCGGCCGAGCGCTTGGCGTCGTGGGTCTGTGTGGTGAGCAGGGCGAGTGGGAACCGTTCCGCCCGCTCCGCGTTGGCGGCGTGAAAGCGATCCACGCCGATGCCGAACCGGGCCGGATCGCCGCCGACGTCGTTGAGCGCCAGCAGTCGCGCGTACCGATAGAAGGCCGTGTCCTCGACCCCCTTGGCCATCACCGCCGGAGTCGTCTGCTGGAAGCGGGTCACGAACGCCTCCGGGGCCGCCCGCTCGAGCAGCAGCATCTGGGCCAGCTCGGGCGCCATCTCGGCGGCGCCGATGGCGCGGCGGTCCTCCTCGGCCACGACGCCGCGCGCGGCATCCACATACGTCCGGTACACGGGCAGCGACGCCAACGCGCGGGCCAGCGCTTCGGGGCCGCCGGGGACCTCGGCGCCGAGCTCGCGGGCCAGTCGCTCGGCCTCGGGCGCGAAGGGGCCGTGCACCTGCTCGAGCTTCGCCTCGGCGGCGAGGACGCCGAAGCTCCGCTGATCACCGGAGACCTCCTGCCACAGCGCGGTCAGCGGCGCCTCACCGGCCGGGTCGACGAACAGGGCCGTGGCGTCGTTGAGGAACTCGTAGCCGACGGTGCCCGACACGGGCCAGTCGCGCAGCCGCTCACCGGAATCGAGGATCTTCTCCACCCACACGTGCGTCGCGCCGTGGGCGCGTAGCCGCTCGAAGTAGCCGGCGGGATCGGCCAGGCCGTCGGGGTGGTCGATCCGGAGACCGTCGATGAGTCCCTCGCGGACGAGCCGCAGGACGAGTTCGTGCGTCTGCTCGAACACGGCGAGATCCTCTTGGCGCAGGGCGGCGAGGTCGTCGATGTCGAAGAAGCGGCGGTAGCGCCCGGTGGCCTGATCGACGTCGAAGAAGCGTTCGCGGAGCGCCGGATCGGCCCAGAAGCGGTTGGCGTCGTCGGCCGCCATGTGATTGGGCACGACGTCGAGGACGATCCCGAGCCCCGCGGCGCGCGCGTCGGCGGCCAGCGAGCGAAACGCCGGCTCGCCGCCGAGCGCGTCCGAGAGACGGCTCGGATCGGTCACGTCATAGCCGTGCGTGGAGCCCGGTCGGGCCTGGAACGAGGGTGAGAGGTACAGGTGGGAGACGCCGAGGTCGCGCAGGTACGGAATCAGCGCACGGGCGTCGGCGAATCCGAAGTCGCCGGTCAGCTGCAGCCTGTAGGTCGCCCGCAGCTCAGCCACGGTCCCGATCGTGTCGGTGCCCGCGCCCCGCTTGGCGCAGCACGATGATCGAGCGGCCCGTCACCGTCACCTCGGTCCGCGCGCCGTAGCGCGCGCTGCCGGCCTCGGCCTCGGGGTCCGCGGTCGAGAGCTCGAGCTCCCACTGCGCGCCGAACCGGCGGCGCGGCAACATGAACGTCCGGTCGTCCTCGTGGGCGTTGAACAGCAGCACGAAACTGTCGTCGTGCATCTCCTCGCCGTGCGGCCCCACATTGGGAATCTCGGCGCCGTTGAGGAACATCCCCAGCACGGGCTCGCCGTGCTGCCAGTCGCGCCGGGTCATCTTGCGCCCGTCGGTGCGGAACCACCACACATCGGGCAGCCCCGAGTCCTTGAGCGCGGCGCCGCGCAGGAAGCTCGTGCGGTGAAAGACCGGATGCGCGCGGCGCATCCGGATCAGCCGCCGCGTGAACTCACGCATCGCGCCGGCCTGCGGGTTCTCGCCCCAGTCGTACCACGAGATCTCGTTGTCCTGACACCAGCCGTTGTTGTTGCCACCCTGCGTGCGGCCGATCTCGTCGCCGCCGAGCAGCATCGGTGTGCCCTGGGAGACGAACAGAGTGGTCAGGAAGTTGCGCTGCTGACGCGCGCGGAGGGCGAGGATCTCCTCGTCGTCGGTCTCGCCCTCGGCGCCGCAGTTCCAGGAGCGGTTGTCGTCGGTGCCGTCCTGGTTGTCCTCGAGGTTGGCCTCGTTGTGCTTGTCGTTGTAGGACACGAGGTCGGCGAGCGTGAAGCCGTCGTGTGCGGTGATGAAGTTGATCGACGCGAACGGGTCGCGCCCGTCGTGGGCGTACAGATCGGAGGAGCCGGTCAGCCGCGAGGCGAAGTCGCCCACGCCGGCGTGCCGGCGCCAGAAATCCCGCATCGTGTCGCGGTAGATGCCGTTCCACTCCGACCACAGGACGGGGAAGTTGCCCACCTGGTAACCGCCGGGCCCGACGTCCCACGGCTCGGCGATCAGCTTCACCTGCGAGAGCACGGGGTCCTGGTGGATCACGTCGAAGAAGGCCGACAGCCGGTCGACGTCGTAGAACTCGCGCGCCAGAGCCGAGGCCAGGTCGAAGCGGAAGCCGTCGACGTGGCATTCCACCGCCCAGTAGCGCAGCGAGTCCATGATCAGCCGCAACACGCTCGGGTGCACCGGGTTGAGCGAGTTCCCGGTGCCGGTGAAGTCCATGTAGTGGCGCTCGTCGTCGGGGACGAGCCGGTAGTAGGAGCGGTTGTCGATGCCCTTGAACGAGAGCGTCGGCCCGAGGTGGTTGCCCTCAGCGGTGTGGTTGTAGACGACGTCGAGGATCACCTCGATCCCGGCCCGGTGCAGGGCCTTGACCATGCCCTTGAACTCGCGCACCTGCTCGCCGTCGCTGCCGGTGGCCGCGTACTCGGAGTGCGGGGCCAGGAAGCCGATCGTGCTGTAGCCCCAGTAGTTCGTCAGGCCTCGGTCGGCGAGAAAGGACTCGTCGCAGATGTGGTGCACGGGCAGCAGCTCAACCGCGGTGACACCGAGCGAGGTGAGGTACTCGATCGCCGGCTCCGAGGCCATCCCGGCATAGGTTCCACGCAGGTCCTCGCGGATCTCCGGGTGGCGCATCGTGAACCCCTTCACGTGCGTCTCATAGATCACCATGTCCGAGAACGGGAGACGGGGCGGGACGTCGCCCTCCCAGTCGAAGTGCGGGTCGACCACGACCGACTTCGGGATCACGAACGAGTCGTCCTCGTCGTCGGGCTCGAAGTCCGCGTCCTCCTCGCCGGTGGGCACGTAGGGCAGCACGTTGACGTCCTCACGCCAGGCCACCATGCCGTCGATCGCCTTGGCGTAGGGATCGATCAGCAGCTTGGACGGGTTGAAGCGATGGCCCGCCTGGGGCTCGTACGGACCGTGCACCCGATAGCCGTAGCGCTGGCCCGGGCCGACGCCGGGCAGGTAGCAGTGGAAGTTGTGGGCGGTCCGCTCGCCGATCTCGACGCACGTCTCATCGCCCGCCTCGTCGTACAGGCACAGCTCCACGCGCTCGGCGTTCTCGGAGAACAGCGAGAAGTTCGTGCCTTCTCCGTCCCAGGTTGCGCCCAGCGGGAATGGCCGTCCTGGCCACACCTCGGTCATTCGATCAGCGCCCCCGAGAGCGGCGCCAGCGTGACGTGTCCGCCATCGACCCTGGCCTGCCGGTCGGTGGACAGCACCACCCGGCCGCCGGCGCACGGCACGCGCCGCGGTTCCTCGGCGAAGTTCGAGACCAGCTCGTAGGGACCGCGCCGGACCCGCAGCCAGCGGGCCGGCTCGTCGAACGCGATCTCATCGGCGTCGCCGCCGGGCAGGTTGCAGCGAGCGGCCAGCAGCTCCCCGTACAACCGGGCCAGCTCGGGATCGCGCTGCCTGGTCAGCTTCGAGGCCGCGAACGTCTCCGGCGACTGCGGGTCGGGGATCTCACGGCCGAACTGCGCGAAGGCGGCGAACTCGCGCCGGCGGCCGTCTCGCGTCGCGGTGGCGATGTCGGCATCGATGTGGTCGGAGAAGAACTGGAACGGAGCCTGCTCACCGTACTCCTCGCCCTGGAACAGCAGCGGCACGAACGGGGCCAAGATGGTGCTGAAGGCGGCCAGCGGTCGCGCCTGATCGGGCATGCGGTCCCCGAAGGCGCGGTTGCCGACCTGATCGTGGTTCTGGGAGAAGACGACGAACCGGCTCGGCGGAACGTCATCGGCGGGAGCGCCGAAGCGCCGGCGGCGGAAGGCCGAGTAGCCGCCGTCGTGGACATGCGGCCGGTGGTAGGCCTTGGCGAGCTGGGCCACGCTGCCGAACTCGGCGTAGTAGCCCTCGCGATAGCCGGTCAGCAGCACCCGCAGCGCGTGATGGAAATCGTCGGCCCAGGCCGCGTCACAACCGTGGCCGCCGCGATCGGCCGGACGCATCACGCGCGGGTCGTTGAGCCCGCTCTCGGCGATCACCAGCGCGCGCTCGTCGACCTCGTGGACGCGGCGCGCGATCGCCGCCACGATGTGCTCGGCGCCGTCATCGAAGATGGCGTGGATCGCGTCGAGGCGCAGGCCGTCGATGCCGAAGTCGCGCACCCACCCGACCGCGCTCTGGATCACCCACTCGCGGACCGGATCGCAGTCGGGATCGTCGTAGTTGATCGCCTTTCCCCATGGCGTCTCGTACTTGCCGGTGAAGTAGGGCCCGAACGCCTCCATCGCCTTGACGCCGGAGGCGCCGAGGTGGTTGTAGACGACGTCGAGGATCACGGCGAGCCCGACCCGATGGGCCGCGCGGACGAGCCGCGCGAGCCCGTGCGGGCCACCATAGGCGGAGTGCGCGGCCGAGATGTAGACCCCGTCGTAGCCCCAGCCGTGGCGACCGGGGAACTCGGCCACCGGCATGATCTCGATCGCCGTGACGCCGAGCGCCGCGAGCTCGCGCAGGTGCGGGATCGCCGCCTCGAACGTGCCCTCCGGGGTGAACGTGCCGACGTGCAACTCGTATACGACCAGCCGTTCGGTCGACGGCGGCGCGAAGCGCCGCTCGGTCACGTCGCGCAATGTGCTGGTGTCGAGCACCCGCGACGGGCCGCGCAGCCCATCGGGCTGCCAGCGGCTGCACGGATCGGGCAGCGCCACACCGTCGAGCACGAACCAGTAGTCAGAGCCCGGAGGCGCCGAGGCCAGGGCCTCATGGATCCCGTAGCCCACGTGCTCGAGCGCGTGATCGCGATCCTCGATCCGCAGCGCGACCGACTCCGCCCACGGTGCCCAGACCCGGAACTCGGTCGCTCCGTCGGGCCGGGGGCGGGCCCCGAGCGGGAGCTCCCACGGGTACGCACCGGACTCGGTTGCCGGGACCCGGGCAGGGGCCGAGACGCGAGCCTCACGGCGCGCGATCGCTGCGCGGGCATCAGTCGACATCGGGGACTAACCAGATGGCCGCGAGCGGCGGTAGCGCGAGCTCGGCGGAATATGACTGACCGTGCCACGGAATCGGCTCGGGCTCGATCCCCCCGAGGTTGCCCGCGTCGCTGCCGCCGTAGAAGGTCGAATCGGTGTTGATCGCCTCACGCCAGCGACACGAGCGCGGCAACCCGAGGCGGTAGCCGGAGCGTGGCACCGGGGAGAAGTTGGCCACGAACACGAGCACCCGCTCGTGTTCGGGGGAGGTCCGCGCGAACGCGATCACGTTGCTGTCGGCGTCATTGGGCTCCAGCCACCAGAACCCCGCCGGCTCGGCGTCGAGGCCCCACAGCGCCGGTTCGTCGCGGTAGACGCGGTTGAGATCGCGCACGAGCGACTGGATGCCGGCGTTCTCGGGCCGCTCGAGCAGATGCCAGTCGAGCGAGCGCTCGTGACTCCACTCCTGCTCCTGGGCCAGCTCACCGCCCATGAACAGCAGCTTCTTGCCCGGATGCGCCCACATGTAGGCGTACAGCGAGCGGAGGTTGGCCAACTTCTGCCAGCGGTCGCCGGCCATCTTCGAGTACAGCGAGCCCTTTCCGTGGACGACCTCGTCGTGCGAGAGCGGCAGGATGAAGTTCTCGCTGAACGCGTACATCAGGCTGAACGTCAGCTCGTGGTGGTGATAGCGGCGATAGATCGGATCCTGCTGGAAGTACCCGAGCGTGTCGTGCATCCAACCCATATTCCACTTGAAGCCGAAGCCGAGACCACCAAGGTACGTCGGCCGTGAGACCCCGGGCCATGCCGTCGACTCCTCGGCGGCCGAGATCACGCCCGGCTCATCTCGGTAGATGACCTCGTTGAACTCCTTCAGGAAGGCCACCGCGTCGAGATCCTCGCGGCCTCCGAACGCGTTCGGGACCCATTCGCCCTCCTTGCGCGAGTAGTCGAGGTAGAGCATCGAGGCGACGGCGTCGACCCGGATCCCGTCGACGTGGTATTCGCGCAGCCAGAACAGCGCGTTGGAGATGAGGAAGTTGCGGACCTCGTGACGGCCGTAGTTGAACACGAGCGTGCCCCAGTCGGGGTGCGCGCCGCGGCGCGGGTCGGCGTGCTCGTACAGCGCCGTGCCGTCGAAGCGGGCCAGCGCCCATTCGTCGCGCGGAAAGTGCGCCGGCACCCAGTCGAGGATCACGCCGATCCCATGGCCGTGCAGTCGGTCGACGAACTCGCGCAGATCGTCGGGGGAGCCGTAGGTCGGCGTCGGCGCGAAGTAGCCGGTCACCTGATAGCCCCAGGAGCCACTGAACGGATGCGCCATCACCGGCAGCAACTCGACGTGCGTGAAGCCCATGTCGTTGACGTAGGCGGCCAGCTCGTCGGCCAGCTCGAGGTACCTCAGCGACCGGTTGCCCTCGAGCGGGTTCAGCCGCCAGGAGCCGAGATGGACCTCGTAGATCGACACGGGCCGGCCCAGCGGCTGCTGCTCACGGCGCGTGCTCAGCCAGCGGGCGTCAGCCTCGCTCCAACGATGCTGGGATCGGGACACGACCGAGGCCGTCCGCGGCGGCATCTCGGCCTCCTGCGCGTAGGGATCGGCCCGCAGCACGAGGTCGCGGTCGGCGGTCAGGAGCTCGTACTTGTAGCGCGCGCCGGCGCCGACATCCGGCACGAACAGCTCCCAGATACCGGTGGCGCCGAGCGAGCGCATCGGGTGCAGCCGCCCGTCCCAGGAGTTCCAATCGCCGACCACGCTGACCGAACGCGCGGCTGGCGCCCACACTGCGAACGCGGTCCCCTGGCGTCCCTCGTGCTCGCGGACGTGGGCGCCGAGCCGGTCGTAGAGCTGCTCATGGCGGCCCTCGCCGACCAAATGCTGGTCGAGCTCGCCGATCGTCGGTGTGAAGGCGTACGGGTCCTCGATCCTGAAGCTGGTGTCGGGCCCGTACTCGACCTCGAGCGTGTAGCGCAGCGGCAACTCAGCGCCGTCGATCCGGCCCTCGAAGATGCCGGCGGGATGGATCAGCTCGAGCTCGGTGGCACCGCCGTCGTAGTGCGCGGTGACCGCGCTGGCCGCCGGCCGCAGCGCTCGGATGACGACGCCGTCGCCGTCCGGATGGGCTCCGAGCACGGAGTGCGGATCGGGATGCTCGCGGCGGGCGAGGGCGTCGAGGGCCTGGGTTGCCACCTTCATGCGGATTCGAGCAGCCGCCTGATGCCGGCGACCGGGATCGGCAGCCAGTCCGGCCGGTTGTCGAGCTCGTACTGCAGCTCGTAGATCGCCTTCTCGAGCTCATAGATCGAGAGCAGGTTGGTCAGCGCCGCTCCGCCGGTCGGCAGGAGGGTCGAATCGACGGCGTCGAGATAGCGGCTCAGGAACGCCTCGCGGGCCCGCTCCTCGAAATCGGCGGGCGCTGTGCTGCCACGCTGGAGCTCGACCGCGGAGACGACGTAGGCGAACGAGCGCAGCATGCTGGCCACGTCGCGCAGCGGTGAGCGCTTCTGGCGGCGCTCGGGCAGCGGCCGGGCGGGCTCGCCCTCGAAGTCGATGATGACCCAGCCGCGCGGCGTGTACAGGGTCTGTCCGAGGTGGTAGTCACCGTGGGTGCGAATCACGCGGCCGCCGACACCGAGCTGGGCGCGCATCGCCAGCCGCTCGCGAACGTCCTGCCCGCGGCCGGCGATCGGCGCCACGCCCTCGTCATCGGGCAGCCGCAGGAAGATCCGCTCGATGTCCTCGTCGATCGTCGCCGTCAGCAGGGCCAGCGCTTCGTTGCTGGGTTCCTCGGGCGAGAAGGCGGGGTCGCCGGCGTCGGAGGCGAGCACGGAGTGCATCTCCGCCGTGACCTCACCGAGGCCGCCCAGACGCTCGAGGAACAGGTCCGGATCCCTCTCGATCTCGTCCAGGGCCAGCTCCCAGCCGTCGACCGCGTCCGAGAAGAAGCGCTGGACCACGCCGAGCGTGGTCGAGAACGAGCGGCCGTCGTACTCGTAGTAGCCGTAGAGCGGCGCGATGTTGGGGAATTCCCGTGCGGTCAGAAAGCGGAGCATCTCTAGTTCTGGGTTGATGCCCGCTTCCAGCTTCCGAAACACCTTCAGTACGAGCTCGTCGCCGAATACGAGCGAGGAGTTCGACTGCTCGACGCCGACCAACCGCACCGCGGCGTCGTCGGGGAGCGCGATCACCCCGTCGGCGCGGCTGAAGCGCAGCGTCCCGTCGTCGGCCTCGATCGGACCGCCCGCATCGATCCGGCGCAGCAGCTCACGAGCGTGGTCGGGATCGGCGACACCATCGATGATCGTCCACTCGTCGGTGTATGCGATCGGCTCCTGCGTGACCAGCTCGCCCCGGGGCCGGAGGCCGAGCGGGAGCTGGTAGAGCTCGTGCTGGCCGGTGGCGAAACGCGTCTGGACGAGCGCCAGCAGCAGCGTCGGCTGCTCGGCCAGCACCACGCTCTCGAGCAGCTCGATACCGGTGACGTGGCGAGACTTGGACGCGTACCAGCGCTGTTTCTCGACCCATTCGCGCAGCGCCTCGACATCGAGGAAGTGGCGAACGTCGGTCCCTGGTGCCCAGATGCCTTCGGTCATCGGACCTCCTCCGGTTGATCCTCTTCGACCAGCTGGAACCAGTAGAAGCCTCGCGGCGCGAGCGTGAGCAGATACGGCAGCTCCCCGATCCGAGGGAAGTGCGAGCGCCCGAACAGCTCCACCGGATGGCGGCCCCGCAGGGCGGAGAGATCGAGTTCCACGGCCTGGGCCGAGCGCGCGACGTTGTGCACGCACAGCATCACGTCGTCCTCGAACCGGCGCAGGTGGGCGAAGATGCGGGGATTGGAGGTCCGGATCGGCTCGTAGGTCCCGAACCCGAACACCGGATGCTCCTTGCGCAGCGCGATGAAGCGATGGATCCAGCGCAACAGCGACGTCGGCGTGCGCAGCTGGGCCTCGATGTTCACCGCCTGATAGCCGTACACCGGATCCATCAGCGGCGGCGCGTACAGCTGCGCGAAGTCGGCCCGCGAGAAGCCGCCGTTGCGATCGCCGGTCCACTGCATCGGGGTGCGGACCCCGTCACGGTCGCCGAGGAAGACGTTGTCGCCCATCGCGATCTCGTCGCCGTAGTAGAGGACCGGTGAGCCGGGCAGCGAGAACAGGATCGCTGTCATCAGCTCGATCTCGTCGCGGCCGTTGTCGAGCAGCGGCGCCAGCCGGCGACGGATGCCGACGTTGATCTTCATGCGCGGGTCCTTGGCGTACTCCGCGTACATGTAGTCGCGTTCCTCGTCGGTCACCATCTCGAGCGTCAACTCGTCGTGGTTGCGCAGAAACAGCCCCCACTGACACGTTTCCGGAATCTCAGGGGTCTGCTCGAGGATCTCGTAGACCGGCACCGCCTCCTCACGCCGCACAGCCATGAACATACGTGGCATCACCGGAAAGTGGAACGCCATCTGACACTCGTCGCCCTCGCCGAAGTACTCGACCACGTCCGAGGGCCACTGGTTGGCCTCGGCCAGCAGCACCCGGTCGGGGTAGTTCTCGTCGATCTCGCGCCGCACCCGCTTCAGGTACTCGTGCGTCTCAGGCAGGTTCTCGCAGTTGGTCCCGTCGCGCTCGTAGAGGTAGGGAACGGCGTCGAGCCGGAGCCCGTCGAGGCCGAGGTCGAGCCAGAAGCGCAGCACGTCCAGCATCGCCTCCTGCACCTCCGGGTTGGCGAAGTTGAGATCGGGCTGGTGGGAGAAGAAGCGATGCCAGTAATAGGCGCCGGCGACTGGGTCGTAGGTCCAGTTCGACGTCTCGGTATCGGTGAAGATGATCCGGGCCTCGGAATAGCGTTCGTCGTTCTCGGACCACACGTACCAGTCCCGCTTGGGCGAGTTGGGGTCCGATCGCGACTCCTGGAACCAGGAGTGGTCGCTGGAGGTGTGGTTCATGACCATGTCCGCGATCACCCGGATCCGCCGGGCATGGGCGGCGTCGATGAACTGCTTGACGTCCTCCACCGAGCCGTAGTCAGGATGCACCCGATTGAAGTCGGCAATGTCGTAGCCGCCGTCACGCAGCGGCGAGGCGTAGAACGGCAGCAGCCAGATGCAGTCGATGCCGAGCCACTGCAGGTAGTCGAGCTTCTCGGTCAGGCCGCGGAAGTCGCCCGACCCATCCCCGTTGGCGTCGTAGAAACCGCGGATGTGAATCTCGTAGAACACGGCCCGCTTGAACCACAGCGGCTCGGCCTCGAACCACTGGCGGGTCTGGGCCTGCTCCTCGACGTGGTGAGGATCGGTCTCACCCGTGGCTGCTCCGGTGAGGGCCTGCGAGCTCATCACGCCTCCACTCTAGTCAGGTGGGCCTGGCGAACGCCCGGCTCGAGGCGCACGTAGTTGGGACCGATCCGCCACGGGAAATGCTCGTCGGTGAGCAGGTCGTGCACGGAGAACGACGGCGGCAGCTCGAGGTGGGCGGGAATCGTCATGGCGCCCTCCTGCGCCCAATGGGGATCGAGGTTGACCACCGTGATCACGGTATTTCCCGCGGACTGCTTCGCGTATGCGATCAACGCGTCGTTGGCCGTGTCCAGGAAGGTGACGTTCGAGAACTCGTGCAGGGACGGGTTCTCACGCCGCGCCTCGTTGAGGCGGCGGATCAGGGGACTGAGCGGACCTCCGATCGTCCGCTCCCTGAGCTCGTACTTCTCCGAATGCAGGTACTCCTCGGACCCCTCGCGCACCGGCACGTTCTCCAGCTGCTCATAGCCCGAGTAGATCCCGTAGCTCGGGCTGAGCGTGGCCGCCAGAACGAGCCGAGCCTCGAACGCGGGGCGGCCGCCGTGTTGGAGGTAGGCGTGCAGGATGTCGGGCGTGTTGGCGAAGAAGTTGGGCCGAAAGTACTCCTGCTCCCCGGAATAGGCCAGCTCGGAGACGTACTCGGTCAGATCCCAGCGGGAGTTCTTCCACGTGAAGTAGGTGTAGGACTGGCTGAAGCCGATCTTGCCCAGGTGCCGCATCACGGCCCGCCGCGTGAACGCCTCGGCCAGAAAGACGACGTCGCGGTCGCGGGCGTGGACCTCGGCGATCAGCCAGGCCCAGAAGGCGAACGGCTTCGTGTGCGGGTTGTCCACCCGGAACACCTTGACGCCGCAGTCCACCCAGCCCAGCACCACATCGAGCAGCGCCTTCCACAGCCCGCGCCAGTCCGGCGACTCCCAGTTGACGTTGTAGATGTCCTGATAGCGCTTGGGCGGGTTCTCGGCGTACTTCAGCGTGCCATCGGGGCGATGATGGAACCATCCGGGATGTTCGCGCAGCCACGGGTGGTCGGCCGAGCACTGGATCGCGAAATCGAGGGCGACCTCGAGCCCGAGCTCCGCGGCGGCGCCGGTCAGTGAGCGCACGTCGTCGATCGTGCCGAGCTCGGGTGCGACCGCGTCGTGACCGCCGGCCTCGGCGCCGATCGCCCAGGGTGAGCCAGGATCGCCGGGCGCCGCCACCAGCGTGTTGTCGCGGCCCTTGCGGTTGGTGACGCCGATCGGGTGGATCGGCGGCAGGTAGATCACGTCGAAGCCCAGCTCGGCGAGCTCCGGCAGCCGCTGCTCCAAGGCGCGCAGGCCGCCGAACGAGCGCGGGAACAACTCGTACCAGGCGCCGAAGCGCGCCCGCAGACGATCGACCTCAATGATGAGCGGCTCGGCCAGCGTGACGCTACCGTGGCGCTCCTGTACGCGCTCGACCGCCTCGAAGAGCTCATGCCCGAGCACCGCGTCGAACTTGGCGGTGTTCGGCGCCGCGCCGTCCTCCAGCGTCGCCAGCGCGTGCTCGATCAGCTTCCGCTCCGCCTTGACGCGCGTGCGCTCGGACGCGGCGCGGAGCAGAAGGGCGCCCTCCGACAGCTCTCCCGTCAGCTCGCGCTGGCCGGCCTGCAGCTTGCGCTCGAGTTCGTCGCGCCAGGTGCCGAACACGTCCGTCCAGGCCTCGATCGTGAACTGCCAGCGTCCGGGACGGTCGACCGTGAACGCGCCGCCCCACCGCACGCCCTCGAGGTGGGCATCGACCCGATGCAGCGGCGCCTCGAGCCAGCGCCTGTCGCGCGGGCCCCGGTAGCGGACCACGGCGCGCAGCTTGTCGTGCCCGTCGCTGAAGATGTCGGCCGACACGGCCACGGGGTCACCGGCGCAGCGCTTGACGGCGTAGCGGCCGTCGTCGACGATCGGGCTCGGATACTGGATCTGGATCCGCGGCGGGGGTTGGGAGGCGATCGTGCGGGGCACTTGCTTCGGAAGTATCCGACTCGGCACGTCAGCTAAACCACCATCTCGTGAATATCCTTCGCCGCTCCTGCGGAATCCAGCTCCATATCACCTCGCTTCCAGGGGGTCGGCTCGGACCGGAGGCGTACCGGTTCGTCGACTGGCTGGAGGCGGCGGGGCAGGCATGGTGGCAGGTCTTGCCGCTCGGACCTCCTGACCGTCATCGCTCGCCGTACAAGTCGCGCTCCGCGTTCGCAGCCTGGCCGGGATTGCTGGGTCAGCCCGGCGCACCGGTGTCGGCGGCGGAGATCGCCGACTTCCGCGAGCGCAACACGTACTGGATCGACGATTGGGAGCGCGCCTCGCGCCGCGGCGCCGTGGCCGACCAGGTCCGCTTCGACCGCGAGTGGGGAGCGCTGCGCGCCTATGCGGCCGAGCGGGGAGTCCGGATCATCGGCGACGTCCCGATCTACGTCGCCCCGGGCAGCGCCGACCACCGCGCCCATCCCGAGTACTTCCGCGACGGGGTCGTGGCCGGCACACCCCCGGATACGTTCTCGGCCACAGGCCAGCTGTGGGGCAACCCGCTCTACGACTGGCCGGCGCTCAGGCGCCGGCGCTACGACTGGTGGACGGCGCGCCTGCGCCGCACGATCGAGCTGTTCGACCTCGCGCGGATCGACCACTTCCGCGGTTTCGTGGCCTACTGGGCCGTACCCGAGGGCTCGCGCACCGCCCTGCACGGCCGCTGGTGCCGCGGACCCGGAGCGAGCCTGTTCAAGGTGCTCGAGCGCGAGCTCGGGACCCTGCCGCTGGTGGCCGAGGATCTCGGCATGATCACGCCCGCGGTCGAGGACCTGCGCGACTCCCTCGGGCTGCCCGGAATGCTCGTGCTCCAGTTCGCCTTCGACCCCGAGGATCCCGACCAGAACCCGCACGACCCGGCCAACCACCGTGAGAACCGGCTCGTCTACACCGGCACCCACGACACCGATACCGCCCGCGGGTGGTACGACTCGCTCGACCCCGAACGGCGCGGACTGCTGGCCCGCGAGCTCGAGCGCCGGGAGATCTCCGAGCGCGAGCCGTGGTGGGGACTGATCCGCCTGGCCCTGGCCTCCCCGGCGCGGATCTCGATGTTGCAGGTCCAGGACGTGCTCGGCCTCGGCTCGGGCGCCCGGATGAACGACCCCGGCCGGGCGAGCGGCAACTGGCGCTGGCAGCTGCGACCTGGCACCTTGACCCGGGCCCTCGCGGAGAGGGTGCGCGAGGCCACGGTGGCGGCGGGGAGGTCGTAGGCCGCAGGGTCTCGCGGGTTGGGCGGCCTGACGGTCGAAGGCCGCGCCGGATCGCGGCCGCCGGCCGCACAGCAGACGACCCGCCGTGAACTACCACCCCGTCCGCCACGCCCACCACGCCACCTTCGCGCGTCGGAACGCGTAGGTCATGTCCCCCCGCAGGCGCCCCGACCACGTCGTCTCGTAGTGGATCAGTGCCGAGGGGCGGACGGCCGCAGCGAGGCCGTCGCGTGCCAGCACGGCAAGGGCGCGCTCGGCGATCGCGATCTGCCCGAACGCGGTCGGGTGGACCTGGTCGGCCATCACGTGGTTGCGCGCGCCGAAGGAGCGCAGGTCGAGCACGAGCACGCCGAGCTCGGCGGCGACGCGCTCGATGGCGGCGTCGAGCGCGGTCACCTTGGCCCCCGCGCGGGGGCGGCCGAGGTCGAGCGGCGCGGCCACGGTGAGCACGCGGTCACAGCGCTCGCGGAGGAATCCGAGCGCGATCCGGTAATCGGCCTCGAAGACAGCGGGGTCCCAGTCGACGGCGCGGACGTCGTTGACCCCGATGTAGAGGCAGCCGAGCTCGTAGCGGGCGGCGGGATGCGCGGTGCGCCGCGCGAAGGCCGGGATCTGCTGATGCACCACGTCGACGACGCGGGCTCCGTCGAACGCGTAGCTCGTGAACGCCAGCCCCAGAGCGCGCGCCACCCACAGCGCCCACGACTGAAGCGCCACGCCCCACTGGAGCTCTCCCCCTCCGTTGGTGATCGAGTCACCGAACGCCAGCACCCCGAGCGAGGATTCCGTGACGACGGGAGGCGCCAAGCTGGCTAGGCTAGCGATAATGCCGAGCGTGCACGAGGGAATGGCCAGCACGGACGGCGCCGTTCGGAGCGACGGCACGCGGGATCTTCTCCGCGCCGCCGGCGACCTGGCGGCGCGCCTGCCGGACCCGCTGGCGCCGCTCGCGCGCCTGGCGTTCAACTACCGCTGGTGCTGGTCGGCTGAGGGCCCGGCGCTGTTTCGCTCGATCGATCCCCAGCGCTTCGAGAGCTGCCTCGAGAACCCTGTGCGCCTCCTTCAGGAGGCCAGCGGGGACGTCCTGCGGCGCGCCGTCGCCGACACCGACCTGCTGCACCGCGCCTCGGTGCTGGAGGCGGCGATCAGGTCCGACCTCGATCGCCCGCCCGCGGTCGGGCCGATCGACCCGGACCATCCGGTCGCCTACTTCTCGGCCGAGTTCGGTGTCCACCGCTCGCTGCCGATCTATTCCGGCGGTCTCGGCGCGCTCGCCGGCGACCTCCTCAAGGAGGCGTCCGACCGGCGGCTGCCGCTGGTCGCCGTTGGGCTGATGTACCGCCAGGGCTACTTCCGCCAGCGTGTCGACGGGTCGGGCTGGCAGCACGAATACTGGACCGAGACCGACCCCGAGCGGCTGCCCGCCGCGCTCGTGACCGGCATCGACGGCACGCCGATCGAGATCCGCGTCCCGATCGGCGCCGCGAACGTAATGGCGCGGATCTGGCGCGTCGACATCGGTCGCGTGCCCCTGTTCCTGCTCGACACCGACTGGCCCGAGAACGATGCGCTGGCTCGCTGGATCACGGCCCGGCTCTACGTCGGCGATCCGCAGACGCGGCTGGCCCAGTACGTGTTGCTCGGTGTCGGCGGCGTGCGCGCCCTGCGCGCGCTCGGGATCGCACCCGGCCTCCTTCATCTCAACGAGGGTCATGCTGCGTTCGCGCCGCTGGAGCTCGCCGGACAGGTCCTCGCCGGGGCGCCGCTGAACGTCGCCCTCGCCGCCGCTCGCGCGCGGACAGTCTTCACCACCCACACGCCGGTCCCGGCCGGCAACGACACCTACACACCCGAGGAGGCGCGAGCCGCGATCGAGCCACTCGCGCTCGAGACCGGCTGCTCCCCGGGCGAGCTGCTCCGGCTCGGCCGCGTCGATCAGGATGACGAGGAGTCCCCGTTCGGGATGACCGAGGCGGCGCTGCGGATGGCCGCCGCCGCCAACGGCGTGAGCCGGCGCCACGGCGAGGTCTCGCGCGAGATGTGGAACGTGATCTGGCCCAGCCGGGCACCCGCGGGCGTCCCGATCGGCCACGTGACAAACGGGGTGCACGTGCCGAGCTGGGTCGGGCCGGCGATCCGCGAGCTGCTCGACCGGCATCTGGGCGAGGACTGGCTGCGGCGCGCGCGCGACCCCGACACGTGGGCGCCGGTGGCCGACATTCCCGACAAGGAGCTGTGGGCCGCGCGCGAGCGCCAGCGCGCCGACCTGATCACCTACGTGCGCCGCCGCAGCGTCGCCGACCGTCTCGCCCGCAGTGACACCTACGACTACGCCGGGGCCGCCGCCCAGGCCTTCGACGATCACGTCCTCACGATCGGCTTCGCCCGGCGCGTGGCGACCTACAAGCGGCTCGACCTGCTCACCCGCGATCCCGAGTGGACGCTCTCGCTGCTCTCCGGTGAACGTCCCGTCCAAGTCCTGCTGGCCGGCAAGGCGCATCCGAAGGACGAGGAGGCCAAGCGTGTGCTGCAGGGCTTGTTCGGCCTGAAGTTCGCCCGCATCGTGGGCGAGCGCGTGGTGTTCCTCGATGACTACGATCTCAGCTCGGCCGCGCAGCTGGTGCGGGGCTGTGACGTGTGGTTGAACCTGCCGCGCCCGCCGCTCGAAGCCAGCGGGACCAGCGGCATGAAGTCGGTCATGAACGGGGGCCTGCAGCTGAGTGTCCTCGACGGCTGGTGGGCCGAGGCGTATGACGGCGACAACGGCTGGGCCCTGGCCGGCACCGTCGACCCCGATCCCGGCGCGCAGGACGAGCGCGACGCCGCCACCTTCCACCGCCTCCTGGCCGACGAGGTGCTGCCGAGCTTCTACGAGCGCGACGAGCGCGGCCTGCCGCCCGCTTGGCTGGACCGGATGCGGGCGTCCTTGATGACGCTCGGGCCGCAGTTCAGCGCCTCGCGGATGCTCGACGACTACGTGCGGGGCCCCTACAGCGCCGCGCTGCACGCGAGGGTCTGAGCGCCCGGCCCGTCAGGGCACGATGTGGTGCACCACGGCGCCGTGCTCGGCGGCGATGCGAGTGGCGATGATCGAGCGGTGACATGCCTCGGGGTCGCGCTCGACGCAGAACAGCGCGGCGGATCCGTCGTACGGAAGCTCGTCGCGGACGATCGGTGCGAGATCGACCCCGTCGAGGATCTCGCGGCTGTAGCGCTCGCGATAGGCCGGCGCGAGCTCGATTCGCGAGCGCTTGCCGACGCCCAGCCGCGCGTCCTCGGCGTACTGCACGTGGCGCAGCTCGGTCGTCGGCGCCAGCTCCTGGTGGTGGCGGTACTCCACGCCGGCGCCGGCCAGCGCGTCCTGCAGCCGCACAGAATTGGCCCAGGCGTACTCGCGGCCTCTCACGCCGCGGCGCTGACGCACGTCGAGCAGGATGCGGACGTCGGCCTCGTCCAGCGCGGCCAGAAAGCTCCGCCGATCCCACCCGTAGACGCCGATGGTGACGAGCCGCTTCACCGCGGCCTCAGGCCGGCTCGAGCAGGAACTCGAGCGCGACGATCGGCGCCTGCCGCAGCGCCCGCTGCAGCTCGGGGTCGCTCTCGTAGCGCCCGTCGAGCCGGGCGCCCTCGCAGCGCATGCGCACCGACTCGGGGCCGAACGGCCACGGATCGAGCGTGTAGCGGTCCGCTCCGAGCAACCTGAGCTCGAGTTCGAGGTCGAGCTGTCCGTGTCGCGCCGGCACCTCGGCGAGCGAGAGCGGATCCCAGCGCAGACACAGCGCCAGCGAGATCGCATCCCAGGTCCACAGCAATTGCTGGTTGCGCCGCAGCTGCGCGCGATCGGCGCCGATCCGGGCGGCGAGGTCGTCCTGGAACGTCCGCTGGGAGTCCAGGTAGCCCTGGACCAGCTCGCGGTCGACCTCGCTCATCGATGACGTGTCGCGATGCGCGTACAGCGCGGTTCCGTGCATCGACACCAGGAGGGCCGCATACCGGCTCTGGGTGAGGAGACGGCCCGGCGCCGCCGTCCACAGGCCCACGTGGACCGGGAGCGGCATCTCCAGGAACGATTGCGGCCGGCCGGTGTCCGGGTTCAGCACCGGACGCAGGTCCCAATCCGCCATGCCCACGTCGTGCTGCTCGGCGGCGAGACAGACCTCCTCGCGCGGCTCGGGGGCCGGAATCCGCTCGTTACCCCACGCCCGTGCGAGCTGACCCGCGATCCATGCGTGCGAAGCCTGTCCGATCGCGATCACCGCGTCGCCGTCCGTGCGCAGCAGCACGCCGACGATGATACGCGCGGGCGGATATGGTGCCGGCGCGATGCGGGTCTTCATCACCGGCGCGTCCGGGTTCATCGGCCGGGCCCTGCACGAGCGCTATGTCGCGGACGGCCACGACGTCGCCGGCTGCGACCTGGCCGCCGATGCGGCGCGCGGTGTGGTGGCGGGCGACGTGGCCGAGCCGGGGGCCTGGCAGGAGCACGCCGCCGGCGCGGAGCTCGTGATCCACACCGCTGCGACCGTGTCCTTCCGACTCGAGCGGCCCGATGAGGTGTGGCGGGCCAACGTGCTCGGGACCGCGAACGCGCTGGCCGCGGCGCAGCGGGGCGGGGCGGCGCGCTTCGTGCACTTCTCGTCGGTCACCGTGTTCGGCTTCCGGTTCCCCGACCAGGTCGACGAGCGCTACCCGGTCCGCAACAGCTACGTCCCCTATCCCGACACCAAGATCGCCTCCGAGCAGGTCGTCCTGCAGGCCCACCTCGAGGGTCGGATGCGGTGCACCATCGTGCGCCCGGGTGACGTGTACGGGCCCCGGTCCCGAGTGTGGGCGGTGATCCCGGCCGAGCTGATCCGCCGGCGGCGCTTCCTGCTCCCGGGCGGCGGACGCGGCATCCACTCCCCGGTGTACGTCGACAACCTCGTCGACGGCGTCGTGCTCGCCGCCGCCGCGCCCGCGGCCGAGGGGCAGATCTTCACGCTCTCGGACGGCATCGGCGTGCCCTACCTGCAGTTCTTCGCCCCCTACGCGGAACTCGTCGGCCGCACACTGATCACCGTACCGACACCCGTTGCGGTCGCGGCGGCGAGGGCGATCCAGCAGGCCTCCCGCCTGCGACCGGGCGACAACGACGTCAACGCGGCGTCGGTGCGCTATCTGCTGCGCAGCGGCACCTACTCCAACGCCAAGGCCCGCACGGTGCTCGGCTGGGAGCCCCGGGTGGGGTTGGCCGAGGGGCTCGAGCGCACGGTGGGCTGGCTGCGTGAGCAGGGCTTCGGCGAGCCCGCCTGACCCGACCACCTCGCGACGCGCGCGACGGTTGAGGCTCAGCCCATCCCGGACTGGCGGTGCTCGGCCGCCTGCTCACTGCACCCGAACGCGCGATGCTACGCCGCGATCAGGAGCGCCGATGCGTGCACCTGGCCCTCGGGGCTGACGATCCAGCACCGGTTGCCGTTGCGCAGCACGAGCTTCTCGCCCGGTTGGGCGGGCGAGCGGTACTCCATCTCGGCATCGAGACGCGCGGGATCGGCGCCGCTCAGCAACTCCTCCTCGACCGGCTCCCAGTACGCGGCGTTGTTGACGTGACCGGCGATGTCGCACTCCGTGGCCCGGAATCGCCACGCGTGCTTGGGCGCGCCGGATCCCGGCGCCGGATGCCGCAGGCGAGCCCGGATCCTGCGCCCTGCGGCGGCCGACGCGTACACCGCCACCTCGGCCGCGGTGAACGGTGCGGGCCGCCAGCTGGTCGGATCCAGATGCACCCACAGCGACACCGCCTCCACGGCCGCGGCCGGCTCGTCGACGCCGGTGATCGTCGTCCGCCGCTCGGCCCACATCGCGCCGATCCCGCTGCAGAACGTCTGCACCGTGTACCGCTCGCCGAAGCGCGGGAACCGCGCGACGAGCATCCGGGTGCGGCGAACCACCCAGACGGCGCCCGCGGCGAGGCCGGCATCGTCGACATCGGCATAGGCCACGTCCTGCAACCAGCGCGCCAGACCGTCGAGCCGCATCCTCCCGCTCGGAGCGCAATCGGCCAGTCCCGCACGCCGCGGCGAGGCGAAAACCCGGCCCTCACGCGGGAAACCGACCAGCTCGGTGTCGTGCTCGCCGTCCACGACGTTCAGCCTACGGATCTCCGCGCGCAGGCAGGGAACACCTCAAACCGTATGCTCACACGAGGATGCCGCTCGCCCAAGGCCCGCACCTCGACCTCCTGCGCGAGGCGATCGCCACCGAGGGCCGCGCCCAGCGGGCGCTGCTCGACGGCGACGAGGGCGATGCCCGCTCCGCGCTGCGCGACGCCGCACAGCTCTACCGCGAGTCCTGGGAGGTGGCACCGCCGGCCAGCTACGGGCGGCTGATCGGCATGCTCAAGGCGGCGGTGATCGCCGGCGACGCCAGCGCCGAGGCGACGTACGCGCAGGCGGAGATCCCGGCCGAGGCAGAATCCGCGCCGGCGAGCTACGCACGGGCGATCATCGCGCTGGTGCAGCGTGACGACGCCACAGCGGCCGCGGAGGCGGCCGGCATGCGCAACGGATCGCCCGCGTTCGAGCGCACGGCCGATGCGATCGTGGCCCTGGCCGCGCACGACGCCGGGCGCTATGCGACGGCGCTGTCCGCGATCGTGGCCGATTTCGAACACCGCGAGGAGCATCTGACGGGTGTCCCGATCGCCGATACCGCGCTGATGCTCGAGCGCTTCGCATACGCGCGGGGGATCGCCGCCCGGCCGGCCTCTGCGTTGCTGCCCCGCTGAGGCGGGCGCGACCCCCGGCGGGCGAGGCGCTCAGTCAGCGCGGGCCGCCGTGGCGATTGCAGACGCCGGTGCGACCGCCGGAATGGCTCCACATCCCGTCCGCGCACTGCACGACGGTGCCGTGACCGTTCGGGAAGTTGGCGATGCAGCTGTGCGAGGAGCAGAACGCCGCGTCGCCGGCGTGCGTGGAGGAGCCTGGCCCTTCGGCTCCCGCCGACCCGGATCCGGAACCGGGCGGGGTCCCGGGAGTCGCCTGCCCCGGCGCCGGCACAGGGACGCCGGCGCGGCGCCAATCGCGGGCGATCGTCTGCTGTGCGACCGCGAGCCCGATCTGCCCGGCGCAGAGCGCATCGTGCAACTCGTTCTCGACCTGGTCCTTCTCCTGATACCCCGGCGCGATCTCGGGCCACAGGTTCGCGATCTGATTGCTCCCCCCCAGCTCCAGCGGCACGAGGTGGTCGACCTCGTATGACCCGGGAGCGCTCGGGTCGGTCCCGTAGTCGGCGTACACGGTGCGCTTGAGCGACTCGGGCACGTTGCGCACGCTGCTCGCATAACCCGGCGTGCAGATCTGGGCCACGGTCGCGGCCGCGAACACGGCACCCGGCGTGCACGCCGGATCAGGAAGCTGGCCGCGGACGTGGCAGCCCGAGGTCCGTGTGCGACGCCCGAGCCCCGCCGCCGGTGCCGGTCGTGGCCGATGCGCCGCCCGCCGCGCCGGAGCGGGCTGCGAGGGCCCGGACGGCGTCGAGGAGGAGCCGGCGGCGCCTGTCGCCGAGCCGGCGCCGGCATCGGCGGTGCTCGTCGAGTCCCCCGCGCTCCCGCAGCCACCGAGCGCGACCACCAGCAGCGCCGCCGCGATCAGGCGCCGAGCGGCACCAGCGCTCATCCCACCAGCCGGAGCACCAGCCGCCGCCACGACTCGTGCAGTTGCTCGAGCGAGCGGCCGGAGCGCAGCTGGTGCAGCACGAGTCCCGGCATCAGCGCCGCGAGCAATGCCTCGGCCAGATACTCGTCGTCGTCTGGCGCCAGCTCTGCGAGCAGCGACGTCACGTGAGCCTTGTAGGCGCCATACACCGATGAGCGGTAGCGGAGCTCCCTGTCGAGTGGCTCGGCAGCCAGCAGCAGCTCGCCGCGCTCCTCGGTGAGGCTGAGCAGGGCGTGGCCGAAGGCGACCAGCCGCTCGGCCGGTGGAGCGCCGGGACCCAGCGGAGCAGCCCCCCGGATGAAGCCCTCCTGCAGACGCCGCTCGGTCTCGTCGAGCAGGGCGTGGAACAGCCCCGCCCGGTCGCCGAAGCGGCGAAACAGCGTCCCCTTACCGACGCCCGCCTCGCAGGCGAGACCGTCCATGGTGATCCCGTCGGGTCCGCACTCGCGGAGCATTCGCCGGGCGGCGCAGAGGATGGCCGAGCGGTTGCGAGCAGCGTCGGAGCGCTCGGCACGCTGGCTCGGGACGAGCGGGAGTTCGAACGGCTCAGGCACGGCGCCATCGTATTCGCCCTCCAACAGGAATGGAATTAATCGGACCACAGTCCGCTTATGTTATCGTTGCATCGTCATTACCGGACTGCGGTCCGGATCCCACCATCCGATGGAGGAGCCTCCATGTCGACCAGCACTCCTGTGAACAGCACCACCCAGCTTCCAATCGGCGTCTGGCACCTCGACCCGACCCACTCGTCAGCCAGCTTCGCGGTCAGGCACATGGTCGTCGCCACGTTCCGCGGCCGGTTTGAGAACTTCGACGCCACGCTGACCGTCGATCAGGACGGCGCCCGGGTCGAGGGCACCGTGCAGGCCGGCTCGATCGTCGTCAAGGATGAGAACCTCCAGGGCCACCTCGGCGCTCCGGACTTCTTCGACATCGAGCGCTACCCGGAGATCCGGTTCGTCTCGACCGACATTCGCCGCAACGGCGACGAGATCGTGGTCGACGGCGAGCTGACGATCAAGGACCAGACCCATGCGGTCGAGGGCCGCGGAACCATCAGCGGACCGGCCGTGACCCTGGGTGACGTGAACAAGGTCGGGATCACGCTCGAGACGGTGATCGATCGCCAGCAGTTCGGCCTCAACTGGAACGCTCCCCTCCCCAAGGGGGGCTTCGCGGTGGCCGACGAGGTCAAGCTGACCGTCGAGCTCGAGCTGGCGCACAGCGAGGGCTGAGCACGATGCGCGTACTAGGAGTTGCAGGCTCGCTCCGGCGCGCCTCGCACAACCGTCAACTCCTCCGGGCGGCAGCGCAATTGCTGCCGCCCGGAGCCGAGCTGATCGAGTTCGAGGCGCTCAAGGCGATCCCGCCGTTCGACGAGGACGATGAGGCCTTTCCGGGGCCGGCGGTGACCGCCTGGCGCGAGGCGATCGAGGCCGCCGACGCGATCCTGTTCGCCACACCCGAGTACAACTCGTCGATCCCCGGCCAGCTCAAGAACGCCGTCGACTGGGCCTCGCGACCGTTCGCGCGGACGGTTCTGCGCAACAAGCCGGTCGCCGTGATCGGCGCCAGCACCGGCATGTTCGGAGCCGTCTGGGCTCAGGCTGAGCTGCGCAAGACGCTGGGCGCGGCCGGAGCCCGGGTCATCGACCGGGAGCTGCCCGTCGCCTCAGCCGACGAGGCCTTCGACGCGCGCGGCTCGTTCATCGAGCCGGACCTGTCACTGGAGCTCGCCAACATCCTGGCCGAGCTCACGGAGTCCGTGCAGCGTCGCCGGCTCGCCGCCTGACGGTGCGGCGCGGCGGGCATTGGCGGCGATCACGTCGGACAGGAGCGGCCACAGCCCGCGCGGCAGGTCGTGGCCCATGCCGCTCAGCAGGAGCAGATCGGCACCCGGGATGGCGTCGGCCGTCGCGCGCCCGCCTGAGGGCCGGACGAGCGGGTCGGCCATGCCGTGGATCACCATCGTCGGCGCCGTGATGCGCGCCAGCTCCCGGCGGCGGTCGCCCGACGCGACGATGGCGCCGAGCTGGCGAGCCGTGGCGGCGGGCGAGCTGCCGCGGTCGAAGCTCAGCTCGAGCATTGCGCGCAGGCCAGGCTCGTCGGTCTCGTAACCGGGTGAGCGGAGCTGGGCGAACAGGCGCATCGCTCGCTCCATGGCGCCGTCCCGGTCGATCGGCGTCGGACGGACGAAGAAGGGCAGCACGCGCGGGCTCGGCTGACCGCTGAGGCGGCTCCCGCTGGCGCCCATGATCGAGACCAGCGAGCGCACCCGCGCAGGCGACCACGCGGCGAGCGTCTGGGCGATCATCGCGCCCATCGAGGCGCCGACGACGTGGGCGGACCCGATCTGGAGATGATCGAGCAGCCCGACCGCGTCGGCAGCCATGTCCCGCAGCAGATAGGCCGGCTTGACCCGCCGGCGGGCCAGCTCGCTCACCGTAGGGGGCGGCACCCAGTCGAAATGCGTCGAGCGTCCCGAGTCGCGGTTGTCGTAGCGGATCACGCGGAAGCCACGCTCGGTCAGCCCGGTGCAGAAATCGTCGTCCCAGGCGATCATCTGCATACCGAGGCCCATGATCAGCAGCAGCGCCGGATCCTCGGGCCGACCAAAGCTCTCGTAGCAGAGCGTGATCTCGCCGACCGCGCAGAAGCTCTCGTCGGGGGCGCGCATCGGGGTGCTCAGACGACCGCAGGCTCAGGATCGGTGATCATCATCAGCACTCTCTGCGCCGCAGGCGACTCGGACCGTCCGGGATGGCGTCAGTCATCGGCGACGGTGAACACTAGCTTGCCGATGACCGGGGCCCCGGAGCCCTCGGCGCCGGCCTGCACTTCGGCGCCGGCCGGCGCTCGGGCGCCGGCGCGCGCGAGCGCAACCTCGACCAGTCCCTCACCCCGGGCGCCGTCGACCGGCACGAAGGCCACGGTGGCGTTGTCGAGCTCCAGCGAACGCGTTTCCGGGCCGCCCGGCGCCACGCCCAGCACATCCCCCCAGCGCTCCGCGGCGGCCGCGGGGTCGGCCACCGCCACCGTCACTCCGGTCAGACGACCGGGCCCCGCAGTTCCGACGCGGCCGGTCCAGGCCGGCCCTCCCCAACGCCAGCTTCCGTACGGGCGCGAGCGATCGAGCGAGACGATGGCACCGCCGATGTCGGCCGGATGCAGATGCGTGCCCGAGATGTCGGGCAGGTCGATCCGCCATACCACTCGGATTCCGAGCCGCTCGGCGCGGTTCCGAGCACCGTCGAGATCCTGGAGGTCGAAGATGAGCATGTAGCCGCCAGGGCCGGCCCGCTCGAGGTAGCGTCCCGCTGCCGTGCCGGGCCGCGCGGGCGCGATCACCTCGAGGAAGCAGTCGCCGATCGCGAACACGGCGTTGGTGAGTCCGAACTCGGCCACGCCGGGGTCGTGGTAGGGCTCACCCAGCCCGAGCCCGCGCCGCAGCACACTCGCCGCCGGCTCGAGCTCGGGGGCGACGAGCACCGCCTGGCGCAGCCGCACGGTCGGTCGGGCCCGGTCCACGCCGCGAGCCTACCGGGGCGTAACAGGGTCCGGGTGACGCGGTCCGGGTGACGGGCGGGCGGGTCCGGGTGACGGGGTCCGGGTGACGCGGTCCGGGTGACGCGGTCCGGGTGACGCGGTCCGGGTGCGACCGGGATCGGCTCGGCTCGGCGGTGCTTATCTCGACAAACCGCGCACGCCGGAACGACTTTGGGCAGGTAAGCGCCGTAGAGACGCTTAGGTGGCCGAGGAGGCTGCGACCGAGCATCCGTTGCCGAGATAAGCACGTCCGAATTGCGGTGCATCGTCCTCTCGAGAGATGACCGCCCACTGCCCGCCGGCGCCTGTCCGCGGCCCGCCCACGGGCCCCCTGACCGGCCTCGGTCAACGCGGCTGACCGACGACTCCTTCCGCCGCGGCGGGCGGATCCATCACCGGGGCGGGCAGCCCGCGGCGCCCCGCGTCATCAGAACATCGGGGTTTCGCGGTAGTCGCCCCAGACCTGTTGCAGCGTTTGGACGATCTCGCCCTCGGACGCGTGCAGCCGAGCGGCGTCGATCAGCAGCGGCATCAGATTGCGTCCGTCGGCGGCGGCGGAGCGCAGCTCGGCCAGCGCCGCTTCGAGTCCGGTGCTGTCGCGGCCGGATTTGGCGGCGCGTACGCGCTCGATCTGTTTGCCCTCGAGCGCGGCGTCGATCTTCAGGATCGTAGTCGGGGTGTCGCCCTCGGTGTAGGCATTGACGCCCACCACCTTGCGCAGCCCGGACTCGACCTCCCGCTGGTATTGGAACGCGGCGTCAGCGATCTCGCGCTGCGGGAAGCCGCGCTTGACCGCCTCCACCATCCCGCCCAGCTCGTCGATCTTGGCGAAGTACTCGTACGCCTGCTCCTCGATCCGGTCGGTCATCGCCTCCACGAAGTACGAGCCGCCGAGCGGGTCGATCGTGTTCGCCACCCCCGTCTCCTCGGCGATGATCTGCTGCGTGCGCAGCGCGATCCGCACCGCCTCCTCGGTCGGCAACGCGAGCGCCTCGTCGTAGGAGTTGGTATGCAGCGACTGGGTGCCGCCGAGCACCCCGGCCAGTGCCTCGATCGCCGTGCGCACGATGTTGTTCAGCGGCTGCTGCGCGGTCAGCGACACCCCCGCCGTCTGGGTGTGAAACCGCATCAGCCACGACTTCGGGTTCTTGGCTCCGAACGTGTCGCGCAACTCGCGTGCCCAGATCCGCCGCGCGGCCCGGTACTTGGCGATCTCCTCGAAGAAATCGATCTGCGCGTTGAAGAAGAAGCTCAGGCGAGGCGCGAAATCATCGACGTCAAGGCCGCGCGCCACCGCGTGCTCCACGTACGTCAGTCCGTCCTTGAGCGTGAACGCCAGCTCCTGCGCCGCCGTCGACCCCGCCTCCCGGATGTGATAGCCGGAGATCGAGACCGGATGCCAGCGCGGCATGTGCCCGGCGCACCACTCGATCATGTCCGTCACCAGCCGCATCGCCGGATCGACCGGGAAGCACCACTCCTTCTGAGCGATGTACTCCTTCAGGATGTCGGTCTGGATCGTCCCCCCCAGGCGCTCGGTGGGGATGCCCTGACGCTCGGCCGCGACGACGTAGAACGCCAGCATGATCGCCGCCGGGGCGTTGATGGTCATCGACACGGTCACCTCATCCAGCGGGATCCCGCCGAACAGAGTCTCCATATCGAGCACGGTGTCGATCGCCACCCCCTCCCGGCCCACCTCGCCCAAGGACCGTGGCGAGTCCGAGTCGTGCCCCATCAGCGAGGGCATATCGAACGCCGTCGAGAGGCCCGTCTGCCCATGATCGAGCAGGTAGTGGAACCGCTCGTTGGTCTCCTCCGCCGTCCCGAACCCCGCGAACTGGCGCATCGTCCACAACCGGCCGCGATACATCGACGGATACACCCCGCGCGTGAACGGGAACTGTCCCGGCAGCCCGATCGACGCCTCGATGTCTTCGGGCAGATCGCCCTCGGTGTACAACGGCGCGATCGGTTCGCCGGACAACGTGCTGAACGGCACCTCGCGCTCAGGTGTGCGCTCGTGAGCCGCCCGCCAGCGCGCTTCGGCGTCCGGGCTGTGATCGGTCAGGGCCATGTTCTCCCTCAATTATAGGGCATGCAATAGTAGGACGTCAAACTATTTCTCCGTGAAGTCGCCGGCCTCGAGACGCACCGGCCGGAACACGTCGGTAACCGTCTCGAGCTCGGATTTGCGCAGCGGCGGCGTCCCGAACCGGATCGCGTGCAGAGCCTCGGTCGCCCCGGTCGCCACCTCACGCCCGCGTGGGGTGATCGACGCCAGCGTCGTCCGGCGGTCGCTCGGATGCGGTGTGCGCTCGGCGTAGCGCTGCTTCTCGAGCCCATCGATGAGATTGGTGACGCTGGTCGGATGCACCTGGAGCCGCGCGCCGATCTTCCCCAGCGGCAACGATCCCCGGCGGCTGAAGAACAACAACATCAGCGCCTCATAACGGGCGAACGTCAGACCGAACGGCTCCAGCGCCTCGTTCAGCCGCGCCAGCAAGATCTGCTGCACGCGCATCACCGAGGTGACGGCCATCATCGGAGCAACGGTACTCGCCCCCCAGTGCGCGCGCCACTGGCGGGCCGCTTCCTCGATCGGGTCGAAGTCGAGCGGCTCGGCCATCGTCGCGGCTAGCTTGCCACGAATGCCGGGGCACCCGCGCACTTCCCTCCGCCAGACGGCCTCGCCCGGAGCGCAATCCAGTGTCGCGAGTCGGAGATTCTCAGACTGCGTGCGAATCTCGGGCTCACGAGACCGAGCTTGCAGTCCGTCCGGACGGGGTCCTAACTTGGGCGAACGCATGTTCGACATGGTGTCCCCCACCCGCCGCGCCGACGAGAGGACGTGGCTGGACGCCCTCAATCCCGAGCAGCTCGCGGCCGCGACGCACCCCGGGGGGCCGCTGCTGATCCTGGCCGGCGCCGGCACCGGCAAGACGACCACACTGTGCGCCCGGGCCGCGTGGCTGATCAGCGCCGGAGCGACTCCGGAGCGGATCATGCTGCTCACGTTCACGCGCCGTGCCGCGCGCGAGATGCTGCAGCGCACCCGGGCGCTCGTGCCGATGGCCGGCGGCACCGGCGGGGTGCTCGGCGGGACCTTCCACTCCGTCGCGCACCGCTTCGTGCGCATGCATGCCGCGTCGCTCGGGTTGCTGCCCGGGTTCGCGGTGCTCGACGCGGGCGACGCCGCGGACCTGATCGACCTGATCCGCGAGGAGCACGGCCACGCGCAGAGCCGCCGACGCTTTCCCCGCAAGAGCACACTGCTCGATATCTATTCCCGGACGGTCAACGCCGGCCGAACGCTGTCGGAGGTCGTGGCCGAGACCTTCCCCTGGTGCGAGGACCAGATCGAGGCGATCGCCACGCTGCTCAAGGCCTACACCGCACGGAAGCGTGCGCTCGGGGTGCTCGATCTCGACGACCTGTTGCTGTACTGGCGAGCACTCACCGCGGACGAGGTGCTCGGCCCGGCAATCGAGTCCGGCTTCGATCACGTGCTGATCGACGAGTACCAGGACGTCAACGGGCTCCAGGTGGACATCGTCCGCGGCCTGCGGCGACGCTGTGACGAGGTGACCGCGGTCGGGGACGACCTGCAGGCGATCTACGGTTGGCGCTCGGCGTCCGCGGAGCACATCCTCGAGTTCCCGGCCCACTTCCCCGGCGCGTCGGTGGTCACGCTGGAGCGCAACTACCGCTCCTCGCAGCCGATCCTCGACACCGCCAACGCCCTCGCTGCCGAGGCTCCGCGCGCCTATCGGCGCCGGCTCCACACCGAGCAGGAGGGCGGGACCCGGCCCGAGCTCGTGTTCTGCCGCGACGAGTCGGCCCAGGCCGTCGAGGTGTGTGAGCGCGTGCTCGCGGCGCGCGAGGAGGGGATGGACCTGCGCCGACAGGCAGTCCTGATGCGTGCCTCGCACGACAGCGACCTGCTCGAGCTCGAGCTCGCCCGCCGGCAGATCCCGTTCGTCAAGTACGGCGGTCTGCGGTACCTCGAGGCGGCCCACGTGAAGGATCTGATTGCCCTGTTCCGACTCGTCGACAACCCCGCCAACGAGCTGTCCTGGTTCCGTGTCCTGCAGTTGCTGGATGGGGTGGGCCCCGTCACCGCCCGCCGCGTTCTCGATCTGCTCGTGAGCGGGGCCGGCGACGACCCACTCGCGGGCTGGGCACAGGCGCGGGAGCGCCTGCCGACGGGCGCCCGCGAGTGCGCGGACGGGTTGATCGGGGCGCTCCGATCCGCCTCGTGCGTGCGGGAGCCCGGCATGCAGGCGGAGGGACTCAGGGACGCGCTCGCCCCGCTGATCGCCGCCGCGTATCCGGACGGAGCGGTGCGGCTCGCCGACCTCGAGCAGCTCGCGGCCGCGGCCCGCGAGTCATCCCACCTCGGCCATTTCGCCGCCGAGCTCGCCCTCGACCCACCGCAGTCGAGCGCCGATCTGGCCGGACCGCCTCACCTCGACGAGGATTATCTCGTGCTCTCGACGGTCCACTCGGCCAAGGGGCTGGAGTGGGAGTCGGTCCACGTGCTTGCGCTGTACGACGGCAACTTCCCGGCCGACATGGCCGCCGGCTCGCGCGAGACCATCGACGAGGAGCGCCGCTTGCTCTACGTCGCGCTGACCCGTGCGCGTCGCCGGCTGCACCTGTTCGTGCCGGTGCGCTACTACCACCGTCCGCGCGGCCGGGACGACGGCCACGGCTACGGCAAGCCGTCGCGGTTCCTCACCGACGCCGTGCGCAGCACGTGCGAGGTGATCCGACGCGCGGACGACGACCTCACCGCCGCCGGGGCGGTGGGCGAGCCGCGCCGAATCAGCGTCTCGGTGGACGCATTGCTGCAGTGAGCCGCGCGGGGGCGATTCCTCGCGGGTCGAACAGATGTCCAGTTTGCCCTCGCGACAGGCGTGGGTAACGCAAATGACACGGTCTTTCGCCGTCTGCTGTACCGCGAGTCGCCTCGGCGCCGTCGAGGTCAGAGCAGAACCCCATTACGGAGGTAGAGGTAGATATGTCCACCGGCGTCATCATCGCGATAGTCGTCGTAGCCGTGATCATCATTGCCGCTCTGCTGTTCGCGCTGTCGCCGATGCGCGAGCGCGCGCGGGTGCGCCGCCGCGAGCGCGAACTGCAGCAGCGCCGCGAGCGCGTGGCCGGCGAGCACCGCCAGGAGGCCCAGGTCCGCGAGCAGCGGGCCGCGGTGGCCGAGCGGCGCGCGCGCATCGCGGAAAGCGAGGCCCAGCGTGAGCGCGCCGAGGCCCAGCTGCACGAGGAGCGCGCCGCCCTCCACGAGGAGGGCCTCGCCGACCCCGAGCTCGTCCAGGATCACGAGCGTGAGCGCTTCGCCGGCACCTCTGCGGTGCGCGAGGACGACACGCATCTGGACGAGGTCCCGGGCGGCACCTCGGGTACCGCCAACGCGGAGAATGCCGCCACCGGCGACCGCGAGTACGCGGGCACGGATCCGCGCGGTGGCGCGGCGCGCCGGACCTCGGACTCAACCGGCAGCAACCTGTAACGAGAGCCGGAGGGGAGTGCCGCCGGGGGTTCCGATCGGGACCCTCGGGGCGTCTGACGCCGCTGGGGACCGCAAGGCCCCGGCGGCGTCGTCAGTCAGTCGGAGCAGCCCGAGCCGTCCAAGGCTTCCGCCACCGGCAGCGGGTGCCCCAGGTGAAATCCCTGCCCGTAGTCGACGCCGAGCTCGCGGAGCAGCTCGCGGGTCGGCTCGTCGCTGACGAACTCGGCAACCGTGCGCTTGCCCATGCCCGATGCCACATCCTGGAGGGCGCGGACGAGCAGGCGGTCGGTCGGATTGACCAGCAGCTCGCGCACGAATTCGCCGTCGATCTTCAGGTAGTCGAGCGGGAGCGCCTTGAGGTAGGCGAAGCTGGAGAACCCGGCGCCGAAGTCATCGAGCGCGAATTCGCAGCCGATCGCTCGCAATCGCTTGCCGAGTCGCTGGGCCTGCTCGATGTTGGCGATCGCCTCGGTCTCGGTCACCTCGAAGATCAGCTGCGACGGCGCGGCGCCGTGGCGGGAGAACACGTCTTCGATGTGGTCAGCGAGCTCGGCGTCGGTGAGCGAGCGGCCGGACAGGTTGACCGCCAGCCGAACGCCCGGGCGTGCGCCGGCCAGCTCCGCGGCCCGCTCGATCATCCACCGGTCGAGGTCGCGCATGAGGCCGAAGCGCTCGGCGACGGACAGGAACACGCCGGGTGCGACCAGGCCACCGTCCTCGCCGATCATCCGCACGAGCAGCTCGTGCATTACCAGCGTCCCGTCCTGGAGATCGAAGATCGGCTGCGCGTAGATCACGAGCCGCTCGGAGGCGATCGCCTCGCGCAGCCTCGCGGCCAGCCGCAGGCCCTCGTTGACGGTGCGCATGCCATGGGTGTCGCCCCGGTGGTGGACGGCACGGTTGCGACCTGACCGCTTCGCCTCGTACATGGCCAGGTCCGCAGCGATGAAGATCTCCTGGGCGGAACCGGCGTAGTCGGCCAGCGAGACCGCGCCGGCGCTCACGGTCGCGTGCACCGGGTGGCCCGAGGCGACCATCGCGCAGGAGCGGATCGCGGCGCAGATCTCCTGCGCCCTGCGCTCTGCCTCGGCGGGCGTGACGCCGACCAGCAGCACCGCGAACTCATCACCGCCGACACGGCACAGCGAGTCGCCGGGCCGCACCCGGAGCGCCAGCGCCTCGGCCACCCGGCGCAGTACCTCGTCGCCGGCGGCGTGCCCGAGGGCGTCGTTGACGAGCTTGAAGTTGTCGAGGTCGAGCTCCACGAGGACCGCGTCCTCGGCGTAGCGCCGACACCAGGCGAGCCGCCGCTCCAGCTCCTCGGTGAATCGCCGCCGGTTCCACAGGCCGGTGAGTGAGTCGTGGTCGGCCAGGTGGTGCAGCGACTCCTCCATGCGCTTGCGCTCGGTGATGTCGAGGACGTGCACGATCCGGTAGCGCTCGGCGCCCTCCTCGTCGAACACCGGGGCGGCCGAGACGTGGGCCCACAGGATTGACCCATCAGCCCGCGCGAAGCGCTTCTCCAGCTGCGCCGTGGGAATCTCGCCGGCCCGGAGCCGCGCGATCACCGCGAGCGTGGCCGGCAGGTCGTCCAGGACGGTGATGTCGGTGATGGACATCCCCTCGAGCGTGCCGGCCTCGTACCCGAGCAGCTCGTGCATCGCTCCGTTGGCCCGCAGGAGCTCGTTGGCCGGATCGACCAGCAGCATCCCGATCGGCGCCCGGTCGAATACCCGCTCGAAGCGCTCGGCCGCTTCGCGCGCGGCGGCGGCACGGTGACGCTCCTCGGTGATGTCCGTGTAGTGCGCCACTCGGTGCAGCGCTCGCCCGTGCTCATCGTGGGAGCCGACGACCTCGGTCCGGACGGGGAACGTGCTGCCGTCGGCACGGACGTGCTCGGCCTCGCACTCGACCCAGTCCGACTCGGACAGCGCGGGGATCCGCTCGGGCACCGCGAACAACGACGCCAGCGGCTTGCCGGCATAGTCGGCCGGCGCACCGCCGTGCATACGCGCGAACTCGGGGTTGACCGAGCTGATGATTCCGGTTTCGGGATCGGTGATCGAGATCCCGCGCGCAGTGAACCGGAAGCTGGCCTCCCACTGCCGGCGAAGCTCCTCGTCGGCGAGCCGTTGCGTGACGTCTCGAGCCACCGAGCACAGCTCGACCACCTCGCCGTCCTCGTCACGAACAGCGCGGACGGTCGATTCGACCCACACCAGCCGCCCGGACTTGTGACGGCGCCGAGACTGGGTGGTGACGGTCCCCTCGGCGGCCAGGATCTCGGCGTGCACGCGGCGCCGCTCGGCACGATCGTCGGGCGCGAAGTAGGCGAAGGCGGACGTGCCGATCAACTCGCTCTGCGTGTAACCGAGGATCTGCTCGCATGCCGGCGACACGTACAGATACACCCCGTCGGGGGTCAGCCGGGCAAGGACGTCGCTGGCATGCTCGGCGAGCATCCGCAGCTCACGCTCGGAGCGGGCCAGCGCCTCCTGGGCGAGACGCTGCTCGGTGACGTCCCGAGCGATGACCAGCACGGCGGCGGCTGAGGCGCCGTCGCCGGGCAAGGGTGAGCCGCTACGCCACGTCCTCCGCCCGTCGGCGGAAGGCGCTTCGATCTCGGCGCGCCGGCCCTCGGCGGCCACCTCGTAGCCGGGACGCAGCCGGCGCCACAGCCACGGCGGCATCACGTCGGGCGGCCGGCGGCCCAGCATCGACCGCACGTCCCAGCCGTTGCGGGTCAGCGCCTCGCCGGCGATGAACTGGAACCGCAGCTCGTCGTCGAGCACGAACACGGCGGCATCCGGAAGGCTCTGAACGACCGTGAGCGCGATCTGCTCGGGTTGCGACGAGGGTGCTGGAGAGGTCGGTGTCCACGGCTGAAGGCACGCCAAAGGCGCAACAGCGCCCTTCGGGTCCGTCATCGGCAGCCCTGAGCGGAGCTTGAGCGCTACAAACACAGAGGACGGTTTACGACACGGCGACGGAGACGAGGACAGGCAGATGGACGACACCCCGATGACGGCGGAGGAGCTCGAGGGCCTTCACGCCGAGCTGCGCACGCTCGAGAGCACCGGCCGCGCCGAGATGGCGGGACGGATCAAGACCGCCCGCGAGTGGGGCGATCTCAAGGAGAACGCGGAGTACCACGCCGCCAAGGAGGAGCAGGCCCACCTGGAAACGAAGATCCTGCGGATCCGCGAGCGCATCCGTACTGCCGTCGTGGTCGAGGCCCCGACCTCCGCGGACACGGTGCAATACGGCTCGACGGTGGCCTTCACCGACCGCAAGGCCAACCGCGAGCAGACCCTGCGCATCATCTCCGGCCACGAGGCCAAGCCGGCTCAGGGCACCTTGTCGATCTCCTCCCCCGTCGCCAAAGCCCTGATCGGTCACCGCGTCGGCGACGTCATCCAGGTCCAGACGCCGTCGGGGGCGCGGGAGCTGGTGATCGATTCGATCACCTAGGTCGCACTCGGCGGGGCCGCGGGCTCAATCGGCCGGGACTTCCTCGATTTCGGCCGGCCCGGGGCTGAGCGCTTCGGGGGGCGTCGAACCGTCCCCCACCACCTCCGAGGGTTCCGGACTCAGCAGCGCCGTCACACCGTGCTCGATGCCCTGGCACAGCACGGCGATATCGGGGGCGCTGTCCCAGTCGCCGGTGACGCCGAAGTTGATCCCGCCGTCGTAGGAGAAGATCGCCACCCCGATCCGCACGTGGCCGCCGAGGGGCACGAACGGGAACGCCTCGAGCATGCGCCGGCCGGCCAGGTAGAGCGGCTTCTGGGGACCGGGGACGTTCGTCGTGACCGTATTGACACTGTTCTGGGGCAGCGCGGTTCCCACGCGTCCGGCGAGTGCGAGCAGCATCGCAGGCGCGAAGCCGCTGAGCGCGGTCAGCCGCTCTGCGGCCACGGCCTGGCCCGATGATTTCAGCTGCTGCATCTCGTCGTGCATCGCCGCCAGCCGTTCCACGGGGTCGGCGATCGCGATCGGCAGCTCGGCGAACATCGCCGAGACCTTGTTGTCGAGGACCCCGTGCTCATCCGCGGCGCGGACCGAGACCGGCACCAGCGAGCGGATCACGCGTCCATCGACGTTCTCGCCACGGGAGAGCAGCAGCTCCCGGAAGCCCCCCGCGATCGCGGTGAGCACCACGTCGTTGATCGTGCCGCCATGGAGCTCACGAATCTGCTTGATATCGGACAACCGGGCCCGGGCCCAGTCCCAGCGTCGGTGTGGGCCGATCGGGCCGTTCAGGGAGCTGCTGGGGTTCGGGTTGAGCAGCGTCCGCATGTTCACGACCCCGCGGGCGGTGTCAACGGCCTTGCGGGTCACACGACGCGGACCCCGGGCAGCCGACAGGGCCGTGCGCATCGCCTCGTACGGGCTCGCCGCGCGCAGCGCCAGCGAATGGGTGACCAGCTCGACCGAGCCCGGCTCGGGGTCGGCCCGCCACTCCGTGACCTCGGCCCGCACCGGATCGCGCTCCTTGCTGAGGATGACGCTCAGCAGATCGGTCGCCGAGACGCCGTCGACCATGCAGTGGTGGGTCTTGGAGATGAGCGCCCAGCGACCGTCGCCGAGCCCCTCGACGACCCACATCTCCCACAGCGGCTTGGCCCGATCGAGCTGCTGTGACATCACCCGCCCGACCAGCACGCGCAGCTCGTCGTCGCCACCCGGCGCCGGCAGCGCCGTGCGACGGACGTGGTAGTCGAGGTTGAAATGCGGATCCTCGACCCAGGTGGGACGGCCGAGCGCCAAGGGCACGAAGCGCACCTTCTGCCGATAGCGCGGCACCTGTGGCAGCCGCGTCTCGACCTCAGCCTTGACCTCGCCGCGAGCCGGGACGGGACCTTCGAAGATCCCCACCGAGCCGATGTGCATGTGCGTTACCGCGTCCTCGATGTGGAGGAACGAGGCGTCCAGCGGATTCATCGTCTGCATTGGCAATCTCTCCTCCGGAGGCGTCCTCTCTCACCGCTGCTGATGCCTCGATCAGCACGTGCGTAAACGTAGCGCGGATGCGCGCCGCAGCCGTCAGCGACGCGCATCCACCCGCTCCGATTCGCGCTGCTCGAGCAGGCGCAGCCAGATCTCGCTGCGGGTCGGGAACGCGGGGATCGCGTCCCACAGCCGCTCGACCGGGATCGCGCTCAGCACCGCGATCGTGGCCGCGTGGACCCATTCGGCCACGTCGACGCCGGTGAACGTCGCGCCGACGATCACGCCGCGGGCCTCGTCCACGACGATGCGGGAGGTGCCGGGTGCACCCCGCCCGTGGAAGCTCGCTCCCGCGCTGATCGAGGTCGGCACGTCGTAGGCCCGCGCGCGCAGGCCCTGCTTCTCGGCGACCCCGAGCGTGAGCCCCACCGCCGCGACCTGCGGCTCGGTGAACACGATCCGCGGCGACAGGCCGCCGGCGTCGGCGCGCGCGCGGGCATGGCCGCCGTCGATCACCTCGGAGACGATGTGGGCCTGGTACTTGCCCGAGTGAGTCAGCAGGGAGCGGCCGTTGACGTCGCCGATCGCGTACAGCCACGGCCGACCCGGAACCCGGAGCCGGCTGTCGACCTCGACCAACCCGCCCGGCTCGAGCCCGACGGTGTCGAGGCCGAGGTCGCCGGTCCGGGGACGGCGCCCCACCGCCACCAGGATCTCATCGCCCTCGATCGTGGTCCCATCCCCGAGCTCGGTGATCACGACGGCTCCGTGGCGCCGGACGCTCTGCACGACCGCGCCGACGCGCACGTCCACGCCATGCGCGGCGAGTCCCTCCTGGACCTGCTCGGCTGCGAACGGCTCCTCCCGTGGCAGCAGACGCGGGGCGGCCTCGACCAGCGTCACCGCGGCGCCCAGATCGCCGAATGCCTGCGCCAGCTCGACGCCGACAGGACCTCCGCCGAGCACCGTCATGCGCCCGGGGATCTGCTCGGTCGTGGTGGCCTCGCGGTTGGTCCACGGCATCGCCTCGCGCAGACCCGGGATCGGCGGCACCGCGGCGCTGCTCCCGACCGCGAGGACGACGGCCTCGCGAGCTGCGTAGAGACCGTCGCCGACCCGCACGCGACGCTCGCCCTCGAGGCGTCCGTACCCGCGGAGCAGCGCGACCCCCCGGTCCTCGAGCCACGGCACCGCGTGCGAGTCGTCGCGGTTGTGGATCACCTCGTCACGGCGCCCAAGCGCGGCGGCAACGTCGAGGCCCCCGGTCACGGCCTCGGCGGCGCCGCGTACGCGCCGCACCTCGGCCAGGGCCTGGGCAGGGCGCAGCAGCGCCTTGGAGGGCATGCAGGCATAGAACGAGCACTCCCCGCCGACCAACTCCACCTCGACGACGGCCACAGCGCGGCCCTTGCCCGCCAGCCGGCCGGCGACCACCTCGCCGGCCGGTCCGGCGCCGATCACGATCACGTCGAACGCCCTACCGGGTGTCGTGCTCATGACACTCACGATGGTCGAAGCCTAGGGCCACATCCGACCACGTCCGCATGCAGACGTCGGCACCGCGGGCGAGCGCCGGCGCATACGGCCGGTCCGTCGTGAGGCGGTCCGGCCGTCTGCGCCCGTGACCGTCACGTCATCGCCGCGATCAGCCGGTGGTTGCGCAACTGGGCAGGCGGCGCCCCGTGCAGGATCCAGACGCCGCCGTCTCCGCGGCTGAGCGCACCGGACCGGGCCAGGTCCCCCATCGCGGTGGTCACCGACGGGCGGTGGGCGCCGACCAGCTCAGAAAGGCGCTGATGCGAGAGCGGCAGCGGAACGGCGATACCGTCGGGACGAACCCGGCCCCAGCGCTCGGCGAGGTGCCACAGCGTCAGCCGGAGGCGGTCGTCGACCCGCGGGTGGTGGGCGATGGCCAACGCGACGGCGAGCGCGTGGGCTCGCCGTGTTCCACGCGCGAACAGCTCCAGCCCGAGCTGCGGCCACGGGGCCATGCGCACAACCAGGCCGTGATCGAGCACGGCCATGCTCGTGCGCTCGAGCACCACCCATCCCACCTCCGCCTGCACGTGCGAGCCGGTGGTGTCCCAGCGCCAGGGGCGCAGGACGTCGCCCGGGCCCAGCAGCTCGACGCAGCGGCGCCCGAGCACGTCGACCTCCCGCGACAGCAGACCGTCGATGATCAGGAAGCCGCGGTGGTGGAGGTCGGGCTCGATCGCGTTCGCCGCGTCCCACTCCCCGGGCGAGAGACGGCGTACGCGGGTCAGCGCCTCGCGCCGGGCCCGCTCGCGCTGCGCGTCGTCGATCAGCACGGCCAGATCGTCGTCGGCGTCGACGATGCTGATCAGATCGGTCACCGAGCCCACTCCGCTCACCGGGTGGCGAGGATGACCACGAGCAGGATCAGGAGCACGACCACGAACCCCAGCCAGGCCAGGGGCCAGCGCCGGTTCCAGAACTCGGGCTTGGCGCGGTCACGCGAGTAGCGACCTTCCGGTGGCTCGCCGACCCAGTCGTCATCGTCGTGGTAGCCGGGCATCTGGGGTGACACTACCCGGGACGGGGCGCGGCTGATCGCGAATGGCGCCGCTGCGGACCGCGCCGGTTACAGTTCTCGCATCGGGCCGCGTGTAGCAACAGCGATCGTCGCATTGGCGATAGTCGGGTGCGGCTCGAGCGCCGCTGGCCACAGCAGTCCGAACGCCGGCTCCGTCGCGGCATCGACGCTGACCGGGCGGGCCCACCCGCAGGTCGTTCAGCCCGTCGCCGGGGTCGCGCCCGTGAGCGGTGCGCCCGCCCAGCCCGATCCACCGGCGATCGCCGCCACGCCGACCCACAATCTGGCCCCGAGCGCACCGGCGAGCGCCAGCAGCGCTCCGGCCGCCGGAGCCCCGAGTGACGCCGAGGTGCGAGCGGAGATCGCTCGCTTCCAGCTCGCGATCGCCCGCTATCACCTGGACCGCCTCAACCTCGCCGGCGCATTGCTCGATCCGGCTCAGCTCCCACCGGGCCAATACAACACGAGCATCGCCTCCGTATTCACCGATTACGGCCTTCCGATCGCCTGCGGCGGCGTGCTCCAGGTTCCCGAGCTCGGCGTCGCCAACAAGACGCTGCCGTGCGGCACCGAGGTCATCTTCCGCTACGGCGGACGGGCGATCCGAGTCCCTGTGATCGATCGCGGCCCGTACATTCCAGGACGCGAGTGGGATCTCACCGGAGCGGCGGCCGAGGCGCTTCACTTCCCCGGCCTGGGGCCGATCGAGTGGCGGATCGGCTGAGCGCCGTCCGACGTGCCTGGCTCGACGACGCCGCAACAGCGCAGTTGAACGGTGCGTGTGCATACCGGCCACAACCCGCCCGCGCACGCGGTCCGGCATGATGGGGGTGTGTCCACTCCCCCCACATCACGCAGTGTCAAGATCGGCGCCGACGAGCGCACCGGCTGGTCCTCCGAGCGTCCGCGCCGCGATGGGGCGCCCCCTCGTCCCGCCGACGTCTCCGTGCGCTCGCGCGTGCTCGCGCCCTCGGACCGCCTCCGCTACTCCCCCGGCAGCCTGCTGTTGATCGTCGGCGCCGCGGCGTCCGAGCCGGACCGCTTCGCCGAGCGCGTGGTGGAGGAGCGCGGAGCGGCCCTGTCGCTGCAGAAGGTCCGTACCCTCCTCAGCGGGCGCGTCGAGGAACACGAGCTCGAGTCCCGCGCGCACGAGCTGCTCGACGCCGCGGTCCTCAAGCGCCTACAGGCCAAGCAGACTGTGGTGATCTCGATCGAGGGCTTCGACGCCGCCGAGCGCGAGCACTTCGTCCGCCTCGCCCACGGCCAGCGCCGTCCCCGCCACCTGATCCTGCTCGACGCCCGCCGCGACCAGGTCCCCGACGAGGAGCGTCCCGCGCTTGACGAACTCCGCCGGTCGCTCGATGCCGGCGAGCTCGGCCGCGAGGGCTTCCAGACAGTGCTCAGGCTCGGCGGCAACGCGCTGATGGAGCTCAAGCGGATCGTGTTCCAGCCGCCGCCGCGGGAGGACTGAGCCGCCGCGGGAGGGCTGAGCCGCCGCGACCCGAGACTACTTGGGCAGCCCGAGCCGGGCGAGGAGGTCGAACAGCTCGGTGGCGGAGGAGGTGACGCCGATTGCGCCGAGCTCCAGCGCTCGGGATTTCGTGCGCGCGACCGCAGGTGCGCTCGCGTACACGATCACCGGTGCTGTGACGCCGAGGTCGCGCAGTCGCTTCAGCAGCTCCAGGCCGGCGTCATCGCCCTCGCCCTGGCGTCCCATGTCGGTGACGATCACGTCCGGCGGCCGGCTTCCGCGGGCATCGCGGAGGGCCTCGTCGGTCGTGGCGGCCTGGATCACCTCGACGCCCTTGCGCTTGAGCGTCTCGACCTCGAAGGCGTTGTTCTCCGGGTAGTCATCAACCCACAGCACGGTCTGCAGCTGCCGCGGGGCGGCGGCATCGAGCGTTGCGGCGACGGCGCCGCCCTCAGCTTTGGCCCCGGCATCCGGCGCGACCTCGTCGCCGAGACCGATCACGTGCTCGCGCAGGTCCTCGAGCCTCGAGGCGAGCTGATCGGAGGCCTGCTGGACGGAGATCTCCATCCCGCCGGCCTTGACGGTGAACGCGCGTGAGCGAACGACGTCTCGGATGCTGGGCAGCAGCTTCCACACGACGACACCGACCAACACCGGCCAGGCCAGTCCGGTGACGAGATTGACGACGTTCTCACCCGATGACGCTGCGATGACCACTCCGACGTGCATGTGGGCGCGAGCATAAACCGCGTCACGCCGACCGACAAATCGGCGTCCTTCGTCTGAGAGAAAAGGCACAGACAATCCCCGTAGAGCAGCTATGATCGCGTCGGGGGCACCGGAACAGATCGACGCCATCGCACTGGCGGGCTGATCTCCGCCCGCCGGGAGTTGGAGAGAGGGGCGACATGACGCACGTGCAGATTGGGGGCCGATGGCCGTTCTGAGCGGAGCCCCGGAAGGCCACGGCGGCGACGTCACCGATCGCTCGTCCGACTACAAGCTGCTCCTGGAACGCGTCACGCAGGAACAGTGCATCCTCTTCCTCGGCGCGGCCGTTCACTATCCGCCGCCGGCAGATTCGCGGTTCACCTATCCGGAGGAGCACCGGCCACCGCTGGGAGCGGGACTTGCGCAGCAACTGGCCGCGGGTTGCAACTTCGCTCGTGACTGTCGCGGCGAAGATGTGCGCAATCTCCAGCGGGTGTCGCTGTGCTACGAGCGGGACAACGGCCGCAACCAGCTCGAGCAGGCGATCCGCAAGGCTGTCGACGAGAACACGAAGCCGTCGGCCGCCGTGCGCGCGCTCGCCGAGCTCCCGTTCCCGTTGGTGATCACGACGAACTACGACACGCTGTTCGAACGAGCTCTGCGGCGCTCTGAGAAGGAGAAGGAACCGCACGTCGGCGTGTACAACCCGAACCGGGAGAGCCGTACCCCTGATTACCCGGTCGGCCAAGAGCCCTCGGTACAGCGACCATTCCTGTTCAAGATGCACGGCGACGTCAACGCACCGCAGTCGATCGTGGTGACAGATGAGGACTACATCACCTTCATTCTGCGGATGAACGCCGCCGAGAGCTTTCACCCCCTTCCCGAGACGTTCCTGTACAAGCTCAGCCGCTGCTCGACGCTGTTCGTCGGCTACAGCCTGCTCGACTACAACCTGAGACTGCTGTTCCGAACGTTGCGATGGAAGCTCGACCCGGCCCAGCATCCACTCAGTTACTCCGTTGACGCCGACCCCGATCCCTTGGTCAGCGACGTATGGACGCAGGCCAACGACTTCCGCTTCATCGTCGACGACGTGTGGAACTTCGTGCCGCGCTTGTACCGCGACGTACTCGGCCGCGAGATGCCCGTGTGAGCGTCCCCGTCCTCGACTCCAGCTCGTTGTTGGCCCGCTTCGTACAGGCCGCACGCAGCGCGCCCGCGAAGCCGTATCGCAGCCTCAAGGCCTTCCGCTTCGCGGATGCGGGCATCCTGGCCGCCCGCGAACAGGAGATCGAGCGGCTCGTACGGCTGATCACGATGTACCGCGGCGTCCTGCTGTACGGAGAGTCCGGCGCCGGCAAGTCCTCGGTCGTCAACGCCGGGGCTCTTCCCCGCTTGGCCGAGGACGGCTTCTGGCCGCACCGCGTACGCGTCCAGCCGCGGGCCGGCAACGAGTTCGCGCTCGAGCCGATCTTCTACTCCGACGAGGACGACGGAGGCTTCCTGCCCTCCGCGTTCGTGAGCGCGGCGCGCGACGGACGCCTCGTACTCGGCGCCGGCGACCTCCCAGCGGCTGTGTCCGCAGCGGCCGAGGCAGCCCCGATCCTGCTCGTGTTCGACCAGTTCGAGGAGCTCGTGACCCTGTTCCCCGAGGGCTCGGCGCTCACGCACACCCAGGCCGGCATCCTGGCGGCGATCGTCACGCTCCTGCGCGCGAGGGACGTGCCCGTAAAGCTGCTGTTCGCGTTCCGGGAGGATTATCTGGCCAGCCTCGAGCCGCTTCTGAAGGAAGCGCCGGAGCTCGCCCATCAGAGCCTGCGCCTCGTTCCCCCGCCGCTCCAGAGCGCGCCCGAGATCATCCGGGCTCCGTTCGAGCGCTTCCCCGCCGTCTACAGCAGCGAGCTGTCGCCCGAGCTTGCCGTGCGAATCGCCGGGCTCCTCGCCGACCGCAGCGCCGGCAGCGACCTCAACCTGTCCGAGCTCCAGATCGTGTGTCGCCGGCTGTGGGAGGCGGACGATCCCGACAGCCTGCTCACCGAGCGCGGCATCGCCGGGCTGCTCGAGGATCATCTGGGAGAGGCAATCGGGACCTTCCCGTCCAACCTCCGCGTTGCGGCGATCTCGGTCCTCAGCCAGATGGTCACGCCGCGAGGCACGCGCAACGTCATCGCCGAACACGACCTCATCGACCAAGCCAGCGGCAAGGACGACCTCTCGCCGGAGCTCTTGCGCGAGGCGCTGGGCCGCCTCGAGCTCGAGTCGGGACTGATCCGCCGTGAGCGGCGCCACGACATCGACCTCTACGAGATCACGAGCGAGTTCCTCATCCCGTGGATCACCCGCCGCCGCGATGAGCTGAGGGAAGCTCACGCGCGGCGGCGCTACCGCCGCCGGATGTGCCTGCTGGGAGCGTTGATGCTCGGTTTGGTCCTCGTCGCTGCCGGCATCCTCAAGCTGGCGCTCACGGCCCGGGACGGGCAGCTGACCGCGCAACGCGAACGGGCCACAGCGACGTTCGTGGGGCTGACCGCCACGGCGCAGGCCCTGCTCCCGAGCCGTCCCGACCTGTCGCTGCTGTTGGCCCTCGAGGCCGACCTGCACGCCCCGCCGCACTCCTCGCTGGCGCTGGCCCGGAGCACGCTGCTGGCCGCGCACGAGAAGCTCTGGCAGTCCGGGGTCGTGGGCGTTCTCCACGGCCACACCGACGCGGTCACGAGCGTCGCCTTTCAGCCCGGAGGCAGCCTGTTGGCGTCGGCGAGCGGCGACGGGACGATCCGGCTGTGGAGCGACCGAACCCTCAGGCAGGTCGGGCCGCCGCTCCGCGGCCCGCGGGGGGGCGTGTTCAGCGTCGCGTTCAGCCCGGACGGCCGCGTTCTGGCGTCAGGCCACCAGAGCGGCGCGGTCGAGCTGTGGGCCAGCACCGGCCGCCGTCTGGCCGTGCAGCCGTCCGGCGCGGGACAGAGCAGCGCCGTCAGCGTCGCCTTCAGCCCCGACCGTCGGTGGCTCGCCGCCGCCCGGCTGGACGGGACGATCGCCCTCTGGGCACTCGCCGGTGATCGGCCCGTCGGCCAGCCCGCGATCGTGAGCGCCCCGAGGGTCAGGAGCATCGCGTTCAGCCCTGACTCGGCGATGCTCGCGTCGGTGGGTGGCGACAAGCAGATCACGCTCTGGCGCCTCGGGAGTGGGCCGCCGCGCACGCCGGTGGCGCACGGGCCCGTCGGCTCGCCGCTCTACACCGTCGCGTTCAGCCCCGCCGGTCACCTGCTCGCGGCGGGCGGCCTCGACGGGCGGGTCTGGACATGGGATCTCGGGGGCCGAGCACCGGCCGCGCTGACGGGCAGCCTTCGCTCTCCGATCTACGGCGTCGCCTTCAGCCACGACGGCCGGACGCTCGCCTCCGCCAACGCCAGAGACACCGTTCAGCTGTGGGACGTCGCCGGCCGGCACGCCCGCGGCCAGCTGAGCGGACCCACCGGAATCGTCACCAGCGTCGCTTTCAGCTCCGACGATCGCAGGCTGGCGGCGGGGAGCCTGGACAACACGATCCAGCTGTGGGACCCCAGCGGCTCGCAAGCGACATTCGGGGCTCCGCTAGTGGCCAACCCGGCGGACTGGGGCATCGTCAGCTTCACTCCCGCGCACGGTTGGCTGGCCTGGGCGGAGAACGACCCGGGAGCGGCCAACAGCATTCGCCTGTGGGACTCCGTCCATGGGCGCTCGGTCGCCACGATTCGCAGCGGCCCGTCCGGGAGAGGTGGTCTGCGGGGCCTGGCCCTGAGCCCCGACGGCACGCTCCTGGTCTCCTCGAGCGAGGGCGGCACCGTACAGCGCTGGCATGTTCCCTCCGGTCGACCTGACGGACCTCCGATCCACCAGCAGGCAGGCGTCCCCATCTACAGCGTGGCGTTCAGCCGCGACGGACGGAAGCTGGCCTTCGGCGGCGAAAACGGCACGATCGGGCTGACGGATCCGGTCACCGGCCGGACCCGGAACCTGCGCGCAGCCTCGACGGTGTATTCGGTCGCGTTCAACGCCACCGGCACCGTCCTCGCCACGGGTGAGGACAACCGGAGCATCGAGTTGTGGAACACCGTCACCGGAGCTCGGATGCGGACCCTCAGCGGCCACACCGACGCCGTGTTCAGCGTCAGCTTCAGTCCCACGTCGCCGCTGCTGGCCTCGGGCGGTGCCGACGACACCGTGCGGTTGTGGGACCCGTCGACCGGCGCGCAGATCGCCGAGCTCAACGGCCACAGCAATTTCGTGCGCAGCGTCGCCTTCGATCCCACCGGGGAGACACTGGCATCCGGCAGCGCCGACGGCACGATCCGGTTCTGGGACGTCTCCGCCCACTCGGCGCTGGGCCAGGCGCTCCCGGCAACCGGATTCGTCAACAGCATCGCCTTCAGCCCGGATGGCTTGAGCCTGGCCTCGGCGAGCCGCAACGGCCCCGTCCGGCTGTGGAACCCGGTGGCGTTGCCGGCCGGTGGAGTCGGGCTCGAGCGCGAGGTGTGTGGTCTCCTCGGCGCAGGCCTCGATGCTCAGGAGCGCTTGCTGTACGCGCCAACGGACACGTATCACGACCCGTGCCCGTGAGCGTTCGGCGGCGCACGGCCGTCAGCGCCACACGAACGTCACTGTCGCCTCCGGCGGCAGCGCATAGCTGAAGCTGCGCCCGCGCCATGCGACGGCGAACCTCTCCACATGCCCGGCGTTGTTATGAGCCAGGAGCACGATGCTGCCGTCGGGGTTCTCGAACGCCACATCGTCCAGTCCGGCGGTCGCGTAATTGACCCGGTGATGGCGATCGGGAGAGTTGTAGGCGACGAAGTTCTCGGACCCGATCCGGCGCGCGCCGGGACGCACGAAGGAGCTGAACTGGCCAAGTTGGTAGTAGTCCGGGCCATAGCGCACCGTATGCGTACGTTCGTCGACGGTGACGATGCCTGTGCAGTGCGGACAGCCATAGTTGGGCGGTTGCACTGGCCCGCCGTGCAGGTCGAGCGCCACGTTCCACAGCAGCACCGCGCTGGCCCAATTGCGAAACGAGGCGATCATCAGCTCCGCCGGCGGCCCGGGCGCGCTCCCGCTGGCGCACTCGCTCTCGATCTGGTCCAGGCGGGGCAGCATCGCGTGCAACCTGGTCATCACCACCGGCGTGCCGTCGTAGCAATGCCACGCGATTCCGCTGAGCGCAGCGGCAACTGCGGGATGGCCCACGAGCGCATCAACCCGGTCCGCTAACAGCCACTTGTAGTCGTGGCCGTAGATCTTGGGGTGTAGGCCGGCGGCGCTCAGCGCCGGGGCAAGGTACCGGGCGATGAACGTGGCCTGGTCGGGCTCTGAGAGGTCGAGCGAGGGATAGAACGCCTGCTGTCCGGGCTCGTTCTGGGGCGAGATCGCGGCGATCGGCACGCCGCGAGCCGCGTAGGCGTCGATGAATCTCACGAAATAGCTCGCCAGCGGGCCGAAGGCGGAAGGAAGGAGTCGACCCCGCTCGCCCGGGTTGCCGAGCGCATCGTTGGCCTTCATCCATCCCGGCGGGCTCCACGGCGAGGCCAGGATCTGGACTTGCGGGTTGGCCCTCAGAATCTGCCGCAGCGTCGGGATGATGTACGCGTCGTCGTGGGCCACGGAGAACCGCGACAGGCTGGGATCCGACTGTCCCGGCGGCATGTCGTCGTACGAGTACGGCGTGCCGTCCCTGGTGAAGTCCGATGCCCCCATGGGCACGCGCACGTAGCCCAGGCGGATGCCGCGGGGACCGAACAGGTTGTCGATGACGGCGGCGCCGGCGGCCGGCGGGAGCTCGTCGTGGAGCAGCCAGGCCGAGGTGTCAGTGATCGCGCCGCCGACCCCGGTGACGCGCTGGTACTGCTGGGCCTGGTTGACGTGGATCACCGGGATCCCGGCCGGCACCTGCTTTCCGAAGCGAAGCCCGTTCAGACGCGTCATCCGCTGGGACAGGTCGCTGGTGGTCTGCACGACGGCCACGAGGCCGTTCTGGGCCGGTCGCGACGCCGAGCCGCAGCCGGACAGGGTCACGAGCATGCCGGTCACGAGCACCAGCGATCCGGCTCGAGCTGCTGATCGTTTCAGATCCGCTCCGATCTGCTGGACGCCGTGGGGGGTCTGACTCCTGCGATCCCGGGGACAAGTCTCCTGTATCGGTCAAGCGGCCGCGGCGACCGCGCCGCGGCGCCCAGAGGTAGGACCGCGTCACAGGCGGTCCCGGGGCTGGAAGGCGATAAACCGTGCGTGTGGGCGCGCGGACGTTCCGGCCGGTCGCGCCAGCTGGATGCGCCACCGGCGCAGCCGGCGCTTCGGAGGTGTCCCGCCCGTGGCGGCCCTGCTCCGGTCGGCGTCACCGATCCGTTCCGCCGTCTGCTGTTCGATCAGGTGCCGCGTCAGATGAGTTGAGTACATGGTCACAATGCCCTCCGGTCGAGTGATGGTCGCGGGACACACTCTGGGCGCCGGCCGGGCTCGCGTACAGACACCCAAGGTGTCTGTTTGCCTCACCCTGCCGCGGAGCGCGCACGCCTTGGTGGCAGTTCTCACACCCTGGTCGCCACACCCCACCCTTGGGGGGCTATGAGTCGCCCGCGGTCCGTGTGACGGTTGCGGCAACGCACCACTACCGGGACGGCTCAGACGCCGGACCAGGAGGTTTTCACCATGTCATCACAGACCGGCATACGCGGCACCCGCCGTTGGGTCAGGCGCGCGCTGGCCACCGTCCTCGCGCTGGTGGCCGCGGGGATCGCCACGGGCTCCGCCGACGCCCGCCGGGAGAGCCCCCGACATTTGACGGCTCCCATATCGTCGCTGGCGAGCATCGCGAGCGCGAGCTCCGGACAGTCCGGTGCGATGCTCGGCGGCTTCACCTCACAGGGCTGGCCGGGCTTCTTCCAGCTCTCGCCGAACGGCCGTACGCTGGTGATCGGAGCGATCGGGGTTGACATGTCGTGCCAGCCATCGGGTGATCAGTTCTCGATGGCGGACGAATGGTCTCGCGTCGCGATCGGCTCCGGCGGCAGACTGCACGCTTCGTTCGCCGGGCCGCCAAGGGTGCTTTCCGACGGCACCACGGTCAGCACCTCCGACTCGATGGCCGCCGCAGTCAACCGCACGCATACGCGGCTGTCGGGCACGTGGCAGCTGCAGGCGACCTTCGCACCGCCTGGGCAGCCCGTCGATCACTGCAGCTCGGGGATAGTGAGGTTCACCGCCACGCGCTAGAGAGGACCAAGAGGGGCGAGAGCAGCGCCCGGCCGGCCACTTTGGGCCGGCCGGGCGTTCCTTGGCGTTGCGGTGGTTTTCAACCTGATCGGAGTGACGATGCGACACACACGAAATCGACGCGCTCGCCCGCATCAACACCGCGCGGCACGCCGGCCGTCCGCTTCCGGCGGATGTGGGTGGGTTGACCGGTGTACTCACACGCTGATCCAGAGGCTATGCTCGCGTCTCGTGACGACCGCGAGGCGTGTGCCAGCACGTAGGTCGGGGGCACGATGAGTGAGAGCCACGAGAACCGAGCGCCCACCGCTGCCGAGCTCAAGGCATTGATCGAGGCCGAGCGTGACGCCGTGCCGTTCGTGCACTGGCGCGACGAGACCGACACGCAGCGGATCATGAAGCTCGACGACGTCGCCCGGCGTTGGACGATCGGCCGCCGTGCGCAGTCGGACATCCCGCTGACGTGGGATCCCGAGGTCTCGCGCGGGCACGCGCTGCTGGAGCGAGCCGGCGAGGAGTGGACGCTCGTCGACGACGGCCTGTCTCGCAACGGCTCATTCGTCAACGGAAGCCGCGTGCAGGGCCGCCACCGCCTGCACAACCGCGACAGCATGTGCTTCGGCAACACCCGCGTCGTCTATCACGAGCCAGTCGACCCCGAGGGTGGGGCCTCGACGGCGCGGGCGCTCGACGCACCGAGCTCTGTGCGTCTCACCGAGACGCAGCGCAGGGTCCTGATTGCCCTGTGCCGTCCCCGCGCCGAGGGGACCTCGACCACCCCGGCGACCAACCCTCAGATCGCCAACGAGGTGTTCCTCAGCGTCGACGCGGTGAAGGCGCACCTGCGGGTCCTGTTCGAGCGCTTCCACCTCGAGAAGCTGGCGCAGAACGAGAAGCGCCAGCGGCTCGTGTCAATCGTTCTGGACCAGGGCGTTCTCACCCGGCGCGACTTCTAGATCCGGCGCAGCGTGATCGTCGTCCAGGCCCCGAGCCGGATGCGGTCGCCGTCGTCGAGCGGCACGCCGGTGTCGCGGCCGATCGGCGCCGGATCGTCGTTCACGGTGGTCCCGTTCGTCGAGCCGAGATCGCGCAACGCGTAGGACCCGTCGGGCCGGCGCTCGAGCAGCGCGTGCAGGTGGGAGATGCCGGGATCCTGCGAGGGGCCGCCCAGGTCGATCTCCGGGGCGGCCTCGCCGGCGCGCGCCCGGCCGCGGCCGATCCGCACTTCGGGCCCGTCGAGCCGGAAGCGCCGCTCCTGTTGCTCCTCGGGGAACGTGATGCCGGCGACGACATGACGTTCGAACTGCCGCCGATCCACGCTCGCGACGGCCTCCCAGACCGCGACCGATGAGCGTTCCGAGCCGCCGGCCGGCGGCACCGGCTGCGGGGCCGGGGCGGGGCCGGGGGGCGGGGCCGGGGCCGGGGCCGCGAAGTCATAGCCGCACCGTTCGCAGAAGCGGTCGTCTCCCGACCTGGGCCCCCCGCAGCCCGGACATGGAGGGCGGCGAGCGGCCGGCGAGGTATCGAACTCGTCGTCGATCGGCGGCTCTGGCGCCACCGGGGGCGCAGCGACCGACGCCGACGCCGGACCCACCGGCGCTGTGGCGCCGGTGATGCGCGCGCCACACTGGTCGCAGTAGTCGCTCGTCTGCGAGCTGTGCCCGTGGGGGCAGACGACACTCATCGCTAAACGGGCTCGGCCGGCTCGGCCGGCCCGACCCGCACCGTCTTGGTGGAGCGTGTGTCGAGCGCCATCTCATCGATGTCCGCGACTTGGCTGCGCAGGCGGACCGTGCCGGTGGCGGGATCGTCGATGTCCACAACCGCTTCGAGCAGCTTCATGGTCGCGTCGTTGCCGCCCTCGGCCGCGAGCTGCACGGCTCGACCAAGCCGGAACGTCGCGGTCGCCTCGTCACCGGCCTTGCGGGCCTTGAGCCCATCCTGGATCGCGTCTGCGAGCTCCACCTGACCAGTGGCGCGAGCCACCTCGCGGCTGATGCGCGTCGAAAGCTGCTCGTCGTCGGTCCAGACCGCTTTGATCAGCGCCTGGCTGTGAACCTGCTCGCCCTCGACGAGGCTGAGGCGACAGGCGAGCATCTCGTCGCCGATGCCCCGCGGGGGAACGCTGATGCAGACGTGGTAATCGCGCGCCTCCGTCCCCCACGACCCGGTCGGATAATCCGCGGTGAGGTCGTTGACCGGCACGCCCCGCTGCGTCAGATCCTCGATCGCGGGCGACACCTGCCGCACGGACTTCACCGTGGCGCCCCGAGGCGTCCACAGCCGCAGGGACACCTCGCGCGTCGCCTTGGCCATCGCCGCCTCCATCATCGCGCGGAAGTCCGCCGGCATCTCGGATGGGTCCTTGATGATGTCGACGTCCCCGAGCAGCGTCGACGCGACCCGCCGCAGCTCGTCCACCTTCCAGTCCGTCCCGACCCCGCGACAGTCGCATTGGAAGCGGCCTTCGACCTCGGTGAGCGCAGCGGTGAAGTCCGCGTCGGTCTCGCTGTAGTTCTCACCGTCGGTGAGCAGGATCGCGTGGCGGACGCCCTCGGGCCAGGTCGCGAACAGCTCAGCGGCCAGGCGCAGCCAGGCCCCGATCGCCGTGCCGCCACCGGAACTGAGCTTCGCCACCTCCTGCTTGGCCTCCTCGCGCGTCCGCTCCGACGCCGGCACGAGTCCGCCTCGCCTCGGATACAGCGACTGTGCGGTCTCCCGCCCGGCGATCACGCCAAACGCCACGCCGTCGCGTATGCAGTCGATCGCCACCGCCGTGGCCTGCCGGGCGGCCGCGATCTTGCCGCGCGGGACCTCCATTGATCCCGATGCGTCGACGATCACGACCTCAGCGGCGGCCGGGCGCTCCTCGGCCACGGCGCCGCCGGTGGCGGTGACGGTCACGACGGCGTTGACCTCGGAGCCACCGAGTGGCAGGTACTCGTTCTGATAGGCCTCAGCGGTGAACGTGGTCATGGTCCCCTCCTAGGATCGATGTCGACGACGGCGACGGTGATGTTGTCCCGGCCACCCCGGGCCAGGGCCGTCTCGGTGAGCGAGCGCGCGACCGCGGCGGGCCCCGCGCCGGCCGGCAGCGCCTCGATGAGCGCCCCGAGCTCGTCGGCCGTGGGCGCGTAGTTCCACAATCCGTCGGTGCACAGCACGAGCCGTCCCGGCGCCTGCAGCGTGAGCGCCACGATCCGCGGCGGCCGGTCGGGCGCATCGGCGCCGACCCAGTGCGTGATCGAGTGGAAGCGGCGATCGCGGGCCGCCTCCTCCCGGGACAGCAGACCCTCGGCGACCTGCTCCTCGGCCCACGAGTCGTCGACCGTGAGCAGGTGGCACTGCGCGCCCTCCAGCCAGTATGCCCGGCTGTCCCCGATCCAGCCCACCACGAGCTCGCTGCCGCGCCACAGCGCGGAGACGAGTGTGCACGAGGGCACAGCCCGATCCACGCGCGTCGTCCAGGGCACCTGGGCGACGGCATCGTGGGCGGCGCCGATCGCCGCGACCACGGCATCGCTCGAGTCGCGCGCGAGATCTCCGATCGCCGCGGCGAGGACGGCGCCGGCGGCGCCCGCCGCCGCCTGCGCGGCCGTGTCGCCGGCGCTGGCCGAGGAGATCCCGTCGCAGACCACGACGGCGACGCCGCGCTCGGCGACGAGCCGGAGGTCGAACGCGTCCTCATTGCGCCGATGGACCCGTCCCTGATCCGTGACGGCGGCCGCGCCGACGAGGTCGAGCTCCGCCCGTTCCGCCGCCGGCCGGCGGAGCACACCGCAGACCGTGCAGTAGCCGTCCTCGCCGACCGCGCCGGCCGGTGCCCCGCAGCTGACGCATCCGCCCTGCGCCGGGTCGGCGGCCACGGCCGGCGACCCGCATTGCTCGCAGAAGCGATCCTCGCGTGCGATCGCCGCCGCGCAGGTGCTGCAGCGAAGCTCGGCGGAGGCGCTCATGTCCACGTTCTCGGTCGGACGTGGTTGGCCTGATCGACGAGGCGATAGCGCTCGGCGGAGCTGGGCGCGTAGCGCGCGAGCGAGCGGTAGCTCTGCTCGAGCCCGCCGCGCAGCTCTCGTTCGACCAGTCGGCACCCGAGCAGCCGGGCGTCGCCCGGGGCCGCCAGTCCTCCGCCCTCAACCAGTGCCAGCGCCGACTCGAGCAGCTCCCCGCCAAGCCGGATCCGCTGCTCGCCGCCCAGCGACAGAGCCTCCAGGTTCGCGCCGGCGGCGAGCAGGTCCGCCGCGCGCCGGCCGGCCGCTCCGTTCGAACCGCCGAGGCACCGGATGCGCGCGATCTGGGCGTCGGTGTAGGCGCTCGAGGTGTCCGGCACCCGGTCATATGCGGCCACCGCGCCGTCGCGGTCGCCGGTCGCGAGCCGGCACCGCGCGAGCCCGAAGCTGGCGCTCGTGTACGACTCGTTGGTCTTCGAGACGATGTCGTACCACGCCGCCGCCGCGCGCAGCTCGCCCGCCAGCTCGCAGACGACGCCCAGCGCCAGCTTGGGCGCGAGCTCGCCCGGCACCGCCTCGTACACCGTGGTCAGGCTCGCACGCGCGGTGGCGAGATCCTCGCGGGCGAGAGCCGCGGTGCCGCGGTACCAGCTCGTCCGCCACTCCCACGGATCGTCCGCCTCGATCTCCCCCAGGCAGTCATCCAGCGCGGTCCAATCGCCGGCATCGATCATCGCCGCGGCGAGGCGCAGCTCGGGCCGGTCATCGGTCGAGGTGCGCAGGCGCGGAAGCAGCCGCGAGTCGGCCTGCTCGGGAACGCCGCGCAGCGACTCGGTGAACAGGGCGCTCGGCGCCGCCACCGGACTGCCCTGCTGATCGGCGACAACCTCCCGCAGCACGCCGCGCAGTTGCTCTTCCATCTCCTCGGCGGACTGGAAGCGATCGTCCGGGCTCGGTGCCGTCCCCTTGAGCAGGAACCGGTACAGCGAGTCGTAGCGGGCGAACAGCGGCGTGGAATCGGGCGGTGGCAGCGTGAACTTGAACGCCCCCTGGTAGCCGCGGAAGTCGACGGACATGATCGCCAGCGTGCGCGCGACCGTGAACAGGTCCGAGGGGACCGAGGGGCCGGCCGTGGCGATCTCGGGAGCCTGGTAGCCGACCGTCCCGAACACTGCGCTCGCCGGCTCGTCGATCCGGTAGACGCCGCCCAGATCGATCAGCTTCAGCGAGTCCCCGGTCTGGATCACGTTGTCGAGCTTGAAATCGCAGAACAGCAGCCCCCTCCCATGCAGGTAGCCGAGCGCCGGCAGGATCGCGATCATGTAGGCGATCGCCTGCGCGACCGGAAGCGGGTCCGGCCGGCCGCCGTTGCGCTCGCGCCGGGCGGCGAGAATCTGCTTCAGGCTCTGGCCGCCGACGAACTCCATCACGATGTAACCCGAGTTCTCGTGCTGGACGAAGTTGTAGATCTTGACCACGTGCTCGTGCTCGACCTCGGCCAGGAAGCGCCGCTCGGCGAGCGCGGCCGTCATCGCGTCGTCGTCGCCGGTGTTGAGCAGGCCCTTCAGCACCACCCAGCGGTCGGACACGTTGCGGTCGCGGGCCAGGTACACCCACCCCATGCCGCCGTGGGCGAGACATCCGGCGACCTCGTACTGCCCACCCACCACGTCGCCGGCGAGCAGCTTGGGCGCGAACGAGAACGGCGCGCCGCACTTGCGACAGAAGCCCTCGGGCCGGCCCGGCTCCCCGTCGCGCGCGCGGCCGACCGGCGCATCGCAGCGGCCGCAGAAGCGGCGGCTCTCGGGCACCGAGGGCTCGGAGAGCACCGCGGCCGACGGATCGCGGGACTCGATCGACGGGATCTCGATCAGGCCGGCGCCGAGCCGGCTGCGGCCGCTCGGGCGCGTTCTCGTCGTCGCTGCACGCCGCCCGGCGCCCGGCGACGCCACCGTCTCATCGCCCGTGCCGGCAGACGCGACGGGCACGGACCCCTGGGCGTCGGCCGACACGGATGCGGCTACGGACGCGGACCCAGCCCCAGGCGCGGCGTCGGCACGAGCCGGTGCCAGCCCGCAGACATCGCAATACCCATCGGTGATCTCGCCCGTGCAGCCGGACTGGGTGCACTTCATCGCGGCGTCTCCTCCGTCGTGCGGGAGCCGCTCAGGGCTTCCCGGTAGCGGCGGACGAGCTGCTCGCCGCGCTCGAGGTCCGTGGGGGCGTGGTAGAGCTCCTCGCGCGCGCACACGAACAGCTCCGCGAGCTCGGGGTCTTCGATCCGCCCCAGGTGCTTGGCCTTGGCCCGGTAGGCGTCGAGCAGCGCCCGCAACTGGTTGCGGGCTTCGATCGGGGCCCGGTTGGCGTCGATGCTGCGGCGCGCCGCCTCCAGCATCGCCGTCGTGCGCGCGGTCCACTGCTCGAGGGCGATCCGGGCGTCGCGCCAGACGTGAGCCTCGGCCAGCTCGACGATCGCGGCCAGCTCGGAGTCGAGCTCGTCGCCGAGCCCGGGCGCCGCCGGCACGGGCGCGTTCGGGGCCGAGATCTTGACCATCAGCTCGTCCCGCGCGGCCTCGGACTCGGCCACGGCCGTGCGCACCTGTGCCACGAGCTCCTGTGCGACGGTGAAGCGGTGCTCGAAGTCCCGCGCGAGCTCGGCGGTCGACTCGAGCTCGTTGTGGATCATCTGCAGCTCGCGGGCCAGGACGTCGAGATCGGTCGAGTCGACGCTGAGCGGATCAGCGGTCACCGCGGCTCCAAGCGTGGCGACGCGCTCCCCGGCCTGCTCGAGGTCGGCGCGGCCCGGCTCCCCGAGCTCCTCGGCGAGGCGCCGCGTATCGAGCAGCAGGCGGCGTGCGCCGTCGAGCCGCGGGACCAGGGTCTCCCAGGCGCCGCCGATCTCGCCCACCACCGTGTTCACGCGGTCAAACGCCGCCGACATCCGGTCCAGCAACGCAGCCGGCGAACACCGCTGCGTCACCTCCGCGGTCCCGAGCAGGGCGCGGTCGGCCATCGGAACCGCGCTGCTCGTGAGCTCGATCGACCGCCCCTCGAGCAGATCACGCAATGTGTCGAGCTGCTCGGGCCTGAGCCGGCGCGCGCTCCGCAGCTCGCCGGCGCGCTCGAGCAGCGCCTCGAGCTGCCCATGCCGGCGCCACAGCTCGCTGAGCTCGGCGTTCGCGGCGCTCCACGCGGCGGCCGTCCGTCCCACCAGCTGCGCGCCCTGCAGCAGCTCGCGGCCAGGGTCGAGCTCGAGGTCGACCAGGTTCTGGCGGATCCGCTCCACCGCGTCGGCGAGCGTCCTGCGCGTCGTATCGAGGTCTGCGAGGCTCATCTCAGCCTGCGTAATGGGCCGGGGGCGGCGCGGGGGTCGGGCCGAACCGACCGAGCCAATGGGCGTAGATCCGGCCCCACGTGCCGTCGGCCCGCATGGCCGCCAGGACGCCGTTGACGAAACGCACGAAATCCGGGTGCGCCGGGCTGATCGCCATCCCGTAGGGTTCGTCGCTGAAGCGCGGGCCGACGATCTTTGTGTACGGGTCCTGGGCCTGGAAGCCGAGCAGGATCGCGTCGTCGGTGGAGATCGCATCGACCGTCCCCTGCTGCAGGGCCACGAGGCAGTCGGTCCGCTGCGGGAGGGCGACGGGGATCAGGGCCGGACGGACGTGCGCGAGGTTGATGATCGAGGTCGAGCCGGTCGTGGCGCAGACCCGCTTGCCGGCGAGGTCCCGGATGCTCCGGGCCGGCGAGTCCGAGGGGACCAGGACGCGCTGCCCGGCGTCGAAGTAGACCGAGGAGAAGTCGACCTGCTGGCGCCGCGCGCAGGTGATCGTGAACGCATCGGCGACGATGTCGACCGCTCCTGACCGGACCTCATCACTCCGCTGCGCGGTGGTGATCGCCTTGAACTCGATCGCGTTCGGGCGGCCGAAGATCGCCTGGGCGAGCTGCCGCAGGACGTCGATCTCGAAGCCCTCGAGCTGGCCGTCGCTCGGGTTCAGGTAGGCGAACAGAAGCGTGTTCTGGTCCACGCCCGCGATCAGCCGGCCGCGTCGCTGGATCCGGGCCATGAAGCTGCCCGCGGGCATTGCCCCTGGCGACGGCAGCGTCGCGTCGGGATGCAGGCTGGCGGTGAGGTCTCCGCACGGTCGCAGCGGCGGCGTCCCTGACGCGGGCAGCGGCTTGGGCTGGGTTCCCAGCGCTGCCAGCGTCACGCGCAGGGCCTGGTCTGAGGTCCCGCCGCAACCGGCCAGAGCGACGGCGACGAGCGCCACGGCGACCAAAGCGGGCAGCAGGCGACGCATCATCGGTATTCGTTGATCCGCTGTCGGAGGCCGAGGAGGGCGAGTACCGCGGCGAGTACCGCGAGCAGCGGGATCGCGATCGAGAGCCCGGACAGGGCCGAGGTCGCATCGCCCGCGTCGTGCCCAAAGCGGCGCTGCGCGGCCGCGATCTGGGCGAAAAGGCCGGCACTCAGCCGCTCGGCCGGTGACGCGCCGCCGGCGGCCGAGTTGACCTCCAGGTTGACGGCGTCCTGGAAGTGGCCGCCGATCGCCAGTGCCGTGATCCGCGCGTGCTGGGACCGGTAGGCGGCGAACGTCGTCTGGAGCCCGTTGGCCGCTGCCGTCGTGCCCGTCCGCTGGGCCAGCGTGGCCACCTCGCCCAGCAGGCCATTTGGCCCGCCGAGCGCCTGCATGACGGCGGTGAAGTCGCGGGCGGGCTGATCGTCGCCGCCGCGGGCCACGAGCCACAGGCTCTCGTCGCTCTGGGCGCGCGACGCCAGGATCCGGGTCGCCGAGAGCACCTCGACGGAGTCCGAGCCCGAGTGCTGCGCGCTGGCCAGCGCGCTCTGCTCGCCCAGCAGGGCGACCAGCCCCCACACGGTGAGCGCGAGCAGCACCGCGGTGGCCGCGACCATCGGGAGATTGAGGATCCTACGGCTGATCCGAGCGAGATAGCGCTGTTCCAGCAGCAGCAGCGCGAGCGCCACGAGCATCACGGCGAGGAAGGCGACCAGGGTGGCCGTCGACGTTCCCGATCGATAGTCGGCGTTGAGCCGCATGGCCTCGGTCTCGTACAGCCGGCCCGCCGCGGGCAGGATCGTCGTCGAAAGCAGCGCCGAGGACTCCCGCAGGTACGCCGCGCCGACCGGGAGTCGTTGCCGGTTGTCGGCCCGGGCCGCCTCCACGAGCCCGCTGTAGACCGGCAGCCATTTGGTGATCGTCGCCACCGAGTCGCGGGCGGTCGCCGAGTCGCCGACCTGCCGGCTCAGCTCGGCCAGCGACGTGCTCGCGGCGCCCAGGTCGTTCACGTACCGCGCCCGGCGGCCCGGCGGCTCGAGCCCGCCCTTGAGGAACGTGGTGGTGGCCGTCGCATCGGCGTCCGACAGCGCGGCGTACAGACTCACCGCCTCCTCGAGCAGCGGCTCGGTCTGGCTGGCCACGGCCTGCGCGGCCTGCGACCGGGCGCGCTCGGCGCTGAAGGCGACGCTGCCCAGTATCACCGCACCGATGACCACCAGCACCGATGCGAGGCCGAGCCGGCCTGGGGTGCTGGTGAGCTGCCGGCGCACCCACGCCGGGACCGCGGCGAGCGACGGCCGCATCATCCGGGCCCGCGCAGAGGCTCCGCGGGGCGTCTGGCTCGGCACTGGCTCGGAACGGGGTTGAGAGACCGGTATATCCACGGCGTCATTCTCACCCGGATCAGGGGCGCGGAGAGGCCCCCCATGGTGTCGAGTTCGACACCATCGGCGTGCGCACGTCGCCGCTCTCGAGCCCCGTTCGCGCCATCACCATCGTGGTACCGCGCCTATGTCCATTCGCCCTCGGTCGGGACTCTAGCGGCGCGCGCTCCGGGGTGCCAGGGTGAGCGAGCGCTCCCGGAGAACGGTCTTCTGGATCTTCCCGGTGGAGGTCTTGGGCAGCTCGGTGAAGATCACCCGCTTGGGGACCTTGAAGCCGGCCAGGTGCTCGCGGACGTGGGCGCGGATCTCGTCCTCGGAGGCGTCGCGACCGGCCCGCAGCTCGACGTAGGCCACCGGAATCTCGCCCCAGTGCTCGTCGGGCGCGGCGACCACGGCGACCTCGGACACGGCCGGGTGCGACGCGATCGCCTGCTCGACCTCGACCGAGGTGATGTTCTCCCCGCCCGAGATGATCACGTCCTTGGCGCGGTCGCGCAGCTCGAAGTACGAGTCAGGGTGCATCACCGCCACATCGCCGGTGCGAAACCAGCCGTCGGCTGTGAACGCCGCCGCGGTGGCCTCGAGGTCCCGGTAGTAGCCGAGCATGACGTCGTTGGCGCGGATCTGGACCTCGCCCAGCGCCTCTCCGTCTGCCGCCACGTCGCGCCCGTCCTCACCCCGGACCCGGAGCGCCCCGCTGAGAATGTTGACGTTCCCCTGCCGCGCGGCCAGGCGGGCGCGCTGCGCCGCGGGCTCCGCGTCCCACTCCGGCTGCCAGTCACACGCAACCACCGGACCGAACGTCTCCGTCAATCCATACAGGTGGGCGATGGCGAAGTTCAGCCGCCCCATCTCCTCCAGCAGGCTCGGCGTCGGCGGGGCGCCGCCCGTCCCCACCCATACCGTGTGCGGGAGCGGGCCCTCCGCCGCGGCGTGATCGGAGCCGATCATCGTCAACACCGTCGGCGCGCCGCACAGGTGCGTGATCCCGTCCTGGCGCAGGCGCTGCCAGATCGCGGCCGGATCGACCCGGCGCAGGCACACGTGCGTCCCCCCCGCCGCCGTCACGGCCCACGTGAAGCACCAGCCGTTGCAATGGAACATCGGCAGAGTCCACAGGTACGCCGCACCCGGGGCCAGCCGCGCGTGGTAGGCCATCGCCAGGGCCTGCAGGTAGGCGCCCCGGTGGTGATACATGACCCCCTTCGGGCGGCCCGTGGTGCCGCTGGTGTAGTTGAGCGAGAGCAGGTCGTACTCGCCAGCCGCCACCCGCTCCGCCGGTGCCTCGTCCCGGCTGCGCTGCACCAGTGCACCGAGCGCGAGTCGCTGCGCGGCGCCGATCTCCGCGGCGACATCGGCGAGCTCCTGGTCGTAGAGCAGCAGCTCAGCGCCGGCGTGCTCCACGATCGCCGCCAGCTCGCGTGCGTTCAGCCGCGCATTGAGTGCCACCAGCACCGCTCCGCCCCACGGCACGCTGTAGTGGGCCTCGAGCAGGCCGCGCGTGTTGGGGGCGAGCACCGCGACCCGATCCCCCGGCTTCACTCCGAGCGCCGTCAGCGTCGCGGCCTGGCGCCGCACGTCGTCGTGCAGCTCGGCGTACGTGAGCCGCTCGTCGCCGTCGATCACCGCGACGCGATCGGAGAACATGCGCGCGGCACGCTCGAGGAAGTCGAGCGGCGTCAGCGCCGGGTATGGGCGCGGAGGGGTCATCGGGTCCATCGTCACTGCCATCCCCACACCAGCGCCCACGTAACCGGCCGGCCTGCGACGGCGTGCACCTGGAACGACACGATCCCGTGCGACGTGCCGTGCCCGACCCGGCGCCCGCCGGCCCAGCACACCACTGAGCGCGCGCCGACCCCGGTTGGGAGGGTGACCGCGAGGCGCAGCGAGGTCGTCCGCTGGGTGGTCAGGTAGCCGCGCAGGCGGTGCGCCTCGGCGCTGATGCCGACCTGCGGAAGGCGCAGCGAGAAGCGGGCGAACGGGAGATGGGGCGCGATCGTGTAGCCCGACGCGGTGGGGGTGATGCCGGCCAGGCGGATCGCGTCCATCACCATCCACGTCGGCTGCTCGGTGATCTGACCGTCGTAGCTGCTCGCGATCGCGCCGCAGCGCTCCGGGTGCGACGCGTAGAAGCTGTAGCAGGCGTCGTCGACCGAGATCGTGCCCGCCCAGTGGTGCGGGAAGGCGGTGGCGTGGGCGGCGAGCGTGTTGCGCGTGTACTCGCTCCAGGCCAGGACCCGGGCGCCCGGGAGGACGCCGTCGAGCTCGCCCAGGGCCCATGTCAGCCAGCCGTTGACGTCGTACCAGACGCCGCCCACGTAGTCCGCGTGGCCGTCGGGCAGTCCGGCGCTCTGGGGCCGGCTGCGCTCGGTGACCGCCGGATCATTCCTGGACGGCGATAGCGCGGTCCCGATTCGCGTGGGTCCATGCAGTTGCGCGGGCGCGCCGACGCCGTCGAGGAAGCGGCGGATGTTGTGCACGAGCGTGGCCGACTGGGCGGGCGAGGGCGCGCCGGCCAGCACAGCCCACGGCTGTGGCTCCTCGAAGATCGCCCCCTGCCCGATCTGCCGGTTGCCGGCGTATCCGCGCGCGTACCAGCCGCCGCCGGTCCACTGGCGGCGGACCGTGGCCTCATCGCGCGCCGCGCTGGCCCGCAGCCGAGCAGCGAACGCGTGATCACCGCGCAGATCGGCGAGCTGAGCGAGGCGGGGATAGGCGTAGGCCGTCTGGGCCGGGACGAGCATCGACTCGGTCATCTGCAGGAATTGGGCGCTGAAGTCCGACCAGTCGCCGGTGGAGCCGGCGAGGTAGCCGCCGTGGGGTCCGAGCAGCGATTCCTGATGCTGGAAGGCGAGCTTGATGTGCTCCCACACGCTGGCGCGCCGGGCGGAGCCGTAGAACGGCAGCTGCTGGTCGAAGAACCCGGTGTCGCGGGTGGCCAGGCCGTACTCGGAGGCGGCCAGGATGAGCCAGAAGTCGAGGTCGTCCGAGGTGCCCAGATGGGCGATGCTGCAGAGCGGGCCGGTCCCGTAGGGCATCTGCAGCGTCGATTGCGACTGCAGGGACACGGAGTAACGCAGGATCTCGCGCGCCAGCTGCGGATCGGTGTAGGTGATCGGCAGCATGTAGTGCAGCCAGCTGCGGTAGCCGAGGTTCTCACCGACGCCGTACTGGTAATAGCCGCCCTGCGTGACGGTGTGGGCACCGCAGCGCTCCTCGTACACCGACGCCGATCGCAGCAGGTAGGCGTCCCAGGACAGCTCGCGCGCCACCCACCGCCGACTGGAGCCGAAATCGGCCTTGGGCAGCCATGCGGCCCAGGCGCGCTCGCTGGCGACGAGCGGCGCGGGAGCCCGGCGGTAGGCGGAGACGAGCCCGCTGATCTGGCGCGGGTGGGCAATGCCGTACACGTAGCGCAGGGTCACCGACGCCCCGGGCGCCAGGGTCACCGGGGCCCGGAAGACGAACAGCGTATGGCCGACCGTGTCGGGCGCCGAGCCGCCGGTCAACGCACCGCTCAGGCGGTCCGCCGCGACCTCGGCCGGAATCCTCCGGCTGCCGCCGCCGAAGAACGCGCGCAGGGACGTCTCGTGGCCGGCCAGCGGCCCGTGCAGGGCTGCGGCGAAGACGCTCAGCGGCGCCGTGTCGGCGCCGTTGTTGCCGTACTGGGCCACCGCGAGGGTGCGCTGCGCCGGGTTCCAGCTCGCCCGGGCGAGGCCACGGGTGCCGGTCTCACCGACGGTCTGGTCATACGGGTTGACGTCCCAGTACTCGAACCAGGTCGCGCGCTCGGGCGCGCGGGAGACGTTGCGCACCGTCACGTCGTCGAGCAGCACCGGGTCGTTGCCGAACGGGGCGTATACGACCTGAGTCACCTGCACCCCGTCGGCCCGGACCTGCTTGCGGTAGTAGCCGACGCCGAAATCGCGCTGGAAGGCGGAGCCGGCGGGGCGGTCGAGGTACAGCGTGCTGAGCGTCCGCCCGCCGATCCTCAGCCATCCGAAGCCACCGGCGTAGTGACGGGCGGCGGGCTGGAACACGTTGGCCCATTGCATCAGCCGGTCCTGGCTCCACAGCTGCGTGTAGCCGTCGTTGAACGCCGCCGCGACGATGTGATCGTTGCCGACCTGATGCTGGGCCCGCGTGGCTCCGGCCAGCTCCGCCTGGCGGGCATCACGATCACGCGTCTCGTCAGCGGTGTAGCGGTACACAGGCAGCCCGAAGCCGTCGATCAGCCAGCGACCGAACGACCCGCTGCCGTAGCTCGAGGCCAGGTCCGTCGGGGCGCCGGCATCGGACAGCGCCGGCGGCGCGCAGGCGCCGGGGCCGCCAGTTGCACAGGCGCCGAGCGCGGCCGCGGGAAACCCCGTGGCGCCGCCCACTGCGCTCGCCCCGAGCACGGCACTCAGGCAGACCAGCCGCCGCACCCGCGGACGGATCTCCGAAAGGGCCGCCACGGGGGCATCTTCGCCGACGCGGTCGAGCGCGTCCAGGAGCGTGACCGCGGGCGGCGCGCGAGCGCGGCTTATGATGTCGCCGCGATGGGTCGCCGAGCGAAGCTGGCGCGACTGGCTGTGTGGTCTGCCGCCACCGCCCTCGCACTGATGCCGGTCGCCGGGGCGGCCGACGCCGCTCCAGGACCAGGGCCCTACTTCTCGGCGCCGTTCCGGGTTCACACCAACTCCCACACGTTCGGACAGACCCCGTCGTGGACGACGACCGGCGGCGTGCTGTCCAACGAGCCCGACCGCGCGCAGATCGAGCAGGTGTACAGCTCCCGGCTGGACGGCTCGCGCCGGAGCTGCCTGACCTGCGGGCGTCTGCCGGGGCCGAGCGGCTTCCCCGAGGAGCGCCGCCAGGGCGACTGGATCCTGTTCTGCTCCATGGGTGCCCAGCCCGAGCACTTCGGCGCGCCCTGCCTCGGCGGCTACGGCAGCGACCTGTACGCGATGCGCCCCGACGGCAGCGAGGCGACCCGGCTCACGAGCAGCAGCGACCCGGCCGGCGGCGCGCCCTATGACAGCGGCCCCAGCGGCGTTCCGTACGACAACTACCACCCGTATTTCTCCCCTGACGGACGGCACGTGGCATGGACGCGGACGGAGGCCTATCCGCTCGCCCAGGGCGGCCAGCGGTGGGAGATCCTGCTCGCCGACTTCGTCGTCCCGGCTCATGGGCGGCCGCACCTGTCTCACGTGCGCGTCGTCGGCCCGGCGTTCGGGGTCTACGAGACACAGGCCTGGGCGCCGGACGGCAGCGGCTTCCTGTTCACCGCGTTCGGGCCACGCCGCTCACCGTTCCAGTCGACGCCGCCGGGCTGGATGCACCTCGAGCTGTACTACATGCGCCTCTACGGACGCGGCGCCTCGCCCGCGCATCCTCGCGTGACCCACATGACCGACGACGATCCGGCCTACGAGGAGCAGGCCGTCTTCACGCCCGACATGCGCGACGTGATCGTGATGACGAGCCGAGCCCGGCCGGGCACCTGGTACCAGACGGTCATCACCGCCGCCCTGTGGACCGGCTTCGACGCCCCCGACCCCGGCTCGGCCGGCACGCCGATGTTCCTGGCCGACTTCAGCGATCCCCGGTTCACCGCCGACCTGTACATGGTCGACGTCGCGACCGGGGCCGTGCGCCGGCTCACCAACTTCGGGCGGGTCATCCCCGAGTTCGAGTGGAATTTCGATTACACGCAGCTGCTGTGGTCGGGCAACGCCCGGCCTGACAGCCACACCACGCGGACCGCGACGTTCGCCGGCATCACCGCGGCGCAGCGGCGGATCCCGCGCGCGCCGGCGCCCGGATTGTTCGGGGCGCCGATCGTCATGGCGCGCGTCCACGGCGGCGATCTGCGGCCAGTCCCGGCGCCGGCGCCCGTTCCGGCGCCCGGTCGGGCGCCCGCCGTCGTCCCGCGCGCCCAGCCTGGGAACGCGACGGGGAGCGGCAGCGGCGACCGGCAGACGATCCCGCCCGTCGTCGGCAGCTACCTCGCGCTGCTGCTGGCCCAGCTGCACGATCTGGCCGCGCTGACCGCGGTGCGGATCGGACAGCCGACGCTGTGAGGTGACCTGAGGCCGGGCCCGCAGGCGGTGCTACGCGAGGCGCTCGAGGAAGTCCCGCAGCGCGTGCGCGTCCTCAGGCAACGCGAGCACGCCCTCCTCACCGTCCGGGAGCAGGTCCGCGAGCGCCGTGGCCGATTCGCCGGCGGGATCGAGCCAGGCCACGGGGGCGCCAAGGGCGCGGGACAGCAGCAGCTCCTGGATGGTGATCTGCCCACCCGGGCACACGACCACGCGCGTGTCCACGATCGCGATCCCGGCCCCGAGGATGTCCGCCCACATCGCCAGCGGCTCGCGGACCGAGAAGTCCGTCGCGCCCGGCGTGTGGCGAAGCTCCGAATACAGAGCTGCGTCCCCGTGCCCCTGGGGCACGTACCCGAGCGCCGTCAGGCCCAGATCTCGTGCCACGCGGCCGATCACCCCAGGCACCCCGACGGCCGTCCCGCCCGAGATGATGGTCCCGTCGAAGCCCCGGAGCGCGCTGAGCAGCAACGACTCGAGTGCCGCACCGGCCGGCGCCGACATCGACGCAGCCGCGCCGGCGAAGATCGCGACGCGGGGCGTCGGGGCCAGCGGGTGAACCGGCGCGCCGAGCCGCTCACGGTCCCCGAGCGTGAACGCGCGCAGCCGCAGGAGCTCCGCCGCGACCGGATCGGTGGCCGCGAGGCCGTCGATCAGCAATGCCAGCTCGCCGACGCGCTCGACCCCGATCCGGCGTGCGTACTCGCACCAGGCGGTGAACGAGGCGCTCGACCGTGTCGGCTGCGTGCCCACCGCGGCCCGACTGTAGTGCGATCTGTCCGAGGGCGCAATGCGCCGGCAGCGCGGCCGCCCGGGGGCGGCCCTCAGCGGGCCGCCTTCGCCTTCGCCTTCACCTTCGGCGTGGCCTTCGCCTTCGGCGTGGCCTGAGCCTTCGGCGCGGCCTTGGGCATGACGGGCGGCAGCCGCTTCAGTCCCGCCAGGACCTTCAGCTCGTACTCGTAGTATTCGATGATCGTCTCCGGGTCGGGAACGATGCCGGCATCAACGCGCAGACCGATGGTGACGTCGCCGTTGTAGCTGAAGATGCTCACCCCGACGCCGATGTTGCCCCCAGCCGGCACCCAGCCGAGGACGCCCGCGACCGGACTGCCCGCAAAGTAGATCGGCTGCGTCGGGCCCGGCACGTTGGTCAGGACCATCGTGACCTTGTCGCAGAACATGTCGATCATGCGACGTTCGACCTGGGGCGGGGTCAGGCCCATCACGCCGAGCAGTCCGTAGGCGAGCGCGCCCTCAGGCGAGCCCTTGATCTCCTCCATCTGCGCATGAACCGCATTGAGGCGCGCACGCGGCCCGCGGATCCCCACCGGCAGGTTGAGGTAGACGAGCCCGAAGCGGTTGCCGAGCTCACGCGGGAGGGGCTGATCGAGCGGCCGGAGGTTGAACGGGACCATGGCCCGAATCTGCTCGACGAGGTCGTGATGGTGCAACAGGTAGCGGCGGCAGGCGCCGGTGATCGCGGCGACGAGCACGTCGTTCACAGTCGTGTTGGTGCCGTGGCCGATGTCCTTGATCTCCTGCAGCGAGGCCGGATCGGACCAGGTCACCAACTGCGCGGCGCTGAGCTCGGACTTCAGGGCCGAGGGAGCGTCGCCACGGGTCAGCAGCAGCTTGCGCAACGCGCGTGCGTCGGCGATCGAGCGACTGGCCAGGCCGGTCAGCTCCGAGCGCGGATGGCCCGCGAAATCGAGGCTCTCGTGGAGTGCGGACTCGGCCAGCTGCGCGCCGGCGTCCAGGGAATCGGCCAGCGCAGCCAGGGGGGAACGGCTGACCGCGTGGCTCTCCTCGGGCGCGATGCCCGCGTCGGGCGCCTCGTCGGTCAGCGACAGGAGCACCCGCGTGAGCGCAATGCCGTCGGCGATGCAGTGATGGATCCGGGTGACGATCGCCACACCCGATCCGTAGCCGCTGATCTCGTACAGGTCCCACAGCGGCTTGGAGCGGTCCAGCGGGGTCGAGATCAGCTCGCTGACGAGGGCTTGGAGGGCCACCTTGTCCCCGGGCGCCTCGACCGCGATGTGGTGCAGGTGGCGGCGGATGTCGAAGTGCGGGTCATCCTGCCACTGCGGGATCCCCAGGCCGAGATGAGGTTCGATCACCCGCTGGCGGAAGCGCGGGAAGCGGTCCACGAGGCGCTCTCGGACGATCTGCTCGCTGCGCTCGCGGTCCGGCTGCTCGTCGAACCACATCAGCGAGTTCACGACCATCGGGTTGTTCCGGCGATCCATGTGGAGCCACGCAGCGTCGGCGTTGGTCATCTGCTGGGTGCCCATGGCATCAACCTCCACTCGAGTATCAGGTCGACCGTACGCCCGGGACGGCCGCGGCGCATCCGCACTCGTCACGATCGGCTCTCCGTAGCGAACACGGCCTCCACGTCGCAGCGCCCGGCTGCGCTCGGCCTTCAGGCCGGCGTCACGCGGTCCGGCACGAGCGCGCGCAGCTCGTCGAGCCCGCTCTCGATCCCGTCCGCGAGCACGTCGATGTCCGGTGTCGAGTCGCTGTCGGCGCTGATGCCGAAGGAGACCGCTCCGTTGTAGGAGAAGATCGCGATCCCGACCGCATGCCGGGCCGCCAGGGGCACGAACGGGTAGATCTCACGCAGCAGCGATCCGAACGCGTAGAGCGGCTGCTGGTGGCCGGGCACGTTGGTGATGGTGACGTTGAACAACCGCGTCGAGTACTGGGTCCGGGCGAGCGTGGCATGCACGACCACCGGGGGCGCGAACGCGGCCAGGTCGAGCAGGGCCGTCGGACCGCCGGCCGCGCCCGAGGACTTCAGCCGTCGGGTGGCGGCCGCGATCTCCTCGAGGCGAGTGTGCGGGTCCGGCTCGGCGACCGGCAGAGCCACGAACAGCGACGTGACCCGGTTGCCGAGGGCGAATCGTCCCGAGGTGTCGCGCAGGTTCATCGGCACCATCGCTCGCAGACCGGCGGACGGCAATTCCTCGCCGCGGCCGAGCAGCAGGCTGCGCAGCCCGCTGCTGCAGGCCGCGAGCACGACGTCGTTGACCGATCCGCCGAGCTCTCGTCCGAGCATCTTGAGCTCCGGGAGAGAGGCGCGCACGACGGCGTAGCGCCGGGTCTGCCCGATCGGGACGTTCAGCGATGTGTGCGGCGCCCCGACGATCTCGTCGCGCATCAGCAGCTCGGCCAGCGCGCGCGAGCGCCCGAGCGCCGCCCGCGGGTGACGCACCGCGTTGACGCCGGACCCGGCGACGCGGGCCCCAGCCTCTGCAGCTTGGACGAACATCTCCGGCGGACTCGGGAGACGGGAGCCGTGGTGCTCGCCCGCGCCCAGGTCCGGCGCTTCCGCGTCCGGCGCGTCCGCGGGCGGCGCGACCGCACCGTCGTGCGTTGTCCGCGTCGTCGCGACCTGCTCCGGATCGAGCATCAACCCCACGATGTCCACTGAGCCGACGCCGTCGACCAGGCAGTGATGGGTCTTCCACCCCAGTGCCCAGCGTCCGTCCGCGAGCCCCTCGATCAACACGATCTCCCACAACGGCCGCGTGCGGTCGAGGGGATGCGAGAAGAAGTCCGCGGTCCAGTCGCATAGCTGCTCGTCGCTTCCAGGCATGGGCAGCGAGGCGTGGCGGATGTGGCCGCGGATGTCGAACCGCTCGTCCTGGGTCCAGTGCGGCCAGGACCAGCTGCCGGTGCGGGTGGAGGACAGGCGCTGCGAATACCGGGGCAGCCGGCCCAGCCGCGCTGCGAGGTGACGACGGACACGCTCGATTCCCGGCGCGTGGCCGTCCCGTGGCGGCTCGAACACCATCACGCCGCCGATGTTCATGAGCGCGCCCTGATCGAGTTGCTCAAGCTCGAGGAAGGTGGCATCCAGAACGGTCAACCGGTCGGTCATACGCTGACGGTACGCCTGATCGACGATGGTGCAATCGGGGCGTGAAGCGGTTTCGGCCTCCGTACTTCGCCACCGACCGGGCTATTTCGGCGGCAGCGTCCTGGCGTAGTCGACGCCGCGCTTGACCCAGGCGGTCAGCTGGCGCTTGGTCTTCAGGCCGTCGGGAGCGACCGTGATCCAGCCGGCCATGCTGCGCCCGCCCATCTCCATCAGCGCCACGTGCGGACGCTTCAGGCATGCCTCGGTGTCGGCTGGGTCGATCCGCACCAGAAGGCCGCCGTTGCGCGATGCGCTGACCGACATGTTGCCGTGGAGGAGGAACGCGAGGCCACCGAACATCATCTTCTCGGTGACCGCGTCCTCATCGGCGAGCAGTTCGCGAAGGCGGTGGGCGAGATCCTCGTCGTAGGCCACGGGCTGGCGCGAGCCTACCGGGCCGACCGGCTCGTCGCGAGCAGGCTGGCGCACGCCGAGAAGCCCTTTGCGCGCGCCTGCGCCGACGGCGGGCGATAGCCGGTGTCCTCGATCACGCTCGCGGTCAACGGTCCGTGAAGAGTCAGGTAACAGACCTGCCTGGATCCCGGCGTCTGCGCGACCGGGCTCGGCGGCTCGTCGCCCCAGAGGTAGCCCGCGCCGATGTCCCGGCCGATCCACGCCTCGCACTCGGCTCTGACGTCGAGGCGTGTGGAGGCGAAGACGACCTGCGTCGCCCCGCCCGGCTCGTAGACCGTGCATGTGGTCGGGCCGGCCGTCGACGCCGGCAGAGTGATCGCGTCGCCTGAACCCCCGCATCCGGCGAGCAGCGCGGCCGTGACCGCACACGCGCTCACATACCGCCCCAGCTTGACCACACCCGACATTATGCGCTCGACGCCAAACCGCCCTCTGGCGCGGGCGCGGGCATTTACAGCCAGCCGAACCCCACGCCGAACACGAGGCCCATGACCAGGTCAACCGCCGCCAGCCCGCCGACCCGCGTCCAGCGCTTGCGGCCGGTGGGAGCGTCGTAGATCCACGCTGCGTAGAGGAAGAACCACAGGTAGCCGAACAGGATGATCAGCAGGACGAACGGGGTGTTCCACCACCAGTACTCCCAGTGGAAGACGCCGGCCGCGTGGAGGAAGAGCTCGACCGCGACGCTCACGATCGACAGCCCGAGCCCGACCGCGAGACGGTTCGGCATCCCGAGGATCCGCACCCCGCGGTTGGCAGGCAACAGCTTCACGTACACGATGCCGGCCAGGGCGAACATGAACATGATCTCCACATTCAGTCCGATCAGGATCTGGTACGCCGTCGGGCCGGTGCTCGTCCACAGCGCCGCCCGGTTCGAGGCCTGCAGGACGAGCGCGTTGATGATCTCGTTGAACCAGTCGGCCAGGAACACGGCGAGCCCGGCTGCGATCACATCCCAGCGGCCGCGCTCGACCTCATTCGCGTAGACGTAGATCACGAACGCGAGCAGCGTGACCGCGTACCACTTGAACAGGTGCGGGTCACGGACCTGCCGCAGCGCCTGCAGCGTGAAGTCCGTCCGCGTGGCCAGTGACAATCCCACAGCATCAGGACCCTAGGCGAAAACCGGCCTATTGAGGATGAAGACCCGACGATCAGTTGCCTGAGATCAGCTAATCAGGGCGAAGTCCGGGGCAGGAAGGCAAACCCGTTATCGACGGAGGAGCGCTACGGCGCGAACTCTGCTCGACGTCGCCCTGAGTAGTGATCTCGCTCACGCCAGCTCTTCGCGCTGACCCACCCACCGCGAGACCGTCGGCCACAGCGCACGCACCGTGCCGTCTCGCACGGCGTGCAGACCGCCGAAGTAGTCCTGGCCCTCCATCACCTGCTGGGCGGTCTCGACCACGTAGTCGCCGAGCGCGAGCTGCCCGGGGCGAGCGAGGATGAGGCCCGATGCGTTCGATCCACGGCCGTAGACCGGCCCCTCGAGCAGCCCAGGCGGGTAGACGAGCTTGGACAGCGTCGGGTTGTTGCCGGTCGGCCATCCACCGGACTTGATGTAGACCGGAATCGTCCCGGCCGGGACCGGGAATGGGCCCTTGCCCAGGAAGTCGTTTTCGGGCAACCGCAACACGGGCGCGCACAGGTACAGCCCCTTGGCGAGGCCCGCCGATGCGCCGTAGGCATCGAGGTAGTCGGCGAACAGGACAGCCGAGCCGGCCGAGAACTCGTTCGCCGCGCTGGTCTGCGCCCAGTTCGGATAGTTGGATGAGCCCGGTCCGTTGCGCACGAGCGTCGTGAGGTCGACGAAGTCGTGAGCCTGGGCGAGAACCGACCGGTGCGCCTGCGTGAGGTTGTTCTGAGCGAACTGCGCCGCGGTCCTCAGCGTCGCCGCATCGCTCGCCGCGGCCGCGAACGCGTCGTAGCAGAGGAGCGCGCCGAGCCGCAGGCGACCGCGCGCCGAGCGCAGCACCCCGAGCGCCTCAGTCAACTCGTCGCCGGGATCGAACCCGCCGCGCGGAACGCCGTTGTAGATCTCGAGCACGATGTCGATCGGCAGGGTGCGGGGCGTGTGCTTGGAGAGCTCGTCCAACGCGCGCAGGAGGCCGATCCCGTCGACGTTGATCCGCAGCGTGTGCCGGCGTTCGCCGCGGGCCGGGTGCGATCGCATGTGGCGCTCGAGCTCGCCGAGCGTCGGTGGATACCCCATCAGGAAATCGGTCCCGGTCGGCACGTGCGGCAGCGCCTGGGACAGGTCGCGGAGGTGGTGGATCATCACCCGGGGGCGCTCGAGCTTCTGGAGCACGTACGCGAGGAGCTCCGGTGAGCGAAGGGTCTTGTAGGCCGGCCGCCACGCGATCCCATTCCTGGCGCTCCACGAGGTCAGCCGGTTGCAGTTGCGATCAACCGCAGCCAGGTCGACGATCGCGACGGGCTCTCCGCCACCGATGCGCTTGGCCACGGCGGCGACGGTTGCGAGCGACATCGGCCGGCCGCCGTTGCCCACCCCCTTGGCGCCTGCGCTCGCGCTCGCGGGGGCGTACTCGAGCGCCGCCGCCCGCGCCGGGAAGGCACCGCGGGTCAGCTCCAGCGTCAGCGCCGCGCCGACGGCGCTGCCCAGCGCGACGCGCCGTGTGACGCCGTGCTCGGGATCGCGCTGCGTCTGGTCCGGTGTCCGCCGGGGACGTGATCGAGGGTCGCCCTCGTCCATCGCAGCGTAGGACTCTGATCCGATCGCGCGTCCGCGGCATCGGGGCGTTCCCGCACGGCGCTGCGGAGAACTACGCCCAACCTGCTCGGCGCGTGGCACGAGATGGCCACCGGGAACCCTGACGTTCACACGTCCAGAATGGCAACGACACGGTACTTGCGGGCCTTGGGATCTTCGCTGACCCATTGCTCACCGGCTTGGCTCGCCTGTTGCTCTGCCTGGTAATGCGTCTCCGCTTCAAAGCGCATCGCACTATCGAGCTCCAGGCGAGCACCGGACACGGTGAACAGTTGAAGGTTGACGGCAACCATGTTGGGTTCGTTGCGCGGCAATCCGCCGTCCTCAGGTCGACTGGCCGCTCGCGAGCTTGTACCGCCACATCGTAGGGTGATCCTATGTTGACCCGTTCGGAACCCGCAGCCACGGGGGAGAACCACCGGCCGCTCGATCGGATCTTGATCAAACCATGTGGACCGCACGTAGGGTAGGGCCATGACCGGGACCGCGAACCTTCCTGAGGAAGGTCAGCCCGCCACCGAGCCGAAGCTCGGGCTGCTCGGCGACGTGGCCGACGAGCTGCGCTGGACGTTCAGCGGGCGTCGGGGCTGGCTGCTCGGAATGGCCGGCAACCTGCTTGTGGCGCTCGTCGTCGTCGGCTACCAGGATTACGATCCGCACGTCTCGGGAGACATCAAGATCGCCTACGTCGGCATCGCAGTCGTGGTGTTCGTCCTCGCCGACACGATCAACACGAACCAGCTCGGCGCCGACGCCGAGCGGGTCGCGGCGTCGCTGGAACGCGGCGACACCGTGCGCAGAATCCTCGCGATCAAGAATCTGGCCCTCGCGGTGCTGCTCGTGCCCGTCGCCCTCCTGGTCTCGATCGTGGTCCGCATCCTCGTCGGTCGCTGGCGGCTGGTATCGCACACGGCGATGTACGACATCGGATCAGTCTTCCTGTGGCTGGGCCTCGGCGACGCCGTCTCGGTGCTGCTGCCCTACCGCCCGATCTCGCTGCGCGCACGCCTGAAAGCTCGGGCAAGCTGGGGGCGCTGGGCTGTCCGCCAGGCGACCCCCTACGTCCTCTACTACCTCGGTGCGACGCTGGTCGTGATGCTGCCGTTCGTCGCCTGCTCAACGGTCGAGGCCTTCGGCCGCAAGGACTCGATCTGGTACCCGATCCTGTACCTCGCGAATGCCCTCCTCGTCTGGGTCCTCGGCCTCTTGTTCGCGGCGGCGTACACCGACCGCGCTGCGGAGCGGTTCGCGGCCGAGCTGCGTCGCCCCGACTGAGTGGCCCCGGTCAATTAGCTGCGTCGCCCCGACTGAGGACCCCGGTCATGTTCACCCGGGCGCGTGGCACCCGTCGCGGCTCAGGAGAGCCTCCAGCGGCCGGGTGTTGAGGACGTCGGCGGCCGTGGCCCACCCGCGGCGCGCGGTGGCGACCGAGAGCGTGATGTGGTCCAGGCCCGCCGGGGAGTGCGCGTCGGTGGAGCAGACGATCGGGACGCCGGCGCGCAGCGCGTCGCGCACGTGCTCGCCGCTGAGGTCAAGCCGGGCGGGTAGACCGTTGACCTCCAGGGCGACGCCCCGCGTCCGCGCGAGGTCGAAGATCCGCTCCAGGTCCAGGGCGTTCTCCGGACGGCGGTTGATGAGGCGGCCGGTGGGGTGGCTGAGACAGCGAACCGCGGGGTGGCGCAGGGCCTCCTCCACCCGTTTGGTCATCTCCGCACGGGGCATTCGCTGCCCGCTGTGCACGCTGGCCTGGACCCAGTCGAGCTCAGCGAGGACGTCGTCGGGGAGGTCGAGCCGCCCGTCGGGGAGGATGTCGCACTCGATCCCGCGCAGCACCCGGAACGGAGCCAGCTCCGCGTTGGCCAGCGAGATCTCCTCACCTTGGCGCCGGACGTCGTCGGGGGTGAGCCCCGGCACCGCCCCAACGGCGGGGGTATGGTCGCAGATGGCCAGGTACTCATAGCCCCGGGCACGAGCGGCGCGCGCCATCTCGGCGACGCTCGCCCGCCCGTCCGACCACGTCGTGTGAGAGTGCAGGTCCCCGCGGATCTGCTCGATCTCGACCAGAGGCGGCGGCTCGCCGCGGAAGGGCGCCTCCCGCAGCTCCGGAGGGCACGAGGGCACGCCCAGGGCAGCGTAGACCGCGTCCTCGTTGGGCCCGGCGGGCAGCGGCTCGAGCGCCGCCACGTAGTCGGGCGACCCGGTCGCCCGCATCAGCGCCGTCCCGAACGAACTGGGCTCCGGAACCGTCAGCTCCACGGGGACTCCGTCCACTGTGACCCCGACGGCGTGGCGCTCACCCTGCTCGATCACGGTGACGATCTGGGGCAGCTCCGCGAACCGCGCCAAAACGGCAGCGGGACGCGACGCCGCCCGGACGACCGCGAGCCGGTGGCAGGAGTCACACCACCGCCGCACGTCCCCGGCCGGCTCGCCGTCAAGGGCGCGCGCGATGCCGGCGACGAGATCCCAGGCCCGGTTGAGCCTCACGCCTCGTGGCGAGCGGGCCTCGGTCTCCCGGGCCAGCGCCGACACGATCTGTGCCTCCGTCTTGGGGCCGATGCCCGGCACGTCGCGCAGACGGCCTGCGGCGGCCGCCTCCCGCAGCTCGCCGGCGGTCCGGATCTCGCGCGCGCGGGCGATGTCGATGACGCGCTGAGCGCTCAGCCCGAGGTAGCGGCCGAGGCCGACGAGGTCGGGCACAAGGTCGCGTTCGAGCTCGGCGAGCTCGGCAATCTGTCCCGTGGCCACGAGCTCGCGCAGGCGGGCCTCGATTCCGGGGCCGATGCCCCGAAGCTCGCGACCGCGACGGGCGACGACGAGCTCGGCGACCGGCACCGCGCTGTGGCGGACGGTCTCAGCCGCCCGCCGGTAGGCGCGGGTCGTGTACGGATTGGCGTCTCCGAGCTCCAGCACCGCCGCGAAGGCGTCGAGCCGGTCTGCGATCTCGGCGTTGTCCACTGAGTGGCGCGTGTCGCGATCCGTGCTGCCCCGGTCGATGTCGTCCATCGATCCGACAGCAGCGTCGACTTATTGGTCGCCGGGCGGAATCGGCTCAGCCAGCGCAGCGCGCCCGGGCGCCGCGCCGAAGGGGTCGGCGAAGTACTGGGTCTCGTGCGTCACGAGACCGTCGGTGATCTCCATGATGCTGACCGAGTACGTGGGCACGCCGTCATAGGTGATCACGCACTCGCTCACCCACAGTTCGCCGCCACCCAGGATCCGGCGGATGGTGAAGTGGCGCTCGGCCGGATGCCCGCCGCGTTGCGCTTGGATCCTCGAGCGACCTCTGAAGCGCTCGCCGGACTGCGGGTAGTCCAGGATCGCGTCAGCAGCGTAGATCGCGTGCTCAGCGTCGACGTCCCCGCGCTCGGAGGCCTCCCAGTGCTCCTGGATCTGGGTCCGGATGTCGCCGTCACGATCAATGGCGGTGTTCATCACCTGAGGGTCCGAGGACAAAGCCAGGCGCCGCCAGGGGCGTCTCGAATGTGCAGCTATTTCGGAGAGGGGCCACTAGTTGTGCCTGATCGACTCCAGCAGGGTGCCCGGTACCGCCGGTTGACTCACACCAGCGCCGCGAGGCGCCACACGGGCCTGGATGTGGAAACTCATGACGTGCAGCGTTGTGACATGGAGCGAAACGTAGCCCCGCCGACGCTCCCGCGCAAGCCTCCCGGTGACGCGATCGACGGGCTGCTTCATCGCCGATGCCGCGGCAGCATCGCAGCCCGGATCGCCGAATGCCCAAACGGACAAATCGGCCCCCAAGCTGGCGACCTTCGTCCGGCTCACTAGTTCCGCGCATCACAAATCAGTAGTAACTACTGATCTTGCCAGCGCGGCCAAGTGTCGATACGAGTTGGGACAAATGACCGTCGGCCTGCCGCACCGTGGGGCCACGCGGGGAGCAAAGGAGCCACAGGATGCCAGGACTGAGTCACACTACGTGGGCGCGAGTGCGTTCTCTGGTGGGCGCGGGGGCGGCGGTCGCGGCGCTGGTGGTGTCGGCGGCGCCGGCATCGGCGGCCGGGCACGCCGACGTTTTCCACGGGCACAAGATCGGCGCGCAACGGGCCGAACAGCGCGGCCTCGGCTACGGCAAGCTGGGCTCAGATCGGGCCGCACAACGCGCTCCACGCCTCGGCCGGAAGGTGGGCTCGGATCGCGCCGCACCACGCGCTCAGCGCTTCGGCCGGAAGGTGGGCTCGGATCGCGCCGCACCACGCGCTCAGCGCTTCGGCCGGAAGGTGGGCTCGGATCGGGCCGCACCACGCGCTCAGCTCTTCGGCCGGAAGGTGGGCTCGGTCCGCCTTGAACAGGGCTCCCTCTTCCGCGGGCACAAGATCGGCCTGAAGTAGCAGGCACGCGAGCCCATCGTGCGCTTTCGTCCATCCCGCCCCACCGCTCAGTCGCCGCCACTCCCGCGCGGGTTCGTCGCCTACGCAGCCGGCGTCGCGGCGCTCGCCATAGCGGCGCTGGCCGGGTGGGGGTCGACGTGGACGTGGCGGTTCGACTCGCCGGCGTTGCTGGCGATGCTGTCGGTGTTCGTGCTCGCTGCAGAGCTGTTGCCGATTCCCGTCCCCCGACGCCACGGACTGGCCAAGGTAACGGTCTCGACCGCGTTCGCCGTCGCGATCCTGCTCCGATTCGGCGCGTGGCCGGCGACGCTCGTCTACGTCACGAGCTCGGTGCTCGCCGACTCGATCGATCGCGTTGCGCCGATCAAGGTGATGTTCAACGCGGCCCAGTACGCGCTGGCGATGGTCGCCGCGGCCGGCGTCCTGGCGCTCGCTGGAGCCCAGCCGATGACGGACATCACGGGTGCCGACCTACCGGTCGCGATCGCGGCTGCGGTGGCCTTCTTCGTGGTCAACCACGCCCTCGCCTGCACCGGGGCAGCGCTGCTCACGGGCCTGCCGATCCTGCGCTACATGCGCGACGATCTCGCCTTCCAGACTTGGACGGCGGGCTGCGCGCTCGCGTTCGCCCCGCTGGTGCTCGCGGCCGCGGACTCGGGCCTGGCGCTTGTGCCGCTGTGCTTCGTGCCGATGCTGGCGCTCTACATCGGCGGCCGGCAGGCCGCGGTCAACAGCCACCGCGCCTACCACGACCCCCTCACCGACCTGCCTAACCGCCTGCTCCTCTCCGAGCACCTCGGCGCGGCTCTCGCCGCCGCCCGGCAGGAGAACCAGACGCTCGCCGTGATGATCCTCGACCTCGATGACTTCAAGGCGATCAACGACACGCTCGGGCACGACTTCGGCGACCAGGTGCTGAAGGTGATCGCGACCCGCTTCGACCAGGCTCTTGGCGACGGCGCCACGCTCGCACGCCTCGGCGGCGACGAGTTCGCCGTCGTCGTGCAGGGCAGCCGGGAGCAGGCCGGTCACGCTGCGCAGCAACTGCTCGCCGCGCTCACCGAGCCGCTCCGGGTCGAGTCGATCGCCGTGCAGACGGCCGCGAGCATCGGCATCGCGTGCTTCCCGGAGCACGGGACCACGCCGCCCGAGCTGATGCGCCACGCCGACGTGGCGCTGTATTGCGCCAAGGCCTCCGACGCCTCCGTCCAGACCTACGCCGAGGAGTACGACGAGTACAGCATCGACCGGCTGGAGCTCGCCGCCCAGCTGCGCCGCGGCATCGAGCGCGGCGAGCTCTCCGTGCTCTACCAGCCGAAGGCGGCCCTGAACGGCCGGGCGGTGCCGGCGGTTGAGGCACTCGCCCGCTGGAACCATCCCCAGCTCGGCTGCATCGGGCCCGACGGGTTCATCCCGCTGGCCGAGCAGACCGGCATCATCGAGCTGCTCACCGAGCGCGTACTCGATGCCGCGCTGGCCCAGTGCGGCATCTGGCGCCGAGAGGGCCTCGACGTCTCCGTCTCGGTCAACGTGTCGACCCGGACCCTGCTCAACCACGATCTGCCGCCGATGATCCGGACGCTGCTCGACCGCTACGACCTGCCGCCCTCGGTGCTCGAGCTCGAGATCACCGAGCGCCGCATCATCGCCGACCTGCGGCGCTCGCGGACAGCCCTCGACGAGTTGCGCGCGATGGGTGTGCAGATCGCCATCGACGACTTCGGCACCGGCTCCTCCACGCTCGCCCAGCTCCAGGAGCTCCCCATCGACGAGATCAAGATCGACCGCTCGTTCGTGATGCGCATGGAGACCCACGACGATGACGCCGTGCTCGTCCGCTCGATGATCGAGCTCGGACAGAACCTCCACCTCCGGGTCACCGCCGAGGGAGTCGAGAACGAGGACACCAACCGCAGCCTGCGCGAGCTCGGGTGCGACTTCGCCCAGGGACTCCATGTCGGCCAGCCCCTGATCGCGGAGGAATGCCGCGAGTACCTCGAGGCACTCAGCGCCGAGGAGGCGCAGGAGGCGGCGTGAGGGTCAGGGCTGCTCCCGGCCCGGGAGCAGCTCGACGCTGAAAGCCTGCTCGGCGCCGCGCCCGGGCTTGCCGTGTCGCTTAGAGTCCGGTTGCGAGCGATGGACGGAGCGCACGGCCGGGATCTGGTTGGGAGGAGAGTGTCGTTGGGCGCGGCGCGGGACTGGCTGGCCGGGCACGATCCCGGCTACGGGGCGACTCGACGGGCCACCCGCGCCGCGATCATCATGCCCGCGTTGTTCGCGTTTGCCGACAAGGCGCTCGAGAACCCGGAGATGGCGTATTTCGTCGCCTTTGGGTCGTTCGCAATGCTGCTGCTGGTCGACTTCCAGGGCTCGCTCGCCGACAGATTCCGAGACCAGGCGTTGCTCGCCGTCTCCTGCGTGGGGCTGATCTGCGTGGGCACGCTCGCCTCGCGCTCGACGGCGGTGGCGGTGGTCTCGATGGGAGTGGTTGGCCTGCTCATCCTGTTCGCCGGTGTCGTGAGCTCTGTGCTCGCCGGCGCTACGACCGCGCTGCTCCTCGCGTTCATTCTGCCCGTCTCGCTCCCGGGTCCCGCTTCGGCGATCCCCGACCGGATCGCGGGGTGGGGACTCGCTGCCGTCGTCTCTCTGGCGGCGATCACGTTGCTGTGGCCGGCACCGGCCCGCAATCCGGTCAGGGCCGCGGCGATCGGCGCCTGCCGCGCGCTCGCCGAGCGTCTGCGGGCGCACGTCGAGTGGGTGCTGAGTGACGGTTCGGCCCCGGCGCGAGCCGCCTACGAGGCCGCGATCGCCGATGCCGACGCCGCCGTCGGGGTGCTGCAGACCCGCTTTTTCGCGACGCCGTTCCGCCCGACCGGACTCACTACCGACGCCCGTGCGGTGGTGCGATTGGTCGATGAGCTTCGTTGGCTGAACACGATCGTGCTGCGCTCCTCCCAGGCGGCCCGGCTTCCGGTCCCGAGCCGGGCCGTGTGCATGGTCAAGGACGCCGCCGCCGAGGTGCTCGATCGCACGGCCGACGCCCTGGACGACTCGGGCGGGGCCACCGATGCGCTGCGGGCCGCGACGGCGGCGTTGCGCAACGCGCTCACCGCTCTGGAGCGGGCGACCACGACCGGGTTTCCCGCCGAGCCGCGCGCCTCGCTCATTGATGCGGAGCGGGTGGTCAGCGCACTTGACCCCAGCTTCCGGGCTCAGGAGCTGGCCTTTGTCGTCGGGCAGATTGCGATCAACGCCGAGTTCGCAGCGGCCGCCGCGCGTCGGTCGTGGACGGATCGCATCCTCGGCCGCCAGCCGTCTGGGTTCACCGGCCCGTTCGCGTCGATTGCCGAGCGCGCCGGCGCGCACGTCCGTCTCAACTCGTCGTGGCTGCACAACAGCTTGCGCGGCGCTGCGGCGCTCGCCCTGGCGGTGCTCGTCGCCGACCTCTCGACCGTGCAGCACGGCTTCTGGGTCGTCTTCGGGACGCTGGCGGTGCTGCGCTCGAACGCACTCAGTACCGGCCAGAGCGCGCTCCGCGCGATGCTCGGCACGATCGTCGGCTTCGTCGCGGGTGGCCTGCTCGTCTACATGATCGGGACCGACACGGCGATCCTCTGGCTTCTGCTCCCGATCGCCGTCTTGTTCGCCGGGCTGGCGCCTGCGGCGATCTCCTTCGCGGCAGGGCAGGCCGGGTTCACGCTCACACTCCTGATCCTGTTCAACCTCATCGTCCCGGCCGGGTGGGCGATCGGGCTCGTGCGGATCGAGGACATCGCCATCGGCTGTGGGGTCAGCCTGCTGGTCGGGCTGCTCTTTTGGCCCCGCGGCGCGGCTGTCGCCTTCGGCCGGGCGCTGGCCGAGGCCTACCAGGAGAGCGTGCGCTATCTCTCCGACGCGGTCGCCTATGGCGTCGGGCGCTGCGACGCCGGCGCCCCCCCGACCGCCCCGCCCCGGGCCCAGGCACAGCAGGCGGCGGCCGCCGCCCGCCGCCTCGATGACACCTTCCGCGGGTATCTGACCGAGCGCGGCGTCAAACCGCTCCCGATGCCCGAGGTGACGAGTCTCGTCACCGGCGTCGCCGGAGTCCGCCTCGCCGCCGACGCGGTGCTCGACTTGTGGAACGGCGACGCCAGCGGCGGTGACCGCTCGGCCGCCCGCCGCGAGCTGCTGAGCGCTGCCGATCACGTGGCCGGCTGGTATGACCGATTCGCCCGAAGCATGGTCCAGGGCGAGCCGGTGCCCGAGCCGCTCTTCACCAACGAAATCGCCGCCGATCGCCTCGTTGAGGCGGTCGCCCGTGACTTGCGAGGCACCGACGGCTACGCCACCGCCACAGGCGTAAAGGTGATCTGGACCGGAGACCATCTCGACGCTGTTCGCCGACTCCAAGACACGCTCGTCGAGCCGGCGCGCGCGGCGGTCGCCGCCCACGCGCTCACCTGAGCGCAGCCCCTGCCCTCCCCGCCGGCCGACCACTAATGCAGATCTTGGTGCACGTTTGGCATCCGGTCCGAGATCGCCCGCCTTGGCCACAACCCAACCCCGACTTTCCGGGGTCTTCTTATCGCGTGGGCCCGCTTCGTCCCCGTGGTGACGCGCGAGTCCTCGAGGATTACCCGCTCGCGGCCTCAGCCGTGATCGTGCCCGGCCTCGCAACGCTCGTCCTGCTGTCCGCACCTAGCGATGCTTTGCGAGCGCTCGCGGGCTGCCCGTTCTGCGATCAGAGCCGGAGTCCGTATATCGCCGTCGATCTGTGGTCCGAACTACGAATCGGCTTCTCCCTGTCCTACCGATGGCAGATCGGCTATCGGGTACGAACATGTGTTTGGGTGCCGCGTGCACCGGCCCTCGACGCCCCGCCCTTCGACGCCCCCACCGTGAGGGCCGATTTAGGAGGTCGCCATGTTCACGAAGGTATGTCGGTTTGTACCGGCGCTCGTGCTGGCTGCCGTTCTCGCGGCCCCAGCCGCAGCCTCAGCCCCGCGGCCGACCGTGACGCAGGTCACGTCGATCATCACGATTCTCCCTCCGACTTACCATGCCGGCGGTTACTGGCTTAGCGGCAAAGTGACGACCACAAAGGAACCCGGTGGCTCGAAGGGTCGCTACGTTGCTCTGTTCTACAAGAGCGCCAATGTGGGGTTCGACTACACGGGAGCGACGCGTGGTCACAGCGCGGGCTACTGGCAGGTTCGAGTGGCGAAGGTCGTGAGTCACCCGGTCGACGCCTACGTGATGGACAGGTTCAACGCCGCGCTAGCCCTCGACGAGTTGCCCGCTGCGACTCCAGGCGTCTCGTCCGTGGCTCAGGACAAGTCGGCGATCACCATTCTCCCGCCGAAAGCTACGTTCGGCGGCTTCTGGTTCACCGGCAAGGTCACTACAAGAGCCGAGGGTGCCGGGCAATCGGGCCGTGAGGTACTGCTGCTCGGCCGGTACCACTTCGGCACGAACACCACTGGGTCCACCCGTGGCCACAGCGCCGGTTACTGGCAGGTCAAGGTCACCGGATGGGCAGGCATCAGCCTGTCCTACTTCAACGCCTACGTGTTAGACCGGTTCTGGCCCGCCCTCCGGCTTGACAGCCTGCCTGCTCAGTCCGCAGTAATCCCGTTCCAGTGAGGACGCGATAAAGGCCGCTAGGCTAGATCCCAACTCCTGCCGTGTGCCCACAGATCGGTGCCATGGCCTTTCCCACGACAACAGAAAGTAGGGGGAAATGCGAAAGCTCATTACCCTCATAACCACTGGCCTGGTACTCGTGCTCGCCGCCATTGCGATCGCAGCGTCTGGTGAAGTCGTGCCGGTCACTACCGTCAGCGTCCACCAGATCCCGTCAGCGGTGTCGATCCGCAGGGCAAACGAACCGATTGCCACCGTCATCTTTGTTGGCAAGGTCACGGCTGCTAACGGTGTGCCCCAGAGCGAACGGAAGGTCTATCTGTACAGCACCTACGACAGGCTGCTGGGCACGAGTATCACCGGAACCTATCCGGGTCACAGCCCGGGCTACTGGCAACTTCGCGTGAGTGGATCGCGCGAATGGATGGCTGGTATCACGAAGCGTCACTTTGATGCGTACGTGACAGATCGGTTCTCACCATGGATCGACTACCTGCCCGCGCAGTCGCCGGTGATCCCGTTCTAATAACCCTTCCGGGGCGCGGACTCACTGGCGTCGGCCCCGGAACTGAGTCCAGGGATGGTGTCTTGGTGTCTGGGGGAGATCCCAGAACGGGGTTGGTTTACATCGTTCGTCGGTTGTGAAACACCTAGCTCGATTCCGACAAAGACAATCGTCCTCGCTCACGAGACCATGACACCCCCCCGGCCGTCCGCGTCGTCTAGCTGGCGCGCAGTATCGCGCCGACGTCGAGGGACTTCAAGCGCTCGACTGCAGGCGGCTCGGCGAGGCAACTCGCTCGCTCAGATAGAAACGTAACCGTGTGTGCGAAGCGTTCGTGCGCTTCAAACGCGGCGTAACTCTCGTAGACCTCGAAGAAGACGCGCTTGTCGGGAACGCCGGCGGCGCACAAAGGGAGATACACCACAGTCCCCGGCTCGAACGACTTCATGTCAGTGATGAGATCACGGGTCAGTGCGTCAAAGATCGGCACCTCGCCCGGACGGAGGGTGAACGTGACATGGAGTGCGTACATTTGAGCGACCGAGGATCTCTGGCTTCTGCGTTCCGGGCGAACGGTATAGCAGCACCACCCCCGGCCGCTCGGACGCCAGGACGAGGGCACGAACTGGTTCGGCGTCGATTTTCCGTCCCCGTCACCAGCCGATGCTCTGCCCCGCGATTGAGGCGGGACTGATCGGCAAGCTGACTACGAGGGATCGGCGTCCGAAGCACGATCTCGCACCGAGGGCGATCCCGCCGACGCCACACATAGGTACGTCGGCGCTGGCGTGTACGCCGTGGTGCCGGTGAGCCCGAGGTCAGTCTGGCATGTAGGTCTCCCCGGACCTCCGGACTGTTGCTACGAGCACGCCTGTCAGATGCGGTTTCAAGCTCGATAGGCTCAGCAGGCGGTGCGACGGCGCAGCGGATAGCTCGAGGGGCTGTGTTATCGCTGATCGACGGAGCCTCGTGGTGACGCTGGAGCGCTCCGAGCCCGCTTCCGCATGCTCGGAACCGCGCGGCTTCGACGCGCGCCCGCGCGTGAGCGAGCTGACGCGAGGTAGGGCGGGCGCTGGGCGCCCGCCGCGCTCTACTTCCCGTCTTCCTCTCGGCCGAGCGCACTCCCGGCGCTCTGCACGACGCTACGCAGGAACTCGTACTGGGTCTTGACGAGTCGGTCGGCCATATCCATCGCGCCGTCCACGATCTCTCGCCGGCGGGCCGGACGCTCGCCGTGTGGCAACGCCGGCAACGCTTCGTCAACGACGTCGACGAACTTGCGCACCGCCTCGATCGCGGCCCGCGACCCGGACTCGAGCGACTTGAACACTTCCTCGGAGAGCTCGGAGGTCCGGTCGACCACTTCGCTGACCTGCTCTCGCCGCTTACGCTCGTGCTCCTCCTCCGCCTGCTTGCGCTCAAGCTCGTGCGCCTTGTGAGTGGCCGCCCCTTTTCGTGCAGCCTCGCTGCGCTGGGCCTTGGTCTCTGGCATGGGGGTTGCCTCCTTCGAGGGACGTTGCGTCCCGTTCACACGCATTCGCGGAAGCCGGTCAGCCGTTTCCCGGCACGCGGGACCCGTTTCGTGACCGCCGTCTTGGGCGACTCTAGGCCAGCCAGCAGGCCGTGCCATCGGTAGAAAGCCCGGACGTACGCGGACGATTCGCGGCGGCAGGTGCCGAACCTCCGGCTCGGACGGCAGTCCAGCCTGACTCATACCGGAGCGGCGCGACGTCGCCGCTGCGTGGCGGCACCGCGATCACGGACCACAAATCGCGGCGCCCCAATTGGTGGGCGGCCAGACCGGCCCGGTCAACGACGATCCAACCGCCGACCGAGCTCGCGGACGCCACTCTTGTCGGTTCAACGCGTGCATCTCGAAATCGCTGCCGCCGGTCGTGCTCCGCGCGAAACCGAGATCTGCCCTGCGTACGAGTGTCGCCTTGATCGATAGACACTCGCGCTTGGCGGGGCAGCGCTCATGCCGCGTCACGTTCCAGCGCGCTGTAGCGATCGACGGTGATCAGCACCGCGCGCATCTGGTTGCGTTGGGTCAGCACAATTTTCTCAAGCTCCCCCTCATCGAGCTGGTCGAGCAATCGGCCGAGCTCGCGCATCGCTTCGCGGACGGTCGCGAGCTCCTGGTTGGACACACGCAGCTGCGCGGGATCGTTCATCGTGACCCGGACGCTACGTCCCGGACCGGACGGATCCGTCGTCAGTTGCGTCGACGTTCTGTCCGCAGTCTGCACGACACTCCAAGGAATGACTCAGGTGTCAGTGGTGGATCGTTCGGCGGTGCGGTTCGGAACGGCACGCGGCCGGTACTTCCGGGAGAACTTCGCGCAGGGTGGAGTCGATCTCGTCCAGATCATCCCCGAGCTGGTCACGAATGCCGATGCGGCGATCGCCGCATCGGGCCGGCCGTCCGGAAGGATCGTGTTGACGGTTGCCGCACCCGAGGCGGAGTTCGTGGCGCTGTGGCGGGCCCGGATGCGGTCGCTGCGCTCGCCGGCGTTGCTGTCGTGGAAGCACGAGCTGCGCTGCACCGATGACGGCGAGGGTGTAGACGCCGACGTGATCGACCGTCGGCTTGGCGCGCTCGGGGTCGAGCCGCCGACGGCAGGTCAGCGCGGCCTGTTCGGACGCGGCTTGCGGGATGTGTGGCTCGCGCAGGGCGCCGGCCGAATCGAGGGGATCCGCGGCGGCCGGCTGGTCGAGTCCTGGTTCTTCCCCGCCCCGGGAGATGAGCCGTACGCGTTCGCGCACGTCCGCGACCGAGTCGCGACCGCGCCCGATCTCAGCGCGCTCGGTGTCACCGTGTCCGGGACGCGGGTGACGGTGCCCCTGTCCGCGGCGAGGCTTCCGGCTGCGGGACGGCTGCGAGCGCTCGTCTCGCAGCTCGTGCAGTTGCGACCGATCCTGGAGGATCCGACCCGCGCCATCCTGCTCGAGCAGCCGGGGCAAACCCCGGCGCTGGTCACCTATCCGGCCCCGGAGCCCGACGTCGAGCGCCCCGTGTTGTTTGACGATGACGTGCACGTCACCCCGGCGGTCAGCGCCAAGATCACCGTGCGTCGCGCGAAGGAGCCGCTCTCGCAGGGCTTCTCGCGCGCGACCCGGCGGGGCGGGCTGGTGATCCGCTCCGGTCGCGCCGCGCACGAGACGACCCTTGCCGGTTTCGAGGGGCGACCGGGTGCCAGACACCTCTATGGCGAGGTGGTGTGCGATGCGATCGAGCAGCTGCAGCGCGACGCGCTCGATAAGCCGCGCCCCGAGCTCGTCGTCAAAGTCGACCGCTCGGGGCTCAACCAGCACCATCCGATCGTCGAGCGACTGTACGCCGCGATCGACCGCGTGCTGCGGCCGATCGTTGCCGCCGAGGAGCGCCGTGCCGGCGCCCACCTGATCGGAGCCGCTCGCGCCGTCACCGCCCGCGACCAGGTCGGCCTCCGCGCCCTGAACGACCTCCTGAAGGCCGCGTTCGACCAACCCGGCAGCGCTGGCGCCCAGCCCGGCACGGCTGCAGCGAACAAACCGCCGACGCAACCCGCCGACAGCGCGTCGGGTGCGGAGGACGACCGCTTGTCCGACGAGTCTGAGAGGGAGCCTCCCGCCCCGTCGGCGCCGGTGGCGCAGCCGCTCTGGTTCAAGCAGTCACCTGTACGACTTCACCCCGGCGAGAAGCGGACCGTCACCCTGTACGCCGACCCGGCGAGCGTTCGCCCCGGGACCATCGTCGAGATGGAGGCCGACCCAGGGCTATCGCTGACGCTTCGCACACACGAGGTCCCGGCGCCGGGCGCCCGCGGCTACAGCACGCTCCAAGTCGCTATCCGCGTGAAGGTCACGGTCGAGCCCGGCTCTCGGCTCGTTGCTCTGGTGGCCGCGGGTGAGCACACGTGCGAGCTCGAGGTCGTGATCGTCCGGCACCGCGCCTCCGGGTGGGTCCGCGAGATCGCGCGTAAGAGCGAGGACCAGGTCACGGAGGCCGAGTTCGACCCGGAGACGGGGATCGTCACGGTTTACGAGGGCCGTCGCGAGTTCCGCGAGCTCGAACGCGCCGCCCGCAAGGCGGGCTACGGCAAGAAGCGCGTCCCGGAGTATGTCCCGTACCGGATGCTTGAAGTGGAGGCCGCCGCGAACGCTGTGTACGCGTGGGCGGCCGAGCAGATCCTTACACGACGACTGCCCGAAGAGCGACCCAACGACCCTGCGGAGTACGCAGCCGCCGTCCGCCACGAAGCTCAAGCGCTTCGCCACCGTGCTCACCACAAGCTGATGCGGGCGTTCCTCGAGCCGGAGATCTTCGAAGGCGCCGTCAGCCTCAGGCGCGCGCCGGTCGCCACTTCCCCGCAGTTACGGCTGGTGGACGACGAGGAATCAAGTTGACGCGATCTTCGGCCTGACTCCTCAGGCCCGGGCCCTTGCTCGTTTCGACGGTACGGGCCGCAGCTGGTTAGCATGTAAGAGACGTACCAGAGAAACCGCCGTAGAGAATTCACGACAGAGATGACGAGAGTCCGAGAAGTCCGGATCGCCGGCCACCCGTTCGTTCTGCGCAGCAGCGACGTCGTCCGTGCCATGCGAGAAGTCGATCCCGAGCCCATCGCAAGCCACTACGTGGTCGTCGGCACCCGGCGGTTTCCACCGAAGCAGATCATCGGCGAGCTCACCGGCCTTGACCGAGCCGACTTCACCACCCACCAGGCGAGACGAACCCTCATCCGCCTCGGCTTTTCGGCAGGCCGCAGGCCTGGGCGGACAACCGGGACCATCTCGGCCCCTTCCCGCCACAAGCCGGTGAACGCCCCCCCTCCTCTCGCTGACCGCTTGCGGCCGTTGGCTGGCAGTTGGGTCGCGATCAGGGATGACGACATTCTGCATTCGACGGAGTCTCCGCAGGAGCTCGTCGCATGGCTCAGCCGGCACGGACAGAAGGCGGACAGCATGTTCCGAGTGCCGGAGGATGAGCTGGCCGCGAGCGGGCTCGCGCCTCAGTGAGGTTCGCGTTCAGAGACATCCCGGATCCCGGCACGGGTGGCGTTCGGCCGCGTCCCATCGTTGACGTTGTCGTCGAGGGCCTCGATGTCGCGCCCCAGGCGTGCCTCCTCGACAGCGGCGCGACGGCAGTGCGCCTCGGCGCACACGTCGCAGAGATCTGCGGGATCGACCTGCGGGACGCGCCGCGAGCGCGCCTCGCGATCGGCGGCGCCCTCGTCACCGCGCTCATGGCCGAGGTCGCTCTCGAGGTCGACGACGGCTCTCAGCACTACGCGTGGTCAGCGCCCGTCTGGTTCTGCGAGCCATGGGCACCGTCGTTCGGACTCCTCGGCCTGACCGGTTTCTTCGACCATTTCACGGTGACGATCGCCTCTTACCAAGAGTGGTTCGAGCTGACTCCACCCAGCTGAGCGCGCCCTGCCCTCGCCGCCATGACCGACAGCGCGCTCGAGCGTCGCGAGCACTCGTTGTGGGTGGTCGTTAGGCCCGTTGATGTACAACGGCTTGCCGTCCCTGCCGAACGTGATCGAGCTCCGGCCATCCCACGATCCCAGGGCCCGCCCCCCGGCCGGAAGACGCGCTGGCGCGGGCCGGGCTACGACCGTTGAGGTTTCGCGATCTGAGGCACACCTTCGGTGCGCGGATGATCGCGAAGGCGGGCATCCGGCGGGTCCAGGAGTGGATGGGTCACGCCGACATTCAGACGACCATGAAGATCTTGGTACCCGTTTGGTACCCGGTCTGGATCGAGCTCCCCGGCCAAAAGAAAACACCGGATTTCCGGGGCTTTCCAATAGCGGGGGCCCACTTCGTCCCTCGTGGTGACACGCGGGTGGTCGAGGAATACCGGCTCGCCGCCTGATCAAGGCCGGGACCAGGAATGCGCCGAGACGGCCTGTGGCGGCTGAACCGAGGCGCCTGGAATGTGTGGCTCAAGCTTCTGGACCAGCTCGCCGGCATCCGAGGCTGGGTCCCGCCCGGGGAGGGCAACTTCGGTCTCGGGGTGAGCACCTCCAGCTACAAGGGTGGCGTCACCATCGGGCTCCCAGTCGATGCTCGCGTCGTGCCCGATCCGGAGACGCTCGTCGGGTATTACGAGCACGAGCTCAAGGTTCTCGCGGGCCCGCGCCGGTTGCCGTCGGCCAAGGCCAACCGCACCGCTAAGGCCAAGGCCACGACCAAAGGCCGCGGCCACAGTGCCCGCCGACGCCGGGTCAGCGGCTCATGGCCATTGGTCGCGTGCGCACTTTTTGCGCGCCGGGTTATCCAGCCCGCATCAGGTCCCCCCGACGACTCACACGCTCGTGACCGTCCAGCGCCTCGCGCTCTGACATCGCGCTCACCGCGGTCCCAGCGCACAGGCCGAACGCATCCGGGCGCAGCGCAAAGAATGCGGGACCCTCCCCGATGCGAACCCGCCACCTACCGCGGATGCTCCACCCATGGGCACCAACCCGCGGAAGACCCCGACGATCAAGGTCGTGATCGAGGTCGACACAAACCGCGAGCCGATCGAAGGCCGCCTCCTCGAGCCATCCGCCCTCGCCACACCGTTCCGCGGCTGGTTATCCCTCGCCGCGCTGATCGAGTCAACGCGAGCACACCCGACGTCCCCCCACGGCCACCCACTCACCTGACCATCCCACAGATCCGACCGACCATCGCCAACCCTGGAGAGGTACAGACCATGCGCAACACCGCCCCCATCGAGCTCCGACGTCAAACCTCATCGCACCGGCCGCGAGCCGGGCGCGGGTGGACGCGGCCGCGCTCTACCCGCGCCGTCATGCTCAGCGTTTGCCTCCCTGGAAACACGGCGCTCAGAGCAGGAAGCCTCCCCGTCGGACACTGTCGCCCCGTGAAGCGACTCGGGGCGCTCCTCGTGGCGATCTGCGTATCTCTGGCGCTGGGCGCTGCCGCCGCCCAGAGCGCGTCCGCGGCCTTCCCCGGTGGCGACGGCGTAATCGCGACCGACAACAGTGACGGAGCATGCACGGGCAGTTGCGCGGACGCCGGCGGGCCCGGCGATCAGGTCTCGACCGTCGACCTCCAAACCGGTGCGGCCACCGCCATCACCTCTCCCGACGTCAACGCACAGGCGTTCGCACCCAGGTGGTCCCCGTCCGGACAGCACCTCGTGTTCACCCAATTCAGATTTCCGTTCGACGACCTCAAGCTGACCGTGAGTGACCCGACCGGAGCCACCCTTCGAACGATCTCGTTGCCCTCGACCCTCGGGCCCCCGGAAGATCCCTCGTTCACCGCCGACGGCACGCACGTGCTGTTCGTCGATCGACCACCGACGCGCCGACTCGCGTACGACATCTACCGCGTCGGGCTCGACGGGACCGGCCCGACACGGGTCACACACCTCTCGGCGCGCGGCGGGTCCGAGTGGCGGCTCGGCGAGCCCGGAGGGCGAACGGATCGACGCGACGGGCGCTGCGCATGCTCAGCGCCGGCCGAACTCGCCGATCCGGGCCGCCTGTCGTCGCAGGTGACGAAGCAACTGGGTGGCGCGGGCGATGAAGGTCTGAGCGGTCATCTCGGCAATGAGCCTCACCAGGAGCCGCCCGTTGGAACGGGGAACACTCGGAACGGGTCGACGCCGAAGACGTTGATCACCGAGCACTGGCCAGGCCAATAGCCCGACGCTCTCGGACCGACTTGAGGTAGCGCTCGATCCTCTTGTCGGCAGCACGCTCCTGCTTCTGGTGCTTGCGGATCTGGCGCTTCCGGGCTCTGGACTTGTAGGACATCTCGTAGCGCCTCCTGTCTGGGCACTTTGCTGCCTGCCCCTTCGCCTGGGACTGGACCGTGAGGTGGTCCATGCCGACTGCTCTATGCGCTGTCTTGCCTCCCTTCTCCGCCCCCCGCACGCGATCCCCGACCTGGCGCCTCTCCGATGCTGCTGGTGGCCGTCCCATCCGGTTCCTCACGCGGCGGTCTACGCTGCTCAGTGCGTGTGCCTGATTTACCCGCGCCTTCCCGCGCTTGGTGTGCCCGTTGATTGGAAGGCCCTACGGTCTGTTCGGCAGAGGACAGCGCTTGGTCGCCGGCGCCACCGGCCCGGACCTACATGGCCGCCCTACTGAACGGCGACCTGGTCGGTCGTGCCGGACGAGAACTGAAGCCGGTCAGGCAGGCGCTGCGGTCCAGGATCTCCCGGATGACCTCAAGCCTCTGCGCCACCGTCACCGACCCGACGTCAAGCGGCAGGTCCATCACCTCGCCCAGCCGGTCCAGCGCGCTGAGCGTGTGGTCAGCCAGGCGCTCGGTGATCAGGGTGGCGACATCGCGGACCCGACGTTCCACCTCCTGCTTGACCAGCGGATCGCTGAACCATAGATAGACGGTCCGTCGCTCCACGCCGAGCGAGTCGGCGATCGACTGGGGCGACTCGCCCGCGATCCTGAGCGCGACGGCCTGGTGGTGGCGCGGGCTGAGCTGGTGCGGGGGCTTCGCCATGCGCGCGAGTGCATCGCGATGACGCCCCAATGCGCAAGGGGTGGTTACTCATCGCGCCGCCCCTCGGTCTCGTCGCGGATGCCGACGGTCGCGTGGAGGCGAATCGTCGCGCGTCGAGAGACCGAGCGATCCGCGAATACGTCTCCGAGGCCACGGAAGGCCCTTCCGAGGTCAAGAGCGGGTTCGTGAGTATTCCCGCCGCTATCGCCGGTCTCTGAGTCGAGGAGAGGCCGGGAACGGCGTTGAGCTTGACGATCGCTGGAACGCAGGCCCGTCCTGGCAGGGTGCGTTCTTGTCACCCCTAGGGTCCCTTCTCGCCCGACATCCCCGCTCACATACTCCCCACCAATCGAAGCGAGCCAACCATGGTCACGCAGTGCGTCGCCCCCGAGCCATCGACTCGCTCGAGACCGGCACGCACTGAAGTCAGCCCCAACGGGCTCGTCTGAGACAAACAACATTTCAACGAGACAATCTGGTAGGAGGAGAAGATGCCCAAACCACTCGCAGCTATCACCGTTGCCGCGGCCCTCGCCCTCGCGGGTTGCGGCTCAAGCGGTTCCTCGTCGACCACCGGCTCACCGACGACCGCCGCGGTCCCCGCGTCCTCGGCACCGGCCACGACCGGAAGCTCAGCGACCGCCGTCGGCCAACTGACACCCGCCGGCACCACCCTGAAGATCGGACAACCCGCAACCATCGCCTACACCGACGCCTCAAAGCCGAACCTCAAGAGCACCGTCGAGATCCTCCCGCTCTCGTTGGAGAAGGGCTCCGCCGCGGATCTCCGGGGGATCCAGCTCGATCCCACCCAGCAAGGATCGACGCCGTACTTCGTCCGGATCCAGGTTCGGAATCTCGGCACCGGGAACCTCTCCAAGTCATACGTCGGCTCCTCCGTCGAAGGCATCGACGATCGCAAGCAAACCCAGTCCTCCGTCACCTTCATCGGAGACTTCCCGCGATGCAACGAGACGCAGGCGCCGACACGATTCACGCACGGAAAGACATTCACCACCTGCGAAACGTTCCTGATCCCCGCCGGCGGATCCCTCGCCGGCGTCAAGGTGAACGCGTACAACCCCAACACCCCCGACAAGCAGGACGTCACCTGGACTCCCTAACTTAACCAGGAAGGCCACAGAGAACAGCGACACCCGCCAAACCGTACGCGTAGTATGGGGGTGCGATGTACGTCTCAATGTCGCGCCTGCGCATTCCGCCATCCCGTGCGCCGGAGTTGGTGGCGGCGTTTCGCGGTCGCGCGCATCTCGTTGATCGAGCGAGCGGGTTCGTCGATTTGGAGGTGTGGCAGAGCGATCGTGATGAAGGCGAGTTGATCATGGTAAGCCGCTGGGTCGATCGCGACGCCTTCAAGGCCCATATGAAGAGCGACGCTCACAGCGCTTCCCACGCTCGCATCGATTCGGATCTGGATGCCCAGATCAAGCTCGAGGCGCTCGAGCATCTGCATACCTACAGCGTGGTCGCCCGGTGAGCGGCCGGCCGGCGCCGCCCGGCGGAGTGTCGCGGCCCCCGGTCACCGCGACCACAGCACAGGGACGACAAATCGATCTCTATGAGCTGGCGCGGCGTACCTGTGTCGCGTACGACGCGGAGTTCCCCGACGAGCGTGAGCGGTACGGGCCGGCTGGATTGCGATGGTGCGTTCACGACAATCAGCATGTCCTGAACTGGGCGGTGCTGAGCCTCACGATCAAGCTCGACTTCGACGCCGAGCTGGCGTGGCTCGCGCGCGTGCTCGAGTCGCGCGGGTTTCCTCTTCCCCGGATGGCGAGAAACCTCGAACTGCTCGCTGCGACCGTCCGCGACGCCTTCCCCGACGAGTCAGAGCTCGCTGCCCGGATCGACGACGGCGCCACCTTCATCTCCACCCGCCCGTCGTTCCTAACTGCAGACTGAGCGACGAAGCCACGCGGGCGCTGAAGCGAGCCGCGAGGCCTGCCTGGATAGGCGGCCCCGGACGGCCGTCGCTTGGTGCCTGGTTGATCAGATGATCGAGCGGTCCGCGCGCCGGCGCCGAGACTGCAGGTGTCCGCCGAATTGGACACCTGAAGGCTGAATCTGGCTCGCGGTCCCTTCGATCGTGACGGCAGTCTCGAGCGCGACCAGCCCCAGCACGCGCATGGCCGGCGCGATGCGCTGTCGCTCGGTAGCCCGAAGAAGCAGCAGCTCGAGATCCGATCGGGCTCTTCCTGGACGGGTTTCCCGGACATTCCCTCAGTGGGCGCTACGGATGCTCGTGCGACGGTTCGGATCTAGGGTCGTGGGGAGGCCACAACGACTCCACGAGGCCCCCATGGGCGCGAAAACCGACCAGATCTTCGGCCGCGCGAAGCAGGCGCTCGGCGCCGTTACCGGAAACAAGACGATGAATCGCGAGGCGCAGCGCCAGGAGGACAAAGGCAAGCTCAAAGGCCAGTTCGACTCAACCGTCGACAAGACGCAAGACGCACTTGCGCACGTGAGGAAGACGGTCGACCGAAGGTGACCGACCGACCTCGCGAGCGCGACTGCTCAGTTGCCGGGCCTCTGGAGGTGGTCGAGTTCGCCTGTCACCACGATGTCCGCTGCGACCCACCGCCACGCCATTGCACCTCCCAAGACCGTCGTGTAGATCGTTCCTCCGGCGGAGCACTGCGTGCGCCCAGAAGTGATCTCTTCGCGGTAGATGTGGAGAATCCCCTGCGCGCTCAGTAGCCGGAGCCGGCCACCGCAGGGGAGGTTGGGGTAGCTGATTGTTCCCGCGATTACTCCGGGCGTGCTGCCGGTCACGGTCATCTCGACGAAGTAGCTCTGTCTCGTCGTGCCGGGCCCGTGTTGAGTCACGTTCCCGTCCCAGTAACCGACGACGTCGCTGTTATGTACGCCGAGCGCGAGCAGCACGGCATCGAGCTTCGCCGCGGCGGAGGCCGCGGGCGACGACTTCCATACGCGGATCGCTGCACGGATGGCGGCCGGGTCACGTGCCAGAACCGCCCTGAGTATCTGCCCGCTATTGGCGACGTCAGCGTGAACGCTCGCGATGTAGTTCTGGAGCGGTACTGCCAAGGAGGGCGGGGATGTGAGCTTCGCTAACCCATCGGTGAACGTCATGTTGGCGGCCTGGTAGGCGCGAACCGCGCTCGCCTCAGCATCGTAATTAGTGCCACTGCAGCAGCTTGCGGCGTACTGCCTGGCGGCGGCGAAGAACGTGTCGAGCAGTGGTGCCGCCTGCGCGTTGAACTGCCCGACGGCGGGAGGCGTAGTAGGGGAGGTCCCGGTCGTGCTGGTGGTGGCCGTCGAGGCCGGGTTCGCGGACGAGGTGCTCGTGCTGCTGCTGCCGGCGCATCCGGCGAGCGCGAGCGTCGCTGCGCCTACTGCAAGCGCTCCGATCCTGGTGATCCGCGCGCTTGTCGGATTCCTCATCTGCGCATCCTCTCTGTTCAGAGCTGATTCAGTATCGCGGAGGACGTCGCGCTCGCCGCATCCCGCAGACGAACGCCGGCGGACAGCAAACTGACCTGGTGGAGGCCTGAACTCACTCGCCACCGCGGCGAAGGACCTCCCCGACGCAATCGGCGCGCAACCACCCGATTAGCCCGGAGACACCGGCCGACCAGCGAATATGTCTCCGAAAGCACGGGACGGCCACCGACGAATCGAAGAGCACTCACGAACATCGGAGCAGCTATTCGTCCCTCCCCGATCGCGGGAGGCCGCGGCGTGGCCGTCGACGGGGGCGCGCGGCGTGGCTCGACCAGACCGGTCTTCATGCCTGACTCAGTCGGCCCGCCACGCTGTAGACGGCTCACGATCGAGCCTCGCGACCACCGGCCCAAACCGCCGTGCTAGATCAAGGGCAGAAGCAAGGTCTGCCGCCGAGCCGACAGATACGTCTCGCCCGATCCGAGATCGCTCGACTTTGCCGGGCTGCACTTCTGCAATCGCCGGGCCGAGGGGATGGACCGTGGACTCGAGGGGTTGAGCGTGCTGGTTCCAAGGGAGCGCTGCAAATGCGGCGCATCGGGAGGTCTTGAAGTCCCCCCCTTCCGCGCGGAGCAGGGTGAGTGGTTGGCGGTGGCTCGAGGCTCGTCGTCCGATGAAAGCGGGCCTCGCCAGAGAGTGCGGTCGCCATTTGGAAGGCCGCCGCCGCTCGCCGGACCGAAGCCCGGCGTGGGTCTTATCGGTCGCGTGGCGATGTGTTCCGGGGTTTGGCGATCCCGGTCTCGTAGGCGAGCACGACGGCCTGGACGCGGTCGCGTAGGCCGAGCTTTGATAGCACGCGGGCGACGTGGGTCTTGACGGTCGTTCCGGATACGACGAGCTCGTCGGCGATTTCGGAGTTGGATAGCCCGCGGGCGATCAGGCCGAGGACCTCGAGCTCGCGTTCGGTCAGCTCCGCGAGCTCGGGCGGTGGCTCTGGGGCGCGGCGGCGGTCGCGCAGGAACGTCTCGATCAGCCGTCGGGTGACGGTTGGCGCGAGTAGCGATTCGCCTTCTGCGATCACGCGAATCCCCGCGACGAGCTGTTCGGGTGGCGCGTCTTTGAGCAGGAATCCGCTGGCGCCGGCGCCGAGTGCGTCGTAGACGTATTCGTCGAGATCGAAGGTGGTGAGCATCAGCACTCGGGGCCGGCCGGCTGTTCCCGCGGCGATGATTCGCCGGGTCGCTTCGAGCCCGTCCATGCGCGGCATCCGGATGTCCATCAGCACGACATCAGGGCGGCACCGGAGTGCGGCGTCGACTGCGTCGGCGCCGTCCTTGGCTTCGGCGAGGACGCGGAAGTCGGGCTCGGCTTCGAGGATCATCCGGAAGCCGGTGCGGACGAGCGCCTGGTCGTCGGCGATCAGGATCGAGGTGGTCATGTACTGAGTGTCCCCTCGAGCGGCAGCTGGCAGCGGACGGTGAACCTGTCGCGCTCGGCGGGTAGGACGTCGAGCTTGCCGCCGTATAGCTCGACACGTGCAGTGACCGATCGCATGCTGTCACTGGCGCTGGGCAGCGGAACCTCGCCGCGGATTTCCAGCTCGAGCTGGCGCGGCTTGTAGCGGACCGTCGCGTTGGCATGCCGGCACCGCGCGGCGGCGGCGGTTTCCAGCGCGGTCTCGATCACCCGGTAGCCGACGAGGTCGATCCCGGGCGTCAGCGGGATCGGCTCGCCTTCGATGTATAGCTCGCACGGGAGCCCTGCGTCGCCGAGGGTGCTTGCGAGCTCGGGCAGCTGGTCGAGCCCGGGTTGGGGCGTGAGCGCGCGCGGGTCGTCGTCTTTGCGCAGCAGCCCGAGCAGGCGGCGCATCTCTGCGAGTGCGTCGCGGCCGATGTGCTCGACGTTCAGGATCGATTCGCGCGCCCGGTCGGGCTCCGTGTGAAGCAGCCGCCGGGCGCCGCCGGCCTGCACGACCATGACGCTGACGCTGTGGGCGATGATGTCCTGCAGCTCTCGGCCGATCGTCAGGCGCTCCTGCGTGACGGCCGCGCGCTCGCGCTCGGCGCGCTCCGCCGCCGCCTGGGCCGCGAGCGCCGCGAACGCATCCGCCCGGCGGGTTCGCTCGTACACAAAACGGCCGAGCACCCACGGCACGAGGAACAGCAGCATGAACGTCGCGGATGAGGAGAACCCGCCGACGCCCACGTCGGTCACGTAGGAGTCGACCAGCTGGTCGGCCACGAGCAGGCCCGCTGCGCCGGCGATCGCAGCGAAGCTGCGGCGCGGCGCAAGCCACGCGCCCGCGCCGTAGCTGCACAGCATCAGCGGGATCACCGCGCTGCTGCTGGGAAGGCTGAACAGCTGCCCGTAGGAGAGGTCATCCAATAGCACGACAGCCGTGCAGGCGATCACGGCAGCCGCCGGCCACCGGCGCCGGACCGCGACTGGGACCGCGAGCGGGACCGCGAACAGCGCCGTGGTCAGTCGGTCCGACACGCCGGGGGCGAGCGCCGCCTCGAGCATCAGATCGATCGCGAGCGCCACCGCGATCAGGACATCGATCCGGGCCAGATCGATCCGGGAGGCGAGCCCGATCCTGCGGCCGATCGAGTCGCGACCGTCCGGCCAGCCGGCGCTGCGCGTCGGGGTGCTCACGTGACGCTCCCCGCGATCAAGGGGATCGTCGCACGAACGACGAAACCGCCGTCGGGGGCAGATCCTGCTTCGACCGAACCACCATGCAACGCGGCTCGCTCGCGCATCCCGGTGATCCCGTGCCCCGACGATCCAGCGACCGGCTCGCCGACACCGCGGGCGGCGACGCGTCCCGTGTCGCTCACCCGCAACTCGAGCGCGTCCTCACACCACCGCAGGTACACCTCGGCTTGAGTCGGCCCGGCATGCTTCAGCGTGTTCATCAGCGCCTCCTGCACAACGCGATAAGCGCACAAACTCAGCCCCTGCGTAACCGCGACCGGGTCTCCGTCGACACGGATCGATGCGTCCAGACCCGCCGCCCGAGTGCTCGACACCAGCTCGGGGAGATCCTCGAGACCCGGCTGCGGCACGAGCGCCCGCAAATCCTGACCATCGGCCAGCACCCCGAGCAGCCGTCGCATCTCCGCCAGCGCCTCCCGTCCGGCGCGCTCCACCGAGCGCAGCGCGGTCTCGGCTCGCAACGGGTCCCGATCCATCACGGTCCGCGCTCCCGCAGCCTGGATCACCATCACCGAAACACTGTGCGCGATCACGTCATGGATCTCCCGCGCGAGCCGCATCCGCTCCCCGAGCGCCGCCGTGCGCACGTGCAGCTCGCGCTCCGAGTCCAGACGCTCCGCCTGCTCCCGCGCGGCGTGCTCGCGCGCCAGCGCGAGGCGACGCGAACGCCCGACCAGGAACGGAAGCAGAACGAACGCCACGTCGCTGAACACCGCCGCCAGCACGCTCGACGACTTTCCCAGCGACAGCGCCACACCGAACGCCAGGCTAATCCCCAGCCCAAACCACGCGCGCCGCCCCTCCAGGAACGCCCCACACCCGTAGAACAGCAACAACACCCCAATGATGGCAACCACGCCGCCCTGGCCCGCCACGTGGCCGCCGATCAGCAGGCGCCCGCCGACGAACATCACGCCCACCAGCAACACCGCCTGGATCGCCCAGCGGCGCCGCATCACGATCGCCACCGCTACCGCCAACCCGATCAACCCCTCCGCTAGGCGCGTCTGCGGAAGCGCCGCAGTAACGGCGTGGACCTCAAACCAGACCAGGAACACGCCGGCCAGCAGAACGTCCACGCGCACCGGATCGAGTCCGCGCATCCAACCAATGATGTTCCGGACCCGTGAGCTCACACTGCGGAAGCTACCGCTACGCGGCCCACTCGACGTCATCAATCGTGACGATCCGCACTCGTCCTCGAGAACGATCAGTCGCCGCTTACAGCCCCGCCGAAATCATCCCTCAGAACGACCCCAGATCACGACTGCGGCCGACGACAGCGCACTCGATCCGCGCAAGCCTTGCGCCACCAAACCAACCGCCGGCATACGCCGGCAACGAAGGAGGAAACGCAAGTGCGCAAACTCATCCTCTCCGTCACGGCAACCGCCGCCGCTTTCCTCGTACCGGCGCTCGTGATCGCTGCCGGTGCGACAGCATCCACCACGACCGAGCGCTTCTCGTTCGCCGACGCGAAGGCGAGCCTGGGACCGCCCGTCTGGAGCGTGATCGCAACCGGTCACTTCACCGCCGGTGGCACGGCCACGCAAAAGAACAAGAGCGTGTTGACGCTGCACTTCTCCGCGGGCACGATCACACTCAAGATCGGCAACAACCACAAGAAGCTCAGCAAAGGCCAGACAGCCACGGCTTGCATCCAGACACAAACCGGGTCCGGCACCTACACGATCTCCGCCGGCACCGGTACCTACCGAGGCATCAGCGGATCGGGCCGGGCGACGCTTCACAACACGTTCGTCGAAGACGCCGCCAACGGCCACTGCTCGAACGCCGTCGCGGCCGTCCAGAGCCTCATCACCGCGAGCGGCCCCGTATCGCTTCCGTAACCACCGCGCGCAGGCGGGCGGCCACGGTCGCCCGCCAGCCGATCGTCGCACCCAAGCCGCGAGGACGCGGTCTGGAGCAGCGAGAGCGCGCGCACGCGCATACGAACGCAGGTCTGGACCCCGCCGACGACGCGGGTTCCGCATCTCGCCACGAGCAGGAGCGCGGAACAGACTGCCGGGACCGAGGACCCATGGCAATGCGGGCGGCGGTCGCGCCGCCGCCGCGTCTCCCGGTTGCAGGAGTCTTCCGGCTGGCACCGTGGCTGCTGAGTTGGCCGAGATCTGATCGCCGGAGCCGGCCGCCCGCCAGCTCCTGCTTTTGTGGCGATCGGGCGAGCCTCATCAGTTGCCGGATGACCCGGTGACCACGGCTCAGACGAATCAACGGTCCCCCTGAGATCGGATCACCGTCGTGCCGTCCCTGCGGACATAGTCCCCGAGGGCTCCCCGTGGCCTCCGTCGGGTCAGAGGCATCTCATGGACATCGGAGTAGCTACTCGGCCGCTCCAGATTCACGGGAGGGCGCGCCGTGGCTCGGCCGACAGTCGCGAGAGTGACTCTGGGGTGGGCAGTCGGATCCACCCCTCCCGCCGGGCCAGGTCGCGATCTCCCACTGCGCGCACGGCGCCGACTTCGGCTGCTCGAGCGACGAGCGCGCACACCAGCGCGTCCAGCGCGTCGTCGCTCTCCTCGCATCGTCTGACGACGGCTTCCAGGTCCACGACGCTAGCGGTCTGGTCGCGGAGTCGCCGCACGAGGCTCGACCGGCGCTTGACTGCCGGAGCGCTCGAGCCCTTGTAACCCCCTGGGTCGGTGGCCTGCGTGGACGAGCTGATCTTCCACTGGCGGAGTGCCGCCTCGGGGTAGACCTCGAGCACGCGACCCTCGCCGGACCTGTCTACCGGCACGCCGTCCTTTGCCGCGATCGCCTGAAGCAGGCGGGCGCAGCGCATCGCCGCGAACGCGATCCGGTCGGTCGAGACGCTCAGCGGGCGCCGACCCGTACCGGCCCACCCTGTCATGTCCTCCGACAGGCCCGCCTCCGATGACCCAGCGCCATGCCACACGTCGCGATCGGTGGCGCGCAACACGAGCGGATCCTGGGCACTCCCCGGATCGGGCGCAAGCGGCCAGGCGAGGTCGTCGTGCCACGCCGCCACCGTACGGACGAACTCAGTGGGCCAGCCGAACGGCGCATCGATGGCGATCTTGGTCACCGCCACGTCGCGCATGAGACCCAGCAGCGCCTGGTCCGTCAGCTTCTGCTCGGAGAACAAGCGCGCGACGCCACAACCAGAGCCGCCTACGAGAACACGAAAGCCCTCCAAACAGAGGGCTTCCAAGTCACCATCAGCGACATAGCGGGGGCCCGCTTCGTCCCTCGTGGTGACGCCCGAGTCCTCGAGGAATACCAGCTCGCCGCTTGATTCAAAGACTGACAGCTCGGCCCACAGCAAGTTCGCTGGCTGGCTAGCCAGACAGGACGGTATCCTGACGCTATGGCGTACTTCCGCCACGACGGGCAGCGACTTGCGTACACGGTCCATGGGGACGGGCCGCACACCACTGTCCTGATGCCGGGGCTGCTGCTCTCGCAGAAGATGCAGTCCCCGCTCGCATGTGAGCTCGCCGACCGCGGGAACCGCGTCGTGACATTCGACCCGCTCGGGCACGGCGCCTCGGACCGCCCATGCGACATGTGGCGGTATTCGATGCCCGCCTTCGCCCAGCAGGCCGTCGCGCTACTCGACCACCTCGAGCTCGACGAGGCGATCGTCGGCGGAACCTCGCTTGGCGCCAACATCACGCTCGAGATCGCCTCGCTCGCGCCCGAGCGTCTCCGGGGCATGATCATCGAGATGCCGGTACTCGACAACGCGATCCCGGCCTGCGCGGCGGCGTTCACGCCGCTGCTGTTCGCGTTCACGTTCGGCAAGCCGGTAATGAACGCGCTGGCTCGCGCCGCCCGGGCAGTCCCACGTCGCGGAGCGCCATTCCTGGTCGAGCTCGGGCTCGACTGGCTGGGGCAAGACCCGGGACCCGGGGGCGCTGTCCTGCACGGCATCATCTTCGGCCGCACGGCGCCTCATCGCAGCGAGCGGCGCACATTCGAGGCGCCCGCGCTCGTGATCGGCCACCCGCGCGACCCCGTGCATCCGTTCTCTGACGCCGGCATGCTCGCCGACGAACTCCCCAACGCACGTCTGATCGACGCCAACTCGATCCTCGAGCTGCGCCTCCGGCCAGCCCGACTGACGGCCAGGATCGCCGAGTTCGTCGATGAAACCTGGAACGCCAAGGCCGCCCGCCCTACGAGCACGAACCGGGCCGACGTCGGGTAGAAGCCCAATTTCATCCAGCCAGAGCTCGCGGTGCCGCCTTGGTGGCGCCGATCAGGCTCGACCCCGAGAGGTCCCCACCCTCGCGGCGCAGCTCGGGATTGACCCGGACCGCGGCTGGATGAGCGGCAACGAACGAGTGCGGGCCGTCATCCAATCGGTCCCGAGCGAAGCCAATGCCCGCGTCGCGCGCATCGAACAGTTCAAACGGTTCGCGATCCTCGACCGCAACCTCACACAGGCCGACGGCGAACTGACGCCAATGCTGAAGGTCGAGGCCGGATCGTCAACAAGAGGTTCGCGGACGTCATTGGCGCCCTCGACGCGGGCTGACCACTCGTGCGCGCGGCATCCGCGGCGATAGGCTCGAGCGGCTGACTGCCGTACCGCGAGGTCTGTTCGGACGATGTCCTCATGCGGGTAGGGGTTTAGTACCGATGTGGCACGAGCAGCGCTACCTGTAGCGTCGAGCCGCTGTAACCAGGACGCTCGCCCGAGTGCGCGTGGTATCGCCTGCAGCGACGAGAGGAGAGACGCCGATGGAATGCTCAGCATCCAACAGAGGTCCGGCGAAGTTGATGCAGGTGTTGCTGCCGGTCGCCGTATGGGCGCTGGTCCTGGTCGCGGTCTGCTCATCGGCGTTAGCGGCTCCACGCGGCGGTCATGCTCACGAGGTGGTCACGTTGACGCGTGACAGCGCCGGTATCCCGCACATCCGCGCGGGCAGTTTCCAGGGGCTCGGCTTTGGCGACGGCTACGCCTTCGCCCAGGACAACCTGTGCACGCTGGCCGATCAGTTCATCACCGTCGAGGGGCAGCGCTCGCGCTACTTCGGTCCCAACGCGATGAATCTGAACTACTCGGCCGGAGCGGCCGACTCCAACCTCAACTCCGACCTGTTCTGGAAGTACGTGCAGGCCTCCCACATCGTCGACCGGTCGCTGTCGCAGCGCCCCCCGGTCGGCCCGCTGCCTGAGGTCCGCCAGATGTACCAGGGCTGGACCGCAGGCTACAACGCCTTCCTGCGCTCCGGCAAGCTCCGCGATCCGCGCTGCAAGGGCAAGCCCTGGGTGCACCCGATCACGACCACAGACTTGTACCTTCGCGGCGAGCAGATCGTCACGGAGGGTTCAGCTGCACAGTTCATCACCGGCTTGGTGGACGCCGTGCCGCCGGGCACGACCTTCGCCTACCCCGCGTCGGCCCGTGGGTTGGACCTCCCCGCGCTCAAGGCACAGCTCAACGACAACACCGACGCGAGCGCCGGCTCGAACGGGATCGGCCTCGGAGCGCAGGACACCCGCGGCCGTGACGGGATGCTGCTGGCGAACCCCCACTTTCCGTGGCGCGGGACCGAGCGGTTCTGGATGGCGCAGCTGACGATCCCCGGTCGCTACAACGTGATGGGCGGGACGCTCGAGGGCTTCCCGTTCATCGGCATCGGCTTCAATCTGCATCTGGCCTGGACCCACACGGTCTCGACCACCCGCCGGTTCACGATCTTCCAGCTGAGCCTCGTTCCGGGCGACCCGACGAGCTATCTGGTCGACGGCAAGCCGGAGAGGATGGGTCGGGTCACGGTTCGGGTCAATACCGGCCAGGGCATCTCGTCGCACACCTTCTACACGACCCGGTGGGGCCTGGTCCTGGACGTTCCCGCGGCGCATTACACGTGGACAACGAGCACAGCCTACGCGCTCGGCGACAGCGTCGCCGGCGACCTGGCCCGCGCCGCCAACCAGTACGTGCGCATGGGCCAGGCCACATCGGTGCGCGACCTGCTCGCCGTCGAGGAGCGCTACCTCGCCATCCCCACGTTCAACACGATCGCGGCGGACGATCGCGGCCAAACGCTCTACGGCGATATTGGCAACACGCCCAACGTGACGTCGGCAAAGATCCGCACCTGCACGCCGTCGGGCCTCCCGCAGCTCGTCTACGCCCAGGCGCGGGTGATCACGCTCGACGGGTCGCGCTCGGCGTGCGGGTGGGCCAACGATCCCGGCACCCCGGTAGCCGGGATCTTCAACGGCTCACACCTGCCCCACATCATCCGCAGCGACTACGTAGAGAACTCCAACGACTCCTACTGGCTGGCTCATCCGACTGCGCCGCTGACCGGGTTCTCGCCGATCATCGGCCTCACCGGCACGGTCCAGGGCCTGCGCACGCGGCTGGGCAACGAGCTGATCGCCGAGCGCATGGCCGGCACTGACGGCCTGGGCGGGCGCAAGTTCAGCGTTCCCTTGCTTCAGCAGATGTGGGAGAACGACCGCTCCAAGCTGGCCGAGCTCGTCCTCGGCTCGCTCGTGAGCGCCTGCCGGGCCAACCCGCACCAACTGGCGAGCAACGGGCAGCCGGTCGACCTGACCCCGGCGTGCACTGCGCTCGCGGGCTACGACAAGACCGGCGACCTGGACGCGCACGGTGGATGGCTCTTCTACACCTGGTCCGGCTTCGCCCCGAGCAGCGGATTCTGGTCCGACGCGTTCGACCCCAACCACCCGCTCACGACCCCGTCGCAGCTCAACACCGCGAACCCGGCCATCCTGAAGGCGCTCGCCGACGCGGTGCTGGACCTGCGCAACCACGGAGTGGCACTCACGGCCTCCTACGGCGACGTTCAGCACGCCACACGCAACTCGGCCAAGATCCCGATCCACGGCTGCAACACCGGGTGCTTCAACGCGATCCAAGCTGACACCGCGACGTCGACCAACCCGACCAGCGTCGCTCCCTACGGGGAGGTGTTCACGGGATCGTCGCTCGTCATGACCACCGAGCTCACGAGGCAGGGGCCACGCTCGCAGGGCATCCTCACCTACTCGCAGGCGACCGACCCGACCTCGCCATGGTTCGCGAACCTCACGCGCCTGTACTCGCGCAAGCGCTGGGTGACGATGCTCTACACCCCAGCCCAGCTCCGCACCGACCGCCGAGCCCGAACCCTGACCCTGGCGATCCCCTGAAACCGGTATCCGTGGCAGTCAGCTTGGCGGAGCGGGGGGGCGACCCCTCGACTGCCGGTAGCGCTGCATCGCGGCGCGCGACTCATCGTCGTTCAGGGCGGCCATCGTGATCTCCGCGTCGCGGAAGCTCTGGCGGGTCGAGTAGGCATCCTCGTCTACTCGGGCTGAGACTCCGATTGTGCGCGCCGACGTGCTACCGGCACAGCGGGCGATCTACCGCGCGTGGAGCGCGTAAGTACGGATCCGGGCAGCGCGGAAACGAACCCGCGTCCGTCGGAGTATCGAGCGTCCCGCCCGCAGGACTCTGCGCACGCATCTTGGTCGCGCAGTCGGTACCACGCTGGTACCACCGCGGCTCTCTGTCGGCGTGACCGTACTCACCCCCGACCCGCGGTCGACGGCGCGCCCGTCCGGACCTCGCTCTCTCCGCCCGTCAGCCCCACAGCCTGAGGATCACCGGAGCGCCTGAGCAACCGATCGATTCTGTGGTCGGCAGCACGCTGCTGATTCAGATCGGGACGAGCCTCGGTCGGCGCAGCGCACTGGGTGCCCACCGGGGAGCGCCTGCCAGTCTGGAAGTGAACGCGATCCGAACCAATCCTGGCCTTCCGTCAACGCGATCCTTCGTTGTCGGGCGCCGGTCGTCGCGTTGACGATCGCGATGTTCTCCCCCCCCTGGAGGTCGTGGGCGACCATGGCGATCAGCTTCGCGTCAGGAGACCATACAGCCGGACCGCTGCCGACGATATGTGATCTTGACCCGTCGCTGTTGATGACGAGCGTGGTGGAACCATGCCCGTCTGACCGCGTGAAGAGGACCCGGCGGCCGCCAGGCGCCCAAAGGCCGCCAGTGTCATCCGCAGCTCGGGGGCGCGTGAGACGTCGTAGGTCCCGGCCATTGACGCCGACTCTCCACAGACCACCCGTCGGTTGACTGCCGCCGGTGTCATGGCGGTCGAAGAGCAGCGTCCGCCCATCCGGCGCCCATTGAGGGTGGTCCAAGCCGTAGCGGGCAATCGCCACACGCTGCTTGACGACGCGCTGCGCGCCCGTGCGGGTGAAGACGTCAAGCTCAGCCCCAGAGCGCAAGGTCCGCACGGCGGCGACCCGACCGATGCACGAGATCGACAGCGAGCTGAGCGAGCGGCTGAAGTTGCTCAATGACATGACCTGAAGCCCGCTCACGGGGTCGAACAGGCGTAGCTTCCCGCCCACCTCCAATCCCGTCTTTGCTGACTTGGCTTGCTCTGCGACGACCAGCCGCCCGGTTGGCAGCCAGCCGACGAGCTTGTCACCCTTGATCGATTGAAGGTCCGAGCCAGCCGCGGAGCCCAGGTATAGCCCCGGGCCCTGGCGCTCCGGACTCGCAAAGCTGCAAGGATCGCCCGAAGAGGTGACCGCGAGTCTGCCACCTCCAGGAGAGAACAATCCGCTATCGCCTGGCCCCAGGTCGGTGTGATGCGAGCCAGCAGGACGAACGGTCCAAAGCCTCCAAGCTGGGTTCATGGTGCAGTCAGCCAGCCGGGCCAGTGGCGCTCGCGTCACGAACGGCGGGAGGTACGCCGAGCTGCTGAGCAGAAGCACACCGTTGCGCCCGGAGAAGGTCACCAGGCCCGAAGCCGGCAGCACCAGCGCCAGCACAGCAGCCGCCACGAACCCCAGACCCGTCTGCCGCCCAAGGCCACCGCGGATGCAGGACACTAACTGCCGATCCATCACACACCCTCTGACGGCACGCCAAACCTCCAGCCGTACAAGTAGGCAATGCTCCGCCCACCTCCGACCCAGCCCATCCGTTGCGGATACCGCGTGCGTTCTCGGGGAAATACGGACGACCACTCCCAACCATTCACATCCGCCGCGTCTTCCTCATGGTCCGCGACCGTCGCGTGCCGAGTCATCGCCGACTCCAGCACCGTCGCCTCGATCGAGAACCCAGTCGAATGTCACTGGCGCTGCCCACCGGCGCACTACGGGTCGTCCTGCTCGGATCGTCCGGCGTGGGCATCAGCCCTACAGCCGGCGGTTCGGTGGAGCCCCTGAGCAACCGATCGATCCGCCCGTTGGCAGCACGTGACTGCTTCTGGTGCCTCCGGATCTGGCGCTTCCGGGCTCTAGTGCAGCGTTTCTGAAGTGTCTTGTCGTTTGATGGCCTTCTGTAGGACTTGGTCGGCGATCTTGGTCCAGACGAATGGTTGGGCACGGTCGTTGTAGCCGGCGATGTAGTGCTCGATCGCGGCGATGAGTTCGGGGACGTCGTGGTAGACGCCGCGGCGGACTTGTTGTTTGGTGAGGATCGAAAACCAGATCTCGACCATGTTCATCCACGAGGCGCTGGTTGGGGTGAAGTGGAAATGCACGCGTGGGTGCCGCTTGAGCCAGCGTTCGACCGCAGGGGTCGAGTGGGTGCTGGAGTTGTCGAGCACGACGTGGAGGGGCCGGCGCGGGTAGGCCTTGACGATCTGGTTCAGAAACGCGAGGAACTCTCGGTGGGTGTGCTGGGGGTAGCAGGCGCCGGTGACCTCGCCGGTCGCGATCTCCAGGGCGGCGTAGAGGCTGGTGGTCCCGTTGCGCTTGTAGTCGTGCGTCATCCGAGCCGCCTTGCCCAGCTTGATCGGCAAGGTCGGCTGGGTGCGATCCAGCGCCTGGATCTGCGTCTTCTCGACTACCCGAACGCAGTAGATAACCGGGTGGCTGGTCGCGTGTGGGGACGGGGATCGAGTGGCGGATCGTGATGTCGTCCTCGCCGATCAAGACCTCGCGGACGACGAGCCGCACGATCTGCTGGCGCTGCTCGACGGTCAGGCTCTGGGCGTTGTCGGTGAGCCGGGCGCGGAAGCCCTCGAGCGTCTCGGTGAGCTTGAGGTAGGTCTCGGCGTCGTGCAGCTCGGCGTCGAGCGCGTGGAGCTGCGCTTGGATCGTGGCCTCGCGTTTGCGCAGCTCGGGGGTGCGGGCGCGGAGCTCGTCGAGCGTGACGAGCTGCTCTTGGTAGCCGTCCAGCAGTCGTCGGATCGCGTTCTGGGAGCGGACGAGGTCGCGCTCGAGCGCGTCTCGTCGGCTGGCGGCGGGGTGCGTCGCGCGCATCGTCTGGAGTCGGCGGTCGATTTCGGCCTGGATCAGCGCGGGGTCTTCGAGCAGCGCGAGCACGCGGGTCCAGACGAGCTCGTCGATCTCCGCCAGCCGGACCGGTCGGTTCTCGCAGACGCGTCCTTCGGGGCGGCGGTGGCCGTCGGTGCCCGAGCAGCGGTAGTACTCGCGAAGCTTCCCGTTCTTGCTGCGGGTCGAGCAGCGGTAGTACGCGTACCCGCACTCGCGACAGACGAGGATCCCCTGCAGCAGCGACGGGCGACAGGTGTTGCGCGGCGAGAAGCGGCTGTTGCGGTGCAGACGCTCCTGCGCGAGCGCGAACTGCTCCTCGCTGATGAGCGCGGGGACCGTGATCCGTTTCCAGTCCTGCGGCGCGACCTCCTCGCGGGAGATGTGGGTGGAGCGCTGCCCTCGCAGCCGCGCTTGACGGGTGGCGCGGACGGTCTCGCCGGTCGCGCGCGTCTTGCCGTAGGCGGCCTGCCCGGCGTAGGCCGGGTTGCGGAGCATCCCCCAGATCGTGGCGTTGTTCCAGCCCGTGGCGCGGGTTCTGGTCGGCACGCCCTGCGCGGTGAGCCACCGTCCGATCTTCGCGATCGACTCGTCCTCCTCGAGGTAGCGGCGGAAGATCTCGCGCACGACCGGCGCCTCGGCCTCGTCGACCTCGAAGAATGCGTCGGCGTGCTCGGAGCGCTTGACGTACCGGTAGCCGTACGGGGCGCGGGCCATGACCGAGACCGCGCCGCCTCGGGCGCGGTGAAGCTTGCCGCGGCGGCAGCGCTCAGCGATCTGGGCCCGCTCGTACTCGGCGATCATCCCCTGGAACTGGCGCAGGAGCTCATCCTCCGGGGTGCCGGACCGCTCGGGCTCCTTGGCGAAGATCACCTCGATCCCGGCGCGCTGGAACTCCTCCAACAGCAGCACCTGATAGGCGTACCGGCGCGCGAGCCGATCCGGCGCATGACACAGCAGCACCTCGAAGCGGCCCTCGACCGCCAGATCACGCAGGCGCTCCAGCCCCGGGCGGCGCAGCACCGTGCCCGAGACGCCCTCGTCCTCGAACACCAGATCCTCGACAACGAGCAGGTCGCACGCGGCGGCGAGCTCACGCAACGCAGCGGTCTGGCTGCGGATCGTCTGCTCGCGACGCTGCCTGTCCGAGGACACCCGCGCGTAGATCGCAGCCACTCGTCCGGACCGCTTCCCCGTCACCCACACGCTGTCGCTGCTGTCGTTCACTGTCGCTCTCCTCGTTCCGGGTCACACGACGCCGCTCCGGCGCCAAGATCACGTACACCTGCGCCAGCCGCGCGTCAGCGAGGCGGTCAGACACGAACTCGATCTCAACGCGCCGGGCCACCGGGCAGCTCGCCGGCCTGATCGAGATACGCACCCACCGCGGCCGCCGTCGCCGCACTCAACGACACCCCGCCCGCCCGCGCGCGCTCGCGCAGACCGGCGATCAGCGACGGCGCCAACCGCACCGTAAACACCACCGTCCGCTCCGGCACCACAACGCCACCCGGACGGGCGAGCGCCTCGTTCACATACCGGCGCGCCTGACGCTCCGACAGACCGAACTCTGCCTCCAACCCACGCACCGCGTCCGCCCGCGACAGCTTGGCCAGCAACTCGACCGCTCGGTTCACCCGAACCGCGTACTCGTCGGCATGAGCACGACGCAACGCCATCAGACCCTTGAGTACTACGCGTCACGACAGACTCCTCCCCGCCGGACGCGACACAGCGCACTCAAACTCGAAGTTGCCTACTGCGTTTGGGTCTCCTCGTCCACGCACAGCACCAGCGCGCCCTTCGGCGGATCGAGATACAGGCCGACGACGTCGATCACCTTCTCGACGAGTTGCGGGTCCTTGGAGAACTTGAACGAGCGGAGCTGGTGCGGCTTGAGCTTGTGATCACGCCAGATCCTGTGGACCGTCGTCGGCGAGATCCCGGTCGCGGCCGCAAGCCGGCGCACACTCCAATGCGTCGTCCCGTCCGGCGGCGGCTCGAGCGTCTTGGCGAGCACCCGCTGAACCTCGTCATCGTCGATCTGCCTCGGACGGCCAGACCGCGGGGCGTCGACCAGACCATCCAGCCCGCGCTCACAGAAGTTACGTCGCCACAGCCCCACCGTCGGCAACGACACACCCACCTCAGCAGCGATCTGCGTATTCGACGCACCCTCTGACGCGCGCAACACGATCCGCGCGCGGATCGCCTGCTGCTGGGGCGCCGACGGTGTTCGCAACACCGTGCGCAGCTCGCGCTCCTCCTCGTCAGACAGCTCGATCGCCGCAGCAACTCGCGCCACGAACCAACCGTACCGCAACTTACTTACTTATGCAAGAGACTAACGGAACGCTGCACTAGTCTTGTAGGACATCTCTAAGCGCCTCCTGTCTGGGCACTTTGCTGCCTGCCCCTTCGTCTGGGGACTGGACCGTGAGATGGGCCATGCCGACTGCTCTGTGCGCTGTCGTGCCTCCCTTCTCCGCCCCCCTCACGCAATCCCCGACCTGGCGCCTCTCCAAATGCTGCTGGTGGCCGTCCCATCCGGTTCCTCACGTGGCGGTCTACGCTGCTCAGTGCGTGTGCCTGATTTACCCGCGCCTTCCCGCGCTTGGTGTGCCCGTTGATTGGAAGGCCCTACGGTCTGTTCGGCAGAGGACAGCGCTTGGTCGCCGGCGCCACCGGCCCGGGCCTACATGGCCGCCCCGCTGAACGGGGACCTGGTCGGACGAGAAGAACGGGCGATGATGCCGGTCAGGCGGGCGCTGCGGTCCAGGATCTCCCGGATCACCTCGAGCCTCTGAGCCACCGTCAACGCCTCGGTATCGAGCGGCAGGTCGACGACCTCCCCGAGCCGGTCGAGCGCGCTCAGCGTGTGGTCAGCCAGACGCTCGGAGATCAGGCTCGCGACATCGCGGACCCGACGCTCCACCTCCTGCTTGACCAACGGATCGCTGAACCACAGATAGACGGTGCGACGCTCCACGCCCAGCGAATCGGCGATCGCCTGGGGCGACACGCCCGCGACCCTGAGCGCCACCGCCTGGTGGTGGCGGGGGCTGAGCTGATGCAGCGGCTTCGCCATGCGCGCGATTGCATCGCGATGGCTTCCGAGCGCGCAAGGGGCGCCTCACGACAGACGGGACCTCCCGGAAGAACGCATTCGTGCCAGGGTGCGCGAAGGTCCTTTCCATGCGCGAGAACCTGGCCCCGGGCCCCCCGGATGCTCAGAGTTCGCCGCCGGCGGCGAGGCGCTCGTTGGTCTTGTCGCGCGCTTCGTGGATGGTGTCGCACGTCAACAGTAGGTCAAGTGCGCACCAGACGCGCTGGTTCATCCACAGCTTCCCGGTGCGGACGTCCCTGCCAGGCTCGATGACGGGTCCGAGGCGGTAGAGGAAATGTGGCTCCTCGCTCCAGTCCACATCCTCATGCACCTCTGGGATGTAGTCGTGCGGGCGGGTGATGATGTCGTAGCTCTCGACGTGGCGGATTTGCTGAAGACGTCCCTGAAACCGGAAGCCGAGATAGTTCGGTGGCGTCTTCGGCCATCCGCCGCGACCGCCTCCGACGGGGTGGTAGTAGAGGTCACGATCGACCACGGTGTCCTTGAACGTCAGGTCCGACCAGTCCAGTACGTGGTCGTTGAGGACCAGCACGTAGACCATGTTCGAGGTGACGTCCTGCATCGTCATCAGCCCTTTTAGGTAGCGCAGCAGCTCGCGGAGCAGCCGCTTTCAACGTAGCTTCCCGCGGACCCCGCGTGGTCTCGACAAGAGCTGCTACGCGAGACCAGGGCACGTACCGAACGGGGACACCATCGATCTCGAGAGACAGGTTCCTGACTGGGGGGGTAGTAGGACGCGCACTCTGCCACGACGGCGATACGACCCTCCCGGTCATCACGTGCGTCCAGCCGCGACGCGTACTTCGATAGCTGCTCCGGCAATGGCAGTGTCCATCCCCGTTTGGCCTCCACGATGAGGTGCAGCAGCTCGGTCTCAATCTCGATGTCCGTCCGGCCGGTGCCGGGCTCGGACTCCTGCAGGCGCAGCGCGGTGAGCTCGCCTTGCTGGGTGTCTCCGTAGACCTCACTGAGCAGCCCGCGGGCAAAGGCCTCGCTCTGCGCGAGCCCCCAACCAACGCTGTAAGTGATGTCGTCCTCCTTGCTGCCCAAGAGGTCGAAGACTGTCTGCGCCGGCCGGTTGTAGAGCGTCAGGTCCACCACCGGCGAGCACTGTATCCGGCGTATCAATTCCCGTAAGGCCGACGTCTCGGCAGCGAATCGTTTGTACGAGGCTTCAGGAGTGGATGGCATCCGTCTGCGACGCGTCCTCGGGCAGACGCGAGGCACCTGATCCGCCACGGGAAACGGCGGTTGCCCAGGGGAGAAAGCCCGAATATATCTCCGAGGCCACGGAAAGGCCCCTCCGAGGTCATGAGCAACTCTCAGGGGATCCGAGGCCGGATTCAGCGCCGCGAATCAAGGAAGAGCCGCGGGCGCGCTCCTGCTGGTTGACGACCATTGTCAAGGCCCCGTCGCTCTGCTTCCCTGCAGGTGGAACATGTCTAGGTACTCAGACGGCTCTCCCTTAGGCGCGGGTGGTCAACGACTGCCGTCGATCCGGCAACACGCCGGCGTGCAACTCCGAGCCCGCCTGAAACTATGGCCCCGATAGAGCGCTGGCTCATCCGACTGCACGACGGAGACGACTGGGACGGCTGGGGCGATGAGTGGATGGACCACATCGACAAGGTCGCCGACCTGCGCTGGGTCGACGGCTGGATGCCCTCACCCGGCTGGCTCCGCCACCACCGATGCCGCGAGCTCGACTGGCGCGCGTTCCTGTACGAGATGCGCAAGGACGAGATCCATTGGCTCCTGAGACGCCCGCCATCCGGTGAGCAAGAGGCGGCCTGGCAGCGGCAGCTCGAGCTGCTCGAGGATCTCGAACCCAGCTTCCGCTACGCAGTGGTCTGGATCGACAAGGCAGAGACCACCCCGGTCGGCCAGCCGCCCACCGACCCGCCCACAGACGACCGGCGCATCTACATCCTGCCCGACTTCCCCGACGGCCGTTCAACCTCCATGCGATCGGCGAAGACTGGGAGGTCGGCCCGTTCGCCAAGGACGGCTGGGAGATCTACCCCGACGGCGCGATGACCTGGTGGAGCCCCGAAGGAGCCCACCCCGTGCGCCTGCGGGTGCGCAAGCAGGCCGGTGATCGGATCTACGCCAACAACGGCGATATGGGTCCGATGACCTACCGAATCGTGCCGGCCGCTCGTCGCATCAGATGGTGACTCCCACGATCGACATCGACGACCTGGACGTGCCGCGCACGGTCGCCGGGCTCCACCAGGTGGTCGAGCGGATGCTGGATGCTGGCTCTGAGCTCTGCTCCGACCTGGAGCGGCTCGCCGAGCGGCTCGCGGACGCCGCGCTCGAGGCAGGGCTGTACGAAGCGAAGCGATAGACGGAGCCGGCGGGAGGGACACCTCCAGAGGCTGCCGGGTCGGTGCGAGACTGCTGCAAGTAGCCCGATGCGGAAGCCTGAGTCCGACGCGTGCCGCGGGCTGCTACGCGGGTAATCGCATGACTACAGCGCCCGACCGTACCGGTCGGCGGCTTGCTTCTGAACGGGCACGGGGGTTAGGCTGGCCGCCGGCGCAGTCGACCAAGAACGGGGGGTGCCATGGCAGAGCTTGTCGGGAAGCGTTTCGAGAGCCCGGATGAGGTTCGGGAGTTCACCGATGGGAAGGGTCGGGTGGAGCTCGTGGACCTGAATGGGCATTCAGTCGGCCTGGGAACGTTCGAAGCTGGCTGGCGCTGGTCAGAGAATGTGAAGCCACTCGCAGGCACCGACTCGTGTCAAGTCGAGCACATCGGCTACGTCCTGCAGGGCCGCATGGCGCTGAAAATGGACGATGGAACTGAGCGCGAGTTTGGTCCCGGCGATACCTTCCACATGCCGCCCGGGCACGATGCGTGGATCGTCGGCGACGAGACCTGCGTGCTGCTCGATTTCGGGGGCCTGAAGGGTTACGCGCAGGCGCACTGACGCCGTTGGGAGCGTCGCTCCAGTCGTCGGCGCGGACTCCGGAACGAGGTGAAGCGTGAGCTGGCGGATTCGCGGCACGTACTTTGAGTCGTGTAACTGCGATGCGATTTGCCCGTGCCGCCGGATTGACGGCACGGCGGGTGGGCGTTCGAGTCATGGTGTCTGCATGGGGGTCCTGTCGTGGCTGATCGAGCACGGCGCGGTGGACGGAACCGAGCTCTCCGGGCTCCCGGTGGTGCTTGCGTGCCGCTACAGCGATGACGAGCCGGGCTCGCCGTGGACGTGGGTGCTGTATCTGGATGCGGGCGCGTCCGAGGATCAGCGGGCTGCGCTTGAGGGAATCTTCACCGGTCGTCTCGGTGGCGACGCGGAGCGTCACTTCCCGTGGGCGTGGAAGGCCAGCGAGCTGGTGGCGGTGCGAGCGGTCGAGATCGCGGTCGATCACGCTCGGCGCCGCCAGCGATTGCGGATACGCGATCGCGTCAGCGTTCGAATCCGAGACAGGTACGAGGGCAGCGAGACGGTCACGTGCGTGATTCCCGGGCATGAGCGAGCGGGCGAGGAGCTCATCGCCGACGAACTGGTGGTCGAGGACGGCCGGCTCGCGTTCGCGTTCCGCGGCACGTGCGGCTACGGCTCGACGTTCGATTATGGAGGAGGCTGAGAGACGATGGAGCGTGGAGACGGGTACACGATCGCGCACCGCGACGAGCTCGAGCAGACGGGTAACTGGGCGCTCGTGCGCCGGTCGCTTGACTGCCAGGCGTTCGGCGTCAACCTCGTTGAGATCCCACCCGGCGGGTCGATCCCCGAGCACGATGAAACAGAACGCGACCAAGAAGAGCTGTTCTTCGTGCTCTCCGGCACACCTACGCTCGCGATCGACGGCGAGGAACACCCCGCGCCGGCGGGAACGTTCGCGCGGCTCAATCCATCCCACCGCCGAACAGTACGCAACCACGATTCGTCGCCCGCCTCCGTGCTGATCGTCTCCGCGCCGACAACGAGCGGGTACACGCCGATGGACTGGGCGTGACGTAGACCGTGTCGTCACGCGATTCCCGGTCCGCTATAGGCCGGCGGAACTAGAGCGTTCGACCTCGCCGTGGCGATCTTCGCCAACAACCCGGGCGGGCTGTACCGCCGAGCGGTCTGCAGCCGCGACAGCCTGAAGGACCTTGTCGCGGGCTCGCCCATCCCGAAATGACCGTCGTCGCGCCCGCCTTGATCGACCAGCGGCAGTCTCAAGCCCGACCAGCTCGAGCACGATCACGGCCGGCCCGATGCGCTGTCGCTTGTAGCCCGAGGCGGAAGCCGACCCTTGCGAGCGTCCACCCCTAACCGCTGTGCCAGCGATCACGGCCATCTGAAGCTGGGCCGCACACCATCGGCGTACCCTTGCTCGTGTGGCCTGTTGCGCCCGCCGGCGAGCAGAACGCGCCAGGGTGCACGACGCCTTCATCAGGTGGCGGTGGAGGCGGCGGGGGCGGCTTTGGCCTTGGCTTCGGCTTCGGCTTGACGTTCAGGTTGTAGAACGTGACCCAATCAAGCGCGATGATGCGCTGCGCTCGGGCGAGCGACACGCGGCCGTCGCACACCCGCGCGTGAAGGTAGTTCTCCACCTTGTCTTTCGGGTTCGGTGACGCGCCGCTCTCCGGCCAGAGGTTGCGGCTGTCGTTGGCCGCCCCGCCGAGCTCCAGCGAAATGAGATGATCGTATTCGTAGCTCCCCGCGCCAGCGTGGAAGCCGTAGGCGCGGATGCTGGCGAGCTTCTCAGGCCCCGTCACGCTCATGGACGGGCGAATGCTGCTGGAGTACCCACTACGACAGATCGTCTTGTGGATCGTCGCCTGGGTGACGGCAGGGTTCAACGCGCCCGGCGTGCAGTGCAGGTCCGGCATGTTGAACGGGGAGTGGCCGCGGACGTGACAGCTGCCGGCCGGCGGCTGCCGCTGCACAACTCGGCTGCTTGCATGAGAGATGACGAACGCCGACGCCCCGCCCGCGATCACGAGCGCCAACACCGCAACCAAGGGGGCCATGACGTACTTCGAGCACGGCATGATGAGGAGCCTCCCATGCACCGACGCGATCATCACGACGTTCGAGCCCACCGTCAGCCGTAGTCACTGCGGCTTGAAGCGCGGTGGAGTACGCAACGCCTTGCGCAATCATCGACAACTGTCTCGAGCGCGACCAGCTTGAGCACAATTACGGCCGGCGCGATGCGCTGTCGCTTGTAGCCCGATATAGCGGTCTGATGAACCCGCCTGAGCGTGGCCGCTATTGCGCAAAGCCTCAGCGCGGCGGCTGGCCTTGACCGGGCCATGAGAACGGGCGTAGGCTCGCTCCAACAACACAATGGAGGTGGACGGACATGTCCAGCGATGTCACGACCGGCGCCGACGAAGGTGCCTCGGCGGCTACGGGACCGGGAGACCTCTCGCAAGCCTCACGGCAGCTGCTTGAGCAGAGCTTCAACGAGGGCAAGTTTGAGCTGATCGACCAGCTTGTGGCGCCCGATGCTGTCAACCACGACCCCGCCACTCCTGCCCAGATGCGTGCCCTCAGGGGACCCGAGGTGCTCAAGCGCACGGCGAGCATGTACCGCGAGGCATTCCCCGACGTGCGGATCACCGTCGACGATGTGATCGCAGCCGCTGACAAGGTGGTGCTGCGGTGGCACAGTGAGGGAACGCACCGCGGCGACCTCGCGGGCCTCGCACCGACCGGCGCCCACGGATCGGTGACCGGCATCAGCATCGATCGGTGGAAGGACGGGAAGGTAGTCGAGGCCTGGGCTGAATGGGACAACCTCGGTCTCGCTCGCCAGCTCGGCGCCGCGCCGCCGGAAGGCAGCATCGGCGAGAAGATCGGTATGGGTCTGCAGCGGCTGATGGCTCGTCGGATGCGCAAGAAGAACCAGGGCTAGGAAACGCGTGCGGCTGGTTGAATCCAGGCATGGGAATAGAACTGCGGGCGGCCATCCCGATCCTGCGGAATGCACAATGTGTCCGTGACCAAGCGCTTCTATCTGGACTACCTTGGGTGCACCCTGGACGCCCAGGACGGCGAGGGCGATCGAACCGTCTTCATGAAGGTGTCGCGCGGTGGGATGCGGCTACACCTGTCCTCGCACCACGACGACGGGACGCCGGGGACCGTGGTCCTGGTGGTCGCCTCGGACGTGGCCGACCTGCACACGGAGCTTGTCTCGAAGAATTTTCCGTTCCTGAACCCCGGACTCGAACGTGGCCCCGGTGGAGCAGGTTTGGAGTTGCAGCTGATCGACCCCGCATCAAAATCGGCTGCGCTTCTACGAGCCCCCCTCGTGAGGCGGGCATCTCGCTGCCGCGTTGGATCGACCAGCGACAGCGCCGGTTGTAGCCCAGAACAGCATTCGCCGGTTCGTCATCGGGCGCTCCCGGAAAGGATCGGGGCGTCGCGCCTGAAACCCCAGATCGTGCAGTAGATCCCGAGGAACAGCTCCCACAAAATCTCCGGGATGCTCAGGATCCCTTGCAGTGCGTGCAGCGCGTGGCTCGGTTCGTTGCCGGTGAACATGATGGCCGTACCGGACACGATGATCAGCGGTCCGGCGACGAGCCCGAGCAACGCTGCCTGTCGCGGCACGAGGCCCGAGCGGTACATCAGATAGCCGAGGATCAGCCCGTTCCCCCAGCCGACGACCCAGCCCGGGCCGAGGAGGAAAGTCCAGTCCTTGATCGCCGCGAGGGCATACGCGACTGTCCCCTCAGCCGGACCTGCAACCTGGTTCCGTAACGTGATGATGCCGAGCATGCAGAGGATGCCGACGAGGATGAACATGCACTCGAACAGCCGCGCCGTCACGTAGCCGAGCGCCAGTTCCTCGTTCAGTCGTCTGACGATCGGGAAGATCACGACGGCGGTGCCGATGTTCGCGATGATCAGCAGCAGCTCAAGCAGAGCCGCGAGCAAGACCTGCTTGTCGTGCCCAGCACCGGCGATGTACGCCACGGGATGTCGGAGCACGGTCTCGTAAAGCGCCAGCGCTGGGATCGACGTGACGAACGTGATGAGGTAGAGCACGCCGAACCAACGCGCCCTCTTCTGATCGCGAGACACGTTGGACCCCTTTCCCCCGGTGATGGCGGATCAGGCGATTCCCACACCGCCACCTCGACCGGGTATGGAGCCTGCGTACCCACAGGACCCAGCGTTTCAATCCCGATTCGGGCGAGCGGCGATTCGAACGTCAGGGCGCTGACCGCGTCAGTGCGACCTTCAGTCCAACACGCGAAGGCGTCGGCGATGGCGTCGCTGCCGCAACGATCGACCGATGAAAGTCAAGGGCTGGTGGTGACATTCTTCGGGGGTGTGATCGGTCGGGGAGGGATCGCGCAGGGCGTCAGATCGCCTCTGGTGAGGTCGATCTGGGCCGGGTCGTCGCTCGATCGCATTTCTTGTGCGGTATTTGGTCGGCCGGGATCGTTGCCGGGTCTTGCCGGCGTGGTCGTCGGTGGTTAGGTTGTTGGTGGGCGCGGGTGACTGACGTAGCGAAGCGCAGGCGTCAGGAGCTTTGAGTCTGCCGCGCAGCTTGTCCTCGTTTGAGTGACTTATCTATGCGTGCTCCGGTGTCACGCCCGCGCCCACTTTTCCCGCCGGCCCGCCGGCCTGCTGGTCTTGGACCATCCGCTTGTAGGACAGTTCGGCCTGCTCGGCGAGGGCGCGTTCGGCTTCGCGGACGGCGTCGTTGGCGCTCCAGATCCCGCGGGAACCTGCCGTGTACTTGGGGGCGCCGGCGGTGATCTCCAGCCGGCGGAGTTTCTTCTTGGTCAGCGACGGTTGCTGGTGGGCGTAGTCCTCTGAGCGGGTGAGCATGCACCAGAACAGGATCGCGAGCTTGCGGGCGGCCGCGACGATCGCCTTGCCGTGACCGCGGCGTGCTCGGGTGCGCTGATAGAAGGCGTGCAGCGGCCCGGGCTGGTTGACCGCGGTCCACGCGGCCTCGACCAGCGCCCAGCGGGCCGATGGCGATCCGCGCTTTGAGATTCGGCCGCTGCGGGCCGGCGCCTCACCGGACTGGCGGACCTTCGGGTCAAGGCCGAGGTAGGCGACGAGCTTGCGGCTCGTGAGAAACCGGTTGGGGTCCCCGACCGCCGCGATGAACGATGCAGCGCAGATCAAATTCACGCCCGGGACGGTCATCAGCCGCCGGATCTCGGGCCAGGACAGCGCCTGCTGGGCGATCAGCCGCTCGACTGCCGCGATCTCTGAGTCGAGGAACTCGACGTGGCGGATGCCTGCGTCGACCGACTCGCGCTCCTCGGGCGGCAACTCCAGGCCCGCGAGCCACGCCCGACCTTTGACGCCGAACAGGTCAGAGCACGGTGGCTTGCCCTGTAGCCGGCGCTGCAGCACGGCGTGGATCTCGTTCTTGGACCGCGACCGGGAGTTCACGAGCTGCTCGCGGCGCGCGAGCCGCCGGCGCAGGATCCGGCAGCGCTCATCCGGCATCCAGACCGCCTCAAGCTCACCCTTCCACAACAAGCTCGCCAGAGCCCGCGCGTCGAGCTTGTCCGTCTTCGCTCGCGCGTTGGCGATCCCGGTGTCGTCCGGCGAGACGACGATCACCCGGTTCACATACGGCTCGAGGATCCTGGCGACCTCCCAACAGCTGCCCGTCACCTCCAACGCCACCCGGTCGGTCGGCAGCAGGCTCTCGGCCAGTGTCCGCAGACCCTCGGACGTGCTCGGCACACGACCCGCCGAGCGAACGACACCCGTCCTCGCAGATCGCGACGACGCAAAAGTCGCGGTGGACATCCAGACCGATCGCGCGACCCACCCATCTCGGCAACGGCACTTCTCACCTCCATCAACTCGGGTTGACAGTCAGCGGGAGAACCAGCGGGACAACGACACAGACCGATACGAGCTCGCAGCTCAATCCAGGCAAGTCGCAGGGGCGGCCGAACGAAAAGCCCGGGCTCGAAGCCCACCGACCAAAAACGGGTTGAGTCGCCGGGGGAGTTTCACCCCCGGCGCTCGCAGATCCCGGCGTGAGCCTCTCGACTCACCGGGCTCTTGTCATCCAGCCGTCGGCTGCGCTCCCCACCCCCAGTGCGCGAACAGGGCTGGTTCCCGTTTGGCGATCGCCGCCAGGAACCGGTTCGCGCGTCCAGGACGGGCGCGCATCCGTTTGTATTTCCGCATGGCCCAGCGCATCAAGTACGCGTTGATGCGTTTGAGAGTCCCGATCAACTCGGTCCGGTAGAAGCGGCCGTAGTAGTTGATCCAGCCCCGCACAGTCGGGTTGATCTCTTGTGCGAGCTCAGCGAGGGTCTGCCCGCTCCACAAGTGCAGCCGCCAGCGCTTGACCCGACGACGGATCGCTTTCGCGGCATCCTCCGAGACCGCCGGGAGGAAGCTGACGAACTTCACGCCAGCCCTGCTCCGCGCCAGCCGGGGACGGAACGTGTACCCGAGGAACGTGAACTGCTCGTGCTCATGCGAGCCGGTGCGGTTCGAGTCCTTGCAATACACGATGCGCGTCTTGTCCAGATTCAACTCCAGACCGACCGCCGCCAACCGCTTGACGATCGCGTCGAGCACGATCTGCGCCTCCTGCTTGCTCCTGCAGTGCAGAATCGCATCATCCGCGTAGCGCTCGAAAGGCACGTCCGGGAACACCCGGCCAAGCCACATGTCCAGCGCGTAGTGGAGGAAGAGATTCGCCAGCACGGGTGAGATCGCAGAGCCCTGCGGGCTCCCGCAATCCCGCTGCGTGAGGGTGCCGTCCTCCAGTTGCAACGGCGCTTTCAGCCACCGCTCCACGTAGAGAAGGATCCACCGCAGGTTCGTGTGGTGAGCGACCATTTTCAGAACGAGCGAGTGATCGAGCGAGTCGAAGAACGACTTCAGGTCCAAATCCAGAACCCAGTCATATCTCCAGCACCGCTGCCGGCATTTCCCCAGCGCGTCATGAGCCGATCGTCCCGGCCGATACCCGTAGGAATCCGGGTGGAACACAGGCTCCACGTCGGGCTCCAAGGACAGGTACGCGACGGTCTGAGCGACCCTATCCGCGACAGTGGGCACGCCGAGCATTCTCGATCCGCCCGACTTCTTCGGTATCTCGACCGCCCTCACCGGCGGCGGGACGTAACTCCCCGAGGACATCCGATTCCAGACCTTGTAGAGGTTCGCCTTCAGGTTCGCCTCGAACGCCAGGATCGATTCCTCGTCAACACCCGCAGCACCCCGGTTGGCCTTGACCCTTCGCCATGCCTCCCAGACCAGCCGCTTGGAAATCACAAACGACTTGCCGTCAGGTTTCGGCTCGCTCATCCGGCTCATCCCACCCGAAGGCGGTTGACCAGCCAGCAAGCCAGGATGACCCTTCCCCTTCGCTCCAGTCCCATTACGGGACCTTCATAGCTACTACGGTCAGGTCCGCCCCTGTGCCCCGCATCAGTACGCAACCCCTCGCGGATCAGCCGCTTGGAGTTCTCCCTTCCACCAGCGACCGCAGGCCCATCTTGGCGCCACTGGTCACCGACAGGCGCGGGACGACAGGTTCCCACGTTCCACACCAGAGCCCGGACCAAGCTCACGCCACCTCCATGCCGGACACCACCTGGCCAATCAGCAGGACACCCGCCAGGCTCATCCCGGGCTGGGTAGGCCGCCCGGTTTCGATGTCATCTAACGCAGATTTCGACACGTCATCAATGGATCGCTCACGCTCGTCTTCTTGGCCCATACCTGACGCGCTCAAGGCGCGCCTTGCTCCCCGGACGCTCACCACCACGGCTCTTTACCGCAGCAGCTCGGGGTGGTTTGCGGCCTCCCCCTGCAGGGCGACCGCGGAGGTCCACCAGCCCATCGGACTAGCCCCTCCATCTCCGATGCAGCACCGCATCAACAGGTCCGATCCTCTACATCGACCTCCTCATGCGTTCGTGGCACACCCTACCCATCTGCGTTCTCCCAAGAAAGCCCCTGTCCCGGATGAGCCGAACGTTCGACCACCACCCAGGCGGAACCTTCAACAGCGGAGTTACATGCCTCGAGTTGCGGCAGTCTCGACCACGCTGCCGCCTTGAGACCCGCGGCAAGCTCGGCCGGGGGATCGCGCCAATGCCAGGATCATCGATTGGACCATGCCTCTCGACTCGCAGGTTGCTGACATCGAGCGGGCTGAGCGCTCGGGGCGGGCTGAGTTGTGCTTGCGCGGGCTCCCTATCGTCGGGTCTTCTGCCCTGCACGAGCATGCGAGGCGCTCAGATCAAGCGCGATCGCGAGGATCAGCGTGGCCGTCCAGGCGTTGACCGGATTGAACAGCAGCGGCTCGTGGCCACCGACGTTGTTGGCGATCAGCCAGACGATGAACCAAATGACCGTCATAGCGAGCCTCGACTCCCGTTGAGAGTTATCGCCGCGAGGGACGGCGGATTGTGCAGACGGTCTCAGGACCACGAGCGCATGGCATCGGGGCGCGCTACGCGACCACCCTTAGGGACCACCGCAAGTCGACTCGGTATTGCGCCGCAAGCCGTGCCCTGCCGCCAGCCCGTCACATACCGGACCGCGCCGCTCGTCGACTGACCGCGGCCGAGATGGCTCCGCTCAGGCGGGCGACTGGATGATCAGAATATCGCGGGGGAGAGTGGTGGTCGTGAGCGCACGGGCGACCATCCTCGGCGTCAATCGGCGTGGCCGATCCGCACGTAAGCGCAGGATCAAGAACCGTGAGACCCGCTGGCGGCTGACGGCGCGAAACCCTGGGATCGGGTAGGTGGGCTGGAGCTGAGACGCGGTCAGGCCGCAGGCGGCACCCCACCAGCAACTCGCCGAATACGGTGCGTCGATCGCGACGATGTCCATCTCCGTGACGAGCGCCCCCGACCGGCCCAGCACCCGCAATCGCGGCTGGTAGACCCCCAGCGGGAGCAGCGTCCGATAGTGCTGAACGAGAATCACCCGGCCGCCGTAACCGTCGACGGGGCTCGGCGGAGGTCCGAGCGCCCGCGCGACCGGACGCCAGTCGGGACGCTGAAGGTCGGGGGTGATCGCGACCTCAACGATGGCGATCAGCCCGATCGCGCACAGCACCGCAGCCCCGGCCAGGCCGAATAGTCCGGCGCGGCGCGCACCGAGCCCAGCAGCGATCAACAGCGCGCACGGCACCCACAGCACGATCACATTCCGCGTGATCAGCTCATCGCGGAGCATGATGAGAGCCAGCGCAAAGCCCGCAGGGGCGAGCGCTCCGGCGAGCATCGCCGCTCGCCGCTCGCGTGCATCTCCCCGCGCGAGCACGAGCACGACCGCCGCCAGAACGACCCCGGTCGCGAGCGAACGCATCAAGCCCCCACCGGCTGTGGCACCGGTACCGATCAGAAACTGGGGACGAATCTGCCCGAGCCGGACACTGAACGGGATAAAGGCGATCCAACGCCCGTGCTGGCGCTGGCTGAGCGCGAGCGGGATCAGCGCGACCCCGGCCAGCCCGACAGCAGCAACGCCGAGCAGAACCCTCGCCTCGCGCCGATACGCCCAGAGCAACCAGGCGGCGCTCGGGGCGACAACAACGATCGCGAAGTAGTGGATCGCGAGCGCGAGCGCGCTTGCTGCCGCCCATCCGATCACCCGCTCGGGCCGCGGCTCGGAGAGCACTCTTGCGAACATCAGCAGCGAAACCGCGCTGACCAGTACGAGCAGCGAGTACGACCTGGCCTCCTGGGAGTACCAGACGAGCACCGGGCTGCATGCGGCCAGCGCCGCGGCGACGATCCCGGCACGCGGCGAGATCAGCTCTCGCCCGAGGCCGTAGACGACGGGCACCGTGGCCACCCCCGCCAAGGCCGACAGCGATCGAAGTCCAGCCTCCCCGAACCCGAATAAGCGCGCCCACACCCACGCGACCACGAAGTACACCGGCGGCGTCGCCTGGGTTTGACCAACCACTGCGAGCATCTTCGACAACGAGAGATGGACAAGCTGATTGGTGACCCCTTCGTCATACCAGAACCCCTGGTGGCCGATGCCCGTGAAGCGGAGCACCGCGGCGAGCAGCGTCAGCCCAACGACCGCTCCCAGGCGCAAGCTCGCCCGGTCACGCACGTATGCCCTGGTCGCAGTGGAACTGCGAACGCCATCTCGTATCGCAGCCACGCTCACGGCCGACACGATTCTAGGTACGCGAGCGGCTCGGGGACGCCACAGGCCTGCCCGGGAGCGGCGGTGAGCCGGCGCACCACGAAGAGAGCGCCGACCGGCGGCGAAGGACCTCGCCGACGCGACCGGCGCGCAACCACCCGATTAGCCCGGAGAGACCGAGCGACCGCGGACCATGTCTCCGAGGCCACGGGACGGCCTTCCTCGGGTCAAGCGCGTCTCGCGAGCACTGGAACAGCTATTCGGCCTTGACCGATCGCGGAAGGCCGCGTCTTGGCCCTCGTCGGGTGCGCGCGGTGTAGCTCGACGCGTACCGGTCCAGTGCCTGGCTCGTGGCTCGTCGCGCAGCAGACGCTCGCGATCGGGTCCGCGACCGTTGGCGTTCAGGCGTGCGCGGCTGATATTGGCGCGGCTGACGCCGCAACCGGTAGCGTGATCGAGGCGATGACAGCGCTCTGGCGAAACGATGGCTCGACATGCTCGCTATTGAGTCCATCACCGTTCCCTGCCGAAGCGGACCTTCATACGCTGGTCGCAGAGCCCCCTCATCTAATGCCGATCGCTGGCAGCGGCCGGCTGGTCGTGGTTGGGCGGGAGGTGAGCTTGGGCAGCGGGTACGCCGATTTGGTGGCCTTGGAGCCGACAGGTCGGCTGGCGGTGATCGAGGTGAACCTGGCGAAGAATGCTGAGGCGCGGCGCGCCGTGGTTGCGCAGGCGCTCGGATACGCGGCTTTCCTGCACGGGCTTGACCGTGAGACGCTCGAGCGTGACGTGTTCGGCTCAGACCGCTCCAGATGGGCAGTCGAAGCTGCGAGCAGGGCGTCTCGCTCCTCGTCTGTGGTCCGGTTCCACGCTCGCCGGAGCGCCGCGTTGACCTCCTTCCGGTCGAACTGCAGGCCCTCCCTCCGCTGCTCGCGCTGCATCTTGCGCACGGTGACCGACACGTTGCGCCGCAGCCGATATCGGCACCGAGCTGCTCGAGTCCGTCCCCGACGACCCGACGGGACCGATCGTGCCACCGCCCCTACCTACGGCTTCCACCACGACCTACAACGGACAGGCGTTCTCGATCGACTACCCCTCGGACTGGCAGGTCACGCGAGCCGAGCAGGCGACGGGCTACGGGACGGACACAACGTTTGTCTCGCCAGCGGACTCCAACACCGTCCTTCGGGTGGACGTGAGCCAGAACACGACCGCCAGCGACCCGCAGAGCGCCGCGCAACCGGTGATCGACGCGATTCCAGCAAGAACCCGACTACCAGCAGATCGATCTCAGCCCAACCACACTCGATGGGTTCCCCGCGCTTCACTGGGAGTTCGTCGTGCGTGAGTCCGGGGTCCTGCTGCACAAGGAGGACACGTTCTTCATCGACACCGACAACGGCGCCGGCGTCGCGATCCTGACCTCGGCACCCGCCGACCAGTACGCCGCACTGGCCTCGGACTTCTCGACCCTGCGCGACAGCCTCTCGATGAACTGAGGCAAGGAAGCGATCTGGTCCGTGGTTCTCGCCCGCGGTAGGGTCGTCTCGTGGCTGATCTGCTCATCTCGAGGGTCGCGCCGGGGGTGGCGCGGGTCCGAAGCGTCGATCCGTTCGACACCTTCGAGATCTACAGGATCGAGCGCTCGCGCTGGCAGAGCGTCCCGGAGTCAGCCGGGATCTATCTGCTCCACGGCGTGACCAGCCAAGGCAAGCTCACGGTCTACCTCGGCATGAGCACCTCAAACATGCGCAGTAGGATCCGCTCGCACCACGTCAACCCGGGCAAGAACTGGTTCGGCGTCCTCTTCGCTGTCCCCGTCGCAAGCCCGATGCTTTGCCCCGCGATCGAGGCGGAGCTGATCGGCGAGCTCACCGAGGCAGACGTTGTCGACGTGATCGCGAACGTGTCCGAGGAGCGCCGTCTGCGAGGTGCCGATGACGTTCACATCGAGCCAGCGGTCGAGAAGATCCGAGACGGTCTGCAGCTCCTCCTTGGGAGCGACATCTTCACTCCCCACGATGCGGTGGAGGGTGGAAGCATCGATCCGCCGCTCCAACGACTCCCCCCGCTTGAGCGCGCCTACAAGGGATCGGCCTCCGAGGCACGGGCTCGCACCGAGGCCGACCCCGACGATGCCACGCATAGCTACGTCGGCGCCGGTGTCACAGCCTGGGGGCGCTTCGAAGGCGACGAGCCCGACAAGCGCTTCCACGTGCTCGGCGGGAGCAAATGGAGATACGCCACCATCGACCCCGAGATGGCCACCTATGACGCCCAGCGCCGCGTCGCGGAGGCGCAGGCCAAGCTCATTCACGACGGAGCGCTGGACGAGTCCAGCATGACGTTCAGCCGAGATCATCTCTTCGATAACTGGTCAGTGGCTTCGCGGACCGTCAGCGGCAAGGGAACCTACTCAGGGGCCTACCACTGGCAGCGACTGACGGGCTGAGCCCGCGGGCTGTCGGCTTGTAGCTGCAGCCCAACAGCCGGGGGCCCGGTGGAGCTCCTGAGCAACCGGTCGACTTTCTTGTCGGCTGCACGCGCCTGCTTCTGCTGCTTGCGGATCTGGCGCTTGCGGGCTCTGGTCTTGTAGGACATCTCCTGGGGCCATCAGCGAGTCGACCTCATCATGAGGGTCTGCCAGCCCTAGCTGCTTGCGCAGTGAACGCCCTGCTAACGATCTCGTTGCCAGTCACGGATGGGGGGCATATATTGGTCGAGGCAGACAAGTGATTGATCGGAGGTAGCATGGCGACGGGACCTCGTACCAGCCCGCTGATCACGACCGGGACGTGGACCGTAGATCCGGCGCACTCCACCGTCGGATTCTCGGTCAAGCACATGGGGATCGCCAACGTGCGCGGTAAGTTCACCGGGTTCGAGGGCACGCTCGAGATGAAGGAGAGGCTTGGCGACTGCCGGGCGCACGGGACCGTCAAGGTCGCGTCGATCGACACCGGTGAGGCGCAGCGCGACGAGCACCTGCGATCACCGGACTTCTTCGATGTGGAGCAGTTCCCGGAAATCACGTTCGAGTCCACACACGTGGAAGCGATCGACGACGAGTCCTCGCGCGTGACCGGCAACCTCACGATGCACGGCATCACGCACGAGATCAAGCTCAACGTGCTGATCCAGGGCACGGACACCGACCCCTGGGGCAACACGCGCGCTGGCTTGGAGGTCGTCGGCACGCTGAAGCGCAGCGACTTCGACATCAAGTTCAACCAGGCGCTCGGCAGCGGCAACCTGCTTGTAGGAGACAAGGTCGCCATGGCGCTCGACATTTCAGCAATCCTTCAGGCCTCCTGACTCTGCTTCGTTTCGTGACCTCGGTGAGCTCGCAGTGAGCGACGCCGGGCCGGGCGCTCATGAGGGCCTCGCGCGCGTTCGCCGGCAGAGCGCCTTCCCAGTGCTTCTGCGTCATTGCGTCACGGGTACCGGGGTGATGGAATCCCAGATGCATGCAGTTCCCGACCGGCATACGACGTGGCGCCGTGGTCCCCGGCCGCTGCGCGATCTCGGGATGCAACAACCCCGAGATCGTCCCCGACAACGGCCTGTGCATGGTCCACAACTGTCTGCTCGCGGACTTCTCCGCTTGGCTGGACACGGGCCTCGAGGCCGAGAGCTGGAATCTCTGGTCCTGGTCTGAGCACGACGGCTGTAGCGGCGCCGCATAGAGCCTCGTCCCGCTGCCCGGCATGTCACCCACGTGCCGGATGACGCCCGCGCTCACCAGCTTGGTCAGCACCCGGCTTGCCCGCCGTTTGTCCCACTCGCCCGACGAGAGCCTCCAGCCCATCCGCCAGGCGCAGAACCCGCGTGCTGTACATGAGGGGCCGGTCCTCGTCGACCGCGATCCGCAGCCCCAGCAACAGGGCGATGTCCTCGGCGACCAGGCGCATTGATTCGGTCGCTCCCTGCGGCATGGAGCCGAGCGAGATCGGATGCGGCACCAGCAGACCCGCCTCATGTCGCTTCAGCAGCTCGTAGGTCTCTGCGTCGATGCTGCCGAAGTCCGGATCAGTGTTGTCGGCTTCACTGTACGTGCCACCAGGACCAGGACCAGGATTAGGTCCAGGACCAGAGGGGCTGGCTAATGGAAGGGAGGAAGCGGAAGCCCTCCGGTCTGGCGCCTCAGACGGCCTCCGCTCCAGATGAGCTGTCGAAGCTGCGAGCAGGGCGTCTCGCTCCTCGTCGGGGGTCAGGTTCCATGCCCGCCGGATGGCTGCGTTGATCTGCTTGCGGTCGAACTGGAGGCCCTCCCGCTCCGCCTGGTCCCACGCACACTTCCGGGCCAGCTCACGATCGGGGACCTGCCTCACCCAATACTCGGCGATCGCCTGGAGCCGACAGCTCTGCTGCGCCCTCCGGTTCATCGCCCAGGCACCCTCTGCTCAGCTATGGCCGCCCCGCTGAGCCGCGACCTGGTCGGCCGCGTGGGACGAGCGATGAAGCCGGTCAGGCAGGCGCCGCGATCCAGGATCTCCCGGATCACCTCGAGCCTCTGGGCCACGGTCAGCGACTCGGCGTCGAGCGGCAGGTCCATGACCTCCCCGAGCCGGTCGAGCGCCCTGAGCGTGTGATCAGCCAGGCGCTCGCTGATCAGGGCGGCGACATCACGGACCCGACGCTCGACCTCCTGCTTGACCAGGGTATCGCTGAACCAGAGATAGACGGTCCGGCGCTCCACGCCCAGCGAGTCGGCGATCGACTGGGGTGACTCGCCGGCAAGGCGAAGCGCCACGGCCTGGTGGTGGCGCGGGCTGAGCTGATGCAGGGGCTTCGCCATGCGCGCGCGTGCATCGCGGTCACATCGGACTACGCAAGGGGTGGTTGCTCGTCGTGCCGCCCCTCGGGCTCGTCGCTCACGCCCCGGACGCGAGGAGGCGAATCGTCGTCATGTCCGCCGAGTGGCTTGGGGAGTGGACGGCAATGGTCTCCCACGTTCGCGAGCGCGAGCGGATCCCGGCCGACCACCGCGAGCAGGACCGGCCGGGCGTGCGCACCGCCGTTCCGAGACGAAGAGCCCGTCTGGGCCGCGCTGATCGGCACGACCCTTCCGAGCGCTCGCTCCACCCTCCGTGGAAGCCCCCGGAGCGGGGGGCTTCTTGGGGAGCTTGCTCCCCAAGGTGACCGAAGTCAACCCGTGAGCCTCAAAGCGCCCTAACGCGGTGTGACCCTTTGCGATCCACTCATCCGTCACTTGCGTGCCCGTAGCGGCTGACCGATCGTCGATGCGACGACGGCTGTAGTACCTGGACGGGCCGCGCAGAGGCGCGACCCGTCCGATGCCCCGAGTTTCGCTCTGCCAGCGGAGCGAGATAAGAACGACCATATGTTCTCAGCGCCCTGCCTGTCAACCGACGCCGGAGCAACCCAAGGAACACGCTCGCACTGGGGCGGCCTCCTCCCATATCCCTGCGGGCAGCGCACACTCGCGTCGCCCATCCCTTCCCGAGTTCGCGACTCGAGCAGCACCCGGCCGGCCATCCCAATTCATCGACCGGCCGGGCGCGCGCCGGGCACCGGCAAGTACCCCGACACGGGTCATCAGGTCCACTTGAGACGAGGGTCGCGCCCGCCCGGCCGGCTTCGGGTGGATCGGCCAGGACCGGCCGGGCGATGCCCTTGCAACCGACAGACCAAGGCCGAAGCACGGGCATGCGCTCGCGGAATCCAAGCCGCTCGCGCCGTCGACCACAACCGCGCCGTCAGAGAAACCCCCCGGACGGGTGGCGTTGACGGACGCGGACGCGATCCCCATCCAACGCAAGATGCCTCGAGATGCTACGGGGCCCAGTCCGGATGGCGTGCAAGCGCCTCCGCGTGCGCCTGGCGTTCGGCGGCACCGAACTCGGCCGCCAGTGTCGCGCTCCCGATATCCCCGACACGCAAGAACCGCCGCGCCGCTTCTTCATGCATCCGAACCGCTCGTAGGTGAATCTCGAGCGCCTGCCGCCACAAAACCCGGCTCATATCGACAGCCATCACCGGGTAACCATAGGCCGACCACCGCAGCAAGTACCAACGGAGGATCGGCGCTCCGCTGCGGATCGCGGTGTGCGTCGTCGCCCGGGTCCCGCTCGCGGTAACCGGGCCGGTGCTCGCGGGTGCTGGGCGTCTGCTCGTCACGCTCGGATGGGCGAAGGTGACCGGAGACGAAATGCGTCTCCGGAGCCACGGAAGGCCCCTCCGAGGTCACGAGCGGGCTCGCGGGTACTCAGCCCGAAATCGCGGTGCCCTGAATCAAGGAAGAGCCGCGGGGCGCCGCCGGCTTGCCGACCACAGGTCGATGCCAACGGGCTATGAAGGACCGCTCAGGTGGTGGTTGTGTTCGTCTGCGTAGCGCTGGTCGGTGGCGCCACCACGGTGACCGAGCCGGACGCCTGGGCGCCGGTGGCGAGATTGGCCACGGTCACGCTGTAGGTGCCGAGCGGCGCGTTGCCAGCGGCGTTCGAGAACGTGTATGTGCCCGTGCCGTCGGATCCGGCCGACAGCGGGTAATGCTCGACCACGCCGTCCGGGCGATTGACGGTGATCTGAAGCGAGGCCCCGGGCGCGAACCCGGACGCGGTCAGCGTCACGGTGTCGCCCTGCGTGACCGGGTTGGGCGACAGCGACACGGATGGGTTCTCCGCGGCCGGCGCGGAAGGCGCCGTCTGCGTCGGCGTCGAGCCTGTGGCGGGCGCCGGGGTCGTCGACTGCGGCTGCGTCGTGGTCGTCGTCGATGGCGCGGAGTACGGCCCATCGCGTCCGTGCACACCCGAGGTTCGGGTGAAGGTCTTCCCGTTGCGCGGGTCATACAACGTGAACGTGTTGATGATCGTCGTCGACTGGTTGATGATCGTGATCTGCGTCGGGCTGAAGCCCGCCCACAACGGCCCGATGTAGGTCGGCGCCGCGTACAGAACGGGCAGGGTCAGCGGGTTGCCGCAATAGCACTTGACGACGGGCTGCCCGTACTTGTCGACGAACACGGCGGTCCCGGCCTCCAGCACCGACTGGATCGGATCGGCGAGGCCGTTGACGTATCCGTGGTTCGTCACGCGCGTATCGGTGCGGAGAATCACGTCCGTGAGCCCGGACACGTAGTCGCGGATCTGCGAGGCCTTGATCGACAGTGTCAATGCCCAGGCCGCCGCCTTGCTCGGGTTCTGCTCGAGGAAGTTCACGAGCTTGGCGGCATCGCACGTCGTGTAGTTCCGCGTGCCGCCGTACAGCCCGGGCAAGTCAGCATTGTAGGTGGCCGGACCCCCGCTCGAGCTCACCGCTGCAGCAGGTGGCAACAGACCCGGCGTATCCGTCCCCACCGCCGCCGTGAACGGATTCGCCCCCCGCGTCGACACCGGCGCGGCAGTGACCTCGCTGGGGCCCTTCACGCCAGTCGCAGACGACGAACCACCGCCGCACCCGGCCAATCCGAGCCCGGCGAGCACCGCAGCAACCACCCCGACAATCGGCGCGCGCCGACCGGCACGCGTCACCACACGAAGTGAAGCTACGCAGCTCCCAGCCATGGAATCCCCGGAAGGCGACTATACGCCGGTAGATAGACCAATGGCAAGCCGAAATCAGCAATGCCGGGAAGGCCCTCATGTCCCCGAGGCCACGGAAGGCCCCTCCAAGGTCAAGAGCGGGCTCGTAGGTACTCCCGCCGCTATTCGGCGGTTCTCAATCAAGAGAGAGCCGCGGCGCCGCTGGACTTGACGACCATTGTCAAGAACGTGTCGCTCTGCTTCCCTGGAGGTGGAACATGTCTAGGGACGTTGTCAGCCCGTCCTCGGGCGCAGGCCGGCATGCACCGCTGCCACGCATCCGTGGGTACCTGGACCTGCGGCTCCGAACCAGAGTGAAGACATGGCCCCGATAGAGCACTGGCTCATCCGACTGCATGATGGCGAGGACTGGGACGGCTGGGGCGATAAGTGGATGGACCACGTCGACAAGGTCGCCGAGTTGCGCTGGGTCGACGGCTGGATGCCCTCACCCGCCTGGCTCCGCGACCACCGATGCCGCGAACTCGACTGGCGCGCGTTCCTGTACGAGATGCGCAAGGACGAGATTCATTGGCTCCTGAGGCGCCCGCCATCCGGTGAGCAAGAGGCGGCCTGGCAGCGGCAGCTCAAGCGGCTCGAGGATCTCGACCCCGACTTTCATTACGCAGTGGTCTGGATCGACATGGCAGAGACCACCCCGGTCGGCCAGCCGCCCACCGACCCGCCCACGGACGACCGGCGCATCTACGTGGTGCCGGACTTCCCCGACGAGCCGTTCAACCTCCACGCAATCGGCGAAGGCTGGGAGGTCGGCCCGTTCGCCAAGGACGGCTGGGAGATCTACCCCGACGGCGCGATGACCTGGCGGAGCCCCGAAGGAGCCCATCCCGTGCGCCTGCGGGTGCGCAAGCAGGTGGGCGATCGGATCTACGCCAACAACGGCGACATGGGCCCGATGACGCACCGAATCGTGCCGGCCGCTCGTCGCGCCAGATGGTGACTCTCACGATCGACATCGAAGACCTGGACGTGCCGCGCACGGTCGCCGGGCTCCACCAAGTGGTCGAGCAGATGCTGGATGCTGAGTCTGAGGTCTGCGACGACCTGGACCGGCTCGCGGAGAGGCTCGCGGACGGCGCACTCGGGGCAGGACTGTACGAGCCAGATCGATAGACGGCGCGGGTGTCGGGGTCGCCATCCAACGGTCGCGGGAGTCCAATATGAGACCGCTGGTCGAGCTTGATGTGTTGCTCAGGTGTCGTGCGCTGCTCGCGTACGATCAGAGCGCCTGTGCTCCGCTATCAGCGGGTGAGCCTGAAGGTCTTGGTGGCGACGACCGCGTGGTTGCCGGTGGGGGTGAACGTGCCCTTGGCGGTGATCTCCAGGTGCTGGGCGTGTTTGAGGAGCTGTTTGCGGGTCGTGGTCAGTTTGACGGTGATTTTGGTGGTGGCTGTTGCCGTGAAGGTTTGCTTGGCGGTCGCGATGAGCACGGGCTGGGGCGGTCCTTTCGCGATGTGCGCGCCCGTGGAGAGGTAGTACCAGCCGATCACCGCCTGCCCGGCGGTCAGCGCGTGGAAAGACAGCACGTACCCGCCGTTCTTGAGCAGGGCAGCGATCTTTGCGGTGTTCCCGTGTGGGGTGAGCTCGGTGAGCAGTTGGGCCTTGATCTGCGCTGCCCCGGCCGGCACGACAACCGTCGCCGGCGAGGTCGCGGTTCTGGTCCCGCCGGCGTTGACGGCGGTCTCCTGCACCCGGAGGCGATGTCCGACATCCCTCGCCCGGAGCACATATGTTTGGCTGGTCGCGCCCGGTATCGCTGTGCAGCCGCTGCCCGAGCGGTTGCAGTCCTGCCACTGATAGCCGAATACCGCTGGGCTGTTCGCCCACGCGCCGTGCGCTTCGGTCAACGTCTGGCCTACGACCGCGTGGCCCGAGAGGCTCGGTGGTGAGGTATCGATCGGTGGCGGTGGCGGCGAGCCTCGACCTACCACCGCGCTGTCGGCACCATTAACCGCTAGGCAAAACGACCCTGATGGGCACGATACGGAGATTCTGCAGGAATCTGATCCACAGGGGAATGCGGGAATCCAACCTCGACCCGGGCTGGCGAGGGTCCAGGCGCCGGCACCGCCTAGCGGGGTGGTCGAAGTGACGACGTTACCGACGTTGTCGGAGGCAACGCAGAACGAGGTTCTCGGGGCGCACGACACGTCGCTCAGGTAGCGATCGAATCCGTTGCCGTCGATGTTCGTGAGGGGCCACGCACGGACGCCACCGGCCGGGTCTGTGGACGCGAACGCGTCTCCGCCCTGGTCGACCGCGACACACAGCAACGACGAGACGCACGAGACGCCGGAGAGGCCGAGAGGACTCAACCCGCCGTGTTGGACCGGCGTGACTTTCCAAGCGCCGCGACCGCCAGTCGGGTTGGTGGACGTGAGCACGTTCAGATTGGCGTCGACCGCGACGCACAATGACGCCGACGCACATGACACCCGATTCAGGCCAAAACATCCGCTGCCGGGACTGCAGAACGTCTGTGACCAATCGACATTAGCCGTGCGCCAAGCCGACGCACCGCCGCCCGGATGGGTCGACGTGAGCACGTTCCCCACGGCGTCGACTGCGACGCAGAGCGATCCGGACGGGCACGATACCCCGGTCAGCCCGTAGCAGAGGCCTGTATAGCCACAGCCGGCGTTCCTGGAGTCGATATTGACTGATCGCCAAGCAGAACGACCGCCTGTCGGGTTGGACGACGTGATCGCATTTCCCTGATCGTCCACGGCCACGCACCACACCGCCGAGGCACACGACACGTCCGTCAGACCGTGGCAACTTCCCATAACGCAACCGGAGGAGCTCGTGGGGTCGACGTGCGCGATGGTCCAAGCAGAAGCACGACCGGTCGGACGAGTCGAGGTGACCACGTTTCCCGCTCTGTCAACCGCGACGCACAGCGACGTCGACGGGCACGACACGCCAGACAGACCCCCCGGGGCCGGATACTGCCGCTGGTGGTCGATCAGCACCGGCGCCGACCACGACAACGCAGCCGAGGCGGATAGCGGCCCGATCGCACCAGCCAGCAGCGCGAGCACCATGCACGCCAACAAGAGCAGCCCTCGACTCGCCCTCGCCCTCACTACCCCAAGGCCGCGCCGCAAGCTGGTGCACACCCGCTCCGCGAGCCCCCGACCCTGCCCATGCTCAGTCCCGTAGGCCACCAACACGCCGTTGCGAACCGGAGCATCCGCCTGCATGCCTGACCGATCCGCATGGTGCACCTTGAGCACTCGGCCAGCATCCCAACCCACCCCGAGTAGCTGCATTGCTGGATGAACCATCGAACTACCTCGCCGGTACCTCGGTGCTCCCTCGCCCCAATCCGATACTCGCATGTCCACGAGCCCTGAGTCAATACAGCTACCGGAGGGAGGGTCGGATGTCGGAACCTGGCTCCAGCGACGCATTGGGGTGCAGGCATCCCGGCCTTACCGGTTGGCTTCGTATCGGATGATGAGAGGCGTAGCCGCAACTCTGTTGGCGGGATGTCGTTCTGACTAGTGAGATGCGGTGCGCTAGGGCTTTCGTTGGCGTGGTTACGGTCGCGATGGCGTTGTGGCTGGCCTCGTCGACGTTCGCTGCGTTCCCCGGTGCAAACGGGCTGCTCGCGGTGCAGCCGCGGACCGGGAGAGGGATCGTTCTTGTCTCTGTGAGTGGGCGCGGCGAGCAGCGAATATGCGCTGGGGGGTCGGCCTGCGGGAGGCCTCGACGGCCACGGTGGTCACCAGACGGTCGTGCGCTCGTCTTCGCTGGACCAGCGATCAGAATCATCTATCCGGACGGGTCGTGCCTGAACTGCCAATTCGGCGCTGCGCCGAACCCTGCCTTCAGGCCGGGCGGCACCGTCATCTCGTTCGTCCAGAATGGCGGCGTCACGCTCGACAAGATCGACGGGATCCGCGAGAGCGGGCAGATGCCCGGCTCCGTGAGCGACGCGGTGTGGTCGGCCGCGGGGCGGCTCGCAGTGGTGCGTCGCGGGACGATCTGGGCGGGCCGTCCCGGCCACCTCGCGCGGATCGGAATCGGCAACGACCCGTCCTGGTCGCCGGACGGAGCCATGATCGCCGCCGACCAGCGCGGGTGGATCGTGATCATCCGGCTGCGTGACGACCGTGTCCAGCGCCTGGCTCGGGGGACCGCGCCCGCCTTCGCGCCTGATGGGCGCTGGATCGCCTACGTCGCGCCCGACCACCGGCTGATGATCGTGCGGGCCTCCGGCGCGCCGCTGGCACCCCGGCGCGTGGGGAACATCCAGGCGGTCTCAGTGGATTGGCAGCCAATACCGCGCCGCTCCCACCCGGCCTGCCTAGCCCCGCCTGGCTCGAGCGTCCTCGCCAGCTCCCCGGCTGCTGTCGTGACCGGCGATGGCCTGCCGCTCGCCCCATTTGCTGACGCGAACGGTCCGCCGATCGCCTACATGGGCTGCCTACGCGCCGACGGTCGCGAGCGGGTGCTCGAGCGCTTCACCGACAACAATATCGACGGCGCGTATTTCGTTGCCTCCGCGGTGGTGACCGCGCCGTACGCGGGCCTCGCGCTCGAATCTGTCGATGAGCATTACGGCGGTCAGAGCTTCACGCTGCAGGTATTCGACCTGCGCACCGGCCTCCTTCAGCCCAAGCTCGGCGGCGAGAGCATCGACTGTCTGTCCCAGTTCATCCCTGGCCCCCATCCATGCAGTCTCGACCAGGTGGTGCTCGGCAGCGACGGCGTATCGGCCGCAGATTCCCATGAGGTCGCTCCAATCGGCTCGTTCTCGACCGGGCTGCAGCACGTCTCCTGTGCGCCGGCTTCGACCACATGCGTCGCGACCGGCCCCCATGTGTTCAGTTCTACGAATCCCGCCGGCGGTGCCCAGGCCTGGAGCGGCGCCACCATCGCACCGTTTGGACCCTCAGCCATCGACTGCCCCTCCACGTCGTTGTGCGTGGGGTCCAACGGGACCGAGATCTATACCACGGCCGATCCCACCGGAGGCGCACCCGCTTGGACGTCGACCGCGCTCGCTGGGACACTCGCCTACATCGGTGACGTCAGCTGTCCGTCGACGCATCTCTGCGTCGCCGTTCGCAGCGACGGCAGCGTCGCTACGTCCACCGACCCCACCGGCGGCGCCAGCGCTTGGTCGATCAGTGAGATCGATCCCAGCCGCTTCTGGACCGCGATCTTCTGCTCGACGCAGCCTGAATGCTTCATTCGCGACAGGTCCGGGGCCGTCTTCAGCTCAGCCAATCCAACCGGCGGCGGCAGCGCCTGGACCATCAGCACAAGCACCCCGCCATTCGTATCCGGGACGTGTCCGACGACCAGCTTGTGTGTCGCCGTGGACGCACAGGCAATACACACCACAACCAACCCTGGCGCCGGAACATGGACAACACTGCCCGTTGCCGACTACCTCGATGGCATTGCTTGCCCGTCGACGGCGCTCTGCCTCGCCGTGGGCTCCACAGAGCCGCCAGGAGCCGGAGCGCTCTACGTGTCCACCAACCCCGCCTCCGGTGCGTGGACACACACGATCATCGACGCCGGCCGACAGCTGAACTCGATCGCGTGCCCGTCGGCATCGCTCTGCGTTGCGGTCGACTCGACCGGCCATGTCGTGAGCTCCACCAATCCGACCGCAGGCCCGTCCGCATGGACATCCGCCCTGATCGATGGCGACCCCTGCGCGGACACGACGCCTTGCAGCGTCGAGCAGATCCAGGCATCGGACGCCACTGGCCTACATACGGTCGACGCCAGCAAGATCCCCGGCGCCGGAACATTCCTGACCGGCCTCACACTGACCGGCGACGTCCTCTCATGGAACCACGACGGCACGCAGCGAGGCGTCACACTGACACACTGAATCGGCTCACATTGGCACCAGTCGCCGGACCCGATCGCCCGCCAACCCCAGGCCCCGTGGCGACCCAACGAGCCTCATGAGATGCCGAATAAGGTTGTGACCATGCCCGCCGGACGAACGGTGATCCACCCCGTGCGGGGACGACCGTCGTGCCGTCTCCGCGGACATAGTCCGCGAGGGCTCCCCGTGGCCTCCCGCGGATCAGAGAACGTCTGGGAATACCTGAGTAGCTATTCGGCCGCTCCCGATTCACGGAGGGCCGCGTCGTCGCTCTATCTGCTGCTGGGTAGGCCGACACGACTCATTGCAACGGCCTGACTCCTGGCTGAGTCGTGCGCGCGCGCGGGCTCCCTATCGTCGGGTCTTCTGCCCTGCACGAGCATGCGAGGCGCTCAGATCAAGCGCGATCGCGAGGATCAGCGTGGCCGTCCAAGCGTTGACCGGATTGAACAGCAGCGGCTCGTGGCCACCGACGTTGTTAGCGATCAGCCAGACGATGAACCAAATGACCGTCATAGCGAGCCTCGACTCCGTTTGAGAGTTATCGCCGCGCGGGACGGCGGTATCTGCAGACGGTCTCAGCACCACGAGCGCATGGCATCGGGGCGCCCTACGAGACCACCATTAGGGACCACCGCAAGTCGACTCGGTATTGCGCCGCAAGCCCGTGCCTGGCCGGACGCCCTTCAGATGCCGGACTGCAGCAGCTCGTCGAATCCCGCGAACCAGCAGGTCGAGCTGTGGACGCGGTTCGGTGCTTCGATGGCCGACTCGCGCGACGCCGTCGCCGGCGGACAGCAAGCCGAGGTCGTGGAGGCACTGAACTCACTCTCCACCGCGGCGAAGGACCTCGCCGTCGCGATCGGCGCGCAACCACCCGATTAGCCCAGAGAGACCGAGCGACCGACGAATATGTCTCCGAGGCGAGGGGACGGCCTTCCGCGGATCAAGGCGCACCCACGGGTATCTGAGTCGCTATTCGGCCCTCCTCGATCGCGGAAGCCCTCCTCCTGGCGCTCGCCGGATATGCGCGCACTCACGACTCGTTGCAACGGCCTGACTCACTCGGCCGCCGCGCTGTAGACGGCCTCACGATCGAGCCTCGCGGCCACCGGCCGAACTGCTGGTGCGACATCAAGAGCAGCAGCAAGGTCTGCCGCCGTCACGGTCGCACAGCCACTTCTCGGCCGATCCGAGATCGCTCGACGTGCCGAGCTGCACTTCTGCAATCGCCAGGCCGAGGCGAAGGACCGTGGACTCGAGGGGTTGAGCGTGCTGGTTCCAAGGGAGCGCTGTAAAGCGCCGCATCGGGAGGTCTTGAAAGTCCCCCTTCCGCGCGGAGGAGGTGTGGTGGCGTTGCTCCCGAAATGCACTTCCTGCAATCAATGCAGGAGCCTGAGGCGAGGCTCGAGATGAACTTTGATGCTGGCGCTCGGGCGTCGTGAAGGTCAGTATCCGCTGGTGTGGATGCTCCGATTGAGCTGAGGCAGTTGCGGTATTTCGTCGCGGTGGCTGAGGAGCTGCATTTCGGGCGGGCGGCGGATCGTCTGCATATGTCGCAGTCGCCGCTGTCGCGAGCGATTCGCGAGCTTGAGCGCGATGTGGGGGTGGTGCTGTTCGTACGCACGACCCGTCGCGTCGAGTTGACTGGGGCTGGTTCTCTTCTGCTCGAGCGGGCCCGTAGGGCGCTGGCCGAGATCGACGGCGCGATTGCCGAGGCGCGGCAGTCGGTTCGATCAGGCGAGGCGGTGCTGAGGCTGGGCTACGGCCCATTCAGCGGGGACGTGGCGGTCCGTATCGCGGAGCAGCTCGGGGCCGAGCGCTCCGAGCTGAGCGTGCGCCTCGAGCAGGAGGTGACTCCGGACTCGCTCAGGCGGGTCGCTGCCGGCGAGCTTGCTGGCAGCGGTGGTGATGCAGTCGCCGGCGGCCGCGCGGCGTCACGGCGTCCGCGTGGACACGCTGAGGGACGAGCCGCTCGTTGCTGCCTTGCCGAAGTCGCATCGCTGCGCATCGCGAGGCGTCGATCCCGATCGGCGAGTTTGTGAGCGAGCCGGTGCTTGTCCCACGGGAGCCACCGGGACAGATGTTCAACACGTGGCTGCGCAGCGTGATACGTGCTCACGGGTTCGAGCTCGAGCACACGGTGTCGATCGCCAGCGCGCCGTGGGATCGACGCTTGCCTCCGGTCGCGAACGGCGAGGCGGTAGCCGTGATCGTGTCCGAGTGGGCGCGGCAGCCGGGGAGCGGACTCGTTGCGGTGCCTCTCGACCCGCCGCTTAGCTTTCCGACGGACCTCGTCTCGCGCTGGCCACCGACCGAGGCCGTAGAAGCGCTCGTTCGCACCGTTCTCCGAGTACGCGATTCAGAGGGCTGGTTGACGGAGCGCACGGCCCGGCACAGAGCTGCCACGGGATTGAGTCGCACACGGTCTGGATCCGGCGCTGATTGGACTTTGTCACCGGCGCCACGGCGACGTAGGCTCGCGATCGTCAACCTCAGAGCAGGAGGGGTCGGATGGAAGCGAGCCAGACAGACAACGGGCAGATCCCGCTGATCTTGATCCATGGCGCCTGGCTGTCGGCGCGGAGCTGGGAGAACTACGCCGACTATTTCGGCAAGCGCGGCTTCGCCGTGTCGGCGCCGGAATGGCCGCGCAAGCAGGGTGATGTCGAGGAGCTGCGTGAGACCGCGGAGGCGTCCGCCGGACTGGGCGTGCAGGAGATCGTCGAGCACTACGAAGGCCTGATTCGGGACCTCGATCAGCCGCCGGTGTTGGTTGGGCATTCTTATGGCGGGCTGTTCGTGGAGCTGCTGCTCGACCGGGGGCTCGGACGCGCGGGGGTGGCGATGAGCCCGGCGCCGCCGAAGGGGATCCTGGCGCTCCCGTTCTCGACGCTGAAGGCAGGCGCGCCGGCGCTCGCGCATCCGTCGAAGTGGCACGGGGTCGTGACGCTGACGCCAGAGGAGTTCACCTACGCGTTCGTGAACACCTTCTCCGAAGAGGACGCCGCGGCCGCGTACTCGCGCTATGCGGTTCCCGAGACGGGACAGATCTTCTACGAGGCGGGGTTCGCCAACTTCCACCTGCACCCGCCGACCGAGGTTCGCTTCAAGAATGAGGATCGCGCGCCTCTGCTGATCGTCGGGGCGACCGACGATCACACAGTCCCGGCGTCGCTGGCGAAGGCGCAGTACAAGCGCTACGAGCGCTCGCCGGCGAAGACCGACTACCTCGAGTTCGAGGGTCGGCCTCACCTGCACATGGTCGCCCACGACTGGCAGGAGGTCGCCGCCGCGATCGACAGTTGGCTCGACGGCGTGCTCGATGCGCCAGAGCCGGCGATGCAGCAGGGCTCGTAGAGGCGAGACGATGGACCTCGAGCTGACGGACAAGGTCGCTGTCGTCACCGGAGCCAACAAGGGCATCGGCCTCGCGATCACCAACGCGCTGCTGGCCGAAGGGGCATATGTCGTCGCCGGCTCACTCTCCACAGAGAACCTCGACGCCCTCGATCGGGTGACGGCAGTTCCGGTGAACCTGCTGTCCGACGACGGACCGGCGCTACTCGTGCACAAGGCGATCGACGAGTACGGCCGGCTCGACGTGCTGGTCAATAACGTCGGGGCGGTCCGGATCCGGGTGGACGGTTTCCTCGCGACCAGTGACGAGGAGTTCGAGTGGGCGCTGAAGATGAACTTCTTCACGGGGTTGCGGGCGATCCGGGCCGCACTGGACCCGATGCTCGCACAGCGGTCCGGGTCGATTGTGAACGTCGCCTCCGTCAACTCGTTCTTTCAGCCTGACGCCGCCACGGTTGACTACGGCGTCGCCAAGGCCGCGGTGGTGAACCTCAGCAAGTCGCTCTCACAGGAGTTCGGCCCGAAGGGCATCCGCGTGAATTGCGTCTCGCCGGGACAGGTCAGCACCGATCTATGGCTCGGTGAGCACGGCGTCGCCGAGACCTTCGCAAAGGCCACCGGAACCGACGCCGACACCATCCGTGAGTCTGCGGCCGCAGCGATCGCGACGGGCCGGTTCACCACGCCGCAGGAGGTCGCGACCCTGGTCACGATGCTCGCGTCCGATCGCACCGCCAACGTGACCGGCGTCAACTACGTGATCGACGGTGGCTTGATCAAGACGACCTGAAAGGACCGCCAGATCTCCGCTGGGCGGGCGACGGCGCAAGCACGACTATCGACCCGCTCTCGTCTTCCGCGCATTGCGGGTCAATCATCCGGTGCGGGTCGGATGCCCGCGGTGTTGGACGGATGCAGGTCTCTCGAACGCGGAGACCAAGCGACCTGCTCCTCGCCACTGACCGGACCCCGTTTGTCGGTCCACCGCGAGTGAGAGTTGGTGGTGGATACGAGCCTCGGAGGAAGGTAGTGGCCAGGGCGGTCGGATCGGACACGGGCCATGTGGGGAGACGGGCCGGCTCGGGGGATGCGCGGTCGTCGTCGCGGAGCCGGCGCGCGTAGCGCGACGGCGTAGCGGCGATGGCCGCGGCGCGCTCGCTGTGGCACCCCCGGCGTGACGTCGGGCTGGATGGTCGGGCCGGTCAGGCGGCGGCCGGTAGCTGCTTGGTGACCCAATCGGCGGCGAACGCGGCCGGTGCCTTCATCCCGAGCGATGAGTGCGGCCGCCGCCAGTTGTAGTCCTCCCTCCAGTCTGAAATCACCACGCGCGCCTCGGCCAGGCAGGAGAACTCCTCGACATCGAGCAGCTCGTCACGGACGCGGGAGTGGAAGGACTCCACGAACGGGTTCTGCCACGGCGAGCCCGGCTCGATGAACGCGGTCCCGGCCTTGGAGCGCTCGCACCAGTCCCGGAGCGCGTGTCCGGTCATCTCCGGACCGTTGTCACAGCGGAGCAGCTCCGGCGCGCCACGCTCGGCGGCGAGGTCCTCCAGCATGCTCACCGCGGTGTCTGCGTCGATGCTGCGCGCGACCAGCATCGCCAGTGACTCGCGCGTGAACTCGTCGACGATGTTCAGCAGCTTCAGCGCCCGGCCGTCGGCGGTCTGGTCGAACTGAAAATCAAACGCCCACACATGATTCGGCCGCTCGGCTCGCAGCCGCTCAGCCGGGACGGTCGACACCCCGAGCCGCCGGCGCTTGCGTTTGCGCTGCGGGACTCGCAGCCCCTCCTCACGCCACAAGCGCTGCACCCGCTTGCGGTTCACCTCCCAGCCCAGCTCGCGCAGCCGATGGTGCGCGCGACGGTACCCCCACCGCGGCCGCTCCTCGGAGAACTTCCGCAGCTCGGCGCGCAACACGGCGTCATCGTCGGCCCGCTTGGGCTCACAACGCTGCGTCGAGCGATGCTGACCAACCACCCGGCATGCCCAGCGCTCACTGACGCCGAGACGGTCGCGAAGCATCGCGACCGCCTGGCGTCGACGGGCCGGGCCTACCAATTTCCCCGGGCGATCTCCTTCAGCGCCTGATTCTCGAGCACCTGATCGGCAACGATCCGTTTGAGCTGCTGGTTCTCGCGCTCGAGCTCCTTCAACCGCTTCGCGTCGTTGGCCTTCATTCCGCCGTATTGGTTACGCCACCGGTGATAGGTCTGCTCGCTGATCCCCAGCTCCTTCGCCGCCTCCGGAATCGTCTTGCCCTCGCCGAGCATCCGCTCGGCCTCCCGCAGCATGCGGATGATCTGCTCCGGCGTGTGCCTGCGTCGCTTCATCAGAGTTCCTTCCTCGCCCATTCTCCAGGGCGCGAGAAACTCTCACACGGGTCGGACCGAACTCAGGGGGTCAGGCCACCACGAGCAGGACAGGCGACGACGCTCTCGCCCCTGAGGACCAGCAGCACGCTGCAGCGCGGTCGCACCGCCACTGCTTCTCGCGGTTGGAGATCCAGCGAGCCTCATGCGTCGCACGATGATCCGCTGACCGATGCCCAGACACGCAACTACCCGCCCTGCGGTTGGCCCACCATCGTGCCGTCGCCACGGAGATGTATCCGAGGGCTCCCCCGTGGCCTCCCGCAGATCAGGGGGATCTCACGGACATCGGAGTAGCTATTCGACCCGCTCCGATTCACGGGAGGGCGCGCCGTGGGTCGGTCGACAGTTGCGAGAGCGAGTCTGGGGTGGGAAGGCGGATCCATCCCTCGCACCGGGCCAGGTCGCGATCTCCCACCCCGCGCACGGCGCCGACTTCGGCCGCTCAAGCGACGAGCGCGCACACCAGCGCGTCCAGCGCGTCGTCGCTCTCCTCGCATCGTTCGGCGACGGCTTCCAGGTCCACGACGCTAGCGGTGTGGTCGCGGAGTCGCCGCAGGAGGGTCGACCGGCGCTTCACTGCCGGAGCGCTCGAGCCCTTGTAGCCCCCTGGGTCGGCAGCCTGGGTCGACGAGCTGATCTTCCACTGGCGGAGTGCGGCCTCGGGGTAGGCCTCGAGCACGCGACCCTCGCCGGACCTGTCTACTGGCACGCCGTCCTTTGCGATCGCCTGGAGGAGGCGGGCGCATCGCATCGCCGCGAACGCGATCCGGTCAGTCGAGACGCTCAGCGGGCGACGGCCCGTGCCGGCCCACCCTGTCATGTCCTCCGACAGGCCCGCCTCCGATGACCCAGCGCCATGCCACACGTCGCGATCGGTGGCGCGCAACACGAGCGGATCCTGGGCACTCCCCGGATCGGGCGCGAGCGGCCAGGTGAGGTCGTCGTGCCAGTCGGTCACCGTGCGGACGAACTCAGTGGGCCAGCCGAACCGCGCATCGATGGCGATCTTGGTCACCGACACGTCGCGCATGAGACCCAGCAGCGCCTGGTCCGTCAGCTTCTGCTCGGAGAACAAGCGCGCGACGCCACAACCAGAGCTCCAGTCGATCCGACACGCAGCCGTGCGCGCCGGCTGGGATGCAAGATCGATGCCCAACGTCGCCGAAGGGGGAACTTGTCGAGTTCATCGCGTGCAGGGGATTCGAGACTCGCGGGCTCATGTCCTGCCAGCTCAAGAGTCCTCGTGCCGCGCCGCACCAAGGCTGACGCGACCGCGAAGGCGTTCGGGGAGGCCGTCAATCGCGTCCGGGCGGAGCGAGGCGAGACGCTCGAGCAGGTCGCGCACCGGATCGATCGGATGGACGAGAAGTACCTCGGCGAGTTGGTCCGCGGCTGGCACAGCCCGACGATCTCGACCGCCAAGCGAATCGCCGACGCGCTCGAGATCACCCTCGCCGAGCTCGTCCGCGATCTCTGACACCGCCTGCGCGCGGCGGGACGCGTGGGACGCGTGGGACGCGGCGGCTGGAGCGGAGGCTGGGCACCATCCGGGCGCGGACTCCGCGTCCGTCAGCGGATGCGTCCCTCGCGTCCCTTGCGTCCCGCGCCGTGTCGCGCGGGCTCTTCTCGCACCTCGGCTCGAGCCGCATCTGCCGCTTGCTCGAGACTCATCACACCGGCGTGCTCAGCGAGCAGTTGCACGACTCGGCGCCCGATTTCGACGTCAGCCTCCGTGTAGACCCGGGTAGGGATGCCGAGGATCGCGGTCGCGGTCGGCGACACGATGCCGGCCCTCTCCCAGCGGCGCAGGGTTGTCGCATGGATGCCCACCTGTTCCGCGTACCGTCGCCGGGTCAGCACCTCGTCGAACGCCTGCTTGACGGCTGCCGCCCCGCGCGGTGATGCAGCGCGACGCTGGCGTGCACGTCGATCGTCGGGGTTCGCCCCGGGCCGGTCGCTCATGTGTGGATCGTATGACGCTGGTTGCATCCCGCGCCGGATCACGTACTGTTGTATTCGGCCCCCCTTTCACCCCCCGGCCGAATGGAGAACCGAATGGGTCGATCACACGTCAACAGACGACGACGAGCACGTCCGATCCGTATCCACAAGCGAACGGTCGCGCGTCTGCTCGCAGAGGTGCTGGACGAGCGCGGCGAATCCCTCACGGCCGCAATGCAGCAAGAGCTCATCATCGAGGTCGCCGTGTGGCTGTCGAATCCGTGGGCCCTGTCCGGGATCGACGCGGCGATACCGGCAGGTCGCCACGATGTGATCCGGGAGTGGTTCCGGTGGCGGCTTGACGGCGGCGGCCAAACCGTCGAGGACAGGGTGCGGGCCGCACGACGCATCGCGCCCTGTCCCGACGACGACATCGGCGGCGGACCGCGGCGGTTTGGCGACCCAACGAGCGACGATGTGGGGGATGCGCACGCGGCAGAGCACCGCCGCAAGGTGAAGCGCGCAGGAGGTCGCCGCACGATCCACTAGCCAGCCCCCCCGTGAACTGAATCCCGAGCCGAGCATGGATGCTCGGCGGGCCCCGACGAAGTAGCCCACGCCCCGGGCGTTGGGAGCCATCCCCTTGGACACCTGCACAAGGAGATGCTCCCGTGCCAGCACGTACCGGGCTCAGCCCGACACCCACACTCAAGGTCACCGTCCACCTGGCGGTGCTCAATAGCACCGATCACCGCGCATCGCTCATCGCCGCGGCGCAGATCACCGCGATCACAGCACTGATCACGGCCGGCATGACGGAGGTGTCGTCATGAAGCGTGCTGCTGCCACCATGCTCGCCGCGTTGTTCGCCAACGCGCCGAAGGGCGAGCTCATCAACCTCCGGCGGATCCACCCCGACAAGCGCGCGGTCGAGGAGTTCATCCCCGCCAGCGACATCGACGCTGCCGCAGCGTGGGCAATCGATCGCCGTGAGGCGGGCGATGTCTACGTTGGCGTGCTGACGCGCACGCGCCCCGCCGGCGGGCGCGACGCGATCTCCAGCGGATCGGTGGTGTGGGCCGACTGCGACACGCCGGAATCGATCCAAGCGATTGAGCGGCTTCCGCTCGAGCCGTCGATCTTGGTGCGGAGCGGTACCGGCGAGAACGTGCACGTCTACTGGCTGCTCGCGGAGGCGGTCGACCCGGCCACGATCGAGCGGAACAACAGGCGGATCGCGGCCAGGCTCGGGAGCGATCCTGTCGTCCGCGACGCCGCCCGGATCCTGCGCGTGCCGGGCACGCTGAACCACAAGCACGATCCTCCGACCGAGGTGACGCTCGCCGCGTGCCCCGGCACGCGCTACACCCTCGCCGAGCTCGAGGCGGCACTCGGGGACGATGACGACCTCCCGCCGGCGGACCTGCCCGTCGACAAGCCGCCGCCCGCCGTCGACGGGCCGACCGGAATGGTCCTCGGCCGGCTCGAGGACGTGAGCGAGACCGGGAACGGCTGGAAGGCGCGCTGCCCCGCGCACGACGACCAACGACCGTCACTGTCGATCGCCGAGGGCGACGACGGCCGCTGCCTGCTGCATTGCTTCGCCGGCTGCACCGTCGAGGACATCGTTGCCGCGCTCGGGCTGGGAATCGAGGATCTGTTCGCCGTGGACGACGATGATGACGCGAAGCAGACGATGTCCGGCGTGTTGGTCGCGATCGCGACGCACGCCGGGGTGCGCCTGTTCCACGACTCCGCCCACGTCCCGTATGCCTGGGTGCCCGTCGGGGATCACCAGGAGGCCTGGGCCGTCAATTCGCGCCGATTCAAGCGGTGGCTGCGGTTCGAGCTGTACCGCCAGCGCAAGCGCATGGCGAAGGCCGACGCTGTCAAGGAGGCGATCGAGATGCTCAGCGCGACCGCCGAGTTCGACGCGCCCGAGGCCGAGGTGCACCTGCGCAGCGCGTGGCACAACGACGGCTTCATCTACGACCTCGCTGACGACGAGGGACGTGCCGTGATCGTGACCCCCGAGCGCTGGGGCGTCGACACCCAGGACGAGGTTCCGTTCCTGCGCCGCGACAGCATCCTGCCGCTGCCGCCCCCAGCCGGCGACGGCGACATCAACCTGCTGCGCAGCTACGTGAACGTAGAGTCGGACGAGGACTTCATCCTCCTCGTCGCGTGGCTCGTGATGGCGCTGCGACCCGACGGCCCCTATCCGGTGCTCGTGATCGTCGGGCCGCAGGGCTCCGCCAAGTCCACGCAGACCCGCACGCACAAGCTGCTCGTCGACCCCGTGAAGGCCCCGCTCCGGTCGCTGCCAGGCTCGCTCCGTGATCTCGCGATCGCGGCGAGGAGCAGTCACGTGCTCGCGTTCGACAACGTCTCGCGGCTCACCGACACCATGTCGGACGGGTTCTGCCGCCTCGCGACCGGCGACGGGTTCGCCACCCGCGAGCTCTACAGCGACGACGAGGAGGTCATCTTCGAGCACACGCGACTGTTGATCCTGAACGGGATCGACGCGATCGTCACCCGCCAAGACCTCCTCGGCCGAGCGATCCTCGTTCGCCTGGCGCCCATCCGCGACGACGCCCGGCTCGACGAGGACACACTCCGGTCAAGGTTCGAGAACGATCGGCCCGCGATCCTCGCCGCCCTGCTTGACGGCGCCCTGAGCGCCCTGAACAACTGGGCCACGACACGCGCGTCGAGGGGTTCCGGATGGCGGACTTCGCCCGCTGGGCCGCCGGAGCCATGCCCGCCTTCGGGTGGAGCCCCGACGAGTTCAGTGCCGCCTACCACGAGAACCTGAGCGGCGCCCTGAAGGCGAGCCTCGAGGGCAGCATCCTGGCGACCGTCGTCATGCGCCTCATCGGCGGCCCGGTCACCACGAGGATCGAGGGCAAACCCGCGGCGGTGCGCACGCAGCTGCTGGCGGAGCTCTCAGACGACGAGCTCAAGGCCGACGGGTTCCCGAAGAACGCGCAGGCGATGAGCCGCCAGCTCACCCTGATGTCGCCCGCGCTCGCCGCGGTCGGCGTCTCCGTCGAGATCACACACCGCGGCAGCGGAAGCCAGAAAGCGCGCTGGATCGTCATCCGCAAGCTCGACGACGACGGGACGCACGGGACGCAGCCCCAGGACGGCGACGGCTCCGCCGAATAACAAGGCGGCCGGGGCGGGCCCATCGGGATTGTGCGCCCGCCCCACGCCTGATTTCGTCCCTTGTGATGATTGACACAAGTCGTCAACTCCCTGCCCCAACCGCCGGCGCCTGGTCGATTCGACCTGACCGCGCTCGGCGGCCCGCGTGTTCGTGGTCCTGACCACCAGCGAGTGGTCCGCCCGCGCCACGCTGGTCGAGCACCTCGTCGAGCTGGGCAAGGTCGAGGACATCGGCGCGGGCACCATGCTGCTCGCGGACATTCAGGTCGAGCGGGTGGCGGTGATCTGGTGAGCGGCCAGCGATTCGCCGCATATCTGAGGGTCTCGACCGTGGACAAGCAGGACCCGGCGCTGTCCTTCCCGTCGCAGCTGAAGGCGTGTGAGCGCAAGGTCGGCGAGCTCGGCGGGGAGGTCACGGTCACCTTCGAGGACCAGGAATCCGGCGCCAAGCAGGACCGCCCCGGGTGGACCGCCCTGACCGCCGAGGCACGCGACCGCCACACCCGGCGGTTCGATGCGGTGATCGTGTACGCGACCAGCCGTCTCGCCCGCGACCGCTTCTACGCGGCGCTGTTCGAGCGCGAGCTGCGCAAGGTCGGCGTCGCGATCCACTACGCGATGGGCGCCGGCGACCCCGACACCCCCGAGGGGCAGGTGTTCATCGGGATGCAACAGCTCTGGGACGAGTTCGAGCGCAACAAGCTCGCCCGCGAGACCAAGCGCGGGATGCGCGAGGCCACCGAACAGGGCTACCGCATGGGCGGCATCGCCCCCTACGGCTACCAACGCCAACTCGAGGCCATGCCCGACGGGCACCGCGGCGACACCGACAAGAGCCGCGTCACGCTCGAACCCGTCCCCGACCAGGCGCCCGTCGTGACCGAGATCTTCCACCTCCACGGCGACAAGGGCTGGAGCCCCAAGGCGATCGCCGATCACCTCAACCGCCCCGGCGGCCCCCCACCCCCCGCGCACGTCGACCCGGCCCGCAACCGCGGCGGGCACTGGTCCGCCGGCACCATCCGCTCGATGCTCCGCAACCCCGTCTACACCGGCCGCATCGTCTGGAACCGCCTCGACTTCGCCACCGCCCGCCAGAACGGCGGCGGCCCCCGCCTCCGCGCCCAGGAGGAATGGATCACCGCCCAGGACGCCCACCTCCCGCTCATCTCAGACGACGCCTACAGGCGCTCCCAGGAGCGCTTCCGCACCCGCCCCCACCCCCAAGCCTCCAAGATGAACGGCCGGAGCTACCTGTTCGCCGGGATGATCCACTGCGCCACCGGCCACCAACCCCTCTCGATGCAAGGCAAGGCCCGCAAGGGCCACCACTACTACGCCTGCTCCTACGGCGCAAGCTACGGCGACACCGCCGCCACCCAGGTCCACGCCAACCAGAAATGGATCTACCTCCGCGAAGACGCCCTCCTCCCCCTCGTCGAGCAATTCTTCGCCCAACGCATCTTCGGACCACTGCGCCTCGAGAAACTCGCCCGCCAACTCAAGGCCCACGCACGCGACCAGAAGCGCGGCGGGAAGCTGCTCGCCACCCGCCTGCGTCAACAGATCGCCGACACCGACCGCAAGATCAAGATCCAAGTCCAGGCGCTCGAGGACGGCATCGAACCCGACATCGTCACCGCCCGCATCGCCGAGCTCCGCGACCACAAACACGCCGCCCAAGACGCCCTCACCGAACTCGACCCCACCGACATCGAGGCCGAGGACGAGCACCTCCACCAACGCCTCCAACAGATCCCCGACCTCAGCCAAGCCCTCCACGACGCCCCACCCGAGATCAAACGCCAGACCTTCGACGCCTTCGGCCTACGCATCGAATTCGACAAAGCCGCCCGCAGCATCCACATCAGCGCCACCATCAGCCAAGCCGTCGCCGACGCCTACGAGAACACGAAAGCCCTCCAAACAGATGGCTTCCAAGTCACCATCAGCGACATAGCGGGGGCGGGATTCGAACCCGCGACCTTCGGGTTATGAGTCGCTTCAGGGGTGTCCGATACATGCGGTTTTGCAGGGATTTCGTGCAATTAGGTTCGATTGTGCGAGGTCAGATTTGCTTGTTTTGGTACCCGTTTGGTACCCGTTTTGGGGAAGGACCGACTCTACGAAGCCCGGGGTCGACCGCCCTTGATCCGCCGCCGGAGAAATCCGCGCGCCGCCCGTCGCGTGCCGGCCTCGGCTGTACGGTGCTCTTGCTCGTGTCCGCTCTATTTTCTACTCATTTTGCGTATTCTGCTGGTACAGTAGAAAACCTCATGGCAGTAGAAAAGCGTTGGAAGAGGATCCTTGCGTCAGCCCTCGACGGCGTGGTCGTCGAGCCGGCTGAGGGCAACGCGCGACCGGACCTCACGATTCGCACGCGCGACGGTCACTCGATCGCGGTCGAGGTCAGATGGGCCGGCGAGGGCTGGCCGGAGGATGTTCGTCGCGCGGCGGCCGGCATGCCGGAGCGCTGGCCGGCTGACGTCGTGCTGCTTGCCCATCGGCTTTCCCCCGGTGCGATCGAATGGCTTCGGGACCGCGGTGCCAACTGGGCCGACGAGGCCGGTCAGGCGCGCATCCTTGGACCGGACGGGCTGATCGTGATCCGCGACACCGCCCGCCCCCTGGGCGAGGAAGGCGTGCCTCGCGGATTCACGTGGTCGCGGTCCGCGATCATCGTCGCTGAGACGATCCTCGCGCACAGCGATCAACCATTACGCGCGACCGACCTCGCGAAAACCGCGGGGTGGTCTGTGCCACAGACCGCGAACGTCCTGAAGGCCTTCGACCGCCAGGGCTGGACCATCAAGCGGGGCACCGAACGCGGACCTACGGCCCACAGGGAACTCGTCGACGCTGACGCACTGCTCGGCGCGTGGTCGGCGGCGGTCGCCGAGACGCCTCGGACAACGCGCATCGCACATCGGGCGACACGAGATGTCATGACGCTCCTGCGCGAGGACATCGCCCCGGCGCTCGACCGGAAAGTCAACTGGGCGGTGAGCGGATGGGCGGGCCTCGAGCTCGCTGCCCCGTTCGCGACGACCACACCCAGCCTGCAGATCTATGTCGCGGACACAGATTTCGCGGGCCCGCTCAGTAGCGCGATCCAGGCGGCCGGCCTGCGCGAGATCGACGAGGGCGGACGGGTGACGTTCTGGATGTCGGACCCCCGAGTACTCAAACTGGCCGCTCGACGGACGTACGTCCCAACCGTGAGCCCGCCGCGTCTGTACGCCGACCTGTCTTCGTTCGGTGCACGGGGGCAGGACGCCGCGGATCACGTCAAGGAGCAACTCATCGATCCGATGCACCATTCCGAGACGGCGACCGAAGACCCATCGGATGGATGAGCGGCGATCCCGCGAGACGCGAGCGCGTGCTGAGCTCGCGCTCGTGCGGCTCCTGTATGAGCTGCGCGACGACGACGCGTTCCTCGTCGTGCTCGGTGGCTTGGTGCCCGAGCTGCTCGTGCGCGACGACGATCTGATTCCCCAGCATCTCGGCACGACCGACGTTGACATTCTGCTGATCACGCACATCGAGCCCGACGCCGACCTCGGCGGCGTCGAGCGAGCGCTGGAGCGAATGAATTTCGAGCCCGACCCGACGGAAGACGGCTGGAGATGGCGCGGCGCGGTCGAAGGCCAGCCGGTCAAGCTCGAGTTCCTCTGCGACCTGCCCGACCACCGGGAGGGCGAGATGATCCGGCCACTCGGCTGCACGAACCTGAGCGCGGCGAACCTTCGCGGCACCGGCTACGTTGCTCGGGACTTCGTGTGGGAGGAGCTGTCTGGCACCATTGCCAACGGCACTCAGGTCAGAGGCCGGGCTCGGTTCGCCGGACTCGAGGGCTACCTGCTGTCGAAATGCGTAGCCGTCCGCACGCGCGCGGCCTCGAAGGACTACTACGACCTCGTCTACGTGCTCCTGCAAATCGAGCCGGAGGCCCCGAGCAGGCAGCGCGGCGCCTGCTCGACGGCGGGCTCGCCGACGCGCTCGGAGCGCTGCGTACGACCTTTCTCGAGGTGAAGGCGCGCTACGTCAGGACGACCGACAGCGGGCCGCTCGGATATGCCGAGCAGGCACTCGACGTCGAACCGGAGGCTGACCCTGCGCTACTGCGAGCGGACGCCGTCGACGTCGTCCAGCGGTTCCTCGAGGCCCTCGGCATCTGAGAGTTCCGGGGCCACGTCAGCGTCGTGCTGCGGGCAGGCTCGCCATTAGGCGATCAGATAGACGCTGGCGGCACAATCGAACGCGTCCTCAGGGGTTCCCTCGAACGCGCCGGAAGGTAGGAACGACGGCTCGTAGATCTCGTCGCTGTACTTGTAGAACGCAAACGCCCAGCGGTCCGGATTGCCCAGGTATCCAAGCCTGCACAGACGTGTTGGCGTCGCGTCGATCAGATCCCGCCTCTCCTGCGATGTGTCGGGCAGATGCCGGCCGTTCTTCTGGAGCGCGTCGACATACGCGAACGAGCCCCGGAAGCGGACGTCGATCGCGCGGCAGTGCTCTTCCCACCGCTCCAATGCATGTCGCTCGAGCCGGCTGCGCAGGGTTAGGCGTACGTACTCGGGGATACCCTGCCGCCGAGGACTGCTAGCGCTACGCGGCATCACGCTTTCCCGTGCATGCATTCACTCCGCCAGCGCGCGCCGTTCGGCGGCGCTGGCGAGTTGCACATAGGCGCTACGAAGCAGCTCGACGAGGTTCTGATCACCGACGTCCACCGGCAGCGGCCCGAGCTGTCGCAGCAGCGCGTCAGGGGCCTCGGTGGCGAGCGGGCTGACGTGCAGCCCTGCGAGCTCCGGGCCGGCGCGCCAGAAGCGGTCCACCAGGTCGGACAGCAACGGCGGGCCCTCGGCCGCTGTCGCGTCGGTGGTCACGCCGTCCGACGCCGGTCGCTTGCCAGTCGCTCTCGCGCGCCGGACGCGCAGCTGCTCGAGCAGCTCGTCCCGTGTCATGCCGCGCCATGTGAATAGTGCGAACGGGTCCTCGTCGAAGCGTTCGGCGAGGAGGTAATAGACGGCCGCGAGATGCTTGCATGGATTGGCGGCGTCCGGACAGGTGCAGGTCGCCCGCAGCTCGTCGTAAGAGCCAGGGAGCAGCGTCAGCTTGCACGCCGCCAGCACCTCCTCGATGTCATGCGGCATCTCGCCGGCGAGCAGCTTCGCGAGCGTCAGCGCCCGCGCCGCGATCGCCTTCTCCGCCCGGCGCCACTGGTACTCGGAGAAGACCTTGGCGCGGATCCGCGCGCGGTAGGGCGTGTAGCGCGAGCCCTGGACCTTTGCCATCACGATCCCGGGCTCGACGTCGAGCTCGGTCACCTGTCCGGCGCGCGCGTAGGCGCGTCCGCGCTCGAGCCGCGAACCGAGGCCGAACGACTCGAGCAGATCGATGAAGCGCTCCGACCACCAGCTCTCGCCGATCGCGCCGTCGCGGCTACGGGCCGCGATCCCGCCTTGTGCTGGCAACGGCGTCGGCGGCACGTATTCGGTGTCGTAACTGTGCGTGGTCATGCCGCCACCACCGCTTCCGCGGAGAGCGCGACCAGCTCGCGAAGCTGGGCAGTGTCGAGCTCGGTCAGCCATGCCTCGCCACTGCCGACGATCTGCTCGGCAAGGTCCTTCTTCTCGGCGATCAACTGGTCGATCCTTTCCTCGAGCGTGCCGACGCAGGTCAGCTTGCGCACCTGGACGTTCTTACGCTGGCCGATTCTGAACGCGCGGTCGGTCGCCTGATCCTCGACCGCCGGGTTCCACCAGCGGTCGTAGTGGATCACGTGGTTGGCGGCGGTCAGGTTGAGCCCCGTCCCGCCCGCCTTCAGCGACAGCACGAACACCGGCGGCCCCTGCTCGGACTGGAAGCGCGCGACCATCTCGTCACGACCGGACTTCGGCGTGCCGCCGTGCAGGAACAGCACCTCGCGCCCGATCCGCTCCTGGACGTGCGCGCGCAGCAGCCGGCCGAACTCGGCGAACTGCGTGAAGATCAACGCCCGGTCGCCCTCCGCGAGCGCCTCCTCGAGGATCTCCTCAAGCCGCGCAAGCTTCCCCGAGCGCCCATCCAAATGTGAGCGATCCTTGAGCAGGTGGACCGGGTGGTTGCAGACCTGCTTGAGCTTCACCAGCGCCGCGAGCACGATCCCGGCGCGTTCGATCCCCTCGACCTCTTCGGCTCGCGCGAGCATCTCGTCGACGACCGCCTGATACAGCGTCGCCTGCTCGCGGGTCAAATGACAGTCGACGCGGATCTCGATCTTCTCCGGCAGATCGCTGATGATCTCCTTGTCGGTCTTCAGCCGCCGCAGGATGAACGGGCCGGTCGCGCGGCGCAGGCGCGCTGCCGCGGCGCCGTCGCGCCAACGCTCGATCGGCGTCGCGAACTGCTCACGGAAGCTGCTCGCCGAGCCGAGTAGCCCCGGGTTCAGGAAGTCGAGGATCGAGTGCAGCTCGCTGAGCCGGTTCTCGACCGGCGTCCCCGTGAGCGCGACACGGTGGCGCGCGCGCAGCGCCCGGATCGCCCGCGTCTGCTTGGCCTCGCGCGTCTTGATGTTCTGCGCTTCGTCGAGCACGATCCGGTGCCACTCGAGCGCCTCGAGCGTCTCGCGATCGCGGAGCGCGAGCGCGTATGTCGTCACCACGAGGTCGTTCGCGCGCGCGGCGCGCACGAACACCTTCCCCTTCAGCCGCTCCCGGCCGTAGTGGACGTGCACCCGCAGGCTCGGCGCGAACCGCTCGGCTTCGCGCTGCCAGTTCCCGGACACCGACATCGGGCAGATCAGCAGCGTCGGGCCCACGGGCTGGCCGCTCGTGCGCGTCCCGCCGGCTCGGCGTCCACCGTTCCCGGCAGCGCCGTGTGCAGGCCGCTCACGTTCGGCCAGCAACAGCGCGAGCATCTCCACGGTCTTCCCCAGCCCCATGTCGTCCGCCAAACACGCCCCCAGGCCGAGGCTGGAGAGAAACGCGAGCCACGCGAGCCCGCGCTGCTGGTAGGGGCGCAACTCGCCCTCGAACGAACCAGGCGTCTCCACCCCCTCGAGCCGGCGGTCGCCGTTGGCGCGCAGCAGCTCCCCGAGCCATCCCTTGGCGTCGATCTCGACCTCGAGCGCCGCCGATCCGCCCGAGCCCGCACCGCCCACACCGAGCCCTTCGCGCAGCAGCTCGCCCGCCGACGCGCGGCCGCACACGCGCCTGCCCTTGAAGAACCGCAACGCCATCTCGACATCCTCGGCGCGCAGCGCGATCCAGCGGCCGCGCGCCTTGATCAGCGGCAGCTTCAGCTCTGCCAGCGCCTCGAGCTCGGCCAGCGACAGCGTCGTGTCGCCGACGGCGACCTGCCACTCGTACGCGCACAGCCCGTCGATACCGAACAGCCCGGTGCCTTCCCCCCACTCCTGCTCGGGGCTGGCGCTGAGCTTGACCCGCACCCGCTGGCGCCACCACGGCGGCGCGAGTACCCCAAAGCCACCCTGCTCGAGCGCCGGCAGCGCCTCGCGCAGGAAGCTGTAGGCCTGGTCGGCGGTCAGTTCGACACCGGTCGGCGCCGGCACGTGCAACGCCGGCTCGAGGTCGGGCCACAGCGTCAGCGCATGCCCAAGCCCACCGAGCAGGCGCTCCTGCGGGTTCTCGAGCATGTGGCCGAGCGCGCACAGCCGCTCGCTGCGCGCCCACACCTCCTCGGCCGCCACGAGCACGCTCGGCTCGTCCTTGGCCTGCAGCAGGATCTCGACGCGCCACCTGTCTTCGAGATCCGACGGTGGGTGTCCATTTGCTCCCGCCAGCTCCGGCAGGCGAGCATCGCCGTTCGCGCTCTGGACCAGCTCAATGCGCGCCGCCCCGGCTTCGCGATCCGATTCGGTCTCGGACGGCGCATCGCCGTCCTCGTCCGTCTGGGCCTCGCCGTCACCCGGCGGCACCAGTCGAAAACATGTCCGGAACATCCGCTGCGCGGCGTAGCTCTGGCCCGCGGCCCACCACTCATCGAGCCGCTCGGCGAGCGCGGCGAGCTCCCACGGATCACCGTCCACCACCGGGTCGGGGGCGACCAGCGCCATCAGCCAGGCTCGCGCAGCGCCGACCGGCAGCGCCTCGCCGACGTCGCTGAAGTGATCCACGAGCAGCTCGCGCGCGCAAGCGTCGACGACGGCCGAGAGCAGGTCGCCGAGCACCGTGTTGGCCGGGCGGCCGTCTGGCGAACGAGACGCGTCCGCCCACAGCAACGGCGGCATGCACCTGGCGAGCAGCGCCACGCGAGCGGCATCGGCGCCATCTTCGGTGACCGGCAGCCAGCGCGCCACCCACTGCTCGCCACGGCGAACGAGCGCGGGCCGCAGCCGCCCTCGCGCCACCAGCTCGAGCGCCAGCTTGCCCGCCTCGGCCAGGAACCGCACCGACTCCCCGATGACAACACCACCGCCCGAACCGGTGCGTGCGCCGCCGGCCGAGCCTGGACCCGGTACGGCGAGCAGCAGATCGAGCGCCGTGCTGGCGTCGAACCCGAGCACATCGACCTCCCAAGCCTCGAGACAAGACGGCCGGTCAGGCCGTTCGTGCTCGTCGACCACACGAAGCAGTTGCGGAGAGCACTGAGGGCCGAGCTCCGACGACGGCAGCATCAACGCGAGCTTGCGTTCGATCGCACCCTCAGGGAGGCTCGTCATTGCGAGCCGCGCAAGCGCCTGACGCAGCAGACCTGCGTCACACGCGAACGGGTGCGGCCGGGGCCGGGGCCGCACTGGCGGGCGCCCAGGCTGCCTTCGCGCATGGGCTGGCAGCGACGACTCCTCACCCCACACGCACAGCCGCGAGTCCCGCGACCACAGAGCGTGCACAACGATCACTCGCGGCATCGTCGCGCAGCGCCCGGACGAACCCGGAGAGGTCCGGCGCGATCGCCGTTCAGACCGAGGTAGGTTGCAGAATGGCGTGGTGCTGAGGGACGTAGACGCCGAGATCGCTGACGCGCAGGCGCGACTGGCGGAACTCGACCAACGACGTCAAGTCGTCACCCAGCACCTCGTGGACCTGAACCGGCTGCGTGCATTGAGTCCCGCTGACAGGCGGGCCGCCGGCGGGGCTGAACTCTCGGCGGCCTCCAAGATCGAGCTCTTCGCCGATCTCTTCCGCGGGCGACAAGACGTGTTCGCGGTGCGCTGGGAGAACCGCGCCAAGGACCGCAGTGGCTACTCGCCGCGCTGCGGCAACGAGTGGAAGCCGGGCGTCTGCCATAAGCCGAAGGTCCGTTGCGGCAGCTGCACCAGCCAGGGGTTTGTGTCGCTCCGAGATTGCGAGCTGCTCGCCCATCTTCAAGGCCGCATGGTTGTTGGCATCTACCCACTGCTTCCGGATGACACGTGCCGACTGCTTGCGATCGATCTCGACGGCACATCGTGGGCCGCCGACGCGCGAGCAATCAGGGAGACCTGCCGCTCGTTCGATCTCGAGCCGACAATCGAGCGTTCGCGCTCAGGTCACGGCGGGCACGTGTGGTTGTTCTTCACCCACTCGGTCGCTGCCGCCGATGCTCGCCGGCTCGGGTTCTACATCATCACGGAGACAATGGCGCGGGGCGCGGCGCTCGGCGTCGCGTCCTACGACCGGCTTTTCCCAAGTCAAGATGTGCTTCCCAACGGCGGCTTCGGCAACCTCATTGCGCTGCCGTTACAGCGGGAGGCTCGCAAGCAGGGCAACACCGAGTTCTTGGGCGAGGAGCTCGAACCACTCGGCGACCAATGGTCGTTCCTCGCCTCGGTACCGAAGATCGCTCCAGACCGCCTCGCCGAACTGATCGCTGACTCAGGTGCGGACCGCGTACTCGCGGTCCGCACCGCGACCGACCGTCCCGAACTCCCGTGGCGGCCCTCTCGTACGCTCGCCGATCGGCTGCGCGGCACGCCGATGCCCGACAAGCTGGACGCGACCCTCGCAGCGCGGTTGTACATCGATCGCACGGGTCTCCCTCCCGCCCTCGTGGACGCGACACGACGCTTGGCGACCTTCCCGAATCCGATGTTCATGGAGCTGCAGGGCATGCGTATGTCAGTTGCACGCACGCCACGCGTGATCGCCTGCTTCGAGGAGCTGGGGCAACATCTCGCGCTTCCACGTGGCTGCCTGGACGATCTGCGGGCGCTGCTCGCGGAGCTCAATATCGCAACCGATCTGGATGACCAACGGATCGACGGAGAACCGCTCGTGATTGAGTTCGCCGGCAGCCTGAATGCGAGTCAACGGCAGGCTGCTGATGCAATGGCTGCCCATCAGACGGGCGTTCTGTGTGCCCCGCCCGGATGGGGCAAGACGGTCCTTGCCACCAGCTTGATCGCCTCCAGAGGGCGTTCCACACTCGTGCTCGTACACCGCAAACCGCTCGTCGAGCAATGGGTGGAGCGGCTCTCCGAGTTCCTCGGCGTTCCGTCGAAGGCGATCGGGAGGATCGGCGGCGGACGACGACGGGCAACGGGGGACATCGACGTCGCCATGGTGCAGACGCTCGCCCGCGGCGAGATTGACGACTTCGCCCGCAGCTACGGACACGTCGTGATCGATGAATGCCACCACGTCCCCGCTGTCTCGATCGAGCGCGTGCTGGCCGCCATCCCGGCCCGCTACATCACCGGCCTCACGGCGACACCGTATCGGCGAGACGGCCATCAGCCCATCATCGGCATGCAATGCGGCCCGATCCGTCATGTCGTCGACGCGACGACCATTCAGCAGCAGAACACGCTCGACCTGCGCGTCGTAAGACGGGATACGAGCTTCAATCCCGACGTACTCCCACGGGAGTCCTCGATCCAGGAGATCTACTCAGCTCTCGCCGCAGACGACGACCGACTCGAGCTCGTCGTGTCCGATGCCCGCCGGCTACTCCGCGAGGGCCGTGCGCCAATGATCCTCACCGAGCGCCGAGAGCACCTCGACCGACTCGCCGGCCAGCTTGACGGCGATGTGCCTAACCTCGTCGTGCTCCACGGTGGCGTTCAGCAGAAGGCCAGACGCGCCGCGCTGCAACGTCTGTCCGATCTCTCGTGCGACGAGCCACGCCTCGTGCTCGCAACCGGCCGCTACATCGGCGAGGGCTTCGACGACCCGCGCCTGGACACGCTTCTGCTGACAATGCCGATCGCGTGGAAGGGGACCGTGGTTCAGTACGCCGGCCGGCTTCACCGCGCCCATCCAGCCAAGCGCGATGCCCTCGTCTACGACTACGTCGATGACGCCGTTCCCGTGCTCCGGCGCATGTACGCGAAACGCCTGCGGGCCTACAAGCAGATGGGATACGCGGCCGCCGAAGCCGAGTGAACGCTCGATGGCCCCCGAAGCAACTCCTCGGGGGCCGTCTCGTCTTGCGATGTCATGGCGCAACGAGCAGAAATCTGCAAGTCTCTACGGTGCGACGGGAAGGCGACCTTCGGGTTCTCCCCGCTGTGCCTGGGCCAGGCTACGAACATTTCATAGCTCAGATCGTTCCGTAAGGATCCTGATCTATCCTTACAAAGCTCCGGAAGCTCTGAAAGGTTCGCGTGTCGATTCCACGCATCGCCCAGCCGATCCCGGCGGTCCCGCTCGGCCACACCGAGAAACGGTTGTGGCCCGCTGACCCGGGCGCCTACCGGGGTCGCAAGGCACGACGACCCGGCGCGTACGAAGCCTTCATCCCGGATGAGATCTCAGGGCGCGACTTCCCGCTCGACGGCGATGCCGTCGCAGCGGTAACCGAAGCGACCCGAGCGCTGCAACATCTGGAGGCTTCGCCGCCACGCATCGCAACGCTGGGAGCGCTTGCGCAGAACCTGCTGCGCTCCGAGAGCGTGGCGTCTTCTCGGATCGAGGGCGTTCATCTTTCGCACAAGCGACTCGCGCGCGCTGCCTACCAGGCCGACAGGGGCCAGCGCGACCGGCGCGCCGCCGAAGTCCTTGGAAACGTCGAAGCGATGAAGCACGCGATCGAGATCGGGACGGCTGGCAAACCGCTCACGACTGCGGACATCGAAGACATTCACCGGACATTGCTGCGGTTCACCGAAGACGCAGACATCGCCGGCGTTGTGCGGGAGTCACAGAACTGGATCGGGGGGAACGACTACAACCCGATCGGCGCCGCCTACGTGCCGCCGCCGCCAGAGTACGTTCGGCCGCTGCTCAACGATCTTTGCGCGTTCGCCACCCGAACCGATCTCGCGCCGATCGTCCAGGCCGGGATCGCGCACGCCCAGTTCGAGACGATCCACCCGTTCGCCGACGGCAACGGTCGCGTCGGCCGAGCGCTCATCTACGCGATCCTTCGCCGCCGTGGCGAGATCCCCAACTACGTCCTTCCGATCAGCCTCGTCCTGGCAGCGGAGCCGAAGGGGTACGTCGGCGGGCTCACTTGGTACCGAGAAGTCGGCGTCAGCGCATGGATCGCGCAGTTCGCCGACGCGACTGCACGGGCGGCGACCGAGGCCGAGCGACTTGCCGACGAGATCCAGCAGCTCCAATCAACCTGGCTCGGCGACCTCGGCCAGCCACGCCGGGACGCCGCCGTCCGACAGCTCATCAGCGCGCTGCCGCAGCAGCCCGTGATGGACGTCGCGGTCGCCCAGACGCTCACAGGCAAGTCCCACGTCACCGCCGGCAAGGCTCTGCAAGAGCTCGAGCGGGCGGGAATCCTGCGCAGGCTCAACGAGCGCAAGTGGGGCCGCGTCTGGGAGTGCGACCAGCTGCTCAACTTGGTCGATGCGTTCGAGAAGAGCGTCCGGGTACCCGGCCCGTAGCCACCACCAGTCCTCGATGTCCTGGACCTGGAGCGATTGATGCGCATCGCTGTGATCTCCGACATCCACGGCGACCCTCGACTCGCTGCACCACGTACTCACCGCGATCGATCGGGCGGCCACCGAACAGATCTGGTGCCTGGGCGACATCCTGGGGCTCGGCGCGACCGCGCCCGCCGAGGGTGGTCGACCTCGTTCGCGATCGCTCCGCACTCGCGCTCGCCGGCAACCACGAAGAAAGTCGGCTCGCAGCTCCAACTCGATCGTCCGCTCGACGACGCCTCGGAGAGCGAAGCGATCGTACGCCGCCGCCTGCTGGTCGCGTGTCGGCCACCTCCAGTTGTGCGAAGCGCACAACGCGGCCGTCGTAGACGATCACGTCCCGGTTGACGAGGTGGCCCTCGCAACTGGCGAGGAGCGGGTCGCGCGACAAACTTCGGGCTCGGACCTGCTCTCTTCGCCGTGCGGTACTTCCGCTACGCGGCAGAGGACCTGTCCCGCGACCCGCGGAGCGGACGGCCGCAGCTCGTCCCGGAGCATCACAGCCGGTTCCGCGTTCCGCTCTGGTCGGGCCGGGCGGTACTCGGCAGTGGGGTGGAACCCTTGGTGAGGGATCGCCAGTTGCCTCGGGCTGGCGGTTAGCCTCCGGTCGGGATGATGGGACCGCCGCCGAATCCGTTTGCGAGAAGTGGTGATTCGCGGATCGCTTCCCAGGTTGTGGGTGCCGGTCCACTACGCGCCAGTAGTGAGGCATCTGGACCGTGACTCGCGCCGCCACGGTTCGGCGCGACGACGGACCGACGATTGCATATGACGTCGCGGGCGCCGGCCCGCTGGTCGTGTTCGTACATGGCCTTACCTCTTCTCGGGTGTCCTGGGAGCCAGTGACGGCGCTCCTGGCGCGGGAGTTCACCTGCGTGCGTGTGGATCTTCGCGGCCACGGGGACTCCTCGACCGCCTCGGACTACTCGGCGCTGTCGCTGGTCAGCGACGTGCGTGCGGTCGTTGAGAAGCTCGACATCGGCGAGCCCGCCGTAGTCGGCCATTCCCTGGGTGCGACCGTCGCCGCCGTATACGCCGCCGTCCACCCAGCGCGTGCGGCCATCTGCGTCGACGCCTCCCTGCGCTTCGGAGACTTCGCCCGACTTGTCCAACGACACGCGAACACGTTGCGCAGCGACCGCACTATGGAGGCCGTGCTGGCGATCGACCACGAGCTCGGGCTCGAGTCCTACGCCGCTATCGAAGAGATGGGGCGCCGAGTGCTCACGTTCCCCCGCGAGGTACTACTCGGCATCTGGCAGGCGCTACTTACGACCTCGGCGGAACAGTTGACGGCTGTCGCCGAGACCATCCTGCACCGCATCACCGCACCACTGCTGGCATTGCACGGATCCCCGCCACCGCCGGACTACCAGGTATGGCTAACGCTAACACGCCTCGTGCCGACCGCACGCCTCGAGGTCTGGGACGGCGCCGGCCACATGCTCCACCTCGTCGAACCGGAACGCTTTGCCTCGCGCGTCCGACCGCTACTCGCTCACGTGCGGGCCAACTGCAGGAGCGCTCCGACGTGGCGAGCTACGTGACGAATTCCCAGCCGTGACGGATCGCTGCGGCCACAGCCCGCGCAACGTTGACTTCGCTGCTTGGTGACTGCTCGCCGATCTCCAAGAAGAACTCTTCCATCCCAGCCGGGTTGAAGATCACGACGCGTTGCCCTGTGATTGCGCCGGTATTGGCGCCACCGTGGACGACACCGGCTGCAACGTGGATCGTCTGACCCGCCGCGAGGCGTGATGTCTGTCCGGCGACGGTCATCTCGAACTCACCCTCGAGAACCAGGATCGTCTCGGCGACGCCGTGATGGAGGTGAGCCGGTAGCGACCATCCGACGGGTGGATAGTCGACCAGCAAGCAGAACGTGCCAGCGGTCTGGTCGGCGCCGAGGTGGATCTCGGTGCGGACCCCGCCCGGCATCCACACCACGTGCCGTCCCGCCTTCATCAGGCGACGATACCGCCTGGTCGGCGCGCTCGAGATCGTTCCCGAGGAGCGGCGATCGATGCGCTGCGGTTAGGCCGGGGGTGAGGTCGTGGTCGCATGGCGAAGGAGCTCGTCGATCAACGCGCCGCAGCGTTCGGGGTCGTCGAGGAAGGGGGCGTGGCGCCCTGGGATGACCTCGAGGCGGGCGTCGGGGAGGAGCGCGCAGGCGCGTTGGCCGATCTCTGGGCCGCCGTAGGGGTCCTCGTCGCCCCAGATCATCAGCACCGGCACCGCGAGCTGCCGCAGCTCGGCCTCTGAGAGGAAGTTCTCGGGGCGGGGCCGCCCGAGCCGCATCGCGAGCCGCATGTGGCTGAGCATCGCCGTCCGAAAGCCGGGCTGGCGCATCCCCTCGAGGACGACCTCGAAGAACGCCTCAGGCGCTCGCTCGGTGGCGCCAGGGCCGATGACCCCGCGGGCTCCAGTCCGGCGTACGAACGCGACGTTCGGCGGTCGGATCCGCGCGGCGAGCTGGCGCACGCCGGGTGTTGAGAGCGCGGTGAAGAACGGGTCGCCGTGCATGCCGGGCAGCACGACCGCGGGAACTCCGAGCGACGCCACGGCGGCAACCCGGTCCGGGGCGTCGAGGGCCAGGCACAGCCCCCACATCCCGCCCAGCGAGGTGCCGACGATCGGCGCCCGCTCGAGGCCGAGCGCGTCGAGCAGTGAGGTGAGCTGCGCAACCGCGTGCGCTCGCAGCGATCGGCCGCTGTAGTCGAACGGGTCACTGAGCCCGAACCCGGGGAGATCGAAGGCGATCAGACGGCGCGCTCCCAGATACGGCATCAGCGGCGCCCACGTCGAAGCGCTCATGCCACTACCGTGCACCAGGACGAGCGGCGGACCCTCGCCCGCCTCCAAGACACGCACGGCGACCGGCGGATCAGCCAGACGCACGCGGCGGCTTGTGACCTGCACGCCACACGCGGCAAACAGCCGGCGCTCGGCCTGCTCGAACGCCACCGTCGCTTGATCGCTTGCCCGCTGAGGCATGGCTCGGTCCCTCCGTCGTCGTGGTCGGTGCTGAGATGATCCCGTTTCATGGACCGCTTCGGCCTCGCGCGTCAAATCAGCCGCTCATAGATCTCTGTGGCCGACACCATCGACAACCTGATCCTTGATCTCCTTGAGTGGATGGACCCGAGCCCCCGCGCGTACGCCGACGTGCTCGAGGCATGGCGGACTTCGTGTCCGCAGCTACCCGTGTGGGAGGAGGCGAACGACCGCGGCTTCATCATGCGCCATCGCGCGCCGGAGGGCGCCGTCGTTGTGTCGGTGTCTGCCGCCGGGCGAAAATACCTGCGAAACCACGGCCATCTGTCGATGTTCCGAACGCTGGCCGCCCAGGCGGCCTCGTTCGCGAAGCCGTGTGCGCCGTATCGGCGGCGCTCTCGCTCTTGACGCGCGACGGGCACGTCGTTGCCACCGACGAGCGACCTGCCTTGCGCGGAAACTCGAGCACGTCGCGGCCCGGGTGCTGATATGGGGAGTCGTTTGTCAAGTGGGGGACGTTGATTTCTCGCATTGGCGTCGGGAGTGTTGGGGGTGTGGTCGGCTGGGTGGGTGGCGGTCCGGCAGGCTGTGCGCGACGCGCGGTCAGGCTGATATACGCGGATTTGGGGATGCCGCAGGACCATGGTTCGTCGTGGGGAGCCGCTGTCTAGCATCGGGCGTGGCCAGCCCCTTCTGGGGGGCGGGTTGCTCATAGCACCGTCGCGGGTTCCCCGCGCGTTGCCGGGCCGCCACCGACCCAGCCGACGGGATAGCGATTGTCGTCGGGCGTGGTCACTCGATTTGGGTGACCGCCCAGGCGAACCCGGCGAGTTCGCGGGCCGCCGCAACCGCGATGATCGTGCGGCGCTTGGCGCGCTGTTCGAGCCTGGCCCAGGTGCGGTGGAGTCGCTGCTGAGCTGACCAGGCGACGGCGATCGCTTCGGCGGGCTGCCCGCTCTGGCGGTCGGTCAGCGCCTTGCCGATCCGGGGGCGCGGGCGGTAGTGCCAGGCGGCCTCGATCAGCAGCCGGCGGGCGTGCCCGGATCCGGTCTTCGTGATCGACCCGAGCCGGCGCTGCTGCCCAGTCGTTGACTCGCACGGGACCAGCCCGACGTAGCTCATCAGCTGCTCCGCTCTGGCGAACCGTTCGAAGTCGCCGATCTCGGCGCACAACCCGACCGCGGTCAGCGTGTCGACACCACGCAGGCACCGCAACCGGCCGACCTGCACCATCCACGGCGAACCGGGGATCAGCACGACGATCTCGCGCTCCAACTGGTCGCGGCGGTGAGCGAGCGCGTCGATCGCGCCTTGGGCGTCGAGCATCGTCGCCTGCGCCGCTGGCCACGGCAGCGTGATCGTCGCCAGCCAGTCGCGGTGGCGCTGGGTCCACGCAGGCCCGTCATCGAACTGGATCCCGTGACGCAGCAGCAGCTTCGAGAGCCGGTGTCGGCAACGCATCAGATCCACACGCACCGCCTCCCTCGCGCGGACCAGATCACGCAGCGCCTCCTCCTCGAGCCCCGGCACCCGGACCGCGTGCAGCTTGCCTGCAAACAGCAGCCGGACCAGCAGCTCGGCGTCACGACGGTCGGTCTTGACCCGGTCCCCCGACGCCCTCGGGATCTTGCTCGGCGCCGCGACCACACACTCCACGCGACGCTTCGCGAGCTCACGCGCCAGCCCGTAACCGGTCGGGCCCGCCTCATACGCAGCACGCACCGGCCTCGGCAACCCAGCACAGAACGCCGCCGCGTCCCCAGCATCACCGTTCATCCGGAACATCCGCAGCTCACCGCTCTCAGCATCGAGCACCGCCGCGACGATCTTCGTCGCGTGCACGTCCAAGCCGACCAGGGTCTTAGCCTTCGCCATGGCTGGCTCCTCCTATTCGGTTCTGGGACCGCCGCATGGGTGCAACCACGCGGCACGAACATCCACCCACAACCGTCGTGGGGGAACCGGCCACTTCTACATCAAGGACCGGACGGCCCTCACCCCATATGGTCTCAGCGCGGCAGGGCGGCGCCGGGTGCTGATATGGAGAGCGCGTTGTCAAGTGAGGGACGAGGATTTCTCGCATTTGCGTTTGGTATCTCGTGGGGGTTGTGGTCGGCTCGGTGGGTGGCGGTCCGGCAGGCTGTGCGCGACGCGCGGTCAGGCTGATATACGCGGGTTTGGGGATGCCGCAGGACCATGGTTCGTCGTGGGGAGCCGCTGTCTAGCATCGGGCGTGGCCAGCCCCTCTCGGGGCGGGTTGCTCATAGCACCGTCGCGGGTTCCCCGCGCGTTGCCGGGCCGCCACCGACCCAGCCGACGGGATAGCGATTGTCATCAGGGGGTGGTCACTCGATTCGGGTGACCGCCCAGGCAAACCCGGCGAGCTCGCGGGCCGCCGCAACCGCGATGATCGTGCGGCGCTTGGCGCGCTTTTCGAGCCTGGCCCAGGTGCGGTGGAGTCGTTGCTGAGCTGACCAGGCGACGGCGATGGCTTCGGCGGGCTGTCCGTTCTGGCGGTCGGTCAGCGCCTTGCCGATCCGGGGGCGCGGGCGGTAGTGCCAGGCGGCCTCCACGAGCAGCCGGCGGGCGTGCCCGGACCCGGTCTTGGTGATCGACCCGAGCCGGCGCTGCTGTCCGGTCGTTGACTCGCACGGGACCAGCCCGACGTAGCTCATCAACTGCTCCGCGCGGGCGAACCGCTCGAAGTCGCCGACCTCGGCGCACAACCCAACCGCGGTCAGCGTGTCGACACCACGCAGGCACCGCAACCGGCCAACCTGTACCACCCATCGGCGAGCCGGGTACCAGCGCGACGATCTCGCGCTCTAACTGGTCGCGACGGTGAGCCAGCGCGTCGATCGCGCCTTGCGCGTCGAGCATCGTCGCCTGCGCCGCCGGCCACGGGAGCGTGATCGTCGCCAGCCAATCGCGGTGACGCTGGGTCCACGCCGGCCCGTCATCAAACCGGATCCCATGACGCAACAGCAGCTTCGAGAGCCGGTGCCTGCAACGCATCAGATTCACCCGCACCGCCTCCCTCGCGCGGACCAGATCACGCAGCGCCTCCTCCTCGAGCCCGGCACCCGGACCGCGTGCAGCTTCCCCGCCAACAACAACCGGACCAGCAACTCGGCGTCACGACGGTCGGTCTTGACCCGGTCCCCCGACGCCCTCGGGATCTTGCTCGGCGCCGCGACCACACACTCCACGCGACGCTTCGCGAGCTCACGCGTCAGCCCGTACCCGGTCGGGCCCGCCTCATACGCAGCACGCACCGGCCTCGCGAGCCCGGCGCAGAACGCCGCCGCGTCCCCCAGCATCACCGTTCATCCGGAACGTCTGCAGCTCGCCGCTCTCGGCGTCGAGCACCGCCGCGACGATCTTCGTCGCGTGCACGTCCAAGCCGACCAGGGTCTTAGCCTTCGCCATGGCTGGCTCCTCCTATTCGGTTGTGGACCCGCCGCGCGGGTGCAACCACGCGGCATGAACATCCACCCACGACCGTCGTGGGGGAACCGGCCACTTCTACAACAAGGACCGGATGGGCGCGGACGCCTGATCTGGCCCCGGCGCGGACGCTTGATTTGGCTCCACTTCCGTCCGATCGCAGCTCCACCTTCGACGCTTCAACGAGCGTCGAGGGAGGGCTGGGGAAGGGATGGGATCAAGAGTGGAGCTGTTCGAGCAGATCCGCAGGGACCACGAGTTCGAGGGGTTGTCGCAGCGTGCGCTGGCCGAGAAGTACCGGGTGCACCGTCGTACCGTTCGGCAGGCGTTGGAGTCTGCTGTTCCGCCTGCGCGGAAGCGGCCTGAGGGCCGGCCAGCGCCGAAGCTTGGTGAGTGGCGCGAGCTGATCGACGCGTGGCTTGAGGCCGATCGGGGGGCGCCGCGCAAGCAGCGGCACACCGCGAAGCGGATTCATGAGCGGTTGCGGGATGAGCACGGGGTCGAGGTGTCCGAGCGGCAGGTCCGACGGTATGTCCGTGAGCGCCGGCATCAGGTCGGCGAGTTGGTCGATGAGGTGTTCGTGCCGTTGTGCTCAGAGCCCGGTTCGGAGGCCGAGGTGGATTGGGGTGAGGCGACGGCGGTGATCGCTGGTGTGGAGACGAAGGTGCATTTGTTCTTGATGCGCTCCTGCTTCTCCGGCGCGTGCTTTGTGCAGGCGCACAGGCGGGAGACCCAGCAAGCGTTCCTGGAAGGGCACGTCGCCGCGCTGGCGTTCTTTGAGGGCGTGTTCGGCCTGGTCCGTTACGACAACTTGAAGTCGGCGGTCTCGAAGGTGTTGAAGGGCCGCCGGCGGGTGGAGTCCGATCGGTTCGTCGCGATGCGGTCGCACTACCTGTTCGAGTCGAGATTCACCCGGACAGGCAAGGAAGGCGCGCATGAGAAGGGCGGTGTGGAGGGCGATGTCGGCCGATTCCGCAGGACGTATCTGGTGCCGGTCCCGGAGGTTCAATCGTTAGCGGAGTTGAACGAGCGAATCGCGGCGGCGTGCATCACCGACCTGCATCGCACGATCCGCGGCCGCCGGGAACAGGTCGGCGCGGCGCTCGGCCGCGAGATCGCCGTGTTGCGCGCGCTGCCGGGCGAACCGTTCGACGCGTGCGAACACGCCAGCCCGCGGGTTGACTCAAAGGCGTTGGCGACGGTCCGTCAGAACCAGTACTCGCTGCCGGTCCGCCTCGCGGGGCTACGGGTCGCCGCAAGGATCGGTGCCCGCGAGATCGTGTTCATGCACGACGGTCGGGAGGTCGCCCGGCACGAGCGGCTGCACGGCCGGTTCGAGGTGTCCGCGCAGCTGGACCACTACCTCGAGCTGCTGAAGATCAAGCCGGGCGCGCTCGCTCGGTCGCTCGCGTTGCGCCAACAGCGTGAGCGCGGCACTTGGCCGGACTGCTTCGATCAGCTCTGGCAACAGATCGCTGTCAAGGTCGGCTCCTCGGAGGCCGCCCGGCAGATGGTCGACGTTCTGCTGCTCCTCCGCGACCACGGACCCGAACCGGTCGAGCTCGCGGTTCGTGGCGCGCTGACAGCTGGCGCGCACGACGGACGCGCTGTCGCCGTGCTGCTCAGCCGCGTCGATGAACGCGATCCTGCCGCCCCGTTGACCGGGCTTGCCCCAAGGCTTCAGGCGACCGACCGGCCGGAGCCTGACCTGTCTGGCTATGACCAGCTGCTGGCGCGGGAGGCCGCGCGATGAGCGCCTCACCGAAGACGCAGGCTCTAGAGGCGTTGATCGAGGCGCACGCGACCGAGCTGAAGCTCCCGACCGTCAAGCGCCGGTTCCGGCAGCTCGCCGACGAAGCGCTGCGCGAGCAGCAAACCCCGATCGCGTACCTCGCCGCGCTGCTGGAAGCCGAAACGGCGGAACGGGCCGAGCGCCGCGAACGGCGGCGGTTGATCGACGCTCGCTTCCCGATCATCAAACGGCTCGAGGAGTTCCGCTTCGACGACAACCCGAAAGTCCCACAAACGACGATCGCCGCCCTGGCGGACGGCTCATGGATCGATGACCGCGAGTCGATCGTGCTGGTCGGCGAATCGGGCAGCGGGAAGACGCACCTCGCGACCGCGCTCGCGGTCTGCGCCTGCCAACAAGGCCGCCGCGTCCGGTTCACCACCCTCGCCGCGCTCGCCAACGAACTCCAAGAAGCCGACAGCCGCCGGGAGCTCGGCAGAGTCGTCGGCCGCTACGCCCGCACCGAGGTCGTGGTCCTTGACGAACTGGGCTACCTGAACCTGCCCGACGGCGCCGCCGAACTCGTCTTCCAAGTCATCTCCGAACGCAACGAGCGCGGCAGCCTGATCGTGACCACGAACCTGCCGTTCGGCGAATGGACCAAGGTATTCCCCGACGCCAGGCTCGCGAAAGCCGTCGTTGACCGGATCACCCACAAGGCACACATCATCGACACCGGCACCGAGTCCTGGAGATTCCGGCACGGCCTCGAACGAAAAGGCCGGCAACGGACATGACCCCCCGGCCCGGCAGCGCGCCCGCGGCTATCGCCGAAAAGCCCTTCGCGCTACGCGCCCAGGCCTTTCCGTCGACAGCCGCGGCATACCTCAACCCGGACCGATCAGGCAACATCAACACCAACAACAACAGACGAGAAGTGGAGCCACTTCAAACGTCCACCGCGGAGCCACTGCAAACGGCCGCTCCGAACCGGCCACTTCTACATCAAGGACCGGACGGCCCTCACCCCATATGGTCTAGCCAGGAGCTCGGACGTCGGAAGACACATAAACAGAGCAGCAGCGACGTCGGCTGGCGGCGGGCGCTGCCCGCATCGGACA